>DCZO01000035.1:0-103094 GCA_002331335.1 Nitrospira sp. UBA2082 | reverse complement strand
TCCCGCGGTCTGCGTCTCCGATTTGGCGATAAGCCCAAGGATGTCGTCGTGATGGCCGGAGACGGTGGCACGGCGGACATCGGCTTCCAGCAGGTCCTCCATTCCTGGTTCCGCAAGGAGCGGTTTACAACGATCATGCTGGACAACGAAGTCTACGGCAATACCGGCGGCCAGGAGAGCGGCATGACCAATCGAGGCGCCGTGCTGAAGATGGCTCCACTCGGCAAGAAGTTCGAGAAAATGGACATGCTGCAGATGGCGAAGGTCGCCGGCTGCGCGTATGTCGCCACGGTGGTGCCCAACAATCCGCGCCGTGTGGAAAGCGTGATCAAGAAGGCTGTGCTGATCGCCCGCGAAGTCGGATCGACCTACATCCAGGCGTACACGTCCTGCAACATTGAGTATGCCATTCCTACCGACAAGGTCATGGAAGACGCAAAGACGGTCGAGAACGACCGGTATCAGTTCACGGAGTATGTCAGCGAAGAAGCGAAGCAATACCTCACTGAGCGCTATGGCTATAAGGAGTTTCTCGCCAAGCCGGCCGCTCCAGCCGCCGCGATTCCCAGCAAGGCCTAGGCATTCACGAGGAGGTTCACCATGGCAAAGCGTTTCAACATTCGAATGGCGGGCGTCGGCGGCCAGGGTGTCGTTACCGGCTCGCATATTCTCAGCACCGCCGTCATCAACGCCGGCGGCGAAAGTACAATCGTTCCGTTCTACGGGTCGGAAAAGCGGATGGCCCCGGTTGAGAGCTACGTCCGCGTGTCAGACGAACCGATCTACGAGATCGGCGAGATTACCTTCCCGCACATCATCATCATCTTCCACCCCCAAGTCATTACGCACGGCAAGTCCTACACCATGCCGTTTTACTTCGGCCTGAAGGAAGACGGGATCGCGTTGATCAACAACGACGGGCCGATGAAGCTGCATAAGGACCAGGCCCGCGAGTTGGAAGAGCGTCGTGCGAAACTCTACTATATTCCGGCCACGAAGATTTCGCTGGAAGTTTCGGGGATGGATCTCGCGACGAATATGGCGTTGATGGGTTGTATCGGCGCGATCACCGGTCTGACGAACATGGAGGCCTTAGAACAGGCAGTGAAAGATCGGTTCCTTGGTAAAGGGTTCGTGGTATCAGGTGGCACGGCGGCATTGGACAGCGTCGTCGAGCGAAAGTTCAAAAAGAAACAGGAACTCATTGAGAAGAACGTCGCCGTCATGCGCGCGGCATGGAACTACGCCGTCGATAAAGGGTGGGCGGCCAAGGATGTTCAGCGCGCGGAGGCACCGGCCGCCGCGGCGGCCGTGTAAAGGAGTACCATGTATCTTGTAGCCGATATTAGTGTTGAGATCTGTGCCGCAAAGAGTTGCAAGCTCTGCACGCAATATTGTCCTGAAGCCAATACAATCCAGTACAGCGACGAAATGGGCAAGGACAAAGGATTCAAGTACGGTTCGGCCTATGTCGCCGTGGACCGCTGCAAGGGCTGTGCACAATGCGTGTGGGTCTGCGACAACATGGCGAAGAACAACGCGATCAAGATGATCATGATCGATCAGTTGCCGAAGGCGGCGTTGACCGAGAACATTACGTATGGTGAGAAGAGCACGACGGCTGTTTTGGCCAGTCCCGTCGTCGGATAAGTGCAGGAAAGGGGAAGGGCGTGGCAACAACACAGGATACAAGAGAACGTATTATTGTACCGGGGCCGGCCGGCTTCCATCCTCCGTCCGCGGCGCAGCTGGGGGTGTCGCTGCCGGATCCGGGGCAGGGCTTGTTTTATGGCCTGCTCGAGCCCAATGAGGAAGTGGTTATCGAAGAGATGGCGCGCAAGATGTTGACCAGCCCGAACGCGACCATCTTCCCGGGACCGCTCTTGCTCTGGGCGTGGAACGATCACGCGGTCGAAAAGGCTAAAGCGACCCTGGAAATTGCGGCGCAGATTCCGGAAGTCATGATCATTCCGATGCCGGACTATCGGCCGAAGTATCCGAAGATCGATCCGGAAGAAGTCATCAACCCCAATCACCCGAACCTCACGATCTGGGGCAATAAGATCGAAGCCTGCATCTTCATCGGCGTGCATTGCCACTACGCGAATTTGACCCTCAAGATGATCCGGGCGGGAACGAACTGCTGCACCATGGCCATTTGCGCCGAACAGGGCCATGAAGACGCCATGCTCACGATTCGAGATTCCGATACTCTCAAGATCAAGCGTGTCGCACAGATCTTCAAGAAGGTGCGCGAACAAATGGGTATCAAGCTGCCGGACAACGGTGAGAACGTTCGGTATACTGGAACGCAATCGAAGGTCCACGGTGGCAAGACCCATGCGAATCCGTTGGAGTTCGCGCCGACACCGGGAGGAAGCGGCAGCGCGGCGATGTTCGGGCACAGCGCTGAGCAGATGAAGCGGGAAGGATGAGGCCGGGCGGCAACGCTCGAACTAGCCAAGAGGTGCAACTATGAGCGAAACCGAAGTCAAGACCAATCCCCAGGGCGATCCGATCACCAGTGTGGCGGCGCCACCGAGCGCGGCCAAGAAAGATCCGCACGCCGAGGCCAAGAGACAAAAGGTGGTGACGCCCGAATACATGTTTCTCGAGGCGCCGCGGACCAAAGAATTCATCACCGGCAGCGAGGCAGCGAAAGAAGCTGTCCGCCGCTCGAACGTGGATTTGGCCATCGCCTATCCGATCACCCCGCAATCTGAAACCATGCAGCTTGTTGGCGTGCTCTACGGCGAAGGCTATGTGAAAGAATATTACCGGGGTGAAGAAGAAGTCGGCGTCATGGCCGCCATCGCCGGCGGGTCCCGCTCGGGCGTCCGTTGCTATACCGCGACCGCCGGTCCGGGCACGTTGCGTGGTTTGGAAGGTATCGCGTCGTGGCCCGGCCACCGTCTTCCGGTCGTCGCCATGTTCACGTGCCGTGTGGTCAACGCGCCGCTCGCCATTCAGCCGGATAACATCGAAGTCTCGTATTTGCTGAACTGCGGCATGATCGTGTTCCACGCCGAGAACCAGCAGGATATGTTTGATTTCACGATGGCGGGATTCACGATCAGTGAAAAGAACGATGTGACGTTGCCGGTCGGCGTCTGCTGCGACGGGTTCTTTGTGACGCACGCGCGCGGCTATGTGCGCATGCAGGACCGTGGGATTAAGCTCCCGCCGCGAGAAGCCTGGCGTGGCGCGGTGCCGGTGCTCGATGCGGAGAATCCTCCCGCGCGTTTGTCCCGCGATGCCCCGGTCCAAAAGTCGAACTTCATGGCGTATAACATTCACGCTGTGTGGCAACAGGAAGTGTGGGCGGCCGTGGAGCGGTCGCGCAAATACATCAATAAGTACATGGGCGGGTTGCTCACGGCGGAGAATGTCGAAGGCGCCGAAGCGATCATCATCGCCTCCGGCAGCGCGGCGGCTCAGTCGCGTGAGGCCGTGCGTCTCTGCAAAGAGAAAGGCTTGAACGTCGGCCTGATCAAGGTCCGCTCGCTCCGTCCGTTCCCGACCCAGGAACTGCGTCAGCTCTGCGGCAAGGCCAAGCTAATCGTGGTGCCGGAATTCAACTATGTCGGCTGGCTGGCCAAGGAAGTCGCCACGGCGATCTACGGTTTTTCGAAGGCAAAAATCATCGGCGGTCCGCGTGTCTACGGTGGTCAGTCGATGCCGGTGGAATTGATCGTAGACGAAGTCGAGTCCGGCCTGACCGGCAAGAAGTCCACGAACGTCGCCATGTCGCAAATCATGGGCGGGGCCGTCAATCCGGACGACGTCGCTCACTTCATGCGCAGCATCTAAAGCTGGTTCACGAAAAGAAAGAGCCCGACAGGGGCACTCCCTGTCGGGCTCTTTCTTTTTCTTGTCTATCTCGTCTTACTTGTCTACCTGGTCGTCCGGACAGACCAGGGACAGCAGATAGACCGAACAGACCATTCGCTAGCCCTGAATCTCATCCTCCACCATTTCCTCGCTTGCCGGCATGCCGTAGGCCACGTACTTGGCGTAGGACAGATAGATCGATGCGCTGTCCGTCATGGCCTTCGATCCAGCCGTCAGGCGTACGACCTTATCCGACCCCGGCGGTTCGATGTTTTGCAACATAGTCACGTGTTCGTGGAGCAGTCTGATATAGCGGTCCACTGCCGATTCCACGTCTTTGTATGCCTTCAGGATATCGTCTGTCATGGTTGTCCTCCCTGATGTGGTGAGCATACACTAGGCTCATGATCCGCCTCAACGCTACAGTCTCGCCGCTACTGCTTCAAGTGATTGAGGAGGCTGTTTCAATTAAAGGGATACCAGGCCCTCGTCTCGCGCGGGCTGTGGCCGGACTCTCGCAGCTCTTTACCAAGGAACGGGAAGCGGTCAGCCAGGGGTATCTGGATGATCCTGTGCTTGCGGCTGCCTATCTCAGCTACTTTCTTCCGGTTAACCTCTCGAAGATCCAGGTCTTGCTCGACGAGATGCCTGTTTCCGAAGACAACCGGCGGTTGTCCGTTTTGGACCTTGGTTCCGGGCCTGGGACAGGCGCCTTAGCCGTTCTCGATTGGTGGTATCGCCGCCGATCCACGACGGTGCTGTCGGTAGTGGCTCTGGACACAGTGCCTGCAGCGCTGCGTCAGGCGAGCCTGTTGTGGGGTGGCTATTGTCATGCCGCGGGGATCACCACCGCGAGTCTGCAGACGGGCGAGGGGGATTTGGAACGGAGGGCATGGCTGGAGCCGGTCAAGGAAAGAGCCCCATTCGATCTGGTCATTCTTGCCAATTGTCTGAACGAAATGTTTTCCGATGCGAAGGACCCAATCGGGGCACGGACTGGCCTGGTGGCTGAGGTATTAGCACTGCTGGCACCACATGGCACCATGATGATAATCGAGCCGGCCCTTCGGGAAACCTCCCGCGCGTTGCATCAGGTGCGAGACCGATTACTCCAAGAAAACCGCTGTACCGTGCACAGCCCCTGCCTGCACGAGAACAGTTGTCCGGCCCTCGTGAACCCTTACGATTGGTGCCATGAAGAGCGGGCCTGGGAACCGCCGGAATCTATCCGAGCAATCGACAAGGAGGTCGGTTTCATTAAGGATGCACTGAAGTTCTCGTATGTACTGTTGCGAAAAGATGGCAAGACGATTGTCGAACGGCGTCCTGATCATTATCGAGTGGTCAGTGAATTGCGAGCGCTGAAGGGCGAAAAGCGGGCATGGCTTTGTAACGGACAGGGCCGGCAAGAAGTTGGACGGCAGGACCGCCTCGCCTCTCTTCAGAACGAGGCCTTTGATCAGTGGCACCGCGGCGCGATCGTGCAGATCGAGCGGATCGTGAGAAAAGAAAAAGGCGGCAAAGTGTCGGCACTGGGGCGAATTGAACAAGATGCGACTGTGAAGATCATTCGTCCCACGTAGGAAAGACCTGGACGAACAGTGTGTGCGGTATATCTCAGCATCATGCGGGTAAGCCACTCTCGGCTGACGAAGGGCGGGCAGCTCCGGCTCGACCATGATGCGATGAATTGTGTACGGCTGCTTCATGCTGTACTGTTGACCGGACGCCTTACCGGACGAGAAGAACGGCGTCCGGTGCCCTTTCTCCTTCTGGGGATCATGCGCCGCCATGGCCGAGCCTCCATGCCCATCCCTTCCAGCCGAGTTGGTGAGAGAAAGAACTGGGACCAGTCACTGGTCGACTGGTCCCGCGTCTCTCTGACTTGGGAAGTCATACACGGTTGGGTGCTAGCCTTGAAACGTTGGTTTGCTTGGTAGAAGGTTTGCGCTATACTTGCCGCCAGGGGAGTATCCGATATGGCAAATGTTATCCCGAACCCGCCTCCTGGATTTGACGACCTGACAATTAGCGAGCAGATTGACTATGTGCAAGCGCTGTGGGATCGGATTGCAGCGTCGCCGGAGCAAGTTCCTGTTCCTGAGTGGCATCAACAGATTATCCAGGAACGGCTTGAAGCCTACCGCGCCAATCCTTCAGCCGGTAGGGTTTGGTCTGATGTGCGTGCCGACATCGAGGACAAGCTTCGCAATCGGTAACCCGATTCATGGTTCGACGTTTCGCCGTCCAACCTCAGTCCGAACTCGACATCCAAGCAGCAGCTCTTTGGTATGAAGATCAGCGATCTGGTCTTGGTGGTCAATTCCTTGATGAACTGGCTCTCGTCTTCCGTCGAATCGAAAATAATCCTCGGCAATTTCCGCTGATACAAGGTGGCGTGCGCCGAGCGCTTCTTCACCAGTTCCCGTACGGCGTATATTTTCTCTTTGAAGCAGAGACGGTAGCCATTCTGGCCGTGCTGCATTCACATCGCCACCCCGATGTGTGGAAGCGCCGAACTTAAGGGATCCCGGATTGGTGAATAAAATGAGCTGCTGTGGGTCTACTGAGGGCAAGGCTGACGACAAGCTGGAGAGCAACAAGGTGAGGCGCGAGAATGCCATCAAGTTGTTCGGCAAGGCCTGGCAAAGTCACAGCGAGGCGTAAGTGCAGGTGACGAATGGTGCGCGCGTTCGGATACGGCATCATGAGGACTGCGGAAAGGGGCGGCCGGGTCATCTCCTTTGCTCGCGCACCGCGCACTCGGATTGAATCAAACGTCCAAGTTACGGGCTGTGCTCGGTGCATGCGCGCAGTAGGAGATCAACCCGCCGCCCCTTAAGGGGTAAGGATAGCGGGGACAGACCGCTGATGGGCCTGTCCCTGATTAGGATACATTCGGGGCTCACCCGTTCCACCTAGCCTAGGAGAAATGTGGAAACAGGATGAGTCGCTCATGGGTTAGCACAGTTCTTTGGCAAGGTGTTGACATACTATCGAGGAGTACTATGCTGATCTGTATGGGCAATACTTGGATAGACCCAAGAAAGAATACAGCTTGGTTGTGCTAGAGAGAATGAAACCTGTTCTGCGGAGAGTTGGTTGGGCATATGTCTTCTACCACGTCCTAACATCCTTGCTTCTCGTTGCTTCATCTTTCCAGGGACTTAATCCGGGCTATTGGCGGCAGACCGACTTCCTTATTGAGTTGGTATTTGTTGTTTTGTTTTTTCCTGCACTTATTCCAGGTTTCGTAATGTGCGGAGGCCTGCACGATCATTGCACTACACTTGCTGGCAAGGTATCGCAGGTCGGCATGTTTCTTATAGGGGGGATTCTATATATTGCGGGTCTATGGGTCCTCGCAGCTCTCCTTATTCGGCGATTTAGATGATAGTTAAGGCGACGGGTCTACAAGCGACTCGTCGCCGTTTTATTTTTTAGCAGCAGCAAGCGGGAGCTGCCTGCCGACTTCACCGGAGGCGCGGGGACCCACTGAGGTTTCGGGGAGAAGGAAAACTGGAACTGACTGAAGCGCTGCGATCACATGATCGCAGCTGAAGGAATTCCAGAAGGCTTCCGCTCGCTGAAACCCAGAAGGGTCGCGCCGAGAGGTGTGGAGACGGGAGGCTCCGCTTGCTGATGATTTCTGAAAAGCGTTGAGAAGTTAGTCCGCTTCCGGTTCCGAGCTGCCGTGCTGATGGGAGACTTTGTCTTCCTCGAACAGCTCGGCCATTTCTTCGGCGATCATGTCGCGATCATCGGGGACGGAGATGAGCGGAAGCTCTTTTCTCGCCTTGGGCTTCTCTTCCGGCGAAGGCTGGTTGGCTTGTTTGGGTGTGTCAGTCATATGAGCACTATACACGAGGATCGCTGGGGCGTGCTGATTTATTCAAATGCCTCTAACGACGATTTCTCTGGAAACTGCCGTTTACAACCCTGACAGGTTACGAAGTAATAGGCATCCCGCACGGACATGGTGGCTCGGAAATCGAGACTGACTCCCTGGTGGTTGCAGGCAGTGCAGGATACTTCCCTTAGCCGAAGCGGTACATCGGGTTGCGTTCGCAGATAGAATTCCATGTCGGTATAAACCGGGAACGTATAAAAACACTTCTTGCAGAGGCCACGCCAGTCGCCGTCTGTTCCCATGAACCGTTCGTCGATGGCAAAGCTGGATTGTTTACAGATTGCGCAAGGGACCGTGCCGAGGCGCCGTTCCACTTCCTGCTGGGTCAGTGTAACCATTGAGAGTGACCGCCTTCTCCTTTGAGTAACGAGCTTCAGTATAGCCGTCTCTGGAAATAGACTGCAACCGCAGGGATCTGACCGATGCTTGATCTTTCAAGCAGAGTGCCTATACTGGCCATGCGATGCATCTCATTACGGATCGGCTGCTTGTCGGGAACATCAACGATGCCATGCAACCGCCTGTTCAAATCGGCGCACTGTTGCTGGTGGCCGAAGAATATACGATCGATGCGCCGAAGTGGCTCGCCTACGGCAAGATCCCATTCAAGGATTTCGGCGAAGCCGATCCGAAGCGATTGGCCGAGGCCGTCCGGTGGGTGGAACAGCATCTGACGGACAATCGGGTCATGGTCTGTTGCCGTGCCGGAATGGGTCGATCCGTTTCAGTGGCCATGGCCTATCTGTGCTGCGTAGAGCACATGGCCTATGCCGATGTGTTGAAGCTGGTCATGACTCGTCGCCCCGGCGCCATGCCGCTCCCGAAACTCGAAGACACGATCGAACGCGTCCTCACTCTTCGCAAAGCCGCGTAACCTGTCTACTGCGCGCACCCTCCCACACATTGCCTTTACCCGCAAGCCTGTGGCCTAATCAAACTTTTCTGAGGGACTGCCGATATGCCGGAGTTGCCTGAGGCTGAAGTGGTGGCGTGCCAACTGCGAGCCGCCTTGGTCGGAGCGCAGGTCACCGACTGCTGGGTGGGCCGGAAGGATATCGTTCGAGAGGGATTCTCATCGCTTCCTTGGTACATAGGATCTGTTTTGCAACAGGTCGATCGATATGGGAAGAGCGTGGCGCTTCGGTTCGTCAAGAAACAGGCCGCGCGTTATCTCGTGGCCGAACTGGGCATGACGGGTTTGCTGCTGTTCCCATCGGTACCGATCAAACATCCGCAGCACGTGCATCTTCGGATGACGTTCACCGGCGGACGGGAAGCGGGACTGCGCTACTGGAATCCGCGCCGATTTGGTCGGCTCTCGTTCCTCGATCAACCGGGGTTGGACCAATACCGTGCTCGCCGGTTCGGGTATGATCCGTTGGCGGTCTCATTCGGTGATTTTCAGCGGCTCATGACAAGTCGAAGAGGCAGGTTGAAGCCGTTATTGATGCACCAGCAATCCCTTGCCGGCATCGGGAATATCTATGCGAATGAGATTTTGTTTCGGGCCGGGCTGCATTCCAACGTCATGGCATGCCGTCTCCCATCCACAAGAGTCGAACGGCTCTACTATGTTACTCAAGCGGTGTTGCGCAGTGCCATTGCCTGCGGAGGATCGAGCGTGAAGGATTTCTTCGCGCCCGACGGAACCGAGGGGCAGTTCAAACAACGCCATCTCGTGTATGGGAAAGAAGGCCAGCCATGTCCCAACCATTGCGGGCGGACAATCCGCCGTCTTCAGAGCGAGCGCAGTGCATTCTTTTGCCCCCGATGCCAAGATCCTCGGAAGTGGCGATGAAACCTCGCGGCCAATGTGAGGAAAACCATTTCAAACCCATGAGTTATGATCACGAGAGGCCGTATCGGGTCTGCCGGAGGCAGCGCTAGGCCTTTTGAGCCCTACCACAGTAGTCCCTCTGGTGTCTTGAGTCACCGGGTTGATTTCGTTACAATCCTGCTCCCCTTAGCAGCGACGTATACACTATTGAAGGAGTGAGTCATGGCCAAGGTGTTGGAAGGCCCCGGGATGGGGCTGATGAAGAAGTGGGGTATCCACGTCCCCAATTATGTCGTCGTCACGTCGGCGGACGAACTTGCCAAGCTCGGACAAGCCAACGAGTGGATGAAGACATCGAAGCTCGTGGCGAAAGCCCACGAAGCGCTGGGCTCGCGGTTCAAGCTGGGGCTTGTGAAGGTCGGCCTCGACCTCAACGGCGCGGTCGCTGCTACGAAAGAGATGATCGGCCGTCAAGTCGGCAGCATCACGGTCTCACAAGTCATCGTCTCCGAAATGATCGCCCACAAGGAAGAATATTATTGTGCGGTGAAGTCCACCCGCGAAGGCGCCGAAATTCTTGTCGCCAACTGTGGCGGGATCGAAGTCGAGTCCAACTGGGACCGCGTAAAGCGCCTGTGTCTCGAAGTTGGACAGGCTCCTTCCCCTGAGTCGCTGGAACAGCTCGCCAAGGACGCGGGTTTTACCGGGCCGCTCACCAAGAAGATGGCCGACTTTGCCGGCAAGATGTTTACCTGCTTCGACAGCGAAGATGCGCAGTACCTCGAAGTGAATCCCGTCGTCACGCGCGAGAGCGATGGTGCGTTTGTTGCGCTCGATGCAGTCACCTTGCTCGACGGCGACGCCAAGTTCCGCCACCCCGACTGGAACTTTGCCTTTGCCGCGGAGTTCGGCCGCGCCTACAGCAAAGAGGAGCTGGAAGTGATGGCGGTAGACAGCAAGATCAAGGGCTCGGTCAAGTTTATCGAAATCCCCGGTGGCGATACGGCGATGCTCCCGGCCGGTGGCGGCGCGAGCGTGTATTACTCCGATGCGGTAGTCGCGCGCGGCGGGAAGTTGGCGAATTATGCCGAATACTCCGGCGATCCGCCCGATTGGGCCGTGGAAGTATTGACGGAGAAAGTCTGCTCCTTGCCCGGCATCAAGAACATCATCGTCGGCGGAGCCATTGCGAACTTCACCGACGTCAAAAAGACCTTCGGCGGCATCATCAACGGCTTCCGCAAGGCCAAAGCCGACGGCAAGATGAAGGACGTGAAGATTTGGGTGCGCCGAGGCGGCCCGCGTGAGAAGGAAGGGCTCGACGCGATGCGCGCGTTGAAGGACGAAGGCTTCGATATCAACGTCTTCGATCGCTACACACCGTTGACCGACATCGTCGATAAAGCACTGCAGAAGTAAAAAAGACGTGCTGAGTGCTGGGTGCTGAGGGGGCAGGATCGCTTCTCAACTCAGTGCTCGTGACTCAGGTCTCAGCACTGAGAAAGAGGAGATTTCGATGAGTATCTTGGCTAACAAAGACACTCGTGTGGTGATTCAGGGCGGGCAAGCGGGCGTGAACGCTGCCCGGCGCATGGCCGAATTCTGTTATTTGATCAAAAGACCACTGAGTGTCGAAGCGTTCGTCTATCCTCCGGATGCCGGAAAGACGAACGAAATTCCCTACGGCAGCGGGCTCATCGCGGTTCCTATTTACAAGACCATTGCCGAAGCGACGAAGAATCATCCGGCCATCAACACCAGCCTCGTCTACATCGGCGCGGACCGCGCGATGAAGGGCGGGATGGAAGCACTGGACGATTCCCATATCAAGGTGGTGTCGATGATTACCGAGGGCGTGCCCGAGAAGGACGCCAAAATTCTCGGCGCCCATGCACGCAAACTCGGTAAAGTATTCAACGGGCCTTCTTCCATCGGGATCATCTCGGCCGGTGCGTGCCGCCTGGGCGTCATCGGCGGGGCATTCGACAACCTGGTGCTCTCTAAGCTCTATCGTGAAGGCTCGTTTGGCGTCATCACCAAGTCGGGTGGGCTCTCCAACGAGATCATCTGGATCTGTTCGCAGTTCGCGGACGGCATCACGACCGCGATCGGAATCGGGGGCGATGCCTATCCCGGCACCGACTACGTTAGCTACCTGGAAATGTTCGAGAACGATCCCCAGACCAAGGCGGTCGTGATCGTCGGCGAAATGGGCGGCGATCTTGAAGAGCGGGCGGCGGAGTGGTACGGGGCCAAGAAGCGCCGGGTCAAGCTGATCGGTGTCGTCTCCGGGTTTTGCCAAGAGAGCTTGCCGAAGGGCATGAAGTTCGGTCACGCCGGAGCCAAGGAAGGCATGAAGGGCGAGGGGTCGGCCAGGTCCAAGTCGGACGCCCTCAAGAAGGCCGGCGCCATAGTCCCCCCAACATTCGGGGCGCTCGGTCCAGCGATCAAGGAAACCTATCAGGAGATGCTGAAGTCCGGGCAGGTCAAAGAGATCGTCGAACCCACGAGCCTGCCGAAGTTGCCGAAGACCGTTGAGGAGGCGATGAAGGCGGACGAGGTCATCGTGGCTCCGTTGATCCGGACCACCATCAGCGACGACCGTGGGGACGAACCGTGCTATGACGGCTATCCGGCCTCGGAACTGATCAATAAGGGCTACGAAATCCCGCACGTCATCGGTCTGCTCTGGGACAAGCGGCTCATCTCCAAGCAGGAAGCGGAAATCATTAAGCGTATCGTGATGCTGTCTGCCGACCACGGTCCCTGCGTAAGCGGCGCCTACGCGACGATCCTGGCGGCCTGCGCCGGTATCGGTCTGTCGCAAGCGGTCGCGGCCGGTCTCATCATGATCGGCCCTCGGTTCGGTGGTGCCGTCACAGATGCGGGCCGCTGGTTCAAGTACGCGGTCGACAACAAGATGACCGTTGAAGACTTCTTGGCCTACATGAAAAAGAATGTCGGCCCAGTCCCAGGGATTGGTCACCGTGTGAAGAGCCTTCGCAATCCCGACAAGCGTGTAAAGGAACTCGTGGGCTATGTGAAGAGCTTGCACATCAAGACCCCGTGCCTCGATTTCGCGTTGCAAGTCGAGCAGGTGACGGCGGCGAAGAAGGACAACTTGATTTTGAACGTGGACGGGACGATGGCAGCCGTGCTGGTCGACCTGGGCTTCCCGGTCGACAGTTTGAACGGCTTCTTTATCTTGTCGCGCACGATCGGATTGATCGGCCATTGGGTGGATCAGAAGCGTCAGGACAGCAGATTGATCCGGCTGTTCGACTACCTTGTGAACTACGCAGCGCCGAAGCGGCGGGAAGTCCCGCCGTTGAAATAGGTCTGTAAAGTACCACCGGTGGAATAACTGCGGGAGGTCCTACCGCCCGACGAGTGGTGGGAAGTGCCGCCCTAACCAGAGACTGGTGGCTGATGCGTGGCTTGGGAGAGCGCCTCCCTGGCTCCTGGCATCAGGTCCCGGGCTCGTTTGTAAGGAGAGAGTGATGTCACTCGATCTCGCGAAGAAACTCTACGCAAAGATGCCGGACGCTTGTGCCAAGGCCAGGAAGAAATTCGGCCGCCCGTTGACACTGGCGGAAAAGGTGTTGGTCTCGCATGCCGATAACTTCGACACCCAGAATTGGGAGCGTGGGAAGGCCATGTTGGCGCTGCGCCCGGACCGTGTGGCGATGCAGGATGCCACGGCCCAGATGGCCGTGCTGCAATTCATGCAGGCCAATAAGAAGAAGGCGGCGGTGCCAAGCACCATCCACTGCGACCACCTGATTCGTGCTGAGATGGGATCAGAGAAGGACCTGCTTCGTGCCATGGACGAAAATAAGGAGGTCTATAACTTCCTGGCATCCGCAGCCAAGAAGTACGGCATAGGATTTTGGAAACCGGGCGCCGGGATCATTCACCAGGTGGTCTTGGAAAACTACGCGTTTCCCGGGTGCTTGATCATCGGGACCGACTCGCACACGCCGAACGGCGGTGGGTTAGGTGGTTTGGCGATCGGCGTCGGCGGTGCGGATGCCGGTGAAGTGATGGCCGGGTTGCCCTGGGAAGTGCTCCATCCCAAATTGATCGGGATCAAGTTGACCGGCAAGTTGAGTGGCTGGGCTTCGCCAAAGGACGTGATCCTCTACCTCTGTGGTCTGCTGACGGTCAAGGGTGGGACCAATAAGATCGTCGAATACTTCGGCCCCGGCGCCGAAACGATCAGCGCCACCGGTAAGGGCACCATCTGTAACATGGGTGCCGAGCTCGGCGCCACGACGTCGGTGTTCCCCTTCGACCAGAAGATGGTCGACTATATGAATATTACGGATCGTGCTGATTTGGCCAATCTGGCGTCGGCGAACAAGGCGTTGCTGACGGCTGATCCTGAAGTGATGCAGTCGCCGGAGAAGTACTACGATCAGATCGTTGAAATCGATTTGTCGAAGCTGGAGCCCCATGTGGTCGGCCCGCATACGCCGGACCTTGCACGGCCGATCTCCAAGTTGAGAGCGGAAGCGCAGGAAAAGGGCTATCCGGTGGAACTGAAGGCCGCATTGATCGGCAGCTGTACCAATTCATCGTACGAAGACATCAGCCGCTCGGCCCATGTGGCGCAACAGGCATTGAGGGCTGGTTTGAAGGCGAAGGCGTCATTCCTCGTCTCACCAGGCTCCGAGCGTATCTACCACACGATGAAGCGTGATGGGTTCTTGGAGACATTTGAGAAACTCGGAGGCACCGTGTTGTCGAACTCCTGCGGACCTTGCATCGGTCAATGGAAGCGTGCGGACGGAGTGAAGGGGAAGGCCGATTCGATCGTCAGTTCCTTCAACCGAAATTTCCCCGGCCGGAATGACGGCATCAACGAAACGCTTTCATTCTTGGCGAGCCCGGAGGTCGTGACGGCCTACGCGATCACCGGCGATCTCGGTTTTGATCCGGTGAATCAGACGGTCAAAGGTGCCGATGGCAAGGAGTTCAAGCTCCAAGCACCGGTCGGTGAAGAATTGCCAGCGAAGGGTTTTGCAAAGGGCGAAGAAGGCTACGTAGCGCCGGCGGAAGATGGCTCGAATCTTACGGTAGACATTCCGTCGACCAGCGAGCGGTTACAAGTCTTGCAGCCGTTTCCGAAGTGGGACGGGAGAGATTTTGAGAAGCTCCCGCTTTTAATTAAGACCAAGGGGAAGACTACGACCGACCACATTTCGCCCGCAGGGCCCTGGCTTAAGTTCCGCGGCCATTTGGACAAGATCAGCGACAATATGTTCCTTGGCGCGAACAACGCATTTTCTTCGGAGCCGGGCAAGGGCACGAACGTGCTGACCGGCGAGTCGAACCTGACGATTGCCCAAATTGCCCGTGACTACAAGGCCAAGGGGATCGGCTCGGTCGTCGTCGGCGACGAGAACTACGGCGAGGGCAGCAGCCGCGAACATGCAGCCATGTCGCCACGGTTCCTCAACGTCCGCGCGGTCATTACGAAAAGCTTCGCGCGCATCCATGAAACGAATTTGAAGAAACAGGGGATCTTGGCGTTGACCTTCGCGGACCCGAAGGATTACGAGAAGATCGAGCAGCAAGACCGCATCAGCGTGACGGGGCTACAAAGTCTGGCGCCTGGCAAGCCGGTTGTGGTGACGGTACACAAGACGGATGGACGGACGCTCACCATCCAGGCGAACCACAGCATGACGGAGCAGCAGCTTGCGTGGTTCAAGGCGGGTTCGGCGCTGAATGCGTTGAACTAAACCAGTTACACAACAGAGGGGACAGTCATGGCAAAAGCGGATAAAATCATTTACACAAAGACTGACGAGGCGCCGATGCTGGCGACCTATTCGTTCCTGCCGATCATCAATGCCTTCACCAAAGCGGCGGGCGTGACGGTTGAATTGCGGGACATTTCGCTGGCGGGCCGTGTGCTCGCCGTGTTTCCGGAATACCTGACCCCGGCGCAGAAGCAGCATGATGCCCTGGCTGAGCTGGGCGAGCTGGCCAAGACGCCGGAAGCGAATATCATCAAGCTGCCGAACATCAGCGCATCGTTGCCGCAACTTCAAGAGACCATCAAGGAATTGCAGAAACAAGGGTACAAACTGCCGGACTATCCGGAGAACCCGAAAGACGACAAGGAAAAGGATATCAAGGCCCGGTACGACAAGGTCAAGGGCAGTGCCGTCAATCCGGTGTTGCGCGAAGGCAACTCAGATCGCCGCGCGCCGCTCTCCGTGAAGGCTCATACCAGAAAACATCCGCACAAGATGGGAGCGTGGAGTCCGGATTCGAAAACGCATGTCGCCCATATGAAGGGCGGGGATTTCCGGTCGAACGAAAAGTCGATGACGATGGCCGCGGCGACTGATGCGCGGATCGAGTTCGTCGGCCAGGACGGCAAGACGACCGTGCTCAAGCCGAAAGTGGCATTGCAAGCCGAGGAAGTCATCGATGCCACGTTCATGAGCAAGCGGGCGCTCCGGCAATTCCTTGAGGAGCAGATCGAAGACGCTCAAAAGCAGGGCGTGTTGTTTTCGCTTCATATGAAGGCCACCATGATGAAGGTCTCGGACCCGAAGATCTTCGGTCATGCCGTGACGGTGTATTACCAGGACGTGTTCGAGAAGCACAGCGCCACATTTCAAAAACTTGGCGTCGATCCCGATAACGGACTTGGCGATGTCTATAGCAAGATCAAGTCGTTGCCGGAAGATCAGCGCAAGGCGATTGAAGCCGATATCCAGGCGGTCTACAAGAAGCGTCCGCCCATGGCGATGGTGAATTCGGACAAGGGCATCACCAATCTGCACGTGCCCAGCGACGTGATCATTGATGCTTCCATGCCGCCGGTCATTCGTGACAGCGGCAAGATGTGGGGGCCGGACGGCAAGTTGCATGATGTGAAATGCGTGATCCCGGACGCCAGCTATGCGCCGATCTATCAAGAGGTCATCGATTCGTGCAAGAAGCATGGCGCACTTGATCCGAAGACGATGGGAAGCGTGCCCAACGTCGGTCTGATGGCTCAGGCGGCGGAAGAATACGGATCGCACGACAAGACCTTCAAAGCGCCGGGCAACGGCACGATCCGGGTCGTCGATGCAACGGGCAAGACCTTGCTGGAGCACAAAGTGGAAGAAGGCGATATCTGGCGGATGTGTCAGGTGAAGGATGCCCCGATTCAAGATTGGGTCAAGCTGGCGGTGGATCGCGCGAAGGCCACGGGCGCCATGGCGATTTTCTGGCTGAACAAGGAACGGGCGCACGATGCCCAATTGATCGCCAAGGTAGAACGGTACTTAAAGAATCATGATACCAAGGGGCTCGACATCCGGATCATGCCGCCGGCTGAGGCGATTCGTCTGTCGCTCGAACGGATCAGAGAGGGAAAAGACACGATTTCCGTGACGGGGAACGTCTTGCGCGATTACCTGACCGATCTGTTCCCGATTCTCGAAATCGGTACCAGTGCCAAGATGCTCTCGGTCGTTCCGCTGTTGAACGGCGGCGGTCTGTTCGAAACCGGCGCGGGGGGCTCGGCTCCGAAACACGTGCAGCAGTTCCAGGAAGAAGGCTATCTACGGTGGGATTCGCTCGGCGAGTTCCTGGCCCTAGCCGCTTCGCTGGAGCATCTGGCGAAGGTCGGAAACAATCCTGCCGCCAAGGTTCTGGCGGACACGTTGGATCAGGCCAACGCGAAGTTCCTGGAGAGCAACAAATCGCCGGCCCGTAAGGTTGGCGAGATCGACAACCGCGGAAGCCATTTCTACCTGGCTCTCTACTGGGCCCAGGCGTTGGCGGCGCAGACGCAAGATAAGCGGATTGCGGACAAGTTTGCGAAGATCGCCAGGGATCTGAGCGACAACGAGAAGAAGATCGACGGCGAATTGCTGGCAGCGCAGGGCAAGCCGCAGGATGTCGGCGGGTACTATCACCCGGACGATGCCAAGGCCTACAAGGCGATGCGGCCGAGCGCGACGCTGAACGCGATTATCGATTCATTCGCGTAGTGGGACTGAGTAGCGAGGACTGAGGACTGAGGTTTTGAGAGGGAGAAGCCTTTTCTCACTCAGTCCTCAGCACTCAGCCGTCAGTTTTGTGCAACCAAGCTATGATGGCTGGAAGCTGAAAGCTATGGCAACCGACGACAGCCAGAACGTAATCGATCAGCCCGAGGTGCTCACGCATCGGATGGTGACGATTGAAATTGCCGGCAAGAAGTACGAGGTGCCGGAAGGGATCACCGTCATCAAGGCCATGTGGTATGCCGGCCAGGAAGTCGTGCGCGGCGTCGGCTGTCTCGGTGGATTCTGCGGTGCCTGCGCAACCTACTATCGGACCAAGGATGATCCCAAGGTGAGAACGTGTCTGGCCTGCCAGACGGCGGTTCAGGACGGCATGTCCTTTACGATGATGCCACCCTTCCCGGCGCGCAAGGCGCTGTACGATATTCAGAAGCTTCAAGACCCCAAGCAAGATCTGTTCAATCTGTATCCAGAGGCCCCACTCTGCAGGAATTGTAACGCCTGTACCGAAGCTTGCCCGCAGAAGATCGACGTGCGGGAAGGGGTGTGGAAGGCGGTCTTCGGCGACTTCCAGAGCGTCTCGGAGATGTTCATGGACTGCGTCATGTGCGGCATGTGCACGCCGGTCTGCATCGCCGATATTGCTCCGAACCTCGTGGCGCTCTACGTCAGCCGCGCACAGGGGGCGCATTTTACAGAGAAGCCGGCCGGATTGGATACGCGCATCAAGGAGATCAAGGACGGCCGGTTCGACGATGAGTGGAAGAAGGTTCTGTCGATGAACGAGAAAGAACTGGCGGAGCATTGTGCGACCGTGAAATAGCCCATGGTTAACGGACAATGGCAAATGGTCAATGGAAAAGAAACCAGACCGACAGGGTTTGCTGCAGGAACCTCTTGTTCATGAACCATTATCCATCAACCGTTACCCATTGATCTTATCTCTATGGACATTCACGCACTTCAACAGATCGTTCATCAGACCAGGGATGCTCGCCGCAAGCAAACCATCCCCAAATTTTCCCCTGCCGACCGCGATCAGCTGATTCACAAATACCACCCGGACTGGAGAGCGAGCGCCTATCGGCCGATCCGATTCGGCCCGAACGAAGGCGACAAGACCGTCGTTGAATTGGCGACGTTGCTTGAGGGGGACAGTCCCATCGGCAGCACGGTAGATTTGACTCCCCACCATACGACGGATGTGCTGATCATCGGCGGCGGCGGCGCGGGCTGCGCGGCGGCGCTGCATGCACACGGAGCCGGCGCCAAGACGATTCTTGCGACAAAGCTCCGTTTAGGCGATTCCAACAGTGTGATGGCTCAAGGCGGTATGCAGATCTCCGTGGCGCCGGAAGATTCGCCGGTCACCCATTTTATCGATACGTTGAAGGGCGGCCATATGCAGAACGATCATGACCTGCTCAAGGTGATGGTCGAGGAAGGCCCCTCGATTGCCAAATGGCTGATCGAACTCGGTGTGTTGTTCGATCGGCAGGCCGACGGCAATTTGCACGTCAAGAAAGGCGGCGGCAGCTCCAAGCCGCGCCTGCTGACCTGCTCCGACTATACCGGCCTGGAAATCATGCGGGTCCTTAAGGACGAGGTCATCAACCAGAAGATCCAGCTGCTGGAGTTCTGCGCGGCGGTCGAACTGCTCAGCGACGATGACGGACGGTGCACCGGGGCCATCCTGAAGGATCTCGACAATCATCAATATGTCGTCGTTGCGGCCAAGTCGGTCATTCTGGCCACCGGCGGCATCGGCCGGCTGCACATTCAAGGGTTTCCCACCAGCAACCACTATGGAGCGACAGGTGACGGGTTGTGCCTTTCCTACCGGATGGGCGCGAAGCTCGACCACATCGACACGTTCCAATATCACCCGTCCGGCGCGGTCTATCCCGAACAATTGATCGGCGCCTTGGTGACGGAAGGCATCCGGTCCGAGGGCGGCCAGCTGGTCAATGCCAAAGGTGAGCGGTTCGTCAACGAACTCGATACGCGCGACGTGGTCTCGTCCTCGATCATCCGTGAATGTGAAGAGGGCCGTGGTATCCGCACGATGTCGGGCCGCGTCGGGGTCTGGTTGGACACGCCGCTGTTGGATGCCGAACATGGGCCTGGCACGGTCGAGAAACATTTCCCCGCCATGATGCTCCAGTTCGAGCGGTTCGGCATCGACATCAGCAAGGATCCGGTGCTCATTTATCCGACGCTCCATTATCAAAACGGCGGGGTGAAGATCGACACGAATTCAGAAACCAACGTGAAGAATCTGTTCGTGGCCGGCGAAGCCTCGGGCGGGTTGCATGGGCGGAATCGCTTGATGGGCAACTCGCTGCTTGATTTGATGGTGTTCGGCAAGCGGTCGGGTCTGACGGCGGCCTCCCGGACCGGGTCGGTCACACAGGGCAAGTTGACGTTGAAGCACGTGGAACGGTTCCGGGCGGAAGCCAAGAAACATGGGAATGTCAGCGGTGTCATCTCGCCCATGATCCTGCCGGCGTACACCAGAAAAGTAGGGTAAGAAGAGGACGGCGGCGGAGGCATTTCTTGTGCTCGCCCACCGCGCGCGCAAAAGCTGATTTACATGTGTCAGGTAGGGGGCGGTGCTCGCAATGGGTGAAAGGCGCGTCCCGGCGTGACTTAGGGTGGGCGGGTGAGAAAGCCCGCGCAGTAAGAAACGCCTCCGCCGCCGTCCTCAGAAGTAGTGAGGTAGAGAATGAATGTTCACGAGTTTCAAGCCAAGTCGTTGTTTGCCCAATTCGGCGTGCCGGTGCCGCGCGGGAAGGAAATTACGTCCCCGGAAGCTGCAACCGCGTGGGCGAATGAGTTGAACACGCCCGTGTTCGTCGTGAAGGCGCAGATCCACGCGGGCGGCCGTGGGAAGGCCGGTGGCGTGAAGATCACCAAGGACAAGAACGCCGTGGCGGGATTCGCCAAGGAATTGTTGGGCAAAACATTGGTCACGCACCAGACCGGTCCCAAAGGGCGGACGGTCCATCGCCTTCTGATGGAAGAGGGCGCCAATATCGCTAAGGAGTTGTATCTCTCCATCCTCGTCGATCGCGACACGGGCTGGCCGACCTTCATCGCCAGCACTGAAGGCGGGATGGAAATTGAAGAAGTGGCCGCCCACACACCGGAAAAGATCATCAAGGAAGCCATCGATCCGGCTGTCGGCTTTCAGGGGCACAATGGCCGCAACGTGGCATTTGCCTTGGGTCTCCAGAATATCGAGCCGGCGGTCATCAACCCGTTCGTGAAGATGCTGGAGAATCTCTATCGTCTCTTTATGGAAAAACACGCGGCGCTGGTCGAGATCAACCCGCTGATCATCACGAAGGAAAAAACGCTCATCGCGTTGGACGGCAAAGTGTCGTTCGACGACAACGGCCTTTTCAAGCACGAAGATGTGCAGAAGATGCGGGACTTGAATGAAGAGGAGCCGCTGGAAATCGAAGCCACGGCGAACAATCTGAACTACGTGAAGTTGGACGGCAACATCGGCTGCATGGTGAACGGTGCGGGCCTTGCCATGGCCACCATGGACGTGATCAAGCTGGCCGGCAGCGAGCCGGCCAATTTCTTGGACGTCGGTGGCGGCGCGACGAAAGAGACGGTGGCGGCAGGATTTCGGATTCTGCTGAAAGACCCGAACGTGAAAGGCATCTTCATCAATATTTTTGGTGGGATCGTCCGATGTGAGCGCATTGCCCATGGCGTGATCGAGGCGGCGAAAGAAGTGAAGATCAACGTGCCCCTCGTTGTCCGGTTGCAGGGAACGAATGCCGAAGAAGGGCGTAAGCTGCTGGCGGAGTCCGGCTTGAAGTTGGAAGTGGCCAATGACTTGTGGGAAGCGGCGCAGAAGATTGTGCGGTTGACAGGGAAAGCAGCGTGATGGGGTTTGGTGAGTCGCAGGGCCAGGTCCCTGTGCTCGCGCAACGCGCACGCAAGACCAATCAAGATTAAAATCTAAAGGGCGGTGCTCGTTGCATGCGCGCAGTGGGGACCTAGCCCCGCGCCTCACATGAACAGAGAGTAGCTTTCCCCCCGAAGATGGGAGAGCGAGGAAGAAAAGAGGACATTGTGAGCATTCTCGTCAATAAGAATACGCGGGTGGTGGTGCAGGGAATCACGGGCAAGGAAGGTTCGTTCCATGCGACTCAGTGCAAGGCTTACGGAACGAAGGTCGTGGCCGGGGTCACGCCGGGGAAGGCCGGGCAGGAGGTCGAAGGCATTCCCGTGTTCAACACGGTGGCTGATGCCGTGAAGAAGACCGAGGCTGATACCTCGCTTATCTTCGTGCCCCCGCCGTCCTGCGCCGACGCGATTCTGGAAGCCGCCGATGCCGGGATCAAGCTCGTCATCTGCATCACCGAAGGCATTCCGGTCAACGACATGGTGAAGGTGAAGCGTGCGCTACGCGGTCGCGATGTCAGGCTGATCGGTCCGAACTGCCCCGGCGTGATCACGGTTGATGAAGCGAAGATCGGTATTATGCCGGGATTCATTCATAAGAAGGGTGTCGTCGGCGTGGTCTCCCGCAGTGGGACCCTCACGTATGAAGCGGTGCACCAACTCTCGACGCTTGGATTGGGTGAAACCACCTGTGTCGGCATCGGCGGCGATCCGGTGAACGGCACTGGCTTCGTAGACGTCCTCCCGCTCTTCGAGAAGGACCCGGAAACACAGGCGATTGTCATGATCGGTGAGATCGGCGGGGATGCGGAAGAAAAAGCCGCTGAGTTTATCAAGAAGCACGTCAAAAAGCCGGTCGTGAGTTTCATCGCCGGGATCACGGCGCCTCCCGGACGCCGCATGGGCCATGCCGGCGCAATCATTTCAGGCGGCAAAGGCACGGCGACTGAGAAGATGAAGGCGCTTGAATCCGCCGGCGTCACCGTCGTCAAGAACCCTGCCGAAATCGGCAACGCCGTCAAGAAAGCGCTGGGACGATAAAACTTCCACGGCGGGTTCTTCCGGCAGCACTCTTCCTCTGTTCAAATTTCCTGCAATGAGCTGGTGCGGATTGCGACCTGATTCTGGCGAACACAGCCAGTTCCCCCTGCATGATTGCGATCTTGGGATATTGGATTTACCGATAGCTCCAATCCGTTTTATCTATTTTAAAAACTGAACGTGGGGTTGCTACTGTGGGCCCCGTTCGCCCCTACGATGCGAGAAGAGTGTCTCTTTCTGATCGATCTGAGAGGCGGATCGCTGGATGTTCATGCCAAGAATCACAACAGTGGATCCGGGGATTGTTACGGGCGTAAGGAAGACACAGGCGTTGGGAGGACGATGAATGAAAACGAGAATTTCGGCGATCGTTGGCCTTCTCTGTGTCCTCGGGTCTCCTCTCTCCGCGTCGGCGGGGTCTGAGCTCCCGACCATCTCGTCCGGGACGCCCGAACTCTATATGTCTTTCATGTCGGGCATCGCCATGACGCGCAGTGCGGATGCCACATTCACGGATGGGAGGCAGCCGCCGACCGGGACTGCGCCGACGATTATCGAAAATGTCGATTATAGAAATAATTTTGCGATTGGGGGCAACGCGGGGGTCTGGTTTCCCACCCGCAACAAATTGTGGGGAGTCGATCTCGGTATGGAACTCACCGGATTTCTTTGGCAAGCGGACGTGGGCCCTCGGGAAAATTATAATGGGGTAACGAATGCAAGCGGAACGTTTAGTGGCGCAGCGACTGAGATCAACGGCCTCTACATAGGCCCCAACTTCCTGCTTCGCTACCCGCTGGCGATTTCCGAGGCCTATCCGAACGGGCGGTGGTTTCCGTACGTCGGGATCGGTGTGGGCATGCATCAGATGCAGATGAGGCCAGGTGGAACTCGTGGAATTAGTGCGATCGGAACGTGTTGTGAGGGTGGTGGGAATCTCAATACCAACGCTGCGCCCGACCAACGGGTTACGACGCACGCGTGGATGGCATTGGGAGGAATCAAGGGGCATCTCTTCAAGTACCTGGCGGCGTTTGTTGAGGCGAAGTATATCATGGCCCATCACGACAACCTCTTGACGGATCGGTACGGGCTGTCCTCCGGAGGCGACGCATTCCCCACGTTTCCGAAGACGGGGGGGAGCACCATATTTCTTAATGAATATTCATCCTCGATCAACTCGATTCATGTGCATGCCGGCTTGTCGATTCACTTTGACATCAAGCCGTAGGTTTGTGTCGGCCCACCGCTCGTGGCGGGGGGCCGATGGGGCCAAGCAGTTCTGGTATCCGATCTTCCTTCTCCTGGAGGGCGGTGAATGAAAACGCGAATTTCGGCGATCGTCGGCCTTCTTTGTGTCCTTGGCGCTCCGCTCTCCGCATCGGCGGAGGCTGAGCTGCCGACCATGCCGTCGGGGACGTTCGAGCCCTATCTGTCCTTCATGGCGGGCGTGGCGATTCCGTTCAGTGAAGATGCCACGTTTCAGGACGCGCTCCCGCCGACGGGGCCGAGCGGGGTGGCGGTGCCGAGGGTGATCAACGATGTCGACTATCAGATGAAACATTCATGGGGAGGGAGCGCAGGGGTCTGGTTCCCGACCCGAAACAAGTTGGCGGGGTTCGATCTCGGCGTGGAAATCACCGGCTTTGTGTGGTATCCGGACGTGGCCTGCTGTCGGGACTTTTATAATAATGACCCCACGGGGGATTACCAAACGGGTGACACTGTGACGCTTGCGGGCGACCCTAGTGTCCAAAACCATGTCGCTAATCGCGGCACCACGACGGAGATCGGAGGCATCTATGTCGGTCCCAATTTCCTGATTCGCTACCCCCTGGCGATTTCCGAGGCCTACCCCAACGGGCGGTGGTTTCCGTACATCGGAGGCGGCGTGGGCGCGCATCAGATGTCGATGAAGCCGGGTGGAGCGCGGGGGCAGTCTCTTTTCCGAACTGACACCAACCAACGGGATACGACGTTCGGATTTATGGCCGTGGGCGGCATCAAGGCGCATCTGTTCAAGTACGTGGCGGCCTTTGCCGAGGCGAAATACCTCTATGCCCATCACCGGGGACTATCGACGGATCGGTTCGCAAACTCTGGCCCTGCCGATATCGCCGTTATACCACTTCCAGGTAATGAGCTTATTGTGAATCCCTATTCATCCTCGATCAGTACGGTCTTTGTGCATGCGGGCTTATCGATTCACTTTAACTGGGAACCGGCTGACTGGGGGAAGGAGTAGGGTATCCGTGCTGTACCGACCATTGACGGACGGAGCGCAGATGTCATGATCCACATTCGTCCAAGCCTATGGTGTCTTGAACAGTTGGAGGACACTGAATGAAAACGAGAATTTCGGCGATCGTTGGTTTTCTCTGTGTCCTTGGCGCTCCGCTCTCCGCGTCGGCGGGGTCTGAGCTCCCGACTATCTCTCGCGGGACGCTCGAGCCCTATATTTCCGTCATGGCGGGTATCGCCGTTCCGCGCAGTCACGACGCCACGTTTACGGACGGGACCACGCCGACGGTGGTCAAAGATATCGACTATCAGACGAAACACTCGGTCGGGGGCAACGCGGGGATCTGGTTTCCGACCCGCAACAAATTGTGGGGAGTCGATCTCGGCGTGGAAATCAGCGGCTTTATTTGGTATGCAGACGTGGCCTGCTGTGTGAACAATTTTAATCGTTTTGCCCCAGGGCCGGGAGTGAGTGGTTTTGGTCCCAACGCGGGTGGGGGCAATACGACGGAAATCTCAGGCATCTATGTCGGACCCAATTTCCTGGTTCGCTACCCGCTGGCGATTTCCGAGGCCTATCCGAACGGGCGGTGGTTTCCCTACGTCGGAATCGGCGTGGGCGCGCATCAGATGGCGATGAGGCCCGGTGGACAAGATGCGACAGGTTTCCTCCGCGCCATCACCGAAGAACGGGATACGACGGTCGGGTTTATGGGCGTGGGAGGTATCAAGGCGCATCTCTTCAAGTACGTGGCTGTGTTTGCGGAGGCGAAGTATATCCATGCCGAACACGACGGGTTGACGACGGATCGGTTCTCGCAGTCCGGCGGTGCCTTTACGGGCGCCCTTTTTTCAGGGAACCTTGTTGTGAATCGCTATGAATCCACGATCGACACGATCTTGGCGCATGCGGGCATGTCGATTCACTTTGATATCAGGCCGTAGCAGGATGCTGAAAACGTCCGCCAGCATCGTTCTCGCATCGCTCAGAGGCTCAACGTACAGAACAGAGTACGATTCGCCTCTTCGCTCGCTGTGGCCTTGCTGGACGGCCATTTTGAGCAGCCTGCCAGGAATAGTACAAGCGCTCCTCTCCTAATGCGGTGGTAGGGGCAATTCGATCAAGCCCGTTCCTTCCTTGCTTTTCACTCAAGTATGATCGGCTTCTGCTGTAGAAGGCGCAACGCGAATCAGCCGAGCCTAGCCTCCCATCGAAAACAATAAGTCCGATTCCAGGCAGTTCACGGACAGGCGAGGTCCTTACGTACAGGTGTAAGGGTGAACGCGGCAGGCAGGTTACGTTCGTTCGTGTGGAGCACGTCGCTTGGGTGGTGAGAGGCGGATTGGACGAGAGTTCGAGCGCGAGGTGTTGCCTATACGATTCTCTAGCAAAACAGTCAGCTGTTCCTCGATGACACGGTCCAGCCGGTGCCGAGTGAGGGTCGGTAGTCGAATGAACTCGACGCCAAATCGGTTCCCGCGAGACCAACGGATTTTGCCCAATTCGATAAACAAGGAAGAAGTGGGATCGGGCAAGATGAGGCTCAATCTGACGTAGCTTCCCGCCAATACGGTCCTGTCACAGGTCACAGAACAACCGGTCAGTGAGAGGTCACCCACGGTCCCTTCGCCGACGAAAGGCGCGCCTCCAAACACCACCGGGTAGGTGACCGGATACCGGTGGTACGAGCGGAAATTCGTTTCAGCGTCGGCCATCTCGCTGCTCCTGACTGCTGCGCAGTTTAGCGCAGGAGAAGCGACCGATCCTATACCTCTGAGGAGGGGCAGGATCACCCATGATGAGAGAGAATGAAGCGCACAGTCAATCGGAGGTACTTGGCGAAAAACTTACGGCAGTCCGCTGGGCTTGTCCATAGGAGCAGGGAGTGGAGCAGGCCGCTCTAACCGTTCGAGTACATCTTGCTTGAGTTTTGTGGGCTCTTCGATTCGGTTGTCGCGTTGCAGTGTGTTGATTTCCTTTGCCTTTCTGGCATTCAGCTCGACCATATCCATCTCGTCCCGCACAAGATGAGGGGTCAAAAACACGAGGAGATTCAATTTCTCCACAGACCGACTTTGGGATCGGAACAGCCATCCCAGCATGGGAATATCGCCTAATAATGGGACTTTTCTCTCGCTGAGGGTGATGTTGTCGCGGACCAACCCGCCGATGACGAGCGTCTGCTCGTCATGAGCGATCGTCGTGGTTTCCATCGAGCGTTTTGTCGTCGTGGGCCCCACCGGTATCGTGGCCGTTCCGGCGCCGATGGTTTGTGCGACATTCTCCGCGATGGCGGTAATCTCTTGTTTGATGTCGAGGCGAATGAGGTCATCCTCAAGCACTTGTGGAGTCAGTTCCAGCGTGACGCCCACGTCCTTCCGCTCAATGGTCACCAGTGTGCCGCCCGTAATCCCCTGGGACTGACCGGTGGGGAATGGACGGTTTTCACCGACGACGATCTTGGCTTTCTGATTATCCGCCGCCAGCACTTGGGGGGTGGAGAGGATATTCGTATCGGTCAAGTTCATCAGCAACTGCATGAAGGCGCGGACGTTGATCGTATTCAACACTGTGATGCCGCCGCCTGTGGCACCGTCTGCCGCAGCTCCCCCGATGATACGCGCCACTGACGCGAGATCTTCCGGCGCCCGGTTGATCCCGCCGATGCCCTGCAAGGCCCCTGATTTCCCAGCTCCGAGCACCTGTGTGGGATCGGTGCCGATCTGTCTCAAGCGGTCCACTTGCACTTCGAGGATGACGGCTTCCACGAAAACTTGTCGCCGTTTGACATCCAGTTCACGAATCACCGACTGCAACCGGCCATATGCGGTTTTTGTCGCGCTGATGATGATGGAGTTGGTGGGTTTGTCGGCGAACACCTGAACGGGCGCTTCGAATTCCGTGAGGGGTCTGATCGGCGGTCTGGTGCCCGGAGTGGGTTGTGCGACTGTTTGTGACCGGGCCACCAGGTTGGTCAAGACGGTCGCCAGGTCCGTGGCATTCGCATTTTTGAGTTTATAGACGAATACGCCACGCTCTGGAGGCAAATCGCCCATTTGCACGATTTGATAAACGTTGCCTTTCGGGACCACGGCGATGCGGGCGACTTCCAGCGCCGAGACGAACATGTTGTAGGCCTGGTCCGGAGTCACTTTCGTGGGGGAATAGACGGAGATCTTCCCCCCTTGTTTCTTGATGGTTTCGTCCAAGACAAAATTTTTCCCGGTCAGCTCGCTGATGAATCGGACGAAGACGGGGATATCCACTTCGTTGAAATCCATTGCGACTCTGGTTGAGTGAGATGCCGTAGGGTCTGCCGGATAGGCCAGTGAGATGAACGTGAGGAGACTCAGAAGGAGGCAACCGATTGGGAGACCGATGGCTCTCCGCACGCTCTGCAAGAATTTGGGAAGAGGGGGAAAACGCACCACTGCCTCTTGAAAATGATTGCCACGGAAGGAGACGCCTGTATCACACCTTGATCAGACCGTACCATAGAGATCACCAATGAGACAACCAACACCGTGTATTCAAAGCAACATAGGTTGCAGGAAAATCTCGTGGGATAGGGCTACGTTCCGGTCACGGAGCAGGTGATGGACTCGCGGTGCCCCCTGCACACGTATCAGGAGTGTCGGCTGCGAGCGAGTTGTGTCGCTGTTCCCCGGTCGAACGGTCCGGGATCAAGCGCGCTGGAGATTGGCAGAGCTTGCCGCGTGCTGCACTCATGGCCAGGGGCTTGCCGAAATGTTCCGCCACCGCATGTTGCAGCAACAGCCAAAGGTCGTCGTCGAGTTGGTTATGGCCTTCGACCAAAGTGAGGAATTCCGCCAATGGATGACGTCCTTGGGCCAACGCAGTTGCTTCCGGATGGACATCGGGATCCTCCGAGGCACGGAGCGTTTCTCGAAGGGCCTTCGCTTCAGCTTGGACTTCTCCGAGGGGAGGGAACTCCGGTTGCTCGCGATGGATCAACGAGAGAATGTGGTCGAGGATCGTCAAGGCGCGCAGTCGGACTTTTTCTCCTTGGGCTCTTTTCCGTTGCGCCTCCGTGACCGCCTGCAGCAGTGCCTCCAAGTCCTTGACCGATCCAATGTCTTCAGGAGTTTTGGCGGACGATTGGCCCAACAGGCCGACGAGCTCGATCGCTTTGCCGCGTAGCTCTTCAAAACACCGTCGGGTCATCGTGATGGCGTCGATCAAGTCTTCGGAAGGGAGTACCCCGAATGTGCGGACTTGCTCGGCGACGTCGGTTAGCCGCTGGCCGAGGTGTTCAATGGTCCGGGTGACGTGCAAAAAATCTTGGGATAGGTCTGTACGCAGCGTCTCCATTGGGTCCCTCCGGGTGAGTGAGAGATGGATATGGATTTCAGACACGTGAGAAAGCTCATCGCGCCTGGGCGAAATTGAATGTGACAAGAACTGTCCGTGGATTGTTCATGCCAGAACATCAGCCGAATTACGGCAGCGCGGGCATTGGCGTCGCTGCCCGGTCGCGCATGCATTTGTCCGCCCATCTCCTTGCCAAGCAGATCCGATGGATCATGAGATGAGACCACTCCCAATAGTAGAATTTGGAGGAAGTCTCTACTATACGAGGTAGACCGTCAATATGGCCCTATCTTGTTTTTTGGCCCTACCTCCCCGACCAAATGGCTCTCCCGGGGGATAGCCTCATATACATGTGAATCGATTAAGTGCGTGGAAGAATGATTTATGGTGGCACAAGTCATGCAATTAATCTTCGGCCCCTGCGGATATGAACGTGGGAAGCCGATAATGATTTTGAAAGGCTGAAGAGCATTTACCGGATGGACCCCAAAGCCGTACAGGGCAAAGTTCACGCATTCGCGCAACGGCTGCTCCAGGAGGCGGATGGTGACCCCGTACGGGCATTGGGGCTGCTCGTGCTCGTTCTTGACGGGGCTGAGGTTCAGTCTGCGGAGGATGCGCAACGGTTAGTGGCGGAGGTCCGTCAGGTATTGGTGCCGGAGCGAATCGAGGACGTCGGCAAGCCGGTTCAGCATCTTGCCGGTGAGGTATCATGGGAAGGGATCCAGCACTGCTTGCGCTGTGCCAAGGTCTTGGCCAGAAATTGTCATGACCGGGGAACGCCGTTTGTGGCCGGGTATGTCTATGAGATTGGCCCGCGATTGATCTCCGACGAATGTGACGATTTCGAAAGCTGTGTGTAGATGTAAATACCCGATTATAAACGGGACGCACAAGAGATTCTGGGTCAACCCCGAGACTTCGATAACCGCTCTCTCCCCTAGATTCTTCCCAACCTCTCCGGCCTGTGTCTGCTTCTCCCTTGATCGGCTGGAATTGGCTCCAGGCTTTGCTTCCAATACGAGAGAGATCTGCTAAGGTTGTAACGTGCGTACAGACAAGAAAGCATCGAATAAAGCTGAAAAGAGGTCGAGTCTGCGTGGTTTCCGGCAGGATACCATGGGGTACGGCAAGAAGACCGCCCTGCTCGAAGAAGCCATTACTCAGATGAACGCGGGGAAGTACGGTCGCTCCTCGGCCGTGCTCAAGGAGCTATTGGCGCTCGATCCCCACAACATGGAGGCCAGGCGCCTCTTTGCCACGCTCCATCTTCGGCTGGGGAGTCTGATTCCGGCCAGGCAGGCCTTTGACTCCCTCATCGATGAGGCCTTCGAGCGGCAGGATTACTGGCTTGCGGAATCCCTGTTGCGAGAATATCTGGCAGCCGGTCCACGATGTGTGCCGTACTTGGAAAAGCTGGGTTCGATCCATGAGCAGAAGGGAGAGATCGGTGAAGCGGTAACGGAGTATGGCAAGGCGGTCGAGATCCTCATCGAAGATCCTGATCTGGACAATCCCGGCCGTGCCGCGCAACTGTACAAGACCATAGTAGATCTTGCGCCAGCCAGTCCGGCCGCTCTTCGTCTGGCCGGTTGTTTCGACGCACAGACAGGGGAGGTGATTGCCCGCCCGCCGACGCCGCACCCTGAGGAAGAAGCCGCGGAGGAGAGAGAGTTCTCAGCCGTTTCAGAACCGTCGGCCGAATCGCTCGGGGATCAATCCCTTCCATCTGGGATGTCCTGGGAACAGGTCGTTCGTGCGGAGGAGAGGCTGGACGATGCAGGATCCATCGCCGTCGAAGCGGGAGAGTCCAGCGCGGTACTGCAAGAGGAATATCGATACAATGATAGGGGGGAGGGGGCACTATCCGGTGCCTTCAGCGATGGGGGTGAACGGGTTGATCTTGAGTCTGAATCGGCTCTGGCCGAATCGGAGGTCTCCGGATCAGTCTCAGCACCGGGATTCCAAACCTCGGACGGATTCCAAGCCACTCAAGAGGAGGATGTTCTCGTCCAAGAGGTTCCGCCTCCCATGCCATGGGATGATATCCGGGAGGGAACGACCGACATTCCGGACCAGATCGGAACGGAATTGCCCGGTGAGTCTCTCATTGTTCCTGTCTCAGACCAAGAGCCGGGCCACTTCTCTCAGGACATGTCCAAGACCGGAGAATTTTCTTGGGACTCTGTATTCAAGAACGTCTTTAAATCCGGAAATGCCCCGCTGACAAGTGTGCCTGCACCCGAAGCCGCACAGGACAACGCGGCTCCTGTCGGAGAACAGGTTTCTGCGGCGCTGGCTCCGGTCTCGATGCGGGAAATCGATCCCGGGACCATCGAAATCCCTGTGGCCAGCCGAGTGCAGTCCCTGCCAGGCGAGGCCGGAGAATCGGTGGCTGCCCCAATGCCTTGGGATCATGTGCAGGAATCCACCATCACCATTCCCGCACAGCACACAGACGTTCCAGCCGTTGACTCTCCGGTTGATCAATCAGCTGTATTGCTGCGCGAGGCCGAGCCGGTCGAGGCGTCGTATCCGGAACCGGTTAGTGAGCAGGGCCTTCCGCTATCCAGTGTAGTCACGCCAGGCGGTGAGCCGGAGATGTCCGCCTTCTCTTTTGCGCAACCGTCATGTGCTCTACAGGTGTCAGAGCCGGAAGTTTCTCCAGCAGACGTACCGTCGGAGCAGCCCCTGACTGACGAGCATGCAGCCGAAGAGATAACCAAACAACAGCCTTCAGTATTTTCATTTGCCGGTGAGGGTGCGGCACCAGTTGAACCGGCAACATCGCTCTCCTCACCGGAACCTGCGTATTCGCCATTGTTTGCCGAGGAGTCCCTTTCTGATACGCGGCGGGAAGAGACAATCTTTTCGCTGAGACCGGAATCAACGGAGTTTCCGGTCGATTCTTATTCCGACCAGGCCGCATCTCAGGCGGAGCCGGCCTCGCCAGTGACAGTCTCCGATTTTGATCATCGGATGACAGGTGGCCGAGCGGATCAGACCGAGGCTCCCGAGACGGCGGTTCTGGAAACGGTCTCGCAGCCAGAGGCGGAACTGGCTGAGGCCAAGCCGTTCACTGAAGAGCCTCTTCCTCCTCCCCAGCCCAAACAGCACAAGTGGCAAGAGCCGGTGCTGGCCGAGGCGAAAGCATCCCATCTTGACCTACCACCGAAACAAGGTGGTTCGATACAGCCTGGCGAGTCCATCCGGTTCGTCGGGGAATCACACGCGTCGTCCATCGCGGAAACCGAGTTGCCGGAACCGACATGGGATCATCAAGACACGAGCCATCGTACATCGGCGGTTGCGGCTGCCGTCGATGTACTCTTTGAGTCATCCGGTCATTCCGCGCGAACAGAAACACGATCACGTCCGATCCCGAAACAGCCGCGTCGGAAAACTCGATTTGGATTAAGCCGCATCACACGCACCATCTCGGCCTTTATCGGGTCCTGCTTTTCCACCACGCGTGCCATTGTGGCGTCCCTTATCGGGTTGGTGGTGCTGGCAGGCCTGTGCGCCGGGCTGGGAATCGGTGCTGTGGGATTGGTCTGGGTCATCATGGAGGAGCCCCCATCTTCCACATATGGAAGCATGATCACGACTCCGCAGCGGACTCTGGGCGATCTGAGAAAGAATGGCTATTTGGTTCTGATGGGTTTCGATGTGTCGATGGATCAAGACCCCATCCAAGCCGGCTTTGAGCGGAAACCCGACGACAAAGACGCAGATAGGGCGTTGGCATGTCTTGGAGGAAGCGGTGGTGATGCGTCCGGCGGGCAATCGAATGCCTCCGGCAAAGTCTTGAACGGATGGTTCAAGGAATCGAATCCTGTCGGGCGGTTTACCTCACATCGCGGAACGATCGAGGGGTGGGTCAATCAAGCTGGAGGCGTGCTCGGCCGGTATCAGCAGTGGCAGCGGCTATCATTCGAAGATTGGGGCTATGGCCAGGCGACCAGTCCGCCATGCGCGGCGATCACGCTCGCGCAACACCTCTACATCGCGGAAGGGTTTGCGCAGGGCACTGGCGTTGGTGTGGATCGGATTGAGACGGACATGGAGGCGTGGCGAATCGTGCTCAGCCAGGCGAGGACATTGCCCGTGAAAACGCTGGCTCTCCGAGCCTTGAACGATGACATCGCGGTGGTCTCCGGTCTGCTGGTCCAGCCTGATGTCGACGGAACATATCTCGGCCGATTGGCCAAGCTGGTTCGGCCCCTCGATCAGAGCGAACTCTCGCTCCGTTGGCCGATGCAGAGTGAATTGGTCTCCGCGGCAAAGACCTTCGATGCCAAGTTGAAGGCCGAGAAGGGTGAAGAGCAAACGGTGCTTGCCGCTATTGCGTCGGTGCTTCCCTTGCCGGAACAGCGCCGCCTCAACCGGTATGCGGACTACTACGAAGCGTCGTACAAAGCCGCCGGTGAAGGGCGATATGGAGCCTTGCCGAAATGGAGCGAGTACATCCATTTCCCGGCCAAGACAGTTATGGACCATTTTGCCAATCCGATCGAAAACATTGTGGGGCTGGAACCCTTGGCGCCATGGGATCTCTACAATGGGTTGGTCGTCGATACCGATGCGCATTTGCGTCTCGCCAGTTTGCAGGCCTGGATACGCCGTGGTCCTCAGGACGCCGAGCTCCTGCCGCGCATCGCCAAGGCCGGACAGAATTTCTATGACCCCTACACCGGATTGCCGATGCTGGTGAATCTGAAGAAGGGCGTCCTGTATAGCGTGGGACACGACGGAAAAGACCAGGACGCCGATCCACAGGCCGACGTCGTGGTGGCCATCCCGGTCAATCACGCCGTTGCCGCCGCACTCAAAGCTTCTGCCGCAACTGCCAAGTCCAAATAAACATCACTCGTGGTTCGTGCTTGACACCGCCGGCGGTATTTCACACAATCGCGCGCACGGTGGACGCTGTAAGAGGCTACTGATGGCAGCGGCGCGGTTTTGGATGGACAGTGCGTCGGTCATGCAGCAGGGCAAGACGTTTCCATCACCCATTCCAACGCAAGTCGTTTCCAACGAAGAATTCACTCCCATCGGACAGACAAGAGACCAGGCCAGAGTGGAACAGGCGGTGGTGGCGCTGGTGGACCGGACCGCCTCCGCCAAGGACCTGTCACGCCGTGAGTTCCTCAAGACCACAGGAGGGATGGCCGCCGCCATGCTGGCGATGAATGCCGTCTTTGGCCGCTTCTTCGACATCGGCGAGGTTGAGCTATTCGAAACGGCGGCGTTCGCGGAACAGCAAGGCACGCCCTATTTTATCTTCGATGTGCAGACGCACTACGTTGGGTCTCAGTACGATCCACTCGATGCCGAAGCGTCTCGAAAAGGTGCTGTGTCCAAACAAGCGTTGTTGTCGCTCAGACGGCACATTCGTGAGGCGGGGCTCAACCCGAAGCTCAAGGACGACCGGGGAACCATCGATGATCTTTCGTGGAGGAATTTTGTGAAAGAAGTGTTCCTCGACAGCGAAACGGCCATTGGGCTGATCAGTACGCCGCCCGGGCCGTATCCGCACGAAGCGATCGTGCCGCCGGCAGAAATGGCGCATATCCGGGACGAGATCAACCGGGTGGCCGGTTCGCAGCGGATGCTCGCGCACGGGCTGGCAACGCCGCAGTTGGGTGCCGCGGATCTGGACTTCATGGCCATGCAGGCCGAAACGCTCCACGTCGATGCGTGGAAGTGCTATACCGGCTCCTGCCCGAAAGGGTTCGACCGGGGCTGGTGGATGGATGACGAGACGATTGCCTACCCAATGTTGGCACAGGCGCAGAAGCTTAACGTGAAGCGCCTCTGTGTTCATAAAGGATTGCCGCTGGGGCCTGTGCCGGAGTACAACCATCCAAAGGATGTAATCAAAGCGGCCAAGGATTTCCCCGACATCGATTTTCTCGTCTATCACTCAGGGTTCAGGGGGACCACGTCCGTGGATGAGGTGTTTGCGAGGACCGGCCAGATTCCTTGGACAACGGAATTCTGCCGCATGAAACAGCAGCATCCGGAAATCGCCAACATCTATATGGAACTCGGTTCAACCTTTGCGCAATTGGTGACCACCCATCCGACGGTCTGCGCCCATCTGCTCGGACAGATCATCGGGGCGTTCGGCGCCGATCATGTGTTGTGGGGAACCGACTCGATTTGGTACGGGACTCCGCAATGGCAGATCGAAGCGTTCAAGCGGTTCCAAATTCCCGATCAATTAATTGAACAGCATCGGTATCACCCGTTGACGAGACAAGTGAAAGAGCGGATTTTCGGGCTGAATGCGGCGCGAGTGTTTGGAATCGATGTGAAGGCGACAAGGAACGCCGTGCCTCAGGATATCCTCGGCCGATTGAGAATGAGCTATCTGGAAGAAGGGCCGGAGCCGAGTCATCGGGCGTATGGATGGGTGGCGGGATGAGCGATGCGGGCAGGATAGACCGGTGTCTGTTGCTCGCGCACCGCGCACGCAAGCATAGTAAATAGTAAACAGGTGGGCGGTGCTCGGTGCATGCGCGCAGTCAGACACCGATCTGCCCTGCCCAATGGGTGATGGTGAAGGGAAGGAAGGACATACATGAAAAGTGAGATTCTGTATCCGGGGGCGTTTCCAATGGTGCGGGTCGAATTGGCGGCTGGTGAGCACATCAAGGCCGAATCTGGCGCGATGGTAGCGTCGTCGCCGACCGTCGACATTGAAAGTAAGATGGAGGGCGGGTTTCTCGGGGCGCTGTCGAGGAAACTGCTGACGGGAGAAAAGTTTTTCTTCCAAACCTTGCGGGCAAGCCGCGGGCCCGGCGAAGTGTTGTTGGCGCCGACGGTTCCCGGAGAAATCGTGATCATGGAGCTTGATGGCGTCAATGAATATCTGGTTCAGAAAGACGGCTTTTTGGCCGGTGCCGAATCGGTCAGTATTGAGAGCAAAATGCAGAGCCTGAGCCGGGGGCTCATGGGAGGAGAAGGGTTCTTTATTTTGCGGATCAGCGGCAAGGGCACACTGATCCTGAACAGCTTCGGCGCGATTCACAAGATTGAGTTGAAACCGGACCAGGAATACATCGTCGACAACAGCCATCTGGTGGCCTGGTCGGCGACCACGTCCTACAACATCGAAAAAGCCGCATCCGGGTGGGTAGCGAGCTTCACCTCCGGCGAGGGATTCGTCTGCCGGTTCCGTGGGCCTGGCGTGGTCTATATTCAGAGCCGCAATCCGGGCAGTTTCGGTAATTGGATACGGCAGTTCATCCCAGTCTCCGAGTAGCGGATGCTGAAAACGATCACGCCTGCGGTTCTTTCTCGCCTGCGGCCTCGTTGGCCGCCGTTTTGAGCATCCGTGCGAGAACATTCCGACATCAATGAATCGATCGGGAACCATGCTATGACCGAATTCCATCCTAATGCCCTCTGTTTCGGCCACGAGTTTCCCGCCAGCGGCGCGCCTTGCCTGGTGCATGTCGAAGATCACGGACTCACGATCGCCTTTGCACACGATACGGCGGAGAGCCGATCGGAGGCCGTCTCGTTCTCCGATCTGACCGTCTCAGCCGGTGGGCAGGATCATGACCAGCTTGTATTGAAGTGGACGGGGCCTCAGGGTGAGCGGACGCTCTACCTCAAGAATCCCGATGTGATTCGCACGTTCCGCCAAGCGGCGCCCGACCACTTGACCGCTCCGCTTGAACGCGCGGCGGAGCGGGTCCGTCAGGTGCGGCACCGGCGGCGCATGGTATGGAGCGCGGTTGGCGGCATTGTGCTGGCCTTCGTGTTGGGGTTGTGGTTCGGGGCCGATCTCTTGGTGGAACTGGCCGTCGCCCGGATTCCGGTGGAGTGGGAACAGAAGCTGGGCGAGTCGGCGTATAAGGATTTTCTCGCGCAACAGGATATTGTAAAAGAAGGCATCGCGCGGTCGGCGGTCGAAGAAATAACTCACCGCCTCACAGCGCAGATTCCGAACAATCCCTACAAGTTCGAAGTCACTGTGGTCAAGAGCGACGTGGTGAACGCCTTCGCGCTGCCGGGCGGCTACATCGTCGTATTCACGGGATTGATGAAAAAGGCGGACAGCGGTGAAGAAGTGGCGGGCGTCATGGGCCATGAGCTGAATCATGTCTTGCAGCGCCATGGGCTGGAGCGGATCGTCAAACAGCTCGGCCTTGTGGCCGTCGTTTCCATCGTGTTGGGTGATCAACAGGGTCTGGTGGGATTGGCGAAACAGCTTGGAGTTGAATTGTTGACGCTGAAATTCGGCCGGGAACAAGAGACGGAAGCGGATCTGACGGGTTTACAGTTGCTCTATCGGGCGAAGATCGATCCGTCCGGCATGATCAGTTTCTTTCAGCGGCTCTCGGAGAAAGATGAGGGGCGCATGGAGTGGCTCTCCACTCATCCGATGAGCCAGGGTCGGGCTGATCGATTGAAAGCCGAACTGGCGGCGATGCCGAAGCTGTCGCCCGCACCCTTTACGTTCGAATGGGCAAAGGTTCGGGAGTCATTAGGAGCCTCTCTGCTAACTGGGAAGTGAGACATTATAAAAGTGAATTCCTGACGCGCACACCCTCGTTTATTGCTCCAGACGTTGTCTGTCTGGGCGAAGGTCCTCCGCCGGAGACTTAACCAAGAGCGTTTCGGAGAATTGGCTTTTGGGAGTCCCGAGATTGTCGTGTGAGAGGCGGATAGTCTCACCCCCGATGCCAACGCAGCCCGTGAGCAGTACCATTGCGCTCCCGAGAACACATAGAGGGGAAAGTCTATTTTTCGTCATCTTTATGTTCCCTTCGTTGCGCTTTGTTAATGGTGTCGGTTTGTGGCTCCGATTCGCTCGTTTCAGCAATCAACTTCATCAAAAGTGAACCGAGAGTCCTCCAACCCCGTGGAGCGCATGCACCGTCATGTCGAACGGGGCGACGAACGGTCCTGACTGGAACTCCAGTGTGTGTGACGCATAGGTGAACTTACCCTCTCCAAATAGGGCAATGTGTTTGGTCACAAACATCTTAGCTCCCCACAGCCCTTGAAAAGCCGGTGCGGTATGTCTGCCCTCGGTTGTTACTCCAGGAACCTCAAAGGCTAGACGCTGTCCTCCTCCGCCGACTCCGATGTAGGGGAACCATCTGCCGTTGGGCAAATCCTGTGTGACGCCCATTGGCATGCGGGCGAGCACTTGAATGCCGAAGTAGGTGGCGTTCAGGTCAACCGTACCTGGCGTATTTGGATTGAAATTGGTGACATCGATCTCCGTTCCGATATCGATCCCCAAGGCTTTCCTCGGAGCGGTGAACCACATCCCAAATTTTCCGCCGAAGGATGGAGACTTATCCAGTTCCAGATCGTTGACGAGCGTTGTTCCGCTAAATGACAAGTCGGTTTTGAAGGGGAATGAATAGCCGCCGAATCCAGATATGTAGAAATCAAACGGCCTGACGCGAACGTCGTCTTCTGCCTGGGCGAATGCGGCGAGACCAAGGATGCAGAGGGTTAAAAGCGCGCCCAACGAGTTCTTTCGCATGCAGCAACTCCTTTCGTCGTAGTGCGTGAATGGAACGATGGATACCTAGATAGCAAGAATGGACGCCCGATAAATGCGTGCGAGAAGAACGCGAATTAGCTTCACGATGTATCATTAGGATAACGTCTTACATGCTACAGTAGACGGCTATAACTTGTCGAGAGGGGGGCCATGGGGGGCAGTCAACACGGTTGAGGATGCTAGATAAGCAATGCCCACATTCTCATTTTTTCGAAAGCGGTGCACTCGAGGGCAAAAAAAGTTCTGGCACTCTTCTACGATTCGTCTATAATCACTCCAGCTGGTTCAACGTTATGGTGCATTCACTCATCCATCATAAAGGAGGAAGCGGCATGAAGAAATTAGTGATGCTTTCAGTGGCGGCAGCGTTTGCATTGCAGGGTGGTCTCGCATTGGCGGCGGGTACACCGGATACGGGGCCTGGCTGCGGATTAGGCAAAGTGATGTGGCAGAATTATCCCAATGCCAAAACCAAAGGTTCGCAGATTCTGATGGCGACGACCAATGGTTCATTTGGCTCTCAGACGTTCGGGATGTCTACGGGGACCCTGGGTTGCACGGATGATGGCCGGGTGTGGGCCGAACAGAAGGCCACCATGTTTGCAGAGCTGAACGCGGATGCGCTGGCTCAGGAAATGGCGCAGGGGCGCGGTGAGCACCTGGCGTCGATGGCGACGCTTCTGGGAGTTGCTCAGCCGCAGCATACGGCCTTCTTCGCGATGGCCCAAGAGCGCTATGCAGCACTCTCCGGATCGGGTGATCTTTCCCCAGCGGCGATGGTCCAGGCGTTGAATGAAGGGATTTCCGCCAATCCTGCCTTGGCGAAGGTCGCGTTGAACTAGTCGATTTCCTTTCAGGGGCCTTTGCCATTCGGTGAAGGCCCCTTTCTCTCTCCACCTGCTGCAGTGATCCACATTCTGTTTGCGCTCATCGTCTTTTTCAGTATCCCAACCCACGGTCTCGCCGATCCCGGTTCTCATGCGTATCAGCAGGAATTGGTCGAGCGGGCACGGCAGGCCCGTTTGGCCGACGAACGGGAATGGCATCTCTTGCTCCATTATCAACCCAATCTGTTGGGAGGGGTGGCGAGTGAGGAAGATGACCCGGGGTTTTTTCTATCACCCCAGGGCAAAGACGATCCGCAGGCGGAGCTTGACGCGACGATCGTGCAGTTGTTTTCAGCCGATCCGGTCGGCCGCTCGAAACAGCCGGCGCAATGCGCCTTCATCGCCCGGTATCACTGGTTGAAGGAACGATTGCAGTTTGATCCTGGCCGGCTTGTACCCCAAGTATGCGGCCGGTTTGACCGCTGGCTGGCCGAGATGAGCCCCCAGGGAGTCAGCCTGATCTTTCCCGCAGCGTTCCTGAACAATCCCGCCTCCATGTTCGGCCATACTTTCTTACGGATCGACCAGAAGGGGCAAACGGAGCAGACACGACTACTCGCCTATACGATCGACTATGCCGCAGACGTGCCGCCCGGTGCCGGCATCGAATACGCGTACCTGGGGATTTTCGGCGGCTACAAGGGATTCTTTTCCACACCTCCCTATTACCTGAAAGTCCAAAACTACCGCGACATCGAGAATCGGGATATGTGGGAATATCCGCTCAATCTGACAGCCGCCCAGATCGACCGGCTTCTGATGCACGCGTGGGAGATGGGCAACGCTTACTTCGACTATTTCTTTTTCAGGGAAAATTGCTCTTATCATATTCTGTCCCTCCTAGAGTACGCCAGCCCCGACCTGCATTTACGAGACCGATTCTATCTCTGGACTATTCCGGCCGACACGGTCCGAGCCATCGTGGACTCTCCGGGGTTGGTGGGAACGCCGGTCTACCGGCCTTCCCGCAGTACGATCATTAAGCGGAAGCGGCTTCTGCTGACGGATGAAGAAAAAACGCTGTCGAACCGCATTATGAATAATCCGGACATGATCGTGGATGTCGCCTTTGCCGCACTGCCTGTGAAGCGGCAGGCCTTCGTCCTCGATGTCGCATCGGATTATCTTCGCTACAAAGGGGAAAACGACGATCCGGAGGTGACGGTCTATAAAGAGCGCAACCGGGTAGTTCTGACGGAGCGGAGCAAGCTGTCGATTCCCTCGGAGGACGTCGAGATCCGTCCCTATACCAGGCAGCCGGATGTCGGGCACCGGACGTCCCGGCTGACGGTGGGAGGCGGCTGGCGCAACCACGACACGTTTGAAGAGGCATCGTTCCGCGCCGTCTATCACAATCTCCTCGATCCGGAGCCGGGTTACACACCGGATGCGCAACTTGAAGCATTTGCAGTCACGGTGCGTCGTTACAATCAGGCAGACCGTGTCAGAGTCGAACGGGCGACACTGGTCAACATCGTGTCTCTCTCGCCGATCGATAATCTGTTCCGGGCGCCGTCGTGGAGGGTGAACGTGGGGATGGACACGGTCCGCCGACGGAGCTGTCAACTCTGCGACAACGTGGTCGTTGATGGAGGAGTTGGGGCGGCGATGGAATCCCATGTGCTCAATCGGGAAGTCTATTTTGCGTTCGCCGAGGCCGAGGCGAACTACAGCAAGGCCTATGAGGAGCGGCACCGGGTCGGCGGTGGCGCCACGGTGGGGATGTTGACGGATATGACCGATCGCTGGAAGCTGATGCTGTCGTGGTCGTATCGACGGTATCCGTTCGGCGATACATCGGACGACATTCGCTGGTATGCCGGCTCGCGTGTCACCCTTGCCCAGAATTGGGCGGTGCGGGTGGATTACAACCATCGCGACCGCGACAATGATGTGGCGGTTTCTCTGCAAGCATTCTTCTGATCAGCCAGGAAGACTTTCCCTTGCCCGTGTTCCTGTGTCCTGCTACAAGTGTAGCTGGCTGAGGGGTGAGCGTCGCTCATGCGCGCATCTATGGAACCAAGCACAGAACAGGCCACACATGGAGCTGATAGACCGATCGCTCCTCATCCGCCGTTGCGGCAATACTATGAGGAGGTCGGGGAGCGGCAGGGCTTTCTCAACGAACTGTTCAACCGAACCGCATACCAATATCGCAATATCGACAAGGCGACCGGATTCGGGTCCGGCCTATGGTATCGCAAGAGAGCGCTCCAGCTGGCGGGGCTCAAGCCCGGTATGAAGGTGCTGGATGTCGCCTGCGGGCCCGGGTTGGTCACGCAGTGCGCGGTGGATCTCGCCGGGCCGTCCGGCTCAGTCTTCGGGCTCGACCCCAGCATCGGTATGTTGCGTGAAGCGCAGAGGGGACCTTGCCGCAGCCTGGTGCGTGGAGTGGGAGAGCATCTGCCATTTCCCGACGGGTACTTCGATTTTCTGAGCATGGGGTACGCGCTCCGGCACGTGCCGGACCTCAGAGGCGCCTTTGCTGAGTATCGCCGTGTCCTGAAGCCGGGTGGGATCGTGCTCTTGCTGGAGATCTCTCGCCCGCGATCCGCGCTGGTGCTTCACCTGTCGCGGTTCTATATTAAGAATCTGTTAGGCGTTGCGTTTGCCGCCGGGACCGGCAATCAAGACATGAAGACACTGATGGCCTATTGGTGGGAAACGACGGAACAGTGTGTGCCGCCTGAAACGATCGTCGCGGCATTGAAGGAAACCGGTTTTCAGAACTGTACAGTGAAAGAATGGTTCAGCGGCCTGCTGCGGGATTATCGGGCGGTGAAGGACTGGGATCAACTATGACACGTCCAGGATCTCCGACGCTTGAACCGGATCTTGCCAAGCTGATCGTGCAGACGCTCAAGCTCAAGATCGATCCGGTCTCGATCCAACCTGAAGCGCCCCTGTTCGGCGAGGGACTGGGGCTTGATTCAATCGATGCGTTGGAGCTGTCCCTGGCCATTTCACAAACCTACGGCTATCAGCTCAAGTCAAGCGATCCGGAGATCAAAACGATCTTTTCGTCCCTGCGGGCGCTGGCCAACGCCGTCGAAAAACACCGCACCAAGTGATCGTGGCGGGGTTATGCACGATACCCCATTGATCGGTCCCTACAATTCGGACGATGCGGTGGCCTGGCAACGAGGGCAGACACGCACCGCCCGCCAATTCCTGGCCGACGTGACCGCTCTTGCGGAGTCGTTGCCGGATCGGCCCACCGTGCTCAATCTTGCGGACAACCGCTACGCATTCTTGGTGGGATTTGCCGCGGCGATTCTGCGGGGCCAGCTCACGCTGCTTCCCCAACGCCGCGCGCCTGAAGCTCTCCGCCGCCTTGCTGGCGATTACCCCGGCAGCTATGTCCTCACGGATCATGACGATCGGATCGAGGGACTCGATGCGGTGCCGATTGTCTCGACAGGAGGTGCGGCGCCCTGGCCGAAGAGCATTCCGCTGGTGCCTCTGAATCAAGTGGTGGCGATTGCGTTCACCTCCGGCAGCACCGGCCATCCGGTGCCGAATAAGAAAACGTGGGGAGCCTTGACTGGTGTGGCCCGGGCGACCGGAGCAAGGCTGGGCATCAAGGGGGGGGATCGTATCGGAGTGGTGGCGACTGTTCCGCACCAGCATATGTTCGGCCTGGAAGCGTCCGTGATGTTGCCGCTGATGCATGGGGTGGCCATGTATGCCGGTCGACCGCTGTTTCCGGCCGATATCGGAAACGTGTTGGCCGATATTGCCGGCCGATGGATGCTGATCACCACACCACTGCACTTGCGTGCCTGCGTTGCCGAACGTATGCATGTTCCGGCCGGTGGGTTGATCCTCTCCGCGACCGCCCCGCTTGGGAGGACCTTGGCACAAGAAGCCGAGCGGGTGTTCCAATCGGAGGTGCATGAGATATTCGGGTTTGCCGAGGCGGGCAGTGTCGCCGAGCGTCGCACGGTCGACGGTGATCGCTGGACGCCGTTGGAGGGGGTTTGTGTCGTACAAGATCGGGACTCTTGTACGGTCCGGGCGTGGTATCTACCGGAGCCCGTTCCGGTGCCGGACCGTGTGACGGTTGAGTCGGGGGGGGCGTTCTTCCTGTATGGCCGGGAAGCGGAACAGGTAAATGTCGCGGGTCATCGTGTGTCCCTTGGTGACTTGAACCAAACGTTGCTGCGGATCGACGGCGTGCAAGACGGGATCTTTTTCCTGCCGGATGAAGATGCCGGTCTCGTGACCAGGCTGATGGCGTTTGTTGTGGCTCCCGGAAAGACCAGCGAGGAGATCCAACGCGCACTGCGGGCGCACCTTGATCCGGTGTTCTTGCCTCGTCCGTTGGTCTGTGTGCCCAGTTTGCCGCGGAACGCCACCGGGAAGTTGCCGCGCGAAGCCGTGCAGGAACTGGCTCGGCAGTGGGTGGGGGAAGACGGCCATGGGGTATGAACGAACGGTCTCGATCTCCCACGATCATCCGTCGCTCGCGGGACATTTCCCCGGCCATCCGGTCGTGCCGGGTGTGGTGTTGCTCGACGAAGTGTTGAGCATCGTGCGGGAAGCATCGGGGGGGGGCCGGTCGGTGACGGGATTGCCTCTGGTGAAGTTTTCCTCTCCATTGAGGCCCGGTGAGGTAGTGACGATACACGTGGATCTGGATGGGGCTACAGAGGCCGCATTTTCGTGCAGGGTCGGCACAAGGCGTGTGGCTTCAGGCACGATCGAATTGGCGCCCGTCCATGCGGCATCGACGGAACGGATGTGAGTCTCGCGTGGCAACAGCAACCGGAACGCGGAAGCCCCATCGGTGCCCGCGCCATGATCTGGGTGGCGGAGTCGCTCGGCCGTCCGGTAGCGCGAGTCATGCTCTATCCCATTTGTGCGTATTTCTTGCTGAGCTCCGGGGCCGCTCGCCGCTCGGTCTCGCGATTCCGTGAACGGGTCCTGGGCCGTCCGGCCAGCTGGACGGAGCTATTCCGCCATTATCACGTCTTCGCGTCCACGATACTGGACCGCCTCTATTTCCTCCGTGCGCAGCTTGCTCTCTTCGACGTCCGGTTTCATGGCTTGGACGTCCTCGACCGGGAACTGGCCAAAGGACAAGGCTGTGTGCTGCTCGGGGCGCATCTTGGCAGTTTCGAGGCGGTGCGGGCGGTGGGGATATTTCGGCGGCAGCTCGATATCCGGGTGCTGATGGATGAGCAGAATGCGCCGATGATTCGGAACCTTATCCAGGAATTGAACCCCGCTGTCGCGGAAACGGTGATTCAAGTCGGCGGGGTGGAGACGATGTTGCAGGTGAAAGAATGTCTGGACGCAGGCGGGATTGTCGGAGTGATGGGCGATCGCGTCACGCAGAATGACCAGACCGTCGCATGCAAGTTCTTCGGCAGGGAAGCCCGGTTTCCGACCGGACCAATCCGCTTGGCCCATGTGACCCGTGCGCCGGTCTTGCTGTTTTTCGGACTCTACCGGGGCGGGAATCGATATGAGGTCCATCTTGAATCCTTCAGCCTGGAGGCGCCATCATCTCATGACCGGCGGGCTGTCGATGTAAATCAGGCCGTGCAACGGTATGCCGACCGTCTTGCAGACTATTGCCGCCGCGCGCCGGAGAATTGGTTCAACTTCTATGATTATTGGGACGAATACCGTTAGCCTCATCTTATCCGGGTGCGTCCTGCTTTCGTCCGCACAGGCGGCCGGTGCCAACGCCGATCCTTCTCCCTCTCAGAGTGAACCGCCGAGCAACGAGTGGACGGTCGAACAGGTGGCCGCGTCGCTCAAAGAAGGGCGCGAGCCCTCGGTGTTGTTCGAAGAAGAGACGTATTCGTCCCTCTTGACGAAACCGATTGTCGCGCGAGGGGTGCTGCGCTTCACACCTCCGTCGCGGTTGGAAAAAGACGTGCTGGAACCTTCTCGTGAACGCTATGTGGTCGAGGGAGATTTGGTCACCTTCGAGAGCGAGCGGAAGCAGGTGAAGCGAACCATTTCGCTGAACGATTATCCGGCCTTGCGCGGATTCGTCGAGGCGTTTCGAGCTGGTGTGACCGGCGATGCCGCGTCGCTGCTGCGGCACTACGAGACGGCGCTCAGCGGAAACCGGCGGCAGTGGTTGTTACAGCTTCGTCCCCGTGATCCAGCCGGTAAGGCGATGCTCGACTCCATTCAATTCTCAGGATCGGAAGGTCGAATCGGCTCCATCACGATCCGCCTGCCGGACGGCGATCGGTCGGTGCTGACGCTCTTGCGAGGGCCCGTGCCATGAGCGTACGCCGGTGGGTTCCGGCGCTCTGGCTGGCTGTGATGGTCTGTGGCCTGTGGTTTGTGTCCGCCAGGTTGTCCGTCCACAGCGAGTTAGGAGATCTGCTGCCCGAAGGCTCGACGGCGACGCAGCGGATGTTGCTGTCGCAGGTCCGAACCGGCCTGTCAGGCCGGCTGATCCTCCTGGCCTTGGAAGGCGCGACGCCTGATGAGTTGGCTGCCGTCAGCGTGACGCTGGGGGAGTCTCTCCGCGCCGACGGGCGTCTCGGCTTTGTCGGGAACGGTACGCAGACTTGGTCGAAGGAAGAACAAGCGGTCGTCACCGGCTCTCGCTATCTGCTCAGCCGAACCGTCACGGCCGACAGATTTTCCGAATCCTCGCTCCGCCGTGCACTCGACCAGCGACTCGACGATCTGCGCTCGCCGCTGGCGCCGCTCATCAAAGAGTCCGTGCCGTCCGATCCGACCGGCGAAGTGCTGGGTATTGTGCAATCTTGGTCCGGTTGGGATCCGCCGACAAAATATCGCGGAGTGTGGATGTCGGCCGATCACACCAGAGCCCTGCTCGTTGTCGAAACGCGCGTCAGCGGGTTCGACGCAGATGCGCAAGAATCGATTCACCAGGCCATTCAGGCGCGGTTTCACGAGGCGGCAGGATCGAACGGGGCCTCGGCTCGGCTCGTCCTGAGCGGCCCCGGTGTATTTGCCGTGGAGATTCAGCGCACCATTGAGGCTGAAGCCTGGCGGCTGTCGACGGTCGCAGCAACCCTGGTGCTGCTAGTTCTGCTGGTCAGCTACCGGTCGCCCAGGCTCGTGTTACTCAGCTTGATCCCGATATCCAGCGGCATTGTCGCCGGCATGATCGCCGTGCATTGGTGGTTCGGCTTCGTCCACGGGATCACGGTGGGATTCGGCATCGCCTTGTTGGGCGTTGTCGATGATTATCCCATCCACCTGTTCAGCCACATGACGGCGCGCGATTCCGCCTACGCCGTCATGAAGGCCATCTGGCCGACGATGCGCCTGGGTATTCTGACGACCGCGATCGGGTTTTCTTCTCTGCTGCTGGCCGGCTATACGGCTCTGGCCCAATTGGGCCTGCTGGCCGTCGTGGGGTTGCTGACGGGGGCGTTCGTGACCAGGTGGGTGCTGCCCGCGTGCGTCAACCAGGGGTTTGCGCCGAGAGAAATCAGGCACGGCTTTCCGGCGCGGGGCGATTGGTCGAGAAAGGGATCGGTTCTGGCGTTGATCATCCTCGTTCTTGCGACATCGGCGCTGATATGGTCTGATACGCCCTTGTGGGAAGAGGATGTGGGGAGTCTCAGCCCGTTGTCGGATGACAAGAAGCAGATGGATCAACGGTTGCGGCAGGAACTGGGCGCGCCGGACGTGCGGGATCTTCTGGTTGTCGAGGGGCCGACGGTCGAGGATGTCTTGGTGAAGGCGGAAGCCGTCATGCCGCAACTGGACAGTTTGACTCAGAGTCGGGCGCTCGCCGGCTATGACATTGTCTCCCGCTATCTGCCCAGCCATCGAATGCAACAAGAGCGGCAGCGAGCCTTGCCTGAGCGAGCGGTTCTGGAACGGAATCTTGACGCCGCGTCAAAGGGGCTGCCGTTTGCCCCTGGACTCTTCACCCCGTTTTTGTCGGCCGTCGAGGCAGCCCGCAGCCGGCAGCTTGTCGATCGCGACACCTTCGCGGGAACGATGATGGAGATGAAACTGGCGTCGTTGATGTTCTCGCAACAGGATCGATGGGTGGCGGTTGCGCCGCTCCGCGGGGTCGCCGATCGGCGGCAATTGGCGGCGACCGTCGAAGGGTGGGGAGAACCATCCGTGAGGTACGTGGACTTGAAGGAAGAATCGAACCGGCTGATGACGGCCTACCGCGACCGAACGTTGCAGCTACTGGGGTGGGGGCTGGCGGCCATCGCGCTCACGCTGGCGGTGGGGCTGCGGTCCGTCGTGCTCGTCGGGCGCGTCCTGGCTCCGATTGTGTGTGCGCTGATCGTGGTAGCGGCCGTGTTGAGAGGCTTGGGAGAACCGCTCTCGTTGTTTCATGTGGCGACTTTTTTGTTGGTGATCGGCTTGGGGCTCGATTACGCTCTGTTTTTCAATCGAGCGGAGGGAACGGAAGACGACCGGGCCAGAACGACGTTCGGCTTGCTCGTCTGCGGCACCACGACGATCCTCGTGTTCGGTGTGCTGGCGTTCTCGAAGATTCCCGTGCTCCATGCCATCGGCATGACTGCGGCCTGCGGGTCTCTGGCCTGTCTGGCCTTCGCGGCCTTGATGGCGAGGAGAGACCCGCATGCCGCCTAGCGTACAACCGATGGTTCCGCTGGTTCTGTCCGCCTATACGCTGGTGACGGCGAACGGTCGGGGGGTCGGTCCTGTCTTGGACGCGCTCCGCGAGCGTCGATCGGCGCTGAAGCTTTGCGACTTCGAAGATGTGGCGCTGAAGACCTATATCGGGCGGGTTGTCGGTCTCGAAGAGTTCTCGCTCGATCGCGAATTGCGGCCTTTCGATTGCCGCAACAACAGGCTGGCGTGGCTCGGTCTTCAGCAAGACGGCTTCATGGCGGCGGCGGCCGAGGCCAAGCAGCGCTACGGGGCGCATCGTATTGCCGTCGTAATGGGGACCAGCACCTCCGGTATTCTTGAAACCGAACATGCCTACCGGGAACGCGATCCACGTACGGACGCGCTGCCGGGGTGGTATGTGCCCCGCTATCGATATACCCATAATATGTTTTCATTGGGCCATTTCGTGCGGACCTGTCTCGGGTTGAAAGGCCCGGCTCTGGTGATTTCGACGGCCTGTTCGTCCAGCGCCAAAGTCTTTGCGACTGCCGCCCGGCTGATGCAGGCCGGCTTGTGCGATGCCGCGATCGTCGGCGGTGTCGACAGCCTCTGCCTCACTACTTTGTACGGATTCTCAGCGCTGCAGCTGTTGTCCACCGGCCCCTGCAGACCTTGTGACGAAGACCGCGATGGACTGTCCTTGGGAGAGGCGGCCGGCTATGCCTTGCTGGAATCGAGCGACAGGATTGGAGGGCGGGGCACGGTGGCGCTGCTGGGATATGGCGAGAGCACGGACGGGTATCATATGTCTCACCCCCATCCGGAAGGGGCGGGTGCCATGCGGGCTATCAGGGATTCGCTGACCAGAGCCAGGCTTCGCCCTGAACAGGTCGAGTATGTGAATTTGCATGGAACAGCCACGGTGGCCAATGATTCCGTCGAGGACAAGGCCGTGTACGGGCTGTTCGGCGCGCGTCCCGCGTGCAGTTCGACCAAAGGCTGGACCGGCCATACGCTCGGCGCCGCCGGCATTACTGAAGCGGTCATCTCCGCTCTGTGTCTGACGCACGGATTGATGCCGGGGACGCTCAATTGCCGTCGGGCGGATCCTTCGTTGAAATGCCGCATCCTGCGTGAGAACCAGACCGGTTCTTTGTCCTGTGTGCTGAGCAATATTTTCGGGTTCGGCGGAAACAATTGCAGCTTGGTGCTGGGAAAACTGTGATGGAAATCGCGATCAGAGGCGTGGGGCTCTTAGCGCCCGGTCTCATCGGGTGGGACACCGGACGCGCAGTGCTGGCCGGTGTTTGCCCCTTTCAACCCGGCGCGGTGCCGGACCCAGACGCGATGATGCTTCCAGCAAACGAGCGGCGGCGCAGCAGCGATTGTGTCCGATGGGCGGTGCAGGTCGCACAAGAAGCCATGGCCCAATCGGGACTGGATCCACGAGATCTGCCGACGGTGTTTGCCTCCTCCGGCGGTGAAATGGGCGTGTTCGACAAACTCTGCCGCGCGCTGGCCGCGCCGGAGCGAGCGGTATCCCCCACGTTGTTCCATCAATCGGTCCACAACGCGGCTGCCGGCTATTGGGGAATCGCCACGGCCGGTCAACAGTCGTCGACGGCCTTGTCCTGCTACGACGATTCATTCGCGGCAGGCTTGTTGGAGGCCATCACGGTGGTGTGTGTGGAGCAATGTCCGGTTCTGCTGGTTGCCTACGATCTAGCCGTGCCGACTCCGCTCAGCCAAGCCAGGCGGATTACGACAGGATTTGCCGTGGCGTTGGTCCTAGCTCCGTCTACCGATGCATCGTCCATGGTGATGCGGATACGTCTCGAAGACTGCGCGGATGAACCAAGTGGTCTCGAACATCCGGTCTTGGAAGCAGTTCGAATTGACAATCCTGCGGCCCGATCGTTGCCGCTTCTGAACGCCATCGCGGCGGGAGGGCAGCAGATCGTCAGGCTCGGCTTGCTGGAGAGTCAGCAACTCATGGTGGAGGTGGGGCCATGCCGGCTTTGACCAAAGATGAACTGGCTTCCTTGCTTCCCCATGCGGGGGCTATGCGTCTGCTCGATCGCGTCGAGTCATGGGATGCCTCCACCATCCGTTGCGGCACTGAGTCGCATCGCGATCCGGCGAATCCGTTACGGCGGGGCGCGAAACTTGACGTGGTTGCGGGGTTGGAATATGCCGCACAGGCGATGGGAGTCCATGTCGGGTTGCTCGATGGACAGTCGCCGGCAGGCGGATCGATCGGCTATGTCGGAGGCTTGCGCGATGTGACGTTCGGAACCGACCGGCTTGATGACTGTCCGGGAGCGCTCACGATCGATGCGACCAGGTTGTTCGCGGACAACCGGAGCTTCATGTATCGATTCGCCGTGTCCTGCCACGGCCGAGAAGTGCTGACAGGGCGGGCATCGATTTTTCTGACACAGGCGCCGGGATGACGAAGAGACGAGCACTGGTGACAGGAGGGAGCGGCCCCATCGGCGCGGCGATCGCCGAGCGGCTGGCGGCAGACGGCTATGCCGTCGTGGTGCATGGGCATCGGCACGGCGAATCGGCTGAGCAGGTGGCGGAAAAAATCAAGGTTCATGGCGGGGCCGCAGCGAGTGTGGTGTTCGACATCACGGATGAGGCCGCCACGCGCCGGATGCTGGAATCGCTGCTGAGAGACGGGCCGATCCAACTCGTCGTCAACAATGCGGGGCTGCATGACGACGCGACGATGGCCGGTATGACCGGGGAGCAATGGACGAAGGTCATCGATGTGTCGCTTCACGGGTTTTTCAATGTGACGCAGCCGCTGTTGCTGCCGATGATCGGGACACGGTGGGGACGGATTATTTCCATCTCATCCGTGGCCGGTGTCATCGGCAACCGCGGCCAAACCAACTATGCTGCCGCCAAGGCCGGTCTCCACGGAGCGAGCAAATCGCTGGCGATCGAATTGGCGTCGCGAGGCATCACCGTCAATGTGGTCGCGCCAGGCTTGATCGAATCGCCGTCGACCAGAGCCTCGTTCAAACCGGAACAGATCGAGGCAATCGTTCCCATGAAACGAGTCGGCACACCGGAAGAAGTCGCGGCACTGGTGTCATTTCTGGCGTCCGAGCAGGCCGGCTATATCACCGGGCAAGTCATCGGCATCAACGGAGGCATGGCGTAGCAGGATGGTGAAAAAGGCCGCCAGATGAGCAGCAGGTTGCGAGATATGCTTCACGAGGATCGAGTGATGAATTCGTATTGGGTGGTCATTCCGGCCTATAACGAGGCGGCGACCGTTCGTGATGTGGCGATGCGCGCAAGACGGCAATGTCCGAACGTCATCGTCGTCGATGATGCCTCATCCGACGGAACCGATCGAGTGTTGGCCGGTTTGGATGTCACAGTCTTACGCAATGAGCAGAATTGCGGCAAAGCCGGCAGCTTGATGCGCGGGTTCGACTATGCGCTTGTCCATAAGGCTGCCGGCGTCATCACGTTGGATGCGGATGGTCAACATGCGCCGGAGGAAATTCCTGTGTTTCTCGAACAGGCACAAGACTGTCCGAACACGCTGCTGATTGGCGCACGCCGGACCGATCAGCGCCGAGCCTCGTTCTGGCGCTACGCCGCCAACCGCATTGCCGACTTTTGGATCGGCTGGGCGGCCGGGAGATCGATTGAAGACAGCCAGTCTGGGTTTCGCCTATATCCCGCCCACCTGTTGCGGACGGTCAAGGTTCCGCACGGTCCTGAGCGCAGCTTTGTCTATGAGAGCGAGATCCTTATCGAAGGGACTCGGTGTGGGTGTGAGATCCGCAGCGTGCCCGTCAGTGTCACCCGCCGCCCTGGGCCGCGACCAAGCCATTTTCGTCCCATACTGGACATTGCGAGGATCGTCAAAATGGTGGTGTGGAAACTCGTCAGCCGTGGGATAGCCCCTCTGAGGCTTCACGGAACGGCGAATCGCGTCACGTCGAAATAAATGGGTTGCGGCCGAGTGATCGCCGAAGAGGCGCGCCAACCCCAACTGCATAAGCCGGCGTGGGCTTAGGAGGTCAATTGCCCGCCACTGTCATCCGGTTCCTGATGTTGTTGTCTAAATTTTGAATCCAGCTCCGGTAGTTTTCGTGGATGGTTTTTTTCTCGGGGTCGTATTTCAAGTTGGTGCTGTCCTTGTACGTGATGCTATAGGTTTTGGAATTGTACACGATATCGACGACGGCCTGATGGCTGCGAACGTTCAGCGTGCCAACAATATGGCCAGGTTTGACGACGGCCATGCTCCAATTGAGCCCGGCGCCGGCGGTGAGGATCGCCTTTTGCATCTCCTCCAGGCTCGGCGTTTTGCCGGATGCTGTTATAACCGGCGCATCCTTCACGTTATAAATCTCCCCGCCACCTCTGCAGCCTGTCACGGCAATCGACACAACACAGATGAATAAAAGGACCGATTGTATCCGCTTCATCATATCCTCTCCTTTTGCTTATATTGGATCAGACCGCAAGCTGACGACTCTCGATGCGGTTGACGATTGGGCGACCTCAATTCGACACTGTCCGGCGTTCACCAGTGAGACAGGCTCGTAGCCCAATGCGAATACCGCGTCGATCAGCGACTCGACGAGCGAGAGATTGGCCGGACTCATGCCCCACTGATTCCATTTGGACATCGACTGAGGAAAGACTTGGTCTCTGGCATAGAGGAACTCAGAGGGATGACAGTAAAACACGAGGTGTTGGGATCGCCGGCCGACCCATTCGATCATGCGCCTCACGGTGGGCAAGCCCAGCACGCGCAAACTGGCCAGATTGATCGGGAAGAGGCAGGCCGACGGGGGAATTTCAAGAATGGTGCTCTTCCCGGGACGATGCAGTCCGTGCCAGGAGGGGTTGTACGGTTCCAGAGGGGCCCAAAAATATTGCGTATAGTGCACACGCCCGAACCCCATGTCGAAGCGTCTGGCCGGGATGGACGAGTCGTATCGATAGCCTTCGTCTTCCAAGGCGCGAAGCGTGATCTCACCAATGCGGAGATTGGGCGCCCGAAAAATGACCGGGCGAATGCCCGATGCCTGCTCCACCGCATCAGTTGCCCGGCTGATCCATTCCCGCTGTTGCTCGTAGCCGGCGACACGGAAGTCTTCGTCGTCCTCCAGCCCCCCATGCTCCCACCCGTGCGTGCCGAGCTCATGCCCACGTCGGTGACATTCATGCACCAAGTCTGGGTACATTTCGGCAAAGCGTCCGGTGAAAAAAATGGTTCCGGTAATGCCATAACGGGCGCACACAGCCAATAATCGTTCCAGCCCTACTTGGGAACCTGGCACCCAATCGCAGTCGATTGAAAAATAGAATCGCGGTAAGGAGGTACTGTCTTGGGTGAGACGGCGGTTTCCGTTTCTGCGAGACACGCCGGGATTCACGATGGGAATGACTCCGAGCTAATCAGGCCTTCGATCTCCATCAGTAGTTCCCGGCGGCACAGATCACCTTCGAGAAATACCAGATGGTGGGTGGACAGCGGCGAGTCGTGGAGCGCGCGGCGAATGTCCGGCAGCGAATCCGGCTTGCGTATATAGACCTTATACATGGCCTGGCGTTGCGCTTCCGTGAGATCGGCACCCGTGACATGCTTCGCTTGATTGAAAACGGCACGGAGATTCCGAACCGTTTCCCTCGTTTGCTCCATTGGAAGACCGGCATGCTGGCTTAGGTGGCCCACGATGCTGGCTGTGCCGGCGATGTACAGTCGTGTGTCATGTGCTGATCGAGTCACTGTCGCTCGGGCAAATGACGGGCTCCGGGGGCCATAGTCGGAAGGATATTCGTAGGCATTCAACTGGCGTGGATTACCCAGATGCGTCGCCGGGTGCGCGCCGGCAAGAAAGACGATCTGAAGCGGGCCTGATCTCGTGCCCACGGCGGTGGCAGCCGGAAGAGCGGTGGGGTAATCTGTCATCGACTCTGTCAGGGCTTGGTGGCGCCCCACGCAAAACCGCCGGTAGCGCTCCAGGCCGTCCTGATCGTCATTGATGCGAGGAAAATAATTCCAGATTCGCCACAGGTGTGGGTATCCCAACAGGCGAAGCTGTTGCAGCAGGTTGCGATAGCCCGCATAGGTGGTCGCATCGAGCAAGACGCCGGACCGTTCATCGAGGCGGATCGAACCGATAACCACATCATCCGTCATCGCCATGGAGCAGCCGGCTGACTCGCGCATCGCCACCGGCTTGTCGGCGGTCCAGACCTCCACCAACGGGGGCCCGTCGATCTGAGGCAGATCGAGCCGGATCGTAGGACAAGGTACTGTAACCGGGATCGTATGGCCGAATGACATGACGGCCATGGGGTGCGTTCCGGATTTGGCCAGCGCAAACGGGAGCTCAGCAGAATGGAAATACTGTGTGTCCAGCCGGGTGGCCGCGTCTGCATTCCGCCGGTCCGCTCTGATCGATTGTGGAGCTGTTGTCGATTTCACAGTCGCGCCGTTCCGGCCCCGTCACGGCTAATGAGGCACGGCATAATCGTTTACTGTGGTCACGGTTTCCGGCACGCCGCGGACACGCCGCTGGAATGCCGCCCAATTCTCTCTGAAGTTGAACAAGTAGACGAGATAATATGCGATTTTGAACAAAAAGATGGGCAGCCTGGTCGGAGACTTTCCGAAGGCATCGCCGGCTAGAATGGAGAGGACCGCTTCTTCCATTTTGAACATGGAGCCTTCCGACATGAATAGGCTGCGGAAGGCCGGCTGGGTGAAGTGATAGATAAACCAGGAGTAGGTCTTCACGCCCAAGCGGACGGTCCGTTCAAATTCCTTCAAACGGGGTCCAAAGTCCGGTGAGGCCCGCAAATGGGCATCGACGACCTCGGCTCCCAGCGTGGCGCTGTTGAGCGCCAGGTGCACGCCGCTGGAGAACACGGGGTCGATGAAGGCGAAGGCGTCGCCCACCATGATGTACCCGTCTCCGCTCATGGTCGTTCTGCGATAGGAATAGTTGGCGGCCGCGTAGGCGTGGCCCAGCAATTTGGCGTTGGTCATGCGGTCTGCCACCGGGGGACAGAGGGAGATCGTCTCCCAGAGGAATTGCTCCAACGGCACTTTTCTGGTTCCGATGTAGGACGGCCAGCAGACGGCCCCGACGCTAGTCGTGCCGTCTTTGAACGGGATGATCCACCACCAGCCGTGGTCGAACCACACGATGCTGATATTACCTTCGTCCCGACCAGGCAGCCGCTTCACTCCTTCGAAGTGTCCAAAGATCGCCGCGCTGTTGTGATGAGGGTTGCGGTGCTTGCCGCCGAATTGACCGGAGAGAAAGGTGTCTCGCCCGCTGGCATCGACGACGAACCTGGTTTCGTAGGTGAGCACCTGTCCGGTCTTGTCTTCGGCGTGCACCAGATGTGTGGAGTTCCGGCGGAATTCGACTCGCTTGGCCCGGACGCCTTCGTGCATGTGCGCGCCCTTGCCGACTGCATTGTCAAACAGGATCTTGTCGAACTCGGCCCGCTTCACTTCATAGGCGAACGGTTGCGAGCCGTCCAACGCTTTCGAAAAATATAAGGTGCGGGCACGGTTGTGATACGGCGACACCACTTGCGCCCCGTACTTGGTGAGACCGATCTTCTCGACGTCCGCCAAGACGCCCAACTGTTTCAAGATCGGCAGTGAGTGGGGAAGCAGCGATTCGCCGATATGAAAACGGGGATGGCGGTCTTTTTCCAGCACATGGACGGTCCATCCCTTTTCCGCCAGCAGGGAGGAGATCACGGAGCCGGCCGGGCCGCCACCGACGACAAGCACGTCGCAGATAGTCCTGTTGTCGGTCGCCTCGGAAAGCATGTCGGCCATTGGATCGGATGCCCTTCGGATAAGGATTGATATGATGGCGCAGTATACCTGAGCCATACCATCATGGCCAGCGTGAGAGCCTTGCCCGTGCGGATGAGCGTTAGACTCCGGCGATACTCGTATAAAGTTATATGCCGTCAGCAGGCGATCCGTTTTTCTTGACATGCCGGCGCAATCGGCCTAGCTTTCTCTTACCTGACTCCGGCACCTTGCTCCTACTCATCTCTTATGGGATCACCGAAGGGCTTTCTCCTGGTTCTTATCAAGCCGTCGCATTACGACGATGACGGGTACGTCATCCAGTGGATCCGTTCCGCCATTCCCTCGAATACGCTGGCGGTTTTGAACGGCCTCGCCCTCGATTGCGCAGAGCGCAAGGTATTGGGCGATGACGTTCCCATTACCATCGATCTCTACGACGAAACCAATACGGTGATTCCCGTCGCCTCGATTATTCGTAAAATGAAGCGGTACGCGTCCGGTATGGTCGGTTTTGTCGGCGTACAGACCAATCAATTTCCACGGGCCGTCGATTTGGCGGATGACTTTCTCAAGGCAGATATCCCCGTCGTCATCGGGGGATTTCATGTCAGCGGATGTCTCGCAATGCTGCCCAAGCTCCCGCAGGACATTCAGGCCGCCGGCGAGAAAGGCATCAGCCTGTTTGCCGGGGAGGCGGAAGGTCATTTCGACGAGGTCTTGCGGGATGCCCACATAGGGACACTCAAGCCTATTTACAATTTCTTGAACGAGGGCCGGAGCATGGAGGGGACTCCCGCCCCGTTCTTGCCCGTCCAGGTCGTGCAGAACACGTTTCGACGGCTCTCCAGCTTCGATGCGGGACGAGGGTGTCCGTTCCAGTGCAGTTTCTGCACCATTATCAACGTGCAGGGGCGAACGTCACGCTACCGCTCGGCGGATGATATCGAGCGGATCATCCGAGCCAATCTGCAACAGGGAGTTGGAAGATTTTTCATCACGGACGACGATTTTGCCAGGAATCGCAACTGGGAAGCGATTCTCGACCGATGTATTGAATTGCGGGAGCAGGAAGGCTTGGTGATCTCGTTCACTGCCCAGGTTGATGTCGGGGCGTATAAGATTCCGCGGTTCGTCGAGAAGTGCGCCAGGGCCGGCTGCAACAACATTTTTATCGGCCTCGAAAGTCTCAACCCCGACTCACTGGCCGGGGCGAAAAAGCGGCAAAACAAGATCTGGCAATACAGGACCATGCTGCAAGTGTGGAAGGACCATGGCTGTACGACTGTGGCCGGGTACATTTTGGGATTTCCCACCGACACGCCGGACTCCATCGCGCGCGACATCGAGATCATCAAGAACGAGTTGCCGTTGGACGGTCTCGAATTCTTCTGTCTCACGCCGCTGCCGGGGTCGGAAGATCATCGAACGCATGTCGAGCGTGACGCCTGGAGCGAACCGGACATGAACAAGTACGACTTGGAACATGTCACGATGGACCATCCCCTCATGTCTAAAGAGGAATGGCAACGGGTGTACCGGAACGCCTGGAAGCAGTACTACACGGACGAGCATGTGGAGCGAGTGCTGCGCCGGGCGGCGGTGAAGGATCAAGATATTTACAAGGTCATGTTCCTGTTGTTGTGCTTGGGCGGTAGCATCGCTCTGGAAGGCATTCATCCGCTCGAAGCGGGCATGTTCAGACGCAAAGTACGGACCATGCGTCGGCCTACGTTGCCACGTGAAAGCCCCGTCATCTTTTATCCGCGCAGGGTATGGGAAATTGCTTCGCTCAGCGTGCGCTGGCCATTATTGGTGTGGAAGTTTTTCCGGATTCTCCGCCGAGTGCAAGCCCAGCCGCAACAGACGCTCGAAACGGATCTGGCCATGGTCCCGGTGGAAGAACAAAAGGACGAGGACCTTACGCTGCTGCGAATCTATCGCAACGGGGTTCCCGTGAATTCCACCGCCGGGCAAATGGCTGCTACGGTTCATCGATAAAACGGCTTGCGTATCAGGGTGTGTACAGGGATGAAATAATATGTCTTGCTCACTTCTTGTGTGAGTGATACGCTTCAGCCCCGCTAAGCAGGAATCTGCCGATGAAGAACATGCAGTTCCGCGCTTCTCTCACTTTCAAGGAGGTCAGCATGAGAATAATGGGTGTATTGCTTGGTGTTGTGCTGCTCATGGCGACAGCTGCGTGCCATTCGACGCAGGTGAAAATTCCAACCGCGCCGATCGGAGCCAATGAAAAATCGTTGGGTCCGACCGAGGGCCAGGGCGTGGGGATGTTGGTGCTCGGATTTATTCCAGTCAATCAAAACGAACGATTTGAGAAAGCCTACAACCAAGCCGTACAAAAGGCGGGCGCCACTCGATTGACGGACGTCACGATTTCTGAACGATGGTTTTGGGCGTACGTGCTAAATGGGTATGTCTTTAAGGTCCAGGGAACTGCCGTCGGAAATAAGTAATCTCTCTCATTGTCTAGGAGGCATATATGATGCGGATCGTCAGCATACTTCTTGGATCGTTTCTCTTGCTGTCAACCGTGGCCTGTCAATCAACGAATTTGCGGTTCCCCTCGGCGCCGATCGGACCGAACGAGAAATCCCTTGGACCAACTGAAGCCACCAGCACCGGGATCATGCTCTTCGGGTTTGTTCCGATCAATCAGAATACACGATTTGAAAATGCCATGAATGAGGCTGCGCGAAAGGCCGGAGGAACGAGGCTGACCGACGTAACGATTTCAGAGCAGTGGTTTTGGGCTTTCGTGCTAGACGGATTCATTTTTAAGGTCCAAGGTACGGCGGTCGGAAACAAGTAACGGATGGTTGAATCCGAGATCGGGCCCTGGTGTGTACTAAGTGCATGCCGGGGCCCGATGTGTTTCATGCCAAGCAGGTGGTGGCGACCGCGGCTGACTTGTGCGCCGCCGGGCTAGACGGACCGGATTGTGGTAAGCTTACCCAGTATTATTGTGAAGGTGGCATATGCGTGTCAGATTGGCTGTTTGGTTGATCTTGCCCATCTGGATGGTCTCAGTTCCAATGGCTATGGCCGAGGACGAACCGGCCAAGAGTCCTGGGGTGCTGGAACGGATCGGAAACACCGCCAAAAAAGTCGGCAATAAAATCGAGCAGGGGTTCACCAAGGCCGGCACCAAGTTGAAAGAGAAGAAAGTCGGAGAAAAGATCGAACAGAAGCTGAAGAAGGCCGCAAACAAGACCGCTGAAGGGTTCAAGAAAGCCGGCGACAAGATCGATCAGAAACTGAATCATTAGCCTCAACCAATCGCAAACACCCGCCTCTCCTGTCATACTGTTTCAAGACGATCCCGATCTCCTGGCACGTTCGGTAAAGCATCATGAGCCTGCTCGATCAGTTCTTCGTCTATCATCCTGAGCCCTGGCAAGACCGCGACTGGGCCAGGCTCAGCGGGTTGCCGCTCGAGGAGGTGTGGTTCCAGTCCACCGATGGGGTGCGGCTGTTCGGGTGGTATGTCGAAACGCAGGCGGATCGCCCGGTGATGCTCTGGTGCCACGGCAACGCGGGTAATATCATCAGCCGCTTGGAGAATCTGAAATATCTCTATCAGATGGGGCTCTCGGTCTTTCTGTTCGATTATCGCAGCTACGGCAAAAGCCAGAAATACGATCCCAACGAGGACGGCCTCTACCAGGACGCCGGCGGCGCCTATGACTATCTGACGCGAATCAGGAAGATTCGCCCGGAACGGATCGTACTGTTCGGCCGGTCGCTCGGGGCTGCCGTCGCCGCAGAACTCGCGACGCAACGAGCAGCCTCGGCACTCATCCTGGAATCGTCATTCCCGTCGATCGAAGCAGTGGCCAAATTTCACTATCGGGGGTTGCCGGTCCATTGGCTGCTGGGGGCAGAGTATCGATTGATCGATCGCCTGCCGCAGCTGTCTTTGCCGAAATTGATCATTCACGGCGACCGGGACGATATTATCCCCATCGAGCTGGGGCGCCAGGTTTTTGAGACTGCAAAGCCGCCGAAAGACTGGTACGTGATCCCAGGAGCCGATCATAACAATATCTACGAGGTGGGCGGCCCGGCCTACTTCCGCCGCCTCGGCGAGTTCATCAAGAAAGCGCTGTCTGTCTAACGTAGGATCTCGTGAAGAAGCGGTGATAGGTCCGTACGCTCACCGTTTCGCTTCCGGCGGAGGCAGTGCATTTCGGTGTGCCGGCCGCAGTAGCAGCGCTGGAGGCGATACCGGGCTTTGCGCCGGGGATTGGGCAGAGAGATGAACGTGATGGGAGTGTCGCGCTCGATGAATGTTCAGCCACGTGTGGTAGGTCGATCGGCCGGCGGGGTCTTGAATCGATGCCTGTCAATGCCCAGGGATTTGATTCTTGAGTCCAACGTCTGCCTCGGCAGTCCAAGCTTGACTGCAGCACCGGCAGGACCACCGGTTTGACCGCCACAATCCGCTAACGCGGCTTCAATGATTTCCCTTTCATGTTCAGCCAGCGTGGTGCTCAAGGGAACCACCGACTTCGACAGCCGCTGCTCTTCCGGTTTCAACCACGTCTCGTCGACAGAAAAGGTTTCACTGTCGCATAACACGACGGCGCGCTCGATGACATTCTGCAGCTCGCGAATGTTGCCGGGCCAATCGTAGGCCTGAAAGAGTGCCAGGGTTTCTTTCTGGATGTTTCTGATCTGTTTCCCAGCCTTCTTTGAATAACGCTCAATCAGGTAGGTAGCGAGTAGCGGGACATCGTCGATTCGCTCGCGCAACGGGGGGATTTGTATCGGGAATACATTGAGTCGATAGAACAGGTCTTCGCGGAAGGCCCCTGCCGCCATGGCCGCCTTCAGGTTGCGGTTCGTTGCTGCCAGTATACGCACATCCACAGCAATCGGTTTGCTGCCGCCGACCCGTTCAATTTCCCGTTCTTGAAGCACTCGCAGCAGCGCAATCTGGGTTTCGGCAGGCAAGTCTCCGATTTCGTCGAGGAAGATCGTGCCGCCATCGGCCAGCTCAAATCGACCGAGACGCCGTTGAAGCGCGCCAGTGAACGCGCCTTTCTCGTGCCCGAACAGTTCAGAACCAATGAGCGATGCCGGGATGGCCGCACAATTGACACGAATAAACGCCCGAGACGACCGGGTCGAGCGAGTATGGATGGCCCGTGCAATCAGCTCCTTGCCTGTCCCGGTCTCACCGAGCACCAGCACCGTGGAATCCGACGGCGCCACTTTGGCGACTTGCGTCAACACGTTGCGAATCGCCTTCGAGGCCCCGACGATTTCTTCGAACATCGAAGTGCTATTGATTTCTTCACGCAATGCCAAGTTCTCTTTGTGAGTCCTCTCTTCCGCTCTCTTGCGATCGTCAATGTCGGTTCCCGTGCCGTACCAGCGAATAGTCCTCCCTTCTTCGTCACGCAACGGGTTATAGCGGATGAGAAACCAGCGATACTGCCCGTCCTTGCGGCGAATGCGTACTTCGAGTTCAAACGGGGCTCTGTGTTCGAGTCCATGCTCACGCTCAGTCTTCACTCGTTCGAGATCATCGGGGTGAAACAGTCGGACGCGAAAGTCATCCGCCATGATGTCTTCTACGCTGAGGCCGCTATAATCGAGCACTAAGCGATTCACATACAGCAGGTTTCCATCGGGTCCGAGGACTGAGATGAGTTGAGCGATGGCATCGGTGATCTGTCTGAGTTCTCGTTCGTCTTGGCGGAGCTTGCCCTCCGCATGCTTCTGCTCAATGGCAACGGTCGCAAGGTGGGTGATCTGCCCAATGAGGTGTTGATGTTGCGTGGTCGGGCGGCCGGGTTCGCGCGAGTAGATCGCGAAAGTGCCCAACACAGTATCATTGGATGACAAGATTGGAGTGGACCAACAAGCCCGTAACTCATGTGCCATGGCCAACTCACGCCATCCTGATTTGTCCCAGCGTGTATCCGATGCAACGTCGGCTGCAATCACTTGTTTTTTCAGACATGCGGCCATCCCGCAGGGACCCGCATCGAGATTCAGGGGTCTGTCATGGAGGGATTCACTATAGGTATGGGGAAGACTGGGGCCGGCCCCATGCTTCATGCGATTGTGAATTGGATCAACCAACAAAATACTACAGAGAGATCCGCTCGCAATGTTTTCGATGAGCCGGCACAAGGCATCAAGAATGTCCGAGAGCGGACATCCGGTGGCAAGCATTTCGAGAATGCGATTTTCTCCGCCCAGCAAGGTTTCGGCCTGCTTGCGGTCCTCAATATCGGCATGGGTTCCATACCAGCGGGCAACGGCGCCCTGCTTGTCGAACAGAGGCACCGCACGGAAATGAAACCAGCGATAGTGACCGTCGAAACGGCGTATCCTGGCTTCAGCCTCGCCCGGTTGTCGAGATGTCAGCGTCGCGGACCATGTGTGAATCAGACTCGGGAGATCGTTCGGATGAATGATGTCGGCGAGTGTCCAGATCCAACCGTGAACGTGTTCCGAGGAGACACCCGTGTACTCGACCCACCGCCGGTTCAGATACTCGATGGTTCCATCGGCTGTCGCAACCCAGGCCAGACTCTGCATGGCGTCACTTACGGCATAAAAGAGGTCGTCGAAGGCGCCTGGGCACTGATCAGCTGCATGGTAACGGTTGGTTTGCATAGGCCCTCTCCCGACGAGGTACGTACCGCTTCAACTAAGGCCCACTGAAGCGGGCGCATGCCGCTTTCATAGAGCGGTGTTGAGTCTTGGTATCCACAAGAATAACGCAGCACATCATACCCCCAATCCTCATCAAAATTCACCGACTTCCCAGGGCAATGAGTAACCTTTGACTCGGAATTTCGTTTGCAGAGGAAATGGATCGAGAACGGCTGCCTTCCCATGTCGTTTGCCCCTTTCCCCCTGGGATCATCTCCGGCCTTTGTGAGCAAATACGCGAGGCTGAACTTTCGGCATCGTGCTGTAAATTCAGCAGCTCGTTCTCAGCCTTTCTTCACTGTGCCGGAGAAATTCCTGAACGACAGCGCACATTATTCTTTGGTTTCAATGACATCGACAGCGAGATCGGGTGAATGCGCTGTTGGAATGCGAGTTGCTTATCGCCTCCATCATGAAGCGACGATTCCATTTGTGAAGCAATACTGGGGAGAGTGCGATGACCAACTCAGCTGCCGAACACGGGCTACGTTGGAAACAGATGGCAACAGGTTCGCGACACGACCGCTAGATGTTCGGGGGGTTCGGCGGAAAGGAGGATGTGAAGATGGATGACTAGGCCGCACACTACGACGAATATTGCCGATAGGAAAGACAAGAGTGGTGAGGAGTTGTGTGGAAAATCCTCAGCCCACGCGATCAACCTAAGAGGAGGACATGACCATGCCATTGTGGAAGATTTATCACCCAGCCGAAGCATTTACAGCAGATGATAAGAAGGCCCTGGCCAAACGAATCACGGACGTGTATGCGGGCGTTCCGATCCCGCGATTTTATGTCGTCTGCGTGTTTGAAGAAATGGCAAAGGGGTCGTGTTTTGTCGGCGGCGAACCGCATCACAAATTTATCCGCTTCAAGGTTGATCAGATTGCCAGGACGATACCGGGTCCCGTTCTCAGGGAATGGTGGATGCGGACGCTCGATGAGGCTATCGCCCCCTTTGTCAAGGACAAGGGCTATGACTGGGAGATTTCCATCGATGAAACCCCGTTCGACCTGTGGTCTCTCCAAGGCGAACTCGCCCCACCTTTTGAATCGGTGGCTGAGAAGCGGTGGGTGAAGGAAAATAAGGCGAGTCGCTATACCTTAGCGGAAAAACTTCCGGTCAATTTGGTTCTGGCTCCAGGCATAGCGGATCGTTAAGGCTCAGCATAGCCGGCGTGCCCATGTGCAGAGCATCGTGCCCAAGAAAGATGGTGGCCACAGGGCGATGCCATCTTTCTTGGGACACATTCAGCCTCTTGCGCGCGTGTCCTTACTGGCACGGTCTCTGAGCGGGAGTGTTTTGAGAACAGCTGGCAATCTCCGGCATTGAGGCCGCACATGGATGCGCGCATGGATTGAGAGGTGGCCACTCACGGACATGTTGTCACCGCCGAAGCGCGCGGGACGACACATTGTTCATAGGAGATGATGATTATGCCCTATCAGACTATCAACCCAGCGACCGGGGTGATTATAGAGACTTACCACGACATACTCGATACTGATCTGGAACACGCGATTGCCACGGCACACGCGTGCTATGAACACGATTGGCGTTATCGCTCGGTTGCCGAACGGGCGAGAATCGTTTCGGGGGCGGCGGCGAAGCTCCGTGAGCATGCGGAGGAATATGCGCGATACGTTACCCTTGAAGTAGGGAAGCTGATCGGCACGTCGCGTGCGGAAGTGTCGTTGTCCGCAGATATACTTGACTACTACGCCGGGCACGCGGGCGCGTTTCTGAAGCCGAAGGCACTGCCTGAATGTCCTGGCGCAACGCTTCAAACGCAGCCGCTCGGAATTATTCTTGCCATCGAGCCGTGGAATTTCCCCTACTATCAGATCGCGCGGGTCGTAGGACCTCAATTGATGGCCGGCAATGTGGTGATCCTCAAACATGCAGAAAATGTCCCGCAGTGCGCGCTTGCCTTCGCACGGCTCTTCGAATCGGCCGGGGCGCCGCCCGGTGCGTATACGAATATCTTTGCCAGTATCGGCCAAGTCGAGCGTCTGATTGAAGATTCCAGAGTGCGTGGGGTTACCGTGACCGGAAGCGAGCGTGCAGGCTCCGCGGTCGCGGAGCGCGCCGGGCGTCATCTCAAGAAGTCGGTGATGGAACTTGGAGGCAGCGATCCGTTTATCGTCCTCGAAAATGCGCCGCTGGAGGCCAGTATGGAGGCGGCTCTCTTTGGGCGAATGTTCAATACGGGTCAGAGTTGCGTCTCGTCGAAGCGGATTATCGTTATCGGAAAAGAACGCGGCAGGGACTTCCTCGACGGGTTTGTCAAGAGAATGGCGGCCCTCAAGCCCGGCAATCCCGACGATCCGTCTACCACACTCGGTCCGCTATCGTCTGAAAAAGCGATGAATATCTTGCTGAAACAGATCGATACCGCAAAAACAGGCGGGGCTCGCGTGGTACTCGGCGGTGGGCGAATAGATCGGCCTGGCTTCTATATCGAACCCACGATTCTCACGGATATTGACCAACACAACCCTATCTACTCGCAGGAGTTATTTGGGCCGGTCGCCTCCTATTATGTCGTGGAGAGTGAGGACGAAGCTATTGCGCTTGCCAACGCGACACCTTTCGGACTCGGAGCCTCTGTCTTTACGAGTGATACGGAGGATGGTCAGCGGGTTGCCGAGAGAATCGACAGCGGCATGGTCTTTGTCAATCAACCTGCATGGACTGCGCCGGAGTTGCCGTTCGGCGGTGTCAAGAATTCAGGATTTGGCCGAGAATTATCGGAACTCGGGTTCGGTGAGTTTGTGAACCGAAAGCTCATCAATCTTGCACCTGCCGGCGCTCCATTTTGGGGGCCGGTGAGTGAGAAAGTGTTGGGTGAGGTCGCACGGTGAACACCGAGGTGTTTTGATCAGCGTTTGGCTTCCGGCGGAGGCCAGTTCATTTCAGTGTGCCGGCCGCAGTAGTAGCACTGGAGGCGGTACCGAGCTTTCCTCCGCGGATTGGGCAGAGAGACGAACGTGATGGGGGTATCGTCGAAGGGGCACGTCGGTTGTTCGTGGAGGAGGTGCACCTCGGCCATCATTGTAATGGAGGCCACGTCCCAGGAGGGCTGGTGTTCCTCCTTGCCGGTGATCGTCTCGATCGTGTGGCACCGTTCGCATTCGGCTTCGTAGGTTTTGATGCGGGCGCTGTGCGGGGTATGATCCGTGATGTCCATCGCTCCACCACAGCCAGGTTTGGTGCAAGTCAGATGTTCGTGCTGGAGTGCCTGAATGAATCGACGATGGCTCTCCCGTTCTTGGTCTGATCGCATCGGCTCCCCCTTCCTTTCCTTTGCGAGGCGAGAGTGCTGGCCTCACCTGCGCGCATGCACCGAGCACCGCCCTTTCTTTCTTCTCCCCCTTCCCATTCTGAGAGGGCTGGGTTGGTTTCACACTGCGCGTGTTGGCCGAGCGCCGCCACTAATTTCGCAATGTGATCACAATCTTGGCGCGCGGGCAGCGAGCACTGAAACCAACCCAGTCCTCTCAGACCTCCTATATCCCCCATCCTCCGCTAATCTGAATATTCGCTCCATTCACGTAGCGGGCTTCGTCACTGAGGAGATAACGGACTGCACCGACTGTATCGTCAACTGTCCCGATGTAGCCGGCGGGAATACGTTTGGTCATGGAGGCCAGTTCGCCTGGCGGTGCGCTACCTGAATCAATGAAGCCCGGCGAGATCGCATTCACGGTGATGCCGTAGGGGGCCAGAAGTTTGGCCAAGGTGCGTGTCAAGATAAGCACACCGGCTTTGGCAATGTAGTGGGCTGTGACATCCGGTTGAGAAATCATCTGGTCGGCATTGGCCATGCTGAAACTGATGATGCGACCGGCTTTTCGGGCTTTCATGCCCGGCGCCACCGCCTGTGCCAGATAAAAAATAGGATGCAGATTACCGTCGAACATCTCGTTCCAGCCTGCGACGGTTTCTTCGAGCAGGTTGATGCGATGGTAGGGGCCAGCCCCATTGATGAGGGCGTCGATCCGGCCCCATTTGTCTTCGATCTGTGCAACGACACGCTTCGCCGCGGCTGGGTCCGACACGTCACACTGAATAGGCCAGGCTTCTCCGCCCCGTTCCCCGATGGCCGTTGCGGTGTGTTTCGCTTCGGTTTCGCTGGTTCGATAGCAAAAGGCGACTCTCCAGTGTCGGGCGGCGAGATCCAGGGCAACGCCTCGTCCGATGCCTTTGGCTCCCCCGGTGATGAGTGCGACGGGGTGTGTCATCGTTAGCTCTCCGGTTCAGATGTCACAAGCCATTATGCTCTCGTGCGCAACCGTTTGGCGAGTAGTTGCAACGCACCGGCGGTGCGGCTTGAGAACGACTGCTCGTGTTTCGGCTTCTTGGTATCCACTGCGCCGGCTTCGATGAGCGCATTCAGGTCACTGATGGTATCGATATCACGCCATGGGGCAAGCACGCTTGTCCTGAGTCCGAGCGCGCGGGCCTTTTCTTGTGTGAGAGTCAGCACCTGTTCAGTGGACCAGGGGATGCCGGTGAAGAGCGCGGGAGTCGGCCGGTTGAGGCCGATCAGGTAATACCCGCCATCAAGGGCCGGGCCCAGCACAAGGTCATGCGATCCCAACAATGTAAATGCCTGCTTGTATTGCTCAAGTGGCAGTGAGGGTACATCGGTTCCAACAATCACCACCTGCGTGTACTTGTGAGCAAAGAGAGTCTCGAACACCTGATTCATTCTCGCCCCCAAGTCGTCGCCTGCTTGATCGATCACCCTTACGCCCTGCCGTTCTTCCATGATCTTGAAAAACACATGGGCGGACGACGGGGCGCAGGCGAGATAACGGTCGAGCGGCAATTTGAATTTGGAGACTGCGGCTTTCGTCCGTTCCAGCGTGTCGAGGACGAAGCTCCCGTGGAGCGTGGCGGCTTCGTCCGGTGTCAGCGGGGGGCAGAGGCGCGTTTTCACTTGGCCGGGAATCGGGGCTTTGGCGAAAATAACAAGTGCTGAGTGCTGCGTACTGAGTGCTGAGGTCGGCATGCGTTACCGTACGGCCGTGTAGAAATGTCGTAGGCGGTGCGGACTCACACCCATCCAGTACAGGAACCGCAGGGTCCACATCAAGAAAATTGTTCTCAGGGGCCCCTGAGTCTCCCAACGCCGAAACGAGGTGGTGACGGTGTCTCTGAGCGCCGCGATCCGTCCGACTCGCTTCAGGCGCCGGCTGAAGTCGATGTCTTCCATTAGCGGGATATCCGCGAAGCCGCCGAGACGTTCGAATACCTGGCGGCGGACGAAGAGGGCTTGGTCTCCGGTGGAAATTCCCGTCAGGCGCGATCGGCGGTTCATGAACGAACCGATGATTCGGCTCCACAAAGAGGAGCTGTCGAATCGCACGTCGAATCGTCCGCCGACCACCGTGGGGTCGGCGAAGGCCGAGTCAATGATTCGTCCGGTATGTTCCGGCAACTGCGTGTCGGCGTGGAGAAACAGCAGCACATCGCCCCGGCTTGCCTTGGCTCCTTCATTCATCTGGCGCGCGCGCCCTCGTGGAGCTGTGAGGAGATACGTGTCGGGTGTCTTCGCGCAAAAGGCCTGGGCCGTGGGGACTGTGAGGTCCGTACTGCCTCCATCGACCACGATGATTTCCTGAGTCCCCAACGCCGATGTGTGCGCGAGGGTGTCCGCGAGGGTTGTGTCTTCGTTGAACGTGGGGATGATGACGGAGATCGTCATCGGGACATCAGGCGGCGGGTTTCTTCGGCTCGTTGAACATAAAATACATGACGATGATCACGGTGCCCCAGAAAATGACCTGCTTGTGCCAGAATAGAATCTCGCCGAACTGGAGAAAGCCCAACGCAATCGCGATGGCTCCAATTGTGACTCCCCATCGAAGCAGGGGATGCTCCATGACGGCATTGGACCAGATGGCCAGCCCACCGAAGTACAAGAGCATGGCCACGACGCCGCTCAACTCGAATCCGCCGCTGATCGACAGGAAGATCTGCAGGAATCCCAGAAACATGAAGGCCGTGCCGACCATCTTGCCCAGCACGCGCATGTGGTGGTCGCTGCCGCCGTCCTCCCGGTCCGGTGGAGCAGGATGGTGCACAGGCGGGCGCGATTGGTCTTGCGGTGCGGGAGAGTCGGGCGGTGTCATGACTTAGGCCTTGAAGTGTTTGCTGAGCGTCAATGCTTGCTGCTGATAGGATGAGCCGAGGCCGACTCCGTATAACTGTTCCGGCGCGTCCTGCATGCGGTCGTAGACCACTTTGAAAAAGGTTTGCCCATCGTGAATCAAGAAGGGCACGTCGTGGGGCCTCACTTCCAGGACGACCTGAGTTCCCTTGATTTCCCCTCTCGCGCCATAGCCGAATCCCGGGTCGAAGAATCCCGCATAGTGGGTCCGCAGTTCCCCGCAAGCCGCCTCATAGGCGACCATCTCGGCGGCGTAGCCGGCCGGCACACGGATTCGCTCTTTCGATGCGAGGATATAGAACTCTTCCGGTTCCAACAGCAGGCTGTCGTGTCGATGACGGTGGAGCGGCTCCCAAAAATCCCCGGCGGCGTAATGGCCGACTTTGGAAAGGTCGATCACGTGGCTATTCTTTTTTGCGCGATAACCGATGACGCGGGAATCGGTCCGGTCGTCCCCCTTGAGGTCGATGCGGAGGAACAGCCCGTGCTCAGCGCGAAAATCACGGTTGCCTACGGCTTTCCTGGACGGATCATTGTGATAGAGCAACGGCGTGCGCCGGTGCAGCGTGCGCAGCATCGTGTCTGTGACGGTGGCTTCGCCGCGGACGAATCGGATTTGGTTGAGCGATTGTCCGGTGCGTACCTTGATGGCGAAGGAACGGGGGACGACTTCCAAAAACAACGGGCCGCGGTAGCCGGCGCGGATTTCGTCGAATCCGGCGTTGAGATCGGTGACGATACGAGTAAACACGTCCAGCCGGCCGGTGGTGCTTTTCGGATTGGCCCGCGCCCGAATAGTGTTCGGCAGTTTCAATGTCTCCAACAGCGGGACCAGATAGACATGGCCCTTTTCAAGAATGGCCCCGCCGGTCAAGTCCATCTCATACATCACGAGATCGGATTGGTAAAAGTCGAGCACGTTGAGGCGGGAGGAGATCGTCGAGAGCTCCGGCAAGAAACTGCTGATGAGTCGATAGGCTTTGTGACCAAGCCGGAGATCAAGACTGGCCGGCTGGATTTGCCGGTCTTCAATCGGCGGGGATGCTTCAATGGTACGGGCAGCGATCAGCCGCTTGATGTCCTGATAGGGAAGGATGCCGGTGTGGGGCGCTGCTGTGCTCACAGGTCGTCCGCGTCTCCGCCGCAGCTGTTGCCCCAGGCCGCATAGCCGTCACGGTCTGGATAGCTGTCGCCGCAGGCCACTAACTCTTCCGGCGAGTTGTCATGCGATGACCGGGCACCGACCATGGGGAGTTCACGCCGGCCGTCAGGCGCCGGCTGCGGGTAGTGGAAGGTCTTGTTCTCGTAGTTCCGGAGCACCGCGCCCTCTTCTCCGAGATGGACCAGATAGTCGTCCGGCAGGAGGGGAATCTTGCCGCCGCCGCCCGGTGCATCGATCACAAAATGGGGTACCGCCATTCCGCTGGTGTGGCCTTGGAGCGCCTTGATAATGGTCAAGCCGGTTTCGACCGTGGTCCGAAAATGATTCGTGCCCTTGGTCAAATCGGCTTGATAGAGATAGTAGGGCTTCACCCGCGCGAGCAACAGTTGATGCACGAGTCGTTTCATAATCTCCGGGTCGTCATTGACGCCTTTGAGCAGGACGGTTTGCGCGCCCAGCGGAACGCCGGCATCGGCCAGCATGCCGCAGGCAGCTTTTACTTCCGGCGTGAGCTCATCGGGGTGGTTGAAGTGCAAGTTCATATAGATCGGGTGGTACTTCTTCACGATCTCACAGAGTTTGGGGGTGATGCGCTGCGGCAACGTACCGGGCACTCGCGAGCCGATACGGATCAGCTCCAAATGTGGAATGGTCCGAAGGGCTTTAAACACCCGTTCGAGGAGATAATCGGGCAACAACAAGGGATCGCCGCCGGACAGAATGACGTCGCGGACTTCGGTGTGTTCCCGAAGGTAGGCGATGGCCCGGTCCAATTCGCCTTTCTTGAGGAACCCCGGTTTTCCCACCAGCCGTTTTCTTGTGCAGAACCGGCAATAGATCGGACACTGATTCGTGACCATGAGCAGCACCCGGTCCGGGTACCGGTGGACCAAGTGCGGCACGGGGCTCATGAGGTCTTCTTCCAGCGGGTCGTCTTCCGCCTCGAGATCGGCCAATTCGGCCATTTCGGGGACGACCTGCTTCCAGATCGCATCGCCCTTCTCTTTGATGGTACTCAGCACGGTCGGGGTGATCCGCATTGGGTACGGGCCGACGATGGCACGGATTTCTTCTTCATCGACGCCAAACCGCTCTGCCAACTCCTTCGGCTTGACGATGCTCTTGGCCAGAATCTGCTTCCAGTCTTCCATGCGATCGCCCCTCAGTTGATTCTGCAGGAAGGATGGTCGTCGTCTTCGCCTGGCTGGTCGGGTGACGTGCGGGTCTGAGAGAGAAACTTCCCTGTTGTGTGTTTCGCCATGCCCTGCCCGTGCTGATCATCCAGATAGGCCAGTATGTCGGCAGTTTCAGTCAAGATGAGATCGCCGTCTTTCAGCACCGGCACGTAATACTGACCGGACACGTCGTAGACCTGCTTTCGCATCGACCTGCTATCGGGAACAATGATGTCCTCGTAGTCGAGTCCCAAGTCGGCCAGTTTGCGACGAACGACGTGGCAATCGGGGCACCACTCAACATGGTAGAGCGTGAGAGCCATAACAGGATTCGTCGTTCGTCAGTCATCAATCGGTGACCCAGCACGAAACGTGGCTTTGTGCCGGTTGCGTTACGATTGATGAGTGGTGCTCGACGCGTGACCTCCTTGCCGGGCATCAGACGAGACGGCGCACGGTACCATGATTGCGTCCTTCATCCCGTGAATGACTTTTTTGTCCGCCGGACAGACTGTGGCTAGGATACCAGCCAACTCCACCGTTTCGCCAGTGAGGAAATAATAGGGCGAGAGCCGCGCCCGCCCGGCCATGCGGACCAACCTGCCGGTTCCCTCGTCCAGATAGTCCAACTCGAACAGTCGGCCCTTATGAAATTCTTGCACCAGGTAGGGTGTGGTCTGGAACGATGCCAGCGCGTGCTGGAGTGCGCCGGCCCATTCGGTCTGCGGCAGGTCATGCCCAATCGAGACGCCTCGGCTGCCCCACGCCAGTTCGGAGAATCCGGACGGTTTGATCACAAAATGCCGTTCCTTCTGGGTAGCGGTTTCCAGATCGGTCCAACTCGCAACCGCGCGTTCTCCGATGTGGAGGCCCGGGATCGTGGCCGTGGGCGGAATCGGCGACGGGTCGAGCAGCCAGGTTTTCGGCATCATGGCCGTCAGATGAAGGAAGGAGTCCGGGCCGAGTTCCTTCTTCCAGTAAGAGTGCAAGACGGGATGATGCAGCAAGGCAAAGGCCGATTTTTCCTCCAGCGCCGGTTTATAAGGCGGCGTCACTGCCACCCAATCTTTCTTCACGGCGTATTGAACCAATTCGGCCTTGGGTATGTTCAGCAGGTCGAACAGTTCGTAGAACCGATACACGAGCCCGATGGTTTGGTCGCCGCTGTCCGTGGGAAGGCGCAGTCCGTCCTCCGTAAAGCGGACCTCGCGCGGCTCGACGCACCAGACCGGCAATCCCTGCCGGCGGAGTTGCGCGGCCAGCCATGTCATTTCCGGTCGGTAGTCCTTGGCTTCCTCGGACACCACGATGGCCACGCAGCCGGCGTGTTGTCCCTGGGCCGACCGGAGCATTGAGGCATAACCTCGCACCATTCCGTCCCGGCCCCCGATAAGCTCATAACGGGGCTCAGTGCAGTGTGCCGGGTGCTGAGCCGGAAGATCGGCATAGATCTGGGCCATCGCCGCAGTCAGGCCGATGCCGCCGGGCACGGAATCCAGTTCGGTAATGACCATCCCGTCTTGGGTCGGAATCACGTCCGGCCGGATGACGTGCGGCACCGAGTCCCGAAACCGCTTCATGCGGCTGTAGTTCACCAGCGCGTCCGGTTTGCCTTGATCGAGCCAGCCTGCCACCCAAGCCGGCTGGGTTCCCCTGACGCTCTCATAATAGAGGCGGTTCAGCGCCCGGTAAAACGAGAGGAGCTGCGGGCCCAGCTGAGTGAAGAATGTCATCTGGTCTTGCGGCAGAATCAACGGGGTCGGGCTGATTCGCCACGATGCGGTCGCTTGTTGAGTGGGGGGGGCATCCTCAGTTGCCCCACGTACAGACGAAGCGAGCAGGTTGGCTGAGTACAATCCTGCACGAACAGCTGTGCAGCGGCTGAGTGCCAGTTCAGTCTGCGGCAGGGGACACAACGGCTCAGTCTGTGCCAATGAGATAATCCTTTGCTTGGTCGAGGCCCCCGCAGATTTCAACGCGGTGTGCGTCGAATGCTAACACGCACCGTATGGCTCCACAAGGGGCTCGGGCTTTGCGGAGGTTGCCATTCTCCAGGGTGTGGCATGAATGAATGCGAGCCATGCTTGCCACGATGTGGCATGCGTCGTATGATGGGACTGATGGGTCTCCTTGTAGCGGAGTCCGAACCATCCGTGGTCGCGCCGAAATCACTGCCTCAATTGGTGCCGAACGCCGCCTGTTTCCGCTGCGACGTCTGTTGCCGTTTCCCTGAAGCCGACAGTTTTCTGCGCCCCTATTTTGCCGGGCAAGAAATTGCCGCGGCGGTGGCGCACGGCCTGCCTCGTGAGTCCTTTCCAGACGAGTCCGGTTCACAGATCGATCTCAGACACGATCTATCGGGAGAAGGGTACGTCTGTCCAGCCTTCGATTCTACGACCGGCCGATGCGGGATTTATGAGGTCCGTCCGCTGGACTGCCGTCTGTACCCCTTGGCTCTCATGTGGGATGCGGCATGCAAAGGCGTTGTGTTGGGGTGGGATACCAAGTGTCCGTTTCTCAGAGACACGGCTTCCGATACGATTGCCGCGTACGCAGAACGGGTTGCCGGTGAGCTGGCGGCCGAAGACATAGTCGAGATGTTGGTTGCCAATCCTCGCTTGATCGGACGATTCCAAGACGATGTCGTGATTGTGCAGCTTCTCCCGCAGCTCACGGCCCGGTTGAAGAAGGCACACCCCGATCCCCGACTGCATCCTCTGACCCCGACGGATGCTCCGCGATTCGTACAGGCACTGGAACGGGCACGACTACTTGCCGATGACGCACTGGCCGCCTATGCGTTCCCATACCATTTCATCTGGACACCGGTGCTGCCCTACTGGTGGATCGAATCACACGAGACGTTCTTCTTGTTCGCCCGATCTCCGGACGGGTGGTTCATGCCACTCCTTCCGCTGGGGGCGGGGCCGCTGGACGATGCCGTGTCTGAGGCGTTCCAGCTGATGCAGGAGTGGAACGGGCCCTCGCCGGTCAGTCGAATTGAAAATGTGATGGGCCCGCAGAAACTGGCGTTGGAACGAGGTGGCTTTCAGTTCCGGCCGAAGGAGGCGGACTATCTCTATTCCGCCGAGGCGCTGGCGCAGTTGGCGGGCGACCGGTACAAGTCCCAGCGGGCGCTGTGCAATCGTGTGGAGCGCGAACACGCGATCACGGTCGAGCCGTATCGTGTGGATCACCGGACCGGCTGTCTCGCGTTGTATGATTTATGGTCGTCACAGAAATTGAGCAAAGGACACCAGTCTCATGATTCGATGGGGCGACTGCTGCTTGAGGACGCCAAGATTGCGCATGGCCGCGTCCTGGCCGAACCTGAGCGGATCGGCCTGTCAGGGACGGTGGCCGTCATGGAGGGCAGAATCATCGCGTATACGTTCGGCTATTGGTTGACGCCACGCACCTGGTGTGTCCTGCTGGAGGTCGCGGATCGATCCATTGCCGGATTGGCTCAGTGGTTGTTCCGCGATACCTGCCGTACAGCTCTCAATAGAGGGGCCGCCTCGATCAATGCCATGGATGACGCCGGACTTCCCGGCCTGCGCGAAGCCAAACGGGCGTATCGCCCAAGGACGCTGATCGAGAATTGGGTGTTGAAGGGATGAACGCATGACTCTTCCGGCAACCACGCAGGTGCCACCCGCCGCTCGCCGATATGGATGGTTGCCGTTTCTGCTCCTCGTCATCACGGTCGTGGTCCTGGGTGTCGGAATATTCCTGCTCGATCAGGTCGGACGCGGTGTTGCCGCCGCCGTGTGGTTCCCTCTTCTGGCACTTCTCATCTGGTCAGCGGTTCGTTTGCGCGTGGAATACCGCCAGGCGCTCCAGGAGAGCGCCTGGGCTCGGGCAGCCGAGGCGGCGTTGCTGCAGAGCCAGGAGCACAACCGGTCGATCGTCGAGACCGCGCTCGACGGCGTCATTACGATCGATGCGTCCGGCATTGTCACCGATTGGAACAGCCAAGCCACGGTCATTTTCGGATGGGCTCGCGAAGAAGCGAAGGGAAAACCGCTTACCGAAACGATTATTCCAGATCGTGACCGGGAAGCGCACGTGCGGGGAATTCAGGAGTATCTCAGGACGGGAGCAGGCCCCGTTCTCAATCGGCGCATCGAGGTCACTGCACGGCACAAAGATGGCCGGGAATTCCCGGTAGAGCTGTCGGTCTCACCAGCTCGTATCGGCGAAGTGTATTTGTTTAGTGCTTTCGTCCGCGACATTACGGATCGCCGGAGGGCCGAACGGCGGCTGGCTTCGCAATATGCCGTGACGCGGGTGCTGGCCGATGCAGCAACGCTTGACGACGCGGTGCCCAAGATCATTCAAGCAATCGGTGAAAGCCTGGAGTGGGAGTTGGGCGTATTTTGGAGGGTAGACAGACAGGCAGGGGTCTTGCGATGCGTCGGTGTGTGGAATGCCGAGACACTAGCCGTGGAGGAATTTGTTCATAGGACTCAGGAACAATCCTTTAAGCCCGGGGAGGGCCTGCCAGGACGGATTTGGGATACGGGTCGGCCGGCATGGATACCGGATGTCCTGACGGACGGCAATTTCCCCCGATCGGAGACGGCGGCGAAAGCCGGTCTGCACGGCGCGTTCGCTTTTCCGATCCGAGTCGGCGGCGAGGTCGAGTGGGTGATCGAGTTCTTCAGCCGGTATGTGCAAAAGCCGGATGAAGAGTTGCTCAATATGATGACCGATGTCGGACTGAAGGTTGGGCAATTCGGTGAGCGCACCAGAGCCGAAGAGGCGTTGCGTCGGACGGAGGCGCAATTGCGCCAAGCGCAGAAGATGGAAGCAGTCGGACGGCTTGCCGGGGGGGTGGCCCACGACTTCAACAATCTGCTGACCGTGATTCGCGGGTACAGTGAGCTGACTATGCATCGCCTCGCTCCCGGCGATCCGTCCCGGTCGGACATTGCTGAGGTGAAGAAGGCGGCGGATCGGGCGGCCGGTCTGACAGGACAACTATTGGCCTTCAGTCGGCGCCAATTCGTGTCCCCCAAGATCGTCGATGTGAATGCCATTGTGCTGAACATGGACGGAATGCTCCGGCGGTTGATCGGCGAAGATCTCATTGAACTCTATACGGACCTCGAGTCGCAATTGTGGTCGATCAGAGCTGATGCCGGGCAGATCGAGCAGGTCATCATGAATCTGGCCGTCAACGCGAGGGATGCCATGCCGACGGGCGGGCGGCTGACGATTGAGACGCGAAACATCACGATAGGAGCCGAGAGTCGCCAGGGAATGATGACCCTCGAAGCAGGGGAGTACGTCATGCTGGCGGTAAGAGATTCCGGCCATGGCATGAGTGAGGAGGTTCAAGCGCATTTGTTCGAGCCGTTTTTCACGACGAAGGAAGCTGGTAAGGGCACCGGTCTTGGCCTTTCGACCGTGTATGGTATCGTCAAACAAAGCGGCGGCATGATCGGCATCGACAGTCAACTGGGGCAGGGAACGACGTGCAAGATTTTCTTTCCGAAGGCCGACCCCGTGGAACAGACTGTGTCCGTCGCGGAGGCAACGGCCGACCAGGCCCGGGGCCGGGAAACCATCTTGATCGTCGAGGACGATCCGGCGGTTCGGGGTTTGGTTGAGGAAGCACTACGGTTAAAAGGCTACGATGTGCTGATTGCACGTCACGGGATCGAAGCCTTGGTGACTGGCGCCAAACATTTGGGGCCGATCCATCTGTTGTTGACCGATGTCGTCATGCCGCAGATGAGCGGGCCTGAAGTCGCGGAGCAGCTGGCGATTGTGCGACCCTCCATGAAGGTCATGTATATGTCGGGCTACCCCGACCATCCTGTATTCTCCAAGGGTGGAGTGAAGGAAGGCACGACGTTTCTCCAGAAGCCATTTACGGTGGAGGCCTTGACGCAAAAGGTGCGTGAAGTATTGGATGGAGCGACTGTCGCGCGGACTTGACATGGACTGTCGTCCTGCTCTGATCGCTTGATCTTGGGCACCGTTGTGTTTATTGTGACCTCCGAGTACTCGAGCCCTGAGTTTCGGAGAACGACCATCGGACGAGAGGGCGAGAAAAGATTCCATGATACATCCAGGGCGTGAGCGTGATATCGGGCAATATCGGATCGAGCGGGAGCCGTTCTACGCCGAGGTGCGTGGAGAGGTAGGGCTTTTCTCGATTGCCGCGCGCAACAAGATGCCCGTTATGCTCAAAGGGCCAACTGGCTGCGGTAAAACCCGGTTTGTTCAGCACATGGCCTATCGGCTGGAACGCCCGCTGATCACTGTGGCGTGCCATGAGGATCTCACGGCATCCGACCTCGTCGGCCGCTATCTGCTCAAAGGTCAGGAGACGGTGTGGATGGATGGACCGCTGACGCTCGGCGTCAAGCACGGCGCAATTGTCTATCTCGACGAAGTCGTGGAGGCTCGAAAGGACACGACCGTCATCATCCATCCCCTCAGCGACGATCGCCGCGTGTTGCCGATCGAGAAGAAGGGCCAGATTCTGGAGGCCGCCGATGACTTCATGCTCGTGATCTCCTACAATCCCGGCTACCAGAGCGTGCTCAAGGATTTGAAACAAAGCACGAAGCAGCGGTTCATGGCGATCGAATTCGAGTATCCTTCTCCGGAGATCGAAACGACGGTGGTTGAACGGGAGGCGGGTGTCAACCAGGCTCTTGCGGGCAGCCTGGTGAAACTTGGCGGCAAAGTTCGAAACCTCAAGAATCATGGGCTGGAAGAAGGAGTCAGCACCAGGTTGTTGATCTATGCCGGGACGTTGATTCGGCAAGGCGTGCCGGCGGAACGAGCCTGCGATGTGGCGATCGCCAGGCCAATCACCGACGACCCGGATATGCAACGCAGTATTCTGGAGTTGGCCAAAGCTATTTTTTAGCCAGTACCCTGTTGTGAATTCCCTCCCTACGATCGTGCGGGACGGTCGCAACGGCGTCGTCCTCACGGTGCATGTCCAACCTAAGGCTTCCCGTACGGAATGTATCGGGGTCCATGGCAACGCACTGAAGATTCGCGTGTCGGCTCCGCCCATCGACGGCGCGGCCAACGACGAGCTGGTCCGGTTTTTAGCCGAGTGTTGTGCGGTGTCACCGGGGAGCATTTCCATTCATGCGGGTGCGAAGAGCCGCTCGAAGCGAGTGATCATCAAAGGCATCACGGCCGAGGCGGTGCTGGCGCGACTGGCGATCCCGAAGAGAAGAGGAGGAGGCACGGAATGAACGCAGTACGAAAAGGGGCTATAGTCGGCATGTTGTTTCTCACTGCCTGCTCCAGCGCGCATCCTGTGTTGTATCCCAATCCCCATCTGCAGTCGGTCGGAAAAGAATCGGCGGATCAAGATATCGAGGCCTGTAAGCTGGCGGCTGAGGAGGCTGGTGCTCAGGCGGGGGGAGGCACAGCAGGCCGGGTGGCGACGAATACGGCGGTCGGCGCCGGGGTTGGTGCCGCAAGCGGGGCGGTCGGTGGCGCCATTTCAGGAGCCGTCGGAAGGGGGTCGATGATTGGCGCGGCCAGTGGTGCTGTGTGGGGTTTGCTGACAGGGCTGTTCCGTGCTGCTGGTCCCTCACAGCCCAGTCAGGCCTACACGAATTTCGTCAACCGGTGTCTGCAAGAGAAGGGGTATGAGGTGACGGGATGGCAGTGAGAGGGGGACAGACCGGATGGGCGGGTACTCGTGCTCGCTGTCCGCGCACGATCAGAATGTGCTCGGCCAATGCGCGCAATGGAGTACCCGCCCATCCGGTCTGTAGTAAACGGGGGGAAAAGGGGTCAGAAATCGTAGAGCTATGTAGAGCGTAGTGCTCGCCCAACGCGCGGCCTCGGAAGGCCCTCGTTGAATGTGTACAAGGGAAACGACCTCGGTGCCAAGCCGGAGTGAGTGGAGCAAGCGCGTGCTCGGCCAATGCGCGCGATGGAATGTTCGCGCGTCATCAAGACTGGAAAAGAAGAGGAAATAACTCGATGCATTGGACAGGACAGGCTATTCTTAGGCACGGTCTGGAGGAGAACGAGTGGCGGGGTCTACAGGCAGTACATTCGTCGTGCTATGCGTCCTGGTGTCGGTCCTCACAGCTTGTGCGGGACCGGAGCCGCTGCTGCAGTCTAACAAGCAGCTACAACTGTATGGCAGAGACAAGGCTCGCCAAGAGATCGATGTGTGTCGGAGAAAGGTGGAGGCCACGGGGGTAGGTACCGGAGTGTACCAAACCGGTAATGCCGCAACAGGTGCTGTGCTGGGTATGACCCTGGGTGGGGCTGTCGGGGCTTCAGCTGGTGTGATCGGTGGATTGCCGGGAGTTACGATCGGCGCCGCCGCCGGTGCCGGACTCGGTCTGGTGATCGGATTGGTCGGGGGTACCTTCAAACCACTGGTGCCTGACCCGCCCTATGCCGACGCGGTTGAGAAATGTCTGAGAGAGAAAGGCTACGAAGTCAACGGCTGGGAGTAATGATCAGTTCAAAGATAGGACCTCAGCGGTCATGTTCCACGGTCCCCGCTGCGCACGAAGCTGCAGCTCAGAGTCCGCAGGCCTATGCGCAACGGGGGCGACGACAGTAACTATTCCTCCTCCATAGAAAACACTTTGTAGCCGATTCCTAGGATAACAGTAACTGCCAGTCCGAGAATGATGAGTGCCGGCATGGTTGTTCACCTCCTTCCAGTTTGATGTCATCACTCTACCTCCGCTAGATGAAGGCGCCATGATGGGATCATGAAGAATTCTTCATGATCCGAACATCATGTGAACAAAACGGCGATCGTTGCAGTTGGGACTATTGAGAAACTATCGACGCGGGAACCGCCTGCGTCTGACGGGTCAGGATGGGCAACCGCAGTGTGAAGACAGAGCCTTTGCCGACTTGGCTGGTGACTGAAATGGTGCCGCCGTGAGCCTCTGTGATTTCTTTCACGATGGGGAGGCCCAACCCGGTGCCGGCGGCATCCTTCGATCGGGCCCAGTCGGTTCGGTAAAAGCGCTCGAAGAGATGCGGAATATGTTCCGGCTCAATGCCATGGCCGGTGTCCTCGACCGCTATTGAGATCTCCTGGCCAGCTGCCTGCAATCGGACGGTGACCGTTCCACCGGAAGGGGTATAGCGCAAGGCGTTGTCGAGCAGATTGATCAGCGCCTGTTTGAGCCACTGGGCGTCACCGAGTATCGGAGGGACCGGTTCGGACTCGAACAACAGGGCGATATGCCGATCGTCGGCCAGTAGCGTCAGTTGGTCCACGAGCTCCTGGATCAACGGTTCGACATCGAGTGGCGCAAGCCGGACGGGTGATTTGTTGCTGGTGAATTTCGCCAAGGTCAACAGAGGGCGGGTCAACCCGATGAGCCGCTCAACCTGCTCGAGGTTGTTGAGGAGTACCTCACGATATTCCTCGGTCGTCCTGGCCTTCAGGAGTGCAACTTCCAGGTTCCCACGCAGAATGGTCAACGGCGTTTTCATCTCATGCGCGGCGATCTCGCAAAAATTCCGCTGGATCTCGCTGCTCCGTTGGAACTGATCCAGTACCGCGTTGACGGCTTGGGTCAGCCGCCGAAACTCCTGATAGGGCGAATCCATTGCCAGCCGTTTCCCCAGATCGGCCTCCGACATCGTTTCGGCACCTGAACATAGCGCTTCGATCGGGGCCAAGACTTTCTTGGTTAGCCACAGACTGCCGATCCATGTCACCAGCAGGGTGGTGCCGGATCCGAGAGCCAACAGCAGCACCAGATCGTTCAGCGCCGTTCGGTAGTGGAGGAGTGACGTTTCAGCCTGGAGGATGTATTGCACTTGTCCCTCCCGGGCGCTGGCGATGAAGAGGTGCCGGGCCGGCGTTCCGTCCAGCGAGTCGATGGTCTCATACACGGTCCGTTCGATCAGGACTCGTTGAAGCATATGTGACGGAACGGACAGCTGTATCGAGGCATTGGGACTTTTCCAGATGAGCCGTCCGTCTGGCGAGAAGACCCGTAGGGCGTCAAGCACCCCCGGCAGCTCGCGCTGCTCCTTTTTGTTCGGACTCACCTTGCCGGAGAACGAGAGATCCGTACCGCTCTGATCGATGATGCTGGGGTGGTGCTCGACGAGCTCGGCCAGCGTCTCCGCTAGCGCCAGTAGCCGTCCATCCACGAAGCGGTGCAGCAGGGCATCGCTCGCGAGGTACACGAGCGCGGAGAAGAGGAGGAGTCCCCCCATCAGGATGAGCGTCGATCGGCTGATAAGGCTGCGTAAGGAATTCATGCGGCTGCGTTCGGCTCTTCCAGCATGTACCCTGCGCCGCGCACGGTGGCGATCAACGGGGGCGAAAAGTCACGGTCGATCTTCGCCCGCAAGGCCCGGATGTGGGCGTCCACAATGTTGGTCATGGGGTCATAGCTGATGTCCCACACGTGTTCGATGATCACCGTTCGCGTAAGGACTCGGTTCTTGTTTCGCAACAGGAATTCGAGCAGGGCATACTCCTTGTTCGTCAGAGAAATTTCGTGTCCGGCTCGCCAGACGCGGCGGGTTGCCGGATCAAGGGTCAGATCCGCGGCTTGAAGGTTCATCGCAGGCTGTTGGCCGCCTCGACGCAGCAGGGCCCTGATTCGGGCCAGGAGTTCTACGAAGGCGAAGGGTTTCGGCATAAATTGATCCGCGCCGATATCGAACCCGGACACTTTGGTCTCCAGCGTGTTGCGCGCAGTCAGCAGCAGGACGGGGGTGGTGTGGCCCTTGGCCCGGATGCGGCGGCAGAGCGTAAGGCCGTCCAGCTTGGGCAGCATGACGTCCAGAATCAACAGGTCGTAGGAGTTATTCAGGGCTAACTCCAATCCCGCTTCACCGTCGGCGGCGAAATCCACTGCGTAGTGCTCCTCCTTGAGGCCCTTGCGAATGAATTGTGCAAGGTTGACATCGTCTTCAACCAACAGAATCCGCATCGCCTCTCCCGACACCTGCCATCGCTTGAGCACGAGTCACGCAGCGCAGAGTCTTGCGCGGCCGGCACTCCTCACTGAGATGGCTTCCATTATATGCCATCTTGGTTGGGCAGGTGTAAACGGAGCGTGAAGGAATGGTGAAGAAGCTCTAATGTGGGGTGCCACAGCATATTCAGCCTTGACTTTGTTCTAGCTAGAACTAATATACTGAAGGTGATATGGCTATCAATAGGCGAGGTGTAGCGGGCATGGCTGCGATGAATCGCGGGGTATGAAGTGCCGGTTTGGATGCGATGCCGGGGAACGGCTTTACAGGTCCGCGTTCCGGCGTCATCATGCGAAGGCTCGAGACCGTGTTGGTCAATGGCAGTACGATTAAGATACGAGAGTGGCATTGAACGGAGAGGGAGGTTCCATCATGTTTGTAGTCGTTGGTGCAACAGGCAATACAGGATCGGTAGTCGTCGAGACCTTGCTCAGTAAACAACAGGCAGTACGAGTTCTCGTTCGTTCGGCTGAGAAGGGGGCTGGATGGAAGGCTAAGGGGGCTGAGGTGGCCGTCGCATCACTGGACGATGTCCCGGCCTTAATCAAGGCTTTTGAGGGAGCGAGAGGGGTCTATTTGTTGGTGCCTCCGAACTATGGGGCCGAGGCCTGGCTGGCGGATCAACGAGCGCGGATGGATCGTGCCGCAGAAGCCGTGAGAAATAGTGAGATTCAGCATGTGGTGTTTCTGTCGTCAGTCGGCGGACATATCGCTGGCGGGACTGGTCCGATTCGGGCGGCCAGTTATGGGGAACATGCGTTGGGCTGTGTGGCGAAGCGCCTGACGATTCTCCGTCCCTGCTACTTTATGGATAACTGGGCACCGGTGATTGGTGCGGCGAAGGCTGAGGGAGTTCTCCCGACGTTCATTCCACCTCAGGCCAAGATTCCCATGATTTCGACGAAGGATATCGGCAGAATCGGAGCCGAACAATTGATGACTGGTGGTCATGGTAAGCAGATCGTGGAAATGGCCGGCCCGGCAGAGTACAGTCCGGATGAGGTCGCTTCAGCGCTCGGCCAGATCTTGGGGAAGACGGTCACGGCCCAACATGCGCCTCTGAGTGCCGTTGTTCCGACATTCAAGTCGTTTGGGTTTTCAGGCGAAGCGGCAAAGTTATTTGAAGAAATGTACACCGCGTTCTCAAAAGGCATGATTGGGTACGAACACCCCGACAAGCTGGTGCGGGGCAGGGTCACGCTGCAGGAGGTGCTACGGGGGATGGTGTAAAGGAGGGTACGGCTATGAGCACTACGATTACAGCTGACAAGAAGGTCGTCGAGATTCACCACTACGGGTCCCGCCATTGGGTGGGCGATGGGTTTCCCGTTCGCAATCTCATTCCTGGGAATACCGTGGGCGAGCAGCTTTCCCCGTTTCTCCTGTTGGACTATGCGGGGCCTGAGAAGTTTGATCCGACCGATAGCCCTCGCGGTGTGGGCGAACACCCGCACCGGGGATTTGAAACGGTCACCATTGTGTACGACGGTGTTGTGGCACACCGAGATTCGACCGGCAACGGTGGCGTGATCGGACCGGGCGACGTGCAATGGATGACAGCCGCCTCCGGCATCGTCCATGAAGAAATGCATGAGAAAGAATGGGCGAAAAAGGGCGGCGCCTTTCATGCCATCCAACTATGGGTGAATCTGCCAAGGTCACACAAGATGTCCAGCCCCGGCTATCAGACATTGCTGAAGGCAGATATCCCCGCAGTCGAACTTGGCGGCGGGGCAGGACATCTACGTGTGATTGCCGGAGAGTTCCGCGGCGTCAAGGGGCCGGCAAAGACCTTTACGCCGATTCATCTCTACGATGTACGCGTGAAGGGCGGATCGATGGTGGAGATCACGGTACCGTCGAGTTTCAATGCAGCGGTCTTTGTGCTGCAGGGTGAGGTATCCGTCAATGGATCTGAGCCGGTGAAGGAAGCCGAGCTCGCCCGCCTCGATCGCAATGGGGAGCGCATCACAATTGTGGCTGCGACCGATACAATTGTGCTCGTGCTGGCTGGCGAGCCGATCAACGAGCCGGTGGCTCGCTATGGGCCATTCGTGATGAATACCAAAGCCGAATTGGTTCAAGCGGTGAATGACTATCAAGCCGGCAAGATGGGTCACCTGTCATGATCTCGTTGTTCGTCGTTCGTAAAGCGTGAAGCGTATGAATAGCCAGGACGCAGCGCTCCACATCGATGTGTACTCGGATGTCATCTGTCCCTGGTGCTATGTGGGCAAGCGGCGGCTTGAACGGGCATTACGGCAAGTAGCAGGCAGGGTGAACGTGGAGGTTGCCTGGCGTCCGTTTCAGTTGAATCCGATGATGCCCAAGGACGGGATGGATCGAACGGCCTATCTCCAGGCGAAGTTCGGTACAGTGGATGCGTATGGGCAATTGGAGAAACAGGTGTCGGCTGCTGGTTCAGCCGAGGGGATGTCCTTCGCGTTTGAGAAAATCACGCGCACGCCCAATACCTTCCTGGCCCATCGGCTGATTTGGTATGCCGGCCTCAAAGGCCGACAGGACGCGGTGGTTGACCAGTTGTTTAAAGGCTATTTCGAAGAAGGCCTCGATATCGGTATGGCATCGGTACTTGAGGAGTTATCTGATCAAGCAGGACTGCGGGCGGACCAGTTTCTGAGGAGCGAAGATGGTACCGCAGAGGTCAAAGCTGAAGAATTGGTCGGTCATCAGTTAGGCATTCGCGGGGTGCCGTACTTCGTACTCGAGAAGGCCTACGGCATCTCAGGCGCGCAACCGGTTGAAGTTTTTCTTTCTGCCCTGGAAAAGGCTCGAATGAGCCTATCCACAGCCAGCAGATCTTGAAGGCAGGAGGTGCTCATGGCGGTTCAAGTGTACGGCTGCAACCACGTGGTGATCGAAGTCACCGATGCCAAGAAGGCCGTGAAGTTTTATTCCGATGTCTTTGGCCTGAAGATGTTGCGAGGTGGCGAAGGGGCTGCCTGGTGCAAGCTGGGCGAGCATCAGTTTATGGCGATTTTTGAAGTCGAGCAATTACAGCCGGATCGCACGAAGCATTTTGGGCTCATGGTCCGTGACGCGAAACAGATCCAGGAAGTCCGTCGGAAACTGACGAAGAAGTACAAGCTGAAACTCCATCCGAACTTTCGTTGCGACTTCCGAGATCCGTGGGGCAATCGGATTCAAGTGGGCGATCTGAGCGATGAATCGCTCGTGTGGCTTCTCCCGTATCAGGAAGTACAGAAAGCGGGAATTCTGTTTGCTCCCAAGTAGCAATGAGAGGAGTGTTGCGATATCTCCGCAAAGCGCACGAGAGGCAAAGGAGAAGACCATGAAAGCAAACCTCGAAAAAGTTAAGACGTTTGCGAAAGACCTCCGAACAGGCTACCCGCGCAGCCCGCGTGAGAAGCTGGGCGGCTATGTCATTGCTGCTCGCTGCGTGGATAAATGCCGAGCGTTCTTGCTGGGCATGAACGGTGAGTACAATTACTGGCCCTGTTCGTTGGCCGGTCAATGGTTTTCGTTCACCGGTATCACGCCGGAACAATTTAAGAGCGTGGTTGCGACGGGAGCAACCGATGGAGAACTCGCAACCTGGATCGCGGGTAATTCCAAGATTAAGGATCCCGACGAAGTGCTGAAATGGAATAACGTCATGCGCGATACAAAATTGAGCGACATGAGTCTCCAGGCTCAGCAGTACCTTGAAGCATACATTCCCCAGTTTGTCCCCAACCATCGTCCCGTCTATGTGTGGTTCGATGTCTACGATCTTGAGGAGAAACGGTTGTGACGGTTTGACCGACGGACGCAGGAAAGAAGTCAATCACGAGAATGGCCCTTGCGAGGAATCATCATGCCGGAACGGAACAATAGAGACGTCGTTCTGGACGATGTTTTTCACGCGCTGCTTCGTCTGCATAAAGCCTTGCTGGACGATGAGCGAGTGTCTTATGAACGCGTGCATGGACGTATTCCGTCCAATGGAGCGTTTTTGCAGTTAGCGGTGAACGATCCCTGGTTCGCCTGGTTACGTCCGCTGTCCCAATTGATGACCAAGCTGGATGAACTCAGCGAGAGCAAGGAGGCCTCGGCATCTGCGGAAATCGCCGCGGTGTTCCAATCGGTCCGAACGCTTCTGACGCCGACGGAAGCGGGGGAGGGATTCAGCCGGCAGTATCATGACGCGCTTCAACGAAGCCCCGATGTCGTGCTGGCACATGCGGCGGCCAGAGCATTGCTCATGCAGTCTGTTCCCAACAAGAGGTGAGTCCAATGAACGCCCACTATCTCGGTCATGTCGTGTTTTACGTGAAGGATTTGGAGCGATCACTCGGGTTCTATCGCGACCTGTTGGGGTTCAAGGAAGTCGGACGGATCTTCAATGGAATGGCGGCGGCGCTCACGTCGGGTCGTACTCACCACGAGCTGTTGCTGATCCAGGTCGGTGACGCGCCGGGGCCATCGTCCGGGAGGCGACGCGGGCTCTATCACATCGGCATCAAGGTTGGCGATTCGTTGGATGAGTTGCGTCAGGCCAAGAGCGAGTTGGAGCAAGTGGGGATTGCCATCGATGGCATGAGCGACCACACGGTCAGCCAGAGCTTGTATCTCAAAGATCCGGACGGGAACGAAGTGGAACTCTACGTGGATGCGGACGAATCGATCTGGAAGAACGATCCGTCGGCGGTTCTGTCGCCGATCAAGGCGTTGCGGTTATAACTCCGGCTATGTGGGTATCGTTGGCTGGTCTGTCAGCTCTTTCCTCCAGCGTGCGTGTTGTGCTCGTTTAACTTGGCCGTTTCCTTTCCATAGACTGCCGGTACTGTTCCACATAGTCCAGAATGCGATCCTTCGGTACGCCGAACCAGTTCAAGGTATGCCGGATGAGTGTCGCCGACGCCTCAACTTCAGGCCGAATGATCTCGGTCGCTCCAACCGCACCGAGTCGTTCAGCTTCTGCCGATCCGTGCGTACGGGCTAAGATCGGAATTTTCGGATTGATGTCCCGGATGCGACGCACCGTCAGTACCGCGGGCTCAATTTCAGGCAATGCTACGATGATCAGAGACGCGTCGGCTGCTCCCGCCTTCATAAGCAATTCACGGTGGGATGCGTCGCCATAGAGACAGACAGTCCCTCGGCTCTGTGCCCGGCGAATGATGTCCGGATCTCGATCGATGACCACATAGGGAAGACTGAAGGCCTCCAACGCTCTTCCGAGCGAGCTGCCGACGCGGCCATATCCACAGAGTACAACATGCTGCCGAAACGGTTCGCCTTCCGGATGCCCTGGCGCCATGTCGTGCTTATCATGGTCGAGACGCCGCCGGACGAACCAATCGGGCACATACCGCACAAGAGCCGCATTCATGACAATGGTGATGACTGAAGCGGCAAGCGTCGCATTGTATACTTCGCTGCCGATGTGGCCTTCCGCTTTGGCGACCTGCACGAGGACAAACGAAAACTCACCGATTTGAGTGAGGCCGATCCCCACCAGGAAGGCCGTGGTCCAAGAGTAGCCGAACAGCCGCACGACGGTCGTCCAAATCATGAACATCCCGGCTACGATCAAGCCGATCATTGTGGCAAGGAGAGAAAGATTATCAATGATCACGCGAGGGTCGATCAGAATGCCGATGGTCACGAAGAAGAGTGCGACAAACGCGTCACGGAGCGAGAGCAGCCGGGCCAAGGTTTCGTGCCCGTACTCGGATGCGCTGATAATGAGGCCGGCCAGGAAGGCCCCCAAAGCAAAGGAGAGTCCGATCAGCTGCGTGACAGCGGCGGTCCCAAGACTGATGGCCAGGGTGACGAGTAAGAACAGTTCATGGTTTTGCGTCCTGGCGACGTGTGTCATGATCGGCGGGATGACTTTGGCGCCCAGGTATCCCACCGGCACGAGAATCAACAGGGCTTTTGCCAAAGCTTGACCGATCACGAGCAATCGTCCCGAGTCGAGCTCCCCGAGAGCCGGCATGAGCACGGTCATTGCTACGACTGCGACGTCTTCGACCAGAGCGATGCCGATCATCACCCGTCCATGCTTTGAACGAAGTTCGCCCCGATCATAGAGCATACGGGCGAGTACCATGGTACTCGCGATGGAAATGACTGCTCCGATCACGATGCTTTGAGTCATAGGCCATCCGATCAGGTTTCCCGTCACGACGGCCAATCCGATGGCCATGAGAATCCCCAGCGGTCCACCGGCGAGAGCGACCCATTTGACGCGCATCAGGTCCTTCACGGAAAACTCAAGTCCGATCGAAAACATCAGGAGAATGACGCCGATTTCCGCAAAGAGCTCGAATGTATGAGATTCCGAGATGGTAGGTCCCGGGGTAAATGGACCGATGGCAATCCCGCCCAGCACGTAGCCAAGAATCAACGGCTGCCCGGCTAGTCGAGCGAGTACGCCGCCTAAGACAGCCGCAAGGAATACGATGGCAAGATCTTGAAAGAATACGGGATCAGGCTGCACAGGATCCCCTCTTCAGCGAACTCTATTCTGAAATCACCCATGCTATGGCCGATTGTCACAAGCCGGAGCGACGTAAATACCACAGATTAGAGGGACAGTGCTGCCAACTTATTAACGGTCCCATTGCGTGTCACCTAGGCCAGAGTCAGACCAGATTTAGGGAACAACGCGATGAAAGGCGGCCGTGGAAGAGAACGTGCGAAGTTCGTGATGAAAGGATATACTCAGCCGCGCACCACGATCTCAATCATCCAGAGGGAGGAATGGTCATGGGACAACCACGCATTGCAGCAAAGGAGCCATCAGTCATCACCTTGGAAGCAGGAACGTACTACTGGTGTGCGTGTGGACGATCAAGGGATCAGCCCTTTTGTGACGGATCTCATGAAGGAACCGGCATCGAGCCGCTTGAGTTCACGCTGACAGAAACAAAAGAAGTGGCGTTGTGCCAGTGCAAGCATACCAAGACTCCGCCCTTCTGCGACGGGACGCACAAGACGCTTTGACGGGCAGAGTGATTCGTCCCGTAGCCGTTCGGCCAACCGCCTCTTGAGCCGTCGTGGATCGATGCGCCATACTGCACGACTATGAATCGGCCATCCACCTCTCCCTGTGAAAGTCTTGCGGAGCGGTATCAAGGCCTCTTGGAAGTGGCGCAGGCAATTGCTGCGCAGCGGGATCTCGATGCACTGTGCCGTGACCTTGCTCAGCATCTTCCCCGCGTCGTGCAAGTCAATTTTGTCGCCCTGTCCTTGCACGATCCTGTCAGGAATACCATGCGGTTGCACACCATCCAGGCGAACGTACCGGCGGACCTTGTCGGTGGTCACGAGGGACCGGTGGATGAAAGCCCTGCCGGGGTTGTGTGGCAAACGCAGCAGGCTCTCCTCGTGCCCAATGTGACACAAGAACGTCGATGGCCGAAGGTGATCGGCTGCATGATGGAAGATGGAGCGAACTCGTTTTGCTTCGTTCCCTTGACCACGGCGGGCCGCCGGTTGGGCGCCATGGGATTCTTGAGCTTGCAGAAGGAGGCCTATAGCGAAACAGATCTGGAGTTTCTGCAGCTGGTTGCCAAACAAGTGGCCGTCGCTGTGGAGAATGCGCTGGCATTCCAGCAGATCGCCGAGCTCAAGGACAAACTGGCCAAGGAGAAGCTCTACCTCGAGGACGAGATTCGTCTCGACTACAACTTTGAAGAAATCATCGGTGAGAGTCCCGCGCTGAAACGGGTGTTGAAGCAGGTCGAGATCGTCGCGCCGACCGACTCAACCGTGCTCATCCTGGGAGAGACCGGGACAGGCAAAGAGCTCATCGCCCGCGCCATTCACAACCTGAGCGGGCGGCAGGAACGAACGTTCGTGAAGTTGAACTGCGCGGCAATTCCGTCCGGTCTCCTGGAGAGCGAGTTGTTCGGCCATGAGCGGGGCGCGTTCACCGGAGCCATTGCACAAAAGATCGGACGTTTCGAACTTGCCGATGGCGGCACCCTGTTTCTCGACGAAGTCGGGGACATCCCGCTCGACCTGCAATCCAAGCTGCTGCGAGTCTTGCAAGAGCAGGAATTCGAACGTCTCGGCAGCACCAGGACAACCAAAGTCAACGTCCGGCTTGTGGCGGCGACGAATCGCGACCTATTGGGTATGGTCGCTGAGAAACAGTTTCGGAGCGATCTCTTTTACCGCCTCAACGTCTTTCCGGTGACCATCCCTCCCCTGCGTGACCGACGGGAGGACATTCCGCTGCTGGTCCGCTACTTTGCGCAGAAATTGGCCCGCCGGATGGACAAACGAGTGGAGACGATCCCCGCCGGGGTGATGGCCGCGCTTTCGGCCTACCATTGGCCCGGCAACATCCGGGAGCTGGAAAACCTGATCGAACGAGCCGTGATTCTCTCTCGAGGCACCGATCTCCATGTGCCGCTCGCGGAACTGGCAATAGCGGGACCCACGGTCGTCCCGTCTGTCACCAGCTTGGAAGATGCTGAGCGGGACCACATCAGGCGTGCTCTTGAGGCTGCCAAATGGGTCATCGGAGGCCCTGCCGGTGCTGCTGCTCGGCTGGGCATGAAACGGACGACTCTTCAGTCCAAAATGCAGAAGCTCGGTATCTCCCGTCCTTCCTAGCCCAGCGCGCCCCCTCGTAGAGCGCACGTTTTGCAAGCGCTTGCTGAGCGATGCTCCCTGATCGGCACTCTGTATCCCGGCGTGCCGACCATTCGGCACTGTGCCGTCACCTCGGCAGATCATCGTCGGCGCCTCGCGTTTCTTCCCACGAAGACCCCCCGGTATAAACACTCAATCTCCAGGAGTTTCAATAGCTTCGGTTGTCTCTGCCGCGTGTGAACTTGCTGGAACGCGTGTTGCTGAGTTGGATCTACAGGCAGTGGTGGAAGGGAGGCTGACCATGGCTAGGGCAGTAATATTTTCCGGGAAGGATCCGAAGAAAGAGCGCCCTGCAGCGGCAGGGCCGTCTGCAGATCAGGTGCGGTGCTGGCGGTGCAGAGGTCTGATGATTGTCGAATCGTCCTTCGACTTTACGGGTGATGCCGGTCAACTTGATTGTCTGACGCAGCGTTGCGTGCAGTGTGGTGAGGTGATCGACCCGGTCATTTTGCAGAACCGCCGGCTACAGTTGGAAAAGAATTTGGCGCGGATGTGAGCAGAGCAGTGAAATTGATGCGCCATAGCTGAGACATACGAGTCGCGCGCCGGCGACCGTTTCTGATGATGGTTGCCGGCGAAGGAGGATGCCGAGATGACGTCAGCGAATCGTTATTTGACATCATGGGAGGGATTTTGGGGTTCGCTGAGCGGTGCTCCCGGCGAAGTCTTTTGGGATGCCGATCCTGCTCATGCGGCTGAACAGGATTTGGCGCTATTTCAGGACTATACCGACCCACAGCTTCCGCTCATCGATCTCGGGTGTGGTAACGGAACGCAAACGAGTTATCTGGCAAATCATTTCGCCAGGGTGATCGGCACTGAAATTGCGCCCGCCGCCGTTGAGATTGCTCGAACGAAGAACGCGGCCCTCAATGCTTCGTATCGGGTGCTCGATGTCCTGAGTCCGCATGATGCCGGCGCGCTTCATGAGGAAATAGGCGATGCCAATGTGTATATGCGGGCGGTGTTGCATCAATTGTCTCCGTCGGATCATGCGACGGCGATACAGAGTATTGAGCGTCTGCTTGGTGCAAGGGGCGTCTTGTATCTTGTCGAATTGTCGTCGAAGGCGGAGCCTTTCTTTGCCCGGCTGATCGAGCAGTATGGACCGCCTCCTGGCCTTGCGCGGGTGTTTCAGCATCAGATTACGCCGGGCATGCTGCATGAAAATAACTTGGAATCATTGTTTCCATCGGATCGGTTTACGCTTCTCAGAACCGGCCCGAGTCATATTCGGACGGTCCACACACTTCCGACAGGGGAAGTTGTGCAGGTGCCGGCCTTCTACGCGATTCTTCGGAGACGGCAACGCCAGCCCCGATGACAGCGACTCACATCAGGGAAGATGGCCAACGGCCATCGGGTGGATGACCGTGGGGGACGGACATCGTCGGTAGGGGGCATGCGCGGGAGGAAGGGAGCAGGAATTGCTGAAGATCACCGGAGAGCGCGGTACCGGAAAAGATTCGATCTCACTCATCCTTGAGGGACGTCTGGCGGGCCTATGGGTGGAGGAGCTCAACAGCTATTGGTGCAAGTTGACAGAGAGTCAACAGAAGAATGCCGGTATTGATTTGTCCGGTGTGACATTCATCGATGCCACTGGAAAGGCGCTGCTGGGCAGGCTATGGCGGCAGGGCGCGAGGCTTTGGGCCACCGGCTGCTTGACCCGGTGCATCGTGGAGGAGATTACAGGGGAACGCGGAGGAGCTGCGGAGATTGATCGCGACGAGCGGCGGTGTTCGTGACGCGACGGCGCCGCAGGGATTTCCGGAATTGCATGGCCTCTGTTCGAATGGCCGGGCGATGATCGTGCGACAGGGTTCCATAGTGGAGAATGGGAAGTACATCGATGTACACTACTCATTCACTCTCTTGACGTAAACGGCGAACACATATGATGAAGCAATCCCTCTATATCATGGCTCCACTCGCAGGCGTCTTCCTGGCCCTCGCCGTCGGTTGCAAGCAGGAAGCCGGATCCATGCCGGCGCAGCCGGTGCCGCAAGTCGAGGTGGTGACCGTCGCTACGCAGGCGGTGCCGGATGAGCCCGAATTCATTGGCCAGGCGGAGGCGTCGCGGCCTGTCGAAATCCGACCGCAGGTGACCGGGATTCTCAAAGCGGTCCTGTATCGGGAAGGCCGCGATATCAAGAAAGGTGAGCCTCTCTACCAGATCGATCCAATCCCATTTCAGGCGGCAGCAGCGGGTGCACAGGCCAAAATCGCGCAGGCGGAGGCCAGGCTGGTCCAAGCCAAGCAGGACTTGGCCCGGGTGAAGCCACTGCTCGTGGAACAGGCGGTCAGCCAGAAAGACGTCGACGATGCAGTCGCCCAGGATCTTGCCGCGCGGGCGCTTCTCCAGGCGGCGCAGGCCGAGTTGATCAAGGCACAGTTCGATCTCGACAATACATTGATTACGGCGCCGATCAATGGGCTGATCGAACGGAGCCGATATTACGAAGGCCGGCTGGTCTCGGCACAAACGGATCTCTTGACCGTGATCCATCAGGTTGAGCCGATGTACGTGGTCGTCAGCGTACCGGAGACGTTTATCCTCAAACGCCGCCGGGACATCGAAGCCAAACGCATTCAGCATCCCGGCATCTATAAGTTGCGCGGTGTCCTGACCTTGATGGACGGCACTGTGTATCCCCACGAAGGCGTGCTGGATCTGTTGGAGCCCGGTCTGAGAACGGAAACCGGCTCGCGTCAAACAAGAATGACCTTTCCCAATCCGAAGCGCACCCTACTGCCTGGCCAATTTGTGAAGGTCCGATTCACGGGTGATACCAAAACAGACGCGGTGCTCATCCCTCAACGAGCCGTGTTGCAAGGCCCCCAAGGCCCCTTTGTCTTTGTAGTGAATCGGGACGAGCAGGTTGAAATTCGAGACGTGGCGGCATCCGATTGGAAAGGGGACCAGTGGCTCATCGATAGAGGCCTGAATGCCGGTGATCGCGTCGTGGTGAACGGAGTGATGAAGATCGGTCCCGGTGCTCCGGTGAAGGCAGTCCCCTGGGTTCCAGCCAGTGCATCACGTACCGAATCTGTTTCCCCCGCTGCTCAATAAGGACCATTTGTGATCTCGCATCTTTTTATCGACCGGCCGATTTTTGCGTCGGTGGTCTCCATTGTTGTAGTCGTGATGGGGCTGCTCAGCATGCAGTTCCTGCCGATCGCGCAGTTTCCTGAAATCACCCCGCCGGTGGTCCAAATCGACGCGGACTATCCCGGTGCCAGCGCCGAAGTTGCGGCGGAAGCGGTTGCCCGTCCGATCGAGGTCACGCTGCCGGGCGTCGACAATCTGCTGTATTACGAATCGACCAGCAGTAATGACGGGCACGTCTCGATCAAGCTGACCTTTGAAATCGGGACGAACCCGGATATCGCCCAAGTCCAAACGCAGAACCGTGAAAAACTCGCCGAACCGCAACTTCCTCCGGAAGTGATCCGTCAGGGCATCTCCGTCAAGAAACTGTCTCCCGATCTTGTGTTGGTGATCGCGCTCAAGTCGACCGATCCACGACATGATGCCGTCTTTCTCTCGAACTATGCCACGCTTCGGATCGTCGATGATTTGAAGCGGGTCAAGGGCGTCGGGGATGCGCTGGTGTTCGGGCAGCAAACGTACAGCATGCGGATCATCCTCAATCCGCTGCAGATGGCCAAGCTGGATCTCACCCCGAGTGATATTGCCGCGATCATCCGTGAGCAGAATCGTGACTATCCCGCCGGGACGATCGGGCGGGAACCAGCTCCGAAGGGGACGGAGCTCACAATCCCGATCATCACAAAGGGCCGTCTGACGGAGGTCAAGGAGTTCGAGGAGCTGATCGTGCGTGCGCTCCCGGATGGCTCTACCGTCCGGCTCAAGGACGTCGCGCGCATTGAGCTAGGAGCGCAGTCGTATGGGCTGGAAGGACGATGGAACAGCAAACCGACGACGTTCATCCTTACGTTTCTGTCTCCCGGCGCGAATGCACTCGATACGGTACGCCGCACGCGGGCGCAAATGGAGGAGCTCGCCAAGAATTTCCCTCCCAGTGTCTCGTACGATACTCCGTATGACACCACGCGGTTTATCGAAATCTCGATCAAGGAAGTGGTCATAACGCTGCTGGAAGCGATGGTGCTGGTGGTCTTCGTCGTGTATCTGTTCCTCCAGACCTGGCGGGCTACCATTATTCCCACCGTTGCCGTGCCCGTCTCCTTGATCGGAACTTTCATCGGGCTGTATGCCCTTGGTTTTTCCATCAATACCATTACCCTCTTTGGAATGGTCTTGGCGATCGGGATCGTGGTGGATGATGCGATTGTGGTGGTCGAGAACGTTGAACGCCACATGCGTGAGGATCGCCTTTCTCCGAAGGAGGCGGCGAAACGGGCGATGAGCGAGGTGACGGAACCCATCATCGCGATTGTCTTGGTGCTGGTATCCGTCTTCGCCCCCGTTGGGTTTATCGGCGGGATCACCGGTGCTCTCTATAAACAATTTGCCGCGACGATTGCGATTTCGGTGACCGTGTCGGGTTTTGTCGCACTGACCCTGAGCCCGGCCCTCTGCGGTGTGGTCCTCAGGCCGCAGCATGGGAAGCGAGGTGGGTTTTGGGAGTTCTTTGATCGCGTGTTTGCTCGAACTCAACATGGCTATACGCGCACGACCGCGGCGATCCTCGTCCGGCCGCTTCGTGTCATGGCGGTCTTTGTGCTGCTCCTCGTCGCGTGTGTCGGACTGTTTCAGAAGTTGCCGAAGAGTTTTTTGCCGGAGGAAGATCAGGGCTATTTCATTGTCGTCGCACAACTGCCTGATGGGGCGTCGAAGCAACGGACGGTTGCGGTCCTTGAACGGATCGAGCGGTTCTTTCAGGCGATTCCAGCGGTGCATTCCACCGACGCTTTGGCCGGGCAAAATTTCGTGTTTGGTACCAGGGGACCGAACTCTGCAACGATGTTCGTCCCGCTGAGGTTGTGGGATGAACGGCCGGAGCCGCAGTATCACGCGAAGGCGCTGGTCGGGGCGGCCTATGGCGAGTTCGCCAAAATTCCTGAAGCCTTGCTCCTTGCGTTCAATGCCCCGTCGATTCGAGGAGTCGGTGCCGTCGGCGGCTTCTCCGCGCAGATCCAAGATCCGAGCAGCGGCGACTTCAAGAAATTCGCCATGGTGGCGCAGCAATTCGTCGAGCGGGCACAACAAGAACCGGCTATCGGGCGTGTCGGGACGAATTTCCGTGTCTCCTCACCGCGGCTCTATGCCAACGTGAACCGAGAGCGAGCCAAGGCGTTGGGGATTCCGATTTCAGATATCTTTGACACGCTTCAGGCCTACTTCGGCAATTTCTACATCAACGATTTCGTGAAATTCGGTCGCGTGTACCACGTGCAGACGGAAGCGGATGCCCAGTATCGGTCCACGCCGCAGGATCTTTCGAAAATCTTTGTGCGGGCCCAGGGCCCACGGGGGACCAACATGATCCCGCTCGATACGGTTGTAACGGCGGAATACCAAAGCGGACCGGACCCTGTGAACCACTTTAACGGCTACAACACGGCCCTGTTACTGGGAGCGGCTGCACCGGGGTTTAGCTCAGGTCAAGCGCTTGAAGCATTGGAACGAGTGGCGAAAGAGGTACTGGTTCCGCAGGGCTATGCGATCGATTGGAGCAATATTTCATTCCAGGAGCGACGGGTTGGCGGACAGTCTGGCCAGGTCTTCGCGATCGGGTTGCTGATGGTGTTCTTGGTGTTGGCGGCGCAGTTTGAGAGTTGGGTGGTGCCGTTTGCCGTGATTCTCGCCGTGCCTTTCGCGGTATTCGGAGCGCTCACGGCGGTCTGGCTTCGAGGGTTCGAGAATGATATCTATTTCCAGATCGGTCTCGTGACGTTGATCGGCCTGGCGGCGAAAAACGCCATTCTGATTGTGGAGTTTGCCAACACCCGGTATGAAGCAGGGCGCCCCTTGCTCGAGGCAACGGTCGAAGCGGCGCGGTTACGATTCCGGCCCATCATTATGACGTCGATGGCGTTCATTTTCGGTATGTTCCCATTGGTGATCGCATCGGGTGCCGGAGCGGCTAGCCGCCAGTCGATCGGAACAGGTGTGTTGGGCGGCATGGTAGCCGCGACGTTCTTGGCGATTTTCTTCGTCCCGCTGTTTTTTGTGCTGCTGAGAAAGTTGAAGCGGCATGGCACTCGACTCGGTGATGCGGCACCCGTTTCGGCTGAACCGCGCCATTCGACGGAGGCTGAGCTGTGATCGTGCGACTGGTCCTGGCCATCGGATTCTCGCTGGTGTTGCTGTCCTGCGCGATGGGGCCGGATTATGAACGGCCCAAGACCGACATGGAGGATCGCTTCCGGATGGCCGACGGTTCGCCGGATGCGCCGTCGCTGGCCAATCTGCCCTGGTGGGATCTTCTGCGTGATGAGCAGCTGCAGCAGCTCATCCGGGTGGCTCTTGCTGAGAACAAGGACATGCAACGCGCGGTGGCGACAATCGAAGAGTTTCAGGCGAGAACGATGCTGGCGAAGTCGGACTATCTGCCCGGAGTGACCATCGCCACGAGTATGCCGGCGGCCCGCAAAGCGAACTTTTTGTTCCCCGGGTTCGCCAGCCCGTTCAATTATTATCTGCTGGGGAATTTGGCATGGGAGGTCGATCTGTGGGGCCGTGTGAGGCGTTCCAACGAAGCGGCTCGGGCCGATTTGCTCTCCAAAGAAGAGAACCGTCGCGCACTGACCATCCAGTTGGTCAGCGCCGTGGGCGAGGCCTACTTCAATCTGCTGCAGTTCGATACGCAACTCGATATCGCGAAACGCACCTTGCAGTCGTGGGAGGAGTCGGTCCGCATCGCCCAGGCTCGGCTGAGACAAGGATTGAGTTCCAGACTCGACTTGGATCAATTCGAAGCGGAGCGCGCCAATGCCGCCGCGCGCATCGCCGAGTTGGAACGGCAGATGGTGCAGGCGGAGAATCATATGAGTGTGCTGCTGGGGCGCAAGCCGTTCACAATTCCGAGGGGGAAGGCCCTGACGGATCAGCCGATGCCGCCGGACGTGCCGCCCGGTCTGCCGTCCGAGCTGCTGCGGCGGCGGCCCGATCTCTTGGCGGCTGAGCAACAGCTGGCGGCAGCCACTGCCCGGATCGGCGCCGCAAAGGCCGAGCGATTCCCGAAAATTACCTTGACCGGATTGCTCGGCGTGGCGCATCCCGAATTGTCCTTGCTTTTTAACGATGCGTCTTCTTTCGGCGTGCTGGGCGCCGCGTTGGCTGGTCCCGTGCTGAACGCGCAAGTGTTGGGATTCCAGCAGGAAGCAGTGGAAGCTCAAAGCCGACAGGTGTTGGCCCAATACCAGCAGTCGGTGTTGACGGCCTTTCGAGAAGTTGAAGATTCATTGATTGCGGTACGCACGGCACGGACGCAGAACGAGGCCCAACAGCAGCAAGTGACGGCGCTGCAATCGGCGCTCAAGCTTGCCGAGCTCCGGTATAAAGGCGGATTGGCCAATTATCTCGAAGTGCTCGTGGCTCGGCGCAATCTGTTTGAAGCCGAACTCGGCATGACCGCCACACATCGGCTGCACCTGGTGTCGGTGGTTCAACTGTACAAAGCGCTCGGCGGAGGCTGGTCGCCGGACATGAAGCAGGCTGACAACCAAACAGAATAGGCGATTTGTGGAGAAGCCGGTGTCCGTTCAATTCCCGATTCACGAGTTGCTGGCTCGTCGCTGGAGCCCGCGCGCCTTCGACGAGCGGGCGATTGAACCGGACACATTGAAGAGCCTGTTTGAAGCCGCCCGTTGGGCGCCTTCGTCGAACAACGAGCAGCCCTGGCGATTTATCGTTGCAAGCAAGGAACAGGGGCCGGCCTACGACCGGCTTTGTGCTTGTCTCGTCGAAGGCAATCGCACATGGGCTTCCCGCGCGCCGGTGCTGATCCTGTCTGTGGCGAGCCTGAACTTCACGGATAGTGGAAAACCGAATCGGCATGCCCTGCACGACGTCGGTATGGCAACGGAAAACCTCCTGCTCCAAGCGACAGCGCTCAAGCTCGCTGCTCATCCGATGGCCGGCTTCGACGTGGAACAGGCGCGCGTCAACCTCAAGATTCCGTCCGGTTATGAGCCGGTCGCCATGATTGCTGTCGGTCACCCAGGCGATCCGGGTATCCTGCCGGACCGTCTCAAACAGCGTGAGCTGGCCGCTCGTGAGCGCGACCAGGTTTCCGGCTTCGTGTTTTCCGGAGAATGGGGCCTGCCCTCGTTAGGACGATGACACGGACAGACACAGCGGCGGCACACCATCTCGCGCGTGTCGATCCTGTCATGCGCCGGTTGATCCGCGCGGTCGGCCCGTTCACGCTCAGGCCGAGAAACCGGCGGTCGCCGTTTGAGTCGCTGGCCCGCGCGATCGCTTATCAACAACTGCATGGCCAGGCCGCTGAGCGCATCCTCGCGCGATTCATCGCGCTCTTTCCTCGCCGGCGATTCCCCAAGCCCGATGAACTGCTGGGGATGAAGAGAACAGCCATCAGGCAGGCGGGGTTTTCACGGCCCAAGATTGCCGCATTGCGGGACCTTGCGGCGAAAACATTGGACGGCACGGTGCCGACAAATCGCGTGATCCGAAGTCTCGATGATGACGCGATTGTCGAGCGGTTGATCGCTGTGCGGGGCATCGGACGTTGGACGGTCGAGATGCTGCTGATCTTCCAGCTGGGAAGGCCGGATGTCTTGCCGGTCGATGATTTCGGCGTGCGCAACGGCTTTCGGATCGTCTACGGGCTTGGTACGATGCCAACGCGGAAGAAGGTGTTGCAACATGGGGAGCGCTGGAAACCCTATAGAACTGCCGCCTCGTGGTATCTCTGGCGCGCCGCCGATCGGGCAAAGCAAGGTGAACCGGTGTTCTGATGGCCAATCCAAACAAGCGGCTCGATTCCAATGTCCCAGGAAAGTTTTTTGTTGATGCCACGTGCATCAACTGCGACACCTGTCGGCAGTTGGCGCCGAAAACTTTTGAGGAAATCGGCGAGTTTTCCGCCGTCTTCCGCCAACCCGAATCAGACGACCACGTTCACCGAGCTTGTCAGGCGTTACTGGCCTGCCCCGTAGGAGCCATTGGTACGGATCAGAACGACAAATCATCACTGACTTCCGCCATGGACAGTTTCCCGTTGCTCATTGAGGACAACGTCTATTACTGCGGATTCAATTCAGAGAAGTCCTTCGGTGCCAACAGCTTCTTCATGCAGCATCCGGACGGCAACTGGCTGATCGATTCGCCGCGCTATCTCAAACATCTGATTACCGCGTTCGAACACCGAGGTGGCATCAAGTATATCTTCCTCACCCATGAAGACGACATCGCCGATGCCGACAAATACGCGGCACATTTCGGCGCGAAACGGATTATCCATGCCGGTGACGCCGATGTCGTTCCCGATGCGGAATGGTTCGTGGAGGGGGTGGAGTGTACGCAACTGGCTGACGATTTTTATGCCATTCCGGTGCCTGGTCATACTGCCGGTAGTATGGCACTGCTTTACAATGAAAAGTTTCTTTTCACCGGGGACCATCTGTGGTGGAATCCCCAGTCGCAGACATTGCAGGCTCCCACGCAACGGGTCTGGCGGGCGAATGTGCTGACGGCGTCCATCCGGAAACTGCTGGACCACCGATTCGAGTGGATTTTGGCGGGGCATGGGGATCGGGTCAAGTTGTCCCATGAGGCCATACGGGGGCAGATCAAAGCGCTGCTGGACCGCCGGCATGATGATTCGCCGAGTGTCCGGTAGGGTCATGATAAGCGTATAGATTGGAGGAAATCTGGATATGGCTGCATTGAGCGGGAAAGTGGCGATTGTGACAGGGGCGTCGAATGGAATCGGTCGGGCGATCGCGGAGCGATTTGCCGAAGACGGAGCGATTGTCGTCGTCAATCATTCCAAAAGCCCCGAGAAGGCGCAACAGGTCGTGATCGGCATTCAAGCCAAGGGCGGCAAGGCGGTTGCCTTCCAAGCGGACATGAGCCGTGTATCCGAGGCGCGGCGGCTGGTGCGCGAGACGGCCAAACAGTTCGGCCGGCTGGATATTCTTGTGAACAATGCCGGCCGGTTCATGCCCAAGCCGCTGGCAGAGACGACCGAAGAGGATTTTGACCAGGTCGTTGCGCTGAATGCCAAGGGACCGTACTTTGCCATGCAGGAGGCTGCGCTCGTGCTCAAGGACGGGGGACGAATCGTAAACATTTCGACCGACGGCACGCACTTGAGCTTTCCTGGAGCCACCGCCTATCTCGGCAGCAAGGGTGCACTGGAACAATATACGAGAGGATTGGCCCAGGAACTCGCGCCACGAAAAATTACGGTGAATACCGTGTCGCCGGGGTTCACGGAAACTGGGATGATAACGGATCAGTATCGCCAGATCGGCATACAGATGTCGCCCCTCAAGCGGCTGGGGACGCCGAAAGACATTGCCGACGTGGTGGCGTTCATCGTGAGTGACGAGGCCCGCTGGATCACGGGGCAGAACGTTCATGCAGGCGGCGGCATCGTGATGTAGGGGCCGTCCGTCAGGTCGTATTTCCGATACACGCGCGACGCTTCGTGACGAAATCATTTCTTAACTGGATTGACCGCAACATCCTCTCGCTCGGTCGCGAGATGCGGCTGTCGTATCTGCCGCCGCTCATGGTCTACGTGGCCTATGGAGTTTCCGGCCTGACCGGGATCGTCGGCACCTTCTTCGTCAAAGACTATCTTGGGCTCTCCGCTTCGTTTCTCGCCGCGCTCGGCTTCTGGGCCGGCATTCCCTGGGCGCTTAAGATGCCCATCGGTCACACCGTCGATTTGCTCTGGCGTTGGAAAGGCTGGTTGGTCGGAATGGGGGCGGCCTTGTTGGCCGTGAGTCTCGGCATTATGGCGGCGCTGATTGGGAATCGCGAAGCGATGACGACGATATTGTCTGCGGAAGTGTGGTTTGTGATCAGCACATTGCTCGCACCGGTCGGTTACGTCGTCCAAGATGCCGTGGCGGATGCCATGACAGTCGAAGCCGTCCCTCGCGTCGACGAGCAAGGGCATCCGTTCGACGAGGCCACGCGGAAACTCATGCATACGACAATGCAGACGCTCGGCCGGGTGGCGATTATCGGCGGCGGCATCATCGTTGCGATGGTCAACGTCTATGTGTTTTCCGGTACCGACGGGCTGCCGCAACCGGAACTCGTGAAGATCTATCAACGAATTTATCTCTTAGCGCTCGTCATCCCCTTCGTCTCCGTGCTGGGCCTTGGATTGGCGTGGCTGCTTCGGAGAAAGCATCGGGAGGAACTGATCCGACAAGGGTTCACGCGAGACCAGGCCGTGCAAATGATCGATGCGCGCGAGCAAACCGGAGAAGGGACGAAGCCCAACTGGTGGATTCTGGGGGGCAGTCTTGCCTTCGTGCTGTTCACGCTCACGGTCGGATTGGGAGGATTACCGTTTCGAGAAGAGGTCGTGTTTGCCGGTTCCATGGGGATTGTCCTCTTCCTCATGGCGCGATTGGTACGCGAATTGGAGCCGGACAAACGCTTCACGCTCGTGGGTACGGCGGTCGTCGTCTTCATGTTCCGGTCGATTCCGGGGACCGGACCCGGCACGACCTGGTGGATGATCGACCAACTCAAGTTCGATCAGCAGTTCCTCTCCGTCCTGTCGTTGATCGGCAGCACGTTGACGCTGGTCGGCATGTTCGTCTTTCGCCGGTTTATGGCTGAACGGTCGATTGCCTATGTGGTGGGGTTTTTGACGGTCATTGGCACGATCCTCACACTCCCGATCGTCAGCATGTTTTACGGGTTGCACGAATGGACGGCGCGGATGACCGGTGGAATCGTCGATGCGCGGTTTATCGCGTTGATCGACACCGCGTTGGAGTCGCCGCTTGGACAGATTTCAATGGTGCCGATGCTGGCCTGGATCGCCAACTCGGCGCCGGCCAATCTGAAAGCCACCTTCTTCGCTGTCATGGCGTCATTCACCAATCTGGCGCTCTCGTTCAGTCAACTCGGCACGAAGTATCTCAATGAAATCTTCGTCGTCACGCGTGAGGTAAAAGATGCCGCGACCGGTGTGATTCAGACCCCCGCCGACTATACTCAACTGGGCTCGCTGCTCATCGTGCAACTGTTGCTGGGCCTCGCCCTCCCGTTTCTGGCAATAGCATTTGCCAAAGTTTCTCGGTTTAAGAGCGCATAGAAGTCTCTTGCCTCACTGGCATCCCCTTGACCGGTGCGGTATGATGCCTATCTGAAAAATGCGTCGTTTGTGAAGCGTATCTCGCAGGCAGGGGACAGGAAGGTTTGCGCTTCACGAATGACGGGTGACGCTTCACGATTTTCAAGAAAGGGGGGCGACCGGTTTC
>DCZO01000031.1:9349-51972 GCA_002331335.1 Nitrospira sp. UBA2082 | reverse complement strand
TTACCAGCGATCGCGCTTTCCACCACGGCCACCGCCACCGCCGAATCCACCCCCGCCGCCAGAACGCTCCATTGGTTTCGCTTCATTGACCGTTAACGTGCGGCCACCCATGTCCGAGCCATGGAGCGCCGTGATCGCGGCTTGTGCCTCAGCATCCGAGGACATCTCAACGAAGCCAAATCCACGCGACTGTCCCGTGAACTTGTCTGCGATGATCTTTGCAGAAGCCACCGTGCCATGCGCCCCGAATGTTTCAGCCAATTGCTGCTCGGTCACCGCATACGGCAACCCACCGACGTAAAGCTTTGAACCCATCTTGGGCTCCTCCTGTAATGATGACATTGTCCATGACGCGAGAGGACTTCGCAAAAGGAAGGCGCGACCCAAGGCTGGTATTGCGTAACGGGGCTCAGGTTAGACTTCCGATCACAATCTCGGCAGGCACAATATCGGTAATAGGCCGTCTTGCGCTTGTTTCATGCGAGGCCTGACGCGATGAAACGAGTTTAGTCTACCAAGATGTAACAATAATAGATAGTGTTCCTTGCTGCTTAGGCCTTCAGTCATTGTTTTTGACTACGGACCAGGGATTGTTTTGAAACTGTTTACAAGTTGGGCTTGGAGAGTGCGGATCATGGCGCTGCCGTTAGGCTCGATCAACAAGATCTTTCACACGAAGAATTTTTTCATACTGCCGAACCGGATTTGGGTCTGGGCTGGTGTCCCCAACGGGATTTGAACCCGTGTTACTGCCTTGAAAGGGCAATGTCCTAGGCCAGGCTAGACGATGGGGACTTGTCTCTTTGATCAAAGTGGCGGATGCAGTCTTATCATATTCCGCAGCGTACTGTCATCCTGTGGGATCCCCTCATTTGGCTGTAACCCATCTGGAAATCGCTTGAGGTGTCGTGCAGAGCGGTCTAGAGCTCTTGACCGAACCCAAGGCTATCCCTGGGACGGAGAGTTTGAAGGATCGATACCTGTCCTGGGATCGGGGTACAATTGACCTAATCGATCGATGAGCGGAAGCGCTTCGGGAGAGCTTGGCCTTGTCGGTTCGCTGACCGGATGGTCCCAAACAAGTAGAGAAATTCCGGCATCGGCAAGCAGTGAACGAATGGTTGATACACACGCATCCAGCGTAAGATCTGTTCCTCCTCGAAGATCCAGGACCCGTTCTTGGGGATTCGTCGGAGGAGATTCGGTATGGATAAGCGCCCAACACCGGTCGAAAATCGTGCGCCGGAGGTCTTCTGAAACATTGATCGTGTTCAGATCAGCCGTGCAGAGAGCCGTCACGAAGAGCACAAATTGTAAATCCGGCATGCCAGGATTCTGGACATCGAGGGACTGCATACGGACCTCATTATCGACAGAGAGCAGCGCCGAGTCAATCACTGGGGAGTGCTATCTCTTCAGTCATTCTCGATAGCCTACGGAGTACCGCAGTCATGGTGACTATTGTTTTGACAGGCCAGTTACAAACGGCCGATGGAGAGCGGGATCTGGCTTGCGAGATTGATCAACCGATACCAGTTCGGAAGCTGATTCAGAGACAAGGAGTACAACTCCGTCATCTGCTGCAGCTGCTGCGCGAAAAGAAAGTGCTCGTCACCATCAATAAAAGAATCGCCAGCGAGGATTCTCTCGTTCAGGATGGAGACGCCGTTCGACTCGTCGGGCACGATGGGATGGGAGGAAGCGGATTGGGTCCGTCACACATCTAACAGCCACGAAAAGCGAAAGGGCTGTGGGTTGTAAGGCCTACAACCCTTTCGGTTCTCGCTCTACAAGTGCAGCAGGTGCACCTTGCTCACAGCGCACGCACTGCGATTCTGTACGGACAGGCCTTCTAGTTACTTCTTGCCGAGAATTGCATCCTTGGCCGCCTTCGCAACGCGGAACTTAACCACCCGCTTGGCCGGAATCTTGATCTCTTCGCCGGTTTGAGGATTGCGGCCGATACGAGCCTTCCGGTTGGCCAACTTGAGCTTGCCGATACCCGGCACGGTGAACACGTTCTTTGCCTCGCGATAGGCAAGCGCCGCGAGATCATCAAGAAGCTGAACCGCAGTCTTCTTGGTGATCCCGGCTTTCCCGGCCAGGTAATCCGCAATCTGCGACTTGGTCATTGATTTTGCCATTCGTGAACCTCCTTGAGAATGAAAATAGTAGTGGCTCGATCCATCCGCCAACTTGCTTGTTCTGAAAACGCCCGGACTCGTGTATATGAGGTCGTAGAACGTTCGTTTCTCTTCAAGCGGCGAAAACCCGCGAGAGTGTAGCCAAGCGCTCCTTGCCTGTCAATGAGAAAAACGTCCGTCTGGCGTGTAACGACACACTTTTCTTGCTCTTGCGGCACGGGCGTAAGAATCGGTACAGTATGGAGTCTGGCGGTCCGGCTCACCGGAGCTGCTTGTTTATCTTGATCTACCGGATAGGGACCATATGGCCAAGGAACTGCCGATCCTCTCTGCTTCCATCCCGGAGACTGCACCCCAACAGTCTGAAAAATCTGTCTATTCCCGTGTCTTTTGCCAACGAGAGAATTCCCCACCGCTCCGGTTATTGATCGATTTCTTGAAAGCTCGCGGCCACGCTCCAATTATTCCCCCTGGCATCGATGAATCGGTGTTGGATGAGTGGGCGTGGGTTCGAATAGCCTTGGGGTATCACCGGGATCGCCAACCGATCCAGCTCTTTTGCGTCCGGGACCGCGGTAGCTATAAAGACGTCTATGAACAAGAAAAGGCTCTGTTTCTTGAGTTGCTTTCTGCTTACGAAGGGGTTGAGTCGGAGCTGGTGCGAGGCTATCTCTCCCTCTCTCGGTTTATCCTGACTACCGGTATGGTTGAAAAGGACATGACCGATGAGGGATTTGATTTCAACGGATGGATCCTTGAATTCTACCAAGAGCAATGCAACGGGATTGTTCAAATCGACAATCACGGTTTTTATTCACCAAAAGGTGAGTTGATCATCGATATGTCCGTTTCGGTCGAAGACTGATGTGCGTAACGTCACACCTTCACGGCGTTCTATGCTGTTTGACAAGACCGCCCGCTGGTTTGATCGGGCTCACGCAGCACTGCTCAATGATTTGCCATGCCATCGGGGCTGTTCCCACTGCTGCATAGGGCTTTTCCCTATTACGCTCCTCGATCAGCAAGAACTCCAGCGCGGCCTCCGTTTGCTTCCTGAGGAACAGCGCCATGCGATCGAAGACACGGCTGCCCTGCAGGTCAGCATGATCGAGGAATCAGCGCCGAAACTTACTCGGAATCGATTCATTGACCACTGGTCTGATCCTGACATTGACTCCCTTGTCGAGCGTTACCGTGCATTGCCCTGTCCCGCCCTAGACTCGGATGGAAGCTGCAGCCTCTATGCCTTTCGTCCCCTGGCCTGTCGCTCCATGGGCATTCCTTCTGAGACGAAGGGAGCCGTTCAGGGTGCGTGCGCGATTCAAACATCGGTTCCTCTCATCCGACTTTCCCGATCTCTACGCCAGGAGGAGGATCGTCTGGCGGAAGAAGAGACCAGACAACTGATGGATTTGCGACGTCAGAGCGGAGCAACGGGCGAAGAGCTTTTTATGCCCTATGCTTTATTGCCAGACGCCACGGCGGAGCCGGCTGGAGCGGATGGCCTAGACAGCGAGTTTCCGACCGTGCTAAGGTGACGCCTTGCTTGCGGGAGCGCCTGTAGCTCAGCTGGATAGAGCATCAGCCTCCGGAGCTGAGGGCCACAGGTTCAAATCCTGTCAGGCGCACCATCCAGCACGCAAGCAAAGGTATCCGCTAGTACATAGCCTCGACAATCACACCCGGTGGGCCGTTAGCTCAGTTGGTAGAGCAGCTGACTCTTAATCAGCGGGCCGTAGGTTCGACCCCTACACGGCCCACCAAAATCAACAACTTGCCGCTTCGACTTCCCTACCAACCAAGCCGACTGTGATAATTTGTGATGTCGGCTTGATCCGGTCCAGGATCTCGACCCCATCCCGTAAGCTTTCGGGATAGTGATGGGCATAGCGCTGCGTCATCATCGGCGACTTATGCCCCAAGAGCCGCTGCACCTTGTACAGTTCGATCCCTGCCTGAACCAGCCTGGTTGCGAAGGTATGCCGCAGATCGTGGAAATGAAAATCCTCGATGCCGGCTTTTTTCATCGCCAGTCGAAACGACCGGCGAAGATGTCCGCCTTCGATGGGCGTCCCGGTTTTACTTGTAAAGACCAGGTCGCTTGAATGGTCGGCCTTTAACGGAATGACCTTGTCTCCCGGCTGCTTAATTAAGTGTGCCTCTTCCTTCTTGGCCTTAATTAAGCCGAGCATGGTCTGATTCAAGGGAATCGTCCGCCGTTCACCGTTCTTGCTGTGAAACAGCATCACGGTCCGCCGTGTCAGATCCACGCCCCGCCAGGAGAGAGACAGGATTTCTCCCATCCTCATGCCCGTCCCTAAGGCAAACTGCACGATGTCACGGAGCCACGGCCTACAGGCAGCGAGTAATCGGTTCTCTTCCTCGACCGTCAACCACCGATCCCGCCCGTTGTGCTCCCGTTCCATCGACACCGAGAGCACGGGATTCCGCTGGCACCACTCCCACTCTCGCACGGCCAGATTGAAGGCTTTTTTGAGCGTGGCCAGGTGCCGATTCACCGAGGCCGGAGCCAATTCATCGGCAAAGAGCTGATTCTTGTACTCGACAATCAGCCGTGGCGTGATGTCGGCCAACGGCGTCCCGTCGCCAAAGAACCCGCGCAACCGCCTGGCATAGCCCACGTAGGACCGTTGGCTTGCCCGTTTGGTCACATGCTCGCTCAAAAACCGCTCCATGAGTTCCCCAAATGTCCGGTTCCGCTCTTCTAGCGTAATCCGGTAGGCCCCGTCTCGTAATTGCCGCCTGGTATCGCCCAGGATCAATTCAGCGGCCCGTTTGTCGGTCTGTCCGGTCGTTGCCCGGACTTGCTGCCCTTGATAGCTAAAACTCATCCACCAGACTGTTCCTCGTCTATACAGCCCCATCCGCTGCCTCCTTTCCGATAGGGCTTGATCTTGGTCTGGTTTCCCCGTGGCGGGAATTATAAGCGGCCCGCTTGGCACGGGCAATCACCCGGTCGAAGTCAAAGGCACTGGGGCGCACTAGCGGGGATTCAGGCGCCTTCGGTCGCTCTCGAAAGCCTTCTATCCATTGGTCAATTTCGTCCTTCCGAAACCGCACCAGGCCATGAATCTTGAGGCAGGGGATACGCCCCTGAGCGGCCCAGGCATACAGCGTACAGGTCTTGATATTGAGATAGCGTGAGAGGGCCTTCGCATCCCAATAGGGGCTTTTTAAATCATCGATCTGCACGTAGTCACCCACCCAGTCAATCAACCCCGATCCTCACAAAGGATTAGGCTGTGACTCCTTCAGCCCGAGTTTGTCGAGCAGGTACAAAGAGGGACGATAGATACTCGTTCGCCCCGGTCGCTTCACGATTCGCAAGTACTTGCCTTCAAGCTTTTTCAGCGCCCGGTGGGCCGTAGTACGGTGACAACGTGACAGTCTGGCCAAGTTGTCTACCGATGGCCAAAAGATGGCATTTCGCCTAAATGCCGAAACGGTATGCTGCACGATCCAAGCTTCTGATGGGCTTAGATCGTCAAGACTGCCAACATATAAATCCGTATGCTGCACACGTCCCTGTATATCCTGTGAATTAGCTTTCTCTGACTGTGTCATGGTGCGACACCCCTCTCCAGGGCCTTCGGCCTCTTAGATTTCTTCACTCCCTCTTAGGAGTAGAAAGAAATAAGAGAGCCTGTGGACGCTGGGGACAAGTCGGAACATTGCCCGCCAGCGCCCACAGGCCCAGCTACAAATTGGCTACGCCACGCAAAGGAACAGAAAGCGAAAAAGGGATTGGCCTTCATTCTGTTCAGCTCTCCTCAGGCCATTCCGTGCAATCCTCGATAACTTTGTCTAAGTCCACTTGATCGAAGAGCACGCGGCGTCCAAGGCGCACGACGGGAATCTGTCCTTGCTGTGCCCAAGCCCACAGGGTCCGATGAGATAGCCCTAGGTACAACGCTGCCTCTCTTGCCGAGAGAAGTCGTTTTACATCGCTCACAATGTTCCTCCAACGTCGGTTCTTGAACCAGATCGGCTTCAAGCGTATGGTTTTCACCGAGGTCTGAACAGATCAGATAAGGGTGGTCCCCCTTATCGTATGCCGAGGAAGCATTGAAGAAGGGGAAGCAAAAGCAGAAGCTCTATGAATGGCGCTTATATAGGCTGCATTGCGAGTGCGTGAGGAGAAACCCTACTTACGCAACGGACTATCAGGATTGGCAAACACAGCATGAAAAAGATTCAGCTTGGACATTTTATATAACTGGACAATGGATGCTGCTCAGAACAGAACTTCCTCCAAACCCAGCCGACCGACCAGACCTCAATGCCATTGCGACACTGCCCCCTCCTGAGAAAATACGAACTCCCAAGGACGATGAGGTTGATAGATATGTTGACGAAGGACTTCGAGCTATTTCACTGGGACCGTACATGGAGCCAAGGAACGTACCTGTCCAAGCCTCTGGTCTTGTCTTCCTGGATTGCTTTCATGAAGGCGACCCCAAGAAGTGGGAGCGATCGGCAATAAATATGCGTTTGTCAAAGAGTGCGATTATGGACGCCTTTGAAGGACTTGTTGACCTATGGATTAAAGAGAGAAACCAATTTGGGCTGAAGCAACTGAAGCCTATCGGGAGGATTCGGTTAGACAAGTACCTTGTATATCTAAAGGTCTATGACTTGAAAGCCACTGGGAAGACTTACCGGGAAATCGCAGAAGAACTCTGGCCCAACTCATCTCGTACCGAACTAGATGCAAAGCGATATCATGCTAAGGCTCAAAGAATTATTGCGAATCCGCCCTTATTTGGGAAAGCGCCAAGGAGTCAACAGAATGTCTCTGAAAAAGTTGCAAAATAGCACTTCCCTGCATTCTTCACGGTCTCGTACTCAGGTCATTGGTATTCTCTGGTCTTCAGCTCCAGATCGGGCAACAGGAAGAAGAACCGCTATCGCCATGAGCCGAATCTACGCTTACCTGAAAGCTGCCCGCGACCAGGTTCGTGCTATTGAGGTTTTAGAGAAGCAAGCTGATCCCAAGAAACCCTCATACTCCTCAACTATGATTCAGGCATTCATCCATGCCCATTTGTATTTCATTTGTTGGGCCGCGATCGGGCGCATGCTTGAGGTGATTCGGAAATGCAGCGGGCTTAAGGCTCCAAACACGGTCTGGAAGAGATACCGAACCGAAATCAAACGATATATCGAAGCGCGCGATCACTTTGAACACTATGAGGAACGATTGCCGGGAGGGAAGAAATCAGCAGCCCTAGTTAACCCTGGCGACTACGGAAGCCTTCATCATGGATGGTTTTCACTCGGTGGTTATCGATGGGATGTAAGCAATCATGGTCTTCTTCTGCTCGCAACAATTGTGAATGCCATGAGTCTAGGCGTTTGTGATGAAAACCGACGAAATGACAGACAACGTGCTGAAGTCTAGAATGAACTAAGCTATACGTCTTGCATTGAGTCAAACAACTTCTTTCGGGAGTCTCTTATGCAACGATATGATCCTCTGAGAGCAGCATTCGAGATTCGCGAACAACTAGCATCTGAGAAAAGACGCCTCGCGTTTTTCTTCGGAGCGGGGAGCTCAATGGCAGTGGGAATGCCAGGGATCGAGGCGCTTACAACAAAGGTGATGGAGCGGCTTTCGGGTGCACTGAAAACTGATTTCCAAGCTATCCTAAACGAACTTCCCCAAGGGTCTAATGTAGAGCAAGCGCTGGACAGGATTAGAATTTACAGAGAGCTATTTGGCAAAGATGAGGTGAAAGAGATTGCGGGAATTAAAGGTGCTGGCGCTGCTCGCAACCTTGACTTGTCCGTCTGTCAAGCTATTAGCAGTTGTGTTCGAAATGATCCTGCCAAAGAGTTAGGACCTCATATTGTTTTCTCACAGTGGCTTAGGGCACTTCATTGTTCACGAGACTTTCCTGTCGAAATCTTTACTACGAACTACGATCTACTTTTCGAGCGTGCTCTTGAGAGGTCTGGCGTTCCCTACTTTGATGGATTCGTGGGCTCGGTTGCCCCTTTTTTTGTGCCGGAGTGCGTGGAGGCAGAAGAAGGCAAAACAGATGAACCTATATATCCTCCTCGAACATGGACAAGGTTATGGAAACTGCACGGCTCGGTAAATTGGCATCTTCACGATACTGCTGAGCCAGGCAAGACCAGAATAACTAGATACTCTGGGGCTGTGGACAAAGAAGGGGAAGAACTTGCTATCTTCCCTTCAAGAGACAAATACACTCAGTCTAGGAAACTTCCATTCCTCTCACTTCAAGACCGCCTCCGGAAACTCCTATCTCGAGGAGAATGCCTACTAATCATCCTCGGATACAGCTTTTCTGACGACCACTTGAATGACATCATTTTCCAAGGCCTCCGCTCAAACCCTCGATCAGCTGCTATAGCTTTTGCTTATGGGGAAAAGCAGGGCGCCAGCCTATGCGTCCCTGAGCGAATTCTTGCCCATGGACGAGAGTTTAGGAATCTTGCAGTGTATGGGCCTGACAAGGTCTGTATCGGCGGAATTACGACGCCTTGGGATGATCAACTTTCAAAAAGAAAAGAAATAGATGCCGCGTCTTTTTGGGATGAGAAGGACAAACGCTTTACCCTTGGAGACTTTAATTCATTCGGCAGATTCCTTGAAACTTTTATAGGTTTTCAACCTCCCTCAAAACTCCAATCTGGATACATAGAACCTACCGAAAATCCTAAGCCCGGTGAGGCATTGAAATGAGAACAGACGTTACATTTCTAGGCCTGGTCCGGAGAGTAGTAGGGGCAAAGGTATTCGTTGAGATTTCTCAAGACATTCCTTCGGCAAGTCCAATTATCAACGGTAGGCTTTATCGTCTTGGCCAAGTTGGTTCCTTCGTGCGAATTCCCCTAGGCTTCATCAACCTTTACGGAATAGTTGCTATGGTTGGAGCTTCACCCGCAGTTGACCAGATGGATACTGAAAGCGCCTTGCTCGTCGGCCAAAGATGGCTTGAGATACAGCTCCTGGGTGAATCACAGGGCAAAGAAGGATTTCGGAGAGGAGTGAGTTTGTTTCCCACACTAGACGATGAAGTGCACATCGTTACAGAAGATGACCTAGCCGTAATATATGGAACATCTGGCCCTTCAATGGTAGAGATCGGGACTCATGCGGCATCTGAAAGCCTGCCCGCCATGATTGATCTAGATAAAATTGTAACACGTCATGCTGCGGTGCTCGGGTCAACGGGGAGCGGGAAATCGAATACCATTGCGGGTCTCCTAAAGGCCCTCACCGGTGGCGCATTTCCTAGCGCACGAGTTTTGGTCATCGATCCCCATGGCGAATATTCCACAGCATTACAAAGTGTGGCTAAAGTATGGTCTATCGGTAACGCCTCCTCTCCACTCATAGTACCGTATTGGGCACTCTCCTTTGATGAACTTGCATGGTTCCTAGTTGATAGGCGTACTGCTTCCGAGTCACTCCAAGACACCTCCCTGCGCGATTACATCTCTGAGAAGAAGCGGGAACGTTGTTCTACTCTGAAAGCGGGTGCTCTTGGCGTAGATGAAGTAACCGTGGACTCACCGGTTCCGTTTTCTATCAAAGATCTTTGGTACTTCTTTGATCGAAAGGAGCGAGTAACTTATAAGGAGATAGCAAGGACAACCGAGGCTTTGGAGTCAGAAGGGAGCGCAGGGACTTTGACGCCAGCTCGATTTACTCCTCCAGGAGCTGGAAGCAGTCCACCATTCAAGCCGACTTCCTCATTAGGAATGGCGACATACATGAGCAAGACATTGGCCCGTCTGAGAGACAGACGGTTTGATTTCCTGCTTAACCCAGGAAGCTATGATGGGTCAGAAAAAGATTTGGATACTCTTGTAGCTGAGTGGATCAATCATGATAAAGCGATCACCGTTCTTGATCTAGGTGGCATACCATTTGAGACAACTGACTTAATCGTAGGAGTGGTTACTAGAATCTTATTTGAGGCGATGTTCTGGGGGAGAGAACTGCCGGGAATTGGAAGACAACGGCCACTACTGCTTGTCTACGAAGAAGCCCATGCTTACTTGCCACGAGGAGGAAATGCACCATTCGTCGCGGGGTATGCTGGCCGAGCAGTACGTCGTATATTTAAAGAGGGCAGGAAGTACGGGATCGGGGCAGTAGTTGTCAGTCAAAGACCTTCGGAGCTAGATGAAACGATACTCTCCCAATGTGGGACCTTTTTCTCTCTCCGACTGTCGAATAGTGAGGATCAGGGAAGGATCAAGTCAACGATTCCAGACGCTCTATCTGGATTAGTTGACCTGCTACCCGCGCTTAGAACAGGTGAGGCCCTGATTGTAGGTGAAGGAGTCCAGATTCCTAGCCGAGTTCGTCTACCCTTGGTCGAGCCTCGGCCACGAAGCAACGACCCAGATGTAAGTGTAGAATGGAAAAAGGCTCTTGTTGCTACCCCTGAGTATAACAAGGCGATTACAGCATGGAGGCGTCAACGAACTACTTCAACGGGAAGTACCCCAAAGCGAACTACCCCAACTAGCAAGAAGAGGTAGCATAATGGATAGAATCCCGGTGCAGTCATCCAATGTCGCTTCGGTAGGTTATGACGAAGATTCCGCCACACTTGAAGTAGGATTCAACGATGGGAGCGTTTATCAATATTTTGGTGTCTCCCTTCAGGTGTATGAAGGATTAATGAATGCCTCCTCCAAAGGATCGTACCTTAATCAGCACATAAAACGAGGCGGCTACGGTTATTCAAAGGTGGGATAGCTCGATGGAATGGAACCCTTAAGTGAGGTCGAAATTATGGGTAGGTCGGTCGAGGTTCTCGATACCGCAGTGCATGTTCGTGACCTCTTGATCCCTAGTAAAGATATCGCTGACTATCTGCGCAGTATTCTGGAAGTAGAACAAGACCTAGCTCTAATACAGGCACTAGAAATAGGCATATTCTGTCTAGAAAGGGCAAGACAATCGCAAGACACTGAGTTCGTAAAACGACAGGTTGAGTCTCTGCTTTCGCAAACAGAAAAATCGGTTCAATCTATTCCTGATGCTGTCCAAAAGGAATTACTGAGCAAAATTGGGACTGCCGAAGGGCAGGTACTTGCGCCCGTGCAGACCCTGGTTAGCGAAGTTTCACGGGCTAGCAATGAACGATTAAAAGAAGTCAGGGATCTTCTCTCGGACAATATAGATCCTGCTAAGGACACCTCTATACTTGGGAAAGCACTTCATACAATTCGTGATTTGCTCGACCCCATCCGTAGTGACTCCGTACAAGGAAAGTTCAGCGAAGCGCTTAGGACCGTTACGGCTCAGGACGGCATTCTCGCAGCCACTGTTAAAAGCGTGGTCACTGAGGCGGTAAAGCCACTCGCCGATGAGGTAGACCGGCTCACAAAAGAAGTTCGAGGGCGAGAAGCCGCTTCGGAGGCCATTGAGCAGACTACGGCGAAGGGAGCGCCTTACGAAGAAGAAGTGGTTGAAATTCTCCAGTCTTGGGCAAGTTTGGTAGGTGCAGAAATCACTCACATCGGAGCAGATAATCGCCCGGGTGATATTTTCGTCAAGATGCCTCCAAGATCAATCGCGGGAACCGAGATCGCAATCGTGGTCGAAGTGAGGGATCGTCAATCTGGTCTTGGCAGAAAAGTTATTTCGGAGACGCTCGCAACTGCTATGGCAGAGCGTTTAGCAAATGCGGCAATTTATCTGAGCAAGTCCAGAGAAGGACTCGCCAAGGAGATTGGAGACTGGGCGGAGGGAGAATCCGAGCGTGGGCCATTCGTTGCTACTACACACGAGCACTTATTAACTGCTGTTCGGTTTCTGATCGCTGAACGCAGGATATCCTCTTTACGATCAGCAACACCAGAGATTGATTCTGCTGCTGTCCAAGGCCAGATTGAGAGGATTCGTACGGCCTTGGCGCGGGTATCAACCATAAATAGAAAAGTTACAGATGTCCGAGGGGTTGCGGATATTATCCAGACAGAAGCTGAAGGCCTCAGAGACGATATCCGGAGTGCCCTATCTGAGATCGAGAACGCTATTCACAAAGCTTCAGAAAACATTCCGACAGATAACACTACCTAGCGCCATTTTCCGGATTCACCGCAATCGTTCAATCCCCCTGGTTCCGCTAGACGACTGTTAGCCCCTGGCTTTGAAGCGGTTCCTGTACTCCATGCCAAGCCTCTATATTCTCAGGGTAGGACTTATCAGTATTGCTGGGGAACTGTTACGTGCGAATCTTGACGGACTTACCCCTGATTACCTTCGGTGATACGCCAGGATAATTATCTATCGTCTTTAGCGACCAATTTATCATTGACAATATCGCCTCTGCCTCATACCACTTTGGCTCAATATCACGATGTCCATACGTGTTTCTGAACATTCCAAAAAGTCCATCTAGCAAGTTCCGCATAGATTCTCTTTCCGATTCGTCAAGCTTTCCAGAAAGAAACCCGTTTTTCCCAAAAACCTTATTAACTAGATCCCGCCCATCAAGGGAACTATCAGCATCAAAGGTTTTTGCCATTCTCTCTTTCAAAATAACAAACCCCTTTCTGACAGCTGAATCCCATTGCCGTTGAATTAGCAATGGCCCAACCTTCTTGGCTAGCTCGCTATCACTGTGCGACTGCTCAATGGCCCACTTTTGGAAACCTTCCTCCACCGAAGGCACATCGAAATTACATATGTCGTCAATATTACCAAGCGCTCCCTGAAAGCTCTTCCGTTTGAGATAGTACTCGATGAAATGTATGTGCCGTTCAAAACCACTGTTCCCAACCCCCTCGGGAAGCGCCCTTTGCAGTAGCTCATACGATTGTTTTAGCAGAGGAAGGTCTATGAGAATTTCACCTGCTTCCAGTTCATTTCGTATTTTCTCTCTAATCCTCTCAGCCAATTCCTTTGTGCGCCTAAACTCCTCTCTGACGTTGGCTTCATACAAGAGCATACGAGTTCTCCCACTTATGGACGTCACATGAAACCGAGGCCGACAGGAAAGGAGCGGTCCTTAAGCGGGAATCTTGTGTGTCTTGGACCGTCTCGTTCGGACTTTTCCCCGTCTGCGTCCCCGAGGAGCTTTGCGAACCGTGACTTCGACATCCTGCCCAAGCAACGAGAGAAAATGGACGAGACGTTCGATGGAGAAGCCTGCCATCTGACCGGCTAAAAGCTTCGATACCTTGGCTTGGTCAATCCCTAGTTGAGCCGCTGCTTCGACCTGTTTCCATCCTCGCCCTTTGATTGTTTCTTGAAGGGCTTGAAGCAGGCTGCTCTTCAGAATCAATTCAGCGGACTTCTCTTCGGAAAATCCCAAATCACGAAATACATTCCCGCTGCCTTTAGTGATGGTTGTGCGTGTCATAGCACTTGCTCCTTCCTCAATTTCAATAGGTCGGCATATCGCCCCTTGGCTAGCTGTATATCGCCTTTAGAAGTCTTCTGAGACCGTTTCTCGAACACATGCAGCACATAGACAGCCTCTTCAAACTTCGCCACGTAGAGAACCCGATAGGTTCCGCTGTCTTCCCAGACCCGGATTTCTTGAACCCCGGCCCCTACTGAAGGCATCGGCTTCCAATCGTCTGGCTCTTTTCCCTGCTGCACCTTGAAGAGCTGATGCCCCGCCGTTTCCCTCGCATCTTCGGGAAGCTCCCGCATATCCTCCCTCGAAGATCCCACAAAATAGACTGGCTTCATTCAGCTCCTACTGTACCCTACCGTATCCTACTGTAGCCCATCGTATGCCACAATTGGCATATTAGCAAGAGGCCCGCTGACTTTCAGCGATTCGGATTGAAAATCAGGGGTCAATGAATCAACCATCTAAACTTGGAGGGGGAAATGGAGAAGTTATTGACGGCCCAGGAAGTAGCAGAACGGCTTGCACTCAAGGTCACAACCATCCGACGGATGATTCTTGAGCGTCGCATTGCGACTGTACGGCCATCGGTGCGGGCGGTTCGCATACCGGAATCAGAAGTCCGGCGCATTATCGAAGCTGGCTACACACCGAGAGTTGATTTCGCAGATCGAGCCGGTCGCTATCACAATTATCACAGTCGGACGATTTAGCAGTCGAAAGGCCCGTTGACTTGGTAATTCTGATTGAAAGTCGGCGGGCCTTCGCTGTGATACTTTGTGATGGAGGGGGTCAAAATGATCGACTCTATGGACTCCATCGAATCCATAGAGCCGTCGCAAGCCCTTGAATAATAATAAAACGGGGAAACCGTTGACCGATCAAACCCTTGTGAAAATGCCCTGATCGTCCTCTTAATCAGCGGGCCGTAGGTTCGACCCCTACACGGCCCACCAAACCACACTTCGTGAGACCCGCGCGCTCTTCATCGTCGTATCGTAATCTGCTGCGCGCGGATAGACACCTCAAGAGATCTTTCTCTTATCTCCAAACCACACCTCGTGTGGGCCGCCGGCTATTCAGGCTGAGCCTCTCCTCATTAAGCCGGCGGATAAGCCCCTCCAGCGATCTCCTTCTCATCGAGCGAGCTTCAGCCCCGAGATGGACGGCGAACGTAATGCGCGTTCAAAATCGCACTTTCATTAGGTTATTTCGCATAAGAGAGGTATGCTCACTTGTCGAAATATTAAGATTGCCTCTGCCTTCTTGCGATCGTATGGAGAACGACAAGATATCGCGTGCATGGTCATTCCGCTTTTGGATCTGTGGCGGGGTGGCCGCGCTGTCGGTCAGTATGGCCTCTTTCTTGGGCCTCTTCGACACGACTGACCGTTGGATCTACCAGGAGATTGTCGCCGTACTTGAGATCGAACCGATCGTGCATTCCAGCAATGGGCTCGTTACTGACGCGTCTGCCCAGCTGACAAACGAGTCCCATCCCACACGCTCATTCCTGACCATTGCGCTAATTACTGTCGCCGCCATATCCGCTGCGAAGTTAGCCACGGCACTTCGTCTGGTTCCTGCACTCGGAGTGATCATTGTGTTGGCCATATGTTCAGAGTTCATTGCATTCCTGGCAGGCCTCGCTGCTCATCAAATTCCGGGCTTGAGCGCCATGCCTGCCGCCCTTCTGTTGGGCCATGCGATCACAGTATCGGATGGTGTCTTCCGGACTAGATGGCGTCGCCGATACATCCAGAAGAGATTGTCACGGCATGTCCCATCCGATCTGGCCGAGGCGATCTGGCAGCGCCGCGATCAGTTCCTGCGGGGTGGCCGCCTCTCCTCACAGGATTTGCCGGCCACGATCCTGTTCGCGGAGATGCGCGGGTTTACGCTACCTGCAGAAACGCGCAATGCGGATAGGTTCATGGAGTGGGTGAGTACCTATCGGGATACGATGGCTCGACTGGTTATAGATCATGGCGGCGCGGTGGAAGGGTATTTCGGTGATGTGCTGAAGGCCACCTTCGGCGTGCCATTTGCCCGCGAACGTTCCGACGAGATCGGGCAAGATGCCTCGAAAGCGGTTGCTTGTGCCTTGGCCATGGGCGAAGCGCTTCAAGTACTGAATCGGCAGTGGGATGATCGAGGGGCTCCTGAAATTGTCATGCGGGTCGGGGTCGCGACCGGTGATGTGACGGCTGTGTGCATCGGGCACGCGCACTCATTGAAGTTTACGACCACGGGAAACGTGGTGCGATCTGCCGCACACTTGGTGCGTGATCTGCGTGAATCGGATGATCCAACCGTGAGTCCCTGTTCTTGCCGGATTCTGATCGGAGCCGCTACCGCTTCGCATCTACGTGGGCGATTCCGGCTCTATCCAATCCGAGTCGGTGATTCGGAGTCGCCACGGGTTTCTGAACCAGTGTATCGAGTGTTCGGGAAACATGACCGGGCGATCTTCAAGGATCAAGCGGATCCACGGGCTTCCTTACGCATCCCGTTTATCATGTCTGTCACTGTCGCATCTGAGCCCTCCGCGGCAGGCGTTACGACCAATGTCAGTAGTGGAGGAATGGCCATATGCCGGCTTGCCCGCCCCTTGTCGATTGGAGTAACGGCCATACTGCAGGTTGAGGTTCCTGGCCATGCCCGTCCTCTCACAACAACAGGGACTGTTGTCTGGGCCTATCAAGATCAGGCCGGTATCGCGTTTACCGCTTTGCCTCCATCCGATCAGGTCATGTGGGAATCGTTTCTAATCAGTCAAACCACAAAGCAGACTCTTTCGGCCGCATAGTCGGCGGTCTAAGACTCGATCGTCAATGAGCACGGAAGAGAATTCGGCGGCATAGCCGCGCCCTGCATCACCTTCTTTCGTTAGATACGACTCAAACCGCTCAAGGGTTTCTATTCTCCCTGCCGTCGAAGCCGTTGTAAGCTATTGATATAACGACGCATATTGGCCAACATTTGGGCTGGCGTCTTATGATAGGCTAAGCCAGCAGCTAAAATGCACGAGGACGGCAGTGGCCACAATCATCAAAGAAAAGAAGAGGCAGTTGCGAATTCCCTCCAGGGTCGTGCTGCCATTCGGTTATCAGATTTCTGTCAGGCAATTATCTGACGCGGAGATGGACAGGCGGGATGAGAACGCCGATGGAATCTGGGACGATGCCACGAAGACCATCTATCTTCGCAAACGCCTCCCAGTCACTCGCCGCAGGTATATCCTTGCCCATGAACTCGGACATGCCTGGCTGGACTGGCAACATCGCTACATGGACGATGGAAAAGCCAGTACCTGATCACTCCGACCTACCCCAAATTCTCAGAAGTTACCAGCTACACGATTGTCAGGATGTGCTCCCACTCGGCGGGAGTGACTGGCTGGACCGAAAGGCGCGACCCCTTTCGCAATAACACCATATCTTTGAGCTTCGGTTCTTTCCGCAATTGATCCAGCGAAACGGGCTGTGAAAACTTGCGGATGTATTTTATATCCACCATATCCCATCTTGGGGTGGATGGATCACTTTCAGGATCGTAGTGCTTGTCCTGCTTGTCAAACTGGGTGGGGTCGGCATAGGCGGTCTTGACGACCTCAGCGATGCCCACAACTGCAGGCGGATCAGCATTACTGTGGTAGAACAGCACCTGATCGCCGATGGCCATTGACCGCATGAAGTTACGTGCCTGATAGTTGCGCACTCCATCCCAACCGGTTGTTTGCTGGGATGCCCTTCTCAAATCGTCGATGGAAAATGCCGACGGTTCCGATTTCATCAGCCAGTATTGTCGCTTCTTTGGCATGTCAGCCTCTCCTTATCTCGTGTAGTCGGCCCCGCCGGCCTGTTGAAGAGGCGAACGAAGCATCGTCTTTGGGGTAAACAGATCGCTTCAACGGCTCGACGACGGCGCGATGCGATAGACACCTCCGGCGTGGTCCAGCACGTAGAGTTCGCCGGTTTCATCCTCGCCAAAAGACGAAATTCTCAACGGTGTCTTCAGGGCCACGTCAGGGGTGCGGCTTGCCGTTCTCGCTTGCGTCTTGGATAACAGGAAAATCTCACCGCTGCAGTAGTCGCCGTAGAAATACCGTCCCGCAAGGCTTACCGCGCGTCCCCGGTACACATAGCCACCGGTGATGGAACAGCGCCCGTTGTCGTGGCTGTATTCGAGAACCGGCGCAATGGACTGGTTGGGTTCGCAGAAAAACGGTGGAGAATAACAGTGTGCGCCCTCCATCACTCGCCAGCCGTAATTGCCGCCCCGAACGACGAGATTGACTTCCTCCCATTTGTTCTGTCCGACATCAGCGGCCCACAGATCGCCCGTCTTGGAGTCGAAGGAAAATCGCCAAGGGTTGCGGAGGCCCAGGGCATAAATTTCCGGCCGGCCGCCCCGCACGGCGAAAGGATTATCCGAAGGAATGCCATAGGGATCTCCGTGGTCGACATCGATCCGGAGAATCTTGCCCAACAGCTCGTTGGGATTCTGAGCGAGATTTCCCGGATCCCCACCCGAGCCGCCGTCGCCGAGGCCGAGGTATAGATAGCCATCAGGGCCAAAAGCCATCATGCCGCCGTTGTGATTGGCATAAGGCTGAGGCACCACCAGGAGGATGCGTTCCTCGCGCGAGGCGTCGTTTGGAGATGCGCCACGGCGGTATTCCGCCACCACTGTGGCTCCGTCCGGCTTTCTGGTGTAGTTCACAAATAGGCGCCCGTTGCGGGGAAACTCCCGGTGAAACGCCAGTCCAAGGAGGCCACGTTCTCCGCCGGAGAGGACTCGGTCGGTGATGTCAAGAAAGGGGCTGGGTAGCAGCACACCCTGGTCCAGAATGCGAATACGGCCTGGTTGCTCGACCACAAACAGCCGTGCCGTGCCGTCACCGGCATGGGTCAGAAATAGCGGGTTCTCAAGATTCCCTTTGACGATGGGAATCAAGGCGATCATCCCGCGCTGGATGTCAGCCGAATCGGGGCCAGCAACGCTGTGGTGCACGGTAGCCAGATGAGCCAGGACGCCCACGGTGATGCACATGAACAAGGAGGCTGGGCGACGGTGCATATGTCAGGATCTCTCTCGTGAGCGTGATTCGATGAACTCGATCAAAGCCCGGTAAGTCAACTCTCTGATCCTGGCCTTACCCGCATGGTGATGGTCGATATTGCCTTCCAGCCATACTCGTTCGGACAGGTGAGGAGCTGCTTCGTTGCACAACGTCCACATGCGATGGAGAAAGTCAACCGGTAGGCCGACCTGGATCCCCTCTGACTCGATACGGTCATCCAGCAAAGCGAGCAGATCGGAAATGGCTTGATCTGACCGATACGGCGCTGTGCTGAATCCGAACTGCTCGTTTGCATGGGTCTCCTGCGCAGCTTGATCGATGAGGTCACGCATGTATTCCTTGAGCAGCCCGATGACATGGCCCGATAGGAGGATCGGCGAGTCCATGGCGCATTATCGAACTTCTTTCGCAGAGGAGCAAGATTCTCATGTCACAGGTCGCGGTTGACCAGCCTGTAAAACCTTCTCTATGATGGCCTTCTCTTTGAAAGAGTGTGAGCACTAATGCCGTGACCACGCCATCGACTGAACGATTCGAAATCGCGCTCAACACGCCCGCCGGCCGATTGACGTCGGCTGTCGATGTGCCGACTGCGTTCATTCCGGTGACCGCCATTGTCCCCTTGATGAGGCGATTGGGAGAGGAGGCCCAGGCGCTGGAAGAAGCGAGGAGCTCGGAAGAGGGACAATCTCGCTCGTGTCAAAAAGGGTGCGCCGCCTGTTGTCGGATGCTGGTGCCGCTCTCACCACCGGAAGCCTTTGCCCTGCGGGAATTCATTCGATCCCTGACAAGCGAACAACAAGAGCGCATCGCCGCACGATTGGCCGAAGCCAAATCCATCCTCCTGACGCATGGACTCTGGAATCAGCTCGTGGAGCTTGGCGAGTCCTCCCAGGCGCCTGAGGACGACACGTTGGAACCAGTCAATCAGGCTTATTACGCTCTGCGCATGCCCTGTCCATTCCTTGACGACGATCTTTGTTCCATTTACGAAGAGCGCCCAGCAGCCTGCCGCGAATTGCTGGTCACGTCGCCGGCTGAACAGTGCCTGGATATGGCAAAGAATCCTGTTGTGCCCATCCCTGTGCCGGTGCGGATCGGTCCTGTTTTGGGATTGTTGTGGGGAGAGCTGACCAACACACCGCCCAGGCTGATTCCGCTACCCATTGCATTAGACTGGGCAGAACGGCACCAGCCCGAGAGTCGCAGGACCTGGCAAGGGACTCAGCTGCTTGATACGGCGCTTGATAAGGTATGGCGGTTCTTAAGCCAGACCTTTCAACAATCCGGGAATAAACCGCCGGCCAATGAGTCGACGGTGTAAATCAGAGGGGGAGAAAAACATTTGATGCAGAAGCCCGTAATCGTGTGTTTGGATCTGGAAGGGGTGCTGGTGCCGGAGATCTGGATCAACGTTGCGCTGAAGACCGGGATCGAAGCATTGAAGGTAACGACTCGCGAGATGCCCGACTATGACAAACTGATGAAACAACGGTTGTCGATTTTGGACGAACACAATCTGAAGATCGGCGACATTCAAGAAGTGATCGGACAGATGGGGCCATTGGAAGGGGCGACGGATTTCGTGAAGTGGATCCGCGAGCGATGCCAGGTCATCATCTTATCGGATACGTTCTACCAGTTTGCGTTGCCGCTCATGCGGCAGCTGGGTTTTCCAACGCTCTTCTGCAATCAGTTGGAGATCGATGGTACCGGCCGCATCGTCAATTATCACATGCGGATGCAGAATCAGAAGAAGCATTCCGTCGCGGCCTTGAAGGCACTGAACTTCTTTACAATGGCGGCCGGCGATGCCTACAACGACACTGCCATGCTGGGCGAGGCGGATGCCGGGTTCTTCTTCAAGCCGCCCGATCATCTCCCCAAAGAATTTCCGCAGTTCCCGGTCACGCAGACCTACGGCGAGCTTCAGCAGCGCTTCGCGAAGGCAGGGAACCTCTGATGGCGCCGCAGTTGGCGGAGTGCGGTTTTCCCGGTCGAAAGGGTGAGCCCTCACTCCCCGGTCAGTAGTTCCAGCACTCGCCGCCCGTACCGCTCAACCTTCACTTCTCCGATGCCGGGAATTGCCAGGAGCGCAGCGGATGTGACGGGCTTGTGGCTGGCGATCGTGCGGAGCGTCTTGTCGTGAAAAATGACGAAGGGCGCGACACCTTCTTCCTCCGCGAGTTCCGTACGGAGGCGGCGGAGCCGTTCGAGGAGCTGGGGGTCGGCCATCGCGGCTTTCGGACCAGCCGCCGCTACAGGCCGTTCTTTATGTGGCTTCGCTGAGAGTGTTTGTACTGGTGGTCCCGGCGTCTTCTCCAGATTGAGAAAGCGGCTGCCCAGCAGGACTTCTTGTCCTATCCGCGTGACGACCAGGGTCGGGTAGTCCGAGCCTTCGATATGCAGGTAGCCCGCACCGATCAGGCTCTTGACCAGCTGAGTCACTGAGAGCTTTGACTGTGTTCTACATCTGCCATAGGTCGGGCACTCTTTCGCGGCATAGGCCAGCACCATTTTTGAGCGGCTTCCACGGACGATCCCGACGATGCGGCTGACCCCGAAGCGACCCCCACACCACGAGACTGTTTCCATAATAGCTTTTGCGCAGGCGTGCTCCTCATCGTCCAGTGGGCAGGTGTCTCCTGAGTGGGCTGTCGCGCAACGGTCGCAGAGCCCGCAGCGCTTCAAAGTCTGGCGGTCGGCGTCGCTGAAATAATTAAGAATCGCCAGTTGGCGGCAGACCGGCGTGGAAACGTACGCGACCATCTCGGTGAGGAGCGTTCTCATGCGATCGGCGCGGATGGCGCTGCCGGATTCGCGTGAGGCTTGCTCGATGAAATATTCCTGTGTGGACAGATCGCGCTCATGAAACAGCAAGACGCAGGATGCCGGCAGCCCGTCTCGCCCCGCGCGTCCGGCTTCCTGATAATAGGCCTCTACACTGCCCGGAATATCGAAATGGACGACCAGCCGCACATCGGCTTTATCGATCCCCATACCGAAGGCATTCGTTGCCACCAACACGCGAACATCGCCGCGGCGAAAGCGGTCGTGGAGGAGAGACCGTTCTTCATCTGACAGCCCCGCATGGTAATAGCCGATTGACTGGTGCGATTGCCGGAGCATACCCGCCACTTCTTCGACGGTCCGGCGTGTGGCGCAATAGACCACAATGGAACCGGTCCGGCAGTCGCTGACCATACCCTCCAACGCTGCCAATTTATCCTGTCTGGAGCGACAGGAACGTACCGATAGTGCGAGCTTCTCGCGGCGAAAACCCGTGATCAATCGGAGGGGGTCGCGCAACGCCAAGCGGTCGCAGATGTCGTCTTGGACGCGTGGTGTGGCCGTTGCGGTCAAGGCGAGGCATGGCAGATTGTTAAGTTGCTGGCGCAGTTGTCCCAATTTCATGTAGTCGGGCCTGAAGTCGTGGCCCCACTGAGAAATACAGTGTGCCTCGTCGATAACGAGCAACGAGATAAGGCAGGACCGCAGCAGACGAAGAAACCCCTCGTGCTGCATCCGTTCCGGCGCCAGGTAGAGGAGCTTGAGCCGCTGCAAGCGCAGCGCGGAGATTACTCCATCCCGTTCTCGCCCGGAAAGGCCGGAATGAAACGCGGCTGCCGCAATATTGCGTTGTGTGAGGCCTGCGACCTGATCCTGCATCAAGGCAATCAGGGGGGACACGACAAGGGTGAGTCCCGGCAGGAGGGTGGCTGGTAGCTGGTAGCACAACGACTTGCCCTGGCCGGTCGGCATGACGGCCAGCGCATCCCGGCGGGCCAGCACGGCGCGAATAACCTCTTCCTGCCCGGGACGAAACCCTGGAAAGCCAAACTTCAGCCTGAGCGGTCGCGTGAGATCATCCACGGTCAGCGAGAGACGGATTCAACGGTGTCACCTAGAAATTCAACCAGAACTGCGCATAGGCCCACGTCTGGTCTTTGTTCGTTCCGAGGTTTTCGCGGATATACGGGCCGGTGAACAGATAGGAGAAGGATGTTTGAAAGGCCAGTTTTCCCTCCATAAACATGTGGGTCCAGGTGAAGTCCAGCTCGTCTCCGATGTGATTGGTCGTATTGCCCACCTTCGAAAACACATAGACTCCCTGGCTGGCGCGGTACCAATTGTCTCGCGCGTTGGCGAGGTTTAAGTTGGTGTACCAGACTTCGATGTGATCGTCTCTGGTCGGCCGGGCTTGGAAGTTGGCTGACCAAGTGAGGGTGTTCTTCCAAGCCATGACGTCCATGTAGCCCATGTGGATGTGGTTGGTCGGGTAGAAGTTCTCGAAGGTGTTGGCGGTTCCCCCGCAGCTTCCGTACGCGGGGTTCAACGTACAATTCGCGCGACTGTCACCGGACGCATAATCGAAGTTAAGAGCGAACCGCGGTTTCCAGACCCACTCATAGAATGTATAGCCGATCCAGTTTCTGGTGGCCCAGGCATTAATATGGAAGCACTTGTACTGCGTTCCTGTGGCACCGCAAGGCTCTACCGTTCCTCCAGTGTCCCCCATTTGGCCGAACTGATAGACGATTTCGTTGGATAAGTCGAGCCCACCCTTCTTGACAGCGATGCGATTCCCAAGCACGTGGCGGGTTTGGTTCCCGTGTTTCGGTGTGCCGAGACCTTGAGCATTGCTGTTATTTGCGTCGAGATTATTCTTGTAATAAATATAGAACGGTTCGACCAAGGACCAGGGGACCGCTTTGATTTGGTTATAGAAGACCAGCATATCAACATCCCCGTGGGCATTCTTGGATTGCCCTGTTCCTGCGTAGACATTCGGTCCGCCGCTCCCGACCGCCGCCCCTTGGGGAAGATCCGTCTCAGCGAGTCTGAACCAACCGAACGAAGAATCCATGAACTTGGTACTGTAGTTCGTCATGATCCCATCGAAGGAGAAACCGGTGTTGGCCCAGTCGAAGTGGCCCAGGAGGCTCTGATCGCCGAAGACGAGGTATTGTCGGCCTGCCTTGATGCCGAGTCCTTGAATTCCGGCGAAGTTGCGAACGAGCATGTAGCCAGCACGGATTCCAAGTGAACAGGACGACTTGCCTGAAGCAAGGGCGGGTCCGCACGTATGAGCGATCGGGTCTTGGTTCCCTCCCCAAGTTCGTGAGTCAATGAATTCAAAATAGAAATTGACGTCTGGCGAGAGGTCATAGCCAATACCCAACCTGGTCATCTGTTGAACGAATGAATCATTCGCTCTGCCAGGAAGGCTATTGGCAACTCCGGTAGGATCGTTACAACTTCCGGCGTTTTGTGCGTTGGTTAGAGGGGAACTGCCGATCCCACCGCCGAAGCAGAGGTTGTTCCTGTACTCGGGCCGCACGCGCAGGTCCGCGCGGATCCACAAGTTCTTGATGTCGAAATTCCTGCCGATTTTGGGATCGAAGAGCTCGTATTGCTCCTTGAGGGGAATGCCGCGGCCGATGACAATGATATTGGTAATGCGTTCTCCCTCCGGCACCTCAAACGCTGCCTGAACAGGTGGGGCGGACGCCAAGAATGTGGTGAGGAGCACTGCGGCAGCCCAGAAGCGGGCGAGCAGTCCAAGCGGTATCAACCGTAGAGTGATGTCTGTGAACATGAGTCTCTGTCCTTGGCTGTGAGGGTCAACGAATACAGGAAGGTCGCATGACGGGACTTTCCGTGGTCTAGAAATCTCCGCTTATAAAGGGAGTGCATGAGACACGGTCAGATCTGGCCGGGCTGGCTGCTGGATTTGTCCTCGGTCTGGTTGGTTGCGGCATTGATTTCTTCTTCGGTTTCTTTCATGGAAGCTTGGAAATCTTGTTCGGCCATTTTGACTTCTTGCTGAATCATATTGAGTTCAGGCTCAACGGTTTTTCGGAGATCTTCTGCGGCATCTTTGAATCCTTTGAATGCTTTTCCGACCTGTCGTCCTACTTCAGGCAACTGTTTGGGGCCAAACAGAAGAAAGGCGATCACCAGAATGATGAGAATTTCGCCAGCTCCCAATCCAAACATAGTGTGCAACCGGTTTGTGCGCGTGATTGAGGCAATGTTACATGCCCGATTCGTCACACAGCGTACAGGGCATTACCCTTGTTTCACTTGCCCGGATGGCGCGGGTTGCGCGGCAGATGGGGGCGTCGTTCCCGGTTGTGCAGTGACCTGAGCGGATGTGGTGGCCTGGGCTGGTTGAGGTTGGTCCGCCGGCGTGACATCGATGGCATCAGCCTCATGAACCGTTTTCTTAAACCCTTTGATGGCTTTCCCTAGGCCTTCACCCAACTGGGGGAGTTTGCCTGCGCCGAAAATGATCAATACAATGACCAAGATCAGCATCAATTCCATCCATCCAAATGAACCGAACATGGAACACCTCAAAAAGTCAGAGCAATGAGGTCAAAGACCTTACCATGGCCAGTCGGCAGGCTATACGAAGATCCGGCAGCAAGTCAAGGGAAGGAGTCGCGCGGAGGGCGATGATGGGGTTTGGGCCGGGGTGTCTCAGAACGGCTGAATAATGCCGCCCCCCAGCACGTTATCATTGCAATAGAACACTGCTGACTGTCCGGGGCTGAGCGCCCGTTGGGGCTCATGAAATTGGATTCGTAACGCAGAAGGGTGAATCGGCTGGAGGGTGGCAGTCACAGCCGGTGTGGCGTAGCGGACCTTTACCGCAACCTCGGTCGTCGTATGGAGCAAAGACGGGGTAAAGAGATTGAGATCTGCAACTTTACAGTGGTCTTTGTAGAGCGTCTCTTCTGGACCAAGAACGACAGTATTCGTCGCCGGTTGAACGTGCTGCACATACAGACGACGGCCGGTCGCAACGCCTAACCCTCGTCGCTGCCCCGGGGTATAGAATGCAATCCCCTCATGCTGACCCAATGGAGAGCCGGTTTGGTCCACGAAGGCACCCGGCCTCTTCGCTTCGGGACTTTCCTTCTCAAGGAACGTGCGATAGTCCCCGTGGCTGACAAAGCAAATTTCCTGGCTTTCCTTTAGCTCATCGACAGGGAGGCCCATCGCCTCGGCCTCGAGCCAGACATCCGCCTTTTGCATGTTGCCGACCGGGAAGATCAGCCGCGGCAGCCACGCAGGGCTGATCCTGTACAAAAAATAGCTTTGATCCTTCTTTAAATCGGCTGAGCGGCGAAGGGCCATCCCTTCGTGATCGTTGTGAACTCGAACGTAGTGACCAGTCGCAACGTGAGGAATGCCCCGGGATTCCGCCAATGCCAGGAGCCCTTGAATCTTGACTCGTTCATTGCAACGTACACAGGGATTGGGCGTAAGACCCTGTGCATAGGACTGAAGGAAATCGTGGATCACTCCTTTTTTGAATGATTCGCGGGTGTCGATGACCTCGTGGGGGATGGCGAGAGTCTTGGCGACATGCTTGGCAATCCCGATCTTACAGCATCCGCGCTCCTGCCACTTCTTTGATACTGCGACAGCTTCATCTTCATGCTCCCAGACCTGGAGCGTCACGCCATGGACATCATACCCTTGGCGAACAAGCAACGCCGCTGCGACGGAGCTGTCGACTCCGCCACTCATGCCGAGCAGAACAGTAGCGCGGTTCATAGAAGGAGTCATTGTACCGGGAGCAGCGTGAATCGGCTAGAGGTCGGCTGCGCGCATTTTCCCGCGATGGGTGGCGAGATCGTGAATATCCTTGTTGGAGCCAGGCTGATCATCAACCCATTTATGGGCGCCCATGTCGCACATTCCGTGGAAATGGGATCCATCTTCGATGGAAATCGCAGGAGTACGAATGTCGCCGATCAGGATACCCGGCTTGAGAATTTGAACTTGTTCCACGGCCGTCACAGTTCCATTCATCTTCCCGCTGGTTATCACCGTTCCTGCCGACACGATGCCCTTGACCACAGCATGCTCCCCAATAATCAATACGCCAGATGTATAGATTTCGCCTTCGAGGCGCCCGTCTACACGGATGGTCCCATTAAAACGGATGATCCCCTTGAAGTGAGCGCTCTTTCCGAGAAAGGTCACGTTCTCGTTATCGCTTCCAGGGTGAGCAGCCTTTTCTCCCATGGTCCACATCAGTCGGTCAAGCTCCTTTTCAAATGTCTTCGCAGCCTTCCCCCCGTCCTCGATGTGCCAGCGACTGGTTGAAAAACTTTATAGGAACTATTACCTAGGAGCGAGCACCCGTCCAGCAGGGCCCGCGATCCATACGCCGCATGTCCCTCAGGCACAACACGAGAGCCGCGACTCGACTCTACGAGCTGTGAGTCATTTCAATCGTGCCGTTGAACAGAACTCCCTCCTCAATCGACAACATCGGCGCTTTCACTCCTCCGTTAAGAACAGCTGGCGCTCTCAGCCTTATTTTCTCCGTCGCAGTGACGTCTCCGGTGATTTTACCTTTGCACACGACGGTTCCCGCCGTGACTTTTGCCTTGAGGACCGCTTCCTCTCCGATCAGGAGAACACCATCGGTCTGAACTTCACCTTCGAGCGAGCCATCAATTCGCACCGTTCCGTTATAGATAATCGTGCCTTTGAAGTCGACACCCTTTCCGATGAATGCGCTGACGTCCGGCGTCGTTTCCATCTTTGAGGATACCGAGCTCATCACTGCCCCCCCCTCAGATTCGTCGAACACGGCACGACCCCCCTCCTGCTTGTCCGGTTTCCACATATGCTCAGCCTCCTCACTCTAGCTTTCAAAATGGTGGAGTACGATACTATTTCGGGTACATTGTGTGTAGTCGCTGCGTGAAGCAATTGTAGCGTCAATGATGAAAAAATCAACCTCTATGTTTTTTTGATGGTATTGTACTGTACTCAGAAACGGCACGATCCGTCACGAAAGTAACCTTTCGAGAACACCCTCTAACTCTTGGGCAGAGAAATAGTGAAGGATGATTTTCCCGCCTCGTCTTTTTGGATGAATCGTGACTTTAGTCCCGAATCTCTTTTGCAATCTTTCTTCAAGCGCGTGACACTCCGAGTTTCGAACCAACACTCGATGACGTTTCCTTCCAACTACTGAAGAATGAACGAGTTTTTCTGTCTCTCTTACAGAAAGTCCTTGAGACGCCACGATCTTCGATACGCGCATCTGACTTTCAGGAGACTCGAGTCCAAGAAGGGCTTTTGCGTGTCCAGCAGACAGCGTTCCAGTCTCAACTAATTCTTGCACTTCCGGGTGGAGGTGTGTCAGACGAACAACATTGGCGACGGAGGATCGATCGCAACCAACTCGCTGTGCAATTACGTCCTGTGTGAGACCAAATTCGTTCATCATTCGTGAATAGGCTCTGGCGACCTCCATTGGGTTGAGATCTTCACGCTGAAGATTTTCGACCATGGCAATTAACAGGGCCTCTTGATCACCGCAATTTCTGACCACTGCCTGGATGGTTTTCAGTCCGGCTTCCTTTGAAGCGCGCCACCGCCGCTCGCCGGCGATCAGTTCATAGATTCCATCACCCTTACGGCGCACCATGATCGGCTGCAGAACGCCGCTTTCCTTGATAGAGGCGGTCAATTCCGCTAGCTCTCCGGGGGCAAAATTCTGCCGAGGCTGGTACCGATTGGGTACAATATCCTCAATTCTGACGTGCTGAACGTCACCAGACTCAACCGTCTGGCTCACAACAGCAGACGGCAAGAGAGCATCGAGTCCTTTACCGAGCGCTTTCTTTTCCATGATCTAGAAACTCCTTCGCTAGGGCAACATAGGCCTGTGAGCCAGCTGATGCCGCGTTATACAATAGGCAGGGACGTCCATAACTGGGCGCTTCCGCTAATGCCACATTCCGAGGGATCACCGTCCGATAGACCTTGTCCATGAAATGGGATCGTACTTGCTCTGAAACCTGACGAGCCAACGTATTGCGCGAGTCAAACATGGTCAACACGATGCCTTCAAGGCCAAGGCTTGGATTGAAAGACTGACGCACTCTATCTACACTTCCGAGAAGCCGTGTGAGGCCTTCCATCGCGTAATACTCGCATTGAACGGGGATGAGTACCGAATGAGCAGCCGTCAGAGCATTGATTGTAAGAATTCCCAGGGCAGGCGGGCAGTCAACAAAGATAACCTCATATTTGTCAGCCGCCTCTCCAATCACATCCCTGAGATAGCCCTCGCGCCCTGCAACGTTTACCAGTTCAATTTCAGCTCCAGCAAGATCTGCATTCGCCGGTAAGATTGAGAGCCCATGAACAGGGGTTCGCACACAGACATGCTCTAACTTTGCGTTTTTAATCAGGCAGTTGTATATTGTTTCCTTCAATGATCGAGGATCGATTCCGAGCCCACTGGTCGCATTCCCTTGAGGATCCAGGTCAATGAGAAGAACGGACAGGCCTTCTAACGCAACAGCCGCCGCGAGATTGACCGCTGTAGTCGTTTTTCCTACTCCGCCTTTTTGATTTGCAACAGCAATGAGTCTTTTCATGAGAACGGGTTTTCCAGTGTACCTATGTCAGTTCAGTGTTCCACGTGGAACATTGGAGCTACCCCTTCCTGAAATCGATAAGACCGTGATGGATCTCTGGCCGAAATTCATCGGAAGGTCAAATCGCTGCTCCGTAACCACCGACCAATGGTTTGAAAGTTCGGCTCGGTTGATTGGATGAGACAAGTAGAGGATGGCTCGTCCGTGGTCATTCACTAGGTTTGGGCCTTTGTGTAACAGAACGTTGTATTTCAGTGCACGTGTCGTGATGTAGTCGAATGAGTGATCAAAAGAATTGCGTGCTATGCATTGCTCAAGCGTCCCATAAAAAATATTGACTCGTTCAAGACGGAGTAGCCCAACAATAAAATAGAGAAATGAAACTTTTTTTTGCACTGGCTCGATCAGAGTAATGTTCAAATCCTGTCGCACGATCTTGAGAGGAATGCCTGGAAATCCTGCACCTGTTCCAACATCAAGCAGATTCGCCCCATGTTTTATCGGCTCGATAGTCAAACAGGAAAATGAATCGACGAAATGCTTGATGATGATTTCTTCCCCTGAGTTGATGCTGGTCAAATTGATCGATCGATTCCACTTTTGCAGCTCTTCAAGGTAAATCATGAATTGCTTCAATTGTTCTGGCTTGAGAGGAACCCCAATGCGAGCAGAGCATGTTTCAAGAAGTGTGGAGAGGTGTGCATGTTGTTCCACGTGGAACAATTACGCGATCACCTCTGTCAGGTCAAGAGGAACATTGTGAAATACGACAGAATATTTGACGCGAACGCTAACAAGTGACTTGCTGAGGAGGTTGCTGCCTGTATTTTTCGAGTGCAACCAGCAGCAGAGATATGGCGGCGGGGGTTACACCGGATATTCTTGAGGCCTGTCCGATCGTTTCAGGGCGTATTTTTTTAAACTTTTCCAGAACTTCTCGTGAAAATCCTGGAACGCTCTCGTAATGAAAATCAGCAGGGATATATTTCTGCTCGAACCTCTTGAATTTGTTAACCTGACTCAGTTGTCGCTTGATATAGCCTTCGTACTTGATCTGGAGCTCAACCTCATCGACAATCTCAACGTCATCAAGCGCATCTATTTCCAATGCCTGCAGCAGATCGTGATAGGTCGATTCCTGTCTCCGAAGAATATGTGCGATCGTGTGTGATGGAGACACTCCTTGCAGATGTGTGCTGATCGTCCTTGCACGGATCGATTCCGTCAATCTTGGTTTCATTCCATTGAGACGAGCAATTTCCTTATCGATGGCGGCTCTCTTCTCGACCAATCTGTCATAGGCCTGACTATCCACTAGTCCTACCTGATGTCCAATGTGCATGAGGCGCAAATCCGCATTGCTATGGCGAAGGAGCAGTCTGTACTCCGCCCGTGAGGTAAACATCCGATAGGGCTCATAGGCATCCTTGGTGATGAGATCATCGATCAGCACTCCAATATACGCTTGAGACCGATCTAGTACCAACGGGAGTTGATGTCGTATCTTCAGCACCGCGTTGATGCCGGCCATCAAGCCTTGTGCGGCTGCTTCCTCATAGCCTGACGTCCCATTGATCTGGCCGGCATGATACAGCCCTCCGACCAGTTTGGTTTCAAGCGTTTGATGGAGCTGACGAGGAGGAAAATAATCGTACTCGATCGCATAACCGGGCTTGAGCATTGTGGCATGTTCCAATCCTGGGATTGTTCTGAGCAGAGCCGCTTGAACATCGACAGGCAGACTGGTGGAAATGCCGTTTGGATAATATTCCTGGACATCGAGTCCTTCCGGTTCAACAAAAATCTGATGTCGTTCTTTATCGGCAAACCGAACCACTTTGTCCTCAATGGAAGGACAGTACCGTGGGCCTACGGATTCGATCACGCCGCTATACAACGGTGAACGGTCAAGATTCTCTCTGATGATGTCATGGGTCCGTTGATTCGTATAGGTCAAGTGGCAAAGTACCTGCCTGGTTTCGATTCGTTTCGTGCGATAGGAAAACGGAGGCGGCGGGTCGTCGCCGGGCTGAGGAACCATAACCGAGAAATCAATCGTGCTCTTGTCCAAACGAGGCGGAGTGCCGGTTTTGAGGCGTCCGACCTCGAAACCCAACTCGCGCATGCAATCGGACAGATGCTCCGCCGACGCTTCGCCTGCGCGTCCGGCCGGAAAGTGGCTGAGTCCGATATGGATAAGACCCTTAAGAAATGTTCCTGATGTCAACACGACGGCTCTCGCATCGATCCTCTCGCCGGCTCCCGTCACGATGCCGGTGACCGCTCCACCGGATGTGAGCAGCCGATCGACGGTCCCTTCGGCAATCATCAGACAGAGTTCGTGCTTGAGCGTCGTCTGCATGGTCGTACGGTACAGCGCTTTATCGCACTGCGCGCGCAGAGCCCGAACGGCAGGTCCTTTGCTCGTGTTGATGAACCGGAACTGAATGCCGGCACGATCCGTATTCCGCCCCATCTCGCCGCCGAGCGCGTCGATTTCTTTGACCAGATGCCCCTTGGCGATTCCGCCGACTGCGGGGTTGCATGACATCTGGGCGATGCGGCTCGTGTCCATCGTTAAGAGCAACGTCTTCGCTCCCATGCGCGCCGCGGCAAGCGCGGCTTCACAACCAGCATGGCCTCCGCCGACGACTATGACATCAAATTCCACAGTAACTCGTCCTTTGTTCTCGACTTACTTGCCGATGCAAAACTCTGAAAAGATCTGATGCAAGATCTCATCGGAGGTTATCACACCCGTGAGCTCGCCCAAGGCGTCGGCCGCTCCCCGAAGGTCTATGGCGACAAATTCCGGTTCTGCCCCATTGCGGACAGAATTGAGGGCTTCTGCGAGCGAGGCCTCCGCGCGCTCAAGCACATCACGATGACGCACCTTCGTGATGGCCACAGACTCAGCAGGCTCCAACGTCCTCTGCGCCAGATGCAACTGAATTAATGACCGGAGTGCTTCTAACCCTTCCGCAGTTCGCACGGAAATGGCGATCACTGTGCCGCCCGTGTGTGCTTTCATCCTATTGACCAGGGGCATAATCCGATCCGTACTCAGCAAATCGCTCTTGTTGATAACGGTGATGCGCCGTTGGCTTTCCTGTATCGGAACAGCTTCCTCTGCGGCAAACCCGTCGAGTTCGGCCGCATCTACCACGTGCAACACCAAGTCCCCTTGTTCCAATGCCGACCTGGTCCGCCTCATCCCTTCCAGCTCGACGATATCCGTCGTCTCCCTGAGACCTGCCGTATCCACCAAGGTCATCATCACGCCATTCCACACCACCGACCCCTCCAGCACATCCCGTGTCGTGCCGGGAATCTCCGTGACGATAGCCCGGTCCTCCCCGAGGAAGTGATTCAACAAACTCGACTTCCCGACGTTCGGCCGGCCAGCGATGACCACCCGTGCTCCTTCCCGCAGACGTCTTCCTTGCTCCGCCGCATCAAGCATGACACGGATAGCCCGACGCGTATCTTGCAGCGAAGCAGCCAGCTCAGCCTGCCCAACGAACGAGATATCTTCTTCGCTAAAATCGATGCCGGCCTCGACCTGTGCCAACAGACCCACCAATATCGCCCGCAAACGATCCACATGCCGGCCCAGTTCTCCCCTGAGGTGACGTTGCGCCAGTTTCAGCGAGGCCTCGGACTTGGACCGGATGGTATCCAGAACCGCCTCGGCCTGTGACAAGTCCAAACGCCCGTTGAGAAAGGCACGCTTCGTAAATTCTCCCGGCTGAGCCAAGCGGGCGCCGGCGACCAGGCACGCTTGACACACCAGGCCCAGCACCACACTCCCGCCGTGGCACTGAATTTCTACGCTATCCTCGGACGTAAATGACCGAGGCCCCTTCATATAGACAACGAGGCCTTCGTCAATAATCTCCCCCGCTGACCGGAGCCCGTTGGGGCCGGAGTCGTCTAAGTCGCATGACCGGTTGGGTAAAAAGATATCGGCGAGATGCAGGGTATGGGAGGCTACTCCGTCCAGCGGCTGATTCGAACGGAGACGCACAATCTGTCCTGCAATAGAAAGGGCGTGCCGACCGCTGAGCCGCACGATGCCGATGCCGCCTTCTCCGGCGGGAGTTGCCACCGCACAAATCGTGTCTTCAATGGCTCCATCCATAGCAATGACACGCCGTGCTGCGGCAGCCGGCGCCACCCGACACGTCTCTGGCGCGCACGTCTACGAACTTTTCTCAGCCTCTTCAGAAACTGGCTGTGGCCGACGATTGCGAAAGATGAGCCGGTCGGTGGCGAGTTGCTGCCCTATGCTCAACACGTTATTGGTCAACCAATACAATACCAAGCCGGCCGGAAAATTGATGAACAGGAAGGTCATCAAAGCCGGGAGCAGCAGCATGATTTTCGCCTGGGCCGGATCCATAGTGGTGGGCTGGATCTTCTGCATGATCAGCATGCTGACCCCCATGATGATCGGCAGAATGTAGTAGGGATCCTGGACGGATAGATCCGTGATCCAGAGTCCCAGGGGCGCCTGGCGCAAATCGATCGTCATGTACAGGATATTGAACAGCGCCACGAATACGGGCATCTGCAGCACCATCGGCAGGCAGCCCCCCACCGGATTCACTTTGTTATCCCGATAGACCTTGATGAGCTCCTTGTTCAGACGTTCTCGATCGTCTTTAAACTTCTCCTGCAGCGCCAACACCTTCGGCTGAATTTCCTGCATCTGCTTCATCGACTTGTAGCTCTTGTACTGCAAGGGGATGAACAGCAGCTTGATCGCCACGGTCAAAAGAATGATCGTGACTCCATAGTTGTGCGTATAGTCGTTGATAGAGCGGAGCACATAGAAGATCGGCTTGGCTACTGCCCTGACCGTGTCCCAACTTCCGAACAGGAACCAGCCGAAATCGATCGTATCTTCCAATCCAATCCCCAAGCTCTGAAGGGTGTCATACTCCTTCGGGCCGGCAAAAAGCTGGAAAGTGATCGGTGATCCAGCGGAATCCACTGGCATACGGACAGCCGCAGAGACCAGCTTCTCGCCTTCTTTTCTCGCCACCACACCCACGCCCTCTTTGGGAATGATCACGGACATGAAATACTTGTCCTGCAAGCCGCCCCATTTGACGGCCCCCTTGCGCTCGACCTCGGAGTCCGGGACCTCCTTCTCAATCTTGTCATCGACACGGGAGGCGGGTCCGACCGAACCGATGAACCCTTCTCCCCATTCCACGATTCCAAAATTCGTCCCCACTCCCACTCTCACCGATCCGGTAAGACCGGTCGACTTCAAGGCCACGTCCACGATGTAACTGTCTGCATGAAATGTCAGCTGCTTCTCGATCCGCACCCCTGCCGCCGTACTTTCGTAAACAAACGTCACGTGGCCAGTCTGATGCGTTTGATCCAACGTCGCGAAATCCTTCTCGACCCGGTAGATCCCTTCACTGAGTTCCTTGGTCAGGTCCGCGTTGTCGGTCATGACCGTCAACGGCCCGGCAAACTTTCCCCCTTGCCGGACAAGTTCGACAGCGGGATGTTCATCCGAACTCCCCCGATAGCGCTTGAGCTCCCAATTCGTCAGAACCGCCCCACGAGAGGAAAACTTGCCATGATACAGGGCCGTATCCACCTCGACAATTTCCGCCGCTGATTTTGCTGAATCACGAGATGACGTCCGTTCATTGGACCCAGTCACCGAGGAGTCCAGGGTGCCCGATGGGACAGGTGAGGAAGATGACGTCGATGGTGGAAGTACAACCGGCTGGCTGGTCGAAGAAGGCGCCGACTCCGTGGACACTGGTTGCTCGGGAAGCACTCCCAGTTCCTTGAGCAGGTACTCATACCCAAAGATGATTGCGAGCGAGAGAACCAAAAAGACGATGACGCGCTTTTCCATCATACGAACAACATGCTTTCGTTAAGATCGATACCGGCTTACTTCACCGGGTCTTCTCCCCCCGGATGGAAGGGATGACACTTCAGAAGACGGACCATCGACAGGCCGAGTCCTTGCCATGCCCCGTATCGTGAAATGGCATCCAGCGCGTACTGCGAACACGTCGGCTCAAATCGGCAGACACGCCCGAACATCGGGGAAATCATGAAACGGTATCCATGAATGAGCCACACACAGAGATGCCGCATCTCAACCTGACCTGGGACGCAGAAGATGGCCGCGGTTCAACGAGGTCTCCCACACCTGTTTCAGTGTTGCGTGAGGTTGAGCCATCGCTTCTCGTTTTGGAAACACGAGAAGAGCCTGACCAGGAACCAAATCCCGGTGCACCTGCCTTACCAACTCGCGAAATACACGCTTGGCGCGATTTCGCCGAACCGCATCACCGAACCGTTTGCCCACTACGATCCCGACGCGGCTGGGCGCATCATCCATCCTATAGGCCAACAGATTGAACAGTGCCGTTGACATCCGTCGCCCATGGCGTTTGACCGTTTCAATGTCCCGGCTGGTCCGTAAGAAGATGGTCGCCTTCTTTTGGAGCTTTGACATCACCGAAAAGACCGCCATTTAACAGCAGCCCTTCGTCCTTGGCCCCAGGAGCGAACGCTCATATCAGGTGGAAGCAATCCCAAGGCAGCGAAACGACACCGGAAGGCGCATTGAAAACGGTCGGAGTGTCGGCCTGATGGGTTAAACCGTCAACCGCGCACGCCCTTTGGCTCGCCGGCGAGCTAAGACCCGGCGCCCATTCTTGGTGCTCATACGTTTTCGGAACCCGTGCTCGCGTTTCTTTTTTAAGTTCGACGGCTGTTGATACGTAAATGACACGGTATGCCTCCCACAAGAAATGATCCAGTCCCACTGGAACGGTGTATTATAGGGGGGGTGTGACAGCCTGTCAATTTGCTGGCCTTCCTCAATCTTCATGATCGGGAGGGGGCATAAAGATCAGGGCAGAGTGGAATCTTCTCGTGTTTGAGGCACTTTTGCCCTTTCGACACTAGATCGCCACAGAGTTTCAGAATTCATATTGGAATCACGACTCACAAAGACTTAAAATACCGAGTTCCTTTTGAATAGAATGCCGGATATTCTCTGGCATTGAGTTTGCGTTCGTCTTTAAGTTTTCCCGTCGTCGATGCGCAGTTCTTGATGCGCGACCACAATGAATCGTTATGGAGGACTCACAATGCAGCTTAGACTGATCACTGTACCCTTATCTCTGGTCATCCTCTTGGCGGTCGGATGTGCCAAACCGCCTTCAGAACAAATCGAAGCGGCTGAGAAGGCCCTCAAAGAGGCGCAACAAAGTGGCGCAGCCACCTACAGCGCGGAAGAATACGCGAAGCTGGAAGGCAGCCTGACGGCCTTGAGAAAGGAAGTGAGCGAGCAGGATGGAAAGCTGGCGCTCTTTCGGGACTACGGTAAGGTCGAACAGCTTGCCTCCGCTGCTAAGACCGAAGGTGAACGTGTCCGGACCGACGCTGTGAAGAAGAAAGACGAGGCCAAAGCAGCGGCATTGCAGGCTCAGCAAGTCGCCCAAGAAGCGGTGAACTCCACCCTGGCGCTGGTCGGAAAGGCGCCGGTCGGCAAAGATCGGGCGGCGCTCGAAGCCATCAAGATGGATGTGGACACTCTGAAGGCGTCCCTCAATCAGATTCAGACGTCGATCGACAGAGAAGATTATCCGGCCGCACAGAGTCAGGCCAAAGCTATTCACGAGAAGAGTCAGGCTGTATCCGCTGAAATTCAGAGCGCGCTAGCCAAGGTCGGAAAACGAAAGTCCTCTGCCTCCACGAAGTAGTTAAGGTAGAATGTCCGCGTGGCTACAAGACTCACGATTCGAACATGGATGGCTGGGGGCATCTGCATCCTGCTGCTGGCCGGATGTGTGCCCGCCGTACCGCCGGATCTGATTGCCGAGATTGAAGCTATTGATCAGGATTTAGTCGCATTACGGGCGCCGGAAGCCGCTCCGGAGGACTATACCCGCTTTGCAAGACAGTGGGTGTCCCTCAAAGCCCGTGTCCAGACCGACGACGATCTGATCCGTTGGCCATGGGAATCGAACGATCTTGAAAACGAACTCCGGCAGCTCCATGGCGAGGGGTGGAGCGCTGTTTCACGGCTGAATCGTCGGCAGGCTGCTCAACGGCAGCAAGCAGAGTCGGCGCTCGGCCGCCTTGAGGCACGGTTTCTTTCGATCACCTCACACGTTGACTCAATCCAGGGGCGCATTGCACTGGGAGGCAAACCTGTACACACAGACTTGCTGCTCAAACAAGCTCGCTCCTTCTTCGACCAGAAAGACTACCCGAGAGCCATCCATACCGCCGAGCAAGCCAGCCACGCCCTTGCAGCCCAGACCGCGGCATTGACCCGAGAACTGGGTCGGTACGCCGACCATCAACAGATCACCTCATGGCAGGCCATCGCCAAACAGACGGTAGATTGGTCACGAACACACCAGTCCACCGCAATTCTCGTCAGTAAGGCGGAGCGGGAACTGACCCTCTACAAGAACGGGCGCAAAGTGTTATCATACCCCGTGCGGTTGGGGTTTAACGGCATCAGGGCGAAGCGATTCCAAGGGGACGGAGCGACACCGGAAGGCCGGTACCGAGTCACCGATCTGCGCGGCGCGGGGCAGACGCAGTTCTACCGCGCGCTCGTTTTGGATTACCCGAATGCAGAGGACCGCTGGCGATTTCGCTTGGCCCAAAAGTCTGGAACGATTACCCCGACCAGTCGCATTGGTGGCCAAATCGAAATTCACGGGAGAGAGAACGAGCTCATGGCCCAAACTCTGGGGTGCATCATGCTCGACAATGCCGACATGGCCGCCCTCTTCTCGCAGGTTTCGATCGGCACACCGGTGACCATCGTCGGGGCATTGACCAGAGAGAACGCCGTGGCGAATGCCTTGGCACAATTGAGCGACCACAACGCAGACCTGTGACCTGACGATGATGGCGAAAACTTCTGTTTCGTTCTCGACCCTGATTCTCGCCGGACTCCTGGTGACGGCCGTTCCCCAGAGCAGTCATACCGCGTTCCCGGTCTCCGACACATTCTCGTCTCCGACGCCGGACGAAGGACAGGACCGTCGCCTGCACAGCCTGCAAGCGAAATATCGATCCCTCGCCACACAACTGTCCAAGCTCAAGCCGCACCAGCCGTATATCCTTGTGGACACAGCCAGGAATCATCTGTATGTCAAACGACAGGACGAAATCGTCCTCGACGCCATTGCCTCGACCGGAAGCGGAACGATTCTGGACAAGCCAGGCGAAGGCCATGACCAATGGATCTTCGATACACCGCGCGGTGAGTTTTTTGTGCAATCAAAACTGACGAATCCGGCGTGGGTCAAGCCCGACTGGGCCTTTATCGAAGAAGGCTTAGAGGTTCCCAAGAACCCAACCGACCGCGTCGAGCAGGGCGTGCTGGGAGAATATGCGCTGGGGTTCGGGAAAGGCTATTTTATCCACGGCACCCTGTACACGCGTATGCTTGGGAAAAATGTCACGCACGGCTGTATCCGGTTAAATGACGGCGATCTCAAAAGCGTCTATCAGTTCGCCCGCGTTGGGACTCCAATTATCATCTTCTAATTGCCAGACGGCGCAGAACCCATTCATGATTCTCTGCGCAGTTCTTGTCCTGCTTCTGGCTTCCAGCATCCCCGGTCAGGCGGGGGAGACCGACTCTTTTCCCGGCCTCGACCTCAACAACCCGGCTGCTATCCAGGAAGCGACCCGTGTCCTTGAAGAAGAAGTGAAGCTGGCATCCCGCCCGCAGACCTATCTGCTGCTCGATCTCGTCACACGCACGATTCAAATCAAAGGCCGTGGGGTCGAGCTCCATCGCATGGCGATCACCACATGGTCCGCCAGGGCTCTCCACGAGTTGAAGGGTAGCCACCGCTTGATTGCGCGCCCTTCGGTCCTCAGGCGAAAAATCGATCCGACTGCGCCGGTCGAACAAGAACCGATCTCCCTTGCTGACATGCCGGTCGATTACACACTGTCGTTCACCCCGCCGCTGTCCGTCGACGTGATGCCGACCGCGGAAGAGAGCCCGTTTCGGTGGATCAGGGCAAGGGGACAAACCTGGTGGCGGGACCTCCAAGACTCGTGGTCCACGAACCGCCCAGCCACGCAGAACCCGTACCTCCGTCTGGAGGTCTCCGCTGAGCAGGCGCAGTCCTTGGCTTGGTCACTGGTCGACGGCATGGCTTTAGTCATTCGCAGGCCGACCGATAAGAGGTGAGAGCCCGCGAGACCCTTATTGCCTTTTAGCCACCTGATTCATAAGATACGGTCACTTTCCACGCCGACCCGTTAAGGGGGGATTCCATGCCGACCTTCTCATTGCGCGACACATTGGCCTCGCCCCTGTTCCAATCCACCGTGGATTCGGCGCTTGAGGCCTTAGCCAACGATCGTGTCGTCCCGCGTCTGTGGGCCAAAGACTATCGACTGTGGAAGCCGGACCCCAAGGAAATTACCGACCGGCTCGGCTGGTTGACCGTGCAGGACCTGATGCGGGAACAGCTAGCCCCCCTCCGGCGTTGTGTGGCGACAGCCAAGGCGATGAAGGTGACGGATGTCGTGTTGCTCGGAATGGGCGGCAGCAGTCTGGGGCCGGAAGTCCTCCGCACGTCGTTCCCCCCGCGTAAACCGTCCCCTCGATTCTGGGTGCTCGACTCGACCGTGCCCGGCTGGGTACGGGAAGTGACCAAGGCTATCACCCCCGCTCGAACGCTCTTCCTCGTCGCGAGCAAGTCCGGCGGAACCATCGAGGTCCTTTCGCTCTTCGCTCATTTTCGGAACCTGGTCGCCAAGGCAAAAATGAACCGAGGCAGCGATCAATTCATCGCCATCACCGATCCCGGGACCGGTCTGGACAAAATGGCTCGGGACCATGGATTCGGACAGATCTTTACCAACCCCGCCGACATCGGAGGCCGGTATTCCGTGCTCTCTCTGTTCGGCCTCGTTCCCGCCGCGCTGCTCGGGCTTGACGTGCCTCGGTTGTTGGACCGTGCGGCCGGCATGGCGGAGCGATGCAAGGGGCAGACGCCCGTCGAATCCAATCCGGGCGCCTACCTCGGCGCGGTGATGGGAAGTCTGGCCAAGACGGGACGAGACAAGGTGACGATCATCGCCTCGCCTGCACTGGCTACCTTCGGGTTGTGGGTGGAGCAGCTCCTTGCCGAGAGCACGGGGAAAGAGGGAACCGGCATCATTCCCGTCGCACAAGAGCCGGTGCTACATCCGGCGGCCTATGGAATCGACCGGGTGTTCGTCTATCTTCGCCTGAAAGGCGATGCCAACACGGCGCTCGACCGGCACGTCCAGGCGCTTGCCAAGGCTCACCATCCGGTGCTTCAATTCGATCTGCGCGATCGGTATGACCTCGGAGCCGAGTTCTTTCGATGGGAATTTGCCACTGCCGTGGCCGGGCACCTGCTGGGCATTCATCCTTTTGACCAGCCGAATGTTCAGGAGAGCAAAGACAACACAAATCGCGTGCTCGGCGACTTCCAATCAACCGGACGTTTGCCGGAACTGCCGAACAGCAGTCCCGCACAAGCTGTGCAGGACCTCTCCGGTCGTTTGAGATCCGGCACCTATGTTTCCATCCTGGCCTATACGACACCCTCGCGCCCCTTCGAGGCGGCTGTGCGCCGTCTCCGCCACGCCCTCTTGTTGCGGCACCATGTGACCACGACATTCGGATACGGTCCACGCTATTTGCATTCCACCGGGCAACTCCATAAAGGGGGCCCCAACACCGGTGTCTTTCTGGAGCTGGTCGATCGCATGACCCCGGATCTCGCTATCCCCGACAAGCCCTTTTCATTCGGAACATTGGCCCAGGCGCAGGCTGCCGGGGATTGGGAATCACTTCGTGCCCACCAGCGCTATGCCATCCGCGTTCAATTAGGGCCAAATCAAGCAGCGACGGTGGAGGCGATCGCGGCGGCGATTGCGCCAGCCCGGCCATCTCGACGCCGGACTGCCGTCCTGACACGCCGCCGGACTGCTCAACGCCGCCATGCCCGCCGCGCCTGAGATTCGCATCGCCCGCGACGGTACGGACTGGGCCCATGAGACGGCGGCCCTCGTCCATGCCGTCAGTGAAGAAGCCATTGCGTCCAACGGCCGGTTTCTCCTGGCGTTGTCGGGCGGGTCCACTCCGAAAACCTTGTACCAAACACTGGCCTCACCTGAATGGAAAGACCGATTCGATTGGTCCCGGATATTTTTCCTGTTCGGTGACGAACGTTGTGTGCCACCGGACCATCCGCAAAGTAATTTTGCTATGGCCCAATCCGCGCTGTTTCGGCCACTGGCGATTCCTCCCGATCACGTCTATCGGATGAAAGGCGAACTCCCGGATCCCCAGGCTGCCACGCAAGACTACGAAGAGACGTTGCGCCAGCTCACGCAGTGCGGCCCTTCGGAGATGCCCCGGCTCGATGTGATTCTGCTCGGCCTTGGAGACGACGGCCACACGGCGTCGTTGTTCCCTGGGACCACAGCGCTTCAGGAACGAACAAGGGCTGTCACGGTCGGAACGGCGCCCACCGGGGTCCCGTCCCGTCTCACCCTAACTCTAGGTGTGCTCAACCGGGCGACTGTGGTACTGTTCCTCGTTTCCGGATCGGGAAAGGCGCCGATCGTGCGGGCGATCCTTGAGCCCAGAAGCGAGGCAGGTCAGACATTCCCGGCCTCCCTGGTGGCGCCGACGGATGGCCGGCTGATCTGGATGCTTGATCGTTCCGCAGCGGCGCAACTGACTACTAGGCATTGAATAATCCACGCTCAAAGGCTTCATGATTCTCGCGGGCGACATCGGCGGAACTAAAACCAATCTAGCCCTCTATGAGTGGACCACCGAGCGGACGGAGCCGCTTCGCCTGGAATCCTTTCATAGCCGCGACTACACCTCCCTGGAAGAAATCCTCGCGGAATTTCTGAATCCACCCACGTCGCCGTCAGCGACCCTCGAAGTGGAGTCAGCTGGGTCTGAGGGAGACCACAAAGGCGGTCCGTCCCAGGAGCCTGTCGTGCTCGCAGCTGCCTGCTTCGGCATCGCGGGGCCGGTCATCGACAATCATAGTGAGACCACCAATCTGCCGTGGATTGTCGATGGTGCGAACATCGCCAAGCAGTTCAATATTCCCCGCGTCCAGCTGCTCAATGATCTCGAAGCGACAGCCTATGGCATTCTGTGGCTGCGGCCCGACGAGCTGGAAGTTCTCAATCCCGGCAAGCCGCCGAAGAAGCGGCAGGCGCTGGCGCTGATTGCCGCCGGAACGGGATTGGGCGAAGCGATTCTGTTTTGGGACGGAAAGTCGTACCGCCCCATGCCATCGGAAGGCGGCCATTCGGATTTCGCTCCGAATAACGATCAGGAAATCGAGTTGCTTCGCTACCTGCGCGGCCAGTATCTTCATGTCAGCTACGAACGCGTGCTGTCCGGGCCGGGGTTGCACGCCATCTATGAATATCTCCGCGACACGAAGAAAAACGAGCCGACATGGCTCGCGGAGAAGGTCAAGGCCGGCAATCCTGCGGCGGAAATCGCTGAAGCCGGTTTGACGGGACAAGCCGAGATCGCGAAACAGGCCTTGGA
>DCZO01000031.1:0-9293 GCA_002331335.1 Nitrospira sp. UBA2082 | reverse complement strand
TCGTTGGACGGCCTCTATATTGGCGGCGGGATCGCGCCCAAGCTCATTCAGAAACTCCGCGACGGCACGTTCATGAAGGCCTTCACCAACAAAGGGCGGTACAAACGTCTGATGGCCAACATGCCCGTGAAAGTCGTCATGAACCAACAGACAGCTCTGCTCGGCGCGGCCTCCGTGGCCGGAGCCCTGTCTCACGCATCTGCCGTATGACACCGCCCGATCTCGACAGTTTCAAGAAAGCCGCCGCCTTGAAGGCCGTGGAGTTTATCCGCGACGGCATGGTCGTGGGATTAGGGACCGGATCGACTGCGAAGCACATGGTCATCGCGTTGGGTGAAAAAGTCCGCGCGGGCATGACCCTGCGGGCCGTACCGACTTCGCAAGAAACCGCCGCACTGGCCAGACAGTCCGGCATTACCCTGATCGACACAGATAACCGCTGGGACATCGATATCGCCATTGACGGGGCCGACCAAGTCGATCCGGGCTTCAACCTGATCAAAGGTGGAGGAGGCGCGCTCTTAAAAGAGAAGATCGTCGCCGCCTCGGCCAGGCAATTCGTGGTGGTGGTCGACGAGACGAAACGTGTGAAGGTGCTGGGGGGGTCCTTTCCTCTGCCGATCGAAATCATTCCCTTTGGCTGGGGCAGTACGGCCAGAGAAATCCAACACCTGACCAAGAGCCAGGTGGTGCTGCGCGAGCGGAACGGCGCGCCGTTCAAGACGGAAGCAGGTAATCTGATTGTCGACGTGCATCTGGCTCGCATCGAGCAACCGGCTGATCTGGAACTCGCCTTGAATCAAATTCCCGGGATCGTCGAAACGGGCCTCTTTGTCGGACGGACCGATATCCTGATCGTCGGCAAGGCCAGCGGCACGGAAACTCTCCGTGCGAATAAGATATGACCGGGACCGACGATCTCTACAGACTTCCCCGCCACGTCATCCCCAACCGATACGACATCCGGCTTGAGCCGGATCTGGACAACGCGGTGTTTCATGGCCAGGAAACTGTGACCGTGACCGTCGTGGAGCCGACAAGAGCCATCGTGATGAACGCGGCAGAGCTGACTATCAGCCAGGCCTACTTGGAGAACGATCGGAAGCAACGGCTGGACGCGTTCATTGACTTCGACGAGGTGTTGCAGCGTTGTCGGCTGACGTTGGCACAGGCCGTGACTCCGGGCGTATGGCGTGTGGTCATCGCATTTCACGGCACCCTCAATGACAAGCTGCGCGGTTTCTATCGCAGCACCTACAAAGACGCCTCGGAAACGACCCAGACGATGGCCGCCACGCAATTCGAGGCGACGGACGCGCGGCGGGCCTTTCCCTGTTGGGATGAACCGGATTTCAAGGCCGTCTTCGCGATCACACTCGCCGTCGATCCCAACCTCACCGCGGTATCAAACACGTCCGTCGTGTCAGCATCCATCGAGGGGGGGAAGAAGATCCTGCGCTTCGCCGACAGCATAAAGATGTCGACCTACCTGGTCGCGTTCGTGGTTGGACGTCTGGAAGCGACCGAGCCCCGATTCGTCGGCAAGACGCCGATCCGGCTCTGGACGGTGCCCGGCAAACAATCACTCACGGAGTTCGGTCATGACATCGCGGCAGCCTCGCTAGATTTTTTCGAACGGTACTACGCCATTCCCTACCCGGGCGACAAGCTTGATCTGCTGGCCATACCTGACTTCGCCTCCGGCGCCATGGAGAATCTCGGCGCCATTACCTTTCGGGAAACGGCGCTACTGGTTCATCCGCATACCGGAACCCACAGCGAACTCGAACGGGTCGCCGACGTAGTCGCCCACGAGAACGCGCATATGTGGTTCGGTGACCTTGTGACGATGTCCTGGTGGAACGGCCTGTGGCTGAACGAGGCCTTCGCCACCTTCATGGAACTGCTGGCTGTCGATGCCTGGAAGCCGGAATGGAAACGATGGGACACGTTCAGCGTCGCTCGGGCCACGGCCTTTTCCGTCGATGGGCTTTGGAGCACACGACCGATTGAGTATCCCGTTCGCGCGCCCAAGGACGCCGACGCGATGTTCGATGTCCTGACCTACGAAAAAGGCGCTTCGGTCCTTCGTATGCTCGAACGGCATATCGGGCCGGACGTCTTTCGCGACGGCGTGCGCGACTATCTCAGTGCTCATGCCTATGGCAACGCCGACACGAAGGATCTCTGGGTGTCACTCGGGAAGGCCGCCAAACAGCCGGTGCCTGAACTCATGGACGGGTGGATTTTCCAGCCCGGCTACCCGCTTGTGAGTGCTCAATTGGCCGGAGGGTCTGAACTGACGCTCACCCAGCAGCGATTTACCTATCTCACAACGGGAGAATCTCCCAAACAGAGCTGGCAGATTCCTATTCAAATTCGCATTGAGACGAGCGAGAAGACTGAGCACCATACAGTCCTTCTCACAGGGCGCGAGACGCGCATGCCACTTCCGTCGGATGCCCGGCAGGTACTCATCAACGAGGGCGGACACGGATTCTACCGGGTTCGGTATGACGCCCCGTTGTTAAAACGATTATTGGGTACGGGGTTAGATCATCTCGCGCCGACTGAGCGATTCACCCTCGTCAGTGACGCCTGGGCGACGACCATCTCAGGGCTCATGCCGCTAGCCGAATACCTGGATCTTATCCGGCACTTCACGCAGGAACGAGACAAGAATGTCTGGGCCGTATTGCTCGACTCATTCTCATTCTTGAACCGGATTATCGCAGATGGAGACCGGCCTGCATTGGAAGCCTTCGTCAGGACCCTCGTAGCGCCGGCTGTCCAGGAATTGGGATGGGTGCCACAATCGAATGAAAACGATCTTGTGCGGCAATTGCGGGGGGAACTGCTCGGCGCATTGGGGAAGTTAGGCAACGATCCTGCGACTCAAGAACAGGCCTCCGTGTACTATCAGCAATACCGAAAAGACCCGGTAAGCGTCGATCCCAACATCGTACCGGCGCTTGTCGCGGTCCTGGCCCATACCGGCGACGAGGCGCGTTACGATGAGTTCTCTGAACGCTATAAAAAGGCGGCAACTCCGCAAGAGGAGCGGCGCTACCTCTTTTCGCTCGCCGCCTTCCAGTCTCCTTCGTTGCTCGCGTGCACCTTGGCCCACACCATCGACGGAGAGATCCGCACGCAGGACGCACCCTTCGTTGTCAGCGCCGGATTGGGCAATGTGTACGGACGTGACTCGGCCTGGGAGTTCGTGAAGAAGAATTGGGACGAGATGGACCGGCTCTTCCCGAAACAAGGCGTACGCCGCATGTGCGGCGGTATCGTCAGCCTTGCGACTCCTGAACTTGAGCAGGATGTTCGGGAGTTCTTTGCCTCCCGCAACGTCGATTTGGGTGGGAAGACACTGGAACAATACCTCGAACAATTGCGCATCGCCGTGGCTTTTCGGGAGCGAGAAGGTCCGCAGTTGAAGGACCATCTCGCACAAAACATGTCACCCGTAGGGACTTGAGACCTATCCGCTCTCGCTGTAAGCTGATGTCAGCTCACCACCGTAACAAGCCGCCAGCGGAGGCCTATGAGTCCAGCTCGTTTCCTGAGACTCTTGATTCTTCTCTGCCTGACAGGTTTCGGGTTCACCGGCTGCGGAGAGACCAAGGAATCTTCTGAGACGCTGCCGGACCTTCCCGCCAACAACTCCTTAACCCTTCAGCTCGTCACGGCGAGTCTCGACTCTCCAGTCTTCATGACCACGGTTCCCGGTGACAACTCACGCCTGTTTATTGTCGAACAAGGCGGAAGGATCAGGATTTTCACCGGTGGCGCACTCCTCCCGACCCTGTTTCTGAATATCACCGGCTTGGTCAGGACCACTGGCGAGGAAGAGGGATTATTGGGTATGGCCTTCGATCCGAATTACGGGACGAACGGTCGCGTCTACGCCTTTTACACCAATATGAACGGTGATCTAGTCATCGCCCGTTTTCTGAGAGTAACCCTTGACCAAGCCGACTCGACTCCGTCCATTCTTCTCACGATCTCTCATCCAACCAATTCCAATCACAATGGCGGAATGTTAGCGTTCGGACCAGAGGGTTGCCTCTATGCAGCGGTGGGGGATGGAGGAGGCGCAAATGATCCCGGAAACAACAGCCAAAATCCAAATATACGGCTCGGGAAAATCCTCCGCATCAATCCCGACACCGGTACGGCCTGTGCCAACAGTACTCCCAACCCATTTGCCGTAGGGGCGGCACCAGAAGTTTGGAGCCTCGGTCTGCGCAACCCCTGGCGTTTCTCGTTTGACGGAAACAACCTGTATATCGGGGATGTGGGACAAGGAGCACGAGAAGAGATTAACGTGTCGCTCGGCCCAAATGCTGGGCGCGGGGTCAACTATGGTTGGCGATGCATGGAAGGCACGCGGCAGACGATCAATTTCGACGCGACTTGCGCGCAAACGACCCTGACGGCTCCAGTTCTCGACTATCCCCATGCAGAAGAAGCCTGCTCCGTCACCGGTGGTTATGTGTATCGAGGTTCCGCCGCGCCAGCGCAGCAGGGCACGTATTTCTATGCCGATTTTTGCAATGGCTTTGTACGGAGCTTTCGATATCAGAATGGCCAGGCGACAAACCAATTCAAATGGCCGCTGCTGAGCCGACAGGGAATCACCAGTTTCGGCGAAGATGCCCTGGGGGAACTGTATCTCCTGACTCAGGGCGGAAGTCTCTTCAAGATCGTTCCCAATTGACAACTGCTTTCACGTCTATTCGTATCGAAGGACAGACAAGGGAGGCTGGCCGAGAATGCGGTAGGTGCTGAGAAATCCCACCAGCATCGTGAGCATGATCGTGGCGACGAAGCTCGTGGCGAGCACGGCCGGTTGAAGGCTCCAGGCCAGATCGAACACGGTCGAAAGAACCCCCCAGGACAGGGCGCTCGCCAGGACGCTTCCGAGCAGCCCGCCCAAGGCCCCCAGCAATGCGTACTCCACGGCGAACGTTTGTGCGATCACTCCACGCGTGGCTCCGAGGGCTTTGAAAATCACCGATTCATACAGACGGCGGTAACGGGTCGCGGCCAGCGCCGCTGCCATGACGAGACCGGCGGACAGGACACAGAACAGCGCTACCGCACGGATGGCCAGTGACAGTCGATCGAGGACTCGCGCAAAACTGTCGAGGACGTCACCTATATTGATGGCTGTCACATTAGGAAATGCGGCCACGACGGCCTGTTGGAGCGCCACCTCTTCAGATGGACGTACACGAACGGTGGCGACATAGGTCTGTGGGGCCCCCTCCAGCGCACCGGGCGAAAAGATCATGTAAAAGTTGGTCGAGAAGTTCCCCCACTCCACCTGTCGAATGCTGCTGATTTCTCCCGTGATGGGCGCGCCTTGAATATCAAGCTCGATGGTATCTCCAACAGTGAGGCCGAGTTGCCTGGCCGCATCTTCCTCGATCGAGATCAGCGGTTTGGTGAAGACCTGCCCCGGTTTCCACCAGGCGCCCTGAATAACCTTGTTGTCTTTGGGGAGATCCTGAAGGAACGTCAGGATATACTCGCGGGTCAGGTACCATTTCTTCCGCCGTTCTTCTTTCTCTGCGGTTTTCTCCCTTTGCTCTTCCTCCTCGGACGTCGGTTCAATTTTGATGGCCCGGCCCTTGAGCGCGGAGAGACGTGATCGAATCAGCGGGGTCAACCTGGGGGCCGGATCGTTCGATCGCCGGCGGAGGAGCGCGACAAATTCTTCAGACTGATCGGGTTGGATATCGATGAAGAAAAAAGTCGGGGCGTCGGTCGGCCGCTTCTCGCCGACCTGCGTGAGCAACGACCGTTCGACAAGCGAAACCGTTGTCACGACCATGACTCCGATTCCGATGGCAATCGTGATGCCCACGACCTGACTTCCCGGCCGCACGACGTTTCCCAGCGCCTGACGAAGCACGAGATGCTCCGGGTGCGGCCATTTCTTGAGGGCCGAGAGTGCGAAACGGGCTGACAGGCCCAACAGCAGCACGGCAACCGCAAATGAAAGAATGAAGAGAGCCCCGACTTTCCATGATCCGGCCTGCCACATGGAGAGAAGGGTCAATCCCACACCGATGACGATTGATGTGAGGGCTTTGACCCGGTCCATGCCTTGCCAGAATCTCCCCCATCGGGTCTTCTCCGGATCGCCGGAGGAAGTCAGCGGAGCGACATCATGGCGAAAAATACGAGCCGGTTTGACGTCGCGGATCGTCAGCAACGGCCACAGCGTAAAGAGCAGCGTGGACAATAGGCCCAATGCCAATCCCTTTGCCAGGGGAGCGAAGGACACATCCATCCCTCCCTTCGCAAATCCCAATTGATCGAGCAGATCCGATGCCATCAGCGCTGCGATCATCCACGGCAGCCCCTGGTGGAGGAGCACTCCGATGATCAGCCCGACGAGGCTTCCCACCAGCCCGAGGATCATCGCCTGCAGCACATAGGTCCAAATGATCGTCGGGGAATCCGCCCCGACCGTCTTCAGAATCGCGATGGTATTCAGCTTTTCCCGGATAAAGGCATGAACCGAGGTGGCGACTCCTAGTCCTCCCACGAACAGCGCCGTCAACCCGATCAGGCCTAAATAACGGGTCAGCTGTTCCAGAGACTGCTTCAGTTGCGGTTGCGCGTCACGGTATCCCGACACACGGGCTGAATCAGAGGCAAGTCGTCCTCTCAACTCATAGAGCAGCGGCTCCGGGGCCATGGCGCTCGGGATTTTCAGCAGATATCGCTCACGAACCCTGCTGCCCAATTTGATCAGGTCAGCCGCGCGAAGCCCTTCCTGCGACATAAATACCCGGGGGCCAAGGCTAAAGGCATTGGCCATGCGATCCGGCTCTGTCCTGACGACGCCGGTGATGACGAACTGCCCTTGACCGATCTTGAGGCGATCTCCGACAGCGAGTCCCATTCTGATCAACAGAGATTCCTGGACGACCACTCCAAAACACAGACGGTCCGGGCAGTTTCCGGTCTGCCGGCGAAGGAGTTCCGCCAAGCCGACGTCGGGTTCCAGTCGGAGTGAACCATACAACGGGTATTGTGGCTCGACGGCTTTGAGCTCAATGATTTGCGTCGGCTGCCCGGTCGGAGATGATTCAGCCTTCGCCGCCATGGCGACCAGCTCGCTGATATGAGTCGATGCCACGTCGCGATCTCTTAGCGAATCCAGGACAGCTTGACCGGTGGGACTCACCTGCCAGGACAGCCGGATTTCAAGATCACCGCCCAGGAGGCTACGCGCTTCTTTGGTGACCGTCTGCTCGACCTGTGCTCCGAAGAGCGAGACGCCCGTCAAGGCGCCGACGCCGATGGCAATGCAGACGAGGAAATAAAGAAAGTGCCGCCATGCCCCGCGTGTCTCTCGCCACGCCATATTGAGCGTAAAGGAGATCATGAGCGGGATTCGGGGGTGGAATCTGAAGTTGTCCGGTCGGGGGAGAGGACCCCGTCCGGGCGTGACACGGCTGTCGGACGCTCGTCGACGACACCGGAATAGGAGGGCAGGCGATCAGATTCCAGGCGTCCGTCGCGCATCGACACCACTCGCTGCATCGAAGCCGCCAGAGTCGTATCATGCGTGACGAGCACCAGGGTCGTCCCGTAGTCGCGATGCAGTGAGAGTAGGAGATCAATGACGGACGCGCCGGTCGTGCTGTCGAGATTACCCGTGGGCTCATCGGCTAACAGGATCGGCGGGCGGCAGGCAAAGGCGCGTGCGACCGCGACGCGTTGCTGTTCTCCTCCGGACAGCTGCACGGGGTAATGCCCCATCCGATCGGACAATCCGACCGCCGCCAGCAATTCCGCAGCCCGCACACCGGCCTTCCGCTCGCCGCTCAGTTCCAGCGGAACCGCGACGTTTTCGATCGCGGTAAGGGTGGGGATCAGATGAAACGATTGGAAGACATACCCGACCTTTTCACGTCGGAATCGGGCCATGCCGCTTTCCGATAGCGTCGTAATCTCCGTCCCGTCGAGCGTGATCGATCCGGTCGTCGGACGATCGAGTCCGGCCATCAGTCCCAGCAAAGTCGATTTGCCGCTTCCCGACGGGCCGACGACGGCCACCGTCTGTTTGGCGGGAATCGACAACGAAATTCCCTCGAGAATTCTCACGGAACGGCCGGCCGCCGCGAGAATCATTGACACGTCTTTCACTTGGATCATGGACAATTTCGTCTTACCGACAGAGCGACACCTCGAATGGTATTATACTGTACCGAGGAAAGGGGCAAGCGAATTTGCGGCACGCCGGGCTACCACATCACTGTCTGTCTCACGTCTTGTTGGTGACTCTGACGGTTTTCTGTTTCCACACGGCCGTCGCAAACGATTCGTCCGACCCACCAGAAACCAGGCCTCGCATCGTGGCTTTCGGCGACAGTCTCACGGCGGGGCTTGGCGTCAACAGGGACGACGCTTATCCGGCCCAACTTCAGCGTCGGCTGGACGAGCTCGATTATCGGTATCGTGTGATCAACGCCGGTGTCAGTGGCGATACGACGGCCGGCGGCCTCCGCCGTGTTCCCTGGGTGCTCGGCAGCAAACCTGATGTGGTGATCCTTGAGCTTGGCGGAAATGACGGGCTCAGAGGGCTCAGCCTCGAACAAACGAAACACAACCTCAGCCGGATCATTGAGCAATTGCGGCAGGCCGGAGCCACGATCATCCTGGCCGGGATGAAACTGCCGCCGAATTATGGGCAGGACTATATCAGAGGCTTCGAGGTCATCTACCAGGACCTCGCCAGGCACTACGATCTGGCGTTCATCCCGTTTTTCCTCGAAGGTGTGGCTGCGTCACCGGCCTTGAACCAGGCCGATGGCATCCATCCAACTCGGGAAGGCTACCGGATCGTCGTCGAACAGGTGCTTAAAGCGTTGACTCCGGTGCTGCAAGCCCGATCCAGAAAATCCCGGGCTCCTCATGGAGGGAGCTGACAGCCTCACTCCCGCCGAAACCACCGGGAGAAAGACCGTAAGGCAGGCAGTGGGGTCAACAGGGATCGGACGGTTACGACTTCTTGAAGAATGTGTCGTAGACACCGTAGCCGAGGATCACTGCGATCAACGTATAGTACAGACCGGTGATCCCGCTGTAATCCGGGGGCCCTCCCTCGGCAGGAGCATTGGCGAATGCCGGCAACACTCCAGCGAGTACCGTGATTCCTGTCAGCAGACCGAGCTTCTTCATGACCGTTCCTCCTCGAAGCAACTCCAGAAAACGAGGGTGGCATTCTACTGAAATTGGTAGGCTGGGCGCAAGAGGCCGCTGCGGCT
>DCZO01000012.1:61165-63363 GCA_002331335.1 Nitrospira sp. UBA2082 | reverse complement strand
ACAGCGTTTTTCATAGGTGTCCCCGTTTGTTTTCTCACGGTGATCATGAGAAATCTAGCCTACCACTCGACAGTCTATTTTCGTGTTCAAGGGCTCAGATAAGATATCAAGAGTCCGTAGCGAACTTTGTCCGAATAGAGGGGGGACTTAAGGATGCAGACAAACGCCGCCGAGGTCGCCAGGGTGCATGATCTCACACACGATGTCCGTGAGCTTGACTTGCGATTGATCTCGCCCGCGACACTAGACTTCCAGCCGGGGCAATTCATTTCTTTTGAGATTCCCATCGAAGGGAGGCCACATCCGATCACACGCGCCTATTCGATTGCTTCGCCGCCCAGTCAACGGGGCCTTCTGACATTGCTCTTCAACCGCGTGGACCACGGACCCGGCTCGACATTTCTTTTTGGGCTCAAACCCGGCGATCAAGTTCACTTCAAAGGACCTGCGGGAAACTTTCGTCTGAGCGACGATGCGTCACGCAATCTCCTGTTTGTCGCGACCGGCACGGGGATTGCCCCGCTCCGGTCTATGCTCCATACCCTGTTACCCAAAGGCACCCCGCAGGTCGTGTCCTTGCTCTGGGGGCTCCGAGCTCAGCGGGATCTGTACTATCAAGCAGAGCTGCACGAACTGGCTGCCCGGCATCCCATGTTTCACAGTACCATCACATTGTCTCGTCCGGATCCGGGATGGACCGGTCCGACCGGCCGCGTCACCGCTCTGGTGCAGGAGCGCGTCGCGACAGTGGACAACCTCGCGGTATATCTCTGCGGAAATGGCGGCATGATTAAGGACGTGACCGACTTTCTCCGCTCGAAAGGCCTCTGCCCGATCTATCGCGAAAAGTGGTACGACGAAGAGCATGAAGAGGAATGACATTGCGGTCATGAGCTGGCGAAAATGGTGAGAGGCTACTTTTTTTGATCGTTTCGCCGGCCGCCCACGCGACTCTTAAATAGGAACCATTTCCCGTCCGTCATCAGAATGCCGAGGCAAGCTTGCGGACCGGTGTCCGGCCCACCTCCCCGTCTGCCACACACAGCGACGTAGCCTCTATGGACCGCTACTTTTTCCACCCGCCTGCGTGGGGAGCCATGCTTCAGCGAGGTGTCGCCGGTGACTTAGGATTACCTGTGTCTGTCAGTCCGATGGGCTCCACTTCGCCATGGTAGCCCGACGGGGCGTTGAGAGAAATGTGATACTGATGCACAACACAAGACTTGACGCCAATCTTGACCCCAAGGGTCTTGATGATCCGAATCATTGGGCTCGACTGTTCGTCCTTTTCCTGCCGGTCCTTGGCTTGGTGGGTTTGGTCACCCGAAAGGTTGCACCACCGGTTTCCTGCTTCGACAGCTTTCCGCAGCTGCGGCAAGTACTTGGCGGCCAGTTCATGGCGCAACCATTGTAGTAGTTGCTTTCCTCGCGCTCGCATTTCGGCAGCCAATGGTACAGGACAAAACGTGAGTTCCATGTCGCGGAAAGATTGCGAGTCTTGAGCTTCGATGCAGATGCCTAACTTTCGGACGGACGTGATGTAGTGAAGGTCGACGTCTGCCGGACGCACGACACAGCCGCGGACAAGCATCTGTATCGCATTACGTCGCTGCTGCAGGCGTGTTTGATAAGCATGCCAAGCCACAAACGGCAGCATCATGATGGTCAAAACTTTCTCTGTGTCGATGATTTCACGTCCCCAATACTTTTCCAAAGACGAGGCCCATCCTTGGGAGCTAGCGGCAGCTGCTGTACTGGGCACATAGGCCTGATTCTTCCGCAGTACAAGAGCACGGAGGGCCAAGGTGGTGGTGTCCCCTTCCATAGGAGTGGTCGGTCCCTCGAGGACGACGGCGGCTGCACTGGGCACATAGGCCTGACTTTCCCACAGTACAAGAGCACGAGAAGGCAAGGTGATGGTGTTCAATTCCGTAGGAGTGGACGAGCCCTCGGGGACGGCGGCACTGGCTGCACTGGGCACATAAGCTCGTTGCTCCGGCAGTACAAGAGCACAGGCGGGCGAGGTGATGATGTGCCCTTCCATAGGAGTGGTCGAGTCCTTGTCGGGGACGGCGGCACCGGCCGCACCGGGCACATAAGCCCGATGTTCCGGCAGTACAAGAGCACAGGCGGGCAAGGTGATGGTGTTCTCTTCCGTAGGAGTGGTCGAGCCCTCGTCGGGGACGGCGGCGGCTGCT
>DCZO01000012.1:30531-61058 GCA_002331335.1 Nitrospira sp. UBA2082 | reverse complement strand
CCCGCCTCTTCCGTCGTGCAAGTGGTTTGGAGGTTACGTTACTTTTTGTCTTGCCCGATTTACGGGCACTCTTTCTTGATGATTTACCCCTGACTGGTCGGGTTTTCCCGAGCTGCTTTTGCATGATCAGTTTGCCGGCGATGGCCACGTTCCATGTTGCCACGTCTATGTGCCGAGGCGGCGCGTAGACCCTGTTGATCCTGGAAGGCACAATAAACGGTATAAGGTTGGACAGAAAATACCGTAGAGGTAGCAAGGATTAAACGAAAGGGGGGGGGCGCACAGGTCCTCGCAGAGGCGACAACTAGAACCCCATTAGGACAAGAAAAGGAGGAAGATTGAGGGGCAGGTCTTGCAATCAGACTCCCCCGGCCGCCGCCACGCCTTACATTTCGCCATGGTGGCACGAGCCAAAACGGTAAGGTGATACTGCCGCCGTAGGCTTGCACTCGACAGCTCGCTTGTACCTCTGGTATACATCTCCTATATATTCTTTGAGAGGTCGCCTATGCCACAGGCCAATGTGCAAGTTCCTGTCTTGATGAGCCCGGCTCAGAAACGCCGTCTGGCCCGCAAGGCCAAAGCCGCGAATCTCACCATGGGGGAATTGCTTCGTCAGGGAGGAGAACGCTTTTCTCCGGCGGAAGATGACGCCGCTCTGGATCAGTTTGCCAAACAAGTCACGAAGGCCACGCAACGAGCCATCCAGTCGATCGATCGAACCTTGGCATTGGTCGCACAATCGGAAGCGCGCATCCACGCCCTGACAAAATCACACAAAGGGCATTGATCATGGGCCTCACCGAGCGAGTCTGGGACGCATTTGCCAGAACGATCCGATTGGCCGACAAAGTCGAGCAACTCACCGCCACCGTCGCCAAGCAACAGCACCACATCGAAGACCTGACCGGCCGTGTCATCCGGCTTGAAACCGCGCTCGAACTGGCTCTGGGAGCAAAACGTCCCAAGAAACTATCCGGACCATCTTCTTAGACTCAGAATTGCATGGGTAACATATCTCAGGGGTAGTAAGACCGTGAGTAGATGGGGTCAGGCGTTGCTGCCTCGACACTTGCAGTCACTGTATTAGCGTTGACTGACGCCGCCGAACACCCTCCCTCAACAGTTTCAGGGGCACCGCTTCAGAGTCAGCCCATTGTCCCGTTTCGCTTCCACATGTGTCCCGAGGCGTTATCCCGGAAAGCAATTTTCGCAGCGCGGGCGGCCTTCAAGGATAGCCACCCAAAGGAACATGTCCACCCAGTTGTCCTCGTTGGGATCAGAATGTGAAACCTGACCGCAGTCCTTGCAATGAAACGAATTCGGTTGATCAGTCGTGTTGTGCCGCGCTACTTTCACAGGTATCGAAGAATGGTCATGGCCCTTCAGACAAAACATGCCTTACCCCTCATCTTGATGATCCGCCCCGTCGCTCCAAGATTCCACGAAGGGCGCAGTGTAGAGAATTGTAAGGGAAGGCGCAGTGATGGGTTTCACAAGTCCTTTGTAGGTCATACGGCTACCTCCCTCTTTCAGTCTTAGAAATGCGGCTATATAGACTGTCCTGGAAAGAAAAACTACTAGGAGATTCCCCAGTTCTCCTGGAGGAGATTACCTGGTTCTCTCGGAAGTGGAGATGGGAGCAGGCTTTGCTATCTCGACATTCTTTGAGCAGCCCACATCCGAGCCACTAACAGAACAGGGTTTTGCGATCGAACACTCCCAGCCGCCGCCACGCCCTCCGGCCGCAATCCCTTTTGGGGTGAATTGACCGATGTCTCGCCGCTCTCCTTAAAGCTTGTTCTCATTGAGCCACGTCTTCCTCTCTCTTGACCTCCCCACAGACCTGCCGTACAATTTGTACGATTCGTTCATTTAGTGTTTTCTAAGCCTCAATCAATACGAGGGAGACCATGGCCCATCTTCCCGCCAGCAAAGCCAGACAAGGATTTGCAGACACCATTAATAGAGCGGCCTATGGGAAAGAGCGTGTGGTGGTGCGCCGACGAGGCAAAGACGTGGCGGCGGTGGTGCCCATCGACGATTTGCGATTGCTGGAAGAACTGGAAGATCGAATCGATCTTGTCGATGCGCGGGCTGCGTTGGCCGAAACGAAGAAGAAGGGAGCGAAATCGTTGGATGTGATTCTCAAAGACCTTGGGCTCTAGCCCATCCCGATGGCGTACTCAATTCTCCTGGCCCCTCCTGCTGAACGCCAACTTCGATCCTTCGCCCCACCGATCCAGAAGCGCCTCGTCAAACGCATGAAGTCGTTGCAGCACGATCCGCGTCCGCAAGGGGTGAAGAAACTGGCCGGTGAAGTCCATCTCTACCGTATCCGTGAAGGCGACTACCGGATCATCTACACGATTCAAGATGATGAACTGATCATCCTGGTCCTCAAGATCGGCGACCGCAAGGAAGTGTATCGCTAAGGGGAGGAAAACGCGGACATTTTGAATTTCCAGGCAAGATTTAGGTCTTCGCCTCTCCCCGCCGCCGCCATGCCCTCCGGCCGGAGCTCACTGACCTGCCTGTAGCGAACCTGATCGAGTCGAGCTTGTTGAAGAAAGCGCGCGGTACCCTCCCTCGCCTCTCAGCCTCATAGACCACACTGACCCGACAGCGTAGAATGCCTCCGTCCCATGCGGTCGGCAATCGATGGGTGGCTATCCATGCGCGCGCTCGTACTCAATGGAGCGATCGGTCTTGATTCGACACTGACACGGTGCGAAGCCTACGTGGTTCGCGCGCTCGAAGCGCGCGGAGCACACGTCGACGTGCGGCGGATGCAGGAAATTCCCGTAGCGTGGTGCCAGGGCTGCTTCGAATGCTGGACGCACACGCCCGGTATTTGCAAGGTCGACGACGCAGGCCGCAGCATTGCCGAGGCGTTCGCTAACAGTGACGTACTCGTCTGCCTCACCCCAATCACGTTCGGCGGATACTCTTCCGAACTTAAGAAGGCGCTCGACCGTTCCCTGGGGGTTCTGCTGCCGTTCTTCAGCCGGATTGACGGAGAGGTGCACCATGCACCACGATATCCACGCCATCTGGCGATCGGGGTCGTGGCCACAATGGAACACCCGGAGGCCGAGGCCGAGACCACACTGCGAACGCTCGTGACCCGAAACGCGATCAACTTTTCGGCCGCGGTCCACGCGGTCGCGGTCCTGCACGGTCCCAGCGATGAAACGCGCGAATCGGCAACCTGCACGGCACTCATCGATTCTCTGACCACCTCTCCGCCTCCCACAGGGCACGGGCACATCGACGACGTAGACCGCCTTCTCCCGGCTTTCCCGTGTGCAGGAGACATCGCCGTTCCTCCGAGGCGCGCGCTGCTCCTAGTGGGGAGCGCAAAGCCACGCGGCATCAGTACTTCGGAGACGCTGGGGCACGAATTGCTGGCACGCCTCGCGGCGCGCGGCATCGCCACCACTACCCGCTGGGTTCAGCACGATGCCCACTCGGCCCATGGGCTCGCTGCCCTCACTACTGTGGTGCGCTCGCACGACCTGCTCGTGGTTGCCACTCCCCTATACATTGACACGCTTCCATCGTTGGTGATCCGTTCGCTCGAAGCTATTGCTGCTGATCGGCGGTCTCTGGCAACGGCGCCACCGTTAACGGTCGCGATGATCGTCAACTGCGGCTTCCCCGAGGCGCGGCATTGTTCCGTGGCCTCGGCAAGTGGGGCTCTCTTTGCACGCGTGACTGGAGCACGTTGGGCGGGAGCCTTGCAATTAGGCGGGGGCGGCACGGTGGGCGGCCGCCCGCTGCGCGAGGCTGGCAGTGTGGTCAGACACCTCCCCGATGCGCTGGATAAGGCCTGTGCGATGCTCGCGGAGGGGCGCGCTATCCCGCCAGATTCCATGGCGGCATTCCGGCAGCCTCTTATGCCGACGGCACTCTACATGGCAGTGGGCGACGCCGGGTGGCTCTGGACGGCTGCGCACGAAGGGGTGCTCACGAAGCTCTGGAGCCGCCCGTTCACCGAAACCTCTTGAACCACCGCACGCTCAAACGAGGAGGAGAAGAAGAAGAGGTGTTAGGAACCACTTCCCCCTGCTGCCGCCACGTTCTCCCTGCGTTACTTGTCCTGATATGGTCGAAGGAAGCGAGCCGATGGGCTGCCGCAGTTCTCGCCCATGTCCGTGCGCCCCTCGACTGGGTCTATCGATAGACCCGGTCTATGAGAAAGAGTAGACTAAAGTGATTCATGCCTTTCCCTTGAGCGGGTTCTCTGAGGCCGGAGAAACGAGCAGAGGGTGGCACAATCAAAGCATCTCGCGGCGTTGCTTGGCCCCAGCCTGATTGCCGTCACTCTCACCGAATCGATCAACGCCGACATCTTTACCAACACGTCGGCGCATCTTGTGTATCTCAACGGCGCGTTACTCTTTGTCGCCGGCCTGGCGATTGTCCGTAGCCACAACCATTGGACGGCTCAGTGGACCGTCTTGATCACGCTCATGGGGTGGGTGTGTCTTCTCGTCGGGTTGGTCCGAATGACCGCTCCGGTCTCCGCCCTTCAGGCTGCTCAATATCCCACGGCTGTGCAGGCGCTCACTGTTCTGCTTTTCGTCATTGGGACCATTCTTACCTTCTATGCGTACCGTCGAGAAGACACCAGGAGGGAATAACCGGCGCAGCGTATTCTCAGCACTCGCAGCCTCATTCCCCCAAGGGAGCGACCTATCAAACACACACGCATCATCGTCACTCACTACGGCGGGCCTGATGCCCTTCGGCTGATTGAAGAAGAGTGTCCGGAGCCAAAGCACGGTGAAGTGCGGGTGAAAGTACTGGCCGCAGGTGTGTCCCTTCCCGACCTCATGATGCGCGAGGGCATTCATCCCGAAACACCTCCGCTCCCATTCACACCCGGGTGGGATCTGGTCGGCGTGGTGGATCAGGTCGGCGATGATGTCTCCGAGATCACACCAGGCCGGATCGTTGCTGCACTGCCGATCCACGGTGCCTATGCGGAATTTGTCTGCTTGCCTGAAAATGAGCTGGTGCCGGTGCCGTCCGGCCTGGATTCCGCCGAGGCTGTCAGTCTGGTGCTGAACTACATCACGGCGTACCAGATGCTGCATCGCTCGGCTAAGGTTACATCTGGCCAGCGCGTGTTGATCCACGGGGCGGCAGGCGGCGTCGGCTCGGCGCTCTTACAGCTCGGGCGTCTTGCTGGATTGGAGATGTATGGCACCTGTTCATCGCGTGGAGCCTCCACCGTAACCAACCTGGGTGCGATCCCGATCGACTACGAACGTCAAGACTTCGTGAAAGAGATTCACCACCTCACAGGTGAGGGCGTCGATGTTGTTTTTGACAGTATCGGCGGCGCCCATATCTGGCGTTCCCGTGAGGCTCTGCGTGCCGGCGGGACCGTCGTGGCCTATGGCCTGACTGGCTCGCTTCAGGGAGGACAATTGGCGTCTGGTCGTTCAGGTCGTCGCCACCGCTTTCGCGCCATTGCGATCTTCGGACTGTATATTGCAGGCAGCTGGCTTCTCCCAGGGCGGAGGCGGGTGATCCCGTACAGCATCCAGTGGTTCAAACGGCTCAAGCCAGCCTGGTTTCGCCAGGATTTGATCGCCCTGTTCGACCTGCTACACCAGCATAGGATCAAACCGCTTATCGCGCAGTGCCTGCCGATTTCCGAGGCACGGCAGGCGCATGAGTTACTTGGAAAGGGAGGCGTGTCGGGCAAGATCGTACTCGTGAGCGATACATGAGCGCCTGAATCAGCCATGAAGTGAAGCGCATGGAACGGGATTAAGTCTTCCCGCCGCCGCCACGCCTCTCCCCACGCGCGGGCCCCTGCGCCTGTCGCGCAAATACGCCGGCGTCCGGAACCATTTTCCCGTGCCTGATCGTGCGGATTTGAGCCGGTGAGTCCGGCTGAGAAGGAGACGGCTTACCCGACCACCCACACAGAAAGCTCGTGGGCCTGCTCCACAAGTCCTTCTCCCGTGTGGTGATGGAAAAGATCCTGGACGAAGGGGAGTCGATGCCGGCCCACCACGACGGTTCCACAGTCGCACTGTTTGGCGGCATTGAGGATTTCCCGGACGATATCCAGCTTATGGATCGTGTGAGAAAAGTGCGTGCTGATTTGGCTGTGAGGAACACCGTGATCCTGGAAAATAGCCCATGCGCGTGTGATCCAGGGCTGGACTGCGTCCTTTGCCTTCTCAATCCATTCCGTCTGTGCGGATTTGAGCTCCGTACGGAGCGCCTGCTCCTTTTGAGGGTCTTCCGTTCCTCCGAACTCCAAGAGTCGTGGTGGAATTGGAGGGAGTGCATGGAATAGACAGATGTGGATCGCCTCACGCCCCCGTACTATCTCAGCCACATAGGCAACAGCCTTCATGGACGCCTCAGAGGCTTCGACGGCAAGTAGTATCTTATTGGTACTTCCCATGGGATTCCTTCCAGGCTGATAAAATGGTCGCCAAGACTAATCAGTCGGCAAAGCGGTGTCAATATTGGTCAGACTGGATTCCTGATGCGGATGGAGAAACACGGGGCCAGTCCGAATTTCCACGTAAGCCACATCTCGATCTTCGACACCTCCCCGCCGCCGCCCCGCCCTCCGGCCGTTTCCTGAGCGTGTACCACAGTCCTGTCAGATGGCGAAGGATCGCTGTCGCTGATTACTCGGTAGGGGGCAGGGTCGCGGGCAGACGGAGAAGCTTTTTTCTCTTCTCAATCTCTTCGATGCGCTTATCGCGTTCCCGTAGCTGAGCACCGCGGAGCGATACGTGGATGCGATGTCGCCGTGCTCTCTTACCTTCTCTGAGACAGGTGCATGACAGCGGTTTCTGCGTGTTTCGTGGCTACGTCGGCATGGCCCGCTTTCCCATGCTCAACGGCTGCTTTCAGATGTGCGATGCCTTCATCCACATGCGGATAATCCTTGCCTACATTCAAGGCATGTTGCAGTGCGGCTTCCGCATGTGCCACGAGTTCCGCTGTGTGCCCCTGTTTGCCCTGGTCCACCGCTTCTGTCGCGTGATCGAGGGCGTCCGTGCGGTTCTGCTCTGCTTGACGCAGAATGTCACGCCGCGCCCCGCCCCCTCCTCCGAATACCGGTTGCAAGGGCAGCACTGTGGTGACGACTACGGCGAGGACTCCGGCCAGCGTGACAGCTCGTTGCGTTGTCGATCGTCTCATCGGCATTTTCCCTTTCCCGAGAAAAGTGAAAAGACCTCCATTGACCACCAGAACGCACCTTCCGGCTTTTGGAAGTTTGCATTTTACCACCCCCCTTTGCCTGTGGCGAGCCTCGTCGAGCCATCCGGCACCTCCAGCCGCCGCCCCGCTCTCCGAGGAGGTCTACGGGTGAAGCGGAACAACCTGGGACATTCATAACGCGGCGCGAGTGGCTTCTCACGGTCGCTTCAGCACCCACACATTTTCTTTCGCTGGCACTTTCCCCTTCAATCCGCCTGACACCTCCGTGCTGGCGACGAGGGTAAGTGTATACGCGGATGCGTAATACCGGCGGACTTCTTCGTTGCTCACGGAAAACGGGGGCCCTTCCTTCAGGCTCTGATCATACTCGTAGCTAATCAGAAGTTGCGGCGCCTTACCGGTGATTTCCATGAGGTGCCCGGTATAGCGCTGTCGCATGGTTTCGGGCAACGCCACCAAAGCCGCACGGTCATAGACGGCGTCGATCTGGCCGAGCATCGGTCGAGACACTGCAAAGATATCGCCGATCAATATGTCGAGGTTGTGTGCGCTCCATCGCTCGATGCTCCCCACCTTCTCAATGTCCGGCTGCAGTCCCAGCTCGATGAATAGTTGCTCAATGGCGAGTTGACTCAATTCGGCGCCTGCCACGCGATAGCCGCGGGACAGCAGCCACGAGATATCCAGCGTCTTCCCGCATAAGGGAACAAAGACCCGGCGGCCTTTGGCGATCGACAATTCGTGGAAATGGGTGACCAGGAGGGGGTTCGCTGTACTTTCGTGAAAACCGATTTCATTCTTTTCCCACCGTTGGTGCCAAAAACTCGCATCCATATTCATTCCCCTTGCATAGAACGATCGAGCACCGATCGACATCAGACACACCGACAGACAATACGCTCGCGTCCTATATTTGTGATTGATCCAGCAAATGTCAAATGAGCAGACCGTGACCGTGAGAGTAACAGCCTCACGGATGAATTCAAGTGTGCGAGCTTGAGCGACAGGGAGCCCACCGCTCTTTTACTCGACGTGTTCGCCTGAATGATGTGGATGTTGTGAACCGGTGGCGGCATGTGAGAGAAAAACGGGGACATTTTGAATTTCCCAGTGAGTAAGACCTCGATCTTCGACGCCCGCCCGCCGCCGTCCCGCCGTTTCCTGAGCGTTTGTCACGGTCTTGTCAGATGGCAGGAGGATCGCCGCCGGTAATTACTCGATGGGGGTCAGGGTCGCGGGCGGGCGGAGGGGCTTTTTTCTCTTGTCGAAGTCCTGATCGATGAGCTTTAAGGTTTCCAGTTGGAACTCGAGCTCTTCGATGCGCTTATCGCGTTCCCGTAATTGTTTCTGAAGCGACTTCACTAACTCCGATTCGCCTGGAGGCGGCGCGGTGTGTTGTGTCGCCATGGGAGTAGGCGCCGTTCCGCACGCGCTGAGTACCGCGGTCAGAATCAGCCCCCGTCCTACGAGCTTCCAGAGGTTGTTGCTCGACAGCTCCATAGTCTACCTGTGCCACCAAATGCCTCTCCCTGCAAGCGCATTCACAATTTATGGAGGAGCCGCAGGCGCCAGGAACCTCTCCCCGCAGCCGTCACGCCCTCCGGCCGCAGTGTTACCACCGTGAAAGGGGAAATATAAAAACCTTGTCGTGACACATGGTGGGGATCGGAATCTGGTTCACCTGGTTTCTTTGGTCTGTCCCGGTTGTTCGGCTCGGTAACGAGAGAGACCCGACAGACCCGCGCTTAGATAGACCGTCTCTGAATCTCCCCTCCCCCAATTTCCCGATATTGTCTGCAGGGTGGTAGATATCTTGACCAGAATACGGTAAGATCGCCTACGATAAGTATTGCGAACATCTCACTGTCATAAACCAAGGGATCATCGATGTCGAATATACGATCGTTCCATTTTTCTGGAGATCTCGGTGCCACGCTTGTCGGAGCAAATGGCATAGCCGTGGGTGACTTTTTCTCTGGGCATTTCGCCTTTGCCCCCCTCCAAAAACCCACGGAAACAACGCCAACGTCAGCGACATACCCACTACTCTCTTTCGCTGTTGGCGTACCGTACACAAGGCTCGCCCCTTTTAATCTGAGTATCCAGATCTCGACGGATCCCCAAGATCCGTCAATTAAGGTGTATGGTGAATCTCCCTTTGGTCTGCATGTTGGTGTCCTCTTCCGAGGGCCGACCGGAGTCATCACGAACACCGCCCTACCTACATCGATCGACCTGCAAAAGTTCCTCATCGAAAATTTCACAATTAGTGACGTGCAGGGGGCGCTGTTTGGCTATGCTCAGACCGGAACGCCGCCCCCTGGGGCAAAGGTATTCCTCCGTGGCAAACTGGCCTGCATTAATGTCGCAACCGGAATTCCTACCGTCTGAAGCGAGGGGAACGAAACGGGGACAAGACGACACGGCGCCGATATCCCTTCTGTAACATTCGACCACTTGACCAACGCTGGGCATAGGCATCGAGACGCCGATCTAATCTTGGCACAGAGAAACAGCACAGAGGGTGCGCACTGATTCCCCACCCCTATCATCATGTTCCCATCTCCCGGTACTCCACGTAGCCTTGTACCCTGTTGTTTTCGTCCACTTCCTGTAGAATGGAGATCTCTTCACCCAACCTCCCCGACAACAGGCCGATCGCTACCGGCCGGAAGGGCATTCATGACTCAGCTAACGCCCATCACTGAGCGCATCCTCACTTTTCTCCAAAATTCTCCTGAATGTGACTTCGAAGCCTTGGTCACTTGTTATCCGGAGTTCAGTTGGAACGAATTGTATCTCGAAGTGTCCCGCTTGAGTCGGCGAGGCCTGGTGAAGATCACGAGAGGCGTGGGGACGTTTACCATCAATTACGTCGCGGCTCACTAGTGAGGCGCAGAAGCGAGTCGACCAGACAAGCGGAACCAATAGACCGGAATATGGTTCAGCTCTTACTATCCGCCCCCCCGAGCAGCCGCCGCGCCACCGGCCCCCATTGAAGCGTGATTCATCCATAGTCCTTCGTTGATCGTGGAGCTGAAACAGACCGTCCACCCACACCGCAGTGTCCTGTTGACTCGAAGGCGCGGCATCGTCTACGAAGGAGCACATGCTCGCTGACGGTACACAGGTCACTCTCTTCGTTGTTGAAGTCCTCACGGTGCTGGCCATTCCAGGTCCGACGAACTCCCTGCTCTTTGTGTCGGGGGTCTCCCGCGGGTTTCAGGCGAGCCTGAAACTGATTGTCGCTGAAGTCGGAGCCTATCTCATCTCCCTCTCCGTGCTCATGTCGGCACTGAAACCGGTCATCAGCGCGTATCCAACCACGCCCCAACTGCTCCGCGTGGCCTGCAGCATCGCGCTGGTGTATGTCGCCGTGAAACTCTGGCAATCGGGAGGACCAGCCGCGCCGGCCGCTCATCCGATCACCGTCCGCCGGGTCTTTCTGACCACCTTGATGAACCCCAAAAACCTCATCTTTGCGTTTGGCATCTTTCCCCCACCCACCACAGGATTCAGCGACCTGCTCCCCTATTTAGCCGGGTTTGCCGCCATCTGCGCTTGCGTGGCCGGCGGGTGGATCGCTGCCGGCGCCTGGCTCCACTCACGGGCTGCAGACCAGTTGCGGTTGCAGTGGGTGTATCGCAGCGAGGCCTGCCTGCTCGGCGGATTCGCCATCATGCTCGTCGTCTCCGCCTATTATGGAAGGGTCTGACGCCGCTTCGTCAGGAGAACGAGTCCGCCCGTTTATGCGAGGCCAGCAAGCGGTGTCAGTCATCGTGTGAAATAGAGGTACATTTCGCTGCCGTTCGGCTCTCTTTGTCGCTCGCCCCATTCGGTAATCGTCCGGCGGCGCAGGTATAGATCGATCAGTTTGGAGCCGGGATACAGCGGGGCCAGGAGCATCATCGCGACATAGTTGCGCCATGACTTCGGTGTTAGGGCCAGCCGACTTTCCAGTCCAAACGCAACACGCCTCAACTGCCAATACATCATGAGTCTCGATCGAATGGCCTTCAGTTGTGCCTTTTCCTCCGCGCCGACAGCCTGAGCCGTGTCCGTCAGCAGCTCGATGAATTGAGGCCCGGCCCGTGTGATCCACTCAATGGCGCCGTAGTACTGACCGCCGTAGCGTTCGTCTGCCAGCACAAACCCGCGCTCGCGGCACAACCGACATAATTGCGCAGACGTCAGACGTCGCACGTGCCCCTCGTCCTCGAAAAAGAACCGATTCCCCAGCCTCAGGTCGATTCCATCCTTCCGCAAGAGACAAATCTGATGCTCCAAGCTGCCTGCATTACCGCAGGGCAGAATATGCAGCATCGTGCCGTGCTGTGTTGCCAGCTGGACGATCTCATCGAGCACAAGAGACACGTCATAGACGTGTTCCAGCACATGGTGAGTAAAGATAAAATCGAACCGTTTGTCGATCAACTTACGATCGTCGGCAACCACGAACGTGCAATCTGGATAGCGTGCCCGCGCACGCCCGATCGCCGTCTCACTGACATCGACCCCATAGACCTTCCACGCCGGCGGAAGCGCGTGCCGAAGCACGTCCGTGACAACGCCGTGTCCACATCCAAAATCAACCGCTTCCCCCTCGGTCGGGAGCCCAAGCTCCCGTATCACATTCACAATGCGCCGCTTCTTGTCGATCGGCCACTCGTCCATGTAGCTCGATCCGTGCGAGTACCGCTCTTCATAAAAGGCAGCGGATCGCTCTTTGTCGTACAGCTCTGCCGTTTTCATTTCGACATTCCTTGTCAGGTCAGAAACCTAACGTGCTTCATCCTACGATACCCTGGAATCGGTTCAGAGGCCAGTTTCTGCGTCTCTTGCGATCGGACCAGGCATGCATCCTCGCTGGCATGACTGTCGCAACCGGGATTTCGACCGTCTGAACCGAGGAGGATATGGAATGGAAGACTGCGGGGAAACGGGCCCCGGACGATCTCAGGAGGCAGACTGTCCGAGGCATGCGTTTCTGATGGGTTGATCGGGTTAGAGGGTCTTTACATGCCGGTTATAGGCCGTCATGAATTCGCTGATGATCGTGTCACTCCCTTTGCTCGACTTCACATCTAACGTGATCGACACAGTCCCCGTGGGAACCTTCTTGACTTCGACCCAGAGATACGAGGACTCGCCGTACCCCAGTCCCCGATCCGACGTGAACCTGCCTTTAGATTTATCTTCGTATCCAATCTTGAATCGAAGGTCTTTCGCGGTTTGCACTGCCGAGGTGAATGCCATATCGTAATCGGCATTCTGGACCGTAAACGTCTTCACCAACCCCGGTCGAAGCAGCGCCATTTCATTCGCGCAACCGGCCGTCATTCCCAACGTCATGCAGACCACAAGCACCCACGACAATTTCCTCTTCTGAAGATCGAACGTCATAGCAGCCTCCTTGGATGAAACTCTGAGGAAATATAGCAGGTCGAGCAACCCTTTGATTGTATTTAGAAAGACCCGAAGAAAGGCAAAGGCTCAGGAACCCTTGCCCCCGGCCACCGCCCCACCCCGGTCACTCGTGCTGATCCATCGGTGGCTGCTCGCTCCCACGGAGCGCAAAGTCCCGCTCCGGTCTTACCACCAAAGGTAGGATACCGCTCCGGCGTCAGGATCATTAGAATCCCATGACACAGAGCGTATGATGGCAGATCTGCCCTATCAACGGATCTATCTGCGGTACCCGATGCAATACCCGCTCATTTTCGGGTGGCCATCCCGTGTGGGAGAGGGCTACCTCACCAACCTCTCGTTTAACGGATGCTCGGTTCTCTGTGCTCACACCCCGCTCGTGGGTGCAGAGGTGCGTGTGAGCCTCCTCCTTCCGGATCAGAGGCAGGCGCTGCCCATTGAGGGCGGCAGGATCAAATGGGCGGAGGACGGTCAGTTTGGCGTGGAGTTTCAGCACCTGCCACCGGAGGCTCGGCAACGCCTCAATCGCATCCTGCGTCATGCACTCATCCAATACCTATCGACTCACTCCAACCGACCCAACCAGATAGACTTGGCTGCCTTCAACACGTAGGAGGCGTGATATTCTGTCAGGCGAATCGGGGACATTCCGCCTATCTTCATTGAATTGACACTGCGCACGACACCCTGTAGGTTCCCTGCTGCTTCCTGGAGTCGATGTGCTTTGGGGATTGCCGGGGGCAGAACATCTTTGCCATGAGTGCCAGGCCCCCTTCATCGTCTCCTGAACCGCAACTGGCAGAGCTCGTCGTGAGCGCCGAACGGCATGAGTTCATGCGTGAGCTCATCGAGTTTGTGCAAGGGATTCATCACCACATCGATCAGGATATGTACGAGATCCAGCCGGAACGACTGGAACATTTCGCATGGTGTTTCGAGGGAGACCAGATCGAACCGTCAGGGTTCGTGATGACCGTGACCTACAAGGACCTGCTTGAGCTGCAACTTATCGTGGATGCCGCCTACACCTATTCGAATCGGAAGACCTCGGGAAGCCGGGCAGCAAGCCTGACCAATGTCGGGTTTGAAGCCATAGTCGAGTGGTTGTCCCAAGCCCAGCGTGCGCTCTTTTATTCAGGCCCGACGCGGTAACTCCAGGGGCTGAAAAAATACGAGGGTTCGCCCAGCCCTTTTCTCTGCAATGGGGCTGGGAACCCCGCCCAGCGTTCCCTCCATAAATAGGATCCCGCTGCGGCGTCAGGATCACGAGAATCCCGAGGCACGAAGCCCTCCCATAAAGAAGTTATACCTAGGCATTACCCCATCTAGCCATTTTCGGTTAAGAAGGACTAGAATCGGCGCCAGAGACGCTAAGAACACCGTCAACCAAGGAGGCAATCCCATGGGCTTTCGTTGGTATAACTGGATCGGGCTAGCCATGTTGGTTTTCTTAGGACTGATTTCGGAGCCGGTCTTTTTGGCCGCGGATACTTCGTTCAGCGTCTTGTGGCTTATCGCAGCGGCTTGGGCAATGATTGGCGTGGTGTTAGTCCTGTGGGAAGGCGAAGAAGACCCGGCTGAAGCCTGAGCGATTTTGCTCCCCTGCGTTTCACTGGCAATCGACCAAGTGTATCGGTCTGGCCGTCAGATTCCGGCGGCCAGACAAGTCCCCCTCTCCCTATCAATGGTTCGGCTTCAGCTGCATGATGGTCCCCCGTTCCCCGCTTGCCCACGCATGACCCGCATCAGGAAATGAGAGGCCGAAGAGTGAGACATCGGCGATCGAGCCGGCTTCTTGCCAGGTAAATCCTCCATCGCCTGTCCGATAGACCATGCCCCGCTCCCCCACGATCCAGCCGACTCGGGGACCGGTGAAGCGCACGCGCAGGAGGTCCGTGGGTTTGGTGCAGGTCTGCAGGCAGGGTATCGTGCGGTCCGTCCAATGAAGCCCGCCGTCGGTGGTTTGAAACAGCGCGCCGGCGTTGCCGACGGCCCATCCGATCAAGGAATCGGAAAACTCAAGACCAAACAGCGTCACCCCGCCGAGGGAGCCCTGTGTCGCCCAGGTCTTGCCTCCATCACGAGTGACGAGTGCGGTGCCGACCGCGCCCACCGTGACGCCGTGCTCCTCAGAGGTGAACACCACCGCATACAGACTTGCATTCGTGTGGCTGGCCTGTTCATGCCAGGTTTCCCCCCCGTCGGCCGTATGCAGGATCATGCCGTTGCCGCCCACGATCCATCCATGAGTGGGCGAGGGAAACGCGATCCCGTACAGCGGCACTTCCGTACCAACGGCTACCGGCTTCCACGATTCTCCCGCGTCCGTACTGGTCCGAACCGTTCCGTTCGATCCGATCACCCAGCCCCGCTTCCCGTCGAGAAAAAGAACATTGGTCAATAGGACGGACGTACCGCTGGTCACTTTCTTCCAGTGTTTGCCTCCATCGAGGGTCTTGAGGATGGCGCCACCGGACCCGACAGTCCAACCGAGTTGCGGGGTATAGAACTGAAGCCCTAACAGCGTGGCTTCAGTCTTCGTGTGTTGCCGCTCGGCAGACAGGACCGGGTTACCCGCCCACGAGACCGCACAGGGCCAAGCCGTTGCAAGGCCCACGGCCACGGCTAGCCGCATCCACCGTTTCATTGGTTGGTATTCGCGTCCGGGCGGTTGGAATTGAAATATCCGGAGTCGGGCAAGCCTTTGGCCTCGATCGTGAACGATCCGGCTTCGACCGTCAGCCACTGTTTAGGCGAACAACAGGTTCCGTCCGGCAGTACGTCCCAAGAGCCTCGGCGAACGACCAGCGGCCCCGTCGCCAAATTGTCAAAAAACTCTCCCCGCTTCCCGATGCCGTAGAGGTTGCGATGGGGGACCCTCACGATGATTTCCGAATCGGTCCAGGATTGCACCACCGCCGCCGCTCCGTTAAACAGCACTTCCGTGCGCGACACGTTGGTGACGACGGTGGGCCCGGCATCCGATTCATTGATTTCCAGATCGGTACGGCGCTTATAGGCTTTCTGGCTCAGCCCCAGTTCTGTATGCTCGGCGGTCTTGAGAAACGCGCCGAAGCCGGTGCCTTTGATCGTGACGAGATCGTCCAAGCCGGCTGATTTCGGCGCATACGACTCGACGACCGGCGTCACCACGGTAAACTCGCCCGCCTCGGTTGCGATCGCGCTCCGCTCGGCACAACACGACCCGTCCTCGTTCGGACGATTCGCGCTGCGATAAATCACCACCTTCCCGCTCTTGGCACTATAGGGCACCCAGACATCGATCCGGTTGTCGTTCCATCGGTAGATGATGGCCGGCACGCCCCCGATCTCCACACGGTTGTCGCCCGTATTGAAATCCATGAAGTTATAGGGTGTCGCTCCGCTTTCGGAATAGGCCCCGAAGTGCTCCCCATTGATGCGGAGCAGCGTGCCGATGGGGGCGCGCGGAGGTGTGATCGTCACCGCTTTAGGAACCTGGACAGTGAACTGTTCCACTGCGCGGCGGCGTCCTCCACTCTGAAGCACCAGAGGGCCCGACTCTGCGCCGAGCGGGACGTGCACGACGATGACGTCGTCTTTCCACAGGGCGACCGTCATCCGCTGGTCTCCGATGAACACGGCGTCGGTCTGACCTCTGGCTGAGCCGAATTCCTGTCCGAACAGGACCACTTTCGTCCCCACCGGTCCGCTGATCGGATCGACTCGGACCGACGGAATCAACGCCAGTGGAACGGCGTTGCTCTTCACATATTCCACGGGTCTGCAACAGGAGCCGTCCGGCAACGGATCGAAAGAAGCCAGCCGTACGATGACTTCGCCCGCCTGCGCGTTGGCCGGAACTTCGACTTCAATCTGATCGTCTTTCCACCGTTTGGGACGGGTGACGATCCCACCGATGACAACATCGTTGACCCCGAACATCGAGTTCGGATCTCGCGCACCGGCCGTCATGCCAAAATTTTTTCCCGTAATGCGAAGAACTCCACCGCGCTCAGCCGCCGCCGGTGTCAGGGTGTCGATCTGCGGCCTCACAATCGTCACAGAACCGGCCTGCATCTTCTTTTTGCCCGCGACGATTTCCACCGGCCCGGTCGTGGCCTTGGAAGGCACTTTAATCTCGATCAGATCCGCATCCCACCGCTGAATCAGTGCAGGAACGCCGCTCACTGTCACTTTGTTGGTGTGGACCGACTGGAACTTCCCGAATCCGGATCCGCTCAACGCAAGTGTCGCCCCAGGGGGAACCGCCTGTGACGATAACTCAACCGTCGACGCTCCCGCTTGGGCACTCACCATACCGCTGAAGAGGACAGCTGCCACTACCCCTATGCGAACCATCATCTTGATACCCTTTGCATCTCTGCGTTCCCGCCCGACAGGTGCGGAAGTGAGTAAGTCGTACGGTCTCTGAACAGGCTGTTCGGACTATAACAATCAGATTTTTCGGGAGTCAAGGCGAGAGAGGCGCGGCCTTGCCCTCAGTGGCCGACCCGTGGACTGCAGACGAGAGTTCGAAGGATAGACGTCAGCCCACTTGCACGATCAGTTCGATTTCCACCGGCGCCCGGCGAGGAAGCTCGGCGGCGCCGACGGCCACGCGTGCGTGCCGGCCGGCCTCGCCAAAGATCTGCACGAAGAGATCCGATGCGCCGTTCAAGACCTGCGGCTGGTCGGTGAAGCCTGGCGCCGAGGCTATATGGCCGACCATTTTCACAATTCGTTTCACGCGATCCAGCGAACCGACCTCGCCTTTCACGATCGCCAAGGCATTCAGCGCCGCCGTCTTCGCAGCTTCTACTCCTTGTTCAACGGACAGATCGGCTCCTAGTTTGCCCGTCATGATGAGCTGCCCATCGCACGAGGGCAGGACACCCGACAGGAAAAGCAGGTCGCCGCTTCGCACAACCGGCACATAATTCGCCACCGGCTTGGGCGCCGCCGGAAGTACGATCCCCAATTGTTCGATGATGGCGTCGTAAGACATCTCGCGACCTGAGCCGTCGACCTCCGCACCCCTCGTCCAGGCTCACCCCAGCTTGAGTGCGTCTCCAAAACTCTCTCCCACCGGCAATCGCTCTGCGCGAAGCGCTTCGACCACAGTCTGGCCTATGTCGGCAGCGCTCAAGCGTGTACCTAAATCAACCCCTTGCGCCAGATTCGGTCCGGTCACGAGGAGAGGAACATATTCCCGCGTCGGCAACTTGTCCGGTTTGGAGAGATCGCGCCCATGATCGCCCGTCAGAATGACGAGGTCCCCGGCGCGTAATTTATCCATGAGCTCCGGTAACCGGCGATCGAACTCTTGCAGTGCCGCCGCCGCTTGCTCGGGATGTTCAGGAAATAGATCCAGGCTGGCATACAACAGACCCCTCGGCACCTTGTTCAACATCCTGACAGTCTCATCGAAGGCGTCGAGGGCTGATCCCACGGGAAACGCACGCGTGAAACCTCGCCCGCTGAACAGATCGGCGACCTTCCCGATCCCCATCGTAATTTGGCTGGATCGGTTGAGCACATCCAACATTGTCACGGCGGGCGGTTCGGTTACGAAATCCTTTCGTCCGGCATGGGCGCGGAGCGAAACCGGTTCTCCGGAGACAGGCTGCGCGACGATGCGGATGAACGCCTCCCCTTTTTTGGCCTCTCGCCAGGCGTCGCGGCATCGCTGGTGCAGAAGGGGGGCCGCCATCACGGAGTCATGCGCGGCGATATAACAGGTGATTCCGCCGTCAGTCCACAGGATCGGGGCTCCGCTCGACACATGCTCCGTTCCATATTCGCGCAGCATCGTCTCCATGGAGGCCATGCGTTGGCCGATGACTTTTCGTCCAAAGGTCTGCTCAATGACACTGACCACACGCTCCGGAATGCCCGTCCGATACGCCGCCCGGTGAGGTGCCACGACTCCGTTCATTTCCCAATAACCGGACACAGAATCGTTGCCGCGCGATGTGAATGCAAGCCGGCCGAAACATCCCGTGAGTTGCGCCATCGGGCGCACGCCGGCGATGTGCGCCACATGTCCCAGCCCCAGCATTTCCAAATTGGGAAGATCCAAGCCTCCGACGGCATCGGCCAGATGCGCGAGGGAATGAACGTCCGCGTCACCGTACTCCACCGCATCCGGCAACGGACCGGCGCCGAATCCATCGATGACGAACACAAATACACGATTGATCATGGGTGTGCTACCGTCCTCCTTGCGAACTCTTCCATTCTTCGAGAATCTTCAGGCTTGCGCTCGTGCCGATTCGATCGGCGCCCGCCTCCAGCATCGATTGCGCCGTCTTCCAGTCCCTGATCCCGCCGGACGCTTTGACTTTGGCCTGGCCGGCAACGGCGGCTTTCATCAGCCGCACATCCTCGACCGTTGCGCCGGCAGCGGCAAACCCGGTCGATGTCTTCACATAATCGGCGCCTGCCTCCACAACAAGCCGGCAGGCCGTATGCTTTTCCTGCTGTGTCAGGAGGCAGGTCTCAAGAATCACTTTATGCTCGGCGGATGGGGTCGCGCGTACGACCTCTGCGATATCTTGTCGTACCAGATCATAGTCGCCGGACTTCAACCGGCTGACGTTGATGACCATGTCCAACACTCGGCCTCCCCTGGCAACCGCCTCGACGGCTTCGGCAACTTTAGTTCTTGTCGTATGGCCCCCCAAAGGAAACCCGATAGGGATGCCCACTCGAATGGCCGAGCCGGCAACCGCCGCCACGGCTTCGTCCACATAACTCGGTGGAACGAAAATGACCGTGAAGCCGTATTGCCTGGCTTCTTGGCACAATCGGAGGACATCCGTTTTAGTGGCTTCCGGCTTGAGCACCGTATGATCGATCAGGCTCGGCAGATCCCATCCCGGCATACTTAGGACACTCCTTCCTGTCCGGCAAGCACACCGGACGCGGGAATGATCAAGGTCTGAGAATGGTTCCCGCGCCGGAACGGCCGTTTCTGATATTTCTCCACTGCTTTGTTGTGCTCGACCAGGGTCGCAGAGAACTGGTGCGTCCCGTCGTTCTTTGAGACGAAATACAAGTCCTGCGTCGGCGTTGGGTACAACGCGGCACGAATCGATTCTGCACCGGGACTTGCAATCGGGCCGGGCGGCAAGCCTGCCCATCGATAGGTATTGTACGGGCTCGGATGTGAGAGATCTTTCTTGTGCAGATTGCCGTCGAATTTCGGCAAGCCGTAGATGACGGTCGGATCGCTCTGAAGGGGAATTTTCTTCTTCAGCCGGTTATGAAACACGGACGCAATATGAGGCCGCTCATCCCCCGACCCGGTTTCTTTCTCGATCACCGAGGCCAGTGTCAGCACCTGATGTATCGTCAGTCTCAATTCCTTGGCCCGTGCCTGCCATTCGGCCGTCAACACGTGTCCGAGTTGATCAACCATCGTCTTGATAACGGCCTTTGCGGCAGTGGGACGTGGAAAGCGATAGGTGTCCGGGTACAGATAGCCCTCCAGACTTCCGGCCGAAATTCCCAGGGACTTGATGAAGGATTGGTCGTGGGCCAGCCGGGCAAACTCCACCTTGTCCGTGATCCGCTGATCGGCGAATGCCTCCGCGATTTGACCGATCGTGTAGCCCTCCGGAATCGTCACCGCATGCAGGACGACACGGCCGGCCACCAGTTTGGAGAGGATCTCGGCCGGAGGCATGGCCGCGTGCAGTTCGTATTCGCCGGGATGGATCTTGCGCTCGGCTTCCTGCGACTTCCCGAGCCACAGGAATGCGGACCGGCTTTTGATCAGCTGCTCCTCTTCGAGCATGGCGGCCACCTGCTGAAACGCGGCTCCTTCCGGAATCACCACGATCTTGGAGGGAGGATGCTCGGCATCGGAAGACAACGGCGCTTCAGCCCATCGGATCGTCAGATACCAAGCCAGACCGACGGCCACGGCGGCGACGAGGAGCAGGATCAGAACAATGGGTCGTTTCATGCAGAGACTCGTCGATGGCACCGAACTCTGTGTGCGTGTCTGCCTCTCTATCGGCACCGCCGCCCCAATTGTGAGACGCGTCCGGCGACTGTGCCGCCAAGTAACTCTGGAGCAGAATGGCGGCGGCGATGCGGTCCACCGCGCCCTTCCGTTTCTTCCGGCTGACGTCGGCGGCGATCAGCAGATCTTCCGCCGCCTTAGTGGTCAACCGTTCGTCCCACAGGACGAGCGGGACCGGCAGACCCGCTTCCAGTTTCGCGGAAAATTCGCGCATCGCTTCAATGGCCGGTCCTTGGCGGCCGTCCAGCTGGAGCGGTAATCCAAGAACGACGCGCGCGACTTCATGCGACCGGACTAACGCGGCGATATGGGCGATATCCCGGTCGAGCGTCCGCCGCTCGAAAGTTTCGAGAGGCTGTGCCGTCCAGCCCAATTCGTCACTGAGCGCAACACCGATCCGCTTCGTACCGTAATCGAGCGCGAGAATTCGACTGGCCATGATTTTACCGCTGGAGGGTGCCTTCGACCAGGCTAAAAACCTTTTCCAACGCCGCGTCGAGCTTTCCCACGTCTTTGCCGCCGGCCTGAGCCATCTCCGGCCGGCCGCCACCGGTTCCACCCACCTCGGCCGCCATGGTCTTGATGAGATCGCCGGCCTTCAGCCGCCCCGTCAAATCCTTCGTCACCACGACCAACAGCGACACCTTGCCGTCGCCGGTCGCCGCACCCAACGCGACGACACCGCTCTTCAGCTTGTCTCGAAGCTGATCCGCCAAGGCCCGCATCCCGTTCGCATCGAGTCCATCGGTCCGCTGCACATGGACCGGCACTCCGGCAATCGTCCGGGCGGTCGAGGCGACCGACGTTCCGCTCGCCATTTTCAATTTCAGCTCTTCCAGTTCCCGTTCCTTGTCTTTGAGCTGCGTCATCAGTTTCCGGGTTTTGGACACCAATTCGGATTGCCCCGTTTTCAGCAGGTCGGACAGCTCACGCACATCGGTTTCCAGCTTCTTCAGGAGCGCATAGGCACCGCTGCCGGTCTGGGCTTCGATCCGGCGGACGCCGGCGGCCACGCCCCCCTCGGACACAATGCGAAACAGTCCGATCTCGCCGGTTTGCCGGCAATGGGTGCCGCCGCAGAGCTCCTTGCTGAACGACTCGACGCTCACCACCCGCACCTGCTCCCCGTACTTGTCGCCGAAGAACGCCAGCGCGCCTTTCGCCACCGCATCCTGAATGCTCATGACATCGGTGCGCACCGTCTCATTCTTCCGGATCTCCTCGTTCACCGTCGACTCGATGTCGTCGATGTCGCGGAAGGAGAGCGGCCGGAAATGGGCAAAGTCGAATCGGAGACGGTTCGGCGCAACCAGCGATCCGTATTGTTTCACGTGTGGGCCGAGTAAGTCGCGCAGCGCCGCATGCACCAGATGCGTCGCGGTATGATTGCGGGCGGCATCCCGGCGCAGGGATGCATGCACCGTCATATGCACCTGTTCGCCTTCACGCACGCGACCCTGGCGAACGGTTCCCTTATGCAGAATGAGCGTCGGGGCCGGTCTGGTCGTTTCGCTGATATCAACCACCCCTTCGGGGCCCACTAATGTGCCCATGTCTCCGACTTGCCCGCCGCCTTCCGCGTAAAAAGGCGTGACATCCAGCGCCAGTTCGACCGTATCCCCTTCCGCCGCTTCCTTGACCAGTTGCTCGCCCTTCAGAATCGCGCGCACGAGGCTGTCGCTTTCCAATCGCTCATATCCGATGAAGGCCGTGGCTCCAATTCGCTTGGCCAATCCCGCCACCGCCGGCCTGGCCGTTTCCTGTTCAAACCCGCCGGTCTTGCGGGCGCGGCTCCGTTGTTCTTCGATCGCCGCCTCAAAACCCTTTTCATCGACTGTGATACCCTGTTCCCGACAAGCCTCCTGAATGAGGTCTAAGGGAAACCCATACGTGTCATAGAGTTTGAATACGTCGGTACCAATAAGAGTAATGGCAGTTCCTGCGGTCGGGCGTGATTTCGCAACCTCAATCATGTCATTGAGGATCGGAAGCCCTTGGTCGAGCGTCGCAATGAACCGTTCCTCTTCTCCCCTCGTCGCCTCGGATACCGTGCCGGATGCCGTGCGGACCTCCGGGTAGGTGCCGCCCATCTGCTCCACAACCGTGGCACTCAGCTCGTGCAGAAACGGTTCCACGATGCCGAGCAGCCGGCCATGACGCGCAGCGCGGCGGAGGATCCGCCGAAGCACGTACCCGCGGCCTTCGTTCGAGGGCAACACACCGTCGGTCATCAAGAACGTAATGGCGCGCAAATGATCGGCGATCACGCGCATCGATCGGTCGGCCTGCTCCTTCTGGCCGTATTGAGCCCCGGCCCGCGCCGCAATGGCCGCCAACAGCGGTGTAAAGAGATCGCTGTCATAGTTACTGTGGACCCCCTGAGCCACAGCGGACAACCGTTCGAGGCCCATGCCCGTGTCGATGCTCGGTTTCGGCAGCGGGTGCAGTGTGCCGTTCACATCGCGGTTGAACTGCATGAACACGAGATTCCAGATTTCGATGACCCGGTCGCCCTCGCCGTTGGGCCGGTCTTCACCCGGCACGGACGGCCCCTGGTCGAAGTGGATCTCCGAACAGGGTCCACAGGGACCGGTGTCTGCCATCTGCCAGAAGTTATCCTTCTCGCCGCAGCGCACAATGCGCGACGGGGAGACGCCGATTTTCTTCCAGAACCGCTCGGCCTCCTCGTCTTCACGGAAGATCGTCACCCACATCCGTTCCTTCGCCAACCCGACCGTCTCTGTCAGGAATTCCCATCCAAACTTGATGGCCTCTTCCTTAAAGTAATCACCGAACGAAAAGTTGCCGAGCATCTCGAAGAAGGTGTGATGGCGCCTGGTATAGCCCACATTTTCGAGATCGTTGTGCTTCCCGCCGGCACGGAGGCATTTCTGCACGGATACGGCCCGCTTGTAGGGACGGGACTCTTCCCCCAGGAAGACCCGTTTGAATTGATTCATGCCGGCGTTGGTAAACAGCAGGGTCGGATCGGCCTGAGGAATCAAGGCCGAGCTGGGTACGGCTTGATGCCCCTGCCGCTCAAAATAGCGGATAAACGATTGTCTGAGTTCCTGCGCCTTCTGTGTCATGAGGCGGAATCCTTGCCCTCGATGTGGCGGCCCATTATACGTTCAACCGTCTCTTCCTCGAAACCCCGCTGACGTAGGAGGCGCATTGCCTGCTGCGGCGTTAATCGGCGGCCCGGACGCCGCGCTGACGCCAACACGCGCCGCGCCAGTGTTTCTTCATCCAGATTGTGCAGGGCGCCTTGTATCGCCTGGAGGGCCACCGTCTCGGCGACTCCTTGGCCCGACAATTCTGCTTCCAGCCGTGCTCGCCCCATCGGCCGCCTGGCCAGACGCGCCTCCACCCAGCGCTCAGCATAGGCACGGTCATCCAAGTACCGAAGATGGGACAATCGGGTGATGATGTCCCGGACTTGAGCCGGTGGAGCGCCTTTGTGTCGAAGAAATCGCTCGACTTGGGCTGTCGTTCGATCCCGGCGGGCCAAATAGCGCACCGCGACGGGCATCCACCGGTCCGGTGGTGATGGCCCCGGCGGTTTACCGGTGCGCCCGCTTGTCATCACCCTTGGCTGCCGGCTTCTCGTCTTTGTGTTCGGCCTTGCCCTCGACCTTCTTCTCGCCCCGTCCAGGCACACCGGCCAACTCGCGCAACTTGGTTTCAATCTCGCGCGCGGCGGCATTGTTCTGCTTCAAAAACTCCCGGGCTGCTTCTCGTCCCTGACCGATCCGTTCGCCCTTATACGAGTACCAGGCGCCGGACTTTTCGATGACACGCTTCTCGACGCCGAGATCGACCAGCTCGCCCGTCTTGGAGATGCCTTCGGCGAACATGATGTCGAACTCGGCCTGCCGGAACGGCGGCGCCATCTTGTTCTTCACCACTTTAACGCGAACGCGGCTCCCCATCACGTCTTGGCCTTCCTTGATGGACTCGATGCGGCGGATATCCAGCCGGACCGACGAGTAGAACTTGAGCGCGTTCCCGCCAGTCGTTGTCTCCGGATTGCCGAACATTACGCCAAGCTTCATCCGGATCTGGTTGATAAAGATCACCGTTGTGAGTGACTTCGCGATCGCCGCCGTCAGCTTGCGCAGTGCCTGCGACATCAATCGCGCCTGCAAGCCCATGTGGGCATCGCCCATTTCGCCTTCGATCTCAGCGCGCGGCGTCAACGCCGCGACCGAGTCGACCACGATCAAATCGACCGCCCCGCTGCGCACAAGGGTTTCGGCGATTTCCAGGGCCTGTTCCCCCGTATCCGGCTGCGACACCAGCAAATCGTCGGCCTGCACACCCAGTTTTTTCGCATAGGTGAGATCCAGGGCATGTTCTGCGTCAATGAACGCCGCCACCCCGCCGGATTTTTGCACTTCGGCAATACAATGCAGCGTCATGGTCGTTTTTCCGGAGGCCTCCGGCCCAAAGATCTCGATGACCCGTCCGCGCGGGAGTCCGCCTACGCCCAGCGCGATGTCGAGCCCCAGCGACCCGGTCGAGATGGCTGGCACATCGACCTTCTCCTCGGCCCCCAGCTTCATGATCGCCCCTTTCCCATACTGCTTTTCGATCTGGGACAGGGCCAAATCCAACGCGCGTCTCTTCTCGTCTTTTTCCGCCATCGATCAACTCCTCTCTGAAAAAACGTCGCTCGTCACTCGTGAAACGTCCCCGCCAGAACCGGACTCTCGGTTCTGGCGAAATCCGAACAACGCGTGACAAACGACGAAAGGAAGCGGGATTATACCGAAGCGGGAGAGGGAAACCTAGCCCGCAGTATTCATAGCCGTTATGGGTTGCTGCGTTGTTAGAAATCGAAGTCCTTTGCGCTTCTCGTCCCAGTTGAGGCATACTCGGATCGAGTCGAAAATTGAGGAGCCCATGACATCGGACGAAACCCATTTGCTCGGAGCGTATTTCAAGCACTGGCGGCTTCAGAAAGGCTGGCCCCTCGAAGTCATCGCACTCAAGACTCGCATCCCCGCCAAATATCTCCGCGCCCTTGAATCCAACGACTTTTCGGCGCTCCCGCCGATCGAGCCGTTACCCCATACATTGGGCGAGTCGCTCCGCGAATACCGAGAGCGCCAAGGTCTCTCGATCGAGAGTATCGCCGAACGAACGCGAGTGCCCCTGGCCTCGTTACACGCCCTGGAAGCAAACAATTCCAAGAATTTGCCGGAAGCCCCCGTCATCATCCGCGCCTTCGTCGATGCCTATCTCAACTGCCTCATCCTACAGGACACGGAGAAGGAGATCGTCCTGATCCAGTTGGCGAAGATGGTGGACACCCTCTACACTCAACCCAGGCAAGAAGCAGCCGGCGCACCGCCACCTCTCGGTACAGGAGCCCCCCGCAGCTCGTCTACACCGTTAGCCGTATGGTCTGATCGGCTCCATGATCGCGCACTGGGGATCTATGTCAGGCTCACAGATTGGCGAACCACCTTCTGCCGGCGTGCCGTCTTGGCAGGCCAGGTATCGCGTGTATACACCAGACACCTCCTAAGCCGCCTAAGCCGCGCCAGTTCCCTGTCGGCCCAAGCAGGCCGGACGTCGCTGGCATACGCCGACCACCTGCTCGATCGTGCCAGTTCCCTATCGGTCCAAGCAGGTCGCACGGCCGCTCACAAGCTCGCCGCGTGTGCCGTGGAGCTTATGGCGCGGATCCGCCCGGACGGAGGATGGTCAACCCTGTGGCAGCACACACGCACCGGGCTTATTACTGGCATTCAGCGGATACAGCGTGCGGTTGTGTTGGTTTATCACAACCTTGCACCACTCTTTCAGCGGTTGTTCATTCGCCATCACCCGGTTGGGGACAGGCTTTCATCGGCTCATGCCCCGACCGCAGCGCCACAGACTGCACGGCCCCTGGAGGGGAAAACGTGGGTGTGGCTGGTTCAATATGGCATGACCGTTCTCCTGCTGCTCATACTCGGGAGTACAGCGGCCACGATCCCACTGTTCAAAGACACCGCGTTTGCCGGCACGCAGCTCACCGCCTCGAATCTTGTGGCATTCATCGGCTATGGAGGCGCCTGGCTCATGGTGTGGCTGATGAGCCGCAAGGCATTGGCCCAACTTCTTCCAAATAGGAGTGCGTTTGCTTTTCTCCGCCCCTTGGGCGCTCCCTTTAATACATTGTTGGGGGTATCTGCATCATACAAGCTCCTGCTCACACTCCTCGGCCCGTCCCTTGGGAAAGCCGACCGGCTCGCCTACAATTGGATCTTCGTCTCCTTGATTCTTGCCGCCACCCTCTGGCTGATTCGCACCTGGTTTCTCAAATCCGCTCCTCTCCTGGACTCGATGGACGCAACCGGGCATACAAACCGACCGGGCGGCATCGCGGTCGCCTCCCTACGCGACTGATGCAGCCGGCTCTGAGTATTCGGATTTCACTCCTCCCACGCCATACTGCGGGCTGGAAATTAGCTCTTTCGCTGCTTGCACTCTTGCTCGTGAGTGGCTGTGTCTCGACGCCTGAAGAGCAACTGCGGACAGCGGCAATGGATGGCTATCTGATCCGGGTAGAACGACTATTACTCGATGGTGTCAGTCCACAGACGGCCGATGAGCGGGGTGTGACTCCGTTGCACTTGGCGGCGAAGAACGGCCATCGAGAGGTCATCGCAATCTTGCTGGATCACGGAGCACCGATGGATCAAATCAGACAGGACGGCGTGACGCCGCTCTTTCTTGCGGCGCAGGAAGGACGCCGGGATATTGTGGCGCTCTTTCTCGAAAGAGGAGCGGAGGTCAACTCGCAGGGGCGCGTGGGAGGCGTCACCCTATTGCACCTGGGGGCCTATCGTGGTGACCGGGACATGGTGGCCCTGCTGCTTCAATACGGAGCGGATAAGAATGCAAGGCTGACGTCTGGTGAGCGTCCGGTAGACCTCGCCCGCCAACAGGGCCACACGACGCTCGTTCCCCTCCTCGACCCATAAGCCTATCCCGCTTCCCATAATTTTGTGTACACAGGTCCCGTTGGCAGCAGGTCGCTTTTCATCAGTACGACCGACGACACCGTCAACGTTCCGATCCCCATCGGGTATTCCATCAGGCCAGACCGGACCAACACCTGACCGAATTCGCGCTCCCCGTCCTTGATCCGTGCCAGTGTGAGATGCGGACTCAGGGGCCTCCCTTCCGGCGCGACGCCGAACGAGTGGCAGCATGCTTCCACTGCCTGGTGCAACGCCGCCAGCCGTTTGGCATCGTCTCCCTGATCCCACGATGCCGATGGCCCGACCCAGAGGACACGTGGTTGTTGCGGTCGAGGAAATACGCCGAGCCGTTCCAGTGGAATGTGAATCGTGCGATGCCCCTCCATTGCCTGCGTGATCGCGACGCGCACGGGCTCGATCACCGATTCATCCATATCGCCAAGAAACTTGATCGTGAGATGGATGGAGGCGGGTTGCACCCATGATATGCGGATAGTTTTAAGGACGCTGCGCGACAGTCGCGTTCGAACATCCTGCTGGACCTGCGCCAGACGCGATCTTAGTTCCTCTGACAACTCGACGGCAAGAAAGGCACGGATCATCGGCTTTCTCTGGCGATGAGCCACCGGCGCAAAAGGTCCAGCGCCGCCTGTGAAGATCGCTGCTTGATCACCGACCGGTCGCCGTGGAAACGGAATTCTTTCGTTATGGTATCGCCCGCTCCACCGTCAAGGCCCACATATACCAGGCCGACCGGTTTGCTCTCCGTGGCTCCCCCGGGCCCGGCAATGCCGGTCACGCTCAGTCCCACCGACACACCGGCTCGTTCACGAATCCCCTTGGCCATCGCGGAGGCCACCTCGCGACTGACCGCTCCGTGTGCGGCGATCGACTCAGCGGGCACACCCAGCATGTCCATTTTCGCTTGATTGCTGTAACAGATGGCGCCCCGATCAAGGTAGGCCGACGATCCCGGCACTTGGGTGAGTCGATGGCCGATCAATCCGCCCGTACAAGATTCCGCTACTGCAACTGTGAGCTCCTGTTTTGACAGCAGGCGCCCGACAACCGCTTCCATCGTGTCCTGTCCTTCGGCAAAGATCCATTCTCCCAGCCTGGTCCGAACCTCACCCTCCAGCGGATCAAGGATGGTGCGGCTGCTGGAGTGATGGGGCTTGGTGGTCAGTGATACGAGGACGCCCATCGGTGAGGCCAGCAGGCCAAGATCGACCGGTGTTCGTTTTGCAATTAGCCCGTGAAGCCTGCTATCGACATCCGCTTCCGATAAGCCGCAGGTATGAAAAACCGACCGCAGGATGGGATGCGACAGATGTGTCGCCGATTGCGCAAACCGCTCGGTGATGAATGGAATGACGGCGTGCTCCATCATCGCTTCCATTTCACGAGGAACACCGGGCAATGCAATCACGAGGGCGCTCTTCCATGACAGGGCAAACCCCGGTGCAGACCCAACTGGATTTGTCAGCACCACCGCGCCGGAGGGAATCAAGGCCTGCCGCAACTGCCCCTTGTTGGGGGTCCGCCCCCACTGGGCCAGCCGGGCCGCCATGCCTTCGAACGCTTCTTTCCGGCGAGCAAGTCTCCGTCCGGCAACCTCGGCCACAGCTTCTCTCGTGCAGTCATCGACGGTCGGCCCTAACCCACCCGTCATCACGATGACCCCGGCCCGCCGCACCGCCGTCTGAATGGTGTTCACTATATCCGTTCGGTGATCACCGACGATCGACTTAAATCGGACTTCAATGCCACAGGTGCCGAGCTGCTCAGTAATGAACAAGGAATTGCTATCGGACCTGCCTCCGACCAACAGCTCTGAGCCGATCGCGATGGTTTCTGCGATGAAGCGGCGGTCTGACAGAGGATGTCGGCGCATGGTCGAGAGAGTACCTACTCGATTTGTGAAAAGTCGAGAGGGAACGTCACCGTGCCTCCTTGGGCGGGAAAGACGATAATGGAGGCTTTGCCTGTCGGATCGAAGTCGGCATAGTTAAACGAGGCGACAACCTTTGCCTTGAACCGCGGTGAATTCGGCCAAGCGGCACTCCGGTCGGCGCGCCCATCGACCCGCACTGTGGCAGGCTTGATGGTCTTCGCTCCCTGTTCAAGCACCATGTAACTATCCACGGCGAATGACGGAGCATCTCCCAGTATGACCGTGCTCACAAGCATGGTCGGCGCACTGATCACGTGGTCGATGTCGGATTGGCTCGGTTCGGCTCCCCGCAATGCCAGGTGCGCCGCCATGACCGATAGGCTGCCGAGTTTGGTCAGCAGAAATCCTCCGGGATGCAACGCATCGACCGCCCCAAATGTGACATAAAACATATCGGGGCGCCGCTGTTCCCGTGCCGCCTCTTTCCCCCTGGCCAACGCCACGCGGATCTGCGTGTGGGTCGGCTCTATTTCTATCGCAGCCGACGGCACGGCCATCCCAGGCCCGACGGTGACCACTATCGTCGCAAGGATACCGGTGCATACCCAGTTCATATGCGCTGCCAGTAACAGAGCGGGCCGGGCCTGTCAATGATCGACGCGGTCCATGCAACCCCGTTGACAGAATAAAACTCGAAGTGTTACAGAACTAGCTCGGAGATATTGTCACGCCGTTACCCGGAGGATTTCATGGGAGCTCCCGAATCATCGACCCCCGCCGCGGCGCCCCCGCGCCGGCAATTTGTCAATTTCGTGTTCTACAAAGTCGATCCGGCCTGGCGGCGGTTGCCGGAAGACGAACGCACCAAAGGCAAGCAGGAATTCCTGCGGGCCGTGGAAGAGTATACCGGGAAAGTCCTGGTGGTGCCCTATTCGGCCGTCGGCATCCGGGGCGATTGTGACTTCATGCTCTGGCGCATCAGCTATGAACTGGATCTGTTCCAGGACATGAC
>DCZO01000012.1:0-30306 GCA_002331335.1 Nitrospira sp. UBA2082 | reverse complement strand
ATGGACGAGCATATCGAAGTGGGACACCGGTTTCCGTCGGTCAAGTTGAACACGACCTATTCGTTCGGGTTGGACGACCAGGAGTGGGTGGTGGCGTTCGAGAGCGACAAGCCGGAGGACTTTCTGGATCTGGTGATGGCGTTACGGGAGACGGAAGGCTCGCGCTATACCTTGCGGGACACGCCGATCTTCACCTGCATCCGCAAGAGCCTCAAGGAAACTCTCGATACGCTCGGGGGATGATCCCCGGTTCTTACGTGCTATCACACGGCTTTCGGTCATCCGACCGAAAGCCGTTGTTGTGTTCGGCACCCGAAAATGTATCAGCTACCTTTCGTGTTGAGGTTGAGCCCTTGCAGCCGCCACAAGCCCTATGTTACCTGTACCAACAGCGGCTGGATTGATGCATACCGACTTGTACCTGTGAACATGGCCGACACCACAGCCCTCTACGCCCTTCGTTTCCCGGATGGGTCTGTGAGCCTCTATATCGACGAACAGTATGCCAGGGAACGGGGTATCGATCCCGCCCAATTGGTGCGGGTGGAGATTCCTCGAAACCTGTTCGTCAAGGGCTCGGTGCAGGACGTACGTGAGTACGTCGCCCTGTACCTCGAAACACATGACCGGCAAGCCGGCTCGGCCTGAGAGTAGTCGCATGGTGACGACACCCACAACAACCCCCCTGACAGCGTCCATAATCGAATCGGTCATCGCGAACCTGCCGATTCAAGGCCGCGTCTTGGTCAAACTGTTGCTCCTCCAATATCTGGACGTGACGCACGAGGAAATTCTGTTCATGGTTTCCGACCGGCCCGATCCTCGATGCGTCTCCGGGAAAAAACCTGTCACGACGATGACGCAAGAGTCCATCGCGGCGATGACAAGCCGACTGGACGAATACCGCCGCCGCGCGCGGCTGCGCCGAGAGCGGACATCGCTGCAATGCACCGCGCTCAGGACGTTTACCGAAACCGCCGATGCCATGGCTGCGTGCGCCGCGTCCTTGCTGGCCGGGCGTGGTGTCTCCCGCGGCGCGATTGACGATCTGAAATCCACAGCCAGAACAGCCGTTCCACAACCGGCGCTCCGGGCGTTGCGCGAGCGATGGGACAAGGACGACATTACCGCTGAAGAGTTCCAACGATACCGACTGGCCATCGAGTTCCAGACTCTGCTCCGATTTGCCGAACGATTCAAAAAACGGCTCGACCTGGCTGAACGAGAACGGAAAACTTCTAACCAGACGACGTTGCAAGACCATGAGATCGGCCACATCTGGGGATTGCCCGCCGGCACATTAGCCGCCCGCAAAGTGAAGTTCTTGTCCCACTATCTCGTTGCACTCCAGTCGAGATTGTCGGGTATTCCCGTGTCGGCACAGAGTGCACCTTCGCTCGAACTCTGGACTGACACGATTGCCGTGCTCTCACGCACGCCGATCGAACGGTCCGTGGCCGCCTACGACGGCCTTGAACAAACCGAATCCGCGCTGATCGAGAAATTGGCCGCCTACGTGGCCATCGACATTCCGGAAGCGATCGAGTTGAAGTTTTGGAATTCCCTGGTGTTTGGCGCCAGCTCCAACGCGGTTCACAGCGAACCGACACGCACGCTCTTCGGACTGCAGCGATTGGTGTCCATGCAGAATGACTTCGATCGGAGCCCATCCGCTCTGGAAGAGATGCTGCTCACACGAACCGTGCCGACTCCAAAGGAACCGGTCGGTGTGCTGCCTACTCCAGCCGAACCGAGTAAGCCCGAACTGACTGAACTCCAAAAGCAGATCCTCCATAATTTTATCGGAGAAGACGCCAGCGGCAGGGGGTCGGATAAGTGGTAATCCGTCTGTGCTTGCGAATCTTCATCGGCAGGATATAATGAACGCCATGGTTGGAAGACCCCAGTCGGTCGGCCCGTCTCCTTCGTTCACATGTGTGGGCATGTGTGCCGTGATGCTCGTACTTATGACAGGACTCTGCACCACGGTCACACCCGGACCCAGAGCCTGGGCCATCAGCCTCATCGAAATCGCGGAGCTGTTGGCGCATCCTGAACAGTACGACCACCGGGATGTCGTCGTCACCGGAAAAGTGACAAATGTTCAGCTGGCCACAAACCGTCAAGGACAGCCGGCTTATGGATTTCTCCTCCAAGACCCAGCCGGCACAGTCAAAGTCATCAGCCTCGGCCAGTTGGAAGTGCGCGAAGGCGATTTTGTGGTCGTCGAAGGTATCTTTAGCCGCCTGCGCCAGGTGGGACGGACCGTCGTCTACAACGAAATCAAAGCGCTCTCCGTCAAACCGCTGAACCGGTTGGATCCGGACTTCGTCGGGTGATCCTCGCCTCCACCGCTCCCGTTTCACACTGCCCGCACGACATTGCATTTCTCCGATGATCCGACGACAATGCCGCCTATGTTAGGATCGCGACTTCTCACGATGGGGCTGGGAGTGTTCGCAATTGTGGGGCTGGCCGGTTGTTCTACCCCGGCCCAGGTCGGCGAATATCCGAATCAGCAAACACTGGTCGGCAAGTCCAAATCCGTCATCCTCGCGTGCGCCGGCGTTCCCAAGAAGGAAATCAAAGAGGGAGAAGTCACACTGCTCAGATACTATCGGGAAGCGCCGATCCTGGAGGAGTCGCAACCGGTGGGCAAGAGCAGCGTTTCAACCATCCGTCACGGGTGCTGGGCCACGGTCGTCTTAGCCGATGATCGTGTCATCGACGTCCGGTACCGCTTTGTACCCCCCACCTTCGATGCGTCGAACGATTGCGAGGAGATTTTCGACGCCTGTGTGCCCTAGGCGGAGCCTTTTGTCGCTGATCCGGCCGGCCCGGCACCGGCCATCGCGATGCTCCTACGCCGCGTCATGACAAAATTCCTCCGCCCTATCGTGCTCTGGTCCCTCGTCGGAACAGCCCTGTTGTTACCGTCCCAGGTGCTGGCGTTGGAAAAATATGGCCGGCCGCTCCCTTCCATGGACAACGCTGATGGCAACGGCCGAGACGCCGAGGAAAGTTTGTTCGCCGGCTATATCCTTACCGGGGTTTTTGCCAAAAATCCCTCATTCGCCGCCAGACCGGACAATTCAGGGCTTGTCGGATTGCGTCACATGCTCCATCTGGAGACGGACCTCTACAAACAATACTTGACCTTCTACACAGATCAGAACTTTTTCTCCGACCGGACAAATGGCTGGATTGAGCTGAGCGAGTGGGACGGCACCTACGCTTTGACCGGGGTCGTCGGCCGCATGAGCTGGCGTCTGCAATATGAACGCGATGCGCCTCTGGATCGTCGAGGCTTCGTTCAAGAATATGCCGATATGCTCCTGACCGCCAAATTCCAAGCGGTACAGGATCTTCCTGCTTGGCGGCGACTCCTGCCAAATCAAAATTTGACAGCCTATGCCGGAGGCGGCTGGCTGTTTCACAACAAGAATTATTTCGCGCGCCCCGACAACAGCGGCCGCGCGCTCCTCCGCTATGTCGCGCATGCCGATCTCGATCTCTATAAGAACAAGGTCGTGGTCTATGGGGACGTCAACCTGTTCACGAATCGGGACGGGGGAAACCAGGCCAACCCGACGGAGCTGGACTGGATTGTGGGATTGGCACTGCGGTGGCGGACATCGGAAGTGGCGGTCTACTACGAACAGGACCAGCCCCTGGATCGGGACGGATTGATTCAGAAATACGTCGCGGTGCAGTACCGCTTCTCGTTCGACGTGTCGAAGGGGGACGTGGGATTGGGCAACACCGATACCGCGCCAGGGACAAGCCCGTAACGATTAGGCGCGCAGTAGATCTCGGGGATGGGAGAACGGTTCCTTAACAGCTTTTCAAGCTTTGAATGCCGCTACGGCCTCCTCGTCTGTGTTGCACAATTGAATATTGCCGCCATACACACGGCTGAGCAAATCGAACCCGCTGGCCTGCAGGGCTTCCTTGACCATCCCCTTTGCGGAGGAAAGCTTCATCTCCCCTTGCACACCGTTCAATAGCTTGGAAGTCAGCACGATGACCCGGATCCCGCCACTACTGATATAGTCCACTTCCGCCAGGTTGAGGACCACCTTTTTCGCACCGGCATCCAGGATCCGCTTCATTTCCTTGTTTGCCTGCTCGGCGGTGGTTGCGGAAAGGCTGCCTTTCATTATGACGAAGGTGATCCCGGCGTTGTCATGAGAGGTCACCATCAACCTGTGTTGGGTCCCTTGGTCCATGATTGTGCTCCTTTCTGCTTAGCGACAGGCCGAATAGGCTTGTAGGCTGGAATCGCTTATGACATAGGTCATCTGACAATAGCAACGGCACTGGCTTGACGCCACCCCCTATGCCTGCGCAGTCCATGCGCCGGGCTTCACGCTGCCTGAACCCGTGCGACAGCCTCTTCCAACGTGGCGACATAGATATTCATGCTCATCACGCCGCTCAACTGGAGCACCGTGCGGGAATGATCATTCCCTCCGCACAGTACGACTCTCCCGCCCGTTCGGTTCATGGCCATCACGGTTTTCAAGATCACTCGAAGGCCGATTGATGAGATGTATTCAATGTGCGACAGATCGAGCACGATCCGCTTAGCCCCCCGTGCGATGTGGTCGGCCAGAACGCGATCAACCTCGGGAGAGCCGTTCGTGTCGAACCGGCCTTGTGGAGTGACAATGACGACAGTGCCCGTCTCACGTGAGACAACAGTCATATTCACGCACCTTTGATCCTTTCCCTCTTGGCCTTGAACGATCCACTGTCCCGCTTGTTCATTGCCGGATGAGTCCTCCGGCGGGAGCCGGCCTATCAGCTCACCAGCTTCTTCTTAATGGTCAGCACATTGTGTCCGACATCGCGATGATACATCACTTCATCGAAGAGGGATTTCACTAAATGAATCCCCAACCCGCCGATTTCGCGCTCGTGCAACAACAGAGACAGATCCGGAGGGGCGACCGTCAAGGGATTGAAGGGAACGCCGTCGTCCGTGATGATCAGTACCACGCAACCATCACGCACGTCGCCTTCCACAACAATCCTGTGCTCCTCCTGATCGTTTGGGAAGGCATACTGTACGACGTTGTTGAGCAAGTCATCTAGTGCCATGTTCAGTGTAGGAATCAGCGGTCTGGCCCTTTCCCACTGTGAGATATACCGCTCAAATGCCATTTGCAGTGTCGGAATCGCTATCAATTGGTTGGGCATCGTCTGACGAAAAAAGCCGGCGGCTGCGTCGGCCGGAGCGACACCGAAATATCGCAAACCCAGGATGGTGATGTCGTCCGCCTGCGAGGTCTCGCCGGCAAAGGCCTTCACCGCCTTCATGACATCAGCAATGCGATCGATCACCGTGGTGGCTTTTGATTGATCAAGTGTCGCTTTCAATCGATCGTTCCCGAACAGTTCGCGGCTGGCGTTATCGGCTTCGGTGACCCCGTCCGTGTAGAAAAACAGCTCATCCCCCGGAGTCAACTGGATGAGACTTTCCTTGAACGCGATGCCCGGCATCGGCCCCACAATGGGCCCGTCCTGTGCCGTCAGCCATTCGAACCGCCCATCTCGACGCTTGAGCAAGGGAGGATTGTGGCCCGCGTTCGTCGTCAGCAGTGTGCCATCGCGGAGATTCAAGATGCCCAGATAGAGGGTGACGAACATGCAGCTGTCGTTATCCGCGCTGAGCGCATCGTTCACATGAGTGATGATGCTGGCGGGCGAGGGATCCGACGCCGCCCTGGTTTTCACCATGATCTTGGTCATCGCCATAAACAACGCGGCCGGAACTCCGTTCCCCGAGACATCGCCGATCACCAAACAGAGCCGATGATCATCGACCATGAAAAAATCGTAGAGATCACCGCCCACCTCCATCGCCGGCTCAAGCACCGCATAGAGTTCGATCTCCTTCCGATCCGGAAAAGCCGGGAAGACGCGCGGCAACATGCTTCGTTGGATGTCTCGTCCGACATTGAGTTCTTCTTGCATGCGAGCCTTCGCCGCTTCAACCAAGGCCAGTGAATCAGCCAACCGCGCTTTTGCGTCCTCCGCGGCTTGCTCGGCATTTTTCAACGCGGTGATGTCGGTCGCGATCGCGACGATCCCGCCATCGCGCGTGCGACTTTCGTTGATCTGCATCCATTCTCCGTTGGATCGGTATTGAATGTACGGCCCGTGGGGATTGCGATGCATAGCCAGACGCATATTGACCCACGAGTCAATATCACCGATCGCGGCAGGAATATCGCCTCGCAATGCGATGCTGCGGATGATGGATTCGAACGAGTCGTTCAGTTGCACCGGCGCATCAGGATGCGACACGGCTTCCCGATACTTCCGGTTGCAAATCACCAGCCGGTCGTCCGCGTCGAAGAGCGCGACCCCCTGCGGAACGCTTTCGAGGGCGTCCATCATCCGTGCATGGGTATCGCGCGCCAACTCTGACGCCGTCGTCACATGTCGATCAATAATGGCCAGCAGCGTGGAGAATGAGACGGCCACGATGGCAAGGAGATCCACTTCGATTCCCGGCGTCGGGGCACCTGCCTCGATGCCCGGGACGCTGTACATCGGAATCATTCCGACGAAGTGAGCGCCGGACAGGGCAAGTCCCATGGCGCTTGCCTTTTCGGTCACTCGCCACCCTCCGTAGGTAATATTCCATGCGCCGATCCCAATGACGACGATGCCGGAGAGCATCATGACACCAACCGACAGCACCAGTCTGAACAAGTCCGTATACAGATCGGCCCACGGATGCGTCGCCATCATGGTCGTGACATGGGTCAGGACCATGGAGGCGCCCATCGCCAGGCCGCCGGAGATCAACCGGATCGGATTCTCAGTGAAACTGCTGATCAGATACACGGCGACAGCGCCGGCTGCCACGGCAGGAAGAATGGACAGGCCGGTGAGCGCAATGTCCTGCATAGACACCGCCGGTCGGCAGAACGCCAAGTTGCCGATAAAATGGATCGCCCAGATCTCAAGGCCGGCGGCAACTGCCCCGATGGACAGCCACTGCTTCTTGATTTGGCTCTGGTCAGTTGCACGCATCCGCTCGGCGATGCTGAGGATGACGTAGGAAGCCGCACCGCCAAGCAACATCGATGAGAGGGCCAAAATCGGGTCGCAAATCCTCAGTAGAGTGAAGATCCACTCTGGACTGATCGCGGCGAGAGCAGGAGAGTTCATGGAACGCGTCTCGGCTCCAGGAGCATGACTCACTACAGGGATGGAAGTGACGAGCTGGAATCGGCGTATCACCTACCATGTTGGGCATGAACTCGCAAGACGGAGGGATGGGGCACGGCGCGTGGATATGCTCATGATTTTCCGTTAGACTGGCCACGTTGAGGACAGGAGATCCCCCGGGAGCCCATTGTCGGAATCGTCCCCACCGGCGCACTCGCCGTCTTGGTCGTCATGCCTCTTCTGGTTGGCTATCGCTGGGAGCGATGAGTCCTGTTCAATGTGGCAAGATCACGCTACGGGGGGAAACCAGAGCGCACCGCCCGGTGTTCTTTACCGAAGACGCGGAGCTGCTAGTGGGAAATCACCCTGGGGCCTTGGAGGCGGGCGACACTGTCCGACCAAAGAGAATCCTGGTCTTTGCTGAAAATGTCGATCCCCTCGATCGGCAACACTCCCCAGGACCCTTGACGCATTTCACCTTCCAGTTGTCCGGGCGCCCAGCCGGCATACCCGGCGAAGGCCCGGAAGACCTCGGTTGGCTTAGCCTCGGTGAGGACGCGCTCCAAAAGCGCCGGCGTCCCCCCGACATATAATCCGTCAATCACCGGCCGTGCGTCTGCGGGGGCCTCCTTCAATCGGAACAACAAAAGAAGGCGCGTGGGTTCCACCGGCCCACCAACAGACAGTCGGTGATCGGTTCCCTTGAGTGGCGTGAGGTGAGGCAACACCTGAGACAGGAGCACGTTTGTCGAGCGGTTCAACACGAGACCAAGCGCGCCCTCAGATCCGTGCTTCACGAGCAAGAGGACTGTGTGATGAAAGTTCGGATCATTGAGCGACGGGTTGGCCACCAGCAGGACGCCTCTGGTGACCGGCGACGGTAAGAAGGCTCCCTCAGCCCACGCCGACCCCACAGAGAGGATCGTCAGGAGTCCGCCCCACAGACATGTCTGAAGCGTACTCCGCGCAACACGCCCACACGTGGTCGGCGAAAAGCGAGATGCAGGCAGATCCAGACATCGCAACAGACTCATGCGACTCTTCAGCCTCTTGGCGGGAACGGTACGCACCAAACTACGACCGGAAACGGCAGCTGTCAAGAGAACGGTCTGCCCATCTCGGCGAACGTCCTCGGCCCCACCCGTACTCTGTGCTACAGTGGAGCCAGTCCTCTATGCCTATACGCCTTCAATCGTACAAGAAGAAGGGAGCGCGCATCATGCGGAACCGCTTACACATTACCGTTACACTGGCCGCCTTGAGCACCTTGTCCGGATGCATTGATCCGCCCAAATCGCCCTATGTAGCCGTCCATGACCTTGTCGCGAACATCGATGACACACGAGCGACAGCTGAGCAAGGCAGTTCCGAGGATCAATATCGCCTGGGCCTGCGGTACGAGCAATCGGTCCACGACTACGGCGAAGCGGTCCGCTGGTATCGCATGGCGGCCATCCAGCAGCATTCGGAGGCCTTCTATCGGCTCTGTCTCCTGTCGGATGCGGGACGCGGTGTGCCGCAAGACTTTCAGGAAGCATTACGCTGGTGCCGTCTCGCGGCAGACCACGGTCATCCACAGGCGATGTTTACGCTTGGCGCCTACTTTGAAACCGGACGCGGGGTGCCGAAAGACTCTGTACAGGCGCATCAGTGGTATAACCTGGCGGGAGCCAACGGTAACGAAGACGGCGTCAAACGGCGAAATCGGCTGGCCCAGAACATGACTCCCGGTCAAATCGCACAAGCACAATATCAGGCCAGAAGTTGGCGAGGCAAATATCAAGATTCCTCTCAACGCATGCAGCTCGATCAGCAAGCCCCGCCTCAGTGAGAGCTCCGTCCCCCCATCCGCATCCAGCGCCGATTACGATATAGTATCAGCATGGCTGCTCGTTCCAATCGGCGTGCGGTGCAACGCGTACGCCGTCGATCGCGCCTGTGGCCCAGGCTGAAAGCCGTTCAGCGTTTCGCCCGCCGGCGATGGCGAGAGGCGGGTACCGTTTTCCATGCCGTCTCAAAAACTCCATTGGCCACGAGAGTCCTTATCGGCTCCGTGGTGGTCCTGCTTCTGTTCCTTACCGTTAACTGGATTTTTCACGCCATCACCAAACCAACCGAGGTGTTGTTCGCGCTGGATCGGTCTCTGGATAAGAGTCTGACTGAAAGCTGGCAGGAGTATGGCCCCCTGTTCCGCGAACACGCCACGTCGGTCATCACGCCGGAATTACTCGCTGCGCTTGCCCAGGTGGAAGGCAACGGCAATCCTGTGGCCCGGACCTACTGGCGCTGGAAATGGAGCGTGAATCCCTTGACCTGGTATCAACCGGCTTCCACCGCCGTGGGAATGTTTCAGCTGACTGATGCGACGTTCCACACAGCGAGACGATACTGTATACACGACCATCATGTGGCGGAAGACGGCCCTTGGCATGACCACCATTCCTGTTGGTTCAACAGCCTCTATACCCGTGTGATTCCAAGCCATGCCATTGAGATGACTGCCGCCCTGCTCGACCACCGTGTCACGCGAGAGCTCGCCACGCGACCGCAGGCCACGCCTCAACAGAAGCACAACCTCGCCGCCGTGATTCACCTCTGTGGCGCCAGAGCAGGCCATGATTTTGTTTTACGTCGCTTCCGTCTTACATCCCACCAGCGGTGTGGAGACCACGACGTACGAACCTATCTCACGCGCGTACAACTCTTGAAGCAGCAGTTCATCACGTTGAATACGGAACGATGAACCAATCGGCCCCGGCTATTCCTCTGGCTCTTTGATCGGACCGGCCCACTCTCCTTTGGTCAACGTCACTTCTTGAAACCCGCCATCCGGCCACTGAAATTGGCCGACCGTGTCCACCTGCACGATGAACGGATCAGCCTCATGCGCCTCCCCGCGAAACCAGTACCAGCCTGGCTCGGTCGGTTTATCCTTCGTCCATTGATACATGACCGGCGCACTCCTTCTCCGTGGTGCCGCAGTCGCAAGTCTGTTACAGTCCGTCCGTGACGGCGAACCCTACCATGTCCCGCCTGCCAATAGAAGAGGTGTTGCCCGCGTTGCGCGAGGCGCTTACAAACGGACGCAACGCCCTCCTCACCGCTCCACCCGGCGCAGGAAAAACGACGCGCGTGCCGTTGGCGCTCGTCGACCAATCGTGGGTCCTGGGCAGAAACGTGCTCCTGCTCGAACCTCGCCGGCTGGCGGCCAGGGCCGCCGCTCACCGTATGGCGGACACGCTCCAAGAATCCGTCGGCGCAACCGTCGGCTATCGCATGCGGCTTGATACAAAGGTGGGCCCCTCGACACGAATCGAGGTGGTCACTGACGGCATTTTGACCAGGATGCTTCAGCACGATCCGGAGCTGGCTGCCTACGCAGCAGTGATTTTCGATGAATTCCATGAGCGCAGCCTGCAAGCCGACACGGGCTTGGCCCTCGCCCTCGAAACCCAGAAGCTGTTCCGTCCGGACCTCCGCCTCCTCGTCATGTCCGCCACGTTGGATTGCGGACCGGTCGGCGAATTGTTGGGACAGGCTCCGACAATCCGGGCCGAGGGCCGCATGTTTCCCGTCGACACCTGTTATCTCGATCAATCTCTCACCGGTCGCCTCGACACGGCCGTGACCCACGCCATTCGACGCGCGCTGGCCCGTAACCAGGGCAGCGTGCTCGTGTTTTTGCCCGGCATGGCAGAGATCCGCGGCGTCGAACGGATGTTGCGCGATGCCGGCCTGGGACCGGCGGTTCACATCATGCCCCTCCACGGCGACTTGCCGCTCCAGACACAGGATGCCGCGATTGCGCCGGCCCCGCCCGGCACGAGAAAGGTGGTGTTGGCCACATCGATTGCGGAAACCAGTCTCACGATTGACGGCATCCGCATTGTGATCGACGCCGGCCTCCTCCGCGTGCCGCGATTTGACCCGCGGTCCGGGCTCACCCGATTAGAGACGATCCGGATCACGCACGATTCCGCTGAACAGCGTCGGGGGCGAGCCGGCCGTGTGGAGCCGGGCATCTGTTATCGGCTCTGGACGGAGAAAGAACAGGCGGCGCTCGCTCCGCGACGTCCGCCGGAGATCCTCAATGCAGACCTCGCACCACTCCTGTTGGATTTGGCTCAGTGGGGGACGGCCGATCCGTCGGAATTGTCCTGGTTGAGTCCGCCGCCTGCCGGCCCAGTGGCGCAGGGCAAGGACCTGTTGATTCGCCTGGGCGCTTTGGATGCCACAGGCCGGATCACCCCGCACGGCAAACGCATGGCGGAATTCCCCCTCCATCCACGCCTGTCCCATATGCTGTTGCGAGCCGTCCCCATGCACTGTGCCGGGTTGGCCTGCGATCTTGCTGCGCTGCTTGGCGAGCGTGACCCACTCCGCGGTCCGTCGTCCGCAAAGCACGTGGATTTCAGAAGCAGGGTCGACCTGTTGCGTGGCGAACGCGACCGGCTCGATGGATCGACGGCTGATCGTGGCGTACTCCACCGAGTCAAACAGACCGCAGCGTTGTGGAAACGGCAGCTGATCCAAACTGCTGACCGCTCACCAGCCGACCGCGATACGGGTCTGGAGCAGGTGGGCCCGCTGTTGGCGCTCGCCTACCCCGACCGGATTGCTCAACGTCAACCGGGCGCCGAGGCGCGCTACCTCCTGACGAACGGCCGGGGTGCACTCTTTATCCACCCGGACCCGTTGGCGTCGGAACCCTATCTCGTCATCGCTGACCTGGACGCCGGGTCTCAATGGGCACGCATCGACCTGGCTGCCCCGATTTCGCGTGAGGATATCGAGGAGCTGTACACGAACCAGATCGTCACGGCTGAAGTAGTCGACTGGGACGAACAGACGGCCTCAGTTCGGGCATCACGGCAGCGGCGGCTCGGTTCGTTAGTGCTGTCTGAACAGGCGCTCTCGAAGCCGGACCCCGCCGTGGTCATTAGCGCCCTAATGAATGGCGTGCGACGAGCAGGTGTGGAGACATTGGCTTGGACACCGGAACTGCAGCAGTGGCGGGCACGAGTCGCCTTTCTCAAACGCATCGAAGGCCCCGATTCTTCCTGGCCGGACCTGTCGGATCCGGCCTTGCTCCAATCGCTTGAGGGGTGGCTCGGCCCCTATCTGAATGGCATGACGACTCTTGAGCGCGTCCAACGGGTAAATCTGACGCAACCCCTCCAATCTTTACTCACCTGGGAGCAGAGACGCGACCTGGACCGCCTCGCTCCGACCCACCTCACCGTGCCCAGTGGATCGACCATTCGAATCGACTACGACACGGCCGATCTGCCCGTGTTGGCCGTGCGATTGCAAGAAATGTTCGGCTGCAAAGAGACCCCGCGGGTCGCCGGAGGAAAGGTTTCGGTGCTGCTGCACCTGCTCTCGCCGGCTAAACGCCCGGTGCAGGTCACGCAAGATCTGGCCGGATTCTGGACCGGATCCTATCACGACGTGCGCAAAGAACTGCGTGGCCGCTATCCGAAGCACCATTGGCCGGACGATCCGCTCACGGCACCGCCAACGGCGAAATCCAAACGGGCAACACGATAATCCCCGCCAAGTGAGTCACGGTTTAGTCGGCACAAAGCTGATATCGGTCGCCGTCGTCGCCTCAACGGGCGGAAACCGTCCTTCATACTTGGCTGGAAACACATAGAGTCGCTCCTCAGACGAAAACAGCAACTTGTACTCCTTCTCGGCATTCCCATGCAGGTACACGGTGAGTAAAGAGGACGGGGATTCTTTATCGGCTCGTGCCCAATTCATGCCCAGTTGGGACGGAATGACATATAAACCGGTGGCTACGAGGACACAGGCGATATAGGCCATCGTCAAATCCATATCCGCGTCTTCCGTCATAAACCGGACGACCAGAAGCTCGAGCGCCGAACCCAGCAACCATAGAAGCACCACGATAGAAATGACCGACAACACGATGGCCGCGAGCGTGGAGCCTCCCAGGCTGAGCAACGGGATGGCCGCTAACAGCAGGATGAACAGCCACGAACCGTAGTGGACCACGAGGACTGAGATCTTGAATTTGGTACTCGCGGTCAGATTGCTCTGACTGTCGATCAACCCGAGGTTCGTTGTGACCAAATAGACGAAGAAGAGAATCAGCAGCAGCGGAATCCAGCTTTGGCTGAAGTACATCGCCGTCGGAACCTCGTCCAAAATCCATGAGGCTCCAAATTCGGCAAAGTAGGCTCTGGTATAAAACGATCCGGCGAGATAGGCCAGGCCGCTTATCACCGCCAACCCGGCCAGGGCTATCGGTGTTTGCTCGATAAGCCGCCGAGCTCCGGCACGGGCCTTCTCAGCCTTGTGGTTATCATCACGCGGCATGCTACATGACTGAAGCCCATCAACCGGACCTGAGCCTACACCGCCATCAGATCCAGCTCAATCGTGGGATCGAAACCATGCTCAGGCACCTCAAGGCGTAGGGTGGTCACACCGGAATATCACGCGTGCCGTCATAGGACGCGCGGGATTGATAGGCAAACTTCACGGTGTCGCCGTCACGCACCGGCGAATCGTCCGTTCCGATTCTCTTATTGATGGTGATCAACGTTTCGCGGCCGGCAATAAACGGCAGGAGTGCCCCGAGTCGCGCCTGGTTCGCCTCGACGAGCTTCTTCACCGTCGTGGGGCCGGATAACACGACGTCGATTTCGCTGTCCCCCACCGCATCGCGCAACACATTGCCGAGCACCAACACCGTCACCATAGCTCTTGTTCCCTGTCTCTCGTCGCTCGTATCAGGTTCTTTGTGGGCCGCTTACGAGATATGCGTCACGCTTCACGAGGTACGCTCTTCTCCGCCGCCTCATAGGCCTCATCCAACATCTGGGCGACATGTTTGACTTCCACCCCTTCCCGCAATCCGTTCTTGAGGCGGATGATGCACGCGGGGCAACTTGTCGCCACGACATCGGCTCCAGTCTGTTCGATTGCGCGAGCCTTACGCGCGAAGATCGATTGCGACGTATCGTAATCCTTCACGATGAACGTCCCGGCTCCCCCGGCACAGCGATCGGCGTCCGGCATTTCAGTGAAATTGACGCCCGGCAAGGAGGCTAAGAGCGTCCTTGGTTCCTTGGTCACGCCGGCGGCCCGCAGGTGGCAGGACGAGTGGTAGGTCACTCGCTTCGTTCGCCCGGCTGTTTGCGCCATCGGCGGAGTCCGGGGAGAGCGTGCGACAAATTCAGCGATATGGACGACCTTCTTCGCCAACTCATCCGCCCGGCGACGCTCCTCCCCCTCGGCGAAGAGTGCCGGATAATCTTTGAGCATCAGAGTACAAGAGGCACAGCCGGTGACAACTGTGTCATACCGCGCCAACGAGTTGAGATTGAACCGGGCTCCCTCGCGCACGAGATCCATGTGCCCGTAGGTTTGAATGGGGGTCCCCGAGCAACGTTGCGGCGGCAGGGCCGGTTCCACTCCATGCTTGCGGAGGACCCCGATGACCGCATCGCCGACTCCGTCATCGAGATAATTCGCGGCACATCCGTGAAAATAGGCGACACCACTCGATGGAGCCCGGGCCGATTCAGCCGGAATCAAATTCGCATGGCGGTCCCGCAACTGTCTCTCCGCAAGTTTCGGCAGAACCAGCTCGTGAGGCAATCGCGCCGTGGGAGCCAATCGGCTCATGATCGGCTTCGTGCCCCATTCCAAGAGCCGCCGCCACAGCGGACGGTCCCACAGCGGCTGGGTTTTCCCCAGCCATCGCAGCACTGCATCAAATCGCGCTCCGTCGGCCTGGAATCGAAAGATCCAGCCCGCCAGTCGATTCGGATGTTCGGCTCGTTTTTGCAGAATCAGATCGGACACATCCACTCCCGCTGGACAGACTGTCCGGCAGGACTTGCAATTCAGGCAGGCCTCCACCACCCGTTTCGAATTCAAATAGCTGTAATCCTTCGACGTCACAATCTCGAACCAGCCCCGTGAACTCATATCCTCGGATTGAAAGACATCGTAGACGGGACAGACGGCGTTGCATTTGGCGCACGTCGCGCACGACTTGGACAGTCGCGTGTAATCGATGTGGTCGGTGAACGGGCGGTCGCTGATCTTGATGCCCGGATTGAGAATGTAGCCCGGATCGAATGCCTGTTTCACTTGCACGAACAGACTGTAGAGGTCCTCCCCGAACATTTTCTTCACATACTCGGCTCTGATTCGACCGTCGCCATGCTCTCCGCAAATCGATCCACCGAAGCGCTCAAGCACCGTCGAATGAATCTCATGATATCCTTGAACCATTTTGTTGAAATCATTGCGGTCGTTTACATTCAACAGCGGAACAATATGGGCATTTCCGTTTCCGATATGGCCGAAGATGGCCACGGGCACCTGCTGTCCCTTAAAAAAGTGTTCCAGATAATGGATCAGTTCGCTAATACGCTCGGCGCGAACCACGACGTCATCCACGAAATTGATAGGCTTTTTCAGAGGATCGTACCGATAGAGGGTGGGGTACAGGGCTTTTCGCGCTTTCCAGAGCTGCTCGCGCCGTTCCAGATCGAAAGCCAGGGTCAGCTCGGAGGCCAGTCTGAAGGGGCGGCAGACAGCCGCCATATGTTCGGCGCAGTCATGGAGATCGACATCAAGGGAATCTGCGTCCACTTCGATCAGTAATGTCGCCGCTGCGTCGGGCGGGATCCCGTGTTTGGCGCGCCCGATGAGGTCGAGCGTGTTGGCATCCATGACCTCCAAGGCGCTTGGGCCCAATTCGAGTAACCGTGGCACCGCCTCCCCCACTTCTTGAAGATGGCGAAAGTGAATCAGCGCGGTCACGGTCGCCTTGGGCTTGTCGACAAGCTTCACGGTCGCCTCGCTCACGATACCCAGCGTCCCCTCGCTGCCGACCAACAACTTTGGCAAATCAAACAGACCTTCCGCCAAGCCGTCGGCCAAGCCGAAGAGATTGTATCCACAACTGTTCTTGCTGACCGTCGGCTTCTTCGCGCGGATCAAGTCCGCATGCGTCTGCACAAGTACAAAGATTTCCCTCAGCGCCGGGACGGCGGTCAGCAACCGCTCGAACGCCGGATCGTTCAACCCGTACGCCCGGGCATCCACCCATGTTCCGGACACCAAGCAGGTCCGGAGGCGCAGGACGTTGTCCTTGACCGCTCCATAGCGCAACGTATGCGGCCCGGACGAGTTATTCGCCAGCATACCGCCGAGCTTGCACATATCGCCGCTGGATGGATCCGGGCCGAACAGCAGGCTGTCGCGGGCCAATTGTCTGTTCAATTCAGCCAGCACTATCCCCGGCTGAACCCGGGCCCACCGTTCTTCACGATTAACTTCCAGTATTCTGTTTAACCTGGAGATATCTAGGATAATTCCTGATCCGATTGCGGAACCAGTGAGATTCGTGCCGGCGGCTCGCGGCGTCAGTGGAATGCCGTTCGCGGCCGCATACCGAACTGTTGTCGCAATGTCCTCTTCTGATTCGGCAAGCACAACAGCTTTCGGCTCCATACGATAGATGCTGGCATCGACCGCATAGGCCGTCAGCGTCGGGTGGTCGTCTTTCACCCTATCCGAACCAAGTTTGGCTCGAAGATCGGCAGCAATGGCGCGGGATCGTTCAGGAAGAATGAGGGTTGGACCGGTCATGGCAGTAACAGGCGCATTCTAACAGGGCGCAACAAAAGTCGCATCCCCTTTCGGCCTGCTGAAACCGACACCCTGAGTGCGCATCACACTGAATCAACAGAATCAGACCGCCTGTACGTTCCCGGAAAGGAATCCAGCTCACTTGAGTACGTAGGCCACCTGTTCGATACGGACAACCGGCATGATCATGCCGAGACCTGCTTCGTCGTGTGAAAAATCATAGACGATGGATTCGGTAGGGAGCAACGTCCCGACCAAGACAACCGTCACGTCTACTATTTCCCCTTTGGCCAAGCGGCTACGAAGCTGAGCGGCGAGTTTCTTGCGTGGTCTGGCTCTGAGATTACCGGGGAGATCTTCCGGCTTGAACCTCACGATGCCCCAACTGGTCCGGTTGAATTCTGGCCCGAGGGACACCGCATAACTCCGACTCTCCGGATCGAACCGTGATAATTCTCCCGGCCACACAAAGGCTACACGGCGAGTCAATGCAGCCTTGCCTTCTCGCGCCGCATCCCGCTCCCGGTTGAGGTTGAACAGCCGTTCGTCATGATCCGCATCATGATGGCCATGACCATAGACGTTGGCCCAGTCTGGAGGGGTTCCATCCAACTCGGCCAGAAAGGCCTCGATGGCGCTGCGTTCAATTAATACCTGCGTATCCCGAGGGAGCTTCGTGCCGATCTCTGCCAGAGGAATCGCCCACAAGGAACCGGTGCCGGACGCATCCTGCGCAGATACCCCTGCAGGAATGCCCCATACGCAAAGAAGCCACAGGAGGAAGATCCCGGGCATAGCACGCCTATTCGGATGCTGCGAGAGCGATCGCCCGATCATAGACTGCGTTGAGTGATGTGACTCCCGGGTGCTCGTTTGTCAGCACGCCGGCATCGATCAGAACGGCAAGCCGGGGTGTGGGATCGAGCCGCCGGAGACAGGATCGAGTGAGACCATCCGTGGCCAGCGCCTTTTCATAGGCGGCGAGCCAGGATTCCGTGATCGCGCGCAACCCCGCATCCGTGGGTTTCATGCGGCCGAGCCGCACTTGGTGCAGCAACTTGATCAGAGGATCAGAGTGGGAGATGGCCGCGATCGCGCGGGCCATCGCTTGCTCATCTGACGTACCCATGCGCGGTTAGTTCATTGAGCACGAGCCGGGTCCGCGAGGATCACCGCAACTTCCACAGGGTCCCGGGCCGCTGGATGAGGCCCACCCGGCCGTCGCGCCGACGCCGAACGCGGAGAATTGTTTGTCGAGCTTCGTCGTCCTGCACTTGGGACAGGCGGCTTCCGTGGCTCCCTGAATCAGCAGCTCGAAGCGATGATTGCATTCCCGACAGACATATTCGAAGATAGGCATGGCAACACTCCTTGATGATGGCTCATTATAATGTTGTGCAGGCCGGATGGCAACGAGAGGACCACGATGTATCAAGAAGACAAGACATTCACGCTGCGATTCTGTCTGGAAGTGCAATTCCCGGACGATTACGAGGGCGACGACGACCACCACGCCTGGGTGCGTGCCTGGGAATCCCGCATGAAGCCGGAACTGATCAAGACCGTTTTCGATTCCCTGCGGCGGACGCCGCACTGGAGCGTCCATACTCGCAACCGCGGCAAGTCGCCGGAGGATGAAATCGAAATCGTCCTGGAGCGGGACTTCTCAAAGTCTCAGCCCTTCTCCCTATGACTCTTCAGCCGCAGCGCGACATCGGCCTCTACGTCCACATTCCATTCTGCAGGCAGCGCTGCCACTTTTGCGCGTTCTACCTCGAGGTCGCCAGGGCTGAGCGGATACAGTCGTTCTGCACGGCAATCGCACAAGAAATCGATCTCTCTCGTCAGGAAGGATTGGGGGGGCGTCGCCCGTTGCGGAGCATCTACTTCGGGGGCGGGACACCGACGGCCCTTCGTGCCGCACAACTGGCTTCCCTGCTCCAGTTGATCCGGGCAGCCTGGCCGACGGAATCATCGGTGGAAATCACGGTGGAAGCCCATCCTTCGACCGTGACACGCACGGATTTGAGCATGTTGACCGATGCCGGATTCAACCGGATCAGCTTCGGCGCGGAATCCATGAACGAGCAAGACTTTGCTCCGATCGGCCGGCCCGGACAAGTCAAGGACACGGAGGCCGCCGTCGAAGCCGCACATACCGCCGGCTTCTCGAATATCAATCTGGACCTGATGTACGGACTGCCTGGCCAATCGCTTGCCTCGTGGACCGGGACCGTGCAATCCCTGCTCGCGCTGGAGCCGACTCATGTGTCCTGTTACGCGCTGACCATTGAAGACGGCACCACACTCGCCCGGGATATCGCCAAGAACCTTGTGCCGCGACCGGACGAGTCGCTTCAGATTGACATGGAATCCGCGGCAGAAACCATTCTCAATGAGGCGGGATTCAACCGGTACGAGATTTCTAACTATGCCAAACCCGGTTTCTCCTGCCGTCACAATCTGCTCTACTGGACCGACGGCGATTATCTCGGCCTCGGCCCCAGTGCCCAATCGTATGTGAACGGAATCCGGTCCGGCACTGTCGCCGATCTGACGACGTACACGGATATGCTGAACGCCGGCCGCCGGCCGATCGTTGAACGCGTCGGCCTCTCGGATACCGAGCAGCAGCGCGACGCGTTGGTATTCGGACTTCGCCTGGTGGAAGGAGTACCCCGGCATCTCGTTCGTCCCGACATGCCGGAATACCAAGCCCTGGTCCGGCTCGGTAGCCGCGGCCTGGTTGAATGCACCGAGGATCACATTCGCCTGACCACGTTAGGCAGACGGTACGCAGATTCGGTGGCCCAGGAGCTGTATTAGTACCGGACAACGGGGCATCCGGCAGGATTGACAAGCCCACCGATCCGATTGGACACTATGGGCTGGATAGGAGATACCGCCATGCCGGTGAATATGGACCCGTCGAAAAAGCGCCGCCGGCTGAACCAGTCAGCAGAGCGGACTCACTCGAATCACCAGCAAGCGGGGTTCGGAGAAGAAACCGAAACGGACCGGGAAAAAGACCTGGCTGATGCGGAGTCGAAGAACCTGTGGGACGCCACGGAAGTGATCGATATGGACAAGATATAACGACGGGCCGATCGGCTGTCATGCCGGCAGAAAGGAGAAGGTCCTCACCGCATCGCCCCTTCCATCCAGTGAGACCCCCCGTCCATTAGGAGATCGAGACCCACCGTCACAGGGATAAACACCAGAAACATGTCGAGTCAGGAGAAACAATAAGCCGCACAACGGAAACCTAGCATGAGTCCTATCGTTTATCGTTCATTGTCATGACACGATCCGGCGTCTTATTTTATCCTTTTCATCTGTGCCACGAGCGCACCTTGCAGAGGCTGCTGGAGCGGTATCAACAGGTGCATTTCCGGGACTATATGGCCATACAAGTCAGTCCATTCTGCGGGACAACAGCCTTTCCCGAACGTATGGGAGATTCCTTCCCCGGCCTCCTGGCAAGCAAGCGGCTGGTGCAGGGTTACAATATCAGCGGACCGCTCAATCCGGACACCTGTATCGCCGTGGATCGTGATCTGACCGATTCAACCTGGCGCGCGCTCTTTCATCGAGCGCTGGTGGAGAATCGCCGATTCCAACGAGGTCTGTTCGATGGCACAGACATTACAGGGAACAACAAAGATGGCACTCCCGAGCAGGCCTTGATGGTTCGCTTGAAGGATGTCTCGTTCGAGACGACTCCCTTTACAGTGGCCGGCATCCGTGAACTCAGCCGGCAACGGCTCAGCGGCAGAGAAGCCGACCTCTTCGACTATGGCCTTGCCCTGCTGAAAACCTCAGCCTCATTGGTGTATACGATACAACTGGCTACAGTGGGACAACTTGCCGTTGCCACTGACTCGCGCGCCCATTTCACGTTACTCACCAGGTTGATAGAACGAATGGGCGTCACGATCGAGAATAGGTTGGTCGAGCATGGCACGTCTTAACCATTACACTCAGGTCTGCTAGAATTTCGGCCCATGCCCGCCCCATCGACGCCCCAAACAATTCCGGATGTTACTGAGGACATTGAGACCGGCATCGGCAGCGGATTCGAGTCCCGCGTCGTCGTCTTTAATTGCGATTGCCATACCTACCAGCAGGTCATCGACCTCTTCTGCCGGTTCATTCCCGGCATGACGGCGACCAAGGCCTTCGAACTGGCCTATCGCATCGACCATGAAGGAGAAGCGGTCGTGTACAGCGGGGCCACCGCGCAGGCGGAGGAGATCGCCGCCAAATTGGCCGGAGGTGGACTCAGAGTCGTAGTCCAGTAGCGGAACCTACTTGTGCTTGGGTTTGTGCTTGGGGTTGACCCTATCTTTTTTGGTTGAACTGGCTGTGACAGGTTTCTTACCCACCGCTTTCGGAGCCGCCACCCGTTTCTCCGGTTGAGCCTTGACCGGTTTTTCAGGACTCTGCTTGGCGGCCTTTGTCGACCCCTTGGCCGAGGATTTCCCGCCTTTTTCCGGAGCGACGGGGGCCATGTACACCATGGTCCGGTTGACCTTTGCCAGCTGCTCTCCGCTCAGCACACGCACTTGGTATAGCTCAAACAACTTGCTGATGGCTTTCGTGTCCCCTCGCCGAGCCGCATTCAATAACTTGCGGCGTTGATTCATTTCTTCTTCTTCAGTATGAGACGCAGCGCGCCGTTCCATGCCCATCCTTTCTCAGTTCCCGCCTCTTGCCACTTGTCCCAACACTGATTAATGACACAAAGGCGGTCAGAAAAATGTGCGGAGTATAGCAGAGTCAAGCGGAGATTTGGAATATGCCGGCTTCAGGAAAATTCCTAGAGGGTTTGCCCTGCGCGACCAGATAAAGCCTCTCATCGGGGAGGGAACGGCCGGAGAACAATGTCCGCCATTGAGCGTGCTGTGAACCGGCAGGTATAATCAGCCGCTGAATGAACGAGTCCTTAACTTTGGAGATTCATGATGAGCCACCATACTACCGCTCAACCTACCGTAGCAGACGACCCTCAAGCCCGCGAGTTACTACGCCGGGCGTTCGATAACACCGCACGCTGGCCGAAGGGTTTCACCGGCTTTACTGCCGATCTCACGGTGAACATCAATGGAAAGGAAACGAGCGGTCCGGTGATGGTTAAAGGCCCGCGGGAAGTCTCAGTCCAACTTGGCGACGCCGATGTGCAGAAGTGGGCACAGGAGCAACTCGGCATGATCGCCGTCCACCGGGGGCCGCGCAGTTTCGAAGAATCGGACGGCAAGTATACCCTGACCATGGAAGAGGACGGCCATCCGATGGGCATCAAACTCGTGATCCATGGCTCAAACTCGTTCTACCGTCTCAAGGACAACCGCATCACGCAAATCAATCGCAGCATGGCGCATCCGGGCATGGCTCCCTTCGCCTTTACGATCAATGTCGAAGACAGCGCCGTCACGCAAGACCAGAAACACCTGACGACCAAGTACACGGTCTATTACTACTCGCCGACCGATGGCAAGCTGAACAACGTCGAGAGCTTCACCGACAGCCACGTGCGTGTCGGCTCATCCGACCTCCCGGCGACGCGGCGCATCATTTCCTTCGAGAACGGCGCCGTGACCGTCAAAAGTCTGACCTTCAAGAACCACACACTTGTGTAACATGGACTTGCGCACCGGCTTTCCTCGGAGCATGAAGGTCAAGATTGCGGGCCATGTGCATGTGGCGCGCATGATCGACAAATGCCGCGCCGTGCTCGCAGGCACAGAAGGCGAATATATCTATCCCTGCCCGATGGATGAACGATTGTTGGAATTCAGCGGCCTCACCAGCGAACAGTTCACAGCCGCCGTCAAGGCCAATCCCACCGATGAAAGGGTCGTGTCCTGGTTTCAACAAGCGGCAAAGCCGCACACGCCCGTTGAATTGGAGGAATGGAATCAGAAACTGTTGGCGCGCGGACCAAGTTCCCCTGAAAGCGCCAAGAAGTTCAAGAAATACCTCGAGGCCATTGATCCGTCACGCACCGACATCACCGCCTGGTCGGACCTACAAGATTTGGAAGAAGGGCGGGTCGTACCGAGACGAGAGCCTGTCCATCAGAGTCAGTAGGTCAGCGCGGGATATTTCCCGAGATAGGTTGGATTTTCCGCCTGTGCCACCATGAAGTGCGCCACATCCGCACGGGAAATCGCTCCGACCTTCATTCCTTCCACAAGAGAGTCCAAGACCCGATAGTGGCCCGTCATGGTGCCGTTGGTCAGCCGGCCGGGACGTACGATCTCCCAGCGCGGATAGCTACCAGCGACCACCCGTTCCTGCTCGCTCTTGTCGGCATAGACTTTCTTGAGGAGCAGCGTGAACATGAGTTTCATGGGAAAGGAATTGTAATCCCAGCTGTCACCTGCACCGAACCCCGTCAGCACAATGAGCGTGGGGAAGGAACCGGTCTCCCTGAGCACTTGCAACAGCAGGCGCGCAGAGTCGGAAAACAGCGTGGTGGCGAACGGGCTTTTCACCCCGAGCGTGACGAGGATGGCGTCAGCCCCCTCCACCGCGGCTCTGACATCGTGCGGATCGGTCGCGCTGCCCTGCACCCGTCTCAATTTGGCATGATCCGGCAGCGGGACCCTCCGGCGCGACAAGGCCGTGACCTCATGCCCCTTCTCAAGCGCGAGGCTGGTGACCTGAAGCCCTATCCCAGCTGAGGCCCCGATCACTGCGATGTTCATGTTCCCTGCCGGCTATAAGCAGATCTTTGAACCTTGCCCATTCTCAGCCTGTCCGTAGGCTCCGTCAAGGGCGGGTAATGAGTAGTCGGTCGTGCCAAGTCGAGAGCCAGACTTACAGAATGTTGCCCAGCCATGAGACTCACCAGAGTCTTCCATTTCTGATACAGACGCGATACAGTAGCCCCATGACGCTCCACACTCAGCAACTGCTGAAAGACGCGCTACAACTGTCCGATGAACAGCGGGCGGAATTAGTCGTTGAATTACTTGATAGCCTCCCACCGGCTTTGTCGGGACAAGATCGAAGCAACGCTGAATGGGTCGCAGAAATTGAGCGCCGCGCCCGGGCAGCACAAGACGGGGTCTCAGGCATCACGTGGGAAGACGCACGCGAGCAGGTGCTGAATCGCCTGCCTAAACCGTGAAGGCCATCAGCCTTTCTCGTGAGGCTATCGAGGAATTAACCGAAGCAGCCATCTGGTACGAAACCCGCCAACCTGGGCTTGCGAAGAGATTCCTTGAAGAAGTCGATCACGCACAATACACCATACAATCCCGGCCTCTCTCATTTCCAAGACTGGCAACTACCAGCGGCGATCTAGAAATCCGACGAGTCTTACTGCCAAGATTTCCGTACGCCCTCGTGTTTATCGAACTCCAAACTGAAACCCGCATACTCGCTGTGGCCCATGTTAAGCGCCACCCCGACTACTGGCTCAACCGCTTACAAAACATCTAACGGTAGTCAGTAAGCTGCTACTGAATTGTCAGGCCGATACGCTGTTCCAACCTCTACACAGGTTCCTCGAGCTGGCCATATGAGAGATGGATGAGTGCGCGAGCTTCTTGGAATTGCTCTTCAAGGAAGGATCGATCTTCGGCATGACGCCGGTCGACATGCATCTGAAATCCTTCGGCCACGAGCTGGAGTTCGTGACGGAGTCCTTCCGCCAGAACGCCGGCGTGCCGTTTGGAGTCCGCGAGTTCACCTCGAAGTGTGTCGGTCGATGAAGCGATGAGTTGTTGGATTTGTGCGAGTGATTCTTGATCCATGATCTCTTTGGAAGACCGGCGAAGGCTAGAGGCCGAGACATAAGATGTCAATGAGACTATTCAATGCAAAACCCTGGGTCGGCACATGATGTTGGCGTAAGTATTGATTTATCCGATCCGTCACTTCCCCCATCCCGCACGGGCAATCAATTCCTTTAGTCCGTTCAAATCCAATGTCCCGGGCACCAGTTCAGTGCCCACAATGAAACCGGGCGTCCCTGAGATGCCAAGCTCCTGCGCAAGTGCGCGATTCTTATCAATGACGGCCTGCCATTTGGGATTGGCCATGTCTGTTTCCAGGCGTTTTGGATCGAGACCGACGGCAACAGCGATCTTCAAGATTTCGTCCTTGGTCATGTCGGCGTGAGAGGCGAGCAGCGCCTCATGGAAAACTTGATGTTTGCCTTGGGCCTGCGACGCCAGCGCGGCCTTGGCTGCGAGCTCTGATGGCTCGCCCAGAATGGGAAAGTCCTTGTAGACCACCCGCACCCGTGGATCGACCTTTTGGAGTTCCGTGACTGCCGACGCCGCCTTCTTGCAGTAGCCGCAACGGTAGTCATAAAACTCGACCAACGCGATCTCGCCCTTCGGATTGCCGCTGACCGGAGAGGTAGGATCGTGAAGCAGTTCGTTCTGCTTCGTTGCGAGCGCAACTTTTTGACGTTCCCGCTGTTCCGCTTCACGCTTCGCTTCCATCGCCTGCAGCGATTGGACGATGACTTCCGGGTGGGTGCGAATATAACGTTCAATTGCCGCATCAGTGAGGTCATTCGAGGGAGCCGACGCATGCGTGGCCTCGTTGGCCGTGACGGCACAACCGGCTACGAACGGGGCAAGGATCGCGAAGCCCACCAGAGTCAATGTACGTCTCATGTTATTGATACCCCTCCCCGCTTGTGGCGCCACCAAATCCCCCCCAGTTGCCGCCGAACCCGCCCTGGCCAGTCCCCCAATATTCTCCCTTCTGAACCCGCCGATAGGGATGGCGCAGATCAGGCCGGCTGATCCACCAGAAGAACGAGACCACCGCAATGGTGGTACCGAGCGTAATCCACACGCCGAGTCCCTTAATCCGGGTCCGTGTCGGGGGCGTAAGGCGCGCCTCTTGTGCCGGTGTCGCCAGCGCGACCGCCGTCCGATACAGTCCCTCGCCGAATTGCCTCCGTTCAATCGCAGGCTGGAGATACAGCCGGCTGACGTCACTTCTGACGGCCGGCGTGATGACTGGAAACATTTGTCGCCCCAAGGCCATCGCCGCTTGCCGCTCCTCCACCGCCACCAACACCATCAGCCCATGGTCTTGCTGCGTCGAGCCGATTTGCCATTGCTCATACAAGGCGTCGGCGTAGGCCGTCGCCGAGGGATACGGCTTGATGCTGGGCACCGTCACGATCACCATCTCCACGCCGCTTTTCTTTTCCAGATCGATGCAGACGGAACGGATGCGCTCCTTCCACTCCCGCTCCACGACTTGCGCATGGTCGCTGACATAGCCGATGGGACTGGGAAGCGGCACACGCTCCTTCGGGCGATCGTAGAATGAGGCCTGCGTATCAACGGCCCAGAGCACGAGGCTCAGGCTCAGAACAGCGATACCGGTTGCCTGTCTTCCCATGCACACACTCATATAGTGATCCGTTTTTCGGCAGCCGCGACAAGGCGTGTCAGGCACTCGATGTATCGATCCATGAGCCGCGGAAGCTCTTTCTGGCCAGGAGAGATCTGTCCGCGCTTCAGCAACCACGCATCGCGGAGTCCGGTCAGATCAACGTCCAAGTGAGATTCGAGATCTTGTAGCAGCGGTTCTCCGTGAGCCAGTACCGGACGATTCAGCAATCGTTGCAGTCCTCGAAGCGCCGGCAGGAGTCCGGTAATGGAGAGCGACAAGAGAATGGTGATCGCTTCTTCCGTACTTCGCCCTTCTACGAGCCGCTGGCGGAGGCGGAGCAGATTGCCCCGCAGGGTCTGCAACACTTCCATAGCCAGATGACGGGTATCAATGTGAAGCCTGACAAAGGGATCCTGCCCCCACAGCAATCGATGGCAATCGTGAATGTCCTGATACTCCAGAGGGAATACGGACGCAGAGGACTGGACATCTGCGGCAGTAAGGAACAGCGGCACGACCACCTGTTCCTTGCTCCAGCGTTTATGAATCCCGTTATACTTTTTCAAGACCATGAGATCATAGGATGACATCACCAGCAGAATGTTGAGATTGGACCGGCCTGGCATGAATTCACCCCGGACCGCGCTGCCATAGAGCAACACTCCTTCCAGTTCATTTCCATAGGTCTTTACCACATCATTCATGTATGACTTTAAGAGTTTGTGCGTGCCATCCGGCAACCCCTCTATCGTCCAATCTCCCGCCACCACGATTCTACTGAGCGCCTCCTGCCGCGACCCTGTCCGCTGAGGGATCAGGGAGCAATCCCGCCGCCATCAGGCGGTCAAGCATGCCGAATGGAGGGCTCTGTCGAAGACCTGCCGTCGTCGAGAGCACGCGATAGCGCAGCCGCGCATTGCCATCCAACGTGCGAAAGACACGGTCACGCAAACAGGCAATGACCGGGTTCGCGGTATTCCAGTACACCACTTGTTCGTCGGCCAGTTTCTGTAGCATGGTGACCTGCGGTCTGCGTGTGGTCTCGAATTCCTTGAGCCGCCCCGCCGAGTAATCGTTCGCCGTCAGGCAATCCGGCAAGAGGTCCGCCAGCATCATGGCATCGACCATGGCCTGCATCCGGCCCTGCGATGCGTGCGGATTCATGGCATGCGCCGCATCACCGATCAGCACTGCTCCGTCAGCGACCCACGTCGGGGTGCGGACACGGCCGGTCGGCAAGAAGGCGGTTTGTTTCCAATCGGTCAACGTGTTGAAGATGGCCTCACTGGCTGGATCGATTGCAATCCACGCGTTCCGCAGTGACGAGAGGCCTCGCTCTTTCACCTGCTCATACGAACCGGTTTTGATCATGTAGAAGGCATAGACTTTGTCCCCGGCGGCAGGAAACAGCCCGAGGATTGTCCGCTTGCCGACAAAATATTTCGCCTCATCCAGAGTGATCGCCGCATCCAACAGAGCGATCAAGTATCCTTGCGGGTACAAAAAGAGATCGGCGGGAATCTGTAGGGCTTCCCGAACCTTTGAGAACGCTCCGTCGGCACCGACTACCACCCGAGCCTTCACGGTGACATGATCGTCTCCCTGCTTGGCGGTCAGCCCAACGACTCGCCCATTCTCGCGTAGTAGACCCGTGAAGGCCGATCGGTACCGTAAGGAGACAGAAGGCTCGCTTTCGATTGCGCTCAGAATGGCATGGTGTGCCACGTTCGGCAAGGTCACCACGGCCCGATTATACGGCGGCGGCAGATCCCCATAGTCCACCGTGCAAAGCCGTTCACCGCCGACCTTGCAGAAATGGAACCGGCGCACAGTGCGTGTAGAATCGGCAGGCAGCTTGTTCAATAATCCAAGCTGATCGAGGACCCGCTGCCCGTTCGGCTGGAGGATTTCTCCTCGCAATCCGCTCGGCGGTCCCGGGGCCTGCTCCAGGACAATGGTCTTGATCCCCTTCTGAGCCAGTGCAAGTGCGAGCACGGCCCCGCCTCCACCGGCTCCTACCACCGCAATGTCAGCTTCTTCGATATTCACTCCCTCACCCCTTGCGCCTTGCTCCTTACCGGTGGTTCCTCACCCCTTACCGTTCACTTCCATTCCTCAAAGCGGTCCTGGTCCTTCCACATCGAAAGGAATTTCTCGCGGGCCTTGGCCGACACGGCATGGTCGCGAATGACATCCACCCGTTCGTCGTTGAAGCGATTGCCGCTGGTCGTGTGATTCATCGAGCCGTTGGTATTCACTTCGTCGTCAATGACGACCTGTTTCAGGTGCATCAAATTGTCGTGCCGGTTGACCTTGATGGGAATGCCGGCTTCGCGCAACGCCGCCAGCGCCGCTCGTTGTTTGCCATCATTGATCCGTTCCCGATCGGTAATGATCCGGACATCGATGCCCCGTCGTTCCGCCGCGATCAACGCCTTGACCGCCTGTGGAGACGTCAGCCCGTAGACCGCCACGAAAATATAGCGTGTCGCCCGATCATACAGTTGCACAACTCGCCGAAGCGGTTCATCTTCAGGCCCATACCAGACCTCCAGCGAAACCGCGGCAGCCTCCCGGTTCGGAAGGACCGGAAGGAGAAACACCGTCACTAGGAGAATGCCTGCACAGGATCTTCGGACAATGTCAGCGAGGGCCAAGCGGCTCATTCCGGTTCAAAGAGGTCTCGGACGTGGTCCTCTGTGGATTCCCAGGCCTGCGGAGCATAGCTCATCAGCCATTGCTTGAGAAATTGCTTCTGGCCGGGAGCCAGCATCTGCTTGATCTGATGCGAACGCCCCTGGAGCGGCTGGAGAAACGCCACTTGTTTGGTCACATCCAAGGCGGCGGTTCGGACATAGACATTGGTGAAGGCCGATGGCTTGTCGTCCTCCCCATCGCCCTGCACCCAGACGGACAGAAACCGATCCAGTGTCAACCCGGCGCTGTCCATGGCCGGTTCCGTGTCATGAAACAACTCGTTCTCCGACTGTGTCATCGGCGTGGATTCGGACGCACGAAAGAGGAAATTTTTCTTCCACATATGGGGCTCCAGTGGAAGCGGCATAGTGGCGGCGAAGCCGGATTAAAGTCAAGATTGCTTTTCTCGTGCCTGAACTCCCATCGAGACCCAGCTGGCCTGAGCGGATTAGGGAAAGATAATGCTCAACTAACACTGTTCAGAGATGACGGGAGTAGAGTGGAGCCAATGGCTGGGCGAACGAAAGGAGTAGATCATATGTATCTCGATCTGATCTTCTTCGCCATAATCGCATATGTGGTATTGATGGTCGGCTTTATGGTTGCTGATGCGATTGTGGGAGGCCACAAAAAACATTGAGAGCAATTAATGGTTCCTGCACGGGAACCTTTTCTGCTCCGGTCTCCCGTTGGAATTGGACATGTAATGTGATTACGCCTGGTTTCGCCATTGCCATGGTGGAATGGGATTCTCCGTTCTCCATAGACCAACTCGCTTGGATCTTGCCCATTTTTCGAGTCTATTAAGCTGATGCTGTCGGGGCTTTGGCAGGTGGCCGTAATACTTTCGCGCCACCCACGCATGGCCAAGCATGACCATACGTTCGTTCACGTTGATCCACTCCGAATCGGTATCTTGCTGCAGGTAAACCGTCGCTAGCGTTCGACCGTGTCGGTCAACTCCATGCGTCTCTAGGTACACATACCGGCCTCCAATTAGCTTGATCAGTCCGGCTTTTGAGATGTCGCCCCAATCTTGGCCGTCCTCTGGACAGTCTATAGCGTCAAGTCGAATTCGGGTTTGGCTCCATGACCTCGAAACAATAACTGTGTCGCCATCAATTATGTGTCGTACTTTGACTCTTTGAAGTTCGCTCTCAGCATCCTCCGGCGGAGGAACCACGCGAACAGACGAACGAGGAAACAGAAATCTGGCGATGATTGCCAGGGCGACGATCGCTATGACCAGGATGAGCGCACCAGCTTCCACTCTCTTCTCCGACTACTTGGTGCGGAAATTCTGACTGGCACAAGCAACCTATCGACCAAGCTCAGCAACCAGCCAAATTTAAGGGGTCTGACCTCTTTGTCTCACATACTCAAGGAAACCAGAATGATTAAATGAAAAATGCT
>DCZO01000008.1 GCA_002331335.1 Nitrospira sp. UBA2082 | reverse complement strand
TCGTCACGGAAATCTTAGCGTAACGCTCGGAGCTATCGGCTGACAGTTGTCAGCTAAGGAGCAAGAAGTGAAGGTTGATCAACGAATTAGAATCAGGCTCCGTGGATTCGATTACCGCGTGTTGGATCAATCGGTGATGGAAATCGTCGAGACGGTCAGGCGGAGCGGGGCCAAGATCATCGGTCCGATTCCGCTTCCGACGAAAGTGGAGCGCATCACCGTGCAACGCTCGACGCATGCGGATAAGAAGTCGCGCGAACAGTTTGAAATGCGGACCCACAAGCGGTTGCTCGACATCATGGAGCCGACGCCGGAAACCATGGATTCCCTCATGAAGCTGAATCTGGCGGCCGGGGTCGACGTGGAAATTAAGTTGTGAGTTTTGAATACTCAGTGGTGAGTTCCTGATCTGGGACTCAGCGTTTGAGACGGGACTTTGATTATGACGAATGGAATGCTCGGAAAAAAGCTCGGGATGACGCAGGTCTTTGACCAGAACCGGTTGACGCCCGTAACGATTATTGCGGCCGGCCCGTGTCGAGTCGTCGCCGTGAAGACGAAAGAGCGTGACGGGTATGAGGCGGTCCAGCTTTCCTTTGGGGAAGTCAAGGAGCGCAAGCTTTCCAAGGCCGAGCTGGGGCATTTGAAGAAGAATCAAGCGCCGGCGACCCGTGTGTTGCGGGAGTTTAAGAAGGAAGGCGACTCCGTTGTCGGGGAGTCTGTCACAGTCGGGATGTTTAAGGCCGGTGATTGGGTGGATGTGATCGGTGTGTCGAAGGGGAAAGGGTTTCAGGGTGTTGTGCGGCGCCACCATTATTCGGGCGGTCCAGAATCGCACGGATCGATGTTCCATCGGCATCCTGGATCAATCGGGGCCAGTTCATTTCCTTCCCGTGTGTGGAAAGGGAAGACGTTGCCCGGCCATATGGGGGCCGAACGGGTGACGACGCAGCGGCTGAAAGTGGTTGAATCGCGTCCTGACGAGCACCTTCTTTTTGTCCGTGGCGGCATTCCTGGTGCAGCGAATGGGATCGTTGAAATCAGAAAGTCGAAAAAGAGCTGAGCTATGCCCACAGTCGACGTCGTTAATTTAGAAAATAAAAAGGTCGGAACCGTCGAATTGCCGCAGGAAGTGTTTGGGTGTGAGCCGCGTGCGGCTTTGGTGCACGAGGCAGTGATTATGCAACGGGCCTGTGAGCGGCAGGGAACGGCATCCACGCTACGAAGGGGAGAAGTCAGAGGGTCGGGCAAAAAACCCTGGAAGCAAAAGCATACGGGGCGTGCCCGGGCCGGGTCTGTGCGGTCTCCCGTATGGCGCCATGGTGGCAGTGTCTTTGGTCCCAAGCCAAGAAGTTATGCGTATTCGATGCCGAAGCAGAAGTACCGCGCGGCTCTGCAAAGTGCGCTCTCGGCCAAAGTGACGGAGAATAAGTTGGTGGTGTTGTCCGATCTCTCGCTTCAAGAACCGAAGACCAAGGTATTGGCGCGGGCATTGGACCGGCTGAGCGGAGGCGATCAGGTGCTGGTCGTCATCGGGAAGGATCAATCACCGGTCATGCAGGCTGCGAGGAATTTGACCACGGTGAAGGTGCTCAGTATCGATCAGTTGAATGTCTACGATATTGTCCGTGCCGGAATGGTTGTGGTTTCGCAACGGGAACTGGGGTCTGTTCGGGAGGTCTGGTCGTGAAAGTTGAGACACATGCCGTGCTGGTGCAGCCGTTGTTAACGGAAAAAATTACGGCTCTTCGGGAAAAGACCAACACGGTCGGTTTCATTGTGCATCCCAACGCGAATCGTGTGCAGATCAAGCAAGCTGTTGAGGCGTTGCTCAAAGTGAAGGTCGAGAAGGTGAACGTCCTGAACATTCGTGGAAAGGTAAAACGATTAGGACGTTTCTCGGGCCGGCGTTCGGATTGGAAGAAGGCATTCGTCACGCTCAAGAAGGGCGAAAAGCTCGAAATGTACGAAAGCGCGTAGGTGCGTTGGAGAAGGTAGGGTTAGTGTTATGGGATTGAAAGCGTATAGGCCGACATCTCCTGGGCGACGGGGCATGACGGCCGTCACGACCGAAGAATTGACGAAGAAGAAACCGGAAAAGTTGCTGACATCGTTTCATCTTCGGAGCGGCGGACGGAATAACGATGGACGCATGACCGTCCGCTTCCGCGGTGCGGGGCATAAGCGGCTGTATCGAACGATTGATTTTCGCCGCGACAAGATCGGGATTCCGGCCCGTGTGGAAGCGATCGAGTATGACCCCAACCGGTCCGCCCGCATTGCGCTGCTGAAGTATAAGGACGGAGAGAAACGGTACATCCTTGCTCCGGTCGGGTTGACGCTCAACGATGAGGTGCAGTCGGGGCCGCAGTCTGAAATCAGGCCGGGCAATGCGCTGCCTCTTGCGAGCATGCCGTTGGGGACCACCATTCATAATATCGAATTGAAGCTCGGTAAGGGTGGGCAACTGATTCGGAGCGCCGGTGGATTCGCTCAGGTCATGGGCCGCGACGGAGACTATGTTCAAGTGCGGCTGAAGTCCGGTGAAATGCGGCGGATCCTGGGAACCTGTATGGCGACGGTTGGGCAGGTCGGCAATCTGGATCATGAAAATATTACGGTCGGAAAAGCCGGGCGGAAGCGATGGATGGGAAAACGTCCGCACGTCCGCGGTGTCGTCATGAATCCGGTCGACCACCCGCATGGAGGTGGGGAAGGTAAGTCTGGTCAGGGGAATCCGCATCCTGTGTCGCCGTGGGGATTGCCGACGAAGGGGTATAAGACCAGGCAAAACAAGAAGACCGACAAGTTCATCATCGCTCGACGGAAGTCAGGAGTGCGCAATGCCTAGATCGATTAGTAAGGGCGCGTTTGTCGACGGCCATCTCCTCAAGAAAGTCGAACAGATGAATCAGGTGAAAGACCGCAAGCTGATTAAGACGTGGTCGCGCCGCTCGACCGTCGTTCCCGACATGATCGGACATACGTTTGCTGTGCATAACGGGAAGAAGTTCATTCCCGTGTTCGTGACGGAAAACATGGTAGGTCATAAGCTTGGTGAGTTTGCGCCGACCAGATTTTTCAAGGGACACGGCCAAGCCAGGACGGAAAAAGCTGTGGCCCTTAAATAGGAGATCAGAGTCGTCCGTCGCCGGGGAGTTCGCTTTCGAGCCCGGTGGCCGATGACGGGATTGCGACGATGACGGAAGCTCATGCCATACTTCGATTTGTGCGAGTAGCGCCGCGGAAGGCCAAGCCGGTGATTGATATGATTCGCGGGCAACAGGTACCGACGGCGTTAGCGATGCTGAAACACACACCCAGGCACGCAGCCCGTGTGGTCGAAAAAATCCTTCGCTCTGCCGTGGCAAATGCCGAGCAAAAGGAGATGGGCGACAGTGAATCGATGGTGGTGTCGAAGGCCTTCGTCAACTGCGGCCCGACCTATCGGCGTGCCCGTCCCCGATCCATGGGCCGCGCGAATGCCATCCAAAAGCGGACCAGCCATATTACGGTTGTGGTCGCGGCATCGACAAGTCAAGACAAGAAGAAGTAGAGGCACATTCACAGGGTCGATTACTAGAGGCGGATATCAAATGGGTCAGAAGACACATCCGATTGGGTACAGACTAGGGTACAACTACACCTGGAGCTCTCGCTGGTATGCCGGTAAGGACTATGCGAAATTGCTTCACCAGGACGTGAAGATCAGAAAAGTGGTAAAGGCGAAGCTGTACCACGCTGGCGTGGCCAAGGTGGAAATCGAACGTTCCGGAGACCAGACCCGAGTGATTATTCACACGGCACGCCCGGGGATTATTATCGGCCGCAAGGGAGCGGAAGTCGACAAGCTCAAGGCAGACCTTGAGAAACAATACGGCGGCCAGGTGTACATCACGGTCAAGGAGATTAAGAAGCCTGAGTTGGATGCGCAGCTGGTGAGCGAAAACGTCGCGACGCAACTGGAGAAGCGGGTGGCGTTCAGGCGGGCGATGAAGCGCAGTGTCCAGTCCGCGCTCAGGTTGGGTGCACAAGGGATTAAGATTATGGTCGCAGGTCGTTTGGGGGGCGCGGAAATCGCAAGAACCGAATGGTATCGCGAGGGGCGTGTGCCGTTGCATACCCTTCGGGCCGAAATCGATTATGGTTTTGCCGAAGCCCACACCACCATGGGCCAGATCGGGGTCAAAACGTGGATCTATAAGGGAGAGCTGCTTCCGATTCAACCATTGAAGTCTGAATCGGCTCTGGAGAGGCGGTTTGGGTAAGGAGATGCTGTCGTGTTAGCGCCGAAGAAAGTCAAATTCAGAAAAATGCAAAAGGGCCGGATGACCGGCAAGGCATATCGTGGCGGGCAGATCACGCTGGGAGAATTCGGCCTAAAGGCGTTGGAGCCCGGGTGGGTGACCAGCCGCCAAATCGAAGCGGCGCGCATTGCCATCACGCGGTATGTCAAGCGTGGCGGCCAGGTATGGACTCGCATTTTCCCTGATAAGCCGATTACGAAAAAGCCGGCGGAAACTCGAATGGGTAAGGGAAAGGGCAATCCGGAATACTGGGTGGCCGTCGTGAAGCCTGGACGAATCTTGTATGAGATGGATGGAGTCACGCCTGACGTGGCCAAGGAGGCGTTTAGGTTGGCTTCTCACAAACTGCCGGTTGCCACCAAGCTGGTCGTTCGGGGAGAGTTTGCATAGGGGATGGGCGCGCTCTGAGAGGCAAGAGACATGGCATTGGATCTCAAAGAACTACGACAACTGACCGGGCCTGAGCTAGCGGACAAGGAAAAGCAGCTTGTGCAGGAGCTGTTCAATCTTCGCTTTCAGTTCGGCTCTGGCCGTCTCGAGAATCCCATGCAGATTCGAAAGACGAAACGCGATATCGCCAGGGTAAAAACAGTGATGTCGGAAGTGTCTAGGCAAGCGGCGAAAGCCGGAGGATCGTGATCGTGGCTGACGAAGTTACAAAGAAGCGGGAGTGGGTTGGTCGGGTGCTCAGCAACAAGATGAACAAGACCGTTGTTGTGGCGGTCGAACGGTCGGTGATTCATCCGGTTTATCGAAAAGTCTTACGTCGGGTGACAAAAATGAAAGCGCACGACGAACAGAATGTGTGCCGGATCGGAGACCGCGTCCGGTTGGTCGAGACTCGTCCCATCAGTAAGGACAAGCATTGGCGTGTGGTCGAAGTCATCGGAAGCGGTGAGCGTGCTGCGAAGGGCTGAGGGGGACAAGGAAAACCCGTTTTATGATTCAGAACTATACTTATATGGATGTGGCCGACAACTCCGGCGCGAAGCAGGCAATGTGCTTTCATGTGTTCGGAGGGACGAGGCGGCGGTATGCCTCGCTCGGCGACGTGGTCGTCGTTGCCGTTAAGGAAGCGATTCCGCAAGCGAGTGTCAAAAAAGGCGATGTCAGCCGCGCGGTCATTGTGCGAACGACAAAGGAAGTCCGGCGAGACGATGGGTCCTATATCAAGTTTGATCGCAATGCATGTGTGCTCATCAATAAGGATGGTGAACCCATCGGGACGCGCATTTTCGGTCCGGTCGCGCGTGAGTTACGCTGGAAGAAATTCATGAAGATTATTTCCTTAGCCCCAGAGGTCTTGTAGGGGCCAGTGAGCGAGGACGTTGTGCAGGCACTTCGAAAGAGCAGGCTCAGAAAAGGCGATACCGTCGTAGTCATTTCCGGTCGAGACCGGGGAAAGACCGGGAAGGTCCTCTCTGTGGATTTGGGTGCGGGTCACGTGGTCGTGGAAAAGCTGAATATCATCAAGCGGCACACGAAACCGAGCCAAAAAGTAAAACAGGGTGGGATCATCGAGCGGGAAGCCCCTCTCCAGATTTCCAAGGTCATGTTTTTATGCCCTGTGACACAGAAGCCTACGCGGATGGGCATCAGGACATTGGAAGATGGGCGGCGGGTACGATTCAGTAAGAAATCCAACGAAACCGTAGAGTAGGGTGGAGAGCTAGGGATGGCGAAGATAGAAAAAGGCCGCACCGGCAAGCCGTCGGAGCGAAAGCCGTCGAAAAAAGACAGTCCTGCTCCGCAGCAGCTTGATCAGGGAAGCGACGAGTCGAAGTTTCGTCCGCGGCTTCGCGATGCCTACCAGCAGCAGGTCGTGCCGGCACTGATGAAGGAGTTCGGCTACAAGAATATCATGCAGGTGCCGAAGCTGGAGCGCGTTGTGCTGAACGTCGGCATGGGCGAAGCCATTCAGAACGTCAAGCTGCTGGAAAGCGCCGTGACGGAATTGGCGACCATTACGGGGCAGAAGCCCGTGGTGACCCGCGCCAAGAAGGCTATTGCTGGATTCAAGCTGCGCCAAGGATTGCCGATCGGTGCTAAGGTAACGCTCCGTAGCCGGAGGATGTACGAATTTTTCGATCGGCTGGTGACGCTGGCGCTTCCGCGTATCCGCGATTTTCGCGGAGTCTCCCCGAAAGCGTTCGACGGACGCGGGAACTATACCTTCGGACTGAAGGAGCAGCTGATTTTCCCGGAAATCAAGTACGACGAAGTCGCGTCCATCCATGGCATGGATATCACGATTGTGACGACGGCCAAGACGAACGAAGAAGGGAAAGCCCTGTTGAAACATCTGGGCATGCCGTTCCGCACATAGCGGCGCATCGGTTCGGGCGTCTTTCGAGTTCAAGGGGAGGAGTATTCGTGGCACGATTAGCGTTGAGAAATAAGGCGGCGGCGAAACAGAAATTTCCATGTCGGGAGTACCACCGCTGCGGCGTGTGCGGCCGCGTCCGGGGCTACCTCCGCCGGTTCAAAATGTGCAGAATTTGTTTTCGGCTCCTGAGTCTTCGCGGGGAAATCCCCGGTGTGAGGAAGTCGAGTTGGTAGGATGAGGCCGGTGTTCGGCTGACTGTTTACGGAAGCGAGAAGGAAACCAGATGCTTACAGACCCGATCAGTGATCTCCTAATCCGATTGAAGAACGGCGCGCAGCGCCGTCATGAGACAGTGGCGGTGCCGACCTCGCGATTGAAACGTGCGATCTTGGAGATTCTGAAAAGGGAAGGCTACGTTGAGGCCATCGAAGAGCAGGTGCACGATGGGCATCCCATGCTGACCGTGAGACTGCGCTATGTGGCGGAGGGACAGCCTATGATCACCGGGTTGGAGCGGATCAGCAAGCCGGGGCGCCGAGTGTATGTCGGCAGCAAAGACATCCCGAAAGTTCTAAACGGAATCGGCATGTCCATCCTGTCTACCTCGAAGGGTATTATGACGGACCAAGAGTCCCGCAAAAATAAATTGGGCGGTGAGGTGCTGTGTTCGATCTGGTAGTGTGATTGAATTTCGACGGTCAAGCAAAGGCATACACAAGCATGTCGCGCATAGGAAAAAAACCAATCGCAATTCCGGGTGGAGTGGAAGTCAAGGTGGCCGGGGCTAATGTCTCGGTCAAGGGGCCCTTGGGAAAGCTGGACTGGGCCGTGGCACGGGGAGTCAGCGTGGCCGTGGACCAGGGGCAGATCGTAGTCAGCCGATCAAGCGAGGACCGAAAAGTCCGCGCGCTGCATGGCTTGGTGCGCGCCGAGCTCAATAACATGATCCATGGCGTCACCAAGGGCTATGAACGATCACTGGAAATCACGGGTGTCGGCTATAAGACGCAAATTCAGGGCAGAACGATGAGCTTCAATGTCGGGTACATCAATCCGGTCGTCTATCAGGTTCCGGCTGGGATTGATGTGAAGGTGGATAAGCAGACCCTCATCAATGTGAAGGGAATTGACAAGCGATTGGTCGGCCAAGTGGCGGCGAATCTCCGTGCGATCAAACCGCCCGATGTCTACAAGCAAAAGGGTGTTCGATTCGCGGGTGAATCACTGCGGAAGAAGGAAGGCAAGACAGGGAAGTAGGAACTGGCGATGAATACGGCAGCTAAAAGGCGGCAACTCGAACAACGTCGGCAGCGTGTGCGCAACCGGATCATGGGAACGGCGGAACGTCCCCGCTTGAACGTCTTCCGGAGCAGCGCCCATATTTACGCGCAGATCATCAATGACATCGAAGGGAAAACGCTGGTGTCAGCGTCCTCCCTGGACAAGTCACTGCGGACCTCATTGAAATCAACCAGCAGCATCGAAGCCGCAAAGGCGGTCGGCAAGTTGATCGCCGAGCGTGCCAAAACCGCGAAGGTCAGTGCCGTGGTGTTCGACCGCGGTGGGCGGATGTACCATGGTCGTATCAAAGCACTCGCCGACGCGTCGCGCGAAGGCGGGCTGAAATTCTAGGAACGCCTAGTTGACCTCAACCGATCGGGAGTATACGCGTGCGAGTCAATCCTGATGAACTGAGCCTAAAAGACAAAGTCGTTTTCATCAATCGCGTTGCGAAAGTGGTGAAAGGCGGCAAGCGGTTCAACTTCTGTGCACTGGTCGTCGTGGGCGACGGTCATGGCTGGGTGGGGATCGGGAAGGGCAAGGCTGCCGAGGTCCCGGTCGCGATCTCGAAGGCCGTCGAACAAGCCAAGAAACACCTGGTGCATGTCCCCTTGAAGGGCGGAACGATTCCCCATGAAGTCCATGGCCTGTTCGGCGGAGAGCATGTGCTGCTGAAACCGGCTGTCGATGGAACAGGGATTATTGCCGGAGGCGCCGTACGTGCTGTCGTCGAACTGGTTGGGGCGCATAATGTGATTGCGAAGACGCTCGGCCGGGGGAATCCGTTTAACACGGTCCGCGCGACACTGGATGGACTCACCCAATTGCGAAATCCCGACGAGGTGCTGCGTCTTCGCCGTCAAGCTTCAGCAGAGCGGCAGGAAAGGGCAACGATCTGATGGGTGCGCAGGCTGAATCCAAAACAAGCAAATCGCGATCGTCAGGTGTGCGTGTCACGCTGAAGCGGAGCCCGATCGGAACGCCAGAGTCTCATCGGCTTGTACTGCGAGGCCTTGGCCTTCGGCGCATTCGGCAGACCGTGGTCCGTCCGGACACCGACCAGGTTCGCGGGATGATTCGCAAGGTGGGCTATTTGCTCGAGGTTGAAAAGCCATGAAGTTGCATGATCTAAAGCCGGCGCCAGGCGCGAAGAAACGACGAAAGCGTATCGGACGTGGGCCGGGCTCAGGCCATGGCAAGACTGCGACCAAAGGACATAAGGGCCTTTTGGCTCGGTCCGGTGGGGGAAAGCGGCCTGGATTCGAAGGCGGACAGATGCCGCTGATTCGGCGCCTTCCGAAGTTCGGGTTTACCAACCCGTTCCGTACTGAGTATACCGTCGTCAATGTCAGAAGCTTTGAGAGTTGGTCCGGAGGAGACACGGTCAGTCCACAAGCGATGGTGGACGCAGGCTTGGTGAAGCGAAAAGCCCTGCCGATCAAGATCCTCGGGACCGGATCACTGAAGAGAGCGCTCGTCATTCAGGCCCACAAGTTCAGCAAGTCTGCGGAAGAGAAAATTCGAGCGGCTGGAGGGAGAGTCGAGGTTATCGGCGGTGTTTGAACGGCTCCTGACCAGTGTTCAGAATATCTTTAAGATTCCCGAGCTTCGCACTCGCGTGCTGTTCACGCTTGGGATGCTGGTTGTATACCGGATTGGGGCCCATATCCCCACTCCCGGCATCAACGGGGAAGCCCTCTCTGAGTTCTTGCAGAAGGAAGGGGGCTCGCTCCTCGGATTCTTGGATATTTTTTCCGGCGGTTCGCTGTCGCGGTTGACGATCTTCGCGCTGGGCATCATGCCCTATATCAGCGCGTCGATCATTCTCCAGCTGCTGACGGTGGTCGTGCCCCATCTCTCCAAACTGGCGAAGGAGGGCGAGCGCGGGCGGAAAAAGATCATTCAGTACACCCGATTTGGGACGATCGGCATCGCGTTGATCCAAGGATTCGGGATCGCGGTCGGGCTAGAACAGATGAATCAGGGCGCGTTTGTGCTCCACGGTGGATGGGGTTTCCGTCTGATGACGGTGATCACTCTGACGGCGGGTACGGGCTTCCTGATGTGGTTGGGTGAGCAGATCACCGAGCGGGGAATTGGGAACGGGATCTCACTGATCATTTTTGCCGGTATCGTGGCGCGATTGCCGTCGGCCGTGGCTCAGACATTCGATCTGTATACGGTTGGGCAATTGAGCATCGTGCTGCTGGTCGCCTTGGCGGTCTTGATGGTCGCCGTCGTTGCGGCGATCGTGTTTTTGGAGAGCGGCCGACGGAAAATTCCGGTGCAATATGCCAAACGGGTGATCGGGCGACGGGTGTACGGGGGGCAGAGTACTCACATTCCGTTGAAGATCAACACGGCGGGTGTCATTCCGCCGATTTTTGCCTCGTCCATCATCGCGTTTCCTGCGACGATCGCCGGATTTTTTGAAACGCCGTGGATTAAGGCCATTGGTACGCAATTGTCACCAGGCTCGGTGCTCTACACTTTGATGTATGTGGGGCTGATTCTCTTTTTCTGTTTCTTTTATACAGCCGTCGTCCTCAATCCGGTGGATATGGCCGATAATATGAAGAAGTACGGGGGGTTCATTCCCGGTATTCGTCCAGGGCAACGAACGTCTGACTACATTTATAACGTGCTGACGAAAATTACCTTCGCGGGAGCCATCTATCTGGCCGTCGTCTGCGTCATTCCGGAACTGTTGATTTACAAGCTCAATGTGCCGTTCTACTTCGGTGGGACGTCCTTGTTGATCGTCATCGGGGTAGGGCTCGATACGGCGCAGCAAATCGAATCGCACATGCTGATGCGCAACTACGAAGGATTTTTGGGGAAAGGTATGGCTCCGTTACGAGGACGGAGCGGGTGACGGGATATGCAGCTGGTGTTTCTCGGTGCCCCCGGTGTTGGCAAAGGCACGCAGGCCGACAAAGTCTCGGCTCAATACGGTGTCATGAAAATTTCGACCGGAGATCTGCTCCGGGAGGCGGTTCGGAACCGGACGAAACTTGGGCTTGAGGCCAAGTCGTATATGGATCAAGGCAAGCTGGTTCCTGATTCAGTAGTGATCGGATTGGTTCGCGATAAATTGGTCGACCCAAGTTCTGCCAAGGGGTTCATCCTGGATGGGTTTCCTCGGACAGTGCCTCAAGCGGAAGCACTGGCCACAGTTCTCGATGAGCGGCGAATCCGGTTGGATCGGGTCATCAATTTTCAAGTGCCCCGAGCGGAGATCGTGAAGCGCCTGAGCGGAAGGCGCAGTTGCCCGAAATGCCAGGCCACGTATCATATGGAGTTCGCTCCTTCGAAAGATGGGCTGTCCTGTGATCGATGCGGCGAGGCATTAGTGCAGCGGAGCGACGATCAGCGGGAGGCAATTGAAACGCGGTTGAAGGTCTACGAAGAACAGACGGCGCCGTTGATCAGCTTTTACGATGGAAAGCATATGCTGTCGCATCTGGACAGTGTGGGATCAGTCGAGTCAGTATATCAAAACTTGACGAAGGTACTGGCGGTATACCACTCGGCATGATCATTCTCAAGACGCCTGCTGAAATCGACATCATGGCGGAGGCGTCGAGAGTTGTGGCTGAAGTGCTGGAGATCATACGGAAGGAAGTACGTCCGGGGGTGAGCACCGACGATCTTGACCAGTTGGCTGAGAAAGAAATTCTGGCAAGAGGAGCGGTGCCGGCTTTTAAAGGATACCGAAAGTACCCGAAGACGCTATGCGCCTCGGTGAATGAGCAGGTCGTTCACGGTATTCCTTCTGGCCGCAAGCTGAAAGAGGGCGACATTATTGGATTGGATCTGGGCGCCATTGTGGGGGGATTCTACGGCGACTCGGCCGTGACTGTGGCGGTTGGCCCCATCGCTGATAAGGTTGGTCACATGGTTCAGGTGACGGAAGAGGCGCTCTATCTGGGGATCAAGCAGGCGGTGGTCGGCAACCGATTGACGGATATCTCTCATGCCGTGCAACAGCACGTTGAGTCCGCGGGATATTCGGTGGTCACGGAATTTGTCGGGCATGGAATCGGCAGACAGTTGCACGAAGAACCGCAGGTCCCCAACTATGGGAAAGCTGGACAAGGGCCTCGGTTACAGAGCGGGATGGTGTTGGCCATTGAGCCGATGGTAAATATGGGCGGCAGTGCGGTACGGATTCTTGCTGATCGGTGGACGGCGGTTACCGCCGATGGAAGTTGGTCGGCCCATTTCGAACACACGATTGCGATACAGCCGAGCGGCCCGGCCCGTATTCTGAGCCGGCGCTTGGAGGGGACAACGTAAGGGCATCAGGAAAGAGTCCAGGAGTACGTGGCGAAAGAAGATATTATCGAAGTGCAGGGTTCTGTGACGGAGACCTTGCCGAACGCGATGTTCCGGGTCAAGCTCGACAATGGTCATGTGATCTTGGCGCATATTTCAGGGAAAATGCGGATGCATTTCATCCGTATTCTCCCCGGCGATAAGGTCACGGTGGAAATGTCGCCTTATGATCTGACCAGGGGGCGAATCACCTATCGTTTCAAGTAGTGGGGGCTTTGGGTTCTCATGAAAGTGAAATCATCGGTCAAACCGATTTGTGCCAAATGCAAGGTCGTCCGCCGGCGCGGGGTGGTTCGCATACTATGCGATAATCCACGCCATAAGCAGCGGCAGGGATAAATAGGACGTGCCGTGAGTGCTGAGTTTTGAGTTGAGGCCGAGACGCAGGGCTCTCAGCGAGAAACTTGGCGGCTTAGCACGCCGGACGTAGTACTGGAGGAAGCATGGCTCGTATTGCTGGAGTCGATTTGCCAAGAGGCAAGCGGACAGATATAGGCTTGACCTACATCTATGGAATCGGACGGGCTGCCGCGACGCAAATTCTCAAGGAAGCCGGCGTTGACGGGGCTGTCCGTGTCAAGGATTTAAGCGAAGACAAGATCGTCAAACTGCGAGAAATCATCGAGCGTGATTACCGGGTTGAAGGAGATCTTCGCAAGGAAGTGTCCTTGAACATTAAGCGGTTGGTCGATACGGGTACGTACCGAGGGTTGCGTCATCGAAAGAGTTTGCCGGTGCGTGGACAGCGGACGAAGACGAATGCCCGGACACGGAAGGGCCGGCGTGCCGGCGTCGGCAGCAAGCCAAGGCCGACCATGACTAAGGCGTGATCGAGTGCATGATCCGTTGAACAGACATTGAAGGAGTTCGCATGAGCGTGAAGAAGGGGAAGAAGAAAGAGCGACGGATCGTGCAAAGCGGCATCGCACACGTCCAAGCGTCATTCAACAATACCATTGTGACGATCACCGATATGAGTGGCAATACGGTGGTGTGGGCCAGCGCAGGCAACCAGGGGTTCAAAGGGTCCCGCAAAAGCACTCCGTTCGCCGCCCAGCGGGCGGGAGAAGCCGCGGCCAGGAAGGCAATGGAAAGTGGGATGCGGCAGATTGATGTCTATGTGAATGGACCTGGGTCCGGCCGTGAGTCGGCTATCCGTTCCTTGCAGGGGGCCGGACTGCGGATCAATTTGATCCGCGATGTTACGCCGATTCCTCATAATGGGTGCCGGCCGCCCAAGCGCCGGCGCGTGTAGTCGATCCGTCAAGGTTGGAGCGGTGGACGTACTGTCTCCTACGAGTGCTGCAGGGTGAAATAACGAGGAGGATGCAGTGGCAAAGTATCGTGGTCCAGTGTGCCGGCTCTGTCGGCGAGAAGGCGAAAAGCTGTTTTTGAAAGGGGCCCGCTGCATGACGGAGAAGTGCGCCATCGAGCGGCGAAGCTATCCCCCGGGCCAACACGGGCAGGGACGGCAACGGACGTCGGACTACAGCCTCCAGCTGCGGGAAAAACAAAAGTTGCGGCGCATCTACGGGCTACAAGAAAGGCAGTTCCGCGGCGTCTTCGAGCGGGCCGAACGACAGTCCGGCGTCACAGGCGATGCGCTGCTGCGGCTGCTTGAATGCCGCCTCGACAACGTGGCCTATCGATTGGGGTTCGGCATGTCGCGCAAACAAGCCCGCCAGATCGTGAGCCATGGCCACTTGATGATGAACGGGAAGAGGATTACAGTCGCGGGCGCACTGGTGAAGGCAGGGGATGTGATTGAAGTGCGTGAACGGAGCCGGAACTTGGCCGCGATCCAAGGCGCGTTGGAGGCGGTAGACAGCCGTGGGATCCCGGATTGGCTGGAACTTGATAAGGGGGCATTCAAGGGGATCGTCCGTGCGTTGCCAGCTAAGGAACAGATCACATTGCCAGTCAACGAACAAATGGTCGTGGAATTGTATTCACGGTAGCCGTTGTTGCGATGGAGTGTAGTCGCGCTTTGGACGCAGCGCTCCATTCTTTATTCTTTCAGCCAACGAGTCACCCGAAGGTAACGGAGGGGGAGTTATGATCAGAGCGATGAAAGACTTTCAAGTCCCAATGCGGGTGGAAGTCGACAAAGAGGCAAATTCCCCGACATTCGGTCGGTTCACCACGGAGGCGTTCGAGCGGGGATTTGGCACGACCATCGGCAACGCGCTCCGACGGGTGCTGTTGTCGTCGCTCACAGGAGCCGCCGTCACCACTGTGAAGATCGAAGGAGTGGTGCACGAGTTTTCAACGATCGCCGGGGTTACGGAAGATGTGACGGCGATCATTCTGAATATTAAGAGCCTGCGCCTCGCGCTCCATGCCGATAAGCCCAAGACAATCAGGTTGAAGAAGAAGGGGCCTGGGGTAGCCAAGGGATCTGATATCGTTCACGATGCGGATGTCACCATCCTTACGCCAGATCTCCACATTGCCACGCTGGACAAGGATGCGACGCTCGATATCGAAATGACGGTCAAACATGGCCGCGGATATGTCCCTGCTGAGCGTAACAAAGAGGAAGGATTGCCGATCGGGGTCATTGCGATCGATTCAATTTTCTCCCCAATCAAGCGGGTGAACTTTCAAGTTGAAAACGCCCGCGTCGGCCGCATGACCGACTACGACAAGCTGACGATGGAAGTATGGACTGATGCCACCATCAGTCCGCGCGATGCGCTGTCGACGGCGGCCGGCATTTTGCGGGAACACTTGGATATCTTCATTAATCCCGAAGAGCGTACCGCAGGAAGGACTGATGCAGGGACTGAGGAATCTCAGCATGAAGTGAACAAGCATCTATCCCGCAGTGTGAATGAACTGGAATTGTCTGTACGCGCGGCCAACTGTTTGAAAAATGCCAACATCAAGACAATTGCCGATCTGGTGCAGAAGTCCGAGAGCGAGATGCTGAGGACGAAGAACTTTGGGAAGAAATCCCTCAATGAAATCAAAGAAATTCTGACAGAAATGGGGCTTTCGCTGGGCACCAAAATCGAGGCTGGATCGCCTCACAATGGCAGCCCGAAATCCGAGTAACTTTTGAGCCGAGGGGAACGCCGTGCGACACAGGAAAAATGGACGACAACTCGGGAGACAGACAAAGCATCGCTGGGCGCTCTTTCGCAGTCTCGTGACGTCACTGTTGGATCATGAGCGGATTGAGACCACGGAGGCCAAGGCGAAGGAAATCCGTGGCTTTACCGAACGCATGATTACCCTGGGGAAAGAGGGCACGCTGCCGGCACGCCGGCGCGCGCTCGGCTTCTTGCGCAGCAAGGCCGTTGTATCCAAACTGTTCAGCGACGTGGCCGGACGTTTCAAAGATCGCCCAGGCGGATATACCAGAATCGTCAAAACCCGCCGTCGTATTGGAGACGGGGGCGAAATGGTGGCAATCGAGTTGGTTTCGCGCCCGGAGGTGTCGACGTCGAAAAAGTCGGCTGAAACACCCGCTCAAGCCCCGGCTTCTGGATCCGACAAATGAATCTAGCGTAGTCAGATTGGTTTTGCCCCGATGATCCGGACGGCCTCTCCGTGTCTCCACGGAGAGGCCGTTCTGCTTTCTGGATCCGCCGAGGACATTTACTTGCCCATGTATGCATGCTACGATCGTGCCAGTCCTATTCCGGCTTGATGGAAAGAGCGGTAATCAAATGTGGGAGCGTGTTGCGAGACGAACACTCCTTGCCTTGAGCGCGGTATTGGCCACCTTTCTGTGCTACCTCCTCTATATCAACGCGGACTCAGCCCCACTGACTCAATCGGTTGCCCCTGGGTCAATCGAACAGGCGGATGCCAAGATTTCCGATTTTACATTTACCCAGTCCAAAGGTGATGCCATCCAATGGCATGTGCAGGCCAAGGAGGCACGTGTGTTCGAACGAGAGCGGCGGGCGTTGCTTACCGGTGTAGACATCACATTTTATGGAGAACAGGGAAAAGAACTGACGCTGTCCGGCGAAGAGGGTACCCTCGATATTGCAACGAAAAATCTCATGCTGGCGAATCAAAGTGAACCGATGGTTGTCGAGACTCAAAGTGGATACACGATTTATACGAACCATGTGGCCTGGAAAGATGCGACGAAAGAGCTTCACACGAACGATTTGATCCGCATTGTCGGTCATGGCGTCACGGTCACAGGCCGAGGGTTGCTGGGAAGAATGGATTCAGAAGAGTTTCAGATCTTAGAGGATGTGCATGTGGATTTTCTTCCTGCTTCTTAGTGCCGTTCTGGCAACGAGTGCAGCAGATGTGTACGCGACGGAATCGGGTCTTCCTTCCAAGACTGGAGAAACCGCCCCCATCCCAACCACCATTACGGCAAAAAAAGTTACGGTTCGAAAACAGGACAGTCAGGCGGTGTTTGAAGGCACCGTGGTCCTCGCGAGGGGGCCGCTTCTCGTGCACTCCGATAAAATGGTCGTCTTGTTCCATGCCGAGGGACAAGAGAATGGTGCTGGGCGGACGAACTCAGGTAAGACCACACGCGGGGCAAAGTCTCAAGGGCGCTCTGCAGCCAAGCCGCATGAGCCACCGCCGGGATTGTCCAATCATTCAGTGAACCGAGTTGAAGCGATTGACCATGTCCAGATCAAGTATGCCGGGGGCAATGCGACATGCCAAAAGGCGGTGTACTTCAGCGACGGTGATAAGATCGTTCTGACGGGAGATCCTGTTGCGTGGGAAAAGGGGACGCGCGTCAGCGGGAAACAGATCACGATCTATCTCACGGAGGAGCGGAGTGTCGTGGAAGGAGACTCTCGTGTTCATATCGAGGGAGAAAGCCAAGGCGCGCCATGAGGCCGGGGATTCATTCGGGTGCGGATCCGATTGCTGATATGACGGCGGTCAAGCGCACGGAATGTCTCAGGGCGAGCGGGCTCGTCAAGAGTTTTCGCGGTCGCAAAGTCGTCAAGGGTGTTGCCATTGAAGTCCGGGCAGGCGAGGTTGTGGGGCTGCTCGGTCCGAACGGAGCAGGGAAGACAACGATTTTCGACATGATGGTCGGGCTGTGTCAACCGGATGAAGGGCAGATTACCTTCAACGGTGAGGCCATCACGAATCTGCCCATGTACAAGCGGGCACGGCGGGGGATTGGCTATTTGCCGCAGGAGTCCTCGGTATTCCGGCGACTGTCGGTCGAACATAATGTCTTGGCGGTTCTTGAAATGCTAGGGTATGCTCGCGAAGAACGGACTCAGAAGGTAGAGGCATTGTTGAAAGAACTGGACCTGTCCCATATCAGGACAAGTATGGCCTATGCGCTTTCTGGTGGCGAGCGACGTCGTTTGGAGATCACTCGTGCGCTGGCCACAACTCCGTCCTTCATGCTTCTGGACGAGCCGTTCGCCGGGATCGATCCCATTGCCGTGGCAGACATTCAACAGATTATCACGCGATTAAAAGACAAAGGTATCGGTATTCTCATTACGGATCACAATGTACAGGAGACACTTTCCATCGTCGATCGCGCCTATATCATCAACGAAGGGTCGATTTTGGAATCGGGGCCTCCTGATGTCATCGTCAAGAGCGAGACCGCCCGGGCGGTGTATCTCGGAGAAGGGTTCAAGTTATAGCTGAATAGGACCTTTGTCATGAAATTGCGTCTGGATCTCAAACTTAGCCAAAAGCTCATTATGACACCGCAGTTGCAACAAGCGATCAAGCTGTTGCAGCTGTCGCGCCTCGAATTGCAACAGAGTCTTGCGCAACATCTCATGGAAAACCCGCTCTTGGATGAATTGCAGACGGAAGCAGAGGAGGGAGAAACGGGTGCGGCGGAAGACAAGGCTGAGGAAGCACCGGCCGCTACCAGCCCAGACCAGCCTGAGGAGGGGACACCGGAAGAACGGGGATCGCCTGAAGAATTCACCGCATCCGGGTGGGAGGAGTATTTCGGGAGTGACCGGCGATCCGGCGCCTCAGAATATGCTTCGTCTTCTCAAGACGAGTTCCCTTCCTACGAGCAAACCGTGGCGAAGCCGACCTCCCTTGAAGAGCATCTTCTCTGGCAGCTGTCCTTGTCAGGGTTGCCAGACCGAGCGAAAACTCTTGGCCGATTGATTATCGGCAATCTCGATGATGATGGGTATCTGCGAATTCCGTTGGCCGAAGTCGTCGCGGGGACCGACTTCACAGAGGCCGATGCCGAATCGGCTCTACGGGACATTCAGACCTTTGATCCAACCGGTGTGGGAGCCAGGGATCTTCCCGAATGTCTCGTGTTGCAACTCGGGCATTTGGGCCGCAATCTGATCGGATCGCTAGGCGCCAGGCCCGGAGCGCTGAAGGGATCGGTTGTAGAAGGTGTGATTCTTCATCATCTGAAGGATCTGGAGAAGAAACAATACGCCAAGATCGCAAAGGCATTGAATGTGACGGTGGAAGAGGTGTTCCAAGCCACCAAGATTATCGAAAATCTCGAGCCGAAGCCGGGCCGGCCATACACGAACACGCAGAATTACGTCATCGTTCCCGATGTATTTGTGGTGAAGAATGAGGGGGAATGGGTCGTGCTGCTGAATGACGAAGGGCTCCCTCGCATGCGGATCAGCCCCTATTACAAGCAACTAATGGCGTCGGGCCAAGGCGGGACACCTGAGACGAAGGCCTATATGGACGAAAAGTTGCGCGCTGCCCAGTGGGTCATTCGTAGCATCGAGCAGCGCAATAAAACCATCGTCAAAGTCGTGTCGAGCATCGTCAAGTTCCAAGAACAGTTTTTCGACCATGGGGTGCAATATCTCAAGCCGCTCGTACTCAAGCAGGTGGCGGAAGATATTGGAATGCACGAATCGACCATCAGCCGGGTCACGGCCAACAAGTATATGTACTGTCCGCAAGGCATGTTGGAGTTGAAGTTCTTTTTTAACGCGGGATTGCAGCGGGCGGATCAGCTGTCGGACATGCATTCGTCTGTGTCCGTGAGAGAAATGATCCGAAAAATGGTGGCGGAGGAAGACGCCAAGCGGCCGTTGAAAGACGAAGAAATCGCCGCCCGTCTCCGGACGCAACAAGTCTTGATCGCCAGGCGCACGGTGGCCAAGTATCGAGCGGAGGAGAACATCCCATCCGCCAGCCAGCGTAAACGTTTTTTCTAACGGTGCCTGGTTATGCCATTCTTCGAATGATTGGAGGCGCGTATGAGGCTCAAAATTACAGGCCGGCATATGGACATCACCCCTGCGCTAAAAGACTATGTCGAAACACGGTTCGGTCGGCTGGATCGCTACGGGTTGAAAGTCGAGTCGCTTGAGGTTGTCCTGGGAGTAGAAAAACTCCAGCACAAGGCCGAAGCGATCGGAACCGTCAACGGCAAATCGGTGCAGGCGAAAACGTCGACTTCAGAGATGTATGCCACGATTGATGCCCTCGTCGACCGGGTCGATGCGCAGCTTCGAAAGTGGAAGGAGCGATTGGCTAACCACAAACCCGGCAAGACACGTCGCATCCGTAGCTCCTCCAGCATCTGAGGCCACTCTGGCGCCGAAAACAGAGCGTGGATCCTTGCTCCTGGCATGACCGGTAGAGGAGTGTTTGTGCCTGAACGTCATGAGGCGCGGCTCAATTTAGTTATTGTCAGCGGGCTATCTGGATCCGGAAAGTCCCACGCGCTCAAGGCCTTTGAGGACGCAGGCTATTTCTGTATCGATAACCTTCCTCCAGCCCTTCTTCCGACATTTGCCGATCTCTGTAATCGGCAGCAGGGGGAGATTACCAACGTGGCGTTGGGAATTGACATTCGAGAGCGAGTGTTTTTTTCTGATCTCGTCGGCATTCTGGAACGGGTCAAAGCGCTCGGCCACTCTGTTCAGCTGCTGTTTTTTGAGGCACGCGAAGAAGTGCTCCTCAGGCGGTTTTCTGAGTCCAGACGGCCGCATCCGGTGATGCCCCAGTTGCCCGTATCAGAAGGTGTGAGATTCGAGAAGGAACGGCTGGCGGAACTCCGGCGACACGCCGACCGCGTGATCGACACGTCCGATTTAACCGTGCATGAGTTGCGAGATCTTCTTGCAACGCAGTTTCGGCAAGGTCAGAGCGAGAAGAAGCTGACCATATCGCTGTTGACGTTCGGCTACAAGTTCGGAATCCCCTATGAAATTGATCTGCTCTTTGACGTGCGGTTTCTCAAAAATCCTTACTTCGTGCCAGACCTGAAGTCTCTGTCAGGGGAGGATCCGCGCGTACGTTCTTTCGTCCTTACGGACCCCAATGCCGTCGTCCTCATTGAGCATCTCGAGAGACTGTTGCAGTTTCTCATTCCGTTGTTTGAACGTGAGCCTCGCAGCTACCTGACCATTGCCATCGGCTGTACTGGAGGCCGCCACCGTTCCGTTGCCGTGGCCGGCCGCCTGCAGGAAAGCCTCGCGGCCATCGGCTACAAAGTTGCCCTCAAGCATCGAGACATCCAGAAATCATAGCCCGCGAGCATCCTTCCTTTGTTGAGCCGACGCCAGCAATTTGGTTTCTTCCGGTTTTCTTGACAGACAGACCATATTGACTATACTTGCCAGTGTGCACTACAAAAATGGACTTCTTAAGTTACATTATTCACGTATAACACCTGATGCAGTGTTCAAAGCAAGCGGGCCTCATGTCGCGCAAGAGCAGTCGGCTGTCGGGCAGCTTATGGGCGACACGCTCTTGCCGGGAACGCGAGAAATGAATCACGGGGTCTCCTCGGGAATGGAGAAGCTGGAGGCAGGATACAAAAAGCAACGTGTCAGAAATCGAGAAACTTATTCGCGTCCGAAGGATTGTGGTGTAGGGTGACGGTCATGCCATTATTGAGCTCGTTTAAAAACGTATTTGAAACCGACCTGATTTCATACTTGACGCCTCGCCGTCAGTTAGTAGGGCTTGACATCGGATCGAGTGCGATCAAGCTGGTGCAAGTGAAGGAAAGCAAGGGACGATATTTCCTTCAGAAATTTGGATATAAGCCGCTTGAGCCGGAAGTCATTGTGGACGGTACTGTCATGGACGAAGGACGTGTCGTATCGGCCATTCGCGAACTATTCGATGAGACCAAGGTCAAAAACAAGCAGGTTGCAATCTCAATCTCCGGTCATGCCGTGATTGTGAAGAAAATCAGCCTGCCTCCGATGCCGGACGAAGAATTGGAAGGTCAAGTGAAACTGGCCGCCGAGCAGTACATTCCGTTCGATATCAACGAAGTGAATATCGATTTTCACGTGTTGCCAGCGACGGCATCAGAGGACAACCAGGGAGAGATGTCGATCATATTGGTTGCCGCGAAGAAGGACAAGATAAACGAGCTGACAGAGTTAGTGAAAGGGGCGGGTCTGGTACCGATGGTCATGGATGTCGACGCATTTGCCGTCGAAAACATGCATGCCATCAATTATCCAATGACACAGGAAGAAACCACGGCTCTGGTCAATATCGGAGCCAGTGTGATGAATGTGAACATTATCCGGGGCGGGTCCTCACTGTTCACGCGGGACATTCCTCTGGGAGGGAATCGGTACACGGAGGCGATTCAGCGAGAAATGGGCATGTCATATGAGGAGGCGGAAGAAAGCAAGAAGAAGCTCTCGGGCGACTCCAGCTCCGGCGCGATGGCCAGCGTCATCAACAACGTGAATGGGGAGGTCGCCTCTGAGGTCGCCAGGACGGTGGATTATTTCAAGACATCCGCTGCCAACGCTGAATTGGATCGGGTCCTCGTGTGCGGAGGAGTCGCAAAAACAAGAGGGTTGATTCAGCTGCTTGGGGACCGGATGCAAATATCCGTCGAAGTGGCCGACCCCTTTGGGGAAGTGGATGTGACTGGGTGCGACGTTGACCCCGATATGCTCGCCGAGTGTGGGTCTTCTGCGGCTGTCGGCGTTGGGTTGGCGTTGAGAGCAGTGGGTGACCGATGATTCGCATCAATCTTCTCTCCGTCGGGCCGAAAGCGAAGAAGGCGAAGCCACAATATGACGTGCGAGCACAAGTGTTGCTCGGTGTGGGGGTCTTGGCGATCACGGTGGCGGGATGCTGGTGGTACTCAGCCGCGCTTGATAGCGAAATCGAAACACTGCAAGAGGAGAAGCAAACCAAAGAAAAACAGATCGCCCAGTTGAAAGAGCAGGTCAAGCAAGTACAGGACTTCGAACAAAAGAAGAAATTGCTCGAGGACAAGAATCGGATCATTGATCAGCTCGAACAGTCGAGGACTGGACCAGTCAAAGTGCTTGATCACGTGAGCCAGAGTATCGAGCCCCTTAAGCTATGGTTGACCAAGCTGGGTATGGCCGGCGACTCAATAGAGCTGGAGGGCAGAGCGCTCACAAATGATGACGTTGTGGAGTTTGCGAACAATTTACGTCGGACGGAATATTTCACCGGAATCAATCTTCAGGAAAGCAAGGCGGCGGTCGAAAACAAGATCAATGTATATCAATTTCGACTGATGTTCCGTCTGAAGGGGTGAGCATGGAATTGCCGTCGGCTAACCTTGACGCGCTTCGTAATGTTCCCGCCCCCCAGAAGGCCGCGCTGCTGTTTCTCATGGTGGGAAGCATCGTTGCCGGGTTCTACTTCTACATTGCGGAGCCGAAATCGGGGGAAATTGCGACGCTTCAGGCCGGGAATGGTCAACTGGAAAATGAGATTCAGACACTGAGCATCAAGGTGAAACATCTTGATGAGTTAATGGCTGCGAGCAAGCAGCTCGAAGTCGAGTTGGCGAAGAAGAAGGAACGTCTCCCCCCTGAAGAAGAAGCGATCATGCTGTTGAAACAAGTGTCAGACCTTGGAGTTCGACTGGGGCTGGATATCCGGTTGTGGAAGCCTGGGGCACCATCTGAAGATGCGTCGAAACTGTTTGTCAGGATGCCCGTCAACGTGGAGGTGTCAGGCGTCTATCACACGGCCGCCTTGTTTTTCGATCGTATCAACCGACTCCCGAGAATCGTCACCGTGTCTGGGTTGAGAATGGGGTCTCCAAAAGTCGATCAGGGGCGGATTGTATCGCAAACGACATTTGATCTTATTGCGTACGCAGCTCCGCAAGAAAAGCCGGCGGTAGCTGCCAAGCCTGGTGCGCCTGTTCAACCGCTACAACCAGGTAAGTAAGGGGCTAGCAGAGGGATGCTAAACCATAACTCGGAACCATCAATGAGAAATCGATTCCTCGTTCAGGGAGGCGTAGCGGCTCTTCTGTTGCTCGTGGGTCCGGAGATCGGGTGTGCGCAGGACAATACTCTTCTCGCTCAAGCGCAGATCGGTTCGATGAGACAGGAATCTATCAAGGCGCCAGCCATACCGGATAGCCCGCGAACGATCCAGCCTGCACCTGATGCGCTCTCGTCCGGTGCGGTGGCGCAGCTCCCGGCCATGGTGCCGCCCATCGATGGCATGGTTGGGTCAGGGTACGATCCTTCAGGCCGTCGAGACCCCTTTGCTCCTGTGATTCTGGACCTCCAGCCTGGCAAGATTGATGAGAATCTTCCTCCACTCCAGCGCGTCACCTTGACCGAGCTCAATCTGATCGCCATCGTGTGGGGAGCCTATGGGTATACGGCCATGGTTCAGACCCCCGAGGGGCATGGGTATACTGTCAGGCGGGGTACAAGGGTTGGACAGAATAATGGCGTTGTCAGTGCAGTCACAGAGCGAGGCATCATCGTGCAAGAACGGTTCACCGATGTGTATGGCAAGAAGCAGGAGCGTGAGCACGTCAAGCTCCTCCATCCGAAAGAAGGCTCAGAATGAAACCACTACGACCCAGAGCAGATGGCTGGATGATGACCACGCGTTTGTTAGGAGCCTTCGGGCTTGTACTGATTGTCCTAGGCGTGCAGGCCGGTGCAATGCCGCTTGTCACTAAGGATCAGCAAGGGGTGAATCAGTCTCGGGTGGAAGGAAACCTTGCGCATACGGAAAACGCTGCACGTGCGTTGCCAGCCCAATCAGTGACTCACATCGAATTACGTCCCGAGGAAGACCAGATCACCGTGGCCATCGTCGGTGACGGCAAGTTATTTCCTGCGGCTTGGTTGGTGGATGATACCCGTCTCGTTGTCGATCTGCCGGCGGTATCCTCGGCGCTTGGCCAATCTGTCATTCACGGGCACCATGGTTTGCTGAAAAAGATTCGAGTGGGGCACCATGCCGACAAAGCTCGGCTCGTGTTCGACTTGACTGATCGCCCGGTCTATTCCATCAAGGAGGACGGTGACACGCTCCTGGTGACGCTCAAGCCGGATCGAGAGGAAGTGACTCCTCTCCCTCCAGCCCAGCCGGTACGAGCTGTCGATGTAACAGCCACCGACCGTGAAAAGCTTAAGGTTCGTTTCGAACCGGCTACTCGTCTTGTGAAGAACACTGCCAGAATGATCAGTCCTGCACCATCCACATTCCGAGTGCAGCCAGTTCAGATGGTCTCAGACAATACTGCTCCTGAGAAAGATAATCGCGCAGATGACGTTGTCGTAGGGCAGACCCGTTTTGTGGGGCGACGGATCTCCCTCGATTTCCAGCAGGCGGATATCAGCAATATCCTGAGACTGATCGCGGAAGTCAGCGGATTCAATATCGTGGTTGGAGAAGGCGTCAAAGCCAAGGTCACGATGAAGCTTGTCAGTGTGCCGTGGGACCAAGCACTGGACATGCTGCTAAAGATGAATGGGCTTGGAATGATTCGCCAAGGATCCATCGTCTGGATTGATACTTTGGCAAATCTTGCAAAGCAACAGGATGAAGAAGCAAGGGCTAAAGATGCCAAGGTCAAGGCCGAGGAATTAGTTGACCGGGTGTTCTATATCAAGAATCTTCCGGCGCAAGAGGTGATGGCCTCTTTGCGTCAGAACTTAAGCCCGCGGGGCGTCATGCAATTTAGCGCGGGAAGTAATGCGCTGATTGTGCGGGATACGGAGACCAAACTCGGCATCATTAGGCAGCTTGTTGAAGGGCTCGATCTGGAAGTTCCGCAGGTTCAGATTGAGGCGCGTATTGTCCAGGCGGATACGGTCTATGCCAGAGGATTAGGGATTCAATGGGGGTTCCAAGCAGGGAATCGGACTGCCTCTGATTTTGGGCTGGTGTCAAATATTACCGGTCCTTTTGCAGAAGTGGCGGGAACGGGAACCAACACGATCGCGCGAAACTTCTTGGTCAACTTGCCAGCGCAGGTGGGCGGCCTGCCGGCTGTGCCTTCGCTCGGCTGGACGTTTGGAAAGCTCGGCGGGGATTTTGCGCTGGACATGCGTCTCTCCGCCGGTGAATTGCTGGGGTTAACCAAGGTCATTGCCGCCCCCAAGATCACAACATTGGACAAGCGGGAGGCGAAAATTTCCCAGGGTGAGTCGATTCCTTTCCAAACGACGTCTTTGCAAGGTACGCAGACGACGTTTGTTGATGCCAACTTGGAACTGAATGTGACGCCACAGATCACTTCGCGTGACCCCAAGGAAGAGTCAAAGAGAATCCTGTTACGTGTGCGGGCGACTCGAAATGCAGTCGGTGCCAGGAGCAATCCGGCCGGTCCCAGTATTGATCGACGAGAGGCGAATACTCAGGTGCTTGTGAGGGATGGAGAGACCATGGTGATCGGTGGTGTCTTCGTCGATACCCAGAATAACAACGTCCAGGGAGTGCCGTATATGTCCCGCATTCCCGTTTTAGGGTGGCTGTTCAAGAACAAGTCGGAGTCGGTCTCTAAACAAGAGTTGCTCATTTTCCTGACGCCGAGCATTGTCAAGACGTAATTGTTTCCCGGTTGTCCTGATTCACTCGTGATCAGTGAAGAAGGCGGTGTGGTTCCACGCTGAACCACACCGCCTTCCTCGTTTGTGATGGATGAGCGAGAGACCCCGTGTCTTTGGGTAGCCTCTCACTGGCCTCACGGTTTGACTCACTCTTCGGAGACACCCCGCACATCGAATGAGAGGGTTCTTTTAGTTTAGGCGAGGCCGTGCTACGATCACCCCCCCTTTGGACTCGCCGCAGACATTCACAAGGGGCGTGATGGCGCTGCTCTTCGCGAGCGAGCTCATTTCTCCTCATTTTATAAGGCAATGCGATGGCTGCCTCAATCGTTCCCGTCTCTCTCAATGAACGAAGTTACAAGATCCTGATCCAGGCTGGGTTGTTGAGACGGCTTGGGACGAGGCTCGATGAGCTGGGTGTAAGAGGAAAAGCGGGGATTGTGACGGACCGGAATGTCGCACAGCACTACCTGCACCAGTTGGTGCACACACTCAAGCGGAGCGGCATCGATGCGGTGCCCATCGTGCTGGCTCCCGGAGAACAGTCCAAGACATTGGATACCGTCGAACACATCCTGGACGTGCTGGCACGGCACCGGTTTGAGCGCTCTTCCTATCTCTTTGCGCTCGGTGGAGGGGTGGTCGGCGATTTGGCTGGATTTGCCGCGGCGATCTATCAGCGCGGTATCCCGTTCATCCAGATCCCGACGACCCTCATCGCGCAAGCCGATTCGAGTGTCGGTGGAAAAACCGGAGTCGATCACCGGCTTGGGAAGAATCTCATCGGCGCGTTCTATCAGCCCAAGGAGGTCTGGATCGATCCATTGACGCTCCGTACCTTACCGATGCGGGAATGGATTGCCGGGCTTGCGGAAGTCATCAAGTACGGAATCATCGCCGATGAAAAGTTCTTCTCATATCTAGAACGGACAATGCCGGGTCTGCGCAAGCGGGAATCTGCCACCGTGGCTGCTGCGGTCAAGCGTTCCTGCGAACTTAAGGCTCACGTCGTGGCATCGGATGAGCGGGAGTCAGACCGCAGGCGCATCCTCAACTACGGCCATACGATCGGCCATGCGCTTGAAACATTGGGCGGGTATCAGTCACTCGTTCACGGTGAGGCGGTCGGGATTGGCCTGGTTCAGGAGGCCGATCTTGCCTGCTATCTGGGACTATGCGATCGAAGCGTCGTGGAACGAATTCGGAAGGTCGTCCAGGCCGCCGGTCTCTCTGATCGCTTGCCTCCTTGGCAGTCCGCCAAAATCTGGAAAGCGATGCTCCACGACAAGAAAGTGTCTCGCGGGCAAGTGGTGGGCGTGTGGCCGGAACGAATTGGACGGGTTCGAATGATGCCGATAGACCAGGGGTCATTTCGGCGATGGCATCAAGCTGTACACCGGGGGAGTTCAGGTGGGAGGCCGTTCCAAACAAGGGCGGTTGTCCGGAAAAAGTAGGCATTGCAGATGCGCAAGTTCCGGGTTGCCTTGGCACAAATCAATCCAACGGTCGGTGATCTCGCAGGGAATACGCGGCTGATCAAGTCGTGGATCAAGCAGGCGCGAAAGGCCGGCGCCGACCTGGTGGCATTTCCGGAGTTGGCGGTGACGGGATATCCTCCTGAAGATTTGCTCTTGAAGCCGCGATTCATCACGGAGAATCGCCAGGCGCTGGCTGAATTGGCGCGGGAGTGTGTCGACATCGTGGCCGTGGTGGGTTACGTAGGGCAAGGCTCAGCATTGAAACAATCAATCTTGGCCTCTTCGGTGATTTGCGGGGACCAGCATGAACTGTACAACGCGGCGGCGATTATGGCGGGTCGGCGCTGTGTCGCCACCTATTGCAAGCAGCTGTTGCCGAACTATGGGGTCTTCGATGAGGGACGGTATTTCCATCCCGGCAGAAGGCTGTCGCTCGTCACGCTTTGTGGTGTGACCCTGGGGGTCAATATCTGTGAAGACATCTGGTTTCCCGAAGGACCGACCCGTGTGCAAGCGATGGCTGGTGCGGAGGTGATCATCAATATCAACGCCTCTCCATTTCATATCGGGAAGAGCCGCTCCCGCGAGCAGATGCTGGCCACACGGGCTAGGGAGAACGGCGTCATCGTCACCTATACGAACACGGTCGGCGGACAGGATGAGCTGATTTTCGACGGCAACAGCGTGATTGTGGATCAGAACGGTGAAGTGGTCGCCCGCGCCAAGGCGTTCGAAGAAGATCTGCTCGTGGCGGATCTCAATGTGGAAGGCGTGACACGGAGTAGTCTGATTCCCGGACGGACCAAGAGGCTCAGCAGACGAGTGTCCGAATCGATCGAGCGCGTCGTGGTCAAGAGCGCTGCTCCGATCAGGACGCGCAGGCGGGCTGTTCCCCACGTGGAGCCGGCCCTCAGCGAACTCGAGAAAGTGTATAAAGGGCTGGTACTGGGCGTGAGAGATTACGTCCACAAGAATGGGTTTAAGAAAGTCGTCATCGGATTAAGCGGAGGGGTCGATTCCGCGCTGACCGCCGCGATCGCGGCGGATGCGCTCGGCGGTGCAAATGTGCTCGGCATCTTCATGCCCTCTCCCTACACATCACTGGACAGCGAGGAAGACGTTGCCGAATTATCCCGTCGCTTGTCGATTGAGTGTCGGACCATCGCGATTACATCCGCGTTGGATGTCTACATCCGTTCGCTTGCGCCGACCTTCGAAGGAAGACCGACTGATACGACAGAGGAGAATCTCCAGGCCAGGATTCGGGGCAACATTCTCATGGCCGTGTCGAACAAATTCGGCCATCTGGTGCTGACGACGGGAAACAAGAGCGAGATGAGCGTGGGCTATGCCACGCTGTACGGCGACATGGCCGGGGGATTCGCGGTGATCAAGGATGTGCCGAAAACCATGGTATACGAATTGGCCAATCTGCGGAACCGGCACCCCCCCACGGCGGTGATTCCGAAGCGCGTCATCGACCGTCCACCGACGGCGGAGCTGAAGCCGAATCAGAAAGACGAAGACAGTCTGCCTCCCTATCCGGTCCTGGATCCCATTTTGAAAGCCTACGTCGAAGAAGACCGGTCGATTGAGGAAATCATTGCCCTCGGGTTTGATCGCGGCACAGTTGTTCAGGTGGTAGGTCTGGTCGATCGGAGCGAATACAAACGGAGACAAGCCCCAGTGGGTATCAAGATTACCCATCGTGGCCTCGGGAAGGATCGGCGTATGCCGATCACGAACGGCTATCGCAGCTCGTAGCCCCGTTCCTTGACCATCAGTTAGGTATCCACTTTAGACATTCCCTTATAATCGTCCGTCGCGCAAAACACGCTTTTCGGCGTTGTGCCGAACGGGAGGATTAAGCTATGATGGGGCCCCACTCATTGTCGGAGTCCAGTATCGGAATTATCGCGCGCCGCTCTTGAGGTATGCGAGCTATTCGCAAGGTAGGCTATGAGCGGGGGGGGGGGAAGGTGTTTGTGTAGACAAATTCATAGCTTACGTTTACGCGGTGTCATTAGGATCTGCCGACTGACCGATCAAGCGAAGGAGCGGGAAAGATGAAACTGGTGGAAGCGGTCGTCAAACCCTTCAAGCTTGAGGAAGTGAAAGACGCCTTATTGGAAATAGGCGTACAGGGCATGACCGTGTCGGACGTCAAAGGGTTTGGGCGGCAGAAGGGACACAAAGAAACGTATCGGGGGCAGGAATATACCATCGAATTTGTCCCGAAAGTCAAAATTGAGGTGGCTGTTGCCGACGAAGCCGTTCCGCGCGTGATTGAGGCGATCATACGGGCAGCCAAGACAGGCAGCATTGGGGACGGGAAAATATTTGTTCGCGACCTCGCCGATGCCGTGCGGATTAGGACGGGGGAAACCGGAGACGCAGCGTTGTGATGGCAGGTTTAGGATGAACGTGGCCTCGCTCATGAGACCGGCAGATCACGGTGAAGGATCTCTGTAAAGGAGGAGCGGATGAACGTGCGTGAGGTATTGGAGTTCGCCAAGAAACACAAGGTTCAATTGGTGGACCTGAAGTTTGTGGATTTGCCGGGTGTCTGGCAGCACATGACCATCCCTGTCAGCGAACTGTCCGAAGATCTGTTCAAAGACGGTTCAGGTCTTGATGGGTCGTCCATTCGGGGGTGGAAGGCCATTAACAACAGCGATTTGCTGATGGTGCCGGATCCGGTGACAGCCTGTCTGGACCCATTCACGGCGGTTCCGACGCTCAGCCTGATTGGCAATGTGGTGGATCCTATCTCTCGCGAGACCTATGAACGCGACCCCCGGTTTATCGCGCAGAAGGCCGAGAAGTATCTGCAGAGCACTAAGATCGGCGACACATCCTTTTGGGGACCGGAGGCGGAATTCTTCATCTTCGACCATGCCCGGTATGATCAGACCAGCCACAGCGGCTACTATTTCCTCGACTCGGAGGAAGGCGCGTGGAACATGGGGCAAGAGGGATTCAACCTGGGGGGGAAGATCCGCCATAAGCTGGGGTATTTCCCAGTGGCACCTGCCGACACTCAGCAGGACATCCGCAGTGAAATGGTGCTCGAGATGGAGAAGGTCGGCATCGCGGTCGAAAAACATCATCATGAGACGGCGACGGCCGGCCAGGCTGAGATCGATATCCGGTTCGATACCCTGGTCAAGACGGCTGACAAGATGATGATGTATAAGTACATCGTCAAGAACGTCGCCCGTCGCCACGGCAAGTCTGTGACATTCATGCCCAAGCCGCTCTTCGGCGACGCAGGGTCGGGGATGCATACGCACCAAAGCATCTGGAAAGACGGGAAACCGTTGTTCGCCGGAAAGGATTATGCCGGGGTGTCCCAGATGTGTTTGTATTACATCGGGGGCATTCTGAAGCATGCCCCCGCGCTGGCGGCGTTCACGAATCCGACGACGAATTCGTACAAACGCATCACGCCGGGGTTCGAAGCTCCGGTCCTACTGGCCTATTCCAGCCGAAACCGGTCAGCAGGGATCCGCATCCCCATGTATTCACCGAGCCCCAAAGCCAAACGGATCGAAGTACGGTTTCCCGATCCCGCCTGCAATCCCTATTTGGCCTTTGCCGCGATGCTCATGGCCGGACTGGATGGCATCCAAAACAAGATTAATCCGGGCGAGCCGGCCGAAAAAGATTTGTACGATCTTGATCCGAAGGAAGCCGCCAACATTCCAACCATGCCAGGGAGTCTCAACGACGCGATTGACCATCTGGAAAAAGACCATCAGTTCCTGCTTAAGGGGGAAGTGTTTACACAGGATTTGATCGACGCCTGGATCGATTACAAACGGAACAAGGAAATCGACCCGATGCGTCTCCGCCCGCATCCCTACGAATTCTTTCTGTATTACGACGTCTAGCGGGAAGGCGGATGGCCTGAGTGAGGAAAGATCAGGCCCGAGGTTAGGACTTGCGGTATCCTCGTGGCCATAGCCTGGGAGGAACGATGGCGAAACGGGTTCGCACCGGATTGACGCGGAGCGACATTCTCGACCGCTATGTTGAACGGTTCAAACAGCAATTGATCAAGTTCCAACCATTCCTCTCGAGGAGGCGGGGACCGGTTTCTTTAGAAGATTTCGACGAGGCGGCTGAAGAACTGATCAGCCAGGTATTCGGTGCCGCTTCCGATGAATCGGAGGCGTACTTTCTTGCGAAGACCGCAGAGTCCGCACTTTTGCCGGAAGAAGCGCAGGAGAGCGGAACACACAATGTGGAACGGGAAAGCCTTCAGCAGCGGCGTCAGGTGCTGGAGAGTTGCTTGGCCGACCTCGAATTGCGTCGCCGAGTACAGGCGACAAGGCAGAACAAGGGGATCGGGCAGGCGCTCGTGGGAGATTATATGTCGCACGAGGTGCGGAGCATCCACCGGGGCGCGACAATTAAGCAGGCCGGTCAGCAGTTGCAAAAACATAAAGTCGGCTCGCTGATTGTCGATGATGGCTCACGGTATATCGGGATCATCACGGACTCGGATCTGAGCCGGAAAGCCGTGGCAAAAGGGCTTGATCCCAACACCGCAACCGTTTCGAGCTGCATGAGTCGATCCATCGTGACTATCGAAGAAGACGAGCCCTTATCGGCGGCGATGTCGATCATGAAGAAACAGGGTATCCGGCATCTGCCCGTGACTGCTGACGGCACCATCATTGGTGTCCTGTCCGTGGCGGACCTACTCCGCGCATTCGAGGATCAGAATTCTGCCTAATACACTGCCGAACTAGCCCCCCAGCTTAATCTGAACGCATCGTGTACGAATCAGTCCGTTCTGTTCTGGTTTCCCCTTCTGTCTGGCCTTCTTAGGCCTTGTAAGTTATTGAAATAGTGAGGTTGTGTCGAAATTTGTCAAGGCGTCGTTCTTGCTCGTACAGGACCCGGCAATCAAAGCGTCCGGATGACTTGAGAACGGAGGATCTGAGATGCACTCACAAATAGCTGCCGGGGCATGTTACGAGCGCGGGCTACTGATGAAGCAAATGCGGATGTTCCAATCAGCGATCGAGAATTTTCAAAAAGCCGCGCTGAGCCCGTCGTATACCGGAAAAGCACATGTGCAGATTGCCCTCTGCCTGAAGGCGGAGGGGCACCATGAAGACGCGATTACGGCATTCCGCAAAGCCGCCGCTGATCCTGCGTTATCGCCGGACGAACGACGGCACATTTTCTATCATTTGGGCCGGACGCTGGAGTTGTTAGGGCGGTATGCGGAAAGTCTGGAGGCATACGGTCGAGTGAGAAAAGAGGATCCCGGGTTTCAGGATGTGGCACGGAGGATCAAACACTTGAGTTCGGGCAAGCGCGGCCCGGTTCCCCAGTCTTCGGGTTCGTGGCAGGCATGGATGACCGCAACGCTGAAACCTCAGATGGCGGCCCTCCTTGAACAGACGGGACAATGGTGGAGCGGACAAACTGAAAGCGCAAAGAACGATCGGAGGCAGCGGACCGATCACACGACTGTCCGTAGCTCCATGAAGGCCTGTGCTCGGCCAGGGGGCCCTGCGAGTGGTCGGGTTCAACCAGGGTTCAGAAAACAGACGGTTGAGCACCGTCGACATGTTCGCGTGCCGGTTCGGCTGGATAGCTACTTTACGGTGAAAGGTCGGACAGTGGGTGGCAAAGGAGAACTGCGGGACTTGTCTCCGTGGGGGTGTCGCGTGGTGAGCAGCACGGCGTTTCCCGTCGGTGCGGATTTGCAATGTTGCATCTTCCCCCAGAATTCCACCACGGCCTTCGTCATCGAAGGGGCAACGGTGCGATGGATCGGTCCCAAGGAATTCGGGGTGTCCTTTACCAGCGTGCGCCCGATCGTACAACAGCAGATTGCGCAACTATGCCAGGCCCAAGCAGCCTGAACAGTCGGTACACGTGCCGGCCCAGGAAGTCAGGGGGGGCCGCTCTTCGGAGCGGAAGTCACTCTTGCGGAGTACGCTCACACCGGGGTGACCGTCAGTTGAGGAAGAAAATTCCCCGTTTGATCCTCCCGATCGGCTACACTGCGTGTCACCGATCATGCCGCCGATCCTGTTGCTCAGTTGCGAGGCCTTGGGGAAAAGCTACGGGGTGAAACCCTTGTTCACCGACCTATCGCTCGGACTGTGCGAGGGCGATCATGTCGGACTCATCGGCCCCAATGGCTCCGGAAAATCCACATTGCTCAAGATTCTGGCGGGCCTCGACGAACCGGACAAGGGCACCAGGGCTGTTCGACGGCAGATCCGCATCGGGTATGTGCCGCAAGAACCCTTGTTTGACCAGCGGCACTCGGTCGAGGAGGCGCTGGCCCAAGTTCTACTGGACGAGGGGCTGGACCCGCATGAGCAAGGCGGGCAAATCGCCAAAGCGCTCAGCCTCGGAGCGTTTGCCCGTGCCGACCAGACAGTGGCGACCCTGTCGGGCGGCTGGAAGAAACGGCTGGCGATCGCACGATCGTTGATGCTGGAACCGGATATCCTGCTTCTGGACGAACCGACCAACCATCTTGACGTCGAAGGTATCCTCTGGCTCGAAGGCCTACTGAAAGCCGAACCTCACGCATTCATTGTCATCAGCCACGACCGTCGATTCTTGGAGTCGGTCACCACGCGGATCTGGGAATTGAACCGCCAATACGCCACCGGTGTCTTCCAAGCCACCGGCCGGTACAGCGAGTTTCTCGAACAGCGGGATGCCGCGTGGCAGGCGCAGGCCGACTATCAGGCCTCACTCGCCAATCGGGTACGGCGGGAGGTCGAATGGCTTCGGCGAGGCCCCAAAGCCAGAACCACCAAGGCCAAGGCGAGGATCGATTCGGCAGGGAGGCTTATCGATGAACTGCACGAGATCGAGTCGCGACAGCAGACCACGTCGGCGGGCATTGACTTTACGGCCTCCGGGAGGAAATCAAAACAACTGTTGGTTGCGAAAGGCATGGGGAAATCACTTGGCGGGACACCGATCGTGACGAATCTCGATCTCATGGTAGGGCCTGGCGAACGGATTGGTCTGCTGGGGCCGAATGGCAGCGGGAAATCCACGCTTCTGAAACTCTTGGCCGGGACGTTGGAGCTGGATTGCGGCACACTGACCCGAGCCGATGGGTTACGGGTGGTGGCCTTCGAACAACATCGGGAATCGTTGGACCAGCAAGCCTCGTTGCGGCGAGCCTTCGCGCCGGCCGGCGGCGATACGGTCGTCTATCGAGACCGGTCCGTTCATCTTGCCTCGTGGGCCAAGCGGTTTCTCTTCAAACCGGAGCAACTGGATCTGCCGGTTTCACGCCTCTCCGGGGGCGAGCAGGCCCGGCTGCTGATTGCCAGGCTGATGCTTCAGCCGGCGGATCTCTTGATCCTGGACGAGCCGACGAACGATCTCGACATTCCGACCCTCGATGTGCTGGAAGAGAGCCTGGTGGAATTTCCCGGAGCGCTCGTGCTTGTCACGCACGATCGCTGGCTCTTGGACCGCGTCTCGACCAAACTGCTGGCGCTGGACGGTACAGGCCATGCCGAGTGGTTTGCCGACTATGCCCAATGGGAGGCGGCGCAGGAGCGAAAGGCGGCAGAGGACAAACGACCGCAGGGTTCAAAAGAGAGCGCTATGCCGACGGGATCGTCCAAGCGAAAAGGCCTGTCGTACAAGGAGCAAAAAGAATGGGATCAGATCGAGGCCGCAATCCTGAAGGCCGAAAAACAGGTCACCGCCTGCCAAGCTGCCGCGAACGATCCGGCTATCGCCTCGTCCGCCGCTGAGCTCCAAGAACGGTATGCCGCACTCCTTGCCGCCCAGGTTGATGTCGAACGGCTCTACACTCGCTGGGCCGAGCTGGACGAAAAGCGCGGCCAAGTGATCAGCCGCACACAGTAACGCCTGCCTGAACTCACCCGAACTCTCCTGTCACGTATCGGATTGGCATGGCTGGGGAGAGGCCAGTTCTCTCTCGACAGCGGTCGCGCTACAGTTTTGCCCGTGGTGACCGATAGAGACAGTGGAGGCCTAGCTACCACGAGCACAACTTGGGAGGATGATCCCCCATGCCATCGGCGCACGAACTGGTCCGGTCCTGCAGCGCTACTTTTACATTGCCGGATGTATACTTTCGTGTTCGAGACGTGGTGGACAACCACGACTCAACCATGGACGATCTTGCTGATGCCATCAAGTTGGATCCGGCCATCTCGGCCAGATTGCTCCGTATCGTCAACAGTCCTATATATGGGTTCGCCAAACAGGTCGATACGATCACGCGTGCCGTCAATCTGCTCGGCATGCAGTCGGTCAACGATCTCGTCACGGCAACCACCGTCGGCCGGACCTTCTCTGGCATGACAATGCAACTCATGGACATGCCCGCGTTCTGGCGAAACAGCGTGCTCTGTGCCTTGCTGGCTGGACGAATCGCCAGATCGTGTGGTATCGAGGACAGCGAGCGCTTCTTCATTGAAGGCCTCCTGCGCGACATCGGCCATTTGGTTCTCTATCAGACCGTTCCGAAAAGAGCCCAGTCTGCGCTGGTCGAAGCGGGATATCTCAATGCCCTTCTTGCTGAGGTCGAGCAGGCCAGTATCGGATGCGACTTTGCTGAGGTAGGCGCCGAATTGATCCACTCCTGGGGTATGCCGGAGCAGATTGAACAGGCGGTCCGGTACCAACTGCGCCCAGGCGAAGCCGGAGCATTCACTCTCCACGCGTCCATCGTCCATCTGGCCGGCGTCGTCGCTGATCACGAAGCACTCGATTCGAGCGGCAGCCAGGAGGGCCTGTCGTTCGACCCCCATGCCGTCACCGCCACACAGTTTGTCCAGGCCGATCTTCCGGCTGTGCTCTCCGAGGTGCGTGCCCAGCTGCAAGACACCCTGACACTGATCTATCCCCACGCGATGGCTGCGTAACCATTCAGAGCATCATCTGAGACAGACGCATGCGTGCGACTCCCTGGTCGCGATTTCGTCGCCGCCGTCGGTGAGAAGAGGAGGCTCGCCGAGTCAGTGTGCGGGCCGCTTCGGGAATGCAGCGGACTATCTTATCCTATCCGTAAAATCCTGCCGTTCGGGGAGAAATCACTAGAGGATGCCGGCCAGTCGATTCAGCCCTAATGTCGTTTGCAGGAAGAATAACTGAAAGACCTGGTAGTCCTGAGCACCCACCGGCTGACGACTCACTCCCCGGTCGCAATAGACAAGTCCGATAGGCTTGACGCCGACTCGCAATGACGCGAGGATCGCCGACGTCGGATCCCAGATCTCGGTAAACTCTGGTTTGATGGTTTCAGCCATGAGGCCAGAAAAATCCTGGATATGGAGTGGATCGGTCCGTTTGAGCACCGTGAGAAAAAACTGGTGCTCTCGACTGAGTGAACCCGAGATGGCTTGGAGATACGGTGCGAGTGGAGCCGCGCCAAGCACGAGCCGTCCGATCAGGAGATCACTATCGTTGGAGTTCAGAATGGACAAGCCGACCCGGTCAAAACCGGCATCCCGGTGTAAGGAGGTGGCAAAGGTTCTCAACAGGCTGTTGAGATCCTTGGCTTCCTGCAGCGAGTCCTGAAAGGCTTGGAGTGTTTCAAGGGGTTTCATTCGAATAGGCGCTGCCGGCGTGTCTTCTGGGACAGCACACTCATGTGGCGCGCGCGACTGTTGCTTCCTGCCTGTCTGGTTGGGGGGCGGGGGTGTGATCGGCTCGATCGTGTCGTGCTCGGTTGACGGGACCATGGCTTCGTCGGAGGTGTCGAGCGCCAACCCCATTGATCGAACGAGTTGGCGTCCCCGGTCCATGGCACGAATCATCACATCCCCAAAGAGGCCCTGAGCCAACCCGCTTCCCAATAACAGCGTCTTTTTGGCTTCTCCAATGGCAGTCAGGGAGGCAGCGCCCATTGTGACGTGGACCAGTCTGGTGGAACCGAGGATAATACCCCGGTAAGTCTGGAAGTCGCTTTGCCAACGTCCTTGTGGTAATTCCCCTGGACTCCCAAAGAGCCTGACCAGATCATGCGGCAATTTCCACATTTGGGCCAAGGCCTGGGCCAGAGTTAGCCGAGGCACGCCGATGAGGCGAATTTCATCAGGTAGGGCGTCCTCCGGGCGTGTGGTTTTCCGGGCACTGGTTTGGAGGGCAAGAAACAGATCAGGATCTTGGTAGGCAATGGCCAAGTCTCCAATGGAGTACAACAGCGTGGCGGTAAACAATTGACCCGGCTGCGGATGGTCCATGGCTGTGGCCAGTTCGCTCGCACAGGTTGCGGAGATGAGAGACTTGGCGATCAGGGTTTGGAACTCTTTCTGGCGAATCGGCCAATGTTGCAACTGTTCGACGAGATGCGCGGCAGCCACGAGGGATCGAACAGTATCAAGCCCGAGCCAGCTGACAGCATGAGATACCGAGACGATCGTTTGTTGGGGGCTATAGGCGATGCAGTTCGCCACTTGCAGTACTTTGCATGTCAACCCGTGATCTCGGCTGATCACCTGGGCCAGCTTTGCGGGACTGGCATGAGGGCCCATGTCGTTCAGGATGTGCCGGCAGGTGGACTGTAAGATGGGTAGGCACCGGCTTGATTCATCGAAGAGCGGTTGGAGGTTCCGGTGGAGACGCGAGCGGATAGAGCCGAGCAAGGCCGAGTCTGTAGCGGTGTCCGACGAAGACATAGGCGTATCCTGAACTGGGATCAGAATCTCTATCGGTGAGAACCCGATCGATCTTGAGTGTCAGCCGGCTATGGGGCGGTGATTGGCGTCGAATACAGAATGAGGGCGACAGACGGCCAGCTCATTCGGGATCAGGCGTGAGGAACGACTCCCGATAATCATCTCG
>DCZO01000018.1:206375-262936 GCA_002331335.1 Nitrospira sp. UBA2082 | reverse complement strand
CGTTGATCGATTCCAAGGAGAACTTGGGTTTCATATAGCGGGCGTAGTCCAGAATCTCTTCGATGAGACGCTCGATGCGTGCAAGATCATCGGCGACCACCGAGCCGAAATGGTCCATGAACTCAGAGTCATCCCGTCGCGACGGTGCCAATTGAACAAACGTCTTGATCGATGTCAGAGGGTTTCGCACTTCATGGGCAAACCCTCCCGCGATGGTTTCCAAGGAGCGGAGGCGGTCGGCGCGGCGAATCAGAAGTTGCGAGCGCTTCCATTCCTCGTACAACATGGCATTGTCGAGTGCGATGGCCGCGTTATTGGCCAGAGAGCCGAGAAGGTTCAGCTCGTCCGCCGAATAGAATCCCAGATAGGGCTTGTGCCCGAGGTTCACAAATCCGATCAGTCTCGCCTTGTTGACGAGAGGAAGGCATACCTCGGCGTCCATTTTCGTTAGCGTTTCTACGAGAGCGGCAGTATCCCGCGGTTCCTGTTCCGCGAATCCCTGTTGGAATTCTTCTTTGACGAGCGGACGGTCCCGCTTCAACAGGAGGTCGGTGAAGGGGTCGTCGCCTGAAAGCTGGACGGTATCGGCCCGGCCTTCTTCGAGCCCGTGCGAAGCCCTCGACAGGTAGCGCCCTTGCTCTTTTTCAAAGAGAAAGACCGAAATCTTATCGATGCCCATGACGGTTTGCAGGGTACGGATGATTTCGGCCTGCAAACTGGCCAGGTCCAGATTCATGACCATGGTGTGGGTGAAGTGCGTCAAGGTGTTGTACGCGTCATGCCGTCCGGGGAACAGGAGCTTATTAAGAGAGGATTGAAGCCGAGGCTGAACAATGACATAGAGGATCGCGAAGAGAACTGTAACGCCGACCAGGGTTCCGGCCGACACCGTCGGTGAGAAATCCTGAAGTCGGTCGGCAAGGAAGAACACGAGGAGCGTGAACGGAACCAGCGGCAGGTAGGGTGCGCTCATGGATACGAGCTGGGACGAGTCGAGGAGTTGATACCGAAGAATGGCGGTCGTGACGACAACGACCAGGAGAAAAATCGGGACATAGCCGAAGGGATAGAACTCGTACCCGAACACCGGGAGAAAATCGACGGAGCCGAGGTACGCGATGACGAACGCCGTAAGGACGAACTTGATTTGCTGGCGCTTGATCGGTGTCGCCGCCGCGCGGTAGGCGCGAAGGTAGTCGGCGAAGGCGACCGCCATATAGGAAAAAAACAGGACGAAGAAAGGCCAGCTGGCCGGCCCCCACTGCGGATAATAGCCCCACCAGTACCGGTGCACGCTCGTGACGAAGTCGGAACTCAGCAGAACGGTCGCCGCCAGGAGCGTGGCCAGCCCATACCCGAGCCGGATCGAGCGGGAACGACGGAGGCGGAGAAATTCGGCGGAGAACGAATAGAACGCAACGGAGATATACATGACGCCGACATTGTCGAATCTAAACCAGGCCAGCGCTCTGTCGGGTGTCGTGGCGCAAAGGCCGACGCTGGTCGCTCCCAGCCACAACGCGATAGCGGTGCAGAGAATGAAGAAATGCCGGTGCGCGGAAGAATCTCTATTCGACCGGAATACCAGGGCTCCCAGTCCGAGCGCGACGATCCCCATGAGCAACATGGGTACGGCGTGGACATTCAGCTCGTAACTTGCACCAGCGGTCATAGGATCCTAGGTTGCGCGAACTTGGGAGACGCGGAGCAGGTGATCGTCTGTGACGTAGCCGCAGGAATTTCGAAAGCGGGCGAGACGGAATCCCAGCGCGCGACCCGCGGAGATGATGTGTGCGGCCTGCGACGGGTCGGCTTTGCCGAGCGAGTAATGCCCGGTCCATCCAATGGCGGTCAGAATCATGGTCTCGGACAGGCATCCCAATGCTTCACCCGGAGCGAGATCGAGGTCGAAGTTCACATGAATATCGGGCGTTTGGACCACGGCGGATTCGATGACAACGACGTCGGAACGCTGGCGCGGAATTTCCTCCGACACATTCTTCGGTTGGGCGGCATCGATCACGATCGCCCCCGGTTTCAAGTGACAGGCGGTGAGAAGAATGTGGGGATTGTTGGTTGCGACAATGACGATGTCTGCGTCCCGCACTCGATCCAGTTCCGCCGTGCCTTGCACGAATGCGGATTGCTCTGCCAATTGTGTGACCAGATTCTGGAGGACATCCTTTTTGATGTCAACGATAAGGAGATTTGCGACGAGCCGCGCAAGCATTTTTGCGCAGGCCGATCCGACCGACCCGGCGCCTCCCACGACCGCGGCGGTGGCATGTGGGAGGCTGAGATTCGTCAGGGCGGCGGCGTGGAGGACATTCTGGACAGCGATCGCGGCGGAGTGGGGATTCCCCGTTGTCAGCCCAAGTCGAACTTTCCCATCGAGATCTCGGCCGTCCTTTGTCACGATCGACGTGAATGCTCCGAGTCCCGCAATCGTCGCCCCCATCTTTTCGGCCAATCGAACGGTCTCCAGCACACGTTGTCGGGCGAGCCCGGGGTTGCGAAGCATTTGCTCGGTGGTCAAGGGAGAAATCAGCATCGCGCCGGTTGTGGGAGTGCCGTCCGCGGTCGTCAGACCGGTAATATAGGAGGCCACAAACGGCCATTGGTACCGAAACCACCGTTCCACCATGTGGCGGGGTAGAAACCGGGCGAACGGGAACTTTCTCGGAACGTCGTCCAATGTCCGTGGGTGGCCGATGAAGGCAAACGAAATCGGCGTCACGAAGAGCCGCGCAAGCGGGCCGGGCAGGAACCGGATGACCAGGTCACGGAGAACTTGGGCGAATAGCCCGCAGGCTTGCCACACCAGTTCCATGGAAAAGCCCGCCGAGGAGGGTGTTAAAACCATCGATGTCGGGAGGGGATCTGTCTGGTGCTGCTCCGCCAGACTGGAGGGATGACCAGTCTCCGGGAGAGTGAGGCCGGGAGCACGATCCCTGCTGACCGACGATCGGTACGGGAGGTTGTAGGGGTTATCCGTGACGAATAGAGACAGGATTGAACGAGGGTTTGCGGTGACCAGTTCGTCGCGGGCCGCCGCGCGCGCGGCACCCTGCGGTATGTCGAGACTCCGTAGATACCGGTCCAGTTCGTGAATCGCGGATTCCAACACCCGGCGCTCCGTCTCACCCAGCGTCGACAGCCGGATATCAAGACGGAACTTCGTCGATGGGGCGTCGAGTTCCTCCGCCACCCCGCTGACCCGGCCCGTCAATCGAATGTAAGCCACATTGCGGCTGAGGTAGAAAAACACGGAAACCTGTGTGCCGATCGGTGGAGCGCAATCGGCTACGAAGGAGAGGGAATCGAGCCCGATGTCCTGCGTGACACCTCGCACTAACATGCCTTGGAAATCCACGATCACAGGGAGGCTCACTCCCAGGCGACTTTCCACTTCGGTGTCCATGTTCTTTCCTCACAGGGGTTTATAGGATCTTCACCTTCGCCTGGCCCAGGACGCGGTTCGCCGTTCCCCAGGTATCGCCTCTGATGGATTGCGCTGTCAATCGAATCAAATGGATTGGATGAATGGCTGAAGGTATAGGGTCGGATTAAGGTGGCCGATAGGCCCTATCGTAACTGCACGTCGGCAATGTGAATTCTCTAGCCTGTTCAGGTGCTTGTTGGTATTTGTGGATGGAAGGAGAGAAAGGTTTGGGTTTCGACCAACCCTGCAAGGAAGGCGGTGCAACCGGTTGGTTTTATCTCGCAGATTTTGAAGGAGGCTCTCGCCATGCCAACGACACCTGCAGCCAAGGCAGCTCGGATTTCCAGCCAAATGGGCCGACCCCACTGTCTGGTGCCGAGGATCCAGGTGAAGCATTTGGGAGTGCTCGGGAGCCTGCTGCTGGTATTGATGCTTCCCGCCGTGGTCTCGGCCGGCGCGTTCAGGATTTTCGATCACAGCGCGTCCGCGACGGGGCAAGGGGGAGCATTTTCCGCGCAAGCCGATGATCCCTCGGCGGTGTACTTCAACCCGGCCGGGATGACCCAACTGAGCGGCATTCAAACCAGCGCCGGGACGTTATTGCTCGGCGGCAGCACAAGGTTCACCAGCCCGTCGGGCTCGACCACCAGCGGAGATTTCGGGGGTGCTGTGGCATTTCCCCTGCCGAGCAATTTTTATGTGACAGCGAACCTAAACAGTACAGGGGTAGCCGCGCTGAAGAACTTCTCGGTTGGAATCGGCCTGCTCACGCCGTTCGGAATTCTGTATGAATATCCGAATACCAGCCCCTTTACCACCGCCGTCACACGTCAGGCGATGCCCCTGCTCGATATCAAGCCAACCCTTGCCTATAGGCTGAACGACCAATTGTCTGTCGGGCTGGGCGCCGACATTTATACGTTCGCGAGCTTCCTGGGTGAAGGACAGGTCGTCACACGATTCCATTCATCGGGAGGGCCGGGCTTGCCACCGCCTGGAACCCCGATGGAGATTAATGGGAGCGATACGGCGGCCGGATTCAACGTCAGCCTGCTGTATACGCCTTTGCGGAATGGGGACGGACGGCCGATCGTCAACGTCGCGCTGGTATATCGAACGCAGGCGACGCTTCATTTGGACGGCAAATTTCTCGCGAACGGCGTTCCGTTGTCGGATGCATCCACCACATTGGTGTTGCCGCAGGTCTTTACCGGAGGTCTCGCCGTGTGGCCTGTCCGCGACGCAGCCCATGAATGGAAACTCGAGTTGAACATAGATTATACGGGCTGGAAGTCAGTGCGTAATCTCGATGTTCATTTGTCCACCGGCGCTACTATTCCATTCCCGCAGAATTGGCGGAATGCCTATACCCTCATGGTCGGAACGGAGTACAAGTGGATCAATCCGGCTGCGCTTTCCAATTGGGAAGCGGCCGTGCGCGCCGGCTACTGGCACTCCCAAACGCCGATTCCCGATCAAGGGTTTCTTCCCACCATTCCGGATGCGGACCAGCACGCTGTCTCAGGAGGAGTCGGGTTGCTGTGTAAAGCACCAGGCCGGTTCCTTGGGCTTGTTGCGTGCGGTGTGACGGAAGGGCCTTTGTTTCTGCCGAAAGCGATAGGGCTGGACGTGGCGTACCAGGCGATTTTCTACGAGCCGCGGACCGTCGTCGGAAATCAGAATCCCGTCGCGATTCCCGGCGTCGTCAATGGAACGTATCAGACCACCTTTCACGTCGGCTCGATCAATCTGCGGGTCAATTTCTGATTCCCGGCCATGCCGATGCGGCGGGCGGCTTCTGCGGCCCCGTCCTCCAGGGCACTCCGCCGGTTATCCGCCGGAGATCACCGGTCTGATTTCAATGACATCCTTGTCGGCGAGCATCTCGTCTTCGGTGACCAGTTCATCACCGCGAATAACCAAGTGCGCTTCGACCAGGAGATTCAACTCGCGCAACAGGTCCTTCACCTTCTTGGGTCCTTTGACGTCCACTGTTCGCGATGGATGGCTGAGTTGCACACGCATGGGCCGATCATATGCCGCCGATGGAACGACGGGCAAGAGGGGGGCGCGTTAGTGAGAAAGAGGGACTCGTGATCGCGCATACGCGAGACCGTCATCGAGTGTGGTGAAGAGTCCGTCCAGCTGCGCTTCATAACAGTCGTCGAGTAATTGTCCTATCTCGGGGCCCGGCTGGATTCCCAAGTCCAGCAGGTGTCGCCCCATGACGATCGGCGCCGGGGCTTGATTTTCCACGTTCAACTGCTTGGCGCGCTCCAGAAGCCATTCGCCGGCGGGAAACCCGTCGAAGAGTTTCGGCGGACGTCCGGCGTGATCGGCCCGGGCGACGCGCACCAACCGGTCGATGCGGGTGACGTGCCGGGCCAGCCGCCGCACGGCGCTGTCGGATGCCCGCGCGTCATGCAGGGCGCGGGGCCGGAGATGGCAACGCACCAGAGGGAGGACCTCGTCGATAAGCCGTTCTTGATTTGTCAGACGTGCAAGAAAGCGCCTCGTTGGTTCTTCCCCTTCCTGTTCATGGCCTCTGGCGGTAATTCGTCCGAAGTCGTTCCGTGTCGTCACCGGTTTGCCGAAGTCGTGGCAGAGGACGCCCAGGCCGACGGGCAGATCGTCGTCAGGCCGGCCGGTCCGTTCCGTGGCGAACCAGTCCAAACAGTGCAGCGTGTGAATCCACACATCGCCTTCCGGGTGCCATGCGGGATCTTGCTCGCATCCTTGCAGCGCCGCCAGTTCTGGATAAAAACGGAGCCAGCCGCAGCCGCTCAAGAATTGAAGTCCGAGCGATGGCTTCACCCCCTGCACGATGAGCTTCTTCCATTCCGCCCACAGCCGTTCCTTTGGTTGTCCGTCTTGTGACAGCGTATGGCAGAGCGCGACGGTGTCCGGCACGGGAGCCAGTTCGAAGCGGGCGACCAGCTGCATGCCGCGCAGGACACGCACCGGATCTTCGCTAAACCGATCCGACGCATGACGGAGCACGCGGGCGGCGAGGTCAGCCCGGCCGTTGAACGGATCGCGGAGTTCCAGAGTGTCAGGGTCCCAAGCCATTGCGTTGATCGTGAAATCACGCCGGGCCAGCGCCTCATCGATGTCCATATCCGGGTCGGCCTGCCGGAGCAAGCCCGGCACGGATCCATGGTCGGTCAGAAGACGGGAGGGGGTGGAAATGTCGACGGGCAACCCCTCCAGCTTGAACACGCCGAAGGTCTTGCCAACGAACTGGACAGAAAACTGTTGTTCCAGTAGGGCATGGAGTTGTCCGGGCGGCAGCCCGAACACTTCGAGGTCCAGATCCTGCGGCTGACGGCCTAGGACGAGATCGCGGATCGATCCGCCGACCAGCCATGTCCGTCCACCCGCCTGGCGGACCGCCTGCTCGATCCGGCGCAATGTTCCCGCGAGGGTTGGATCTTCGATACGAAAGCGGCAGGGCATCACGGAGTCCCCCGACTAGATCGTCGCGGTGCGGAGCACCGTCGCCGATTCTTCGGGTGAGACCGGATTGATGTAAAATCCGGTGCCCCATTCGAAGCCGGCGACCTGTGTCAGCTTGGGAATGATCTCCAAGTGCCAGTGATAAAACTCGCCGGTCCGTTCATGCAACGGCGAACTGTGGAGGATGAAGTTGTACGCGGGGCGGGCCAGGACTTTGTCCATACGTCGAAGGCATTCGGACAGGATCGGCGCGAGGAATTCGAACTGGGTTTTTTGGCTTTCCTCGAAGTAGCCGGCGTGGCGCTTGGGGAGAATCCACATTTCGAAGGGAAACCGCGGGGCGAAGGGCGTGAGGCAGACGAATTCCGGATTCTCCGCTACCAGGCGCGCTCCAGTGCCGAGCTCCTGCCGGAGGATGTCGCAGTAGATGCACCGTTCCTTCTGTTCGAAGTGGGCTCGGCAACCCTCGATCTCATCCATGACGCTGGTGGGGACGACGGGGAGTGCGATCAACTGCGAATGGCTGTGTTCCAAGGTGGCCCCGGCGGCGGAGCCGTGATTTTTGAAGATGAGGATGTAGCGGAACCGCAGATCCTTCTTGAGGTCGATGATGCGGTCCCGATAGGCCCACAGCACGTCTTCGATCTTCTTGGCCGGCATGTCCGTGAGGCTCTCCGTATGGCCGGGCGATTCGATGATGACCTCATGCGCGCCGATGCCGTTCATCCGGTCGTAGAGGCCCACCCCTTCACGCCCCATGTCGCCTTCTACTTGAAGCGCGGGGAATTTGTTTGGGACGACACGCACGGTCCACGTGGGAGAATTGGGCTCGGCGGGTTGCGGCCGGTAGGCCATGATCTCTTTCGGTGTCAGCCGCTCTTGTCCAGGACAGAAGGGACAGATGGCGGTGGACATCGGCCGGGCCGGCTGCACCCGCATGAAGTCATGCGGGCGCCCGATCCGCTCAGTCGAAATGATCACCCACCGGCCGACAATAGGGTCACGTCGTAAATCAGGCATGGTTTCTCCCCGGAATAAAAAAAGGGTGCGTCCTGAGTGTCTCAGACGAAAGAAGGTTTCACAACTCAAAACTCAGCACTCAGTCCTCAGAACTTCGCGCTATACCCGCCACATGGCCGCGTCAAATTCAGGCCCCGGTACGGTCAGCACCGCCGGCTTCTGATAGGGGTAGCGGGCGACTTCAAGATTGCGCTCCAATACGACGATCCACATCTTCACCTCTTGCCCCGGCTCGAGGTGGAGATCCTTGTGGGGCAGAGCCAGTTCGACGATGCTGTGTCTGGCGATGGATCGGTAGGGGCCGATCTCCTGCCAGGTTTCCGGACCGGTCGCTTGCGAGAGGAGAAATTGAAGCGGCTCCGCTGGGTTGAGCGAGAAGGTGATCCGGAAATGGCCCCGAAGACTCTGAAGCGCGATTTCCGTCCGCAGATTGGGCTGTCTGGCTTCCGACGCCTGGCTCACGTCGAATCGAAGGAACAGCCAATCCTGGTTCCAGCCGAATTGGACCGAGGTGAACACACTGTCGGCCTTCCACATCGCGCCCAGCGGCGGCTGGGTGTCGATAATGCCTGCCCCGCGCCATTCGAAGAAATCCGTCACCCCTCCGTCGAGCGTGGGTGAGAGTAGGGCACGCGGCTGGGTGACCCGATCGATTTCGGGGGCCGCCGCCAGGGCGCAGATCGGCTGGTTCAGCTGCTCGGGCACGGGGAGACCCATGTGCCCCCATACATTGCGGAGGTGTGTTCTGAAGAGTCGGTCGAATTCCTGCTTGAAGTCGGTTTCAAAGTCGTCGCCGTACCACCAGAACCAATCGCTGCCCTCGGCCGCGTACAATTCATCCCACGCGGCGTTCACTCGATCCGGTGGCAGGCTCGGCGCGGTCTCGATCAAGCGGGCCCTCGTATGGCCGAGGAGGTTCCAGCCGTGATTGTCTTCCTGGTGGCCGATCCAAATTTTGAAGTCGGCGTTGATCCACGAGCCTGAATGCAGATCGGACAGATGTTGTGCGGGAGGCGCGGCGGCAATGGCTTCAACAATCGTGGATGGATGCACGGCGAGGTTGTCGGGCCGGTCGAGTTCCCGTGCCGTCAAGGCCGAGTAGAGGAGCGACAGGAACCGCTCGCCGCCGTCGTGGTAATGTTCCCAGGGATTTTCCCCGTCCAAGACGATGGCGATGACGATCTGTTCCTGGGCCGTCGTCTCGATAATGCCACGCAGGCGACGGAGGACATCTTCGGCGGCGGATTCCGGGGTGGTTTTGTGGTAGACGAATCCGAACGCATCTGAGATTTCCCGGTCGCGGAACAGGAGGGTGAGTTCTTGTCCTGCCGCTCCGGCTCGATACGGTTGATACAACGCGGTCTGCCGATTCCACGGCAGACCGCTCATCTCCAGCGAGCGCGCGAGGATACCTTCGTCGGTGGCCAGCCAGCTGAACCCGGTTCGCTGCAGAATGGGAAGCAGTTCGGGACAGACCGAGCCCTCCGATGGCCACAAACCCGCCGGCGCGCGACCGAACGTCCGGCTGTGGAATTCGACCGCCCGCCGGAGTTGCGCTTCAGCGTCGTCCGGGGCGTGAAAACGAACCGGCAGTGGAAGGTCCGGCCTGGCACGCCGGGTGACGTCGGTATCGATGATGAGCGGGAGAATCGGGTGAAAGAAGGGCGTCGTCGTCAGCTCGATTTGCCCCCGTTCCAGGAGTTGCCGATAGAGAGGAACGACTTCGCGCACTGTCGTGAGTTGGAGCGCCAAGACTTCTTGCTTCTCTTCTTCCGTGAAACCACGATTCTTGTTGTGCAGAGCCGCCAGGCGTGGGTAGCGATGGACGGCGCCATATCCGAACCAAGCCAGATTGTGCCAGACCTGCAAGTCGAGACAGTCCTGAACGGAAAAGCGGCGGGCCAGGCGCGGCAGGTCTTGTCCCTGGATGTCCAGCCCCCGTTTCACCAGCAATTCGTGGTAACGCGGGGAAGGTCGTACCATCGTCGCCCAGTTGGCCGCGAAAAAGTGGCGGATGAGAAAGGCCCGGTCCTCCTCGGTCAGGTCCGCCGCCGGTCGTTGGGCATACTCGAGAAAGAGGTCGCGCACGGTGCCGTTGCCGATCTCCTCCAATTGACGCAGGAGCGAGGGGGTGAAATTGAACGTCGCGCGCACAGCTGGAAATTGCTCCAGCAAATAGGCCATATCATAGTATGCTTTGGTCGCGTGGAGGCGGACCCAGGGCATGCTGGCCGATCCCGCCACCGGATCGGTATAGTACGGCTGATGCATATGCCAGAAGAAACAGACGTGAACGTGTTTCATGGGCGGATAGGGTTGAGTATGTCATTAGGGGGACGGCGCATGCAATCAACTGTGCGATTTGTCCGCACACGCCTGGACGTCGACTGAGATGACAACCGTGTTTCGGTATTGGGGGCCTGTCTTCGCCTACGCCGGTTTCATTTTCTATCTGTCCGCTCAATCCCATCCTGAGGAGCAGCTGCCGTCCTTCGTCGGGCTCTTGAGCGACAAGGTGCTTCACGTCATCGAGTACGCCGTGCTCGGAGCCCTTTTCCATCGGGGATTTCGCTGGAGCGCCGAGGCCTCGTGGCGGCCATGGGCCGTCCCGCTGGCCGTGTTGTGCACCTCCCTGTATGGTGTCAGTGATGAAATCCATCAGTCTTTCGTTCCTTTTCGAGAGTCGAGCTGGCTCGATTGGGTGGCGGACACCGTCGGTGCGGGGTTGGGCGCGGCGGCCATGGCTCGCCTGGCCACTCTGTGGCCGATGAGCCCGACGTCAGCGGCGGACAGCCGGCGTTGATCAGGCTCCAATTAGGCTTGGTTAGGAGGATTGGGGGGGTATTATGAGGGGCAACTGAAATCAGCCAGGCTGGCTGTGGTGAACGTTCGGGTTCCTTCGACAAATAACTTCGTGGCATGTGCCCGGCGCGTCACTTGTAATTTTTCGTATACGTGACTCAAATAATTCTTGATCGTCTTGTCGCTGAGCCCCAGCGCGCTTGCGATTTCCTTGTTGGTTTTTCCCTGCGCTACAAGTTCCATAACACGATGCTCTTGGGTAGAGAGTGCCCGCTGATTTTTCTCGTGTATTGAAGCAGGTTGGTTCCGGACATACGCGACGAGTTTAGATGCGATAGATGGATCGAGGAACAATTGTCCTGCGGCAACTGTTTCGACGGCCTGAACGAGTGCTGGCATAGTGACAGTCTTGAGCACGAAGCCTAGCACTCCAGATCGCAGAGCCGATATGATGGACTCGTCATCGGTACTATACGTCAGCACGAGTAAACGGGTGTTGGGAGAGACCTCGTGGACGTGGCGAAATACGTCGATGCCCCTTCCGTCACGGAATCGCAACTCGATAAGCATGACATCCGGCCTGAGCCGACGGGCTTCTTCTACAGCAGTTGTCACTGTGCCTGCTTCACCAATAATTTCGATGTGTCTGGCCTGATCCAGCATTGTCCGCACGCCGGCCCGCGCGATTTCATGGCTATCGGCCAGTAACAATCTGATCTGCCTGGTACTGGTACACCGGCAATGGTTTCCTTGCAGTGTATCTGTCGCGGAGGGTTCAGGCTTCTTGATGACGAGAGTATGGCTCAGAGAGATCCTCCCTTCATAAGTCAGGTATTCGATCGAAGTGCCAGACGAATCAGAGCGCCGCGTGCTCCGAGACCAGTTTTGTCTCGAATTCTGGCGACATGTCCTTCCACAGTGCGGACACTGAGGCCCAATGCGTGGGCGATTTCTTTGTCGGAAAGGCCTTCCCCAATGAGTCTCACGATCTGCTGTTCGCGTGGGGAGAGTTGGGCAATCACCTTTTCTTCAGGGCTGGCTCTGTGGGCCTGTTTTGTCTTCGTGGGCTCCAGTGGGAAGGAAGGCCCTTCGAGAATTATGGTTTGAGGGGTTCGTTCAAGATGGACGGTCATGAAACAGTTTTTGGGCGGCGTGCCGGACCCTCGGCAAATTTCTACCTTCGCATAGTTCAAATGGTCTCCGGCGATCCCTCCGAGCATGCCCGCTTCAATCTGACAGAGATGCGAATTTTCTTCGGCAAGTTTTCCAAACGGGCACTGCGGAATTGAAATCTCTATGCGGCCTTTCGTTGCCACATCCGCTTTATGATCCCACCCCCAGTGTAGATTCGCCCACTCCAGACAGCGAATGTAATCTTCTTGCCGGAACGGCCGAGTAGTTGCGTCAGATGGCCGAACATGGCTGACCACCTCTCGGCCAAGGCGGACTCCGATCCCACGAAGCGTGTACTCATAGAAAGAAGGGTGGAGGACGTTCTTCATAGCTTCTGACAGATGATCAAGGGTACGTTGGAAGAATTCTTTGGAGCCTGTCATTGCGAAGCCAGAGTCGTTGATCTCGTGGAGTTAAAGAATGACTTTCGAAAATCAAACAGTGTATAAGACCCCAATCAGAAGACAAGCTGTCCATTCGGACAGGATCGCTGTGATGTCGGCATCGGTGCCCGCATGGTTCCGCTTTCGGAATTAGAACATCGGCTGCATAAGGCACGACGAATTGGGTCTATCCACGCCTCACCTGATGCCATTCACGCCCTCGCTAGGAAATGTCGAACTCCCAAACAGTTTAACCGGCTCCTTATTTCGGTCCATTCGGTCATCCCCTATCGGTCACTCCTCTGTGCATGGGGCTACCCCCGTGCTTACCGGCTCCGCAACCTTTTGAGTGTCGGCTATCCCAAACCGTTCCTTCGCTGGTATTTCACAACGGGAATGTTCAAAAAGGATCCGTGCTTTGCGGAATGGTTGCGGACGAGGGAACCATTTGTCTGGAGCGATGTGGCGTGCCGATTCTCGAAACAGATTGATCCCGAGTTCATGAGAAAGATGCGGGAGTATCATTTGCAGTCCACGCTGTGCGGCGGCACGATTGAGACGATGGATCATGAAATGGGATGCTACATTGCGCTTGTTTTCGATTCTGAAGAAGAATGCCGCCGACACTTGAAATATTTTGGCGACTTGGTGCCTTCTTTGACTCACGCCTTCCAACGTTCTTACCCCCGGGGGCGGTTGACGAGGCGGGAAAGTATCGTTCTTGAACAGCGTGCTAAAGGTCATCAGGTTAAGGCTATTGCCGCTCTCCTGGGCATCACGCCGCGAACCGTCAAAATGCATATTCAAGCCATCAAGAAAAAACTCTATACCGATGATCTCGTCAACGCGGTGGTGATCGCTCTGAAGCTCGGTATGATCGAATAGGTCGCTCTGCGGTTCAGCTTCTCACCAGGCCGATCCAGGTCCGTCGTCTTAAAGGCAAACCAACCCACTCAGCACCAGCCAAGGCTTCGGGCTCTTTCCACTCGTTAAACATAGTACACAGTACTCTATGTACATAGGGCCCTATGTACATAGTGCCCTATGTCAATGGAGCCTGGATAGCGTATTAACCCGTAATGCCATAGGTAATTTTAGGTGTTGAATTCAAAGCAAGGTTGGCAGCGGGGCAACTCGCCACTCAACTATCGGCCAATGTGGACTCCCATAGTCTTGCAGCGCCTGTTCGTAGCGAACAAAAGGAAAGCTGCATTCATGTGCTCCGTCAACCAGCCTCCATCGCTTTAATCTCTGGCAGCATAGATTTGTCGGCACTCGGGATCTTTGCCTATAGCGTAGTTGTTCGTAATAGATGAAGTGGTACTACGCGTTCAGCTTTGCGAGGGATAACCGAACAAGAATGCATTGGAAGAGCGATAAGAGATCCCGGCTCGAAGATGTTGTCATGGCAGAGGAGCCCTCAGTGCGGATGAGATGTTTCAGGTTTCGGGGTTTCAGGAACACATTAGAACCTGGAACTCGAAACGATCATTTAACGAGACGGTGACCATGCCTACGACAAACTCTCCGTTCGACAGCATCCATGCCGCAATCCGTGACATGAGGGGCGGAAAATTCGTCATTTTGCTCGATGATGAGGGCCGAGAGAACGAAGGCGATCTGGTCATGGCCGCCCAACATGTGACGCCCCAGGCCGTCAACTTCATGGCCCAACATGCGCGTGGTTTGATCTGTCTTGCCCTGACTCCCCAACGGGTGGAAGCGCTGCATCTCCCTCAACAGGCTGTCGAAAACACCGCGACGTTCGGGACTGCCTTCACCGTGTCCATCGATGCCAGGCACGGCATTACGACGGGCATCTCAGCGGCTGACCGGGCCAAGACGATTCAGGTGGCGATTGATGCCAAGGCCAAACCTGGAGACTTGGCTCGGCCCGGACATATCTTCCCCCTCAAGGCGCAGCAAGGAGGAGTCTTGAAGCGGGCCGGCCAAACAGAGGGATCAGTTGATCTTGCGCGGTTAGCAGGGCTGTACCCAGCCGGAGTGATCTGCGAAATCATGAACGACGATGGCACGATGGCGCGTGTGCCGGAACTGATCACGTTCGCCAAGAAGCACAAACTGAAGATGATCACGATCAAGTCGCTCATCGAATACCGCATGAAGCGCGAAATGTTCGTGCACCGGACAGCCTGCACGACCTTGCCGACGAAGTTCGGCGAGTTCCAGGCGGTCGCGTTCGAAAACGAAATCGACGGCATGACGCATCTTGCCTTGGTGAAAGGGCGTGTGGAGGGGGAAAATTCCGTTCTGGTGCGAGTGCATTCCGGTTGCCTGACCGCCGATGTGTTGGGTTCGTTGCGCTGCGACTGCCGCGACCAACTGCATCAAGCCATGGAGATGATCCAACATGAGGGGCGTGGCGTGTTGCTGTACCTCAATCAAGAAGGGCGCGGCATCGGCCTCCTCAATAAAATCAGAGCCTATGGCCTTCAAGATCGGGGCAGCGACACGGTCGAGGCGAATCTGCAACTCGGCTTCAAAGCAGATTTGAGAGACTACGGTGTCGGAGCACAGATTCTCGCGGGCCTCGGACTGTGCCGGATCAGGCTCATCACGAACAATCCGCGAAAGATCGTTGGAATCGAAGGGTACGGGCTCAAGGTTGTGGAGCGCGTCCCGATCGAGATTCCACCCCGCGCGGCAAACGTGAGGTACATGCGCACGAAGAAGGAGAAAATGGGGCACCTGCTGCATGCAGTGTAAACAGCGCGCGTATGCCAATGCAGCTGTGCCGCTCGATCCGATCACCCACTTGAACCATGCGTACGTTCAATCCCTAAAGGTCTCCTCATGGCACTCATGATCAACAACAACTGCATCGCCTGTGACGCGTGTCTGCCGGTATGCCCCAACCAGGCGATTTTTGATAAACGCAGCGCGGCCGAAGAACGGGGGTATCACGTTGGAGAGGGGCAGGGACTCGACGACAGCATTTATGTGATCACGTACGAGCGTTGTACGGAGTGCGTTGGTCACTTCGATGAACCTCAGTGCGCCTCTGTATGCCCGATCGGCGATTGTTGCGTGCCGGATCCGGATCGTCCCGAGTCAAGAACGACTCTGTTGGAGCGAGCCGCGCGAGTCAATCCGAACAAGGAAGTCCACAGCGACAGGGTGTGGCAGGGGGTCAGGGGGTAGCGAGCCGCAACCCTGAGGGCGATCCAACCGAAAATGAGCGTTTTGCAAAGGAGGAGGCCATGGCCGCAGCGACACTGGAGACCGCGACAAAGGAGCTGAATCAGCAGATCGGGCTGACCACGGACGGCAGCCAGTTTCTGACGTTCAATCTCGGTGACGAACTCTATGGGGTGGATATTCTCCGTGTTCAGGAGATCAAGGGCTACACGGTCGTGACCAAGATTCCCAATACCCCGTCCCATATTAAAGGCGTCTTGAATCTGCGCGGAACCATCGTGCCGATCGTGGAACTGCGCACGAAGTTCGGCATGCCGACAATCGAGTACACGGCGTTCACCGTCATCATCGTCGTTGTAGTGCGGGACAAGGTGATGGGGCTGGTGGTGGATTCCGTGTCGGACGTGTTGAACATCGATAAGAAAGACATTCAGCCGCCGCCGCAGTTCGGGGCCAAGGTGGATGTGAGTTTCATGAACGCAATCGGGAAATCCGGGGACAAGCTGGTGGCGCTCCTGAATATGGATCGGCTCCTGTCAGATAGCGACGTGAAGGAGGGCACAGTGGCTGCGGCATAGGGCGCGAACAGGAAAGCTCGCAGCAGAAGAGCGCGCAAACAAGACAATCCACACGGCAAAGGAGAACCTCGATGGCAACGATTAAGAGAGCACAGGTGGCGGGCAAAAAACACGGTGGAGCGAACGATTGTTCGGTGAAGGCACAGGCTATCGACAAGGCGATGGCCGCGATCGAGCTCAACCTTGACGGTACCGTCATCACGGCCAATGAAAACTTTCTGAAAACCCTGGGCTATACCCTTGATGAGATCAAGGGGCAGCACCATCGGATGTTCTGCGAGTCAACGTACGTCAGCAGCCCCGAGTATGCGGCGTTTTGGGCCAAGCTGAACCGCGGCGAGTCCGAAGCGGGCGTCTTCAGGCGGCTTGGGAAGGGAAATAAGGACGTCTGGATTCAGGCTTCGTACGTGCCGATGGTTGGTGCCGGTGACAAGCCGGTCAAGGTCGTGGCCTTTGCCACCGATGTCACCGCGCAACAGCGGGAGCTGGACGATCTCCGCGACGAGCTCAAGGTGCGCGTCGATATTATGAACACGACCAGTATCGTGTCGGAAGCCGACCTCAAGGGCGACATCGTGACGGTCAACGACAAGTTTCTCCAAGTGTCAAAATATCCGAAGAACGAGTTGATCGGTCACGGACACAATACCACCCGCCACTCGGACATGCCCAAGGACGTGTTCAAGCAGATGTGGGCCACGATTGGCCGGGGGCAAATCTTCCGCGGCGTGGTGAAAAATCGCGCTAAGGATGGGACACCCTATTATGTAGACGCCGTGATTGCGCCATTCGTTGATAAGAAGACCGGGAAGCCCCGCAAGTACCTCGGTGTGCGCTATGACATTACGGAACAGGAAATTGCCCGTCAGAATATGAAAGGGATCGCCGATGCGATCAATTCGTTATATGGCTCCATTGAGTACAGCCTGGATGGCACCGTCCTGGCCGCCAACGACAATTTCCTGAAAGCGATGGGCTATACGCTGGACGAAATCAAGGGGCAGCATCACCGCATGTTCTGTGACCCGGCCTATGCCAGCACCGGCGAATACTCCGCTTTCTGGCAAAAGCTCAATAGGGGCGAATCGGATATGGGGACGTATCGCCGGATCGGCAAGGGGGGGAAAGAGGTCTGGTTCCAAGCCGCATACAGTCCGGTGAAGGACGAAATGGGAAGGACCTTTAAAATGGTCAACTTCTCTACCGACATCACGGTGCAGAAGAAGGCACAGCAGGAACTGGAAGCCTGCATGAGGGAGGCGCAGAAGTCGCTCGGTGCGCTGGCACAAGGAGATCTCACGCAGGAGATGCACGGGACCTATCAGGGCGAACTGGAGCAGGTCAAGACCAGCATCAATGCGGCCCTGACTAATTTGACCCAAACGATCGGCAGCGTGCGCATCGCGGTGGAATCGGTCACGGCGGGGTCGGAACAGATCACGAAGGGCAGCGAAGATCTGTCGCAGCGGACCAGCGAGCAGGCCTCGGCGCTCGAAGAAACCAGCGCTTCGATGGAAGAGATGACGAGCACCGTGAAACAGAATGCGGACAACGCCAAGCACGCCAATCAGCTGGCGATCGCGGCTCGCGAGACTGCTGACAAGGGCGGGTCAGTCACCAAACGCGCCGTGGAGGCGATGGGTGAGATCAACAAGAGCAGCAAGAAGATCGCCGACATCATCACGGTGATCGACGAGATTGCATTCCAGACCAACTTACTGGCCTTGAATGCCGCGGTGGAGGCGGCGCGGGCCGGCGAACATGGCCGCGGGTTTGCTGTGGTGGCGGCAGAAGTGCGCAACTTGGCGCAGCGCTCGGCGACGGCGGCCAAGGAGATCAAGGGCCTGATCAACGAGTCGATTCAACGGGTCGCCGAGGGCAGCGAGTATGTCAATCAATCCGGAGCAACGTTGGATGAGATCATGACGTCGGTCAAGCGGGTCACGGACATCATCGCCGAGATCACTGCTGCCTCGCATGAGCAGGCCAGCGGCATTGAGCAGGTGAACAAGGCCGTCATGTCGATGGACGAGACGACGCAACAGAACGCCGCATTGGTCGAAGAGACCACATCGGCAGCTCAGTCCATGAGGGAGCAGGCCAAGGAATTGATGCAACAGATGGAGGTCTTCAAGATCAAACAAATCGAGGGCCAGCACCAAGTCCATGCGGCGGTGACGCGGGACGTGCCCCGTCCCGCCGCCAGGCCGCTGGCCGCAAGCGTGAAGCACGGCAGATCCGTCTCCAGTACGAAGAATGCTTCACGAGAGAGGCCCTACGGAGAGAAAGAGCTGGTTGATGTCGGCGCCAGTAACAGCAGAGACCGCCGCGCCAAGGAAGCAGAGTTCGAGGAATTCTAGACCGGTGCCAGGAAGACCAGGTTCAGAAAGAGACTGGTCGTCCTTTTCACATAATCGATCGCGAGCGATTGGAGTCGACGATGTCACGAGCCGCTCATTTGATATTTGAGGCCAAACAAGCGATTACGGATGAACAACTCCAGCGATTTCTGGAACTACAGCGACAGGGGCGATGGGAGGAGGCCGTGACGCAACTGGGGGCGACCCTCGCCTGCGTGGCGGATCTCTTGGACGAGGGAGCGGAGGCACTGCTGGCGCTAGATCCGCTGGCAAATCAACGGCCAGGGACTGTTCCGCAGGAAGTCCACGTCTCTATTCCAGCGGAGGCTCACTCTCTAGAAAATGGGGGTGAGAACCGGGAGCCACAAAGTGGCTCATGTGAAGCATGAATCGAAAGCGATCACGGCTGTAAGGCCATCACCGTTCTTGAGCCGGATACGTGCCTCTCTTATTTTCTTATTGTGCCAGAATTTGTCTTTAGGAAATTCAAGTGGAGGCGGGTCTGCCTCAGAAGTGGCGATATGAGGGTAAGACGGACTCGCGCTCGACCCTGCATGAAACGAGAGGGTATGGGAAGGGGACACTGACCATGCATCGCGACCGGCCGACGGTTCGACATTCCCCTCAAGTGGCATCCACCCTGCTCATCGCGCTTCTGACGGGGAGCCTTGCAGTGGGTGCCATTACATTGCACTACATCGAGCGCCAGTTGATCGCGGCTGCGGGCCAGACCCTCTCGCTGGCGGCGGTGGATATTGCCGGCAAGATGGATCTGCAGATGCGTGAACGGTATAGCGACATCCAGATGTTGGCACGGTACCGGACCTTCCAGACGCGCGATGTGGCGGCTATGACCGCCTATTTGAAATGGATGACCGACGTGCATCCCGTCTATGAATGGCTCGCCGTTGTCGACGCAAACGGCCGGATCATTGCCGCGTCCGATTCTGAAAGCCTTGGCCAGGACAGGAGCCGCCGTCATTGGTTTCGGGCGGCAAGGGATTTTGAGGGGGTGGATGCCGTCGAGCCCAGAGTCTCGGAAGATTCGCACGGCGTCATGGCAGCCATGCTCACGGCACCGATCACCGGGGAATCAGGCGAATTTCTGGGAGTCGTCACCTCGCGGATCTCGATGGCGGTGCTGGAAGATTCCTTCATGCAGACCGCGATGGCCTTGCAGTCACAATGGGGATCGGAGGTGCGGATCGAGTACCAATTCCTCAATCGTGCGGGGGATCTCATTGCCGATTCGCCTCTGCGAGAAGAGGGCGAGGTCAATCTGAAACGGATGGGCCTGCCCTCGGCAAAGTTGTTTGACTCGGCTCCTCCTGGATTTGTCGAAGAGCGGCATCTGCGCCGATCAGCGGACGTGGTGACAGGCTATGCCATGACGAAAGGGATCGAAGAGATTCACTCCTTTCGGTGGGGTGTCCTTGTTCGAATGGATCGCGACGACATTCTGGCTCCTATCCGAAGTATTGTCAGAAATATCGGTCTGGGGGGTGCGCTTGTGTTTCTGCCGTTGTGTGGACTGCTGTTCTGGACAATCACCCGGCTCGATCGTGCACGGGCTACGGCAGAAGAGGTGCGGAAACGTGCCGAAGTGGCGGAGGCAAAATTCCACAACATTGTGGAGTTGGCTCCCGATGCGATTGTGATGACGGATGTCGATGGCCGCATCGTGCTGTCCAATCGTCAGACTGAGCTGCTGTTCGGTTTTGCGGCCGACGAACTCCGAGGGAAACCAGTCGAAGCCTTGGTGCCTGCGGACTGTTGGGCGCGGCATCGCCAAGATTGTGCGCGGTTCATCGAGAAGCCCGCTGTGAAATCGATGGGCATGGATTTCGATCTGATGGGGTGTCGGCGAGATGGCAACGAATTTCCTGTGCAGATCAGTTTGAGTCACGTCGATTTTGAGGAAGGCCGGTTGGTGATTGCGGCCATCCGGGATGTCAGTCGGCAGAAAACACATGACCTAGAGTTGCGTGCCGCGAAGGAGGCGGCGGAAGCCGGTGCCAAAGCGAAGAGCGAGTTTCTCGCGACGATGAGTCACGAGATCCGTACGCCGATGAACGGCGTTATCGGTATGACAGGCCTGCTTCTGGATACATCGCTCACGCCGGAGCAGCGTGAATATGCCGAGGCTGTTCGTGTATCGGGGCAGGCCTTGCTCGACATCATTAATGACATTCTCGATTTCTCAAAGATCGAAGCAGGGAAACTCGATTTGGAAACGGTGGATTTTGATCTCAGGGTCTTGGTCGAAGAAGTGGTCATGCTCTTGGCGGAACGGGCTCACAGCAAGGGGCTGGAACTTGCCAGCCTGGTGCAGGTCTCGGTTCCGACCGCAGTACGTGGAGATCCGGGGCGTGTGCGCCAGGTTCTGACCAACCTACTTGGGAATGCCATCAAATTTACAGGCAGCGGTGAAATTGTCGTCAATGTGAGTGTGGCCGACTCTACGCGAGATCCCGGACCGCAGCACGTTAACATTCGATTTGATGTGACCGACACGGGCATCGGCATGGCTCCGGAACAATGTGCCTTGGTCTTTGAACGGTTCACCCAAGCCGATAGCTCAACGTCTCGTCGGTATGGAGGGACGGGCCTCGGGCTGGCAATTTGTAAAATGCTGACGCAATTGATGCACGGCCATATCGGTGTGGAAAGTATGCCGGGACAAGGCAGTACGTTCTGGTTCATCGTCCCTCTCCAGCGCCAGGCAGGGGTTCAACAGGGGCAGATCGTTTCGTCGGGATCACTCCGGGGGCATCGGGTGTTGATCGTGGATGACCATGCTGTGAATCGTCGTATTCTTGAACACCAACTGGGTATCCATGGAATTTTGCACGAGAGCGTCAATGATGGCATGCAGGCGCTCGCCACGATGAAACGGTCTGCGGCGCAGGGAGCTCCGTTTGACTTGGCGATCCTCGACTTGCATATGCCTGGAATGGATGGATTGGAACTGGCTCGCCAAATTAAAGCAGACTCAACTCTGAGCCGAGTCCGTCTGGTGTTGCTTACCTCGCTTGGACGTCGAGGAGATGCAAAAATCGCACAGGAGGCCGGAATCCTTGCCTATCTTACGAAGCCAGTCCGGCAAGACCAATTGATCGAGTGTCTTACCCTTGTCATGGCGAGGAGCGAGCGGACGGCTGTCCGGACAGACGATCAACCGCCGCGCATGATTACTCGGCACAGCTTGTCTGAAGCTCAAGCACAACGCAGTCCTCGCGTACTGGTGGTCGAAGATAACCCGATCAACCAGAAGGTCGCGGCCAAGATGCTTGAAAAGCTCGGCTGCCGCGTGGACGTGGCCGCAAATGGACGCGAGGCGGTGGAAGGATTGGCCAGAATTCAATACGCACTGGTCTTCATGGATTGCCAGATGCCTGAAATGGATGGATTCGAGGCGACTCGCTTAATCCGCCAACAAGAACGAGCATGGGGCCACATCCCGATTGTTGCCATGACCGCGAACGCCAGGGCCGAAGATCATGCCCGTTGCCTGGCCATTGGCATGGATGATTTTCTCAGCAAGCCGGTACAGTTACAGGATTTAGCTGAGCTTCTTCGTCGATGGTTCCCGCCCCATGGAAGGGAAACGAATCAAGCGGCAATGCCTACGCATGCTGCCTGATCGCGCTTTCGATATAGAAGGTGGAACAGTTTGGCTAGCTGGTCGGGAGAGGCGTACGTGAAGCTCAAGGTTCTGACGGCCTTTTTACCCATGAAACAAGGAGAGAGTGCCCACACAATTGCTTTGAGTCCGAATGATATTTCATGGAGTTGTCATGAGCGAGCGAGACATTAAGGGCATCATCGGCAACATCGAAAGAAAGATCGACGACCATCGGGTTGTCAATGCAAGAATAACCAGTGAAATCACCATTCTTTCGTTAAATGCCACCATAGAAGCAGCCAGAGCCGGCGATGCTGGTCGGGGGTTTGGCGTGGTGGCCGCCCAGGTAAAAACTTTGGCGGCGCAAGCTGCTGATGCTTCCAAAGAATTGAGGAACATCAGAGCGGAAACGAGTGAATTGGAGCGGCGGTTTACCGAAAAAGAATGTGATCGCCTTTCGGAGATGGCACAGACCCTGGTGCAGTTGATCGTGCGCAATTTGTACGAACGCACCGCGGATGTTCGTTGGTGGGCGACGGATGAAGCATTGGTGCACGCGCTGGATACGCTGGATCGAGCTGCCATTCATCATGCCGCTGAGCGGCTTGGACTGATCAATCGATTCTATTCTGTCTATGTCGACCTTGTCCTGGTCGGTACGGATGGGAAAATCATCGCCTGTTCCCAACCGGACAAGTTTCCTAAGGTCACCGGCACCGATGGTTCGAGATTATCATGGTTTCGAAAGGCCATGGCGACAAAGAGGGGAGACCAGTATGTCGTGGACGACATTGGTCACGACCCGCTTCATGACGACAATTTGGTGGCGGTGTACGCCGCGGCCGTCCGGAAGGGGGGGCGGGTAGACGGGAACATCATGGGTGTGCTGGGGATCGTGTTTGATTGGGAGACTCAGTCCCAAACCATTGTCCAGAAAGAGGCGTCCATCTCCGAGGCCTCGTGGAAGCGCACTCGTGTGATGTTACTCGATAAAGATCTGCGTATTATCGCCGCCTCTGACAAGCAAGGACTACTGCAGCCGTTCCCACTCAATCATCAAGGAAGACAACGAGGGTATTATGTCAATGGCACTCATGAAATGACTGCCTATGCCAGGACTATCGGCTACCAAGAATACGATGGTCTTGGATGGTATGGAGTCATTGTGCGAAAGCTTCAGTAACCCAAGAAGCTCGCTGTAGATTGAAGTGAATAAATCAGAGAGAGTCTTTCTGCCAAACCCTGCACCTAATCTGCAGTCTCGACTCACTGATCGGCTCTCAAATTATGTCCACTGAGTGTGGGAGACTTCAGGCCATGCATGGTCAGAACCACCCATGCAGTTAGTGGTTTCAGGCTTTCTTTGCCATGTTCTCTTTCCCAGGATTTTCTGTGCGCAGTCGACGGGAAGAGGTTACTGGTGATTCCCGCGTCCAGCTGGCGGTCTTGGTTCGACGCGAAAACAGCGCACTTGTCCCTCGGCAGGGATCAGGTGTCTTCGTGACAAGTCTCCGGCCTCTCGCTATAATCCGACGCCTATGGCTACCGCACAGCCTGCTCCCCCAAACGCTCCGCTCGCTCCTCCTGATCAAACACTCGTTGCGCGGACTGTCGAGACGCATCTTCCTCCCGGCCTGATTTTGCGTGAGCTGACCCCGTTGGCAGGTGACGCATCCAACCGGCGCTACTATCGCGTGACGCTCGCGGGAGGGCCGCCTCATTCCGTGATTCTGATGCAGTTGGCTGAGCCGGAAGGATTTAAACAGTCTGAGGAAGCTGTGAGCGGGGCCACGCACGCGATCACGGAACTGCCGTTTCTGAACGTCATGTCCCATTTGGCCAAGGCTGAGGTGCCGGTGCCGGCGCTCCATTATTACGACCAGGCAGCCGGACTGCTGTATTTGGAGGATTTCGGCGATATGACGCTGGCCGAAGCGGTCCAGACAGCCGACGCGGCCACGCTGGAATCGCGCTATAAACAGGCGATCAATGTGTTGGTGCAGATGCAGGTCAAGGCGACGACCCCGGCCGATCCGGGATGCCTGGCCTTTCATCGCAGCTTCGATGTGCCGTTGCTGATGTGGGAATTTGATCATTTTCTCGAATACGGGGTCGTCGCGCGCCGCGGCGCGCCGATGTGCGCGGACGATTGGACGGAGATCCGCCAAGAATGTGAACGGATAGCCGACCTCCTTGCCGGCCAGCCGCGGGTCTTCGTCCATCGGGACTATCATTCACGCAATTTGATGGTCGATGGCGTGCGGCTCGGGGTGATCGATTTTCAGGATGCGTTGCTGGGACCGGCGACCTATGATCTGGCGTCGCTCCTCCGGGACGCCTATATCCGTCTCGACGAATCCCTGATCGATGGTCTCGTGGACTACTATCTCGACCAGCTGGCCGAACGCCGGTACGTGTGGGCCAATCGCGCCGCGTTCCGACGCCTCTTCGATTTCACCAGCATTCAGCGCAATCTCAAGGCCGCGGGGCGATTCGTCTACATCGATCGCGTGAAAGGCAATCCCAAATTCCTGGCGGATATCCCGCGTGTGTTGAGCTATGTCAAACGCAATCTGGACAAGTATCCCGAATTGGAAACGCTTCGGAAACATCTCACGCCGTATGTGCCGGAATTGCAGTAGAGGACTGAGGGGTGAGGACTGAGGACTGAGGGTCAGATCATCGACTCAGCGCTCGGCACTCAGTCCTCAGCACTGACCCTGTGAAAGCCATGATTCTCGCGGCGGGACTTGGGACCCGCCTCCGTCCGCTCACCAACACCGTTCCCAAACCGCTGCTCCCGGTCTTGGGGACTCCCCTCATCGTCTGGAATCTGCTCCTGTTGAAGCGCCACGGCTTCCGCGACGTGGTCATCAATCTCCATCATCTGGCTCCCATGATCGAACAGGCGCTGGGCAACGGCTCACGGTTCGGCCTCCGGATCTTCTATTCCCATGAGCCGATAATTCTCGGGACCGGCGGAGGCATCAAGCAGGCGGAACCCTACTTTTCAGGTGAGCCGGTCTTGGTGGTGAACGGAGACACGTTGTTCGAGTTGGACCTCGATGCGCTCTGCGCGTTTCATCGGGCCAGCCAGGCTGCGGCGACGCTGGTCCTGCGGGAAGATCCTGATGCCACACAGTGGGGATTGGTGGAAGTGGGGGCGGACCATCGCATTGTGACGATCACGGGAAAGGGTATCGCCAGCGCGGTGCCTACCATGCCACGCATGTTTGCCGGCATCCACATCTTGAATCCCCGGTTGTTGCGTGAGGTGCCGAAAGGCGTGGCGTCGTCGATTATCGATCCCTATGTGGCGGCGATTGCGCGAGGTGAATCTGTGCTGGGCTATGACATCAAGGGCTACTGGTCGGATATCGGCACCGCCGAACGGTATGCCCAAGCGGAGAAGGACGCTCGCGCCGGTGTGATTCGTCTGGAGGATCGGCGGTCAGCCGTTGCGGAACCGTAACGTTCGGCCCTACCCCTCAAGCGGTCGCGGCGGCGACCCGTTCTCCCTTTTCCTCAGCCCCCTTACGTTTCTGTTGTCTTGTGTTGCTTGATCAGACGCGCCAGGTAGGTCCGTTGCAGCTTGAGCATCTCGGCGGCTTTGGTCTGATTGCCGCCTGCTTGTGCAAGGGCGCGGGTGATGATGAAGCGGCCATGCGCATTGATGGATTCGTGGTAAGGCAAGTCAAAATACGGCGGATGCGCGCCGTCATGGGTGCGAAGCTCCGCATCCTCCGGCGTGAGCGCCAACCACGTGGGTTCGATGGTATCCGTCGGGCTGAGTACCACGGCGCGGGCGATCACGTTGTCCAGCTCCCGGATATTCCCCGGCCAGACATATCGGGTCAGTGTATCCACCGCTGCGTTGCTGAAGGTCATGCCGGGCCGTTTGGCATCCTTGGCATGCCGGTCGAGAAAGAACCGGGCGAGAGCGGGGATATCACCTCGGCGGTCGCGGAGCGGCGGGAGCGTGAACGTGATGACGTTCAGGCGAAAGTACAGATCTTCGCGGAACTGGCCGGCCTTCACGGCTTTTTTTAGATCCTTGTTCGTCGCAGCGATGATGCGGATGTTGACGGACACGGTCTTCGAGCCGCCGACGCGCTGGAACTCACGGTCTTGCAGCACGCGAAGCAGTTTGGCCTGCAACGGCAACGACATGTCGCCGATCTCATCAAGGAAGACGGTGCCGCCGTCGGCCATTTCCAGCTTACCCTTTTGCTGCCGATCTGCTCCTGTGAAGGCTCCGCGCTCGTGGCCGAAGAGTTCGTTTTCCAGCAGGGTTTCGGTCAGCGCCACACAATTGATCACGATCAGGGGCATGGCTTCGCGCGGGCTCCAGTGGTGGATGGAGCGGGCGAAGAGCTCCTTACCCGTTCCGCTTTCACCGAGCAGGAGCACGCTCGCATCGGACTTGGCGGCCCGCTGCGCTGCGTCCGTCACGGACATGATGGCTGGGCTGTTCCCGACGATGGAGGCATAACGGCCGGCGACTTCGGAGCGGAGGCAATCGACTTGCCGGCGCAGCGAGTCGCGTTCCAGTGCCTTGCGGATGACGATCAGCAGGTGATCTTTGTCGAGCGGTTTGGTCAAAAAGTCGTAGGCGCCCTCCTTCATCGCTTCCACTGCCGCATCAACTGAGCCGTGGGCGGTCATGACGATGACGGGCAGGGTCTCCGTGTGTTTCGAGTTATGGAGACGCTTGAGGACCTCGAGGCCGGTGAGTTTGGGCAGAGTCAGATCCAGCAGCACGACATGGGGCGATTCCTGCGCGATTTGGTCGAGCGCCTGTTGTCCGTCCCGCGCGACGACCGTCGTGTAGTGCAACGATTGCAACCGATCTTCCAGTACGGTGACGATATCCGGGTCGTCGTCGACGATGAGAATTTTGGCGTGCACGCTCTTGTCTCTCCCACTCAGATGGCGTGGGGGGACCGCTCATCACTGCGCGCAGGCACCGAGCACCGCCCGAAATGTGCTGCTGCGATCATTCCTGTGTGCGGAGTGCGCGAGCACGATGAGTGAATCCCCCACGCCGTCGCTTACCCTTCCATCACATTGATGACCAATCCTGTCAGCGGTTTGGGGAAGAAATAGGTCGATTTGTGCGGCATCCGCTCGCCCGCCGTCGCGACCGCCTGGATTTCACCGACCTTGGTGGCATTGAGCAACAGCGCGCCTGTGCCGGTTCCCTGTGTCGCCCAATTCAATGCTTCGTGATCGTCTTTCGTGTAGAGAATCGCTTCCTGTTCCTGCTGCGTGGGACAGAGCTTCGCGATGATGAGGTGTTGCAGGAGCGACACATCGAGCTTGGTCCGGGGTGACGCCTCGGCGGAGGGGCGGTGGGTCGGTTTGAGTGTGAGGGTGATGTAGCGGGTGTCCCCGTTCAGGGCCATTCCAAATACGGGCGCCGTCCGTCCATTTGTTCTGAGGGTGGTGATGAATTGTGTTCGCGCCGTCCCTTCCGTGGAAGCCGTATAGGGAAATTCTTGAAAATCGAACGCGTCGCCCAGCAGCGTCGTGATCCGCTCATACGACGGCAGCGGGGTGGTGGTGACTCGATGGGTCGGCAAGACCGTCAGGCCGGGGTCTTCCAGCGGCGCCAAGAGCATCAAGACGGCGTCATAGGGCTGGAGCCCGGTGGATGCGCCTGCCCGGCGCCGGCGAGTGGTCTGATAGTTTAGGGCGGTTTCATAGCGATGGTGTCCGTCCGCGATGAAGAGCGGTTTGCTCCGCATCGCCTCCACGATTCGATCGAGCACTGCCGGCTCGGTCACGGCCCAAAGCTGTTCGCGGAATCCGGCGTCGTCCTGAAAGTCGTAGCGGGCCGGTGTGCCTTTCGTCTCCGCTTCGAGCAGGCCCAGCACGACCCCTTGCGGGTCCGAGTAGAGCGACCAGATCGGGCTGAAATTTGCCCCGCAGGCCTCGATGAGATTCAGCCGGTCGGTCTTGGCCGCGGCGCGCGTGTTTTCGTGGGGGTAAATATGCCCGGAGTCCAGGGCCTCAAGCTTCACCGCCGCGAGAAACCCGCGGAGCAGCTTCGTGGGCGCATCCGGGCTCGATCCAGGCGGGCGGTACTCGATCGTGTGGTAGTACACAGCCGGCTGGCGGTCTCGCTTGAGCGCGCCGGTCTTGATCCAGTCGCGCAGGGTGGCCGCAGCGCGCGTATAGCGGTTGTCGGACGGGCTGTCGCTCGACCGGTCGAGTCCCAACTCCAGCCTGATGATGTTGTGAGGATTCCGCTCATGCAACGCCTGTTGGCCGGCCGTATCGATGATGTCGTACGGGGGAGCGACGACGTGCTGGATGTCGCCCACGACCGTCGTGTCGTACAGGGTGCCGTGAAAGGGAAGAATCTGTGACATGGCGCGTCCTTTGCTGTGTGTGGTGGACGTTGAAATGGCGTCTTGGCGACTCTCCACCCTGCGCGGTGTTCTTTCCAATGCCGTTCAGCGGCGGAGACAGGCGGGAAGAACGACTACCGGTCGCGGGTAATCATGTAGTCGGCAGTGACCGCGAGGGCGCGGCGAGCCGTGCTGTCTTCAAAGAGTTCGAGTTCGCGCTTGGCTGCGTCGATATATGTTCGAGCCCGGTCCATGGCATAGGTGACCGACCCATAGTCGGCCATCAGGAGCAGAATCCGATCCAGGTCGGTGGTGTTGAGCGTTCTGGTCTCCATCCGGTCCTTGATCATGTGGCGGTCGTGTTCCGAACAATGCTGGAGCAAATGGAGCAGGGGGAGTGTGGCCTTGCCTTGCCGCAAATCTTGTCCGATCGTTTTCCCGAGCGAGGCGCCGTTGGCGACGTAGTCCAGGTTATCATCGGCGACCTGGAAGGCGATCCCGAGGAATTGACCGAAGCGGAACAGGGCCTCCTGTTGCGCCTCTGACGCGTCGGCCAGAATGGCGCCCATACGGCAGGCGGCCGCGATCAATCCGGCGGTCTTATGCTCGACGATCTTGATGTAATCGCTTTCGGGAATGGCGGGGTTCCCGTTGTAGTACAGCTGGAGCACTTCGCCTTCCGCCATCTTGTTGCAGGCTTCGGAGAGAACTTCGTTGATCCCTTGGCTCCGGAACTCGACGACCCGGCACATGGCCTTCGTGTAGAGATAGTCGCCGACGAGAATGCTGATCTGATTCCCCCACACCTTGCGCGCTGTTTTTTTACCGCGGCGGAGGTCGGCTTCATCAACCACGTCATCGTGGAGCAGAGTGGCCGTGTGGATGAACTCCACGACACTTCCGAGTTGATGGTGTTCCTTGGCGGCGTAGCCGCACAAGCGGGCGCTCAGGAGGAGCAGCAGGGGCCTGATGCGTTTGCCGCCTCCACTCAAGATCTGGGCGGCGACGGTATTGACCAGGGCAACACTGGAGTCGAGATTCTTGTGGATCCGGTCCTCAACCCCGTCAAGTTCATGACGGTACGCGTCCCACACGTCCGCCATACTGTGAATGGTTGAGATCACGGACTCTTCAGCCATGTGGCGGATGGTAGGGCAGAGGAGGAAACAAAGTCAAGCAAACCGGAGCCGTTTTGGGGACCACAATCTTGACAGAAGAAGGACCCATCCAGTAAGTTTCCTCCCCTGAGTGCTCGTCATTCGGCTGAGGGATTCAGCCGTGGATATGGGGCTAGCCGGTCCAGGCTTCTTCGCTCAGCGTACCCCGTCTGACAGGGACACTTCTCCACATTTTTAATGAGATACGGGACATGAACGTTCCAGGATTCCCCCCGCAGCAAGGGCTCTACGATCCCCGGCAGGAGAAGGACTCCTGTGGTGTGGGCTTTGTCGTCAATGTCAAAGGCCAGAAATCTCATAGCATCGTCCACCAAGGCCTGCAGATTCTTGAAAATCTTACCCATCGCGGTGCTCAGGGGTGTGACCCTTGCACGGGCGATGGCGCGGGTATCCTGCTGCAAGTTCCCCATGAGTTCCTCAAGCGCGCGGCTGGCGATGCCGGTGTCCCGCTTCCTCATGCCGGCGAATACGGGATAGGGATGGTCTTTCTGCCGCCTCGGGCCGATCGACGCCACCAGTGCGAGCAGGTGTTCGCGAAGATCGTTTCTGATGAGGGGCTGCGCCTGTTGGGTTGGCGCGACGTGCCGGTGAAGAGCGACGCGATCGGGCCTGTGGCCCGCAGTACAGAGCCCTTTATGCGGCAGGTCTTTATCGCTCGTGACGTGCTGAACGAAGCGCAGTTTGAGCGAAAACTCTACGTGATCCGCAAACGGATCGAAAATGCCGTGCGGGAATCGGCGATCCAGGGCCGCGAGTATTTTTACATTTCGAGCCTCTCGGCGCATACGATCGTCTATAAAGGCTTGTTGTTGCCGCATCAAATGGCGGCCTATTATCAAGACCTCAAAGATTCAAGCCTGGCCAGTGCGCTGGCGCTGGTCCATTCGCGGTTCAGCACGAATACGTTCCCCACCTGGCCGCTGGCGCATCCCTATCGCTACATCTGCCACAACGGGGAGATCAATACGCTGAAGGGCAACGTCAACTGGATGCGCGCCCGCCAGGGGCGGTTGAACTCCGATCTGTTCGGCGCTGATCTCGAAAAGCTGTACCCCATCGTCTACGAACATCAGAGCGACTCGGCTTGTCTGGACAACGCCGTCGAGTTCCTGACGATGGGCGGCCGATCTCTTCCCCACGCGATGATGATGCTCATTCCCGAGCCATGGGTCGCGAATCCGCAGATGGACCTCGATCGGCGAGGATTCTACGAATATCACGCGGCGATGCAGGAACCCTGGGATGGTCCCGCGGCGGTCTGTTTCACCGACGGCAAATTGATCGGCGCCACACTGGACCGGAACGGGTTGCGTCCCTGCCGCTATCAAGTGACGACCGATGGCTTAGTGGTGTTGGCCTCCGAAGCCGGTGTGCTGCCCATCGAGACGCAGAAAATACGCCAGAAAGGCCGGCTCATGCCTGGCCGCATGTTCCTCGTCGATACCGTGCAGGGTCGGTTGATCGACGACGAGGAAGTGAAGGCGGAGATCGTCAGCCGCAAACCCTATCGGTCGTGGGTGACGCAGTATCGGATCTCGCTCGACGAGTTGCCCGAGCCGATCAATGTGCCGCAGCCCGACCATCCGACGATTCGCCAGCGGCAGCAAGCCTTCGGCTATACCGTCGAAGAGCTGAAGATGGTGATTACCCCGATGGTCGTGGACGGCCAGGAAGCCGTGTCGTCGATGGGGACGGACACGCCGCTCGCGGTGCTGTCCGAGCGGCCGCAGCTCCTGTTCAAGTATTTCAAACAGCTGTTTGCGCAGGTGACGAATCCGCCGATCGACCCGATCCGCGAGGAACTCGTCATGTCGCTGACCACGAGCATCGGTCCCAAGCCGAATCTGATGGATGAGAATCCGGAGGCCTGCCGGCGCATCCGCGTGAAACAGCCGATTCTCACAAACGCGGATTTGCAAAAGATTCGCGAACTGGCCGATCCGCATTTCAAGAGCAAGACCTTGACCATGCTGTTCCGGGTCGCCGAGGGGCCGGAGGGATTGGGCGCGGCGGTCGACGATCTCTGTCGCCAGGCCTCACAGGCGATCAAGGAAGGCTACAAGTTCCTGATCTTAAGCGACCGAGGTGTGAACGAGGACTGGGCACCGATTCCAAGCTTGCTCGGGGTTGCCGCGGTCCATCACCATCTGGTCCGCGAATGCACAAGAACGGAAGTCGGCCTCACGGTGGAAACCGGCGAACCGCGCGACGTGCACCACTTCGCCTGTCTCATCGGGTACGGGGCAGGCACCGTCAATCCATACCTGGTGTTTGAGTCGCTGGTGGACATGGAGCGCGACGGCTACCTGCCGGAAGGGCTCGATGCGCAGACCGCCGAAGGGAAATTCATCAAGGCCATCAACAAGGGGCTGCTCAAAGTGTTTTCGAAGATGGGCATCTCGACGGTCCAGTCCTACTGCGGCGCGCAGATTTTCGAGGCGATCGGGCTCGACCACGAACTGATCAACCGCTATTTCACCGGGACAGCATCCCGCGTTGAGGGCATCGGCATCCGCGAGATCGGCGAGGAGACGCTGCGGCGGCACCGGTTGGCCTATGAGCCGGCGCCGATCCGCCAGCTCGACTTCGGCGGCGAGATTCATTACCGGATTCAGGGCGAACACCACAACTGGAACCCTGACACGATCTATAAGCTCCAGCACGCGACGCGGACCAACGATCCAAAGAGCTTCGCGGAGTTTGCGCAACTGGTCAACGATGAGAGCAGGCGGCGGTCGAATTTGCGCGGGCTGCTCGAGTTCAAGTTCCTGCCCGAACCGATTCCATTGGACGAGATCGAGCCGGCGAAGGAGATTGTCAAGCGGTTTACGACCGGCGCCATGTCGTTCGGCTCGATCAGCAAGGAAGCGCACGAGACACTGGCGATCGCCATGAATCGGCTCGGTGCCAAGAGCAATACCGGAGAGGGCGGCGAGGATCCGGCACGGTTCACGCCGCTGCCGAACGGCGACTCCAAGAACAGCTACATCAAGCAAGTGGCGTCCGCGCGGTTCGGCGTGACCAGCCACTATTTGGTGAATGCCAAGGAACTCCAGATCAAGATGGCGCAGGGCGCAAAGCCGGGCGAAGGCGGGCAGTTGCCCGGCCACAAGGTTGATGAGAACATCGCCAAGTTCCGTTACTCCACGCCGGGGGTGCAGCTGATTTCGCCGCCGCCGCACCACGACATTTACTCTATCGAGGATTTAGCGCAATTGATCTTCGATTTGAAGAACGCCAATCCCGATGCGGCCGTCTCCGTGAAATTGGTATCGGAAGTGGGGGTCGGCACTGTCGCTGCCGGTGTGGCGAAGGCGCATGCGGATAAGGTCCTCATCAGCGGCGACAGCGGCGGAACCGGCGCGTCGCCTCTGTCCTCGATCAAGTATGCCGGCGTGCCGTGGGAACTGGGGTTGGCGGAGACGCATCAGACGCTGGTGGTGAACGATCTGCGCGGGCGCATCCGCGTGGAAACCGACGGCCAGTTGAAGACGGGCCGTGATGTCGCGATTGCGACGCTGCTGGGAGCGGAGGAGTACGGCTTCGCCACCGCGCCGCTGATCATCGAAGGCTGCATCATGATGCGCAAGTGCCACCTGAATACCTGTCCGGTCGGCATCGCGACGCAGGACCCGGAGTTGCGCAAGAAGTTCAAGGGGCAACCGGAGCACATCGTCAACTTCTTTTTCTTCGTCGCCGAAGAATTGCGGCAGATCATGGCCAAACTGGGCTTCCGCACGATCAACGAGATGGTCGGCCGCGTCGATAAATTGAAAGTGCAGAAGGCCGTCGATCACTGGAAGGCGAAAGGCCTCGACCTCTCGCCGCTGTTAAAGATGCCGGAGGTGGGTGCTGAGGTTCCACGCCACTGCGTGCAGAAACAGGATCACGGCATTGCCGATGTGCTGGACAATACATTGATTGAGCTGTGCAAACCGGCCTTAGAAAAGGGCGAGAAAGTGACGCTCGATCTGCCGATCCGCAACGTCAACCGGACGGTCGGTACCATGTTGTCGAGTCGCATCGCGAAGCAGTACGGGCTCGAAGGGCTGCCGCCCGAGACGATCTCGATCAAGTTCGTTGGGTCGGCGGGACAATCCTTCGGGGCGTTCCTGTCGCGAGGGATCACGCTGACGCTCGAAGGCGAGTCCAATGACTATATCGGTAAGGGGCTCTCCGGCGGCACGATCATCGTCTTCCCGCCGAAGAACGCCATCTATCAGCCGGAAGAAACCATTCTGGTCGGCAACACGTCGCTCTACGGAGCTACGCAAGGCGAGGCCTATTTCTACGGCCTGGCGGGCGAACGGTTCGCGGTGAGGAACAGCGGCGCGCAGGCGGTGGTCGAAGGCACGGGTGACCATGGTTGCGAATACATGACCGGGGGGGTCGTGGTTGTGCTCGGCCGGACCGGGCGGAACTTCGCGGCGGGTATGTCCGGGGGGGTGGCCTTCGTTTTGGACGAACTCGGCAAGTTCCCGGCTCGGTGCAACACCGGAATGGTGGAATTGGAAAAGGTGGCGACGGCGAGCGATAAAAAGCTGTTGCACGAGTTGATCACGAAGCAGTTCATGTATACCGGCAGCCGGAACGCCAAACGAATCCTTGACTCATGGGAGGCGATGGTGCCGAAATTCGTCAAGGTCATGCCAGTTGATTACAAGCGCGTCCTCGAAGAACGCAGGCGAAAGGCGAGCGCGGTGCACTGATGGGAGACCCGAAAGGTTTCATGAAATATGCCCGCGAGGGTCCGAAGCGAAAGCCGGTCGAGCTGCGTGTGCTTGATTGGAAGGAGATGTACGAGCCGATCGCCGAGGAGAAGCTGAAGGTGCAGGGGGCCCGCTGCATGGACTGCGGAGTGCCATTCTGCCAGGGATCGACGGGGTGCCCGGTCGTGAATTTGATTCCCGAGTGGAACGATCTTGTCTATCGCGGCCGCTGGAAAGATGCATTGAAGGCGCTGCACACCACGAACAACTTTCCCGAATTCACCGGCCGGCTTTGCCCGGCTCCCTGCGAGGGGGCCTGCGTACTCGGCATCAACGAAGACCCCGTCTCCATCCGCATTATCGAATGGAACATCGTCGATCGGGGCTTCAACGAGGGCGAAGTCATTCCGATTCTGCCCGTGCGGAAAACCGGAAAGACGGTTGCCATTGTCGGCTCCGGGCCGTCGGGGCTTGCCGCTGCCCAACAATTGGCGCGTGCCGGCCATAGTGTCACCGTGTTCGAGAAGGCTGACCGCATCGGCGGGCTGCTCCGCTACGGTATCCCCGATTTCAAGATGGAGAAATGGGTTATCGACCGCCGCTTGGAGCAGATGAAGGCCGAAGGCGTCGAGTTCAAACCCGGTGTGATGGTCGGCGCAGACATCACGGGCGAACAGTTGCGGAAACAGTTCGATGCGGTAGGGCTGACGATGGGGGCAGAGCAGCCGCGCGAGTTGCCGATCCCGGGTCGGGAGCTCAAGGGGATTCATCTTGCGATGGACTATCTGATGCAGCAGAACAAACGGACGGCCGGGATTCAGGTCACGGATGAGCCGATCACCGCCAAGGGGAAGCGCGTCGTCATCATCGGCGGCGGCGATACGGGGTCGGACTGTCTGGGCACCGCCCATCGGCAGGGTTGCGCCGAAGCGCATCAGTTTGAGCTCCTGCCGGAACCGCCGCCGGCCCGGGCCAGTTCGACTCCCTGGCCGCTCTGGCCGATGCAGCTCCGCACGTCGCACGCGCACGAAGAAGGCTGCGACCGGCAGTGGAGTGTGTCGACGACGAAATTCACCGGCCACAACGGCCACGTCACAAAATTACATGCACACCGTGTCAAGTTTGAAAGTGGAAAGTTTGAGCCGGTGCCAGGCACCGAGTTCACGATGGATGTGGATCTCGTGCTGCTCGCGATGGGGTTTACCGGTCCAGTGAAGAACGGCTTGCTCGACAGCCTCGGCGTCAAATACGACCAACGCGGCGCGGTGTCGGTCGACGACAACTTCATGACCAACCTGGACGGGGTGTTTGCCGGCGGCGACACCAAACGCGGCGCCTCCCTCATCGTCTGGGCGATCGCAGAAGGCCGCAAGATGGCGGCGGGGATCGATAAGTTTTTGCAGGCTGGGAAGTCGGCGAAGACCGCACGGTTATAATCGCTGCCCAGTCCTGCAAATACTCCAGCTGGTCGTGCCTTCCACGCTGATATCTGAACAGCTGGTATTTCTCTGCGTATTCGCTAAAATAGCCGTGTGTCCGTCTACGAGCCGATATTCAAAGTCTTGAATGCAGCGGGTGTACGGTATGTGGTGGTTGGTGGGGTTGCCACACTGTTACATGGGTATGCCCGCTTGACGGCGGATGTTGATCTGGCCGTTGATCTTGCACCGCAGGAAGCACTCAAAATGATTCGAGCGTTGGCTGGTAAAGGGTTTCGGCCGCAAGTTCCTGTTTCGGCGGAAACATTTGCTGATCCAGCGGTCCGTGAAGAGTGGCTTCAGGAAAAGCATATGCGCGCCTTTTCGCTCGTTGACTCAACGAATCCCATGCGCGTGGTTGATCTGCTGCTCAAACCGGAAGTTCCGTTTGAAGATCTCTTCGCCCGGTCCCAGGAGGCGTTTGTGGGAGAGACAACAGTCAGAATCGCCTCTCTTGATGACCTCATTGCATTGAAACGGTATGCCGGAAGGCCGCAGGATTTGACAGACATTGAGGAACTGGAGGCGATCCGTAGACGAAAGGGAGATCGCTGACATGGCGGACAAACGTGAGGGTGTTGCAGAAGATACGCATGGAACATTGGGATGCCAGTGATCAAAGTTTGCTTTCGGCCACGTTGATGGCGACAACCACGCAGCGGATAGCCTGGTTGGAAGAAGCCCTGCGGCTGGCCTATGCCTCCGGGGCCTTAGAACCGAGAAGGTTTCTTAGCAAAGAAGAATGGGACGCGATGGGATCATCGAATCCGTGACTGTGTCTGGGCGATTTCCGAAGGCCGCAAGATGGCGGCCGGGATCGACAAGTATCTGCAAGCCGGAAAATCCTCGAAACAATCCGTGAAATAGGGGACTGGCTTCCGCCTGACCGCAGGTCGGCGAGGTGCCTGCCCCGGTTCTCTTATCGCCGCGTCTTTGCCTCATCTATCATCGTTGCGGGTCCTGTCACGGCGAATAGCCCAACCGTGCATGAGGGGAAGGGTGCCCAGTTGGTCTCCCTTGCTCGCGCGACGCGCACGCGGGGTCTATCGTAGTTTCAAGTGTTGGGCGGCGCTCCCCGCATGCGCGCAGTAGGAGCCCAATCGGGGCACCCCAGCGGGAAACCGAAAACTAGACTGAAACGTGTCCGATTCGCCGCGCCAGTAGAAGTCAGTTCCAGCTTTCCGGCCTCGCCGTACCTCGCTGGGGGCTGCTCCTTAGGCATAGTGGCTCTGCGCCCTAGCACCCACTCTTGAACTCTTGATCGGTTCCTGACACCATCGGCTTCCAGTAGATCACTGCAAGGAAGCGCACCCATGTCAACAAAACCGCCGATCAGTTCAACACTCGATGACTTCACTAAGGTGCTGAATGGAGAAGATGAGCTTGGCGCTGTTATTCGAGCACACATCCATATTGAAGCACTCCTGCTCGAATTGCTGGGGCTGCTTGTAAAAGACGAAGAGGCCTTGAAAAGGCTCAACCATGAATTCTCCCAAAGTGTTGACCTTGCAATTGCACTGGGATTGGGGCCGGAGCATGCCAAGGGGCTTCGTGCGTTTGGCAATCTTCGGAATGAATTCGCACACAATCTGAATTCTAAATTATCCGATAGCCGGATCAATAGCTTGTATGAGTCGTTATCGTCTAAGGACAAGGGGATAGTGCAAACTGCGTATGCGCGTACCAATTCTCAACTGGGTGTCAGCCCCCCCAAGTTTCAAGAAACTGAGCCCCAAGGAACGCTTCGTCCTAATCGCTGTGGCATTGCGCGCCATGTTGGAGGTTGCAATTTCTCAAGTAAAAAAGCAGGAGATGGTTCGAAGTCATGAAGACGTGGCAGAATAGACGTCAAACCAAGAAAATGTGCCGGTGTCTTTTTTGATCCGAACCCTATATCAACGTGTAAGCGTCGCTCCGCTTGGCCGAGGCACACAAAGCAAAGGGGTTGAAGAAACATGGCGGGAGTCATATCCGATGGCTTCTTGATAGCGTGGTTATTGTTTGCACTACTGTCAGTTGTCGCTGCTTGCGGAGATTCGGTAACTTCTTGGAAGTCTGAGGACAAGGAGAACATTCAGCACTTTTTCGCATCTCAGAAGGCTGATTTGGACGCAGCTCAGATATCCAACTCAGGTGCGCCCTACTCAATTATGCCCGACGCAGAGCGAAAAGAGTTTGTTCGGCTTATGCGCGTCGCACTTTTCGAAGCGAAACTGCTGAGAGACGAAGTTCTTGCGAAGGCAAACGAGGAGCTGCCGAAGCAGTTCCGTAATCTGTATCAACAAAGCTTGGAGCTGCGGCTCAGAAATTTGGAGCTTGGTGACATGACCGCGGAGATCAAAGGCTCCGCACTGCATGACCAGTGGGTTGAATGGTTCAATGCCAACAGAAGTGCCATCAGAATCCCGAAATAACGCACTCTCTAAGAAAACGAAAATGTACCGGGAGTCTTTTCTGGCATTCGAATTAACCGGGATTGCGGGAACTCGTCCAGGCTGTTTATGGACTATGGTGCATGAACCAGTAGACTTGCCGCCGGGACGCTCTCGGAGGTGCCTATGGAAGCCCAATATCTCAGCCGCGATCCGGACATCATGAGCGGCGCTCTGTGTTTCAAGGGAACACGCGTGTTAGTGCAGACTCTTTTTGACTATTTGGAAGGAAGCTCCTCCCTTGAGGATTTCCTTGAGGACTTTCCCTCGGTTTCTCGTGAAGCGGCGGTTGCGGTGCACGAAGTGGCGAAGGAGCGTCTCTTCGCTCATGCGCCTGCTGCTTGACGGATCCCCGGCGTCTTAGACGGGCGTTGCCCAGCCACTCTGGATAAGTATCCTCGTAGAAGCGTTCTGAAATTCCTATAGCTGCCTATGCTGACCACAGCCTCTGGGCGAGTTTAACTTTCCAGCCCCGCTCCCTACTGAAGTATTCGCTCTGGGGCTTGGCACGCCCACTTGAACTTTTAAGCGGTTCCTGACACCATTTTGCGCCCAAAGCCAGATCGAACGCAGATGGCCATTCCGATATCGTAGGAGGCATTGTGCTCACACTGATCAAAGCGCAGGTCTGGAAGTATAAGTCGATTGAGAATTCGACGCCGGTCGGACTGGCCGACGCCGTTACGGTGCTGGTCGGAAAAAATGAGTCCGGCAAGACCGCGTTTCTCGAAGCCCTCCATAAGGCCCTGCCGCTCGGTGCTGCTAAGTACGATTATGTTGCTGACTACCCGCGTAAGGACCTAGTCCGCTACCGGCCGGAGCATGCGGCCAAGAACTATCAGAAGGTGGTGCGGCTCACATTCCGTATCGAGAAGGGGTTGGCCGACAAGATCAACAGAGAAATGTTCGGCGGTGAAGAAGTGATCGCCGCCGGCCGCACGTTCGCACGTGATACGACCATCGCCAACACGAACTCGATTGAGTTTGACGTGGACGAGAAAGCGGCTTTGGCCGCGCTCAACAAGTCGCTCGGCGACCTGGAGCACAAAGAAGAAGTCTTTGCCGGCGCTGCGACGCTCGCCGACGTGCTGACCAAAATCGAAGGACTCGGGCTTCCGGCAGATAGCTCGCTGGCCGTCTTTGCGGCGCGGTGGCGCGCTCGGGCTATGAAGGTCAGCGGTTGGGGGATGGTCGACGGGTATATCTGGCACGTCTACCTGTCGCCGGCGCTGCCGAAATTTCTTTACTTCGATGACTACAAGTTGCTTGAGGGGAAGATCAATTTGGCGTGGCTGCAACAGCGGGAAGCCGCCAATCAGTTGAGCGACGCCGACGAGACGGCACAGGGCCTCCTGCAGCTAGCCGGCACGACGCTGAAAGAGTTGATGAGCGACGAAGACTATGAAACCGCGAAGGCCAAGATCGAAGCCATCGGACTGAACATCACGCAGAAGGTCTTTGAGTTCTGGAAGCAGAATCAGGACCTGGACGTGGAGTTCGATCTCAAGAGCGATGCCAAGGATGTGGCGCCCTACAACAACGGTGTGAACCTCTACATCCGCATCAAGAACCGGCGGCACGGCGTGACCGTGCCATTCGATCAGCGCAGCAAGGGCTTTATCTGGTTCTTCAGTTTCCTCGTATGGTTCGACGCCGTGCAGTCGCGGGCATCGACAAAGGACGATCTAATCCTATTGTTGGACGAGCCTGGATTGAATCTGCATGCACTGGCCCAGGCGGACTTTCTCTCCTACATTCGGAAGCTGTCGGAACAGCACCAGATCATCTACACGACGCATTCGCCGTTCATGGTGGACAGCGCCTATCTTGATGATGTGCGCGTGGTCGAGGACCGTGCCAAGGAGGGGACCAAGATTACGGGTGATCTGGCAGGTTCATCTGACGAGAGCGTATTTCCGCTGCAGGCCGCGCTCGGCTACTCCATTGCGCAAAACCTGTTCATGGCCAAGAAGAACATCCTGATTGAAGGTCCGGCCGACTTGATCTTGTTGCAGCACATGGGCGCGCTGTTGGAAGCCGGCGGCAAGCAGGGCCTGGGGGATGCGATTCTGGTGCCGGTCGGTGGTTTGGATAAGTTGGCCACCTTCGTCGCGTTGCTCGGATCCAACCAGTTGAAACTTGTTGTGCTGCACGACCGTCCCGCCGCGCCGCACCAGAAGCTGGAAGACCTGATCACGCAGAAGCTGATCGAACGCAAGCGCGTCCTGAACTACTCAATGTTCCTCGATTCCCGGCCCAGCGACGCCGGCATTGAAGACCTGCTGCCGGCCGATGTTTACATTGCGGCGTTCAATCAGGCCTACGCCACGGAACTGAATGGGGTGACACTGACAGCCGCTGATCTGGGAACGCAGCCGGGCATCATCGAGCGCATCACCCACTGGCTGAAGGCGAAAGGCGTCACGCTCTTAAAGGACGGCGGCTTCAACCACTACCGCGTCGCCCAGGTCATCCTCCCGGCGCTCACGGCCGATGCGCTCACGCCTGAGGAGTTAGAGAGGTTTGAGAGGCTCTTCGCGAAAGTGGCTGAAGTCCTGTGACCGCTGTGTGCCCGCCACTTAACACCAGAATACAATGGACGTGAAGAGCAAGTGTGCCGGGAGTCTGTTCTGCCTACGGGCAGAAGAACGAGCTGTCTTCCGATAGAGATTCGAGAGGAATTACGCTGCAACGGTGGTAAAAGCTGAATCTGTATGCTCGTGCAGGGCGGAGGGTTTATGCGAAGACAACGTTTCAGTTAGTGCGGTCACTCGTTGACGATTACCTTGAGCGTACCGGAGAAATTCGATTCCGAACTCGCCGGCATTGCTCCAGCGCACTCTTGAGACTTCAATGGCCAGTGGTACTTCTGTTTCGGGAGCCTCGATGTGCAGCGCAAGGTAGCTGCCCGGCGCCAGGGCGACGTCGCTTTGCAGGCGGCATCCGGTCGCCGAGAGATCGAGGAGTACCCCTTCTCCTGCGCCGGTGTCGGTCTGAACACTGGCGGAGTACCGCACAGACATTCTCGATCTGCATCGTGGCCGCATACGCACCTTTCTGCTACTGTGGTATCGGTCAGCGAGGGAAAAACTTGAAAGCGCCGGCCACACTTTTTCGTTGCTCCTGATTTAGATGCGACGGGTCTCATGCTTGTATCGTGCGTATCACCATCAAGTCGGAGAATTGACCGATGATGCAACCAGCCTATCCCCGCAGCCCGAAGGCTCTGCTCGGCGGCATCGCCCATCTGGGACGGTTTATCGACAAGATCAAGCTCCGCAATGCCGGGCAGATTCAGGACTACAACTACATGACGGTCGGGTTCGACAAGTACCTCGTCGATTTTCTCGGCATCGATGCGAAGGCCTTCGAACAGCGGGTGCTGGCCGGCGGGGCGGACGAACAGTTGCTCGCGTGGGTGATGGCAAACAGCAAACCGCATTCGCACGGAGAGATCACGCGGTTCTCAGAGGGCCTGCTGGCGTCCGGTCCGAAAGATGACACCACGCGCACGCGATTTCAGGGTCGGCTGGATGAGATTGCCAAGAAGCGCGGTGTGCCAGTGAGCGCACTCCCCAAAGTCTCCACCTGGGCCGATGTGATCGAGCTGGATGAAGGCCGAATGTAACCGATCGATTAAGAGTCTGGGGCGCAATGGAAATACAACCTGCCATTCTGCCACGGTCTCTGCCGATGCTGGCATGAGGGTTTGATACAACCTTCATTTTTGTGCCACATCGCATTCCGTTTCCTGATAGCACGACGGCATCAGGTTTGCTTGTGCAGACTGGGGAACGAGCACTGTTCCACTCCCTCCACTTTAACAAGAAAGGATTACCATGATGAAGAGGGTTTCAACTGTCACCGCTGCTGCGGTGTTACTGGCATTCTCCAATGTGTTTGCCCAAAGTGAAGCTCCGGCACCGGCTGCTCCGACACCACCGCCTGTATCGACGCCGGCTCCTGCCGCGACTCCTGCTCCTGCCCCCGTTCCTGCGATGGAAGGTGGCAAGAAGGGCGAGCAGCATGAAGTTGGGGACGAACAGGAGGGGAAGGGCCGAGGGAAAGGAAAGCACAAAGGGAAGGGCCGGGACAAAGGCGGTGAGAAAATGCGTGGGCTAGATCGGGCCGATGAAATGGCCGGTGAGCATGGCAAATAGGGGCGTGACAATGCCCGCAGTCGTGGGAAACGAGGTAGAGACTAATCGGGTTCTTTCTCGTTAATATCGATTCTCATCCAGGATTGAGAGAGAGCGGCCGGCCCTTATGGGCCGGCCGCTTGGCATTACGTTCCAAATCGAATGATAGAGAACAAATGATTCTCTTCGGGTAGCTCTTCCCCTTACAGGCGGGGATCTATCGCCCGATTTCGGTATGAGGAAGCTCAACTTCGGTAGCCCGCTGAGCAGCTAAGGCCTGGAGGGAAGACCTGTGTACGCCAGCAATTGTACCTGGCGCACAGCCGGTTCTTGAGCGGCAAATATAGTCAGGAGGCCAGGGGGAATCTATCGGTGTATGGATGAGGACCTCCGGCCAGATCAGACTGAGCCGATCACGCGGCGCGCTGGAGTGCTACCCTCCGTTTGACAGGATAGATTACGCCGATGTTCCTGTTTCGAGGTTGCACGACCTCTCTTGCGGCACGAGCCTGACCTCCCTCAAACGCCTGTGAGAACAAGCTTCCCACGATATAGCCGAGGACGCACATACAGATTAGCGCTGCAGCAGAGACAATCAGTATCGTTTCCATGACACCTCCCTGGGGAGCTTCTCGATTCTGAAGTCGAACTTCTTTGAGCAAAAGGAGTGCCAATTAGGCCGTTCGGTTGACTCTTGAAGTCCAAGAAGCAGAGGGGATGATCTGGCAAGAATGAGCATCAACGACCAATCTGAAATGGGGTCTTGTGCTGGATTGCTGCAGAAAAACTCGGCAGAGTCGACTGCAATGTGTTCTGGAGATGGGACAGGCCACGCAGTTTTTGTCGGCCTCCGACAAACTTGTTCAGCGGGTTATGGATGGAGGGGCCGGATCTCCGTTGCCAGGTCTGATTCGGGTGAGGAAGTTCAATGGGTCAGGGCCGAACAGGGAAAAGGCGATTGACCCCCTGTGGCATTCAGCCATAGGGATCAGGTGGCCCCGATTGGAAGGTTGCCGACTGCACCGTGAAGAAGAACCAGGATCAGAAGTTACGCGGCGGAAAACCACTGTGCGCCAGCCTTTGCGCTGGCGCACAATCCGGCAATGATCTGTCAGTTTGAATGAGGGTCACAGGGGATCTATCGGTGGATAGATGAGGACCTCTGACCGGATCAGACTGAGGCGATCACACGCGTCGCGATTCCGCCCACCGCCTAGTCGGGTAGATTATCTCGACGTTGCCTGGACGAGACTTTTCTACGGTACCAGCAGGACCTTCCTCAAAGGTTCTGAGGAACCAGTCCGACACGGTGCGGCTAAAAAACCAGACAAAGCCCGTCAATATTGCAAGCCCCAATATGATGCCCATGATGCCTCCTTTGGAACGCTCCGAGTTCTAATGACCGAATTAGGAGGTTTGAATGCAAGCGAGGTGCCACTAAAGCTGGGCATATTGCTTGTGCCGTACCGCCAATGAGGAATTGTGGGGCAAGATCACGCATGTGCTTGAAGATTTGTGCGAAGGGGGGATGTCAAGCTGCCTCCTGCTGAGCGATACTTCAAGCCAAAGGCCGTCAATTGCGTAGGGGTGTGTAGCGCCACTCCTACATTTTGTCTCCTGCAATGACCAAACTTGCGCCCTCCCTGCCTGGAAACACAAGACTGGAAAGCCCTGGCAGCCTATACGGGGTCGGCAGGGCAAGCTCGTTTCGTGTGAGTAAAGAGGAAGGCGAATGTGCAGGAGGCCGGGGTGGCTCGATCAGGTGCCTATTTCTGCAGACGCCGGCGGTGCTGGTGGCGACTGCTTATACCGGATATCTCTGGAGACGCGGGGCTTCGATTTGAGCAGAGGCAGAATTCTTCGTGCTTACACAGCCGGCAGGGTCAGCAGTTTCTTCATCTCACAGTGGGCCATGACGACTTCCGGAGCCCGTTGCAGCGCCTCGTAATAGCTTCGCTCGAAGCCGTCACCCAGTTCGGAGGGCCGGATCAAGGCCCGCACTTCAGTCAGGAGGATGGCCACATCCTCGGTCGTCAGTTCTTCGTCATCGTCCAACACTTCGTCGATCCGGACCACCATGTTTGACAATGGATGGAGCCAGGTAAACCACGGATCATTCATGACCAATTGCAGTAACTGCCCTGTCGAATCGACGCGTCCGTAGATCCGCTCGAAGGTCACCTGTTCGGCGACGATCAGAGCTTTGTGCAGGCCCAAGAGCCCCTGCCGCACATCGGTCAGCATCCGGCGGAGAGGGTTGGTTTCCAGAACCCGTGCCTGTTTTGACGATGTCGCCATGCTGTAATTCTAGCAGGTCATTTAAAAAATGGTGGTGCGGGGTGACAGGGGAGCATTTTGTTGTGCTCCGCTGTGATTTCTTATCGGATTCAAGAGACAGGTCCTGTAATTGGACGGAGAGGAGAACGTCAGAATCTAGAAGCAGTTGAAAACCCGTTGACTTGCGCCCCTGTCATACGTCCAATGGTAAAAGGAGGGGCGTCGTTGAGGAGGAGGGACCTGATGCGTTTGCCAAAAAAACAGGGTGCCACGGTAGTGCTGGGTATCATCGTGGCCGTATGGTACGGTTCGCTCGGTGTGGCGGGGGGGGGGGGGGGGGNNGGCGGGCGACCGGGGCGTGCCGCCGCACCTTTCACGGCCGTCCGATATTCCCACCGAGCGGCTGGATCGTCCTCGTCCGGAGCAAGATCGACCCATGCTTCGGCAATCGGAGGCGGTCGCGCTGGCCAAAGCGGCGGCGAAACAGGAACTGGGTCGTTCGTTCGATGAGTTTGAGCTGACGGCGGCGGTGTTCGATCCCACCGGGAATTCTTGGTCGGTCACCTTTCGTCCGAAGCAACCCCGTGTTCCCTCAGAGGGGTGTGTCGTCGTTTTCGTGCGTGCCGATACGAGAGCCACGGACATTCGCCGGTGCTCATGACGCGTGATCGTCGTATCAGAAGTCCAAGCGTGTACCGAAAAACGAGAACAACTCTCCCGTGAGTCGGCCACTGTCGTCGGGATCGGTGGGGTGTTTACGACGGAGATAGTCGTTCAGGATGCGGCCCTCGGCTGTTTTGTGGAGATGAGGCATGCTGAGATTCATGCGGTACCGCTGGATGGCGGCGGCCACGCGGCTGATGAAAGTCACAGTACCATCGGGATCTATTCGTTCGACGACCCCAACATGTGTGAGGGGATCGTTCAATTCACCGTCTCCATTGAAATCCCAGGTGTTGTCGAAAAACACCAGATCTCCGGGATGGGGGATGGGACTCTGGTGAAGCCTGCCGTGTTGCTGCATGTGGGCATGGATCAACCGCACGCCGTTCGCATCGGAGTCCCCGGGATTGCCGTCGTACAAGTCGATGCCGTGCTTCAAGAAGATGGCGCGGGTGACGCCGGCGCAGTCATAGGCGATGCGCCGTCCATCGCTCGTGATGGTTCTTGCGCCTACGAGCTTGGCCGCGGTGCGCACGATTGCCAATCGATTCGGTCCGGGGAGAGCGGATTGGCAGCAGGTACGTTTCGTCGGAATCGACGGGGTGGGGCGTATAACCGACACCGATGGTTCAGCAGGTTCTTTCGAAGCCGATGGGTAGCGAGAGGAGAGTGGCACGGTCGTGCAGCCCGCGAGTGTCACGATGGCTATGGCGGTCACAATGAACAGCACACGCATGGGATCTCCCGTGGGGCAGGCGCACAGAGCCATTGGCCAGGAATGGTACCACGAGGGGCGAGTCCGACCAAGAAAAGGAAGGTTTGCGGCGCCGGAAAGTGACCGTGCGCCGCGCGACGAATCGCACAGGGATGCTGCGGGCTAGGTCTTGCCTGGCGCTTCGAGCGCTTTGCCGATCTCACCGATCAAGCGGCGTTCGATGTCGGCGGTCTCCTCGGCGCTGACACTGAGGATGCGACCGCCTTGCGCAACCTTTTCAAATTCGGCCTTCACGCCGAGTTTTGTGACATTGGCGGGTAAGGCCTGAAGTGAGATGAGGTACTGGTTCCGAAACCCGGCGACTTCCAATGACGCGGGATTGGAGATCTTGCGGTCCGTGATATAGACGGCTTTCTGCTCCGTTTTGATACCGACCTTGAGTTGGTAGCCGTTGCGTGAGAGGGCTTCTTCCACCACCTTGGCAACGGTGCCGAGCGGGCGCGATAGGGTATCGAACTGCGCGCCTTTGTCATCAATCTTCACGTTCTGAGCCGCTTGCGCCGCTGCGGTCCGTTGAATCTCCGCGTTCATCCGTTTGGCCTGTGCCAGCTGGTCGTCCAGCAGTTCGGACAGACGCGCGGTCGAAGCCTTGGCGGACTCGGTCGCTTGTTTGGCGTCGCGGAGTTCTTGATTAAGGAGATCGATCTGCTGTTGCATGACTTTGTTGCCGTCTTGCAGCGAGGTCAACAAAGACTCCTGCCGCGACACCTGCTTTTTCAGCGCCTCGTTCTCGGCTTTCAGAGGAAACTCGTCAGGCGCGCAACCGGATACAGCCAGGCAGAGCACGAGGAGGCCGATCGCCTTTGGTCGGCCAGCCGTGGGAATTGTGTTGTCACACATGAGGATGGGTCTCCCAAAAAATGGTGGCCCGATTATCCATGCTTCACCGCCTCTTGTCCATGTCGCCCTGGAATTTGACCGTCTCGAAAGCCTGCCGGTATGCTGCCGGGATGACGAAATTGGCAACAGTGCTGGTTGCGGCGTGCCTGGCCTGTATGCTCCCGGGTCGTGTGTCTGCCGGGGAGGGAGATTCGGCGGCCGGGATTCCTGCCGAAGACTATGGGTTGTACGACCAGGTCGTCGAACAAAAATTTCTCACCTCACAGACAAAATTGGTGTTGCTCGAACGCGCGACCGTATCCAGGATTTTCCCTGATCAAACGGAACCGATGACGGAGGAATTGCTTCAAGCGCAAAACTATTTCATGGGCCAGCTGCCGACGGATCTCGTGCGGGATTTTGTCATGGCCAATCGCACAGCCTCTCGGCTTGACGCACGATTCCAGTTCGGCGTTCGGTACCGATTTCTGTCGGCTGGTTCCATCGAAGACCCGGAGGTGGCACTAGCGTTGCCCGTGCAAGTGCCTCCGGTGTTGGATCGTCTGGCCTTTTCTCGGGTGGGCCGCACGTTGCGCAACGATCAGGCGCTGCTTTATGTGGAAAATCTTCGGCCGGATGGCACCGGGGCGGGGTTGTTGGTTTGGTTCCACCGACGGGCGCATACATGGATCCTTGTCGATACCGAAGTCGTCTGGACCTTGCGCGAGCGGCAAGATGGCGCCGAAGACCCGTAGCTTGCACCATCGATCGTGGGCACTGTAGCATGACGGGGCCATGGCTACTTTGATACGAAAGACCTTCTCGGTGCCTCCCCTCGGATGCAACTGCTCGATCATCGGCGACCCGGTCACCAAGCAAGCCATCGTGATTGATCCGGGCGGGGCCTATGAGCGTATTCTCCACGAGGTCCAGCAGCTGGGGCTGACCGTCAGCCACATTCTGCACACTCACGCCCACTTTGATCACTTTCTGGCGTCCGGCGCGATGAAGGAGGCCACCGGGGCCGTCCTCTGTCTGCATCAAGACGACCTTGATCTATGGAAGAACCTCGACGTGCAGTGCCGGATGTTCGGCGTGCCGTCAGGATCCGTCCCGATGCCGGACTATTGGCTCAAAGACGAGGAGAAACTCCTGCTGGGTGATATCCCTGTGTTTGCGCTGCACACGCCGGGCCATACGCCAGGCTCGATGAGCTTTCACGCTCCGGGCGACAAACTGGTCTTGGCGGGAGACACCCTGTTCCGCGGCAGCATCGGGCGCACCGATCTGTGGGGCGGCGATTTCGATGCCATCGAGCAGTCGATCAGAGAGCGGCTGTATACCCTCGACGACACGACGGTGGTGGTGACAGGCCATGGGCCGGAGACAGCAATCGGGTGGGAGAAGGAACGGAATCAGTTTATCCGTGTCGCATAAACGATCGCGGACGGTTGATGGATCTTCAAGGTGACTCTTTGGCCATGCGCTCTTTCAGCCGTTCGAGCCGCTTCTCGGTGGATTGTTTGATGAACGTCATGTTCTCGGCCAAGTGCTGCTGAGCCGTGATCTTGCCTTCCTCGCGTCGTTTAAGCTGATCGAGCCCGAATTGGGAGATGATCGGGCCGTCTTCCAGGTTCAGCTCTTTCCAAATTTCCGCGCAGCGTGATTGTTTGACAGGCGGATACTTGTCGCACGGAGGATCAACCGGTTTGGCCTCAACGCCGGCGTGAATAGCCAGTCCCAGGAAGACGAAGAGAACGCTCCGCAGAAATCTGAACATCGTATCCATCCTTTGTATGGCTGACCGGTCGACCCCGCACCATACCACAACGCATGCTGTCGCGCAGACCCTTCTGACCTATGAGAAGGATGCGGAGATCTTTCTCCAACAATGGGGGCGCAAAAAGTACAAGCGGCCGCCGTTGCTGAAAGAATGGGTGGCGTTGTTGCCCAGGTGTGCCGTGGTACTCGATCTGGGCTGCGGGGCCGGCCAAGATGCGCGGTATCTTGCGTCTCTGGGGTACCGAGTTGTCGGGCTGGATCGTACGATGTCGCTGCTCCGATTCGCGCGACAGCGTGGTTCATCGGTCCCGGTTGTTCTGGCAGACATGCGGACGTTGCCTGTTCGGTCCGGCAGTCTGGATGGCATCTGGGCGGCGGCGTCGTTGATTCATCTGCCGAAGAAAACCGTCCCCAGCGTGTTGGCCGCGCTGCATCGACTGGTAAAGCCGGAAGGCCTCCTGGGCGGGACGTTCACCTTTGGCCGTAACAGCCGTGTCAAAACAGGAGGCTGGATGCCGGGCCGCTACTTCGCGCGCTGGAAGCGGGACGAATTGGCGCGGGCGCTGCGCCGCGCAGGCTGGCAGGTGCTATCGTTGCGTGTGGTCAGTAATCAGGAACGGAAGGGCAGATGGATCAACGTAATCGCGCGGTGCAGGTAGGTTGCGACCCGTGCCTCCTTCCTGTCCTGGCTGGCTCAACAATCGGGTTTGGAGTAGAATGCGCCCATGAGTATCAAAGAACTTGAAGCCGAGGCATTGAAGCTGGACCCAAAGTCGCGTGCCCGCTTGGCAGGAAAACTGTTGGAGAGCTTGGAAAATCTTTCCGAAGAAGAGAATGCCAGGCTTTGGGCCGAGGAGGCTCAGCGCAGAGACGCGGAGATGGATGCTCATCCAGACTCCGACGCTTCCGCGAAGGACGTCTTCCGTGAAGCGCGGGCCAAGCTCACGTGAATGGAGCGAGTCACCTACCATCGATTGGCCTGCAGCGAGTTGAACGAAGCCGCCCAGTACTACGAATCGAAAAACCCAGGCTGGTTGGAAGAAAGGACCAAACTAACATGCGTTATGCCGTGGTGATCGAGAAAGCCTCCACCAATTACGCGGCGTATGTTCCTGATTTGCCTGGTTGCATTGCCACCGGTGCAACCGTGGCAGAAACCGAGTCTCTCATCCGAGAAGCTATCGAGTTTCATCTTGAAGGCCGCAAAGCCGACGGCCTTCCTGTTCCACCACCAAGCAGCCAAGTCGAATACGTTGACATTCCAGCCTAAGTTTAACGGTTAGTAGCAACCACACGCATTTCTCCTGCAGACCACCTCCGACTCAACGTGGTTGGACGGACTGAATCGATTGTAGCTTGGGAATCGAAGAGTCTGCAAAAGTCGCAGCCTGCCTTGCGGGCGGCCCTGGATAGTGTTGATTGATAGCCACCCCACTTTGCGGTAGAGTCTTGCCCAACAGATTGTTAGTCTGCTTTATTCATGACGATTCATCGCGAAATTGCCCAGTCGTGTCGTGGGACTGGCGCGCCTCCTCCGATGCCACTCGATCACATCTTGACCACCCTTCGGAGGGACCTCCATAGCCGGCAGCGTGAAGCAACGGCGATTCGCGAGCACCTCGGAGTCGGATACCAACCGAAGTTCTATATGTCGCTGTACGCCTTGCTTATGGCGGCATTTGCTCAGGTGGACCTCTTTGCAGCTCTACGTGAGGGAAAGCAGCCAAAAGGCAACAAGCACGACATGAGACGCTTCCTCGCTGACTTCACTTCACGAGATCCGTCTGCCATCGCGCACGCAATCCAGCTTTACCGACATACGACAATGCACACCGGTCGCCCACGTGAATTGGTGAATCCGCAATCCGGTCAGCGCCGCTATTACCTGCTTCACTGGGGAAGGGAGGGCGCGGACGAAGCGGCTCACCTCACAGTAGACGGTACTGGCAAGTTGACCCTGAATCTCGAGTGTTTACTTGAGGACGTATCCTGCGCGTTTGATGCCTTCGCCACCGAGGTTCGAGACTCTTCTCGCATCGCAGCGAATGTCACCAGAGTCTGGCCGAAGGTTGTCCTGCAGGTTTGGAGAGCCTAGCGGTCTAACGGGCGTTGATTCCGATGGCCGTGTTGGGAGGAAGGCGGGCGATCACGGCACAACCAAACAGTAGGCGGAGATTCGAGTCGTTATGGTTCTTAGCTGCTGCCCCGAGGAAATGCACCAGTGGGAACGGTTTCAAGTCGAATCAGAGTGGTTTCCAACGCGCCTTCGCTGCTTCGTCGTTGGTGAGAACCCTGGTTCGTCAAAGGCCGCCTACTTCTATGACGTCAAGAAAGCTGTACCTGTTCGGACCATCCTGCTTCGCGAACTGTACCAGAGTCGCATCCTGGCGGAGCCCACTCTCGCCGCCTTTCGCTCAGCAGGCTTCCTCTTTGACCACGGAATTCGTTGCCGCCTTCCCAAGAACGAGATTGGTAAGGAGAGACGGCTTGCGCAGCAGTACAAGTCGCCCCGGGCTAATGCGGCGACACACCTAGAGAGTCTTCTTCGTGGCGCAACTGCGGTTTGGGTGATGGGCTACGTTGCCCGTAATGCCGTGGCTGCTCCTCGCTCTGAACTCCCGAGAGACTTTTTCGATATTTCTAGTTCGCCGTATCCGGGGCAGAGTCGTGAAGCCGCGCGCTTCTTCGTCTCAAGGTATCTCACGAGGGCCCCGAGGGAAGAAGTCGTCAGGATCTTCCGTGAGTTCGTGCGTTTCTGGAATAGGGTCCATGATGGAAACGGTGCGTCTGTCTAACTTCAGGCCTCGGGTGAGGAAGACACCACGCGATACGGGGGGGGAAGGGTGTCAGCCCCCAAGCTTCGATGGGTGGGCATGTTGCGATTAGCGGTTTGGTGACAAACTTAGGATAGTGCGGGCTAGATCTTCATCGCTTCGTTGACTTCTTGCAGCGTGGCTTTTGCGACTTCTGAAGCTCGCCGGCTGCCGGCTTGGACGATGTCTTCAATCTGAGCCGGATCTTTGGTCAGTTTCGCGCGGGCGTCCCACATCGGCGTCATCTGCTCCACCATCTTATCCGCCACCTGTTTCTTGCAGTCGATGCAGCCGATGGCCGCGCTGCGGCAATCCTTGGCGATCTGCTCCTGGACAGGGACCGATGAATAGATTTTGTGAAACTCATAGACCGGACAGATGTCGGGGTTGCCGGGATCAGTCCGGCGCACCCGGGCCGGATCGGTGACCATGGTTTTAAGTTTCTGGCGCACGACCGGTTCTGCGTCCGATAGATTGATCGTGTTGTGATAGCTCTTGCTCATTTTCCGGCCGTCGGTGCCGAGCACTTTTGGATATTTGGTGAGATGTTCTTTCGGCTCCGGGAAGACCGGCGTCTTGTAAATATCGTTGAAGCGCCGTGCGATCTCGCGCGTGAGCTCGAGGTGGGGCAGCTGGTCTTTACCCACCGGTACGAAATCGGGTTTGTATAAGAGGATGTCGGCGGCCTGTAACACGGGGTAGCCCAGGAAGCCGTAGGTGCCGAGGTCTTTCTCTTTGATTTCTTCCTGCTTTTCTTTGTACGTCGGATTGCGTTCCAGCCAGGAGACGGGGGTCATCATCGACAGCAACAGATGAAGAATCGCATGCTCGGGAATGCGGGATTGGACGAACACGGTTGAGCGTTCGGGGTCGATGCCGGCGGCCAGCCAATCGATCAGCATTTCGCGCACGAACTCACGGACACGGCTCGTATCGGCGTAGTTGGTCGAGAGCGCGTGCCAGTCAGCGACGAAGAAGTAACAGTCGTACTGTTCTTGGAGCGACTTCCAGTTCTCCAGCGCGCCCAAATGGTTGCCCAGATGCATCAGGCCGCTGGGCTGCATGCCGCTGAGCACCCGTTTGCGAGTTTCCGTCATTCTGCAGCTCCGCCCAAGCCAAGCGCGGTTGACAGGATGGTGCCGGACAGACCGGACGCGAAGGTGTTGGTGATGGTGTGGATTACGCGCAGCTCCTTGTCGAAGACGATGAGGCCGACCAAAATCAACATGCCATACGGCTCCAGGCGTGCCAGCGTCATCGCCGGCTTGGCCGGCAAGATACAGGTCAAAATACGCCCGCCGTCCAGAGGAGGAATCGGAATCAGATTAAAGAGCGCGAGGAACACATTGATGATGACAGAATACAGGGCCATGACGGCGATCGGACGCAGCACCATCGCCGTCAGCAGGCTGGATGAGGCATCGGTTTCCGTCGCCTGCCGTACCGACAACGATGGTTCGATGGTCAGGAGCAGCGTCAGGAACACGGCACTGGCCACGGCCAGCAGGAGATTCATGCCCGGTCCCGCGGCGGCCACGAGCGCCATATCCTGGCGGGGTCGGTACATGTTGCGAGGATCAATCGGCACGGGTTTCGCCCAACCCAACATGAAACTGCCGGGGAGAAGCAGGCACATCAACGGCAGGATGATCGTGCCCAGCGGATCGATGTGCGCTAGAGGGTTGACGGTCAGACGGCCCTGGAGCTTCGCCGTGGGGTCGCCGCGTTTCTCAGCCATCCATCCATGCGCGTATTCGTGCAGCACCATGGCGAACAGCAGAGGAAGGCCCATGTAGGAGATCGTATGGAGGATCTGCGACAGCGAGTTCATGCGTGGGCGCTCTTAATTCAACTGCACGAATTTACCCTGTTTCACCTGCAGAAGAAAGAGCGGCCGATGCAAGGTACCGTCCGGTCCGAATCCGGCCGGTCCGGCGAGGGTGGGCAGGTTGCGTTGGGTCATCAAGAACTCTTGGAGCTCCTCGCCGGATCCAGCCCCGCTGCGGATGCCTTCGATGGCTACTCGGGCGGCGTCGTATCCTTGCATGGTGAAGAGCGAGGGAGTGGTTTGGAAGCGTTTTTGATACCGCTGCACAAAATCCTGCACGGCGGGGTTGGGGCTGTCCACGAAAAATCCATCGACGAATGTGGCGCCTTCGACCGTCCGGTCGGCGGTGCGGGCGAAATCCTGCGTGTTCCAGCCGTTTGTGCCGAGGAGCGGGACCCGTATGTCATGGAATGCCAGTTGCGCGGCGAGCAAGCCGACATCGCCGGAGCGGCTTGGAATAAAGATCGCGTCAAATCCTGGCGTGTAGAGCATCCGCTTGTCGATTCGATTGACAGGCTTGCCGGCCGGCCGCGAGGGATCGACCGGTACGGCCAGGCCGTATTTCTTGAGATCCTCGGCTTTGAGCCGCGTGATCGGCGGATTGAAATCCGTGTCACCTTCCTTGAAGGATTCGATGGCGATGATTTCCCCATCCTGCCGCCGAACCTCCTGCGCAAAGAGGCGCGCGAGCTCCCGTCCGTAGATGGTGTCGGGATGGAGAATGCAAAACCGCCGATACCCTTGATCTTTGATGGCATAGGCCGCGATGCGCTCGGCCTGCAAGCCGTAGGTAAGCGACGTGCTGAATAGGTAACTGCCCAGGCGGCGGACATTCGGAAGCGTGGCGGCCGGGGTGATCAGCGGCACTCTGGTTCGTTGCGCCATTTCCGCCATGACGGGGAGATTCTTGGACAGCATAGGGCCGATGACTACGAGCGGGCGGTCGTCGGTGAGCAGCGACGAAAGATCGTCCAAGAATCCGGGACGATCTGCGTCATAGTCTTTGACGATCAGGCCGATGGGCGGTGTGCCGGGCTGTTCGCGTGCGCGTTCCAACGCGAGCTGGATGCCTTCCAGGACATCGTTGGCGAATGGGGCGAGGCGTCCCGATAGGGGGAGAACCGCCGCGATGAAAAATTGATTCGCGTTGAGTTTGGTATGTAACAGCTCCAGTGACTCGGTGATTCGTTGGCTCTGGGGATGGGTCGGAAAAGCGGCGAGAAAGCGACGGGCTTCCTGCTCCGCCAGGTGGTCGTCGCCGTGCGCGATGTAGTAGTCGATGAGGCCGATGGACGCGAGGTCGCCTGGATAGACGCGTGGGAAGGTGTCTCGTACCCGGATCAGCCCCTTCCGGTCGAGCTTTTCCGCGATCATCCCGCGTATTTGCTCGCGTACGTCCGCCGTATCGTCTTCCACGGCGCCCTGCATGCTTTCCAACAGCATGCGGATCGCGCGGACAAAGTCTTTCTTTTGAACCAGGACATCCGCCGTCAGTGTTAATGCCTCGTGCCTGGTGCCGTCATCCTGGGTTCCAGTGCGCACTTGTGCCAGGAGCGGCAGGGCCAAGTCGGGGTTGCCCATGGCGGCATGGGCGCGGGCCAACAGGAGTTTGCTGCGTTCGTTCAGGTCCGACTCAGGAAATTCAAGCTGGAGCTGGTTGAGATATTTGATCGATTCGGGATAGTCCTTCATGCCGTAGAGCGCGGCCCCGAGGAGTAAGTACGTATCGTCCAGGTACTCTGGGTGCGGTGGCGTTGTCAGGAAGCGGCGCAACGCCGTTGCGGCAGATTCTGAGTCGCCCTTCTCGATGAGTTGTTTCGCCTGGGCCAAGACCGGTGGCGTGGGAGGAGGAGGTGCCGGCTTGGTTGCCGCGGTGCCTGGTTGCGGGAACAGGAACCAGAGGCCGAGCAACAGCGCAAGCCACCCAGCACCGATTCTCGGACGTGACTCAACAACCGTGTGCTGGAATGTGTGCCTGTGGGGGAGCATGGCCGTTGAACGGTAGATTGGATGTTGCTTGCTCGGTTGACTAGTATCGGAAAGGGTGCAAGGTGTCAAGGAGAACCACGGTGTGTTCGTTGTCTTCGAATAGGAAGTCGGCTATAGTTTGTCTTGCTTTGCCGTGTCGGGTGTCGCGGTGACGTCGCCATGTTTGTGTGAACCCCCGCAAATTCGTATGACCGATGCAGCCGCGCCTATCTTAGATCCGCTCGTCGAACGATATCTGCGTGGGCTGCGAATCGAGCACGGGCTATCGATCAACACGATCGAGTCCTACCGGCGGGATCTCGCGAAATTTCAACGGCACTTGGCGCGACATCGTTTCCGGATGAGCGACGCGGTCGGACCGCCGGTCGTCGTCGCGTTTCTCGCCTCCTTGCGCGCACAACCGCTCGCGTCGTCGTCGATTGCCCGTGTGCTGTCGGCCATGCGCGGGTGGTTTCGTTTTCTGGTGCGGGAACGTTTCGTGGAGAGCAGTCCTCTCCCGGAGGTGATCGCATCACGTCGAGCGGTCCGATTGCCGAAGACGTTAACCACGTCGGAGGTCACACAGTTGTTGGATCTGCCCGCCGGTGCTTCCGTCGAGGGTCGTCGGGATCGGACCATGCTGGAGCTGCTGTACGCCTCCGGTCTCCGTGTGTCAGAGCTTGTGGGGCTTACAGTGTCTCAGGTCGATCTCAATGCGAGCTGCCTGCGCGTGATGGGAAAAGGCGCCAAGGAGAGGGTTGTGCCGATGGGACAGCAGGCAAGGGATCTCCTCTCCGAGTATCTTGTTCAGGTGCGGCCTGTGTTGCTCAAAGCACGTCCGTCGCGGGCGTTGTTTGTATCGCGGCGCGCACAGGCGTTGACCAGACAGGCCTGTTGGAAACTCCTGCGAGTACGTGCGCGGCGCGCGGGGATCACCAAGGCGATTTCTCCGCACATGCTGCGGCATTCATTCGCCACGCATCTGTTGGAAGGCGGGGCCGATCTGCGGGCGGTGCAGACGATGCTTGGCCACGCTGATATTGCGACGACGCAGATCTATACGCATGTGGAACGAAGCCGTCTCAAACAGGTGCATCGTCGATATTTCCCGCGGCAGACCAGCCGGAGATCGGCTCGTTCATAACACGCCCTGTCCATCGCCTCAGGGAAGGCGGTTCAGACTGTTTGCCAAACGGCCTGCAAGAGGCCGCGAGAATTGGTTTGACAAGGCCTGAGGGACTTGCTACCCTCCGCCAAGGTTGCTAAGAAAATCGGGCGGATAGCTCAGTTGGGAGAGCGCTGCCCTTACAAGGCAGAGGTCACAGGTTCGATCCCTGTTCCGCCTACCA
>DCZO01000018.1:194822-206285 GCA_002331335.1 Nitrospira sp. UBA2082 | reverse complement strand
GTAGTCTGTGCAGTCTTGTCATTCCGATCTTCCACCAGCCATAAGGATTAATGGGGCCGTCGTTCAGCCTGGTTTAGGACGCCAGATTGTCAATCTGGAGGTCGCGGGTTCAAATCCCGTCGGCCCCGCCATATTTTCGATGCCTGTGCCGCAAGGCTTCCTCTGTGCCCTCACGCGATCACGAGGCTGCGCCCCATTCGTGGGGCGCTTCCATAAGGGGACTCCTCGTCTCCGATCTGTTCTCCCGGAGGAACGCCGACTCGCCCCGACCTGGGACGAGCAAGTCGTATTTTGTCGAGCCCCTCATTTTCACAAGAGTCTGATACACTCCAATTCAACCGCGTGGTGCGGGATGTAAAGAAGGGAGCAGGAGACTCCTATGTTTCAATCCGGTCCCATAGGAATTCTGGTTTCACTCGGCCTCGTATCAAAAGTCGTCCTCCTGTTGCTGCTCGGTTTTTCCGTGATGTCCTGGGCGGTCATTCTCTATAAATGGATGGCATTCCGAGCGGCCGATGCGGAGGACCGCCGGTTCATGGCTGCCTTATCCAAGGCGAAGGATCTCGATGACGTGCCTCGTCATAGCCAACGGACGGCCGTGGGGCCTTGTGCGCATATCTTTTATGGTGTGACTGATCGCCTGAGCCGGCGCGGAGGGGAGGCGGTGGATTCTCTTGACGGCGAAGGAGTGCCAGCGATCGACCGACATGTCGTCGAGCGGACCGCCGCACATCTCGCGCAAGGTCAAATCGCCAAGCTGGAGTCGTTCCTGCCGTTTCTGGCAACGACCGGGAACATCAGTCCGTTTGTGGGTCTGCTCGGTACCGTGATGGGGATCATCGATTCGTTTCGGGAAATCGGCACGCAAGGTACCGCCAGTATTTCCGCCGTGGCCCCCGGCGTGTCGGAAGCCTTGATTGCGACAGCTGCCGGTTTGTTCGCGGCGATTCCCGCCGTCATTGCGTATAACTATTTCCTGACGCGCATCCGACGTACGGCCTTCCGCATGGATTCGGTCGTGGTCCAGCTGTATGCGCTCTTTCCCGCCAAGGGGAAGCCGGCCTCGACACCCGTTGAGGTCGCTGTGGGAGCGAAGCGATGATTCTCGAAAGCCGGCAGCGGCGATTCTTGGCTGAGATCAATGTCATCCCGCTCGTCGATGTCGTGTTGGTGTTGCTGGTGATCTTTATGGTCACGGCCCCGATGCTCTACCGGGGCATGGATATCAAGCTGCCGACTTCCGCGTCCAATACCATCAAACCGGAGATCCGGGTCGTTCTTACAATCGAAAAAGATCAGCGGCTCTATCTCGACAAGGATCAGGTGAGTGTCGCGCAGTTAGAGCGCAAGCTGCGCTTGCTCAAAGAGGAGCGCAAGGACGTCTCTCTGTATCTGCGGGCCGATCAGGATGTGCCGTATGGCGTGGTCGTCCAGGTGATGGATGGAGTGAAAAAAGCCGGCATTGAAAAACTGGGCATGGTCACTGATCCAGTCGGGCCGGAACGTGTGACCGACGCCGTGCCACCAGCGCACAAGAAGTAGGGGGCAGGGCGCGTATGGCACAGGCCTCTGCATCGGCCGGTTTCTGGTTGGAGGGCGAGCGGCAGAAGGATTTCACCAGCCGTTTCTGGCGTGCCTTGGTGATTTCGGTCGTGGTGCACCTGGGAGTGCTGGCCCTGGTCGCATGGGTTCGGCTGCCCAAGCACGGTGAACGACCCTTGGCCTCCATCGAGATCTCCCTTGCAGCCGAGCCGGCTCAACCGGAAAAAGCGGTCCCTCCCCCTCCTCCCCCTTCCGTTCCTGCTCCACCCGTCAAACCGGTCCCCGCGCCCGCACCGCCGAAACCTGTGAAAGCACCGGCGAAGGACGTCATGAAGGACGTGGTGTTGCCACCCGACGCTCCGGCGTTCGGAGACATCAGCCCAGCGGAGAAACCGAAAAAGCCACAATTCAAGCTCCCCGACGTTCCGGTCGCGTCTGAGACGAAGGAGCCTCTCGTGCAGGCGCCGGAATCGAAGCCGCGACCATCCCTGACGGAAGACTTGAACAAGGAGTTGGACGAGGAGTTCAAGAAGATCAAGAAAGTCGAACTGCCAAAGACTGCTCCGGTTGAACCATCGCCCAAGCCAGTGCCTCGCGTTGAGGCGAAGGCGCCGAGTGTCAAGGCGGTGGACACGACGCTCAAGGTCCCCGGGATGGCGCCGGGGTCAAATGCCTACTTGGGACGCGTGCGGCAGCGGATCAGTAGTTTTTGGAACGCGCCGCCGGTGGATGTGGCAGCCCAAGCCTATGTGGTCGTCGTGCAATTCAGACTGCACCGCAATGGATCGGTCACCGGCGTGATGATCGAACAGTCTTCGGGAAATGAGTATTATGATTTGGCAGGGAAACGGGCCGTGCTCAGCGCAGCCCCCTTGCCCGCGTTTCCATCGGAGTTGACCGAGCCCTATTTCGATGCGCATTTCACCTTTACGGTCGGCGATTCACAGGGGTAAACCATGGCGTTTCGAGCCGGTGTCATTATCAGTCTGTGCCTCTCAGCCGGATTGGTCTGGATCATTGAGTCGGGTGCGGCTGACGTATTTCTGGAAGCCACCCGGCCGGATTTTCAGAAAATTCCCTTGGGCGTGGTAGGGATCGAGAATGCCGGCGGGGCCGAGTCTCCGGAAGGGCGGATCAGGCTGGGGAGCCGAATTGAGGAAGTGCTCAAGGCCGATGTGCGGCGGTCCCTCGTGTTTTCTCTCGTCGATCTATCCGGCATCGGTGTGAAGGTGAATCACCTCGGCAAGACACCGGATCCGTCATTCAAGCAGGCGGCGGAACAAGGCGTCTCCGTCATTGTCTGGGGCAAAGCGGGCATGAAAAACGAGGACAAGGACGCGGATGTGAATATGGAGGGGTACGTCTACGATGCAGGCAGCGACGAGATGGTCGGCGGAAAACGGTATGCCGGATCTCCCTCCGTCGTGCGGCTCATGGCGCATCGGTTCGCCGACGAACTGGTGTTTCGTTATACGGGAGAGCCGGGCATTGCCAGGACGAAAATCGCCTATGTGTCCGAGGTGGGGCCGGCCCGTGAGCTGTTCGTGATGGATTACGACGGGCATGACCCGCGCCAGGTGACGGCCGACGGATTCTTGAATCTCATGCCCCGGTGGTCGCCGGACCGAAGGTTCTTGGTCTTCACGGCGTACCGCAACCGGAATACGCAGGACATCGACATGATCGAATTGGCGACCGGGAAACGATGGACGCTGGTGTCCTTGAGCGGATTGAACATTACTCCCGCCTTGTCCCCCGATGGAAATTTCTTGGCGTTTTCGTCCAGCCACGAGGGAAATTCTGAACTCTACCGGATGGACACGCGTACGAAGGACATGCAGCGGTTGACCGTGAATGCCGCGGGCGATTTATCACCCTCCTGGTCCCCGTCTGGCCGCGAAATTGCATTTACCTCGGACCGGAGCGGCGGTCCGCAGGTCTTTCTCATGAGCGCGGATGGGTCGAACGTTCGCCGGCTGACATTCGAGGGTGACTATAATGCCGCGCCGGCCTGGTCGCCTCGCGGCAATTGGATCGCCTATGTGTGCCGCAGTCCGAAGAAAGACTATAAGCTGTGCTTGATCAGTCCGGACGGTCAGAAGCGTGTGCAGCTGACGACGGGACATGGGGTTGATGATTCCCCGTCGTGGTCGCCGGATGGCCGGCATCTGGTGTTCAGTTCCACGGCTGACGGGAAGAGCCAGATCTATATGATCAATACCGATGGGAAAGATCTCGAGCGAATTACGTTCACCGGAACCCATAACAGCGCTCCGACCTGGTCGCCGGCGTCATGAAAAATTCGGCATAAGGGGCTTGCACCAGGATGGGCTCCTCTGTATGAAAGAGGAGACATTTCTACAATTGCCGGTCTATATTCACGAGAAGGGGGTTGAGTCCATGAGACGGGTACAATCGATCATCTGTGCATCATTGATCGTGGGATCATTCATGGTGAACATGTTCGGATGCGCCTCGAAATCAGTACAGTCCGGAGGAGAGACGCAGGCTTCGCGGCCTGAGACCAAGAGCGGGGCCGGTCAGGATCTCCCGGACACGTCATTTTCGGGACGAGACAGTTCGGGGGGATTGCGTGGATTGGATAAGAATCCGTCCGAAGAACGACTCGGAAGCGGCGGTTCGCTGATGGCCAAGGCTGATCCCGGCAGCGCCGGCCGACAGATAGAAGACATCCGTGCGGAGCAGGCTGCAGTGGCGGCGGGACTGAGGGACATCTTTTTTGCCTATGACAGTTTCGCCATTTCCGAAGACGGACGACAGGTATTGGCTCACGATGCAGAATGGATCAAGGCGAATCCAGGGGCCCAGGTGAAGATCGAGGGGCACTGTGATGAACGGGGCACGTCGGCCTACAATCTGGTGTTAGGCGAAAAACGCGCCAAGGCTGCTCGAAATTATCTCGTTGAACTCGGTGTGACGCCCAACCATCTGTCGATCGTCTCCTATGGCAAAGAGCGACCGGTGTGCAAGGAACACGTGGAGTCCTGCTATGCCCAGAATCGTCGTGCGCATATGCTTCTCAAGACAGGGAAGTGACCGGCAGATGCCTGGTCGCCCACGCAAGGACTCTCAGTGACGGCAGAGTGGCAGGCACCGGAGCAGCCGCCCGCGTGCTATGCTTATGGCGGACCAGAGACGGACGTCCATCCGTCTCCGGATGGCAGCCCGGTGACCGGTCCCTGGCCGAAGGGGACGAGGCGAGAGGCTGTGCCGGCATATGAGGAGCGCTGAGACCATGATCATCGTTGTCTTGTTCGCCTTTCTGACCGGGTGCGTCGCCCAACAAGCCGATCTACTCCAAACCGAGAAGGTTCTGCAGCAGCGGATCAAACAGCAGGACGAGCAGTTGTCGCAAACACGCGCCCGGCAGAGTCAGGAGATTTCTACGCTCCGGGATCAGGATTTGCCTCAACTGCGGGGAGAGCTGGAGCGTGCTTTGTATCAAACGCAGGATATTCAGGCCAAACAAGAGGACGTCAAGCACCGGCTGGCACAGCTGGAACAGCACACGAAGAAACTGGAACAGCTGACCGCGAAGATGGATACGGACAATACCACGCGACATGCCTGGGTCCAGAAAAGCCTCGATAATCAAGAGGCGAAGTTCACGTCCAAGCTCGAAGAGTTTTCCAAATCCATGGATCATGCGGTCGAGACGCTCAAGAGAGATATCGTCGACATCGTGCAGCGGACAAACGACACGCTCAGCAAGCGCGTGGATGCCAAACTGGATGAGCAGCACAAGGGGGTAAGCGAGACGCAGCACCACTTGAGCCAAGTGTCAGAAAAATTCTCCCAATTCAATCAGGCGCTGACGGGATTCCGCGAGGCCCTGGTTGGACTCAACGAGCGAGTGGAACAGCAAGAACGGACCGCCCAGCAAGTCGCCGCGATCACAAAAACGCTGGAGGTCATGAAGCAACAAGCGGCCTCACGATTCGAGGAGCAGGAACGACGGATCGATTCGCTCGTCAAATCCCTGGAGCAGGCCGGCTCCAAGTCGGGCCGTCAGCAGGCGACCAAGTCCTCGCAACGGCCTGCCGCTTCAGTGACGCCAGAGGGCATCGAGACGGCGTCCGCCCCGGTCGCGATCGGTGCCCCCCAAGAGTCGCCCGTGGCGGAATCCGCTCAGAACGGAGCCGAGCCGCCCGATCGGGTCAAGTATGAGCAGGTGCTGACCTTGTTCCGGGGCGGGGATTTGGAGGGGGCTCGCCAGGGGTTCGCCGCATTCCTCTTGGAGTATCCCAATTCCGATTTGGCGCCGAACGCCCGGTATTGGCAGGGAGAGGCGTATTACGGCAAGAAGGATTTTCAGAAGGCGATCGATGCGTATGACCGGGTGGAGACCGACTATCCCCGAAGCGAGAAGGTCCCGGCCGCGATGCTGAAGAAAGGCTATGCGTATCTGGCGTTGAAGGATGTCAAGCGGGCGTCGTCCGCATTCAAGCAAGTCCTGACGTTGTATCCAAAAAGCCCTGAAGCGGGAAAAGCCTCGGGCAAACTCGCTCAGCTCAAGGAGGTCCGATAGGTCACATGAAGGATCAGGGCATGCCTGCCGTGTTGGTTGTCGGAATGGTGATGGCGGTATCGGTGTTGGCCGGTTGTGCCAAGCATGCGGACTTCATCGAAGTCCGCGATCAGCTTGCCACGATGTCGCGCTCCCAAGAGCAGGACCACCAACGGGTGGATGCCGTCTTGCGGCGGTTGGAGTCGGTGGAGCGGGCCAAGGATGCGGAGGCAGGCAGGTCGCGCGTGGACGAAATCGCTGCACGTCTCCAACGAATCGAGAACCGGCTGGCGAAGCTGGAAGAAACGACCATCCAACCTCCAGCGAAGCCGGACCCCATGTCCTCCGATTTCCGGCCCTCCAAGCCGGTCAAGCCGGCAGAGCCGGTCACGACCGCGCCGGGCATAACCCCGACGTCCGCCTTCAATCTGGCGTATAACGATTATCTCAACGGCAAGTATGAACTGGCCGTGGCGGGATTCCAACGCTTTGTAAAGGATTTCTCCGGCACGTCGCTGGCGCCCAACGCGCAGTACTGGTTGGGCGAGTCGTATTACAATTTGAAGGACTACGGCCGGGCGATTCAGACATTTGAATCGCTGTTGGCGGAGTACCCAGGCAATGAAAAGGCGCCCGCCGCGCTGTATAAGTTGGGCTTGGCCGCGGCGGAGACCGGCGACCTGGTCAAGTCGAAGAGAAGTTTGAAACGCGTGCTGGAAGAGTTTCCTGCATCCGACGAATCCAAACTGGCGAAAAACAAGCTGGCTGAAATCCGATGAGTGCCGCGGCGCCTTGCCGCCCCGCCGGAAGTTTAGTTCCCTGATCGCCGGACCTTGTCGGCTTCTGCTCCCAGGCCTCTCGCAGCGACCCTATCGGCCAGCGCCGGGCGGAAACCTTCAGGAATTCCTTCGCAGACTCAGTCAGTTCCTGCATTCCTTCCCGGCCCTGGCTCGGTGGGGCCCCGCTGCTTCAGCCAGGTCGCTGAAGGCCGACAAGATCCGACACAACAGCACGAACACATGTTGCGTAAAAACTTCCCTGCGTATGTGGGACTGACACCCTTCCCCGCGTCTGCCCCTCGATGTAACTCGGGGTGGTGAGCGGGGCGAACCACGCGTGGTGTCTGTCCCACTCAGCCATCAAAAGAGGAGGCTCGGCTGGATCGGACTTGACGGAGTCTGTAGCTCGGGGCGAGAATGAGCCGCGCTGATTCTTGTTCCTTATGGATCTTGTGATGACGCCAGCATGACTAGATCTACTGGTGAATTCAGCGTGCCAAGAGCCGGGCCTTCACTACGAGATGAGCTGCCTTGACAAAATGAGCTCGTTCAGCGAGTCCATCTTCGTCCCCTATATCTCCAAAGAAATATGCAACCAGTATGTAGCGGAGATGATTCTCCACGGGAGCGTTTGATGCCGGAAGTCGTCAAGCCGCTGAGAGATCGGATCCTTGAGCAGCTGAGACACAAACCAGACCAGAAGGCTGCTGAGTTGGCGAAGGCCTTGGGATGCGAGCGTCGAGAGGTGAATAGGTGTCTCAGTTTCGAGCTTGCGGGGCGTGTGAGGCAAGGGGCCGACTATCGGTGGAGTCTGGCGGAGCGCGGCGATACGAAAGCGACTGCGGCACCTGCACCGACTACTGAGATCGCAAGACTCAGCCGGTATTACCTGGAGTGCATCAGTCAGGACATGGACGAGGGTGTTAGTGTATTCGCCAAGAACCAGTACGGCGAGCCGGACTACGCGAGTTTACCTTCGGTTCCAATTTCCTCTGAAATCGCCTGGTGGAATGCACAGGGTGTTGGCAGATTACTAGGCAAGGCGCGCGGAGAGCGCGGGAAGCTCATGCTGTGGCTCGGCTATCCAGTGCGTCTTCGCCAGCATCGCACTGCTCGTTGGGAAGGCTTCTTCGTTGAGCCAATACTGATTTGGCCCGTTGTGTTGCCAGACGCGAATGGCGACGCGCCAAGCATCGATGAGTACATGCCGATGATTAACGCGAAGTTCCTTCGCTCAATGGGATTCGGAGATGGGATGCAACTCGCCGAAGAGGTTGCGCGTCTCTCCAACGAGCTTGGCGTGGGTGTGCCCGCGGACGAATTGCCAGCCGTGGACGAGTTAGTCGAGCGTCTGGTGCGGATACGGTCAGACTGGGACTGGCAAGAGGTGCTCGATCCGGAAGCATGCGTTGATTCACCGCAGCTGGGCGAGATTACTACAGCCGGCATTTACAACCGTGCCGTGGTCGTTCCAGGCGAACGCTCACCCTATACGCAGGGTTTAGAAACCGAGCTCAAGGCGCTTGGAGACGTATCAACCGATAAGTTGGGGGCTACCGCGTTGGGCCACTGGCTATCGGTCGACATCTCGCCTCCTGCCGTGCCTGCAGGCGACGAAGGGCCGCTGATCGAAGTGCTGCCGATGAACACCGAGCAGCGCATGGCGGTGCGGGCAGCTTTGACCGCGCACCACACCGTTGTCACTGGGCCACCGGGAACAGGCAAGTCGCAGGTCGTCACCAACATGCTGGTCAATGCCGCATGGCGCGGTATGAAGGTGCTCTTTGCCAGCAAGAACAATAAGGCCGTTGATGTCGTCGAGGCGCGTGTGAATGGCCTCGGCAATCGACCAGTGCTTTTACGGTTGGGTTCGAAGGACTATCAGGCACGCCTCGCCGACTATTTGACGCAATTGCTCGCGGGAAACCCAGGCACCGAGGTGAGAGAGAACTACAATGAGGGACTGGAGCGCCATCGAAGCCTTGCGAAGCGGTTCACCGAACTCGACCAGGTTCAACAGAAGACATTGGATGGCCGGAACATGGTAGATCGACTTGACGCAGAGGTAGAGGATGCCAGACGAATTTTTGGCACGAGATTCGTTGAGCTGACTGCGGCGGTGGGCATGCAGGCGGCAACCGATGTTCAATCGCTAAGCGACGCGGTGGACCGGGTCGATCGACAGAAGCAGAGCTTTGTAGTCCGCATTCTGTGGAGTTTGTTTCGCGAAGCTCGCCAGCAGCGTCTGGCGCAGGTGGTACGTGGCGCCGCACCTATCTTCAAGGCGTTGCGGGTTGCATGGCCTGAATTTCGGGAAGAGGATGGGATCGAGGTGTTGCGTGAACGACTAGACGAGCTGACAAAGCGGCTCGAGACAGCCCATAAGGTAATCAAGTACCGTGAAGCCCTGCAATCCCTTCAGGCAATGCCTTCTTTTGAGGAGATTGCCCGGCAGAGGGCGGCTCTCGCTGAGGAGGTCAGCCAGAATTCATCGCGCCTGTGGCGCGACTGGGTGGAGCTTGCGCCGACGCGGTTGACCACCGCACAGCGGAAGGAGGTGGCGGATTATGCTGCCGCGTTGCAGTTGATCACCGGACCGGACTCTGACCGAGTGCATTCTTCCGTGAAACAGCGCGCACGGGCGCTGCAAACCAAGATTACAGGGCTCTTCTCCTGCTGGGGAGTCACCTCGCTTTCAGCACGCGGCAAGATTCCGATGGAGCCAGGCTATTTCGACCTTGTGGTGATCGATGAGGCGAGCCAGTGCGACATCGCATCGGCGCTGCCCCTGCTCTACCGGGCCAAACGAAGCGTGATTATCGGCGATCCCATGCAGCTCCGGCACATCAGCGCGCTAACAAAGCCGCGCGACAGTGAGCTGCAGCACAAGTATGGGCTCGTCGAAACACGCATGGCTTGGATGTACTCCGTGAGCTCGCTGTTCGACGTTGCGGCAAGCATCGTACCATCCGATTGCATCATCAATCTGCGCGACCACCACCGTTCGCACGCGGACATCATCGGATTCTCGAACGACACCTTCTACGAAGGGCACCTGCGTATCGCGACGAGGTATCCCCAGCTCAAGCGTCCGCGTCCAAACCAGCCCGGTGTGGTGTGGCAAGATGTGAGCGGATCAGTGACGAAGCCTCGAGAAGGCGGAGCGCAGAACGTCACGGAAGCGCAGGCGGTAGCCGATGCCGTCACGGACTTGCTTGTCACGCGCGGATACACTGGCACTGTCGGTGTCGTCACACCCTTTCGCGCTCAAGCGCAGTTGTTGCAAGAGATCCTGCGGTCGCGCCCGGAACTCGAGAAGGTCGGCGGACGTGCGGAGTTGCTCGTCGATACTGTGCACAAGTTTCAAGGTGATGAGCGGGATGTGATGTTCTTCTCGCCCGTTGTTTCCAGCGGGATTTCGCCTGGCGCCTTAGGTTTTCTGCGAGGTAATGGGAACCTCTTCAATGTGGCGATCACCCGTGCTCGGGGGTTGTTGCAAGTTGTCGGTGATCGCGGGGCTGCGAGAAGTTGTGGGGTCGACTATCTGGAGAAATTCGTGTCTTATGTCAGTGGACTCGATGTGAACCAAAGTTCGATTGGTGGCGTTCCGCATGGCGACGTTCCACGAGAATATCCGATGGTATCCCATCCTGAACGTGTGTCCGAATGGGAACGGATCTTGTATCGCGCAATGGTCAACGCCGGTCTGAAGCCGATTCCTCAGTTCAGTGTCGAACAGTATGACCTGGACTTCGCGCTCATAGACGGCGAGCGCAAGTTAGCCATCGAGGTGGATGGCGAGCGCTATCACCGGAGCTGGACTGGCGAGCTGTGCCTCAGAGATCAACTCCGAAATCAGCGCCTAATTGAACTCGGCTGGGATGTCATGCGGTTCTGGGTCTATCAAGTCCGCGACGACCTTGAACAGTGTATCGCTCGAGTTCATCAATGGGTAAGCCTCAATCCGAAGACGGGCGCATAACAACAGGTTGCATCGAACAACCCTACGCACTGCCTCTGAACGAACCTGAGCGATGTAACCCGCTGTACAAATCAACGATCGATGTGGTTTCATAGCTAGTGAAATTTGAGCTTGTCGGGCGGATCACCCAGATTGAGATTATTGCAACCGATGTCTAAGTCATTCGCCCTCTGCGTGGATAACACCGACTACAAAGCTTCTTTGATTTCTGGCAAGGTGTATCGCATCATTCCGGACCAGCAAGCAGCCAAGGACGATCTAGTGCGGATCGTGGACGAAAGCGGCGAGGATTATCTCTATCACAAGAGCCACTTTGTCTTTGTCGATTTCCCACGCGCCATTGCAAAAAAGATTCGAGCACTTGAGGCCGCCACCGCCTAACCAGCCGATGTGCAGCAGTCACCCGCCTCCGCAGGAAACCACGGCTGTGAAGCCATGGAGGAATGCGAGCGGGTGTCCTCCGAAGCCTTGGCGAAGGAGGACACGCTTCGGCGGGTTCCGCCGAAGTCAACAAAGGGACCACGGCTGTCAAGCCGTGGGGCTTCACCAATTTCATCACGAACGGTCACGAATCATGTGGGGTAGTCCGTGCTGACGGTCGGCGGCGGTGGGAAGATCCATATCTTGCCGGA
>DCZO01000018.1:193658-194746 GCA_002331335.1 Nitrospira sp. UBA2082 | reverse complement strand
GATGCCGGCGCCCGGTCCATCACCGTCGAGGTCAAGGACGGCGGGTTGGCGATGATCCGCGTCACAGACGATGGCGAGGGGATGTCCCGGGACGATGCGCCACGCGCGTTCGACCGGCATGCCACGAGCAAACTGCGGTCCGATCAGGACCTCTGGTCCATCCGTACCATGGGGTTTCGGGGTGAGGCCTTGCCGAGCATCGCGTCCGTGTCCCGTGTGCGTCTTGCCACGGCGGTACGGTCGGCCGAGACCGGCATCGAGTTCCGGGTAGAGGGAGGAAAGGTTGGAACCATCGCCGAGGCGCCTCCGGTGGCGGGGACAAGCATCGAAGTGGCGGAGTTGTTTTACAACCAGCCGGCCCGGAAGAAATTTCTGAAGTCGATTCCCACGGAATTATCCCATATCAGCCGTGTCATTCAGCAAGCCGCGCTCGCCTGGCCGTCCGTACATTTTAGATTGATCCATAACGGAACGGAGATGGTCAATTATCCTGCCGTGCAGGCGGAGCAGGATCGAGTCGGCCAAGTCTATCGGCGCCTGTTTCTCGATCAATGCCGCGCGGTCCGGGCGGATCTTCCTGTGGCCAGGATCGGCGGATATGCCATCGATCCAGTGCATGCGAGATCATCGCGGACGCCACAGGAATTGTTCCTGAACCGGCGCCCGGTTCGGAACGCCGCTGTGCTGCACGCGGTGGCGGAGGGATACGGGGCGTCTCTCGCCAAGGGGTGCCATCCGCTCTTCGTGCTGTTCCTGGATGTCGATCCCGATCGTGTCGATGTGAATGTGCATCCTACCAAGCGGGAGGTCCGGTTTTCGGAGCCTGACATGATTCATCAATTGGTGCGGCGCGCGGTTCGTCAAGCCATGGATACCTCGAAGCCGTTCACCGGTGTCTCCGGAGTATCAGCCACGAGCGAAGGAACCGCAAGCAGGTCCTTGTGGAGTCCAGCCGTGGGTGTGTCTCTGCAACAGGCCAGATTTGGCCGGACGGGTGCGGACGATGCGCCGTCGCCGGTGCGGGGGGCCGAGGTGTCGTCCGGGCCGGAAGCACAACTGGGGTTTGTGAGCGAAACGGCGGAGCCGTA
>DCZO01000018.1:192435-193562 GCA_002331335.1 Nitrospira sp. UBA2082 | reverse complement strand
GATCAGCACACCGCGCATGAGCGGGTGCTCTTCGAACGTTTGTACCGCGCATGGACGGCTCAGGGTATTCACGCTCAGCCGTTGCTGCTTCCTGAGACGGTCGAGCTGTCGGCGCCGCATGCGGCCTTGCTCCGCCGCCATCAAGGCGATCTGGAAAAACTGGGATTGGAACTTGAGCCGTTCGGGTCGTCGGCGGTGCTCATTCGATCGGTTCCAACAGGCCTCGGTAAGATCAAGCCGGACGCATTCCTGGAGGATCTCCTTGACGACCTGAATCAATGGGATCGTGTCTCTACGGTCGAGACGAAAGTCCGGCCGGTGCTGGCGTCGTTGGCCTGTCACGGAGCCGTCAGAGCCGGCCGTTCGATGGAGCTGCCGGAGATCGAGGCGTTGGTGGAGGACTGGCGGGCCGAGGGGGAGATGACGACCTGTCCTCATGGCCGGCGCACCGTATTTCGGCTCAGTACCGACGAGTTGGAAAAAATGTTCGGGCGCGCCGGTTGGTAGGGGAGTGTTTGACGGGTGTGGAGCGCGGTGTCGCGGGCGATGTTCAGCCTATCTGAAGTTCAATGTCAACGTCGGCCGCTGGTGGTGATACTCGGCCCCACTGCGGTGGGGAAGAGCCGTGTGGCCGTGCAGGTGGCAAAACATTTCGGTACCGAGGTGCTGACGGCGGACTCGCGCCAAGTGTATTGCGGCATGGATGTGGGCACGGACAAGCCGTCCGCCGATGAGCGCCAAGGGGTGCCGCACCGCCTGATCGACCTGGCCGATCCCGATGAGTCATTCAACGCCGGCTGGTATCGGCGGGCGGCATTGGTGGAACTTGACCGGCTCTATGCGCGGAAGCAATTGCCAGTAGTTGTCGGCGGGACAGGGTTGTATATTCGAGCGCTGGTGCACGGGCTCTGCCCGGCTCCCCAGGCGGATCAGAGCCTGAGGGCCGAACTCAAGAAGCTCAGCGAAGAACAGGGACGCGGTCGCCTGTATGCGGAATTGAGGGAGGCCGATCCTGAAGCGGCGGCGCGTGTGCATCCCAACGACGAACCAAAGATCATTCGGGCCTTGGAGGTGCATCGCTTGACAGGTATGCCGATGTCGGCGGCTCAACGCCAACACGGGTTTCA
>DCZO01000018.1:177139-192365 GCA_002331335.1 Nitrospira sp. UBA2082 | reverse complement strand
TATCGGAGGATCGAGGAACGAATCGATTGGCAGTTGGCTCACGGAATGGTAAAAGAGACGCGGTCATTGCTCGACCGCGGGTACGGCAGACACTTGGGAGCGATGAAGGGATTGGGGTATCGGCACGTGGCGGCCCATGTGGCCGGCGAGTACGACGAGGCGGAAATGGTTCGGCTGTTCAAACGCGATACCAGGCGATTCGCCAAGCGGCAGATGACCTGGTTCCGCAAGGAGCCGGGGATTCACTGGGTGTCGATCGAACAGGATGAGACGCCCGAGCAGACAACTCGGCGGGTGGTGTCGTGCATCGAACAGTTTTTGGGGAACGTGGAGTCAGGTGCGCATTCGATCACAATGCAGCCGGCTGGCATGAGAGAGGAATCGGTATGAAAGGCACGCGGACAGAGCAGGACAGGGTCGGGGTGATCGGAGGAAGCGGGCTGTACGATATCGAAGGGCTGAAATCGGTACGTAGGGTTCAGGTGCGCACGCCGTTCGGCTCGCCGTCCGATGCGATCACGGTTGGAACGCTTCAAGGGGTTGCGGTCGCCTTCCTCTCCCGGCATGGGCGCGGACACAGGTTTAATCCGAGCGAAATCAATTATCGGGCCAATATCTATGCGCTGAAATCCTTGGGTGTCACTCGCGTGATCTCGGTGAGCGCGGTGGGGAGCATGAAAGAGTCGATCCGCCCGGGCGACGTGGTGATGCCCGATCAGTTCATCGATCTGACCAAACGGCGCGCGTCCACATTTTTCGAGGGCGGGATGGTTGCGCATGTCGCGTTTGGCGAACCGATTTGCGGTTCATTGGCGCGGAGCGTATTCTCCGCCGGCCAGCAAGTGGGGGCCACGCTCCATCGCGGAGGCACATATCTGTGCATGGAAGGCCCGCAGTTTTCGACGAAAGCGGAGTCGCGGCTCTACCGGCAGTGGGGCGTCGATGTGATCGGGATGACCAATATGCCCGAAGCGAAACTGGCGCGCGAGGCGGAACTCTGCTATGCGACGATGGCCTTGGTGACGGACTACGATTGCTGGCATGAGACGGAAGAGGCCGTAACGGTCGAAGCGATTCTCGACACGCTGCATCACAACGTGGCGTTGGCCAAGCGGATCGTGCAGGCCGTGCTGCCGTCCCTGGCCGAATGTCCTGGGTGTGCCTGCGGGCAATCATTGGACAATGCGATCGTGACCGACCGGCGCAGTGTGTCGGCTTCCACGAAGAAGAGGTTGAGGCCTGCTGACACGCCGCGTCTTCGCGCAGAAGAAAGGAGCGGAGTGAGTCATGGGAAAATTGTTGGTGGTCGGATCCGTCGCGCTGGATACGGTCAAAACCCCCTTCGGCGAGGGCACGGAGATTCTGGGCGGGTCGGCGACCTATTTCTCAACCGCCGCCAGCTTTTTTACCTCGGTCGCGCTCATCGCCGTGGTGGGAGAAGACTTTCCTCCAGCAGCATATTGCGTTTCTCAAGAGCCGGGGGATTGATCTCACCGGTTTGGAACGGCGTCCCGGGGCAACTTTTCGTTGGAAGGGTGAATACACGCATCAGCTGAACGAAGCCCATACGTTGGATACCCAGCTGAATGTGTTCGAAACGTTTCGTCCTCAGATTCCAGAGGCCTATCGGGAGCCGGACGTGTTGTTCCTGGGCAATATTCACCCGGAGTTGCAACTCGATGTGCTGCAGAAGGTGAAACGCCCGTCCTTAGTCGCCTGCGATACGATGAATTTCTGGATCAACGGCCAGCGCGACGCGCTGTGGAAAGTGTTGGAGAAGGTCGATGTGCTGATCATCAACGACGGCGAGGCGCGGGCGCTGGGACAGGATTCGAATTTGGTCAAGGTGGCGAAACTCGTGCTGTCGCGCGGACCCAAACATCTTATCATCAAGCGCGGCGAGTACGGCGTGCTGATGTTCAACGAGAAGCAGGTGTTCGGCGCTCCGGCGTTTCCGCTGGAAGACGTGCGCGATCCGACGGGAGCCGGCGACACCTTTGCCGGCGGGTTTTTGGGGTATCTCGCGGCAACGGGGAATCGCTCTCCCGAGGCCATGAAGCAGGCGATTATCTTCGGGAGCGTCATGGCGTCGTTTACTGTAGAATCCTTTAGTCTTGACCGATTGCGCATCCTGGATTACAAAGAAGTGCAGGATCGGTTCCGAGAGTTCAAACGTTTGACGCAATTTGAGGATATTCGGTGAATCGCGTATCGCGGACGAGAATGCAGTGGATGTCTTTGCATGCTGCAGGTCTGTGCTGGACGCTGGCCTGTGTAGCAATAGCGGGCCTGCTCGCAGGCTGCGTGATCGGGAATGAGGAGACGATCAAGAAGTCCCAAGGTTATTATCAGGAAGGGCTGGCCAGTCTGGAGCAGGATCGCCAGAAGGCCTTCGTGGCGTTTCAGAAATCCGTGCAGCTCAATCCCAACAATAAGGAATCACGGTACGCGCTGGGGCATGTGTACGCCTTGCAAGGGAAACTGGCCAAGGCCGAGGGGGAATTTCGTGCTGCGGTCAACATCGACGGGGACTATTCCGAAGCCCACACCTATCTGGGCCAAGTGCTGGCCAACCAAAGCCGGTGGGATGAGGCGATCGGCTGTTATCGGCAGGCCTTGAGCAATCCGCTCTATGCAACACCGGATCTGGCGCGGTTTCACCTGGGCCGCGCGCTGGCCCACAAGGGTGACTTCCAAGCGTCGATGGAGGCGCTCGAAGATGCGATGACCGTCAGTCCTCCGAACATCCCGCCCGCCATGACGAATCTGGAGTTGGGGCGGGTGTATTACAAATTGGGCTACATGGAGAGAGCGCGGGAAGCCTTGAAAAAAGTGACGACCTTGGACAAGGGCGGGGAATATGCGGCGGCCGCCACGGAATTGTTGGCTCGCTTGAAGTAGTCGAGGCGCTATGGAATCGGTCGGAGAATTTTTCAGGCAAGTCAGGGAAGCCAAGGGGCTGACGGTCGACGAGGTTTCGTCCAAAACCCGTATTCGGTCGGATTTCGTCAAGGCGCTGGAAGACGGGAATTTTGCCAAACTGCCAGACCAAGTGTTCGCCCGAGGGTTTGTGCGGTCGTATGCGCGTTCGCTTGGGTTGGATGAAGAAGACGCCATCCATCGGTTTGCCCAGTCATCGGGGTCCTTCTACGAAAAGCAAGACGAACGGGAGCGGCTCAAAGCCCGCCAGGTGGAGGAGGATCGGAAGCGCGAGTCCAATCGAAAAACGGTGATGGTGGCGGTTGGAATCGCCGTGTTGACGCTGGTATTTCTGTTGAGCCGGGAGCAGCCGTCGGTGGTCAAGCAGGGCAGCGGTGAACCGGCCTCGGTCAAGCGCAGTGCACAAGCCTCTAAGGAGACACCGAGTCCTGCTCCACGCCAGGAACCAGAGCCCGTCACGGATGCGCCGAAACCCGCTGAGGTTGCTGCGGTGTCGGCCCCAGTGGCGGAGACGCGCCGGCCTGAGCTTCCCACGCCACCGCCCATCGCCTCCAAGCCCCAGACGGAGCCGATCTCAATGATATCCCCTGGAGCGGATGGACCGTTGGGAGGAATTTCTCTGGAGGGCGGAGCGCCGGGGGCAGATGGTCAGCTGGTATTGGACTTGGAGGCAACAGAATTGAGTTGGGTCGTTGTCCAAATCGACAACGGCAGCCCGCAAGAATCGCTGTTGAGGCCTGGAGAAAAAGCGCAGTGGAGAGGGCAAGATCAATTCATCCTGACCTTGGGCAATGCGGGTGGGGTGAAAGCGGAATTGAACGGGAAGCCGCATAAACCATTCGGACCCAGTGGCAAAGTCGCACGGGATATCGTGCTGAAGCGGTAAATTCTCTCGTCGTGTCATCGGTCGTTCTCTTTTTCCGCCTCCTTCACGTCATACAGGTCCCGCCAGGCATGGTAGGGACTCATCACACCACAAAACTCGCCTCGTGGGAAATGGGGCGTGGAAGCACCGATGAGGCGCAAAGGTGTCACGAATGCAAGATGGTCTGAAGGCGCAATACGCTAAGGTGTCTCTAAATCCTCATATTTTGAGGGTCTCCTCATTTTCGTAATTGGCATGAGGTTTGAAGCTCTCTTACCTAGAGGCAAAGGGATAGAATTGAGATGAGGGGGAACGATTTCTTGACAGGAATTCAGAGGCGTTGATATATTTCGTCCGTTTTACCGGCCGCTTGCCGGTCTTGTCGAGACGCTGGCGCCTCAATTGAGTGCAAGAGGGAGTGGGTTCAACACAAAGGAGGACGAGTGATGGGGTATCTGTCCAAGTTTTTGGGAATCAGTGCCGCGGTGCTGTTGTTGTCGGCTTCCGTGGTCGGCGCGGAGGAAAAGGATCCGTTGAAGACCCGCGTGCCGGCCGATCAGCTTGCGGATGCGAAAGCCAATAAGAATCCGATTGCCTCCTCTCCGGAGAGCATTGCCAAGGGCAAGGCGCTCTACGAGGGGAAGGGCACCTGCTTCAATTGCCATGGGAAGAACGGCGACGGACAGGGCGAAGCGGGCAAGATCCTGAATCCGAGCCCTCGCGATTTCACCAACTGCAAGTTCCATAAGAAGCGGAAAGACGGCGAGCTCTTATGGATCATCAAGAACGGCAGCGCGGGCACGGGGATGGTTTCATTGATTCCGGCCGCGATCACCGAAGAAGAAGCCTGGAATATCATCAATTACGAGCGGAGCTTCTGCAAGGGCGAGTAATCGTCTGACGAAGACCGTTCCGGGTTTGACGAGGGTGGGGACGCGATTCCCCACCCTCTTTTTTTGTGCCGCAGCCGGGCGTGACCGCAGCGCGTCACTTGAGTTGCCTCCGAAGTAATGGCATTCTCTGGTCGGGTATTGGCCGCGGCCGGAACGTTCATTCGCTGCCGAAGGAGGGGATATGCTGTTCATTACAAGCAGACTACCGACCGTGAATACCGAACCGGCACTCAACAAGACCTTTGTCTTCGACCTGAACAATAATGCATCGAGCCGCAGCTTCTTCTGCTGCCGCAGAATCAAGAAAAACACGCATGAAGAAATCGGCAGCAGGAATTTGTTGTCCATCGTCAAGGAGTCGAAATACCGCCAAGTGCTGCTCTATCTCCATGGGTTTTCGACCCTTCCGGAAGATGTGTTTGACCATACGGCGGAGTTCCAAGCGCTGTGCGACAAGAAGAAGGCCGGGGAGGTGCTGGTCATCCCGGTCATTTGGCCGTGCGACAACGATCTGGGCGTCATCAAGGACTACTGGGACGATCAAAAGGCCGCGGATCAGAGCGCCTTCGCGCTGGCCAGGATGTTTCAGAAATTCATGGAATGGCGGAATTCCCAGGTGTGCAATCCGGACGACGATCCCTGCCTCAAACGCATCAACATTCTGGCCCACTCGATGGGCAACCGCGTCCTGCGGCAAACCTTGAGCAACTGGCGCCGGTACGATCAACCGGGCGGCTTGCCGCTGCTGTTCAGGAATACCTTTCTCGTGGCCGCCGACATTCTGAACGAATCGTTGCACAAGGGGGAAGAGGGAGAACTGATCAGCCATGCCTCGCGGAACGTAGTGGTCTACTATGCGTCAGACGATCTGGCGTTGCGGGCCAGCAAGGTGGCGAATGTAAAAAATGCCGAAGCCTCCCGCCGTCTGGGACATTCCGGCCCTGAGGATATGGACCGCACTCCCAAGAACGTCTATGCGATCGATTGCGATGAGGTCAACACCGTCTATGACCCGCCCAAGGGCCATTCGTATTTTCGATCCGGGAAGGTCAAGGGCAAGCCGGGCGTCGTCTTCGACCATATTTTTGACACCTTGCTCACAGGCCGTGTCTTCCCGAAAGACGAGTATAGAAAATCCAGCATCCTGGCCTTGTCGAGGGCACGGTAGCGCCTCTCCAGGTCGCGGCTCTATCCCCAATCCTGGGCGAGGAGATGACTTCTCGCGTCGAAAAGCATAAGCTCTGCGGCCGTCGTGAGCGATGAACTCGACAAGTTTATATCGACAGCGGCGGAGCAATGGGCTGCCGGGATTGATACACCGCCTGAGGTGGAGGAACGATATCGCACGATGCTTATGCAACGCACGGGAGAAGAGCGGCTCATCATGGGGTGCGCGATGCGCGACACGGCACGCAAGCTCGTGGAAGCGTCGCTGCGGGAGCAGAATCCGCTGGCCACGGAGGCGGACATCCGCAAAGGGGTGTTCCTGCGTTTTTACGGCCACGAATTCGACGCCCCGACGTGCGACAAGATCCTCGCCTCGATTGAACAAGCAGCGAAATCTGGCACTCGCTGACTGGTTGAAGATTGGTGAAAAGGAGGAGTTGGAGACGAACAGATTCTTGCTTATACTCATGGGCTACATCCGCGGCATCACTAAGCGCCTTCGTTAAGCGTTGATCGTACGGTGGAATAGGTTGCATTGGTTAGTTGCCAGTTCAAAATCCGGCCGGTGATTTCAGAGGGATGATGCGTTACGGAGCGGTGGGCAACGAGGCCGTGCGCGCTTCCTTCTTTCCGAGTAGCCCCATCTTTTGCATCTCCAGACACAATTCCGCATGTCGCTTGTTCGATTCGGCGGCGCCAAATTTCATCACCTTCAATGCCTGTTCGGCGAAGGCTTTGGCTTTGTCACATTCCCCCATTTCCTTGTAGGCGATGCTCGCGTTATTTAAGGCAAATGCATAGCCCACCGACTGCGGGGACTGCTCGATATACTGCCGATAATACTCAGCCACTTCGTTCCATCGAGGCCGGGTCAAGTGAGAGGTAGCGTCGGCAAGATAGAACGCGAAGTTGGCATCGTGGACAAATGGAGTAGGCCTCGCCACGGCCTGCTCCCGGGCTTGTCGAAGAAGCTCGATGCCTTGCTCAATTCGGCTATCTTGCTGTGTCCATTCCCCGTGTTTAACGACGAGTCGCCCTTTCATCGCCTGGTACCGAATGGATTGCGGCTCCAAAGCAAGAGCACGCTCCATTTCCTGGAGGGCCCGATTGAAGTTGCCGTAAAAGCCTGCGTAGGTTGCCGTCATGAAATGGTGGAACGCCTTATCCTGAAATCGCTCAGCCAATTGGTCTACATGATTGAATGCAGGAGCGATTGCGGCAAGCGCCGAGACCCGCTCGGATAGTTTCATATTCATCAGAGGTCCCAACCGCAGATACACCAGCTGCCAGTTCGCTTCCACATTGTCGGGTTGTTCTTCGAGGACAGCAGCGAGATATCGTTCTGGGGCTGACGTGTCTCCGACGTATCCGCTCTTGATCAGCTGGTCGATCGCTTGAGCTAGTAATGCGTTGACATCCTCGCCTGCCCGTCCCATTCCCGGCATCGCCAGCACAATCAGAATCATGAAGACACGCCACATCATCGTGCAGCTCCCGTCAGGACAAATGCCGACCAGTAGTACGGATGTCGGTACTTCTTGCCTGCAATAAATGTCCGCTGTGCCTGCTGGAGCGCCAATACTGCCGGCATTTTGTGTGCGTAAGCGGTGTGAAATTCCCGCATGAATGCTGCCGTGCCCTGATCATTTACGGCCCACAGTGGGGCAACCACGCGCTGAGCTCCAGCAAAGAAAAGTGCCCGGGCGATACCAAACACGTCTCGCTGATACATTGGATCGGTCAGTCCAGCCTCACAGCTACTCAACGTCACCAGGTCGATATGTTTCATATCTACCGTTGCCATGGCCTTGGCGTTCCATTCGTGCCCCTCGTGTCCGTTGCCTTCATCGGAAGAAAGCCAAATCATGGAATCCATGGCGTCAGACGGATAGAAGACACCGTGAGCTCCGATGTGCAAAAAGAATGGCGTCCGTCGCTCTCGAATGGCAGCTTCCAATTTCTGTTCCGAACACTCCTTGCCGACGAGTGGCACGGTCTGCTTCCCATACAGTGCTTGAATCACGTGGCCGGTCTCTTGCTGAAAAGGCAGGCGGGACCCTGCGATGTCAGGGTCGACACACACGATGCCTGAGCTCACGGGCTGAGCCTTGGCCTTACTGATGGATGTGGCATACCGCAGTGACGGGACCCGATAGAAGGCCAGTCGTTCTCCCAAGAAATGGTCCCCATCCATAAAGACTTCCAAGGGCACTCCTGACAGCAACCCGTCGGGACTGTAGACCACGACCTTCACATCTTGAGGGAGCACCTCCAGGCTAGGCGCGAGCACCGACTGATACAACCACTGCGCCGGTTCACGATAGAAATCGGTATGGGGATTGGTAAGTGCAACACGGAGTTGCTCGATGGTGCGACGATATTCCTTCGAATCTATGGCGAGTGGGATATATCGCAGGCCTTGCCGACTAATCGCAAACACCCCCGCATGCTCATCTCCGATGAAGAATGACAGGACTCCCACGTCGTGGGGGAGTTGCTGCCGAATCTTTTCTACCTGCTGTCGTGTCAAACTTTTCGTCGCGACCATCTCCGTGAGCTGCAAGCGTGTCTGCCATTGCCTCCGCTCATTCTCTTGTTGTTGTTGGAGAGCAAGGATCTTCATTAACAGCTTACGTTGAGGCAGGGGCGCGAGGGCATCATCGGATGTCTCCAGCAGTTGAGTCATCTCCTCGGCATGTTTGCGTTCCATCGCTTTCCACTGATCCTGCGTGCTCTTATAGGCAGCGTCTTCGAACACTTCGTTCAGCGTACGGGCCTTGTTGGACTCCAGGAGGGCGAGGGCTTCTGCCACATCGCTCGCATCAAGCTGGTGCTGGACAAAAGCGTCAACGAGACCTTGATGGTTTTGGTCTACCTGTGCACGTGCCGTCTCCCCCGGAGCCTCAACACGACTGAGCTCATAGCTCGCGTACGCGGACAAATAATAGCGCCCAGCATCGTCGGTTCTCCGAAGCTGGTCGTGAGAACGGGCCAGGCGATACAACACCGAGGTATAGGCCTCGGATTTCTTCTCCGGATCCGCAAAGAACGTCTGGGCGTTTCGCATGACTTCAATGGCCTCGTCGTGCCGACCGGCAAGCGCCAGATCTTTGGCGTAATCGTTCGCGACTTCCCATTTGGTCCACTTCTGCGTCGGCGAATTCCCGAGCGTTTGAGCAAGCCCCCATGCTTCATCCAACGCCGCTATAGCTCCTCCCGTCTCCTCTCGCTTCCGGAGGTGATCGGCAAAACTTGGCAAGGCACGTACGTAGTCTTCTTTATATTGGCTATTCGCCAGATGTTCTTTAGCTCGGAGGAGCCATGCGACAGAGAGACTGGGGTCAGTGTCCCGCAGTATTCTGGCCATGGCCAGTTCTGACACGCCCATCTCTTCCGGACTTCGCAAGGCCTTCGCCATCTTATAGGCCAGGAGGGTTGTCGAAATAGCCTCCTCGGCATTGTTTCCCCGACGCGCCGTATCTGCCAGAATCATAAGCGCGATGCCGATTCCCATCAGGCTACCCTCGTGATAACTGATCGCCAGAACTTTCTGGTACGTTCTATACGCCTCTCGGAATTGGCCCTGCGACAGTTGCGGACGACCGACGGAATGGTCTAGCCGAATTGCCTCGTTCACAGTAAGTTCATTGGGCTCAAGCGACACACCCTCGAAATACTGCCGAATTTCCGCCTTGGTCTCGTCATCGAACGGCAGCGTGTTGCTCTTGTCTACAGCGGCTTGAGGAGAAGCCATTGGGGGGGGAACGGAAGAAGGCAATTCGGAGTTTGAATCGGACGGGAGATAATACTGGTAGGCGTAGAGACCAGCGACGGCAATTAACGCAACGAGCAGAAACGTTTGGCGGCGGCTAGTACTCATGTCTAGATCACCTTGTCTCGATACACGATCAGCATACCGAATGGACGGCCTTCATCCTCTCACCAGGTCGGGGCAAACACCAGAATTTCCTGACTTGCTACTTAGATCTAGTCAATCAGTTGCAAAGGATGGTCTCTGCTGAGAATGAGAGTGGATTCACCGTGAGTGGAATGGGGTGGAGGTGAGAATACGGGACTAACCGATTGTCTGAGCAGGTCTATTAACATGAGGGCACCTCAGATCATGTGTTCTGTGGTGCAAGGGCCGGTTCAATTCTCGACGTGCAGCCGTCAGGAATCGCGCGAATCAGCGTGCTTCGACGCCGGTCAGTGCGGCGAGTCCACGCAACATATCTTTGACACGCTGCTCACAGGCCGTGTCTTCCCGAAAGACGAGTATAGAAAATCCAGCATCCTGGCGTTGTCGAGGTCACGATGACTTCCCATTCCGGTTGAATGGTCCCTTCGGGTGCTTCATGCCATCGTGCTTAAGACTGCTATCTCTCGGTCGTGTGAGGAGGGCACGTGTGGTGAGCTTCCTCGGTCTTGGCCTGGCTTCTATTTGTTCCGTGTCAGCCCAATCACCAATCCGCTAATGCCGATGACTCCGCCCAGGAGCAGGAAAAAAGATCTGGTGTTTGGCAGCGAGGAGTCTGTTTGGGGCGGCCAGTCGATGCCTAGGCCGAGGGTGATCAGAGCGGTCCCAAGACCAAGAAGCAGTTTCCAGCGCAGGGCCATGCCGCATAGTACTCCTCCTCGATAGGCTCGTCGACCGGCGATAGAACAGGGCGGACGCCGTTACTCGGTCGTGGACTGGGTAGATGTTCAGGTGGCGGATCAGGGTGTTTCGACGCCGGTCAGCGCGGCGAGTTTGGATAAGACGAGCATGGAGACGACGTAGGTCTGGGGTTGGTGAAAATCCGAGACTGGAGCCGGAATCTGGTCCACGTCGTCGGCTCCGGCGCCAGCCGGCTGAATGATGAACAGCAGCGTCTGAGGCCGTGCAGCGGCTCCCCCTGATTCGGTGACGGACACACGGATCTCGACCTGTTGCGGTTGAAGGCTTGAAGGCAAGGTCGCCGCGAATTCCAGCGACTTGGTTTCTCCCGGTTGCAGCGGTGGAATTGTCAGGGTTGTCGCCGGGAATTGTCCGATGACCGACGGCGTGCCGGTGAGGGAAACTGAGGCTTTCTGAATCGGGGTCGGGCCGGTATTGACGACATCCACGTGCACCCGAACCTCTTCGCCACTTTCCAGAAACAAATTGCCGTTCCCATCGAGCAGCAGGGCTTTGAAGCGGAGTTTCGACAGCGACGCAGAGGTGGTTTTGGAAGGAGATGACTCGAGGGTGACCGTAGAGGGCAGTGCTTCTCCCTTCGGAGGAATTCCCAGGTTCCAGGCGCATCCGGGGCTCAGCAGGATGGTACATCCGGCCAGGATCAGATGTGCGGCGGAGAATGATCGAAGTGAAGGTGTCTTACTGTAAGGGGTCACGACCGAACCTGTTGCGACAGTTTCACGCCACCGTACTGGACATATAGGGCGAAAGCAACCGGCTATCCACTGGACGACCTGACGAACGAGGAAGTTAGGGGTCGGATTTTGTATTGTGGATTGCGAGAGCCGGTTGAATTCGTGACTTGCGAGTTGCCAGGAATCGCGCGGGTCAGCGCGGTTGGCTGGTAATGACGGAAGTTAGGCGTGGGGGCTTTCGAGGCGATCCACACGAGCTTTGAGCGTCGAAATGTCTGTTTCCAGCATCCGCATCCGCTGGTCGAGCTAGGAAAATGACAGCCGCATCAGGGCGCGCATTTCTTTGAATTCATCTCGAAATTCGTCACGAACCTCCCGCAGTTCACGGCGAATATCCGAGTGGCCTTCTGCGATTTGGCGGATGTCGCTGCGGAGAGCCTCAGCGACCACTCCAAAATGCCGCTTGATCTCTTCGACCTGAGCGTCGTTCATGGAGCGGAGGTATAGCCTGATCGAACAGAAAATGCAATCTGCCGTTGGAGCGCACGAAAAGGGGGGGCTTTGTTCTTGATTGACCGTCAGGCTCACCTTCACCACGTGAGTGCGTCATTCCTGATCCTCGACTTGTGGAGGCCAACCGTCTGGGTTGCGGCCATATACCCGCTGGTACGCGCGCACCGTAGCGGGGGGTGGGCCAACATAGGCGTCATGAACAGAGGCGCGGTACGCGTCGTCCAGATCTTTCTGAAACTCGGCTCGCTCCGTCTGGCGTTCCGCAAGCTGCCGCTCACGCCAAAAACTTCCGGTGGGATTGTAGCCGAGTGCTTCTGGAACATCGTCTTCTGCTGGGTTTGGCAGGGATCCCAGATCGATGGCGTACAGGCGCGGGTGCGCATATCGCCAGCTCAGCCCGATGTGGCGCATACGCCGGAAAATCAGTTCATACACGGGCGTGAGATCCGCACCAGGTGCGGCTCGATAAGAGCGCCGATGCCTTGGACGATGATCACGGATGCGTGGTCGAGAAAGGACAAGCGGCCGACCGGCACTATATAGCAGCTTCCACAGGTGTTCTGGCCCTGCAAGATAATAGCCAACAGGGCGAGACATCGTCCCTCGAAGCCCCTTCCGGGTCCAAGGAGGGTGAGGAGAAACCCCCTCACCCTCCTTTGTTGTTACGGCAAGCAACCGGATCATAGCGACTGGTCTCGCCGAGCACCGTGTCATCACTTCGGAGCGGCAATTACTTTCGTCCCTTCCTTGACGGGTGGTTTGATCATGATGTGCGGCCCCTGCACTTTTGGCAACAGACCTGCTCCCGGCTTTTCCACGATCCGCTGATTGTCTTCATTGGCGAGCAAATTCTGTTTGCTGTGACTGTCATCGAAGACCGCGGCATTGGCAAGTGCCTCCACACCCGTTGCATTCGTCTGGCCTGGATCGTTCGCAAGCAACTGCCCGTTCACCGGATCGACGGCTTTCGCCATCGGATACCCCGGGTGTTTGGGCAGCATCGCCGGGTTGGCGAGCGCGACGGACATCATGAGGAGCACCACGGCTGCAGCAAGATACACAATGAGTGAGGTTTTCATGGCCAACCTCCTTGAGAGGGGTGAGAAACAGGGAAACGCCCTTGCAGGTAGAGAATCGGCGAGGGCATGTGGGGGGACGCAGGAGACAGAAGCGCAGATAGAAAAACGTCTACCCCGGTTTCATACGGCACCTCCGGGATTTGAATAGCATCGCTCCCGTGAGGGGATGGAGTCAAGCGGGGCAGGCATTCAAAGCCACTTGCTGGCGATAGGCGCGAGAGGTTAGGTGCGTGGTGATAGTGATAGGGCCAATCTGACCTCAGTTCCATCTTTGACTACAATTACGTCTTGTGTTGGAAGAGCCACGAGCCCTGCAGTTGAACTGCTTGCCAGCGAACCGCTAGGAATCGTGCGGGCTTGGGCGTTTTGGAAAAGCCAGCGCGGAACGTGTGGTAAGCGAGGGTGGCGGCTGGGGCCTTCAGTCTGAGGGCAGGAACGATTTGGGGACGCTGGTTATCTTTGCCCGCTTGCCGGCTCTATCCGGAAGGGCAGCGTTTGTGGAGGAGCCGCAGCGCCATTCGCTTCAGCGATCCGTACATGGATCTCGGCTTGAAGCGGCTGAATGGTCACGGGCAAGGTGGCGATGAATTCAACGGTTCTTGTCTGGCCTGGCAGCAGCGTGGGCATCCTCAAGCTGGTCGAGGGAAATTGTTCGATGACCGCCGGAGTGCCGGCGAGCGAGGCCAACGCGTGCTCAACCGGGGTTGTCCCGATATTGACGACATCCACGCGGACGCGGACATGCTCACCACCCTCAAACATCAGATTGCTGTTCTCGTCGAGCAGCAGGGCTTTGAAGCGAAGCGTCGACGGCGACGCGGACGCGGTTGAGAAGGGGCCGCCTGTGGAAGACGAACTCGGTGAATCAGGAGGGGATTCAGCGACCGGAGGCGAGGCGGATGGGCCTCCGAGCGCGACTCTGGTATCCATGAAGAGCGTGTAAGCCAATTCAACGGCGGTATTCTCAATGAACGGGTCGATGATGTAATCGCAGTTCTTGCCGACCCGCTCCAGCCGAAGCCGTTCCTGCCGGACGACCTTGAACTCTGTTTCCCGTAGCAGGGCGCCGGTCTTGTCATGCATCCGCGCGAACGCATTCATCCGCAGGGTAGCGGGAGCCCGATCGTACAGCGCGTCCTTATCGAGATCGAAGAACCAATCGCGGATGTCGATCTTGATCACATGATCTGGTGCGATGCTCTTGCCGGCGTCGTCGTCGGAGATCACCGTCTTGAACGTTCGGCGCGCCCCTTCATGCAGCGCCGCCTCGATCTGATGACCGATCGGGATTTCTTCCGGCTGTCCGCAGGAGTCTGTGTAATGAAACGTGTGCGGCGTGATGGACGGAGAGAGTTCGAGCTTGACGATATAGGGGAGCGGCTCACCCATAGGAGGGAATTCCAGGTGCCGGGCGCATCCGGCACCCAGCAAGACTGCATATCCGGCCAGGGTCAGGGATGCGGCGGAGAATGGTCGGCGTGAAGATGTCTTGCTGGAAAGAGTCACCACTGAGCCTATTGAAGCAGTTTCGCGCCACCGTACTGGAAACATGGGGCGAAAGCAACCGGCGATCCCTTGAATAGCGCGAGGTACAGGCTGGTGCGGGCCCAATTTTCTAGACTTTTCCTCTTTGAAGCCCAAGGAAAGATTAGTGTAAGATGATGCGTTCATGGCGTACCGGCATCGTAGGACCATGAAGTGTCCGATTCGGAGACGAAGCCGGAAGTCAGGGGAGCGCTGTGTCTTGGGGGGGCTGGATGAGATCAATCTTCTGGAGGATTACTTCTATGGTGTATCGACGTCAGTCCATGACCGCATGGTCAATTGGCGGTGGATTGCTGTTGGGGTTCTGTGTCCTCATCGGCTTTGAGGGTGGGGTGTCCGCCTCAGCCGCTGGAGTTCCGCCGGCGTTTGCTCAGGGCTTTTCCGAGATCGTGAAGAAAACGACGCCCGCAGTTGTCAATATCGCCGTGACCGGCGGAGGGGAGGGGGGGCGCCGCCGCGGGGGGGGGCTGCCTCCTGGTCCTTTCGGAAAGCCGCCCGGTGAGGAGCCGGGTGGAGAAGAATTACCGACGCCACCGCCGATGCCCCCCACGCCGCCTTCGCCGCATGGCCGGCCTGAGCAGAGTGCTGGTTCCGGTGTCGTGGTCGACCCGAACGGCTATATCGTCACGAACAATCACGTCGTCGAAGGCGCAAGCCAGATCACGGTGACCTTGAACGACCGGCGCGAGTTTTCCGCCAAGATCATCGGCACCGATCCGAAAACCGATTTGGCCGTCATCAAGATCGAGGCCAAGGATCTGCCGTCACTCAAGTGGGCGGAGTATGAAAAATTACAGGTGGGCGATCTCGTCCTGGCCGTAGGCAGCCCCTTCGGGTTGAGTTCCACGGTGACGCTCGGCATCATCAGCGCC
>DCZO01000018.1:143749-177084 GCA_002331335.1 Nitrospira sp. UBA2082 | reverse complement strand
GCCATCAATCCCGGCAATTCCGGCGGGGCGCTCGTAAACATGAACGGCGATCTGATCGGCATCAATACGGCCATTTTTTCGAGGACAGGCGGCTCTGAAGGCGTCGGCTTCGCGATCCCGAGCAGTATTGCGCTCGACATCGTCGAGAGTCTTCAACGGACGGGGAAAGTCGTGCGTGGCTGGATGGGAGTCGCCATCCAGGAAATCACACCGGCGTTGGCCAAGTCGTTCAAGCTGCCGGAACATCGGAAAGGCGTGCTGATCAGCGACGTCAATGAAAACGGCCCGTCGCATGCCGCCGGGGTCAAGCGAGGCGATGTCGTGGTGGCGTTCAACGGAAAGGATATTCAGAGCGTCAGTCAGCTTCGCAACCTCGTGGCGCGGACTATGGTCGGGAAAGACGCGCTGGTCAAAGTGCTCCGCGACGGAAAGGAACAGACAATCGCCGTCAAGGTTGCCGAACGTCCGACGGATGAGATGCTGGCGAAGAAAGAACCGGCACCGCCTAAAGAGCCGACCGAAACGATCAAGCCGCCGGACAATGTCCTGGCGTCCCTTCGCGTTCAGGCGTTAGATAATGCGTTGATGAGCCAATTGAACATATCCGCGAAGACGACGGGGGTGGTGATCGTCTCGGTGGAAGGGGGCGGACAGGCGGAAGCCGCGGGGTTACAGCGCGGCGACGTGATTCAGGAAGTGAATCACGAAACGATCAAGACGCTGGACGAGTATCAGAAGGCTGTCGGCAAGATTAAGAAAGATGAATTGGCAGTCTTGCTGGTCAATCGGCAGGGCAACAGTCTGTTCGTGGCCGTGAATCCCAAGTGAGGGGTTGTGCTGGACGCATTCAATCGCTGGTTGCAAGACTCGGTCTTCAAGCCGCTGGAAGACAAGAAGATGCCGGTCATGGAGCACCTGGTAGAGCTCCAGGTGCGCCTGACTCGCACGGTCATCGTCACGGCGATCGTGTTTCTGGGGACATTTTTCTACGCGGACACCCTGGTCAAATGGCTCCGCATCCCCTTGCAAAATATGTTTGTGCCCAGCACCTTGTCCTGGGAGCCGACGGACCTGCCCACCGTGCCGTTTGTGTTTCTGGCCCCGGCCGAGGCGTTGTGGCAGAACGTCAAGGTCGCGGGGCTGTTCGCGCTCGTACTGGCCACTCCCTATGTGCTGTATGAAATCTGGCGGTTTGTGGTACCGGGGCTGCATGCCCAGGAGCGGCGGTTCGTCGGTCCGTTCGTCTGTGTGAGCACGGCGGCATTTTACTGTGGCGTCGGCTTCTCCTTTTTCTTCATTCTCCCGTTCGCGCTGAATTTTTTGATTTCGTACGGCGTCAACGCGGGGTTTGCGCCGCAGATTTCCATCGCGCAGTATGTCGGGTTCGCGCTGTGGTTCCTGATGGTGTTCGGATTGATTTTTGAAGTGCCGCTCGCGATCACGCTCATGGCCAAGCTGGGGTGGGTCGATGCGCCGTCTTTGATTCGGTATTGGAAGTGGGCACTGCTGGGCTCGTTCATCATTGCGGCGATTCTGACCCCCACGCCCGATCCATTTAACCAGTGCCTCATGGCCGGCCCCATGTTTCTTCTCTACTGGGTCGGCATTTTCGGCGCCAAGTTTTTCGGCAAGCAGAAGCCCGCCGAAGACAAACTGGCCGGTGTGCCCGCTGCGGCCATGGCGACAGCGGGGGCTGGGGCGGCTGGTGTCTCGATGGGAAAGTCTTCAGAGGGCGAGTACGTGGCGGTTCCCTCGTCGGGCCAACGGCGCTAGCCCGGGACGGGCACGCGCCTGTAGTCAACGCAAGGGGCAGTGATGGGACGTGAACTGAATGTGATCAGCGGCGGTGGGAGCGACGCCTGCACCTACCTGTGGGCCTGCGCCATCTGCGATGAGAACGAGCGGTGCCAGAAAGACAAGGAAGGGCACAGTCGATGGCTCGTGGCCAAGCGGATGGAGCGAATCGAGCACAAGGTGCTCATTATGAGCAACAAGGGCGGGGTGGGCAAGAGCACCTGCACGACGAATATCGCGGTCAGTCTTGCGCTCAAAGGGTGGCATGTCGGCATCTGCGACATGGATATTCATGGGCCCAACATTCCCAAGATGGTGGGCGCCGAAGGTCAGAAGCTCAAGATCAGCACCGGCGGGGGAATCATTCCGTTTCAGGCCTACAATCTCAAAATCGCGTCGATGTCCTTTCTCCTGCAAAATTCAGACGACCCCATCATCTGGCGCGACGCGTACAAGTACGAGTTCGTCAATCAGTTGCTCGGCGGCGTGGAGTGGCAGGATCTGAATTTCCTGCTGATCGACCTGCCTCCCGGGACCGGGAACGAGTCGGTGACGACAATCGATTTGCTCGGCACGGTCAGCGGTGCCGTGATCGTCACGACGCCGCAGGAGGTCGCGCTGCTCGATTCGCGCAAATCGGTCACCTTCTGCAAGGACAGTGAAGTGCCGATTATCGGTATCGTTGAAAATATGAGCGGATTGGAATGTCCGCACTGCCGTCACCAGATCGATGTGTTCAGAAAGGGGGGTGGCGAGGCCTCTGCCCTCGACATGGGCGTGCCGTTTCTGGGGCGCATCCCGCTCGATCCCGATGTGGTCACCCAATCCGATGCAGGCGAGCCGTTCGCGCTGTTCAACTCCGATACGCCGACCGCCGAAGCCTACCATCGTATTGCCAACCAAGTCGAAGCCTTCTGCAAGAAGGGCAGTTCGTTGCTGAAAACCGCTGTACCGCTCAGCTGACGGCCGCCAGCTGCCGACGAACACGATGACCAACCTGACACCCCTTCACGAAGCGCAACAAACTGTTCTCGACACGACGGTCGTGCTGGGCCTGGAGAAAATCTCCTTGCTCGATGCGCTCGGCCGGACACTGGGCGAAGATATCGTTGCCGAGCGGGACAACCCGCCGTGGGACAACAGCGCCATGGACGGGTTCGCCGTCCGCTGGGAGGATATCAAGCAGGACCATCCGATCCAGAAGCCGGTCACGTTGGCCGTAATCGAAGACGTGCCCGCAGGCCGGATGCCGTCGAAGACGGTCGGTGTGGGACAGGCCATCCGAATCATGACCGGCGCCCCGATCCCACAGGGCGCGGATACGGTCCTGAAGGTCGAAGATACGGAGCATACGCCGTCCGCCGTCCGCGTCTTCAAGCCGGAGCTACGGGGTTCCAACATCAGGCCTCGAGGAGAAGACGTCAAGAAGGGCGAGTGCATCATCGCGAAGGGGACGCCGATTCGATCTGGGGAAGCGGGTATGCTGGCGGTGCTCGCCAAGTCCTTCGTGTTTGCCTATCAACGCCCTCGAGTCGCCATTCTCTCAACGGGCGATGAACTGGCGGACCTCGATGAACGGTTCAGCGACGAAAAAATCATCAACTCGAACAGCTACGGAATGGCCGCCGCCGTGCAGGAAGCCGGAGGCATTCCGCTGCTGCTCGGCATTGCGCGGGACACTCAAGCGGCGCTGAAGGAAAAAATCTCGCAAGGCTTAAATGCCGACATTCTGGTGCTGTCGGGCGGGGTTTCAATGGGCGACTACGACTTTACCAAAGCCGTGTTCCATGAGATCGGTGCGGAGATGAATTTCTGGAAATTGGCGATCAGGCCGGGCCAGCCGCTGGCTTTCGGAAAAATTCAAGGCAAGCTGGCCTTCGGCTTGCCGGGGAATCCCGTTTCGTCCATGGTCACCTTCGAGCAATTGGTTCGGCCTGCCATGCTCAAGATGGGCGGGCGTCGAAGTTACGGACGCCCGGTCGTCGAGGCGGTGTTCCAAGAGAAATTTTCCAAACGGCCGGACCGGCGGCACTTTTTGCGCGGGGTGCTCTCGCGTGAAGAAGGTGTTTTTAAGGTCCGGACAACCGGCGACCAGGGATCGGGGATCCTCACCTCAATGGTAAAGGCCAACTGCCTGATCGATGTGCCGGTTGAGATAGAACGGCTGAACCCCGGCGACCTGGTGACAGTCCAAATCCTGAGCGGCGAGACCTGGCTGACGAAGGCCGAACAGGGTCGTGCCGACGGACATCGATTGTCCTGTTGTTGACGAAGACCCCCCCCTATGTCCATTCCTATCGTATGCTTTGTCGGGCGGTCGAACAGCGGCAAGACCACGTTTATCGAGCGGGTGATTCCTGAGCTGGTACGTGCCGGGTACAAAGTGGCCACGGTCAAGCATGCGGGCCATGGGTTCGATCTCGATACGGAGGGCAAGGACAGTTGGCGGCACAAGCGGGCGGGGGCCAGCAGTGTCGTGGTCTTGTCGAAGGGGAGCATGGCGCTGTTTGCCGATGTCTCGGACGAGCTGAAGGTCGAAGAGGTGCGAGACAGGTTTCTGGACGGGACCTACGATCTGATCATTGCAGAAGGCTGGAAACACGAGGGCTATCCCAAAATCGTGATCGTCCGCGATCAATTCGGGGAAGTGCCTGTCTCGTCAGAAGGGCTGCTGGCGGTGGTTTCCGACCAGCCGGTCTCGCTCGATGTGCCGGTGTTTGGTCTGGACGAGGTGCCCGCCGTGGCCGCGCTCATCATGAAGCGGTTCCCCCGACGTGCTCAAACGGAGCATGGACTGGACACCTAGGCTAGCTGTCCTACTCGGTCTCGTGGCCGGCGTGATCGCGCTCGGCGGCGCTGCCGTTCCTTTGACCGACGATCCGAAATTCTGCGCCGGCTGCCACGTGATTGCGCCCTCCTATGAGAGCTGGACTGTGTCCTCACACAAGGAGGTCGCCTGCGTCGCGTGCCATGTCAGGCCTGGACTCGAGGGCTGGTTGCGTGACAAGGTGTGGGCTGGAACACGGGATGTGGTGCGCTATGCCTTTGGGACTTCGGTCGATCTGCACAATCTGCACGCGAACGTCGATTCCGGACGCTGTCTGAGTTGCCATCGGAACATCCTTCGGGTCTCAGAAGTCGCGCCACGCGATCTGCCGGCGCCGGTGAAAGAAGTCGGCCTTATCATGAGCCATCGGAAACATATGGAGGCATTCGAGAGAAGCGGGAATGGAGAAGGGTGTATGGCCTGCCATGCCGGTGTGGTGCATGACCAGCCGATCAAGGGCTATCCCATCGTAGTTCCACGGGGACATGTGTCCGCCGACAGCAAACCTTGGGCTCCGGACCACCCGGAAGGGTCCCATCTTCGCGCGCGGGCGCTCAAGGACTGTTTCCGGTGCCATGATGGAAAGACCGAATATCAGGGCAAGGTGGTCGAACGAAAGTGCGAAGTCTGCCATCTTCCTGAGAAGCTCCACGAGCTGCTGTCTTCTTGAATCTGCGGTGGCTGTACGACAATGTCCTCCCCTGTCCTTCAAGTCACTGATTTGAGCAAGCGATTCGGCGACTTTCCCGCTGTGGACGGCATTTCCTTTTCGATCAAACCGGGCGAGATTCTCGGTCTGCTCGGCCCAAATGGGGCGGGAAAGACGACGACGATCCAAATGTTGCTGGGCCTGGTCACCCCGACGGCAGGATCGATTTGCATGTTCGGGATGGATCTCTCGACGCATCGGGAGGCGATTCTCCAGCAAGTCAATTTTTCTTCCACCTATATCTCGATGCCCCAATCGTTGACGGTCGAGGAGAATCTCTGGGTCGTCGCCCGGCTCTACGGCCTGTCGGACATACCGCGGCGCGTGGAGCAGATCGTCAAGAAGTTGGAGATGGAGGAGTTCTGTACAAAGGTCACCAGGAAGCTGTCGTCCGGTCAGATGACACGGGTGACCTTAGCGAAGGCGTTTCTCACGGAGCCCAAGATTCTCTTTCTCGATGAGCCGACCGCCAGTCTCGATCCGGATATCGCCGAAAAAATCCGGGCGTTACTGAAAAAGGAGCGCCGTTCATCCGGCTTGAGCATTCTCTACACCTCCCACAACATGCGGGAAATGGAGGAGATGTCGGACCGCATTATTTTCTTGCAGCGCGGCAAGATCGTGGCGGAGGGGACGGCGCAGGAAATCGTGACGCGTTTCGGCCAAGCCGACCTGGAAGAGGTGTTCTTGAAGCTGGCTCGCGAATCGCGACGTTGAAGGGAGACCAATAGGATGGCACAGCCCTGGATCGACTTTGGGACGGGATTGTTGGCGGGGGGACTCGGTCTGAGCACCGGCTGGGGGCTGTTTTGGCTGGTGATAGGGACGGTCGGGTACATGCGTGGAACATGCAGTCAGCGGGTCGTTCTGAACAGCCTGGCCGGGGTGATGATTCCGCTCCTCATGCTGGCGGCGCTTACCTGGTTGTGGGGCTCCTCGCCGAAGCCGGGATTCTGGTTTGTTTGCGGCCTCGGCGGCCTACCACTGGTCCTTGTCGCGTTCGGACTTCGCCGTGCCCCGGATGGGCGGCGCGCCGGTGTGCACATGCTCGGCGGCGTGCGGCACCTCATGGGCACGGTGCTCGGCGCACACCAGGAGTGCGGTGGATGTGGCGGAGAACATGGGCGAGGGGCCGGAGGGTGCGGATGAAGCTGCATCGCATCCAGGCTTTGGTCGTCAGGCATCTCTATCTCTATCGGCGCAGCCCTCCCCGCATCATGGAGATCTTTTATTGGCCGTTCTTAGACCTCGTCATCTGGGGTTTTATTACGGTCTATCTCACACGCTTTCAGAGTCAGGTGCCGGGGTTCATCACGTTTTTCCTGGGAGCGCTCATCTTGTGGGACATGCTGTTTCGCTCACAACAAGGGATCACCATCTCGTTTCTTGAAGAACTCTGGGCGCGGAATTTAATGAATCTCTTCGCCAGCCCGCTCAAGCCGAGTGAGTTTCTGGCCGCGACGATGGTCATGAGCATCGTCAAGGTGACGGCCGTGGCGATCGTGATGACCCTGTGCGCCCTGCTTTTTTACTCCTACAACGTGTTTATGATTGGGCTCTGGCTCATTCCTTTCATCCTGAATCTGGTGCTGACTGGCTGGGTGATCGGCGTCTTCACCACATCGCTCATCATGCGGTTTGGACAAGAGGCGGAGGTATTGGCTTGGAGCATGGTATTCCTGTTTCAGCCGATCTCCTGTGTGTTTTATCCGATGGAGATTTTGCCGGGCTGGTTGAAACCGGTGGCCTGGGCGAACCCGGCAGCCCATATTTTCGAGGGGATGCGGGCTGTGTTGGGGGCGGAGGGGGCTCCGAGCGTGAGCCTGGCCTGGGCGATGGGCCTCAACGGCCTGTTCCTGGTCGCCGCCGTGTGGTGGTTTTACCGCACCTTCGCCTATTGCAAAGACCAAGGGCTGCTTGTCAGAATTGGCGAGTAAAGTTGTAATCGGGAAGATCTCTGTGCTAGTGTACAGTTACTCTATCGTACGGGTCTCGCGGTAGAGCGATTCAAGCATGCAGACCCACAACGCGGATGTTGCCTTGTCCGGGAATCTCGTCGGAAGTCAGACCAAGTCGCTGCTATGGTTCGCGCCTTCGGCCCGCTCCTTCCCCCTCGGTCCTCGTGTTCAAGACAATGTCATCATTCATAAGGAGGAACCCCGATGGGTTCAAAGATTTATGTCGGTGGGTTGCCCTATTCGGCGACCGAGCAGCAATTGAGCGATTTGTTTGCAGCCCACGGCGCTGTGGCATCCGCACGGATTATCACGGATAAGTTTACCGGCCAATCCCGCGGATTCGGTTTCGTGGAAATGTCGTCGGATTCCGAAGCCCAAGCGGCCATCACGGCGCTGAATGGCTCCGAAATGGGCGGTCGTACGTTGACGGTCAACGAAGCGCGTCCCCAAGAGCCGCGTACGGGCGGCGGTGGACGCGGTGGATTCGGTGGAGGCGGCGCCCGGGCCGGTTCTGGTGGCAAGCGCGACCGCTGGTAATTGATCCGGTTTCTGTCAGTCCTGAGGGGCGGCTATTCTAGAATGGCCGCCCCTCTGCTTTTAGGAGCCGTCTTGTGAATCGAACAAGCCGGTGGTAAGACGTTTCTCCGACTATCGATCTAGTCTTGCGAGGAGGAGCGTGTGAACAACCAATCGGGTCTGCTCCAGTCGGTCATGACGTTGGCGGATCTGTCTGCTGTCTCCTTGCATAAGAACCCGGTCGTGATCGTCGAAGATTTCTGGGCCCCGGACGAACGGCGGTATTTCCGCGAGGCGATGACCAACGCTGCGTGGAAGAGTCTGCGCGAGCTCTCCAACGTACGGGAGGATTTCCCCCAATCTGGAAATTGGGCGAAAGCCGATATTGCCCCTCTCGAAGGCCAGCAGTTTCTCGCCCGGCTGCAATTGCCCTGCATTCACGACTACATCGAATCGTTCCCCAATATTACCGGGCGCCATCTGGGATTCAGCTATTACTCCTACGCGGCGGGCGATTGTCTGCCGACTCATGATGATACGGATCAAGGCCGCCCAACAGGGGGACGGCGGGCACCGTTGCGACGGATTGCCGTGGTTACATATCTCCATGAGGAATGGCGGCCCGACTGGGGTGGGGAACTGATTATTTACGCGCACCGGAATGAGGAAGGCGCTGGTTCAGCTGAGCTGGTACCGACGCACTGTATCGAACCACGTCCCGGGTCGCTCGTGATGTTTACCGTCCCTCGTTTCCATCGGGTTTGCCGGGTGGATCCGGCAGCCGGCCAGCACCGGCGCTTATCCATTGCTGGCTGGTTCATGACCGAGCATGCTTAGGCAGAAGGCACGGCTGAGGAAGGCAGGCAGATCAGCCGAACCATTCCTCATCGTTGGCGGCTTTGGCTTGCCCTGAGACGTCCATCAAGGAAGCAGGTTGTGCAAGTACGTCCTGAACCAGGTGGAGCAGACGTTCCTGCTCGAACGGTTTTCCCAGAAAAGGCAGCATTCCTCGCTTAATCCCACGACTCGCAAGGTCCTTGTCCGGATTTCCCGACATGAGGATGACATGGAGACCCTTACGGATCGTAGCTGCTCGGACGGCTAGTTCCAGGCCGTGTACATGAGGGAATGGATTTGAGCTGGAGGCGATTTGAAAACCGGGCGGAGGCAGGATGAGGTCGGTGAGCAGAAGATCGATCGGCCCCTTGTGTTCCGCGCAGATCCTCAGTGCATCGGAACTGCCCTCGGCCTGGAGCACTGTGAATCCGGACCCCTCAAGTAAGGTTTTGCACAGTTTGAGAATCGATGGCTCGTCATCGACAACGAGAATCGTCGCCGAAGCAGTTGTATGTGGGATGTTCTGGGCTCCTGACATAGAGTACCCTCTCGCGACATCATAGTGCCGTACAGGGTTCCAAGGCGAGCAAAAGCTTCCTTTCTGCATCCGCTCAAGAAGCGGGTACAGGCCCGGAGGGGGTCCATCCTCCCCCCAGCGCTTTAAACAGGCTGACCATCTCGGTGAGGCGAGTCCGTTCGGTGAGGACCGGCTGGGTTTCGGCAGATAAGACTGTCCGCTACGTATCTCGCATATCCAAATGGGCAGCAATGATGAGAAAAGGGAGCTGGAGATTCAGCGAGCTAGTCTTGGGTAGATCGAGCCTTGAGCGATTCCAGTCTGGTCTTATCCAGTGAGATATGCAGAGACTTCTCTTGAGTGACGAGCACAGCACCGGGTGCCTGACCCTTGGCTTTCTTGACCCACTTGCGGCGCGTATAGATGACTTCGCCTTTGCCGCTTTTCTTTAAGTCACTGTACAGCAATGCCAGCGTAGCGGCGTCGCGCAGGGTTTCGACCGGCGGCTCGGCCCCTTTCCCCAGCCGCACGACGACATGCGAACCGGGTGTGCCCCGGGCATGGAGCCAGAGGTCGTCGCTTTTGGCTAAGCCGAATGTCAGCTCATCATTTTCTTGAGCGTTGCGTCCGACAAAGATCGGGAATCCGTCGGTCGATACGAACCGCCGGAACGGGCCGTGCCGTTGGGTGTCGCCGGATGGCTTCCGCTTGAGCGCTGCAGTCTGGATGGTCGTACGGGGGAGGGCGGGCGGTGCTGCCGGCGGAGTCCAGGTTCCGTGCTCAATGGCCAAGAGTTCTTCCCGGAGCCGGCGCAGTTCGTGTTCTGCCTGTGCGATGCGCGGGGTCAATTCTCTGTCGGCTGTCAGATACTTGCGATGTTTTCGAAAATAATCATCCATGTTCCCCTGGGGGGATTTCGCGCTATCGAGCGGGATCGTGACCTCAGGGAGCGTCTCGTCGAAATAATCGATGACTGTGATCTGCTCGGTTCCTTTCGCGATCGTACTCAGGTTGGCCTTGATCAATTCACCATAGCGGGCATAGCCGTGATACGTCGTGGCTTTTGACAAATCTTCCTGCCAAGCTGCAATTCTCCGCTGTGCTTTCTTGATGGTACGTTTCAGGGCTTGTCGCCGCGCCTCTTTGGCATGGTCGATCGCCAGGATCGATTCTTTGTCCCTGTAATAGGCGTCGATATCGGCTGATATCGACGCCTGAGTGCCGCTGGAGCCGGTAAAGCGGATCGGCTGGGTCTCTTGCGGGACTTGTTCGCGATGTGGCGGAGCAGCATAGGGCTGTCCGATACGGTCGCGTTGCTGAGCCAGTTCCCGAATCACATGTCGTTCCGCATTCAGGATCAGGATGTTCGCTTTCTTCCCGGTCAACTCGCACACGAGTGCCTGTGTCCCGTCCTTGCCTGTGAAGGAAATCTCAACGATCCGGTCGTTCGGCACTTGGCGAATCGCGTCGATCTTTGCTCCTTGAAAGTGAGCCCTCAAAAACTGGCAAAAAGCCGGAGGCGTCGGCGGATTGGGAGGGTGTTGGCCGGTCAGGTGCAGCCGGGATGTTTCCGGCCGCGCTGATATCAGCAGCCGATGAGTCCGTCCCGGTGTGCGGATATCGAAAATGAGCGTGTCAGCGGTGGGTTGCTGAATTTTCTGAATCCAACCGCCGTGGAGCAACGGGGTGATTTCGGCCAGGACCCGTTCAAGTTCCGCTCTGTTCAATGCCATGGGCTACGATTGTATCCCTAGAAAGTTTTGTAGCCCCATTTTGGTCCCATGGGGCCATTCCGGTCACATTTTTTGTCGCTGCGCCGGAACCTCAGGAGACAACTCTACGATTCGCCGCGAAATCACGCAAGGGAAGAAGGGGAGGTTCTGGCATCCCCATTGCTTCCCTAGTTAAGCAGATGACCTAGAGTGGGTCGCAGATTGACACCTGTCATAGGGAGGGCTCCATGAACTGCCCTAGATGCCACGGTCTCATGGTCGGTGACGATTTGCTGGACATCCGAGAAAGTTATCTGCCGATGTGGATGCGTGGCTTGCGCTGCGTCTCCTGCGGCAACATTGTCGATCCTGTCATCGATCGTAACCGTATGGGCCAAGGATCATCCGTGCGGCGACACTTGGAGCCTGAGGTTCGAGTGCCCCTCCTGCAGCGGCACGCCAAGGCCGCGTAATTGATTTCGCCTTTCAACTCCGGCACGAGTCGGGCGTTCGGCTGAGTCGGTTCTTGTTCTTCCCCATATCTATCACGGTTCTCTCCTTGCACCCTTGTCCGTGCTGGGGTACAGTCCCCCCCGCCGTCGTCGTCTGTTTGAGCCACTCTGATGCCGCTGCTAGATTCACACCTTCTCACGCGTCTGACCAACGAGTTCCGTCTCTCCATGCGGCGGTTGTTGCAGGATCTTTGCGAGGAGTTGCAGGACAATTATGCGGCTCTGTCTTCTCGACTCGGATTGCCCAGAGGGTTGTTCGAGATGCTCAGCCGATCACTGAAGGTTGAGGCCTATTCGGACTGGAAGGGGGTCGGATGGATCGAGACACTCAATGATCTGGTCTATTTCTTAGATATTCTCCAACAGTGGGAGCGAGAACCGCATCGGCGCGAGTTTACAGAGCAACTGTTTGCCGAATGCCGGGAGAAGTTTTTTGAACACGGTTATGCGAACGATCTGTTTCCCGCCGGGCGGCCGTCGGTGGCGGGATTCGAGAAACGGCTGACGCATCTCTGTGAACGGCTGGCGCGCGAAGTCACCCAAGAGGCACTGTGCGTTGATCCATCCCTTGCTGTGAAATGGCGCAGGCAAAGCGGATGGCCACGATGGGAGGTCCCGGGTACGCTCAATGCCGATTACGAGCGGGCCCAAGTCGCGGGTGCAATCTCGATCGGCACTGCGGATCAGTGGCTCGAAGTGCCTCACGACGTTCGTCGCGCCATCAAAACATTATCCGGCTGCGCGACGTTTCTCGTGGAGACGGATGGGGTTTGGCTGAAGATCGGCCGAGACACGGTTCCTCTCTGGACCGGTGGGGAAAGAGGGGAATGGTGCTGGAAGGTTTGGAAGGAGGCCGTAGCGCTGGAGACGGAGCGAGGCCCAGTCACGGTCGGTCCGACGCTCGTGTATGGTAAGGATCGAGAACCAAAAACGGTCATTCGCTCAGACCGGAAACAGGTCGCCCGTATCGGTCAGGCCTGGCGCACCATTGCGGCTGCCTGGCCCAAAGGCGAAGCAGTCCTGGCACTACTGACATCCCGGATCGTTCCGCTCAAGGCGAAGGGCGTCGTGAGTTTCAGCTACCGGCATCGTCCAGGATTGTCCTTCATCAATTGCTTCGATCGGGACAATCTCGATCTGATCGACGATCTGATCCATGAAAATAGCCACCACCATTTGAATTTGTTGCTGCGCAAATACGTCTTGTACCACGGCGACCATAACCAGCAGATCTTTTACTCGCCGTGGCGGCGAAGCCTTCGGCCGCTCCGTGGCATTCTTCACGCGACGTTCACGTTTACCATGGGCGCCATGCTGTTCGAGCGATTGTCGGCGTGGGCGTCTGGGCGAGGGGGAGTGGTGAGATGGAAGGGAGCAGGACTCAGCCGGCGAGATTTGCTACGGGCACGATTCCGTTGTTTGGAAGAAGTCGAATCAGTCCGGTACTCGTTGCAAGATCTGCACTATGCCGATCGTCACCTCGGTTGGCTGACTGCTTCAGGGCGCCGATTGGTGTGCGAGTTGAAGGAAGCGATCGACAAGGTTGAACGCGACATCGATCGGTTCAGGCCAGAGGTGCACCGTTCGAAGTTTGGCCCAGACCTTAGGCGGCATATCGACAGATTAAAACAAGCCCGCATGACCTACGGCCCGATGCGGTTGAGCGAGGTATAAGGTTGGTTGGCGGGAAAAGGACTATTTTGTAATCGAGATGGTGTGCTGAGTCACCCACTCCACAAAGTCCTCGCGAGACAGATTACCGGCTGCCAGATCGAGCATGATGCGCTCCTGATCATCAACGGGCGCGCGAAGTTCAGAGCCGTTCATGATAAGTAATGTTTCCATCGCGGCATGTCCGATTCTTTTATTCCCATCGACAAAGGGGTGGTTGAGGACCAGTGAGAAGCACAGGGCTGCCGCCTTACTCGTAAGGCCGGGGTAGAGGTCCTGCCCTCCAAAGCTTTGACGTGGTTGTGCAAGAGCGGATTCCAACGCGCCAAGATCACGGATGCCGCTGGCGCCACCCCACCGCTCAAGTACAGATCTGTGGAGTTCAAGAGTCTCGGCAAGAGAGAGATAGCGGATCACGAGAGACGACGGTAGAGATCGGCGTTTTTGTCCATCACGCGCTTGGCAGCGGCCCGGAATGCGTCATCGGGCTGGCCGATGAAGTCGTTGATGCCAAGGCGCACCATCTGTTCAACCGTCAGGCCTTCGCGCTTACCCAGCGCTTCCAATCGTTGAAGTTCCTCATCCGAGAGAGAAATCGTGAGCGTTGCCATGATCAGCGCCTCCGTCTAGAGTGCTGGGATCGCAATGGTGTCAGTATAGGCGAAAGGACTTTTGAGGGCAAATGCTTGAAGCCAACCGGATGCCATGTTGAAGAGTCAGCCACCCCTGCTCACCCTATAGGCCGATGCAGTTGAGGAAGATCTGAATATGTTGCTAGGTGACGATTGACCTTCCGGTGCTCGATTGAGATACTTTGTGGCAATTATCAGTGATGGACGGAAGTGCCCCAATGCCTCCTTCCCCACATCCAACTACACGTCAAACAATTCAAAAGCTGATAGAGGCTCATTACGCAATTGAACGTGAGCTCAGTCAACATTTCCAGCCCGGCGTAATAAGGGGCTTGGCTTTCGCGGTATATCTCGAGAATGCAAGGCCCGAGGATCTTGATAGTCTGCAAGTTTCCTTACGAGCGTATTTTTTGAGCAGCAATTCGTCCTTCAAAACAAAGAATGTCCGACGAATTCTAGACGAGCTGCTTACCGCTGATTCTCATCTTGCGGCGTGTTGCCAAACGTCTTGGGGGCTTGCCAGGGCTGTTGAAGTTCTGAGTCCTGCTGCGATCGAAGCCACAGGCCTATCCACTTACGAAGGGGCTTTTGAGATTGCGGCAGGGCGAATGCTGGACATAATGTTCGCGACTGAATATCAACGGGAGATCTATATCCACATTTATAATTTGGAGACTGAGACGGTACCATTGTCTCTTCCCATGTTTGGCGCAGAAGTTGTTCGTCTTAGTGAAACTGATTTGCCGAGGCTGATTGGGGAGACAACATTCACAAGTGCATTGCACGACCCGCGAACGGGAACTTGTTTCACCAAGCTTGTTGATAGAGAGACTCTCGAAGACAATTTGATGTTTCAGAAGTGTTGGCAGGTTACTCACACAATCGTGCAATTATTGAGGTATTTCAAGTACGGGATCGTTGATATGGATTACGGAGGCATTTATTACATGCCTGTGTGGGTAAACGAAATAAGAAGATTTGGGATTCGGATCTGGGGAATTCCGCGAAAAGACATGCAAAGCACTTACTATCTCCTAGCCAACGCTGATCTGTCGAGGCTCGAATCCTACGGTCTGGCTTACCAGAAACTGAAGCCGTTGATCGAGAACGTTTCAGGCAGTCTGAGACAAGCTACGTCTTTTGCGGGGAACTATTTTGAAGGCCATAACGCTCGTACTAAGCCAGAAGAAAAGCTGATTGATTTGGTAATCGCGCTTGAGGTTCTATTCTCCCCGGGGAGAGAAGGTGAGATGCGTTTTAGAATTGCACAGCGCGCGGCGCTTTTACTTGGTACGACTGCTGATGAGAGAATATCAATAAGGGAGTTTCTCATGAGAATTTATGATGCACGTAGTGGACTTGTCCATGCCGGAGAAAATCCATTCTCGTCAACTGCAAAGAAGAAGTTGACCAGCGAAGACCTCGCACGTCTCGGTGACTATGTCCGACAAGCTATTTTGAGGCTCTTTATCTTGCACTGGAGGGGGGAGAGAGACAAAAACAAGATGCAAGTTCTTCTTGATCGATGTGCTCTGGACCAATCTTTATTGATTGGCCTTTTGTCTAGTGCAGATATTGATTCTGCTTTGCCCAGCATTCTGTCGTCGTAAGAATTAAGAGAGTTTTAGGGCGGCTACTAAGAAATTGTAATCATTTGGTTGCATCAGGAGACGATTCTTTTTTGGTTGGACACGTTTCACGGATTTACGGCTCCACCGTCACGTTCACAAACACGGGCAAGGAATCCGCGCCTTTTTTGTCCGTCACGCGCAATTTGAATCGGTAGGTTCTCGGTTCGGAAACGTGAGGAGCCAAGAACGACGCCTCGGTGTTATTGGCGTCGAGGAGGGAGACTTTGCTGCCGCGGATCTGGCTCCAACTATAATAGAGTGCCTCGCCTTCGGGATCTCGGCTCTTGAGTCCGCTGAGCTTCACTTTCGACCCGGCTTTCACGGTCCTGTCTGCTCCGGCATCCGCAATAGGCGGCTCGTTCGGGTCATCGTTCACGCTCACGTCCACGTCGAGCTGAGCCTGCGTGCCGCGGTTGGTGACGGTCAGGACGGTTTTGCCATTACCGATGATTTGGAGGAGGCCCCCGGACAAGACTGTGATGACTTTTGGATTCGAAGAGGCATAGCTCGTTCCTGTTTCCGGTGTGCTGATGCGCCGGGTGACCCCGTCGGCAAAGTCGCCGACGACGGGCAACTCGAAGATCTTGCCCAGCGAATCCACATGGCCGAAGGCGGACGATTGTCCGGTACGGCCGAGTTGCAATGGCTTCTCCGTTTCAAAGTCGATGGCAGTGAGGGCGGCCTTGGGTGCCACCTGAACCACCACCTCGTCGAAGACGGAGCGGCTTCCCAGGCGGCCGCGCGAGATTTCCGCGACGGCCAGCAACCGCATCGGCCCGATACCGTCCTTTGGCACGAGTAAGGGGCCACCAAACGGCGGAGTGTGTTGGGCCTGTCCGGTCAACACGACCGGTGCGACGATGGAGCCGGTGGCAGTGGAGTCATCCTGCTCGACCAGCGCTTCGTCCTGTTCGCCGTACCAATAGTAGCGAACGGTGACGATGCCGCTGTCCTTTCCAAGATCCACGCGGGCAGTCATGGTTACTCCGGACGCCAGCGTGGCTCCCTCCACCGGCTCCGTTATCTTAAATGCTTCCGCAGGCTGTACAAAAATGCTGAAGCATAAGCCGAACATGCAAAGGGGAGGGGCACATGTGGCGGTCAATGTTTGGCGGTTCACGATTAACGGGTCAAATGGAATGGCACATCGATGAGGATGACGCGTTCCTTGAACAGCAGCGCCGCCTTGAGCATAAAGGCGCGTTGATTGTGCAGGATATTTTGCCACCAGCGGGCCGGCAGGATCTCCGGGATCACGACGGTCACCCAGGTATCCGGCTCTTTTTCCAGAATCTCTTCGATGTACTCGATCAGAGAGCCCAGCACCGATCGGTAGGGGGACGCGAGTGCGATCAAATTGATCCCCCCGCCCCATTGGGCCCATTGTATTTTGACTTTGGCGCTTTCTTCCGGATCGAGATCGACATAAACCGCGCGAATTTCGCCGGGCCGGCTTCTCGCGAAGTCCACCGCCCGGACGACGGCGCGGTTTAACCCGCTGATCGGGATGATCACGATGTTCCGGCGTGGCAGCGGAGGCCTGGCTCCCCGGCGGTCCAGCGTGATCTGCTCGGCCACGGCTTTATAGTGTGAGCGAATGCCCTGGAATATCAGAATGAGGACGGCCACCAGCACAAATACGATCCAGGCGCCCTGCACGAACTTCGTGCTGGCGATGATAATCGTGGCCACGCCGGTTGTGACGGCGCCGATGCTGTTCACAATCAATTTCTTGCGCCAATGCGGCCCTTTCTTCACGAGCCACCGCTTGACCATGCCCGACTGGGACAGCGTGAACGAGACGAACACGCCGATAGCATACAGGGGGATCAGTGAGTGGGTGTCGCCCTTAAAGATCACCAGCAGGAGACAGGCGAAGAAGCCGAGGATGATAATGCCGTTCGAAAACACGAGGCGGTCTCCGAATGTGGCCATCTGATGCGGCATGAATCCGTCGCGCGCCAGGATCGACGCCAAATGCGGAAATCCGGCGAAGGCGCTATTGGCCGCCAGTACCAGCAGCATCATGGTGGCGATCTGAATGGCGTAGTAGATGGCGCCGGTGCCGAACGTCAGGCGGGCCAGCTGGGACATGATCGTTTCATCCGCTTTTGGGAGAATGCCGTAATGATAGGCCATCCAGCTCACTCCCATGAACAGCGAGGCAAGGATGGCGGACATCCAGATCATGGTCGTTGCGGCGTTTTTCGATTCGGGATGGCGAAAGGCTTTGACCCCGTTGGAAATCACTTCCATGCCGGTAACCGCCGAACATCCGGCGGCGAATGATCGGAGGATCAGGAAGAGCGTGAGGCTCTCCATGGCATTGTCCGGGGTCACGGAATCGGCTGAAGGAGAAACGGGTGCAGAGAAAAACGATTTCATGGTGCCGGCGACAACCAGCAGGCCGAGTGCTCCGATGGCGAAATAGGTGGGAATGGCAAAAAACTTTCCCGACTCCCGGACGCCGCGGAGATTCATGATGACCATAAAGATAATGGCGGCAAGCCCCAGTGCTTCTCGATGGGCAAACAGATCGGGAATGGCCGACGTGACGGCGGCCACGCCCGCCGCGACACTGACGGCGACGGTCAGAACATAGTCGATCATCAGTGCAGCAGCGGCCACCAGGGCTGGCCGTTCGCCGAGGTTCGTTTTCGCGACGACGTAGGCCCCGCCTCCCTCCGGATACTCATAGATGATTTGGCGATAGGAAATGGTGAGGACCAGAACCAGGAAAAGAATGGCGAGGCTGACTGGTATCGACCAGGCGACTGCAGCCGCTCCGGCCAAAACAAGTACGAGGAGAATTTCTTCTGTCCCGTAGGCAACGGACGAGATGGCGTTCGAGGAGAAGATCGCGAGGGCGATCGCTTTTGACAGCCGTTCGTGCCGGGCCTGTGTGGATTTCAGCGGGTCGCCGACCAGCCAGCGTTTCAGCATGAACGGATTATCGCATAAAATCCATGGCGGGCGTATAGGGGAAGAAGGCCTTCACTCGCAGGTCGAAGGGCTTAGTCGGAACGGGAGGCTGAATCCGCACCACACAGGCGATGCGCGACGCCATCTGCTGCACGAATCGCGATACAGTCATGATGCAGCGGGGACACGATCGCGCAGGTTCGAAAAATAAATATACTCCAGCAGAATCATCCCCTTAGGTTGCCGATCGCGCGTCCCGTCGTTGACTCTCAGAAGAGTGGCTTGTAGGGTGATACAGCGGTGTTCACAGCAACGCCGACTGTCCCATCTCTCGCGCGTCCACTTTCTCTCCCGCGCGTCTGATTCTTCAGTCTCGCTGTTTCAGTCCCCAGGCGGTCCTCGTTGTAGTCAATGAACCCGCGCTGCCGGATTCTACAGCATTGCTGCAGTGTCAGGCCTGACACATGAGGGACATGCGTGCACGGGAAGGCCGAAAAGGCGGTTCCGTAGGTCCGGAGGTCTGAAAACCAGTAAGCAGCAATTGTTGGCGGTCGAGGAGCGCACGTTTCTGACACGCGAGAAACGGCTGGAGTTCCAGCATCCGAATCTGACGGTCTTCAACATTGCCGCATCGAACCATCCGCCTAAGGATGGCTAGTTTCCCGGAAGGGAGGCGAGTGGGATGAGCATGCCGTGGGCGCTCAGTGCAGAGGCGTGGTGGCATTGGCCCCATCGAAGTTCCTCCGATTCCGTGTACGCGTGTCTTATCTGGAACCGGACATTGAGAAGGGTGTGTAGCGCGAGCCCATAGGAGGCGCCATGCAGTGCCTGCGTTGCCCAGGTCTCTTGATTGCGGTCCAATCTAGATCAGACACGAATGACTCCACACCCCTTCTGGAAGGAAGACACATGTTTCTGTACCTGTGGGTTCTTGCAGTCGTTATCGGATATCCTCTGGCCGGTTTCGCGCAATTCGTGGATAGAGGCGAGTTGGTCGAGGTGGCCAAAGGCACGAAGCTTTGTTCTAACGCCCTCCTGGAACAATCGAAAAAGACATTCGATCCAGAGAACGTCTACTGGCGAGTCTCAAGTAATGTGCGGGCAAACGGTACGCAGACCGTCGCCGCATTTGTCCTTGAAACCCTGTACGACCGCAAGAGCGGTGAAACTACGATCACGGAACACCGATACGATGAGGACTACGCCACGTTCTTTAAGAGATCACCGGAGCACAAAGGGATGTTCCTTATGATCAGCCCAAAAGATGGCCATGTGGAAGCGACGGTGGAAATTTGCGGGAAAAAGAAATAGTGTCGGCCTTCGGTGGATGCGTGTCCGCTCAATGATTGAAGGGTAAAGGACCTGGTTGCGATCGCATCGCGACCAGGTCCGGTTCAGAGTGCGCTTATCCCGGTTGTTTCTCCCCTCGGTTCTCTGATCCCCTCATAATGCGATCAAGCTCTGAGAGTAGTGCAGTGGTACATCTGTTCATGCCGATTGTGACACTCTCGGCCTGTCCGAGGCTCTCTGACAAGGCTATGCTGCCGCAAGGTTTTCTTCACTCGCCTAGGCATGAGCCACGGATGTTGCGCCCTGGGACTCCACCGATTCCCATTCAAGAGCACGCCATTCCGCTGGCGCTCGCCGGGCGAGGTGTCATCGGTTGCGTACAGATGGCTCGCAACACAGCCAAAGTTGAAACCGGACGCAAGGGTGAGTAACATCTGGAGGGAGGGCCGTTGCGACGTGCTGGCCACCAGTCACAGCCTCCGCAATTGGCCGGTACTCATTTTAGGGAAGCGAGGTTGCGAGGAGACGGCAAACGTTCATCGGCGCGGCGGAAAAGGGTCTTGCAATAATTGTTCAAAATGGTTATATACCAAAGTCCTGTTTAAGAAGATGAGCAGGAATGTCTTGCTCATAAATAAGAGCCAAGTACAGTCGGACGTATTATCCCGTGAGCGACAGCTCCTCTGGCAGGCCGGACTTTCCTAAACGATTTCCCAATTGCACATGGGGGCTTCGACCGGGTCCTTGTCTGAATATACAACGGTTGCGAGATTGAACCAAGAAGGGTTGTTGTTTGATTGTTGGGTTTGATTGATGGAGGAGGCTGAAGGTATGGCTGCTTCAACAAAACAACTGTGGTGGTCGAGATGGTTCGGAGTTGCCGCAGGCTTGGCTGTGATTGGGGCCGCGCCTGCGTTTGCAGTAATGTCGCATGACACACATGTCGCGGAAGGCTCGAATGCCGATGCCGCCACACCGGTGCATGCGCAGGCGGGTCCGGTGCTGATGGACAAGATGTCGAAGGCCGTCGAGCAGATCGAACGGCAGGTGCAGACGAAGGGGCCGTTCCAGGGAGCCAGCGCTCACGCCATGCAACAGGGTGTGCTCCTGGTGGCAGAAGATCCGGATAAGGTGAGGGTGTCCCAGGGTGCCCGGTGTCCGGCATACGCGCCTGTTCGCACCTATGACGTCACGGCGATCAATGTCGAAATTACCGTGAACCGGTTCGGTGATTTTTATCCGGGCTACATGTATGCGCTCACCGAGAATGTGGCGGGTGTGCGTGAGGAAGAAGCCAAGAACAAGACAGCGCGCGAGAGTGACGATCCATCGTTTGCCGAAGGGGCGGTGTCGAACGGCTTGCAGGGCGATCTGATTCAGCCGCTGGTGATCCGGGCGAACCAGGGCGATTGCCTGAAGCTCACCCTCCGTAACCAGATCGACGGTGAGCCGACGAACATGATCATCAACGGGTCGCAAATGTTGGTGGCCCAAACCGGTAAGCCGGCGACCGCCAATAACCCGGATGCGTTGGTGGCGGCCGGAAAAACCGGCGAATTTGAATGGTATATCCAGCCTGATAAGCAGGTGGGCGGCCTCGCATTTCACAGCCATGCCACGCGTGAACAGTACTCATTGGGGCTACTGGGATCGCTCGTCGTGGAGCCACGCGGCTCGCGGTTCCTCAGCCCATTCACCGGCGAAGAAATGAAGAGCGGTTGGGAAGCCATGATAGACGTGGCGAACGGGTCGGACTTCCGCGAATTCGTCATTTTCTATCACGAGGCCGGTGACGAGACATTCCGCCTGTTGAATCGCAAGGGTGATATGCTGCCGCAGCGCGATGCCCATACCGATACCTACAGGCCGGCCGCGCGGCTGCTCAACTACCGCAGTGAGCCGCACGGCACGCGGTTGGAGATGCAGGAGCATCTGGTCGGGTTTGCCGATGAGTCGCAGGGCTATGGGTCCTATACATTTGGCGATCCCGCCACCACGATTCCCCGTTCCTATCTAGGAGATCCGGCAACGTTCCGGATGGTCGGCGGATCGGAGATCGTTCATTCTCACCATCTCCATGGGGGGTCAATTCGCTGGGCCAGACAACCGGGCACCAGCAAGTTGGATCCGACTCTCTCCAAGAATGGTCCGGTCAAGTTCCCGATGATCAACGACACCTCGGACCGGTTGGATGTTCAATCTATCGGCCCGTCGGAGATTTACGATGAAGTGACCGAGGGCGGATCTGGTGGATTGCAAGCATTGGCCGGAGAATTCGTATTCCATTGTCATATCCCGCAGCACTACGTGACTGGTATGTGGGGGTTCTGGCGTGTGTACAACACGTTGCAAGCACCTGGCTTCCAAACCGATGTGATGAAGGCGCTGGTGGAATTGCCGGATCGCAAAGGAAAGATTAAGCCCGCGGTGAGCTCCGACAAGCTGGTCGGAACCACGGTCGATTGGTATGGCGGGAAGAAGTGGGAAATTACAAAGGACAAGACCGACTGGAAAGCCAATCCGGTCAAGGTGTCAATCAAGGATTGGGTCGAGTACATGCTGCCGCCGCAAGGCCTGCCAGGCAAGACCGAGGATCAAGTCAAACAGGCCCAGGCCAATGATGCCACGGTGGTGAACTGGAAGTGGGAAGGCGCACTGGCACTCAATGAGCCGGAGACCCCGCACAAGTGGGCGGATTACGTCTCGCCGGCCCCGTTGAAGCGCCCGCCGATCACATTCGATCCGCAAACCGGGAAGCTGGCATTCCCATGGCTCCGTCCGCACCTTGGGAAACGGCCTCCATTTGCGCCAAACCACGGTGGTGCACCATGGCTAGAGCCGTTCCATGTGAGAGAGGATGGCACTAAGAGCACTGAACCAGCCCGGCCTGGTGAGCAAGGTCCGTGGAGCTTATGTCCGGAGAATGCGCCGCGGAAATACTACACCACGCACTCCATTACGCTGCCGATCACGCTCAAGCCGGCTACGGAAAAGTCGGCGGCGCTCGTCGATCCGATCGGCATGATCTACGTGCTGCATGAAGAAGAAGCTGAAGTTCGTAAGAATCCTAAGAAGCAAGTTCCGTTGGTCATTCGCGGCAACGTCTATGATTGCGTGGACATCATTTTCAAGAATGAGATTCCGGATGACGCCCGAACCGGGTGGTCGAACAAAATCAATCTCCATCCGCATTTCTTCCAGTTCGATACGAGCGCATCGGATGGTCCAACGATCGGGTTCTCCTATGACATGTCATTGCGGGCCTTCACCATGTTGAAGGATCCGCAGCCGGACAAGGGCATGCCCTTGCCGGCCAACTCAGTATTGACGGCTGATACGAAGGCCGGGGCGCGCAGCATCACGGTCTCGGACACGTCCAAGTACCACGTCAACATCGAACTGGGTGTCGGCATGGACGATCCGAAGTTCTTTGAAGTGGCTCGGATCAAGTCCATCAACGGCAAGACGATTACATTCGATGCGCCCTTGAAGTACGCGCACAAGAAGGACGATATTGCCAGCGTGGAATTCATCCGTGAGCGCTGGTACGTCGATGTTGACCTGGGGACCGTCTATTGGCACGATCATGTGTTCGGCACCGATACGTGGGGACACGGCTTATTCTCCGCTTTCATTACGGAGCCGCCGAGATCGACGTATCACGATCCGGTGACCGGCAAGGAAATCCGCAGTGGCCCCATTGCGGACATTCATACACTGGAACCGGTCTCCGCACATATTCGCGGCAGTTTCCGCGAAGTGATGATGCACATCATGGACAGCAATGCGAGAACGGCGGAGCTGATTACCACGGACAACCCGCAGGCAAAAATCGGAGCGGTGACCGTGGATGGGCCGCCTTCGCATCAATTCCCTGAGAAGATCAACAAGTCGCCGATGTGGTTCTTGAACGGCGGCGAAGCGACGACGGGGAGCGGCTACAGCATGCGGGTCGAGCCGCTGAGCGTGCGGCTCATGAACAATCCGGATCCGTCGAAGCTGTTCGTGTCAGGTATTCACGGTGATCCGGGTACGCCGCTGCTGCGCGCGTACCTCGGAGATCCAATTCTGGTGCGCGCATTGGTCGGTTCGGCCAATGAAGTGCACACCTGGCATGTGACCGGGCACTGGTTCCCGATGGAGCGGTACGCGAAGGACGCGATGCCGCGCAGCACGGTCCATCTGGTCATCGGTGAACGCTATGACCCGGCCATTCCTGCCGCAGGCGGTCCGCAGAAGCAGGCCGGCGACTATCTCTACTATAGTGGTCGCGCCTCGCACTTCGCGGAAGGCAGCTGGGGCATTTTCCGCGTGTTCGATGAATTGCAGGGCGACCTGAAGCCGTTGCCGAGTCGTGAGCAGATTCAAAAGTCCGCCCCCTCGGTCTGTCCGGCTGATGCCCCGCTGAAGAGCTTCAACGTGTCGGCGATCGATCAGCAGATCCGGTACCACGATGGAGCACCGGGTGTGATGGAAGTCGATCTCGAACGCAAGATGGTGTTTGGAAACGAACAGGGCAAGATGTATGTCCTTGATGGCGATCGTGGAAAGGTCAAGGCCGGTGATCTGAAGCCGAGCCCCCTGACCCTGCACGTGAACGTCGGGGACTGTGTAAAAATCAACCTCAAGAACGAAATGGCCAAAGAACGGGCCGGGTTCCACGTCGATATGATGGCGTTTGATCCAAAAGAGTCGTTCGGCGCCAACGTGGGCAACAACCCCGGTGATCAGACGATCGGTCCGGGCCAGAGCAAGACGTATACGTATTATGCTCACCCGGAATACGGCGAGCTAGCAGCCCTGATTCAGGACTGGGGGAACGTCGTCGAGAATCCGCGAAACGGCCTGTTCGGTTCGATCATCATCGGCCCCAAAGGGTCTTCGTATCGCGATCCTGTTACAGGAGATGACATCACGCTGAAAAGCAGTTGGCGTGCCGATGTGCTGGTCGATCGGTCGATCTCTGGAAACGAGAACCGCAAGAACTACCGAGACTTCTCACTTATGTTCCAAGATGAAGACAACATTGTCGGCGTGAGTTTCATGCCCTACATTCAACAGGTGGCGGGAATTACGGCCGTGAATTATCGGTCAGAGCCCACTGCGTGGAGAATGGAGAAGGGGTGTGATGTTCCGGAAATCTTCAGCTGCGTGAAAGCCGGTGAGGTGCCCGCGACTCCGCTGTTGCAGGCCCATGTCGGGGATCCGGTGGCGATCCACGTGTTGGGTGCGTTCAGCGAGCAGGTGCAGCTGTTCACCATCGACGGTCACGAATGGCCGCATGAACCCTACATGCAGGGTGCCGACCAGGTCAGCACCATGGAGTTCGGTGGTTCGGAAATCATCAATGCTCACCTCACTGGTGGGGCTGGTGGTCCGAACAAGATCGTGGGTGACTACATCTGGAAGAATCAGCGGCCGGCCTTTGCAAATGCCGGGCAGTGGGGCCTTTTCAAGGTCCTTCCCATCGGTGACCAGCGCATTAAGTCCTTAATGCCGCAGGTGCCGCCAACGAAGACGGCGGAGGGCCAGATGGGCGAAGGCGTTGTGTCCCCGACGTCTTTCAGCGGGCAGTAAGAGTCACGGTTGCGGCGGCGGTGTCTCTGTAGAAGAGACACCGCCGTTCCTTTTCAGACATCGTCATCGCGATCAACATTTCCTGTACGTCATTCCTTGCCTCAAAACCTAAGATGATGGCTCTCGCATATCGTTTGTTGACCGCGTGCCTGCTGAGTGCCATGGCCTGTGGCGTGGCAGGGGTGGTGGTCTCTCCATCATGTTTGGCTGATGAAAGTACGCCGGTCTCAGCTGTGAGCCGGGTCGAGGTGGTGCTTGCCAATGAATATCGGAATCAGGTGGCAGCCCTGAAGGAGGAGTTCGCTCAGGCGGGAATGCCCAATGTGCATTTTCAGTTTGCCAAACGGGGGCAGCCTCCGCAGAACATCGGTGTAGGACGGGATGTGCCGGCCGATAAGGCAAGGGAAGCCATCCGGTTGGCGCTGAAATACAATCTTGGGGTCGGCATCCTGCTGCCGGAGCGATTGTTTCCTCCCCGATTCATTACGATTGCGTCGTCGAATTATGATGACACGGTGGAGTATCCCATCGACGGGGCTGCGTTAGCCAAATTGCAGAATCCAGACCTTACCACCGAAGAGTTTCATCGCCTGTACAAAGAGTTCACATCAGTTACGCTGGTGCCAAAGGGCCGCTATTGAGCGAAGGTACCGCTGTGGATGGGTTCTATCGATAGGTTGACGCCGGCTCCCGCGTGCTGTATGGTGTAACTACATTTGCTTCGTAGTGGTCCGGCGAAGACGATGCTTCAATCATAACGGACTTCGCGATCGCATCGCGACCAGGTCCAGTTCGGAGTGGCACCCTTCCCGGTTGTTTCTCCCCTCGGTTCTCTGATCCCGTCTTAATGCGATCAAACTGAAAGGATAGTGTAGTGGATACGTCTGTTCATAGTCATTTTCATACCCTCGGCTTGTCCGAGACTCTCTTACGGGATCTAACGGCCGCAGGACTTACCGCGCCGACTCCCATCCAAGCGCAAGCGATTCCTCCGGCTCTCGCCGGCCGGGACGTGATCGGCTGCGCGCAAACCGGAACCGGAAAAACCGCCGCGTTCGTCATTCCGATGATCGAGCGGCTTGCGACCCTCCCAAAGGGGCAGCCGCAAGCGTTGATCTTGGCTCCCACGCGAGAATTGGCGCTGCAGATTCTGACGACGATTGAAAAGCTAGGACGAAGCCGACGCGTGTCGGCGACCCTGATTGTGGGAGGCGCGGATATGCAGGCGCAAGTGCGAGGCTTGCGGCAACAGCCAGATGTGCTGGTGGCGACTCCCGGCCGGTTGTTGGATCACATGTGGAATGGCACGATTCTGTTGTCCGCTATCAAAATTCTGGTGCTGGACGAGGCAGACCGGATGCTGGATATGGGATTCGCGCCACAAATCAATCAGATTCTCGATGCGCTGCCGGAAGAGCGGCAAACATTGCTGTTTTCAGCCACATTGCCAGGAGACCTGGCACGGTTGGTTCAGGCAAGCGTCAACGACCCTGTGCGCGTGATGGTGACCCCACCCGCTACAACGGCCGACGGCATTACGCAGGCAATCCATCATACTTCGCATGAGGCCAAAGCCGATCTCCTCCTAGCCTTACTTGGCGCCGACAAAGACACGGCACTGGTCTTTACCAGGACGAAACATCGAGCCGACAGATTGGGGCGTATGCTGGGAGGGGCAGGACATCGAGTGGCCGTACTGCATGGGGATCGGAGTTTATCGCAACGGCGTTCCGCTCTGGATGGGTTTAAACGAGGGACGTTCCGCGTGTTGGTGGCCACGGACATTGCTGCCCGTGGGATCGATGTGGCGAACATCGGCCATGTGATCAATTTTGACCTGCCCAACTGTCCAGAAGATTATGTGCATAGAATCGGACGAACGGCCAGGATGAAGGCCACCGGGCGGGCGACTAGTTTTGTTACGAGAGAAGATCGGGAGCAGCTCAGGGACATCGAGCGTCTCCTGGGACATGCGGTTCCACTTGCCCCTGGCAGTGGTGATCCAACGCCTCCGATTCGGGATCATGCGCGAGACAGTGCTTCGAGTAGAGGTGAACGAGCGTCTTCGGCCCACCATCGGTCCGCTGCGCGGCGTCCGCATTACGGAGACGCATCAGCCGGCCGATCCGCTCGCAGTGTCCACCAGCGATAGGTGCATAAAATCCAAAATCGGTACGCGAACCAGGCTTTGTGAGGTACAGTGATGCTCACGAGGTCTGGTTCGCATGCAGACAACGCATCATCACGGATCCATTCTCAATAAGTTTCGTCGCCATCCCAGAGTCCGGATCTCCACGCCGTTCAGCTGTACGCTCACCCGATTGGAGTCCAACATCGGTGGGTGGCTTCGCGTTCCGGACGAAGGCGTCGGTGTTGTCTACGACCTTTCCTTGCGCGGCGTCCGTGTGAGCACCGAAGCCGAGATGAAGCCCGGGGATGTGGTGGGGCTTACACTGCGGTTGCCGAAACAGCTTGCTCCAGCCAGGATTACCGCCGCGACTGTCCGGTGGACCAAAGACCAAGTATACGGGCTTGCCTTCCGCAAGATCTCTCCAGCTTCTCTGAGCCGGCTGAATAAGTATATGGCCCTCACGACAAGGAGAAAGGACTAAGGCAAGATGGAGGTCTCTGAGCAACGTATCGCCCAGAAGACTCCGGCTTCCGAGCAGGTGCGCCAGCATCCACGCGTCCGTGTGGGGGAGCCATTCCCGTGTTCTCTCGCTCTGGTCGGATTGAAACGATGGTTGACTTCTGACGAGGGAGGCTTGGGCGTTGTGTATGATGTGTCGGCGAAAGGCGCGCGGGTGATGACCCAGGTGCTGATCAGTCCTGGCGATCGAATCGCCATCAATCTGCGCCTGCCCAATCAGGCGATGTCGACCTTCATCGAGCTTGCGACCGTGCGGTGGGGGAAGGGACAGACCTACGGCATAGAATTTCAAGGTGTGTCGTCGCCAGCTGATACGCGCCTTCAGATTTTTTTGGATCGACTCTCGATGCCTCCTTCTGTTTCTGCACCCTGACTTCTGCGACTGGATAGTAGATCTTCTCTGGCCGAAACCTCTGGGTCATTCTCCGGCGCGTAATTGATCCGAGCCCTGGTGTTTCAGGGTGAGCTTTCTGCTGACGAGATGAATTGCTTGCGAAAGGCCACAACCTTGGTCAGATAGTCCCTGGTTTCCTGATAGGGGAGGTTGGCGCGCAATCGATCGTAGACGGCAGGGGGCTCCAGCCCATTAATCCGGTTCACCGCATCCACTATGTCCGAGGAAAATGCCTTATACATATTGCGCGAACCGGTGTTGTACGCGGAAATCACACAGTACTCGCGTGAGACTTGGTTCTCGATTTGCTCCAACTGGTCATACGAGAGGACGTGAAGATAGGCGACGCCCAGCTCAATGTTGTTTTCAGGGTCGAACAAGTAGTCGCGTGAAGGTACCGTGTCTTGGCCTTTAGCCTTGCGATAGGCATCACGGCCTCCGCTGGTTGGGACAAGTTGCATCAAACCGTAGGCTGGAGCGGAGCTCACCGCGAAGGGATTGAAGTTGCTTTCGGTCCTGATTACGGCAAAGACAAGACTTGGGCTGACCTTGTAGTGCTCGGCAAATCTTGTGACGACGGGCCGGTATTTCTCTGCCTGGCGGTTGCTGAAATTGGCAACCATCGGAATGGTGGTATACAACGCGGTTTTGGAGGTTCCGTTCAAATCAACGATGCGTGTTTTGGCCTGCTGTTCGATCAGGTAGTCGGCAAATCGATCAGCACTCTCCGGTGTTCTAATGGCCTTGCCTTGCTGGTCTGTGACGAGTCCCAGGAGATACGGATCATTGTCGTCCGTGAGGGAGACGCCCTTGTCGGAGAAGAGATCGACGGCTCGGGGATCATTGGGCGTCAGGAGCGTTGTGACAATGGCGTTCTTCAAACTGTCCTTCGGCTGTTTGTCGTCAAGTGTTTCGACGTGCACGGTGCCTCTGTCGAAATCGACGATGGCTCGGCTCATGTAGTTCTGCGTGTATTTCACATAGCGTTTCCGTTCAGGGACCTTGATTTCTTTCTCGCCCCAGGTATTCCGGACTTTTCCCGTCAAGGCCGACATCAGGGTTTCAAAGTCGCGCTGGATGGCCCGCAAGTCCCGTATCGCCGCCTCGGGGTTGCGCTGGTACACCTCGGCACGTTCTTTGAGGATTTGTTTGGGATCTTTCCCTTGCGCAAGGTCGATCACCGTGCGTCCCGTCGTGGAGCGGAGCATGCGCTCCGCGGTCGAGAGTGTCTTGTCTGTGGTTTCGCAGCCTGATAAGAGCAAGAGGCTTGTGCTGGCAAACAGACGGAGGTAGTGCATGGTGAGCTCTCTTTGTAAGCGTGTGAGTGGCTGGAAGATTCTACAGAATCGTGTGCATGAGAGGAAGGGGATTTAGGGTTTCAAGAAGCTGTGGGCAGAAACAGCATGCCGGTCGGGACCATCCCGGAAGAGGACGCGGATCTTCCTGGATTTACTTGATCGCGACGGCCTTGACTTCTTTGAAGGTCGTGAGGCCCTGAAGAACCTTATCAATTCCGTCTTGAACAAGGGTGGTCATGCCCTCATCGAGTGCGACCTTGAGCATGTCCTCCGTGCGAGCTTTCTGCTGCACCATCCGCTTGATCTGGTCGGAGCCTAGCAGGAGTTCGTGCAAGGCGACGCGTCCCTTGAATCCGGTACGATTACAGACCTCGCAGCCTTTGCCTCTGAAGAGTCTGAATGTGTTGTCCGGTTTGATGCCGAGTTTGTCCCACCGGTCTGGCCCATAGCCCAGGCGCAGTTCTTCGTACTCTTCCTTGGTTCCGGCATATTGTTCCTTGCAGTCCTTGCATATACGCCGGGCCAGGCGCTGCGCCAGCACGCCGAGCATTGCGTCAGCAAAACTGAAAGGATCGCAGCCCATATCGAGCAGGCGGGTGATCGTTTCGACTGCGCTATTGGTGTGCAATGTGCTGAGCACCAAGTGCCCCGTGAGCGACGCTTCGATGCCCGTGTCAGCCGTCTCTTTATCTCGCATTTCGCCGACCATGATTACATCCGGGTCGGCGCGAAGAAAGGCGCGCATGGCAGCAGCAAACGTCACCCCGATTTTGGGCTGAACTTGCACCTGGCGCAGGCCGTATTGCGTGATTTCGACCGGATCTTCCGCCGTCCAGATCTTGATGTCCGGTGTATTGATGTTGCCGAGGACTGAGTGCAGAGTGGTCGTCTTCCCTGATCCGGTCGGTCCCACGCAGAGGATAATGCCGTAGGGCTTCTGAGAAATGTCCCTGAGCACCTTGAGGTTCCGATCGGAAAAGCCCATCTTGTCGAGCGGCAGCGGCTCGCTGGCGGCCAGGATACGCATCACCACGTCTTCGTTGTAACCGGCTGTGGGAAGCGTTGCGACACGAAGCTCGATTTCTTTCGACTCGGAGAGCTTAAATTTGATCTTGCCGTCTTGAGGCTTGCGTCGCTCGGCGATGTCCAAATTGGCCATGATCTTGAGCCGGGAAACGATTGCGCGCCGATAGCTCTGCGGGATCTTCATGTACTCGAAGCAGTCGCCATCCACCCTGAACCGGACAAGGGTCTCACGCTTTTCGCCATACGGCTCGATATGGATATCTGAAGCGCTTTGCCGGTAGGCATCAGCGATAATTTGATTTGCCAAACGTACGATCGCGCTGTCGTTCTCGTCCAATCCTCCGCCTGCAGAGGCATCCTCCATCGCTTCGGCTTGTGCTTCGGTGACGAGCTCGCCGAGAATGTCGGAAACATTTTCATCGAGTTTGCGCGTTCCTCCGTCGGACTGTCCGGTCGAGGAGCCGAGGAATTGCGCGATATCGCGGCGCAGGCTGACGGCAAAACGGATATTGAGGCCGGGAAATGTCCGTTTGATGTCCTGGATGCGGTCGAGATTGCCTGGGTCGTCGGTCAAGATTTCGATGGCCGTCCGGTCCCGTTTGAGAGGCATCCAGTGGTTCTTCTTCAAGTAATCAACGTTGAGATTCTTGAGGAGTTCGATGTCGACGAGAGTGCGCTCACTGTATTCGATATAGGGGCATTTATAGAACTGTGCGAACGATTTCCCAAGGTCGATTTTGGGGACCTTGTATTTCTCGATCAAGATACTCTCAAGGTCGCTGAGACCTTTACGAGACTCGGCAGTCGCGGCGTCAAGATCATTCTGAGTGAGACGGTTGCTGCTCAGTAACAGGTCAAACTTCGTGGGGTTTTTCTTGGCGGTGTTCTTGAGGTTGAAGAACGCGATGCCGAGCGCCTTGGTGATCTCGGCGACCGATTCTTCATCTTTGCGCGTAAACCGAATTCCATTCTTTTTGTTCAGCAGTTGAAGGACTCCCATCAGGTATTTATTGTCGGCGACGATGGGATAGGTCAGGACCTGCTTGGTTTTGAATCCAGTGCGCTTGTCGTAGGCACTGTCATGGACGAGTGAAGGGTGAATGGTCCGCAGTTCGATGGCGTTGTAGGCGTCGACGATGTTCACCGGTCGAAGGTACTTGGCGCAGAAGCCCGCGAGACTCTGTTCCGTGATGGGGATGCGGAGTTCTTCGACGGAGTCGACGTGAGGAACTTTCGAAAAGATCTCTTTCTTCTCGGAGTCGAAGGCAAAGAGGGTTAAATCCTCGGCGTCGAACAAGCTCAGGATGTCCTTATGAAGGTCCAGAAGAATCTGATCGAGGTTCGCGGCGGCGTTTATTTGAGAGATGATCTTTTTGACATGCTCGGCATGCTCGACCTTCAGCTGCAACTCCTGAAGGTTGTGAGGGATGGGTTTTGCCTGCATGTTCGCTGCACTCCGTCTGGTGGACAGCGTTGCTGGGCGGTCTGAACATCCCAGGAGGGAGGCCGCAACGCGTGCCGAGATCGAGAATTGAGTTTCAGTCTAGCCCAACGGTGCGAGAAGGCAAGGAAAAGCAAATTTCTCTGAGGCTCACTGGTGGCCGAACGGGAAGGAGTGGACTGTCCGTGGATCAGTTATGCGCAGGAAGTGGAGCCCAGAGGCGGCGCCAGGTCGGCCTCGCCAGATAATCGGCGGAGATGCGCAACGACATCCGACGGCGAGACACGAGATTTCACTCCGCTCCGCCGGACTTTGATTTCTACAACGCCGTCGGCCAGTCCTTTGTCGCCGATGACGATTTGGAATGGAGCTCCGACGAGGTCGGCGTCATTGAATTTGACGCCGGCGCGATCGGCGCGGTCGTCCCACAAGACTTCGAAGCCTTCCGCCGACAGGTCGGCATAGAGGCGCGCCGTCGCGTCGGCCGTCTTGGCCGATTGGCTTACCGGCAAGAGATGGACGTGAAAGGGTGCGATCGGGAGCGGCCAAATGATACCTTTGTCATCGTGGTTTTGTTCGATCGCCGCCGCGGCAGTGCGGCCGACTCCGATGCCGTAACAACCCATAATGGCCAGGCGCTCTTTCCCCTGATCGTCGAGGATTGTTGCATTCATGCTCTTGCTGTATTTTGTTCCCAGGAGAAAGACTTGTCCCACTTCGATGCCCTTGGCAAGCGTCAAGACCCCAGGCCCCCGCGGCGAGAGGTCGCCGGCTTGCGCGTTGCGAAGATCCGCGAACTGATCCACTGTGAAATCGCGGTCCCAATTAGCATCGACATAATGCGTGTCGGCCCGGTTTGCCCCCACCACCACATTTCTCAACCCTTTGATGCCATGGTCCGCCAAGATGCGTACACCCCTCAGGCCGATCGGGCCTGCGAATCCGACGGGCGCGCCGGTCAGGCGAGATACAGTCTCGGGATCGGCCAGCTGGACCTCCGTGACGCGCAGCAGCCGGGCCAGTTTGACCTCATTGAGATCGTGATCTCCGCGAATAAGGACAGCGACGGTGTCTTTGTCCGCACGATACAGGAGCGTTTTGACCAACTGCCGGGGAGAGATTGTCAGGAAGGCCGTGACTTCTTCCACCGTCCGGCATTGCGGGGTCGCCACGGGAGTCAATGGGCGAAGCGGAACATCGCTAAGCTCCGAAGGAGGAAGGACTTCGGCTCGTTCGAGGTTCGCGGCGTAGGAACCCTGATCGCTATAGACCACTGTCGCTTCCCCGGTTTCGGCCAGGACCATGAATTCGTGCGAGACGTCACCGCCGATCAGGCCTGTATCCGCTTCAACCGCGCGGAATGTAAGGCCGCATCGCGTGAAGATCCTGGTGTAGGCGTCGTACATCTTTTGGTAGCTGAT
>DCZO01000018.1:142869-143699 GCA_002331335.1 Nitrospira sp. UBA2082 | reverse complement strand
CCGCGCATGAGGCCGAAGCGGGGGCGGATTTCATCACGAAACTTCGTCTGGATTTGATAGAAATTCAACGGCAGCTGGCGATACGAGCGGACCTCGCGCCTGAAAAGGTCGGTGATTACCTCTTCATGCGTCGGACCGAGACAGAAGTCCCGCTCGTGACGGTCCTTGAAGCGCAGCAGCTCTTTACCGTAATACTCCCAGCGGCCCGTTTCTTTCCATAATTCAGCGGGGGAGGCGATGGGCATTAACAACTCTTGCGCCCCGGCTCGGTTCATCTCCTCACGGATGATCTGTTCGATCTTGCGGATGACCCGCAGGCCAAGCGGGAGATAGGTATAGATACCGGCCGCCGTTTTCCGGATCAGCCCGGCGCGCAACATGAGCCGGTGGCTGACGGTCTCCGCCTCACCGGGATCTTCCCGCAGGGTGGGAATGAGCAGCTGGGTGGTTTTCATGGAAGCTTAGCGGGAGAACATACGCTCCAGGTCGTTCCAGAAGGCAAAGATCATGACACCGACCAGCAGGACCAGCCCGGCTTGCTGTGCGAATTCCCGCTGACGTTCGCCGATCGGCTTGCGCAGGATGCCCTCAATCAAGAAAAAGAGCAAGTGGCCTCCATCGAGGATGGGAATGGGCAGCAGATTGAGCACGCCGAGGTTGATGCTGAGCAATGCGATTAAGAAAATGTAACTTGAGGCGCCCTTCTCTGCCGCTTCCCCCGACACGTTGGCGATCATGAGAGGGCCACCGATGTTCTTTCGCGAGATGTCTCCCGTAATCAATTTGTAGAGGGAGGCGACGGTGAACTCCGTCCATGACCATGTTGCCTT
>DCZO01000018.1:135583-142786 GCA_002331335.1 Nitrospira sp. UBA2082 | reverse complement strand
CCGTACATTCCCATCGACCGTTTCTTGTTCAAGGCGCGGGGTAATCGGTAAGGTGATGCGTTGCCCATTCCGGTTGATATCGAACTGCAATGGTTTTTTCGGGTTGTCTCGTATGAGCTTGGTCATCTGAACCCAGGTATAGATGGGTTCTCCATTGATGGCTTCAATCCGGTCGCCTTCCCGAATCCCCGCTTCAGCGGCAGGATACTTGGGGGTGAGTTCCATAATGACCGGCGCAGGTTCCTCGATCCCAATCGAGTAGCGTGGGTCTTTGAGGCTCGTCCCGTTGTGAGCGATGGCTCGAGGGGTCACCTCGAACGTCAGCACCTCAGCGTTTCGGCGGACCTCTACGGCAAGAGGCAGCCCTTGACTCTTTTCGATGATGTCGAACACTTCATTGCGAATCGTCACTTCTTTTTGATTAATCCGAAGAACACGGTCTCCCACCCGCAATCCGGCCACGTACCCTGGTGAATCCGGACGAAGTGCTTCAATGTCCGGCATCAAAGAACCGATCGCTGATGTCGGTAAACCGCCTCCGAAGGCGAGCCAAGTACTAAATATCAGGTAGGCGAGAATGAAGTTGAAGCCGGGTCCTGCCGCGACGATGAGCACCTTCCCCCACACCCCTTGATGAACGAAGGAGCGTTTGCGATCTTCCGGTGTCGTCGCTTCGGTCTCTTCTTCGCCGAACAGTTTGACATAGCCTCCCAGCGGCACGGCGGAGAGCAAGTACTCGGTTTCTCCAACCTGGCGGCCCATCAGCTTGGGACCGAAGCCAAGCGAAAATTTCAGGACTTTTACGCCAACCCAGCGAGCCGCGAGAAAATGGCCGAGCTCGTGGAACGCGATGAGAATCCCTATCATGAGGAGGAACCATCCGGCTTTTTGCATCAACAGCCAGAGGGTGTCGGGGGACCAGGCGAAGGCGGAGGACATCGTCACGATCTCCTATTGAAAGTGCCGGAGTTTACTCTAACATCGATCGGCCGGAATTCAAAATCAAACTCGTCAGCGCGGTAAGGCGTGGACCAACGATTCAGCCTTCTCTCTCGCCCAGCGATCCGCTTCCAGCGCATCATCGAGTCCGGCAATCTCCCGCTGGGCGTGGGCCTCCATCGTGCTGCGGATGACATCGGCAATCTCAATGAAACGAAGGCCGCCGTTGAGGAACGCCTCGACGGCGACTTCGTTGGCGGCATTCATAGCGGCCGGCATAGTACCGCCGACTCGAAGCGATTCGTAGCCGAGGTTGAGGCAGGGGAACCGGTCATGGTCGGGCTTGGCAAACGTCAGTTTGCCTACCTCGGTCAGATCCAGCGACGGCAAATCCAGCGGCATCCGTTCCGGATACCGCATCGCGTACGAAATAGGCGTTCGCATGTCGGGTAACCCGAGTTGGGCGATCATCGATCGATCTTCGTATTCGACCAAGGAGTGAATAATGCTCTCCCGGTGCACGAGGACGTCGATGCGGGACTCGGAGATGCCGAACAGCCAGCGGGCTTCGACCACTTCCAAGCCTTTGTTCATCAAGGTAGCCGAGTCGATGGTGATCTTCGAACCCATCTTCCAATTCGGATGTTGGAGCGCGCGCTCCGGTGTGACGGAGTGCAGCTGTTCTTTCGTGAGCGTCCAGAGGGCGCCGCCGGACGCCGTTAGAATCAGCCGGCGGACGTCCTCAAGTCGATGGCCTTCTAAGGATTGGAAAATCGCGCTGTGCTCGCTATCGACGGGAAAAATCCGGACCCTGTGTTTATAAGCTTCGTCCTGCATTAATTTGCCGGCCATGACCATGGGTTCTTTATTGGCCAGCGCGATATGCTTCCCGCTGCGGATGGCGGCCAAGGTTGGGACGAGGCCGGCGGCTCCTACGATGGCGGAAATGACGAGTTCGGCTCCGGGCATCGCAGCCACCTGAGTGATGCCATCCTCTCCGGCCAGGATTTCAACCGGAAGGTCTGCGCACCGTGTCCGGAGTGTGGCCGCGGACGATTCGGTTGAGACGGCAACGGCCTTGGGTTTGAACGAACGGATTTGTGCTTCAAGTTTGTCGACGTTGCCGCCGGCCGTCAGTCCGACGACTCGAAATTCCTCGGGAAATCGCTGGACGATATCGAGCGTATTGGTGCCGATCGATCCGGTCGAACCCAGGATAATGATGGACTTCATATTCTCTCCTCGTTAGGGGGACGGTGCGATGCCGCAAACCCAGGTGACATAGTAGTAGAAGGCAGGGGCGGTGAACAAGAGACTGTCGATTCGGTCCAACATCCCTCCGTGGCCCGGTAAGATGCTTCCGGAATCCTTGACCCCTACGCGGCGCTTGATAGCCGATTCCCAGAGATCGCCGAACAGCCCAGCCACAGTCAGTACCACGCCGAGAATCACTGTGTCCATCGGCTGCAACTGCGGGATGAACCAGGCTTGGGCCAAGAGGGCGGCAGCAACGGCCAGCCCAATGCCTCCCAACAGGCCCTCGACCGTCTTCTTCGGGCTGATCCTCGGCGCGAGCAGGTGCTTGCCACAGAGCGTGCCGGCGTAATAGGCGCCTGTATCTGCCGCCCAGGTGACAAGCGCAAGGAACAGCACGAGCCGCTCGCCGCCAGTCAGCAAGCGAGCGGATGCCACGGTACTCAATGTCAGGCCGACGTAAATAACGCCGAACGCGGTGATAGCCGTATCCTTTATGCGGCGCTCAGCCGGGCCGGGTGACAGCAAAAGGGCGACCGGGAGAGTCAATAATCCAACAGCGAGCAGATCCGTCAGATCATAGGACAGGTGATGCCGGGCCAATACAAGCGCGGAGAGCGCCAATCCGGTGCCGACAAGTGCACGGTTGGGGCGGGGTTGAAAGCTGATGCGGTACAGTTCCAGCAAGGCCAGGCCTCCGCCGACCATCAGGAGGAGCGTTAAGGCCCAGGGAGGAAGGTAGCGGATGATGACGTAGACGCCCGGAATCAGCAAGGCTGCGGTATAGACACGCCTGAGGTCGAAGCGTCGGGTGCCGGTCGAGAGGGTCGTCACAAGCGTCGGGGTGTGTGTTATGACATATCAGTAACAGGGGAGGCTTCCACAGAGATTATGATGAGACCACGCTCAGAACCCGGCCGAAGCGGCGCTCCCGTTTTTGATATTCCAAGAGGGCCAGCAGAAACTCACGCCGGCGGAAGTCCGGCCAGAGTGTCGGGGTGAAACACAGTTCCGTATAGGCCAGTTGCCAGAGGAGAAAATTGCTGATGCGTGTTTCCCCGCTGGTCCGAATGAGCAGGTCTGGGTCGGGAAGGGGATGGGTGTACAGGTATTGTTGGAGCAAGGTTTCATCGATCCGGTCCGGTTGGATGACGCCGGCGCGGACATCGGCCACCAGCTCCTTGACGGCATCGGCGATCTCCGCGCGGCCGCTGTAGCTGAGCGCGACGGTGAGGACCATTCTGTCGCAATGGGCCGTTTCCTGTTCGGTGGTACGCACCCAATGTTGGGCCGACCGGGGTAACGGCTCGAGCCGACCAATCGCCTGGAAGCGAACGCGCTGTTCGATCAAACTGGCTCGCTCAGTGGAAAGATAGTGTTCCAGGAGGCCCATCAAAGCGCTGATTTCCTGTGTCGGGCGGTTCCAGTTTTCCTGGGAAAATGCATAGATCGTCAGGGCCTGGATGCCGAGTTCCAGGCACTGTGAAATCATTTCCCGGACGGAGTTGATGCCTTCCCGATGCCCCGCGATGCGAGGAAGCCCGCGGAGTTCCGCCCATCGCCCGTTGCCGTCCATGATGACCGCGACATGTTTGGGCAAGAGCTCCGGCTCCAGCTTAGCGGTCAGTTCGTGCTCTGAGAGTTGGTCGAGGTTTGAGGCAAGCCGGTGCGTCATGGACTCTTGAGCGCGTTCCTTGTCACTATTCGATTCGAAGGTATGGATAAAAGGAAGTCTACTGGTGAGGGTAGGGAATGTCAAACGATTCCTGGAGAACGGCGTGCTTCGAGGACACGCCCAAATCATCACATTGCGGCTGCGGAAATGAATGGGCTATACTTCGCGGCGCCTGGTGTTCGTGGAGAAAGTGCAACGTATGGCGGATCACGGTCAATTGGCCACCTTCGGAATCACGGAGCTCGAAGCGCAGCACGCGCTGGATCGGCTCAACGTACGCGATGTGGATTACGCGGACCTCTACTTCGAGTCCCGGGTGTCGGAGTCGGTGTCGATGGAAGAGGGGCTTGTCAAACGCGCCGCCAAGAGCATTTCGCAAGGCGTCGGGGTCCGGGCGACGGCGGGTGAAAAGACCGGCTTTGCCTACTCCGACGAGCTGACGAAAAGAGATTTGGAACTCGCGGCGGACACGGCTCGGTACATCGCGCATTCGCCCAAGGGAGATCGGGCAGTGCCGGTACCTGCGCAGAGGCGGCCGACGAGGGACCTGTATCCAATCGAGCGGGCCAAGGCCGATGTGGCTACGCCCGAGCGGGTCTCGCTGCTAAACGAAATCGACGCCGAAGCGAGACGCTATGATCCCCGGATCAAGAACGTCATGGCGTCCTTCAACACGGAATATAAAATTGTGGCGGTAGCGACGTCGGACGGGACCCTGGTTGGTGACGTGCAGCCGCTGTCTCGTCTGCAAATCACCTGCATTGCCGAAGAGAACGGCAATCGCCAGGTCGGGAGCTTCGGCGGGGGCGGGCGCGTCGGCTTCGAATTTTATCGTGAGAACAACCGCCATCTGGACTATGCGCGGGAAGCCGCGCGCGAGGCGATCCTCAATCTGTCTGCCGTTGATGCGCCTGCCGGTGCCATGCCGGTGGTGTTGGCCGGAGGCTGGCCCGGCATTCTCCTGCACGAAGCGATCGGCCATGGGCTCGAAGCGGATTTCAACCGGAAGAAAACCTCGGCCTTTTCGAACTTGATCGGAAAACGCGTGGCGTCTGATGTATGTACGATCGTGGACGATGGAACACTGCCCTTTCGACGCGGGTCCCTGAACATGGACGACGAGGGCACGCCCACCGGCTGCACGACTCTGATCGAAAACGGCATTCTCCGCGGCTACATCACCGACAAGTTAAACGCGCGTCTCATGGGTATCGCCCTGACAGGCAATGGCCGGCGTGAGAGCTATCAGAGTGTGGTGTTGCCCCGCATGACGAATACCTTCATGTTGGCCGGAGAGTCGGACCCGCAGGACATCATTCGTTCCGTCAAGAGGGGGCTCTACGCCGTATCATTCGGCGGCGGACAGGTCGATATCACCAACGGCAAATTTGTCTTCTCAGCCAGCGAAGCCTATTTGATCGAGGACGGCAAGGTCACGAAGCCGGTGAAGGGGGCGACGTTGATCGGTAATGGCCCCGAGATTCTCACCAAGGTGTCGATGGTCGGACACGATCTAAAGCTGGACAACGGCATCGGGACCTGCGGCAAGGACGGCCAGTCGGTTCCTGTCGGGGTCGGCCTGCCGACCATCAAGATCGACGAAATCACCGTGGGTGGAACGCAAGGATGATCAGCACGTCAGTCGTCACTCGACGGGTGAGATGGGGGCCGAAACGGAGGACAGGTGACGACTGACACTTGACGTGGGACGAGGGAGTTTGGATGGACAGCGTAAGCAAGGAACGGGCAGAGCGCTCAATCGCGGCCGGTAATGGCGGCTACGCCCAATTGGCGGCGGATGTGCTCACGTGTGCCAAACAATGCGGTGCAACCGAGGCCGACATTGTCGTGGCGGATGGAGAAACATTTTCGGTGCAGGTCCGTGTTGGCGCCGTCGATCGATTAACCAAGGCGCGAGAAAAACGGCTCGGCCTGCGCGTGTTCGTGGGGAAACGCTCGGCAACCACTTCCACCTCCGATTTTTCGAAAGCATCCCTCGACCGGCTCGTGTCCGAGACCTGTACACTGGCGAAAGCCGTCGTCGAAGATCCGGTGTCCGGGTTGCCGGAGGCGTCAGAGTTGGCCGGCGATCGGCCGGATCTCGACCTTTATGATGAGACGGTCCTTGGCCCAGAAACTCAGATCGATTGGGCCAAGCGCGGCGAATCGGCGGCGTTCTCCGCTGATTCACGGGTGACGAACTCAGAAGGCGCGGAGTTCGATTCATCGTCGGGCCGGGTGGTGCTGGCTAACAGTCACGGGTTTGTCGGATCGTATCAGAGCTCCAGTTTTTCCTTGTCGGTGTCACCGATTGCGACCGAAGCCGAAACCGGCGCGATGCAGCGTGATGCGTGGTATGAGGTTCAACACAAGTTTGCACGATTGGCCTCCGCGGAATCGATTGGGCAGGAAGCGGCCCGGCGAGCGGTCCGCCGATTGGGTGCGCGGCGGGTGGCGACCAAGCGTGTGCCGATCGTGTTCGATCAGGAGACCGCCGGCAGTTTATTGGCTAATCTGTGCAGCGCCGTCTCCGGTTACGGGCTGTACAAGCGGGCATCCTTTCTGCTCGATCAACTCGGCCACACCGTCGCATCTGACAGGATCACAGTCTACGACGACGGACGCATGGCCGGTGGATTGGGGTCGCGTCCGTTCGACGGAGAGGGAGTGGCTACGCGAAAGAACACGATCGTCGAGCGGGGAGTCCTCAAGAACTATCTCCTTGACACCTACTCGGGGAGGAAGTTGGGACTTCCATCGACCGGGAACGCCTCTCGGAGTGTCGGAGAGAGCCCCTCTGTTGGGCCGACCAATTTTTATCTGGTGCCGGGCGTGAAGACTCCCGAGGAGATTATCGGATCGGTGAAGGAAGGACTCTATCTCACCGAGGTGATCGGGTTCGGCATCAATATGGTGACGGGGGATTACTCCAGAGGGGCCTGCGGATTCTGGATCGAAAACGGCGAGCTGGCCTTTCCCGTCGAGGAAATCACCATCGCAGGCAATCTGAAACAGATGCTGAAGGACATCGAAATGGTCGGCAGCGACTTGGTCTTCCGCGGCCGCATCGCCAGCCCGACGCTCAAGATCTCCGAAATGATGGTGGCGGGCAATTAGAGCAGGGCTGAGACGTGAGTGCTGAGTCCTGAGTATTGAAGATGACAGGCCGAACGAAGTGTTCAGTCTCAATCGTAGATCTCAGCACGTAGCACTCAGTACTCAGCACGGACACCTTGTGTGCGGAGGTAACGTATGGCTGCATCGATCAGGGAAACCACAGTCAAATATCTCAGCGGTACGGTCAGTATGAAAGCGTTTGTCGCTGCTCCGGTCAC
>DCZO01000018.1:121188-135528 GCA_002331335.1 Nitrospira sp. UBA2082 | reverse complement strand
AAGGATATCGCCAAGCGCTATGCGGCGGAAGGATACGTCGCGATTGCGCCGGACCTGTATTCGCGGTTGGGCCATGCGCTCACCGATGATCCCGCCGAGGCGGGCAAGCTGATGAATGCCCTCAAGCAGGAGGACGGGCTCAAAGACTTGAATGCCACCGTGACGTACATCAAGTCGGTCCCGGAAGTCGATCGGACGAGGATCGGTGTGACCGGGTTCTGCATGGGCGGGTCCTATGCGCTGCTGCTGCCTTGTGTCAATGCGGACATCAAGGCGTCGGTCCCGTTTTATGGCCAAGTGCCGAATCCCGACAGGCCGCTCCAGAAACTGTCGGCACCGGTGCTCTATTTTTATGGAGAAGACGACGGCTGGATCACCAAGGCGGATGTGAAGCGGCTGGCGGAAGCGTTCAAGAAGCACGGCAAAGTGGGAGAGATTAAGACCTATCCAGGTGCGCCGCATGCATTCTTCCGGGACAACGATCCGTCCGTCTACCGGCCGGAAGCGGCGAAAGACGCGTGGGCACGGACGAAAGCATTCTTCAAAAAACATCTCGGCTGATGAAAATGTCCTCCAGCTTCGTTCTCAGTCGCTTGTCTCCCTGCGACGTACCTCCGAAGGTACGCCTCAGTCGCCAATCTCCCTGCGGCCTTGCTGGACGGCCATTTTGATCAGCCTCAAGAATGGTACGAAGCACATGAAGGGTGGCTATGCCGCTTGATGCAGAGCTCGGAAAGAAAATGCTCCAGCTGGTCACGTCGCGGTACGACGACCGGCACTGGCGGAAGCGCATTGAGAAGACCCTCAGCCTCCCTCAGTCCGGCGTGACCGATCCCATCCAGCAGCAGATCTTCATCTATCTCAAGCTGGGCCTGAAAGCCTACAAGTCCCGCCGGGCCGATCCGGACTCGTGGATTCTTGGAGGCTATGCGACCAAGGAAGTCATCGACCGTGCCAAATTCCAACCTCAACTCGTCGGACCCACGATTAAGAAAGACGATGTCGCGTTTCTCGGCACTGACCCCGGCAGCGACGTCACCGAAGCCTGGTGGGACGACATGCTGGTACAGTGGTTCGATGTGCCGGAGGAAGAAAAGCCCGCCGACGAAGCAGGCGGGGAGGACAAGGAATCGGACTCCTCAACGACGGCTCAATCGAAGGCGTAGACAGCTCCCTTTGCAAGTCAGAGGGCTGAAGCTATAATTGTCATCATGGATTCTACAAAATATATCTACTGGCAGGACAACAATCAGTGGCTTGGCTATCTACAAGAGTATCCCGATTACTGGACACAAGGGGAGTCACTGGAAGACCTCCAGGCCAATCTTCAGGATCTCTTCCGCGATCTCACCAGCGGTGAAATACCAGGCGTGCGCAAACTCGCAGAGCTGACGCTTCGGTGAAGCGCAAAGACCTCAGCATAACCGGCATGTTCTTTCGCAAGCTTGCCAGCTGAGTATTAGCTGACATCCCTAATCTCAGCCTGGAACTAACCTGACTCATTCAAGCGGCGTTTTCCCGCAGCTAGAGCGGTTCTGGTAACGGCGTGATGAGCCACGTACGCAATGACGATCGCTCTCGGTGTTTGACCCCTTCCACTTGTTTCGTTATGCTGCGCCGCTATGGAGATGGAGGCTATTCGGACCTTCGTCCGGAAGGGCAACTTCTTTGTCACAGACCACGCGCTCACGGAGGGATTCAAAGATGGGATCAGTGTGGCTGACATGCTCCATGTGATCCAGACAGGGAAGATCATTGAGCGGTATCCGGATAGGAAGAGGTGTTTGGTTTATGGACACGCGAATGCGGTTCCTGTTCACGTTGTGGTAGACTTCAGCGCGAATCGATCGGTGGACATTGTCACCACATATATTCCCCAGCGGGACCAATGGATAAAAAGCCAAGTTCGAAAAAGAAAGCGATAGGCAGTAAAGCTTGTCCTGAATGCGGCACAGCCATGCGCCAGGGACGGACCACGTTGCACTTCGAGCGTGGCGGGTTTTACGCCGATGTGGAAAACGTCAACGCAATGCTCTGTGGACGCTGTGGGACGAGGAGCGTACCCGGCAAGACGGCCCTCAAGATCAGTGACGCGGTCGAACGCCTGTTCCGCGCCGGTAAAGACCTTGACATGACCGGCATTTCCTTTCACAAACTTGCCAGCTAAGTTTCCTGCTTAGGTCCCATAGCCGGTGCGCCGACCTGACGCGCTGTTGTTGTAGGTTTTGAAATTCAGAACGTCCCTCTTTTCTCGGCTGAGCGAAAGCCTTCGGAAATTCCTTCGCAGGCTCAGTCGGTTTCCGTTTTCCTTCTTAGCCCGCATTATTCATGAACGTTTCTACTGCAACCGCCCATACGCCGCTGCGACAAGCCTGGCCGAAGTCTTCGCACAGCCAGGCGGGCAGGCTCGCCCCTCGTGACCTCAACATCCTGTTTCAAGGATGCCTCGGTCTCTCAGGGCTCCGCGTGCCCGTCTCGCCTGGCGTCTCGTCGGTTTCGTCACGAACCGTCATGAATAATGCGGGCTAGCGGAGCTTCGACGGGCCTCCGCTCCTCCGGTGAAGTCCGCTCTGAGCCTCGGCATCACTCTGGAAAAGTAGAATATCCCCGTTTCCCCCCGCTCGTGGGAGCCTCTACAGAGCGCTCTCCGGGGAGCGGAGTTCAGGGTTCGATACCATCCTGAAAGTCATCGGGGAGCTCGGGCTAAAGTTGCAGGCAACCGCCTCGACCAAGCGTGCCGCACGATCGGCTTCGCGGCCCAGTGGGCGGGTCGCCAAGAGGAGAGCCGCTTGAACGAATAGTTAGGCACCACCGTCATGTATGACTGTGATGCCCCATGGAGCAGGATACTGCAAGACCTGACCCTCTTCGACAACGGATCATGCGCGCAAAGGCGAGTTCCCTGAGAATCTCATCGTATGAGCTGTCGTCCGGCTGATCTTGAAGGATTTTGGCGATCCGTTCTTTCGCTGAGGGCATAGTCACCTCGCTGTGCAGGGCATCAATCTGCGAGCCATTCGCCTCGTAAGAATAGCGGGAAGGCCATTGATTAACAACCAGCAGGCAAATTCAGCCTTTGATGTATGCGAAGTTGTAGTCCTCTTTGCCAAGTGAGGATGGCTGGGCTGACTGCGACTTGTGAGGGGTTGCATGGCCTGTCGCTGCGGTCGCCGAAGGCGATGGCGAGCACTGTTCGAGGTTCCGTTCGGATGAAATCCGGAACGGAACGAGTTGCACAGCCAAGCGGCGGCAAGGCCATGCGGTCTAACCCCTCACAGGAGCACGGGCCCAACTATCCGAACAGATCCATCTGCGCCGGATGGGGTGATTCAATATCGAGGACTGGGGCGGCTGGTGAGGAAGTGCCGGTGGGTTCGGCCGGTTTGGTGTTCCGGTCCAGGAACTCTTTCAACTTTTTGAAGTCTTCTTTCAGCGTGTCCATCAAGTTGCCTTGATGCAGGGCGGCGGCCGGGTGCAGCAAGGGGAAGATCACGAAATCCTTCATATAGAAGGCCTGTGCCTTCACCTTTGTGATTCCCACTTTGCGTTCCAATAACGTCTGTGTGGCCCAGTTACCGAGCGTGCAGACCAGCTTCGGCCTGATCAGCTGGATCTGTTGCAGCAGGAACGGCTTGCAGGTCTCGACTTCATCTTGTTCCGGGTCGCGGTTGTTCGGCGGCCGGCATTTAATCACATTCGCAATGTAGATCTGATCGCGCGACAACCCAGCCGAGGCGAGAAGATCGTTCAACAGTTTACCCGCCGCGCCGACGAATGGCTCGCCCTTCTGGTCTTCGTTGAAGCCTGGGGCCTCACCCACGAACATGATGCTCGCATGCGGATTGCCCACACCGAACACGACCTGGCTGCGTCCCAGCTTGGCCAGTTTGCACCGCTGGCAATTGTGAAGGGATTTGGCAAGTTCTTGGAGCGGTGTGAGGGTCATGGTTGAATGGAATCGATTGGGAAAATCGGCGGTATCTTAGGAAGGTGGGTCGGCGTTGTCAATGAGAGGGTGAGGACATGAAAGAACGAAGCGAGCTCTTACTTGCTGTGCTCTGGTCAATCGCACTGCCGTCGCTGGTCTCTGCCGCCTCGATTGAGGTGGCGGCAGGGAGGGATCTCTCGTTTTGTCAGAAAGTGGCGAAGTTCTTCGGAGATCGGCTGGCGCCCGATGCCGAGTTGATCAAGACGGTGGACTGGAAACAGGTGGACCTGAAGGGACTGGGGCCGAAGACGAGACAGTGTTCCAGTCTCGACGGGGCGATCATGGATCTGGACAACAACGGAACGAAGGACCTCGTCGTCAAGACGACGTTCTGCATGAAAGGCGCGCCCAGCGACAGTTTGTATGTATTTCCAGCCGACAGCACTGTTCTTGAACGTACCAGTTGGCAGGATATGGGGCCGTTGTTGGCTACGGATGATAAGTTCGAGCGGACCGGCGGCACATATCCGCTTGTATCACTCCCGATAGAACAGAGCCCCATACTTCCCGCATTGGCGACGATGTTCACGGCCCACCCGTTCATCCTCGATTCGGTGGCATACGTTGCCCTGACAGATGTCAAACGTGAATGGTTGGTGATTGCGAAGTATGGGGGCGGCCAACAGTTCGAGGATCAGTGTTACCTGCGGATGAGATAAATTGAAATCTCAGTTCAACCGGCGTCACGTGCACGCCAGTTCCATCATGGCTTTTCCCCATCCGGCCGTTCGGCGATGATTTCCGCGCAGCGTTGCGCGCTGACGATCGCACTCTCGATGTTGGCGGGCCATCCGGTATCGGTCCAGGCACCGGCGAGCAGGAGATTGTCCACGGGGCTCTGCTGGATGGGTCGGAGCAGGGCTGCGCCTGGTTTGAGTGACAGGGCTGCTTGGCTCAGTCGGTTAATTTCGACGGAGTGGATGTCCTCCTGCCTGATTTCCGGGGCCAGCCGGCCAAGCTCGGTGCGTCCGAGGCTGGTCAGTTGATCGTCATCCAATTCCATGAGCGCAGGATCGCCGATGGCCGAGAGCCGGTAGCGAATCTCGGCGGCTCCATAAGGGCCGACGGTGAGGTAATGGAACGGCCGGTCCGCGAGCAACAGTAGCCGTGGTGACGCCGTCGTTGAGCGCCGTGCGAACTGGACAGTCGTTTGAGGCAAGGTTTCCAGTTCACTGATTTGCGCAAAATAGGCATAGCGCGTCAGCAAGCGTTCAGGTAGCAGAGGGAGCAGCGTTCGGTGGGAAAGGGCAGCGACATACCATTGGGCCTGGAGCACAGATCCATCGTGAAGCCGGACACCGGTGACCCCGTCCGGTCCAAACCGAAGTTCAGGTGTCTGCGAGCTGGTCAGAATCTGCGCGTGCTGTCGTTGCACCGCCTCTCTCAGAGGACCGAGGAATCGGTCTGCGACGAACCCATGCAGGAATGTCAGCCGTGCGTCCATTGTCCGGCCCAACAACAGAGTGGACAGCTGCCGCACGAACACCGCGGCGGACAGGCATTCCAACTCGTTGCCGGTCAGCCATAGAATGAGCGGGTTCCAGATAGACTGACGAGCCTCCTGGCTTTGGCCGATCGACGTCAGCCATTCGTTGGCAAGACGGTTGTCCAGGTCCGCTGGAAGTGATTCTGCTTGCTCCCAGATCTGTTCCAGATGCGAGAACAGTGTCCAGCGGTCGTGCCACGACAGGCCATGGAAGCTGAAGAGGCTGGTCATCCACTGAAGCGCGCCCGGAAGGTGAGTGGACTGATAGGCTGCGATCCGTCCGGTGGGAAGAAGAAATTCGAGTGGAACTGTCCGGTCCGGTTGAGGAGGGATGGTGCGCTCGATTGAGCGGAGCAGGTGCCAGGTTGCCTGATGGCGTCCGAACAGAACGGGGGCGGCGTCGGTCGGATTCATCCCATAGCTGTCTTGCCAATCAGGATGATCGAGCAGGGTAACTCGATACCCCTGTCGATTGAGGAAATGAGCCACCGCCAGCCCGGTCAGACCCGCGCCCAAGACAAGAACCGTCTGTTCAACCGGAATGGTCACGAGGGCTAGGAACGTAACCAAATGCTCAAGGCGATGGCCAGCCGATGGCTGGTGGAGAGACTGATGCGCGGTCCAAACACCTGATAACCGGACCGTTCAATCTTGTCCAAGATTCGACTGTAGATGCCGCGCATGATTTCCGCGACGATGAGAGCCCGGCGTTCGGACGGAGGCAATGCCGCTAAGGCGGCGCGCGCTTTTTCATAATACTGGCGGGCTCGCGTCGCCTCCTGCTGCATCAGCATCTTGAACTCAGGCGAATAGGTCTTTTGCAACAGAGCCTTTTCAGAGTAGTTGCTGGCGCGCAGATCGTCGAGCGGAAGATACACGCGATTGTCGGATGCGTCGGCGCCGACGTCACGCAGGATATTCGTTAATTGAAACGCCATGCCCAGCGACACGGCATAGTCCTGCGCGCGGGGCGACGTGGTGCCGAAGATGTGCAGGCAAATCAAGCCCACGACCGACGCCACCCGATAGCAATAGAGCGACAATTCGTCGAACGTGGCGTAGCGGTTATTGGACAGGTCCATCTCGACACCCTTCACCAGCTCTTCGAAATAGGCTTTGGGGATGGAGAGGGCCTTGACGTGATGCGCGAGGCTCACGGTAATCGGAAGGGTCGGGGTGCCGCCGTATACGGCGTCCAGTTCCCGACGCCAGCGTCGCAACTCGTCTTTGGGGTTGCTTCCGGCCGGTGGTTCGTCGACTGCGCTGTCCACCGCCTTGCAGAAGGCATAGATGGTGTACATCGCCTGGCGCTTGGCCTTGGACAGGAAGAGGAACGAGTAGTAAAAGTTACTGCCACTCTGCTTCGTGTAGGCTGTGCAATAGGCTTGGGCGTCGGCGGCAGTCATGATGGCCAGAGCCGGCCTCGCAGTTCGGTGAGTCCTGTCTCGCGCAAGCTTGTGCTGATCGCATCGGCCTCGTGCAGGTCTTGTACTGTGTGGGTGTTGGTCACGGCCAGCACCTTCATTCCGGCTGCCTTGGCGGCCCTAATCCCGGGAAGCGAATCCTCGATGACCAAACAGGCGTCCGCCGTCAATGGGGAGCGGCCCTGTTGCCGATTCAGGCCGGCCAAGGCGTGCAAGAACGGCTGAGGGTCCGGCTTGCTCCTGGTCACATCTTCCGCACTCGTGATATGGCGGAATGCCTTTCGGAGACCGGCTTGTTCCAGAATCAGGTCGATCTCAGGTCGGAGCGCGCCGGAGGCGATGGCGATCGGATAGGCCGCCGCGGCTGCTTCCACGAATTCTCTGACGCCGGGGAAAATGACCAGGTGATCTCGGATCGCAGTCAGGTAGGCCGTGGCTTTCGTTCGCATCAGATCCTGCACGATCGATTCGGTGATCGGGCGCCGGTTGACTCGAAGCGCTTCCAGGATGCAGCCGCGGTCATCGAAGCCCAGGTAGGTGGCATAGTAGTCCGCTTCGGTCAGCGTAATGTCGATACTGGCCAGTGTCTGGCGCAGGGCTTCGAAGTGCACCGGTTCAGTATCGGCAATGACTCCATCGAAATCGAAAATCACGGCGCGCATGGATGCGGAGTGTTCTCCTCACGCGAGTTCGAGACAGGGTGTGGACTGGAGCGGCAGTATAGCACAGAGGGCGGCGGCACATTGCGTGTGCCGCCGCCCTCTGCATTCAAAAATCCGATAGATCGCCGACGAATCGATCAGGGCTTCAGCCGCAATTGTTTTTCTTCCAGCCACCCCTTGGTGCCGTAATCGCTGCGAACATAGTAGACCCATCCGCTGTCTTGCAAATCGCCGTCGAGAATCGTGAAGACGGTTCCCGGTGGAATGGCCGGTCCCGGCTTCGTGCCTGCGGCATCCTGTTTGAGCGCCACTTTCTCGCGCGGAGCGGCCGGGTTTGGCAACACGGTGACCCGCTGTCCTTCGCCGAACAGCGGAGCCGGCGAGGCCGAGGCAGTTTCGATTGGAGTCGACTGGGCAGTTGCCGCAGGTGCCGGCGGGAGTGCTGGGGTCGTTGGGGCCGGGGCAGCAGCTGTGGGTGTGCTGGTTGATTGTTCTGGAGCCGGTGCGGCGGCTTGCGGCGCCTGAGATTGCGGTGCAGCGGGGGCGGCGGCTGCCGGTCCAGGCTGACTGGGCGGTGCGCTCGGTGCTGGCGGCTTGCGCGTCAGCGGTTGTACCGCAACCTGCTCCGGGGGCTCCGACGATTCACCGAGGAGCGGCCCCACGAGATCCGTGACCAATTCTGGCTCCATGGCGACATAGGCTCCGCCCCCGATCAGCAACACCAAGAGAATCCAGAGGAGGGAGCGGCCACCCGATTTCTTGGGAGACTTCATGGGAGGTGACGAACGTATGTTTGTCGTTTGTTCCAATTCTTCTTCTGTAAATTCCAAATCCGGTTCCGGCTGGCGGGCGAAAAGGAGACTCCAGGCCAGAGGGCTGCCGGCAAGCGACGGGTCTCCAACGGTAGCGGACATCAGGCACCTCCCTGTGACAACCTTTTCCCAATTTCCCGATTATTGAAGCTGGGAAAGTACTTATCATCAACCAGGAGGGGTGTCAATTTTATGGGGATTTTTGGCGGAACAGATTACGACGTGTTGTCAGCACGACTGCACATGGGAGCAGGCTAACACTTGATGCTCACGGCTGCCCGATCGGTAGACGGTGAGGCCCTTGCAGCCGAGCTCATGCGCGAGGAAGAAGGCAGAGGCCACGTCTTTTGGCGTGGCGTTCTGGGGGAGATTGATGGTCTTCGACACGCCGCTGTCGCTGTGCCGTTGGAAGACCGCTTGCATCCGGACATGGTGAGCCGGTGCGATGTCGTGGGCGGTGACAAAGAGTCGGCGCAGGTCGTGAGGAATGTGGGTCAGGTGCTGAATCGATTCCCGCAGGCCGATCTCCCGGCGCAAATCATTCAGCGGTAATCCTTTGGCGCGAGCCTGTGCGGCAAATTCGGGGTGCAGACTTTCCAATCGGATGTCTTCCATGATCGTGCGGACGACGCTGATACCGTAGAGCGGTTCGATGCCGGCGGAACAATCGGCCAGGATGCTGATGGTTCCGGTCGGCGCAATGGTGGTCACGGTGGCGTTGCGGCGCCGAAGCCCGTTGGCTTGCAGGCGGCTCCCTTTGTAGGCGGGGAAGACTCCCCGCTCTTGGGCGAGCCGATGCGAAGCCCGGTGCGCATGGGATCTGATGAAGGCCATCAACCGGTCGGCGATTTGCAATGCCTCGTCCGTGTCGTAGGGAATACCCAGTTGAATCAACAGATCGGCGAATCCCATGATTCCCAGGCCGATCTTCCTCGTCAATTTGGTCTGGGTCTCGATGTTTGGAAAGGGAAACCTGGTTCGGTCGAGCACGTTGTCGAGAAAGCGGACAGCGAGGGGAATGATGGCTGCCAGCCGATCGTAGTCGATGGCGCGCACGCCGTCTTGCTCGGTGAGGCACCGGGCCACGTTGATGGAGCCGAGCGTGCAGGATTCATAGGGGAGGAGCGGCTGTTCGCCGCAGGGGTTGGTGGCGTCGATGGTGCCCAGGCGGGGCGTGGGATTCGCCCGATTGATAGTATCGAGAAACACAACACCCGGTTCGCCGCAGTGCCAGGCGGCGTCGACCAGGCGGTCGAAGACCTGTGTGGCCGGAAGGCGCGCGGTGGATTTCCCGGTGCGTGGATTGATCAGTGCGTACGATCGGTTGTGTTTGACCGCATGCATGAACCGGTCTGTGATGCCGACGGAGAGATTGAAATTCGTCATTTCGTCCGGCTGTCGCTTCAGCGCGATGAAGTCGAGAATGTCCGGGTGATCGACTCTCAAAATGCCCATGTTCGCGCCGCGCCTCGTGCCTCCTTGCTTGATGACGTCGGTGGACATGTTGAAGATGCGCATGAAGGACACAGGACCGGATGCCACTCCGCTGGTCGTCGCCACTCGGTCGGCTTGCGGACGGAGGTGGCTGAATGAGAATCCCGTGCCCCCGCCCGATTGATGAATGAGCGCTTGATTCTTCACGGCATCGAAGATGGAGTCCAACGAGTCTTCTACCGGCAGGACAAAGCAGGCGGACAGCTGCTGGAGGGACCGTCCCGCGTTCATGAGCGTCGGCGAATTCGGCAGGAATACCAAGGAGGCCATCAGCTCGTAAAATCGGCGGGCCATACCTTGCCGGCGCCCCACCGTGGGATAGTGATGCTCGGCCGATGCGATATCGTCGGCCACTCGCCAGAACAGCTCGGTCGGCGATTCCATGATAGTGCCACGCTCATTCTTAGCGAGGTAGCGCTGGCGCAGGACCGTCAGCGCATTGGGCGACAATCGAGGAGGAGGTAGCCGAGGAGTTGTCCGCATGCCGGAATCATTATAGCCTCTTCCCGGTCTGGTTCCACGCCTATTGAAAGAAGCAACTTCCTCTTGAATCTTTCATGATCCGGTGGGCACAATTCAGCCCGCGCGGATTCTGTATGAAGTCCTATCGAGAAGAACTGTGGTTCGAAACGAAGACCAGGCGGGCGTACCTCAACATCACGCCACAGGTCGACACCATTGTACGGAAGAGCGGCGTGCGCGAGGGGCTGGTGCTTGTCAACGCGATGCACATTACCGCCAGCGTGTATATCAACGATGATGAACAAGGGCTGCTGCGCGATTATGATGACTTCCTCGAACGTCTTGCCCCGCATGAAGCCCGGTACCGGCACAACGAGTCGGGTGAGGATAACGGGGACGCGCATTTGAAACGGCAAGTGATGGGACGTGAAGTCGTCATTGCAATCACCGACGGCAAACTGGATTTCGGTCCCTGGGAACAGATCTTCTACGGCGAATTCGACGGACGCCGGCGCAAGCGTGTTTTGGTAAAAGTCATCGGAGAATAGGCTCGACACATCGGCGTATGGGCTGTGGCAGGAACCATTCCGGCGCTTGCGCGAGGGGATGAATTTTGTCAACATGGGTACTACTCGAGGCTGGCAAGCAAGATGAGTGAGATCGGTCTTTTTGAACGATAGGGAGTGCCGATGTTAGCCTGGTCTCGTCCTGATCCCCTCACGCGTGATCTCATTCACCTCATCAACGCCCGCCGCCATGATCATGGCGATACCGACGATGCCATCGATACGCTCCAGGCCTTTCTCGAGCAAGGGCGGGAGCACGATTTATTGACGGTGCTGGCCGCGCTCGATGAGGAGATGGCGGAGTGGCTGTTCGACCTTGTCGCCGAGGCCAGTTGTACGCTGCTCATGGGCGGTTCGGATGATGACAAACCGTCCTATGCGGTGATGGGGGCTCTCGCGCTTCCCCTGCAAGCCAATCTCACGGCGCCTCTCAAATTGAAAATCGATCCGATTGCGACGGCTGATCTGCTGCACCGCCACCTACGGTTGCCAGTGGGAACCGTCGTTCGTGTGGAGCCCCGTCTGCTCACCGATGCCACGTTGGAGATTCTTACGCTGCAGGCGCTCCACGACCACATCGCCACGGTCGCCGATTCCCGCCGCGTGCAGGCGGTGGCGGCGCGCGTGCTGCCGCCGGTTGAAAATACGGCGTTCCTATTGTTCGAATTGATTGGCGCGCCGGATCCCGGTTTGCCTGAATCGTGGGAAGACCGCCATCGGCGCGCGATGCTGGAAGGGCTGGTGGAGCAGTGCCCGGAGTTAGCGGTCGCTCCGCATATGATCGAAGCGCCGGTCTATGCCGCCTACGCGATGTTCGATGCGCAGAATGCGGTGCGATTGCATCACTTGGCCGATGAAACCGCCGCCGTCTGGAGAGAGTTGGATCCGCTCGTGCGCTCCCGCACCGTCGTCCATCTGCACACGCAATGCGGCAATGGGGTGTATATGCCGGTATGGACCGACCTGTTTGATCCTGAATTGCCGGACGAACATGGACCAGCCTGGACCTCACCCGACGTCTGGGTTTTTACGGCCGATCTGCCGATCGAATGGCCCGGTGAGATGTTGACCAACCGATTGCTGGCCGAAGGATGTACCAGGTTCGAGAATCATATCGTCGAAACCCCTGACAACTAGTCTGCGTGCGTACTCCTTCCGGTCTCCTCCATCGGCAACATGAGTGGATGGAGGCCCGTCACATGCCTGCGCAAAATGCGCGATTCAGTGATTTTCGTACCGCCTTGTTTTATTCTCGGCGGAGATGAACAAGCTACGAGAACAGGCGTCCTCCGGGAAATCGCTCGCAACGCTGGCATCGGTCGTTGGGCTGGCGCTGGTCTGGAGTGTCGTCTGGGCGAATTTGCCATCCTGGGACGAATTGCGATCGACCCAACCGCGCGTTCCCGCCCTACCGGCGGTGCCTGAACTGGATCTGACAATCCCAGGCGTTCCGGCACACCCAATCCATACACCCAGCCGGTCGGACGGAGAAGGGAAAGGCATGGCAAGAGTGACGAATTCGAAAACGGCTGGCGGCGATGTCGTGTCAAGGACGATGCGTGTTGGACAAGTTGCCGAGGTGAAATGCGCTGCGGAAGTGCAGGAAGCCTGTCCGGACACGTTGACGCAGGAAGAGCGACACCAGTGCCTGGAGCGGCGAATGAGCAAATTGTCTGCTCCGTGCCAAGCCATTGCGCAGAAACGGATGGTGCGGTGGAAAGAAGGCGAGGCCTACAAGGTCAGCTGTGCCGAGGATGTGAAACGGGTCTGCCGGGGAGTCGATGCAGAGGACGGGAGCCTGCTCGCCTGCTTGCAAATGCGTGAGCAGGAGCTGTCGCTTGGGTGCTACCAGAGTCTTCCCAAAGGCCAGATCCAGTTACGGAATTAGCCTGCCTCAGGCGGCCAGTTTCTCAAGACAACTACGGAGTTCTTGGGCGAATTCGCTGGCACGCCGGTACCGGTGCACCGGGTCTTTCTGCAGCGCGCAGTCCAAGATGGTTTGGGCGGCAGGGGGCAGGTCTGAGCGGAGTGCGGACAACTTGAGAGGCGGCGTATGGGCCACGGCATACAACAACGCGGAGACATTGGCTGCTGAGAAGGGCGGATGGCCCGTCAATAGTTCGAACATGACGACCCCAAGGGAATAAATATCGGAGCGTCCGTCCACTTTCTTCCCAGCGATCTGCTCCGGCGACATGTAAGTGGGCGTGCCCATTACCATCTCGGATTTGGTCCGCGACGAAGACGCCAGTGTGGCGATGCCGAAGTCCATGACCTTCACAACCCGATTGTTCGTCAGCATGATGTTGGCCGGCTTGATGTCGCGATGCACGACGCCTTGCTGGTGGGCATAGTCCAGGGCATCTGCGACGGTCGCGAGGATGGGGAGTGCCGTTTCGACAGGAAGAAGGGTTGATGGGCGCGTCCAAGCTTTCAGGGTTGTCCCTTGCAACATCTCCATCGCGATATAGCCGAGATCGTCTTCTTCTCCGGCATCATAAATGGTGACGATATTGGGATGGGACAGCCGGCCGGTCGATTCAGCTTCGCGAAAGAATCTGGTTCGTATTTCCTGCAGCTTGTCTGCGTCCTCGAATTCATTGAGTCGCATCGTTTTGATGGCAACAAATCGTTGAATCGTCGGGTCTTTCCCTAAATACACCACTCCCATCGCCCCCCGTCCCAATTCCTTGAGCACTCTATATCGCCCCAGGGTACTCGGCTGGTCTCCGTTGGCCTTGGGAACGGCGGTGACCGTGTCTGTGTCATCGTGACTGGCGTCGGACTCCGTCTCGCCGGTGTCTTCGTGAACCGATGCTGAAGCAGAGTGATTCACATTTGATACCGGGCTCGAGAAAAAACGCTCAAGCGAGTCTCGATTCAAGAACCATGCAACCGTCGTCCACAGGGCCGTCAGGATGAGAGCGGCGGTGTAAGCGATGGCATACTGCTGTGATCCGACTCGATCGATGAGGGAAAGTCCCACAGCGTGGAGTGTCTTATCCATCGCGACCAGCGTGAACAGGCCGGTGACTGGAAGGATAAGCCGACGGATGAATGAACACCCGCGTCCTGTATCGGGCATTTGCAGGGAGGAGCGGATCGAGAATAAGCAAAGGAGGCCCAACCCGATTGCTTCGACAATCAGACGGACGGTCTGTGACGCGTTCAAGCCGAAGACCGTGACGGGAAGCGATTCCACCGTCTGTAGCTTGCTCAATACGGGACCCGCGAAGAGGGCTACGAGGACGAGGATGGCGTATTGGAGCGTCCAATGAGATGTCGTCGTCATAGAGGTCTGGCGTTGAAGACTGGTGAAAGTCTAGCGGATAAGGAAAGGGAGTCAATGAATAGCTGGAAAGATGCAAGCACGGCGGCTATTGCCGTGCCGCAGCGTTCTTCATTTTGTCGAGCAGTGAGTCCGGAACATGGAGCGAGCCTTTGCC
>DCZO01000018.1:95398-121102 GCA_002331335.1 Nitrospira sp. UBA2082 | reverse complement strand
CAAGTAGTCGCGTGTTTGCCGTGCGGTGTGGGTGCTGTAGTGAACCTCCACCCCGTCGAGTCCGTCGGCTTTCAGTGCTCGGACCAGGTCTGCCAGAGTGCCCTCCGTGGTCTTCACCCAAGTCGGGTGGGCAAGGACCGCCAGTCCCTTTGCTTCTTTGATCCAGTGGATGGCTTCCGCCGGTGTCGGCAGTTCGCGCGGAACATAAGCCGGCCGGCCGTCTGCCAGCCATTGGTCGAACGCTTCTTTCGCGGAAGACACAACACCTTTTCCCATCAAGACGCGCGCAATGTGTGGCCGCCCGACGGCATCAGTGCCCGCAAGGGCGCGGACTTCATCATAGGTGATGTCGATGCCGGCCGCCTGCAGACGTTCGATGATTTTGGGATTGCGGCGATGCCGGCTTTCCCGGAGGCGCGTAAGCCGTTCGTTCAGCCGGGCGTCTTGGTGATCGAGGAAGTAGCCGAGCATGTGTAATTCAGAGCCGCCCAGGAGAGAACTGATCTCAATTCCTGGAATGATCTCAATCCCCAGGGCCTTCCCTGCTGCGGTTGCTTCGGGTATGCCCGTTGTAATGTCATGATCAGTAATGGCCAGGGCCGTCACGCCCGCTTTGCCGGCAAGGGCGATGACTTCGGCCGGTGTGCAGCTTCCGTCGGAATGGGTGGTGTGCAGATGGAAATCCAGGCGGCTCATGCGGCTGCACCAGAGGGTATCGGTTTGTGTGCCAGGAGTTGTGACGTATAGATAGGGTCAGCGCCGTCTCCGTCCACATGCGCCCCTTCGTCGTAGTGCAACACCTCCAGAGGCGAGGTCAGCCGCAGCAACTCATTGGGAGACAGGCAAAATTCTCGGCGCTTCGGGTGATGGTGATAAAGATGATTGTCGATGGTGAACGTTTCATACACCAGGACCCCGCCGGGCTTCAGCGCTCCCACGATTGCGGGGAACAGCGGGCGATACAGATAGAAGAAGACAAGAATCACGTCATAGACCTCTTTCCCGAGGTCTGGCCCATACGGCGCAGGCTGTTCAAGGTCCAAGACTTTCGTTGTGACCGCCGTGGGCGCATGGTGCTGCGCCGATGTGAAGAGATGCGCCAGCGCGCTCTCGTCGCGATCGACGGCGTCGACCTGAAAACCGTGCGAGGCCAGAAACAGTGAATGGCGGCCATGCCCGGCTGCGATGTCGAGGGCCTTGCCCTTGGGAAGCCGGTGAAGCTGCTGGACAAGCAACCTCGCCGGAGGAGCAGCTGCCTGCCTGACCTCATGCGCGAGTCGTGTCCGGTTGATCGTAACTCCGACGGAGGTGGTGATGGAGGTGATCGGCGGGTGGAGTTTTCGTATCCAGAGTGTGACATGCTCAACCGGAAATTCGTCGAAGAGCACTGTCAGAACCCGTTCGGCCAGGGCTTCGAGGAGACAGGCTTCTTGGGTCGAGGCGACCTGGACTACCCGCGCAGCGACTGCGCCATAATCGACGGTGTGGAACAGATTGTCGGAAAATCCGGCCGGCCCCAGGTCGCATTGCAATTCAAGATCGAGGGCCAGAGGCTGGGGCTTGGCCCGTTCCTCCGGAGTCACTCCGCAACGCCCTCGGAATTCCAACCGCTCGATGACGATGTGATCCGGCATGCGGACATTGTCGAGGATCGGGTTTTGGACTGTCAAGCGACACGAGCGGATGGTTCGATCGTGAGGGATCAGGGGAGAGCCTGTTACGAGAAGTACCGGCTCGTATCGAACCGATGTTCGGCATTGTCGATAAGCCGGACGATACTGTGGCGGTAGCTTCCGGTGTCATCCTTCTCGGTAAGATCCAATTCCTGGCCGTTGTCGACCGGCTGGCTGTTCGCGTCAGCGATGACCCTCACCAAAGGACGTTCGCTGTTCGCCTTGTCGGGTGCCGGCCTAAGGACAACCGCAATTTCACCGGTGGTGAGTTCCGCCAGGGTACCGATCGGGATGATGCCGACACAGGTCACAAAGAGTTTGAGGAGCGTGGGGTCGAAGCTCTGCCCGGATTTCTGAAACATCATGTTCAACACTTTGGCCGGAGCCATCGGTTCACGGCGATAGACGCGGGAAGAGGTCATGGCGTCGTAGCAGTCCGCGATCATGAGAACACGCCCGGTCAGCGAAAGCTTCCACGGCGTTTTCAACTTCGGGTAGCCGGAATAGTCCAGATTCATATGGTGTTCGAAGGAGGCCGCGGCCATGCGTGCCGGCAAATTGGTAATGCCGCGTAACAGGGCAAGACTTAAGACTCCTTCTGTCGGATGGCTGCGCATCGCTGCCCACTCCTCTTCTGTAAATTCTCCGGGCTTGTTGAGCACATCGAGCGGGATGGCTGACTTCCCCATGTCATGAAAGAGCGCCGCCAAACCGAGATCGGCCAATTCTACTTTGGGATAGCCCGCTCGGTTCGCGAGGGCGATCGAGAGGAGAGCGACATTGACGGAATGTTTCTGCGTATATTGGTCATGGCAGCGCAGCGTGGTGAAGCCCAGCATGGCGGGCTCGTCTTGCATCATGAGATCGACGATATTCTGAATGGCGCGTTTAGCGTGCTTGAAGCTGATCGTGCCGCCGTCCCGTACCGATTGCGTCAGGGAGCTAGCCGCGGTGGACACCTGCTCATAGGCGCTTCGTGGCCGCGCTCTGTGCTGGACGTTCATGTCCGATCCTATCATGTCCGTTTTGAGGGCGAGCACACGAGGATCCTCGAGCTCGATGCTGGTGACACCCAACGTCTCAAGTTCCTGCCGGAAGTCCGCGATCGACTTGGTGACGGGGTCGAGGCTGACAAAAAGATGGGCAAACTCACGAAGGTCTCTGGATGAAACCGATGAAGTGAAAGTTAAGCCGCCTATTTTCCACTTCGTCATCGCCTCGATGACGCTGGAGACCACCAGCATCTGCTGCGGGCTCACCTTGAGATGGCTGTCCCACAGAAACAAAAAATCGTTTTGCAGACGCAAGGTGGCCGGTCGGTCGTGGGCCAGCGTCTGAACGAGCGTGAGCATCGTGTCAACCGGCTTGTCGAGGGCTGTGTTGGTGCGCCCGTGGATTTTGGAAGTCTTGATCAGCGTATTCAGCTGGGTGATGAGCTGGAAGCCCAACACCACAAGCTGTTGGTCCAGAATATCGCCGGCCTCGGAACCGTGCCCTATTTTTTGGGACAGCGATTTTTCATGTGTCAGGATCGGTTGTGTATGGTCTTCACTGGTCGGCGCGTGGACTGAACGGGAATCGCTCACGATCGACACTCCTTAGTAGTGTGGCACGTCAGCGGGGCTCTTGCTCTGCTGCTGTCTCTGGACTTGCGAAAGGGCATGGACACAGGCTTGGCGGACGGCGGCACCGCCTTTCTTGCTCCCCAATTCGAGCGCGGACAAGGCGGCCGGAGTTGCCAGTTTGCCGAGAGATTCCGCGGCCAATACGGCCAGTTCCTCTTTCTTTTTTCGACTCGTCCACGACCATTCGGTCAGGAGGCGTTCCCAATAAGGGACCGCTTCGTCGCCGCACGTCACCCGGATTGCCTGGAAGACCGCCCGGCGCTCGCTTACCGGACGTTCCGAGAAGTCCTCCATGGACAGGATCGCGGACCAGCTGGAAAATGGGGCGGTATAGTGTCCGGAGACCAGCAGTTTCAGTGCGGCCAGGCGGATGGCTTCTTCTTCATCCTCCATGAACGAGACCAACTTCAGGCCATTACCGGTCGGCCGGAAGAAACCCATTGCGCGTACGACATCCTTCCGAACTTGCAGGTCAGGATATCGCGTCAGTTTTTCCACCGGCTCGGCGAACTTGGGATCGTTCCACTTCATGAGAATGGCGAGTAAGTTTCGGACATAAGCTGGCCGGCGATCCATCAATCCTTTGAGCAACGGCTCCGGGCGATCTTTGGCCAGGACCAAGAGTGCGTCCGAGACGATGGCCTGGTGCGCGGGTGAGTTCAACTTGGCGAGCAGGGAGCAGAGCAGGGGAACGGCATCCGCCCCCATCATTAACAAGATCGTCGAAAGTCCTTCCGTTTGGGCGGTGGGCGAACTATTCAGATACGTTTCTACATCCTTGATGTGCTCCGCACGGCCCAGTCCGGAGAAGAGCGACGCGACTTGTTGCTTGTGTTCCTGGCTGAGATCCGGACGTACGGCATCGGTCTCATGGAGGAGACCCAGGACATGTTCCAAGACCGTCCATTTCCCATCGCGGAACAGGGAGTCCACGATGCTGCCCCAGATGGTAAACAGCTTGGTCAGCAAGACGGGAGAAGTTTCATACGCCAAGATGGCGGTCAGCATTTCCATGATGTACAGGAGGTCGTTTTGCTTGCTTTCAGCCTCGATCTCCCTTGCCAGGGTGGCGAGTTCTTCGTCGGTCACTTCATAGCCGATGAGGCTTGATTGGATGCGTTTGTTTTGAGCGCCCGTGCCCTCTCCTGCTCCCTGAGCCTTGCGTCCTCTTTGGTTGCGTTCGCTATCCAGCAATTCCCGCAACGTCGTCTCCGATGAACTCATGCCTCCTTCGGCAGCGGCAGGTTCGTTGGCCCCCACTGAAACTTTGGCAATTTCTTCCGCTGTCACGATGGAAATACTCGAGAGATTGCGAGACCACAGGCGAGTGACGATATCGTCGTCATCCTGGGTCGGATCCATGCCGCCCCACAGCGACTCCAGAAAGAAGGTCAGATCCTCGCGGGTGAGGCCCTGGTGGATCGAGAATTCCCGAATGCCGTCCGCATAGAGTTTGAAGCCGACCCCTTCGCTGCTGCTGTCTTTGTCGGCTTGGTGAACGACCATGTCGTTGAATACCAGTTGCGATCGTTGGATAAGAATCGTGAGCTTAGAGTAGGTATTGAGGTGGACGGTTAATTCTTCGAACAGCTGTTGCGAAAACTTCTGGGCAACGGGGTTGGTTGCCCCATAGGTCCGGTTGGACTTGGCCGTCTTATCCAAGAGTTTGAGGATGCGTTTGACGGATGCGGTTTCCGGATCCTCCGTGCCTTTGGCCGCCACTGCCGCGGCCATCATGTCCTGTGCGGTCTTGAGATCTGTCATAGAGCTACACGTACCGTTAGATCCGCGATTCGTCAAGGAAATCGCGGTTCTCCACGAGAATTGGGCAGGTGAGATGGGCATTGCCGGAGCCGAATGGCGACAGTACAATCCTCTCTTGTGGCAAAGGTCACAGGGGCGCACACCCCACCATACGCTGCGGATTCACGATGACCCGATCTACTCTTGTCATATGTTTCGGCGACAGTCTGACGGCGGGGTTTCAGTCGCCGACTGCAGAGCATCCGACAGGACAGGAGACTCCGTATGGGCAGTATTTACAAGACTGTCTTGGCGGAGCGGCAGGGGTTCGTACCAGTGGTGTCTGTGGCGAACTCACCGGCGAGATGGTATTTCGATTCCGTCAGGATGTATTGGATCACAAGCCAGGATATGTGTCGATCTTGGGCGGGACGAACGATCTAGGATGGAATGGATCGCCCGATGACATCATGCGCAATCTGGTCAAGCTCTACGAGCAGACGTTTGCAGGCGGTGGTATCCCGATTCCCGTGACCGTTCCTTCGATTCGAGTGGAAGACGGTCAAGACAGCCGGGAAGGGCAGGAATGGGTGGCCGGGCACGTGGCCCGGCGGGAACTGTTGAACCGGTGGATTCGTGAGTATGCAGCGGCAAAGCACATTGCCTGCGTCGATCTGTTTCACGCCACGGCCGACCCCGACACCAACCAACTGGCCGCGAAGTATTCCAACGACGGAGTGCATCTTACGACCGCCGGGTATCGCCTATTCGCAGAGGAGGTTGCCCGTGTGTTGACACCCTTGCTGTGCCAAGGTCTGCGATCGTGAGGGCCGGGCTGCACACGATCACCGATCGGCAGTTCGACCGTGTGGTCGAATCGGCCGTGGTGCCTGTCCTCGTCGAATTCTGGAAGCCTGGCTGCGGCCATTGCCGTGCATTAGCGGCCGAACTGGAGCAGGTGCAGGAAGAACTCGGGCCGAGTCTGCTCGTCCTCACGATGAATGTGGAGGACAATCCGCAGATCCCCGCGGAGCTGGAAATCACCTCGCTGCCAGCGCTCGCATTCTATCGAAACGGGCACTTTCAGAAGTTCTTCGGAGGGGTGGGGAAACGGGACGAGATAGTGAAACAGGTGAAGCGCGAGTTGAGCATGATGGCGGTTGAGGATCCAGCTCGTGGTGCCCAGCGGCAGAACTGATCGTTCTGTGCCCAAGAGGCCGGATGCCAGCTGAGGACATCCGGAGAAAGAATCCAGCGGACGGAAATGCAGCGGGTGCTCGTTACAGTACCCGCCAGGTGCGGCTGTCGTGTTGGATCAACCGGTCCGCTTCGACCGGGCCCCAGGTGCCCGCTTGGTATTCGGGAAGCCAGCGTTGTCCCAGGTTCTCCCAGGCGTCGAGGATTTGGGTGACCCAAGCCCAGGAGGCTTCCACGGCATCGCGCCGCATGAACCGGGATGCGTCGCCTGTCATGACATCGAGCAAGAGGCGTTCGTAGGCTTCCGGTGACGGGCGGCCGAAGACCTCTCCATACTTGAAATTCATCTCAACCGGATGGGTTTGCGCTCTCGTGCCCGGCACCCGCGAGACGATCCGGAGCGACAGCCCTTCTTCCGGCTGAATTCTCAAGGTCAGGACGTTCGGGGCTTGCGGTTTCTGCGGATTGGCATTGAACAGGATCTGGGGGATTTCTTTGAACTGCACCGCGACTTCGCTGGCCCGAAGCGGCAAGGCTTTACCTGTCCGCAAGTAAAACGGCACCCCGGACCAGCGCCAGTTCTCCACGAAACACTTCAGCGCGACATACGTTTCGGTAGTGGAATCGGGCTTGACCCCCTTCTCCCGACGGTAGCCCGGAACCGGCTTGCCGTGCGCCGTGCCTTCCGTATATTGCGCCCGCACGGTGAACTGTTCCACATCCTTGGCGGTAATGGGGCGCAGGCAACGGAGCACTTCCATTTTTGAGTTTCGCACGACGTCGGGGTCCAGCGAATAGGGCGGCTCCATGGCAACCAGGCAAAGCAACTGGAGCAGGTGGTTCTGCACCATGTCCCGTAAGGCGCCGGCTTCTTCATAGTAGGTGGCGCGGGTGCCGACTCCTTCGGCTTCGCTCACCGTGATCTGAACGTGATCGATGTATTTGTGGTTCCAGATCGGCTCGAAAATACTATTGCCGAACCGCACGACCATGAGATTCTGAACGGTTTCCTTGCCCAGATAATGGTCGATGCGGAAGATCTGCGACTCATCGAAGACGCGCCCCGTGACCATGTTGATGGCCTGCGCGGACGCGAGATCGCGGCCGACCGGCTTTTCGACGATGATGCGGGCATAGGGCGAACGGGCGCCGGGCGTTCCGGCCAGTCCTGAGCTGGCCAGTCCTTCACAGACGGGGGTGAAGGAGCTGGGCGGAATGCTGAGATAGAATATTCGATTTCCGGGAAGCTGAAACGACCGTTCAAGCTCTTCGGCACGCGCTTTCAGCCGGGTGTAGGTCTGCGGGTCGTCATTTTCACCGGCTAGATAGAATAAATGCCTGGCAAAGGTGTTCCACGTGTCTTCAATCAAGGCCTGTCGGGAATGCTTGACGACGCCATCACGCACGGAGGCACGGAACTCTTCGTCGCTCATCGCAGTGCGGCCCAAACCCAATACCACATAATTCGCAGGCAATAACCCATCGAGGAGCAAGTTGTAGAGGGCCGGGATCAGACGGCGACGAGCTAGGTCGCCGGACCCGCCGAAAATGACGACAGTGCACGGTTCGACGGGGAGCAAGGTTTCCTGCGCGGGACTACTGTCGACTCGTTGGCTGGTAGAGGCCATCGCGACATCCTGGTGAAAGTGATGAGCGCCTACCGTCTGACGGCATGGCCGCCAAAGGCATTGCGCAGAGCGGCCAGCATCTTTTCCGCGAACGACTCTTCCTGCCGCGACCGGAATCGGGTGAACAGGGCCGTCGTGAGTGTCGGTACGGGCACATCTTTTTCGATCGCATCAGCGATCATCCAGCGGCCTTCACCGGAATCTTGCACGTACCCTTTCAGTTTTTCAAGTTTTTGATCGTCTTTGAGCGCGCCGGCTGCCAGCTCGAGCAACCATGAGCGTACCACGCTGCCGTGCATCCAGAGGTCGGCGATGCGCGCCAGATCCAGCTTGTACTCGCTCTTCGACATCAGCTCGAACCCTTCGGCGTAGCCTTGCATCATGCTGTACTCGATGCCGTTGTGCACCATCTTCACGTAATGTCCGGCACCGGCGGCACCGACATGGGCCCAGCCGTTCTCCGGGGCCAGAGTCTTGAAGGCCGGTGCCAGCCGGTTCACCGCCTGGTCTTCGCCACCGACCATGAGACAGTAGCCGACTTTCAGCCCCCAGATCCCGCCGCTCGTACCGGCATCCACATAGTGAAGGCCGGACTTCTTCAATTCGGCGGCGCGCCGCACGTCGTCGTGGAACCGGGTATTTCCGCCGTCAATGATGGTGTCGCCGGGTTTGAGCAAGGCCGCGACCGCCTGCACGGTTTCTTCCGTCGGCGCACCGGAGGGCACCATAACCCAGACTGCGCGCGGAGCACTGAGTTTGGAGACCAGATCATTTAACGATGATGCGGCGATGCAACCCTGGCCCTCTGCCTGTTTGACGAGATCGGTCGAACGGTCGAAGACCACCACCCGATGCTGGTCCCGTCGCAGGCGTGTGACCATGTTCATGCCCATTTTGCCAAGTCCGATAAATCCTAGCTCCATAACCGCTCCTTGGTGTGTGGTCGATATGATGGAGGAATGTCTGCCGGCGGTATTCAGGACCGGTCACATGCTCCGTAAATTGCAAACCTGGCCGAACTCGTGACCCGGGGCAGACACGGGCCGGAACGATCCGGACCCCTCAGTCGATGCGGGCGGGGTTTGGGATGTCCTTGAAGAGGAGATCGGCAAATTGTCGGCCAAAGTTGAGCCGATCGGCCAAGGTATTCGCATTGAGGAACTGACCGGCCAGGTCGGCGAGCGCCGGTTCTCGAGAAACCATAAACCGGTGAACGTCCACCGGGGCGGTCAGCCAATAGCCTCTCAGCCGGAAGAACGCCAGAATGCAATCTTCATAGAACAGGGTCAGCAGGTACTGGGCGGTGCCCGGTTTCTCCGTGAGGTCCTTTGCCTTTCCCAGCCAGTGATAACACGAGGCTTTCAGGCGAATCTGTTCATTGATGGAGGCCGGCGGGGGGCCTTGGCGAAAACGCTGGTTGGCTTTCTCGATCAGCTGCGCGGTGACCCCCTCGTGGTCGAACAGGACACGCCCCTTGCGGAGAAGCGACGGTAGTCGGAGTGAATAGGCGAGTTCGTCTTCGACGGACGTGTAGCCATGGTATCGGATGTCGACGAGACGTTCGCCGACCCGAAGAATTTCATGGCTGTCGGTGTCGCCTTTCACCAGGGCGATCAAATCAATATCGCTGTGGGGGGTAATGGCGCGCCGTGCTCCCGATCCCACGAGGATAATGCCGACCAGATCGCCGCCGCGCCGGCCCTTCACGTGCCGCAGGGCGACCTCGAGGCTGTCTTCAAAGCCTGGAGGTGTCGGCGTTTCCGGCTGCTCCGGCGGCTCCGGTACGGCGAGGAGTTCGGCATTGAGTTCCTCGCGCGTGGGCACGCTGGCGGTGGGGTTCGAATCCATCACGAGACCTGGGTCTCTTGAATGAGACTGCGAAGGCCCGTCAGCCATTGGTCGAACGGCTGATCGGCATCCACGACGATTTCGAGTTTGCCGTTGGCCAGCCGGCGAACCACCCCGGGATGTTCCGGAGACAAGGGGATTTCCACCCATTCCCGATTCAGTCCGAGCGCATCCGTCACTTCAAGAATCTTGCTGATGTGCTGAAACGTGACCACTTGCAAAGACATCGCGCTCCCTCCCGAGGGCCCGTCGGCATTTTATGTGCCGTTGCAAGTCGTGTCAATGCGACACGGTCAGCATGACGGCATTACAGTGTGAGCACACGGGCGAACACGGCGCCGGCTTCATCGATCTGTTTGGCGGAGACATTGAGGTGAGTGACGGCTCGGTAACTCGATCCCCCGATCGCGTTAATGAGCACGCCTTCGTGTTTCAACGCGGCGACGATCTCGGCGGGCGAGCGCCGCTGGTCGGCTATCTGAAAGATCACGATATTCGTTTCGACATGTTGCGGCACAACCTGCACCGAAGGAATTTGCTGGAGCTGACGGGCCAGTTTCTTCGCGTGTGTGTGATCTTCCGTCAGGCGTGTGATGTGATGTTCCAGCGCATAGATGCCGGCGGCGGCGAGGATGCCCGCTTGACGCATGGCTCCCCCGTACATGCGGCGGAAACGCCGGGCGCGATCGATGATCTGCTGATCACTTGACACGAGCAACGACCCCACCGGAGCGCCGAGGCCTTTTGAGAGGCACATGGACACAGTTTCAAAGTGTTGGGCATACGCAGCGGGGGGAAGTGTCGTGGCGGCCACGGCATTCATCAGCCGGGCGCCGTCGAGATGCATCGGGATGCCGTATCTGACCGCGACGGTCCGAATCTTCTCGATCGTCGACAGGGGATAGATCGTTCCGCCGCCGGCATTGTGCGTGTTTTCCAGGCAGATGAGCGCGGTGGGAATGCTATGGGGATCTCTCGGCCTGATCGCGGCTTCCACCTGCTCCGCGTTCATGATGCCACGCTCGCCCGGCACCCAATGGAGCTGCACGCCCGCCAGCGCGCCGGCGGCGCCTTGTTCATACCGGACGATGTGGCTGGTGCTCTCGACGATGATCTCCTGCCCCGGCTGGGTCTGCGACCGGATCGCGAGCTGGTTCGCCATGGTGCCGGAGGGCACGAAGAGGGCGAACCGCTTGCCGAGCAGCGATGCCACCATGTCTTGCAGCCGGTTGACGGTGGGATCTTCCCCGTACACGTCGTCGCCCACCTCGGCGCGTGCCATGGCTTTTCTCATCCCGTCGGCAGGAACGGTGACTGTATCGCTGCGTAGGTCGATCATGCGTTCATTCTCCCGGACGAATTCGATCGATCGGCGCATTCTAGCAGAATCTTCCCCTTGCAGGCCAAAGCATACCTGCTACACTGCGCCACCATGGCCGAGCCGGATCACACTGCCATTGGCCGGTGCGCCGCCTTCCTTGGAGCCAAGCGGGAAGAAGTGATTCCCTTGGCCTGGGCCTTCGCCTATTTTTTCTGCCTCCTCTGCGGCTACTCCATCCTCCGCCCGGTGCGCGATGAAATGGCCATCGAAGGCGGACTCAAGAATCTCCCGTGGATGATGACCGGAACGTTTCTCACCATGCTGGCGGCGACGCCGCTCTTTGGGTGGCTGTCCGCGCGCTGTTCGCGCTATCGACTGTTGCTGACGGTCTACGCCTTCTTCATCACCAATCTGCTGGTCTTCTACGGCTTGATGACCAGTCACCTGTATCCGGAGTGGGTGGCCCGTGGTTTTTTTGTGTGGCTCTCGGTGTTCAATCTGTTCGTCGTGTCCGTGTTCTGGAGTTTCATGGACGATCTCTTTACGCCGGAGCAGGGGGCACGGCTGTTCGGGATCATTGCCGCGGGAGGGAGCAGCGGCGCGTTGCTCGGTCCACTCATCACCACCGGGCTGACGTTTGTCTTTCCAGTCGCGGTGCTGATGCTGGCCTCGGCGGTGTTTCTCGTGTTGTGCCTGGGCTGCATCTCCCGCCTTGAGCGATGGGGTGGTGAACGGTCCTTGTACCATCAGCCGCACCCCGGTGATCCGCTCAAGGGAAGTTTCCTGGCAGGCGTGCGCCTGACCGTTGCCTCACCCTATTTGCTTGGAATCTGCGGCTACTTGATGGTGCTCACCATGACGGCCACGTTCCTCTATCTAGAGCAGACCCGTCTGGTGGCGGAATATCTCGATCAACCGGAAGCGCGCACGCGTCTCTTTTCCAGCCTCGATATTGCGACGAATCTGTTGACGTGGGGGACCCAGCTGTTCATTACTAATCGAGTGATCGGCCGGTTTGGGCTGGTCGCGGGTTTGCTGTTTCTTCCGGCAATCAGCCTGGTGGGATTTCTGGGTATCGCCCTGTGGCCGACACTGGCGGTCTATGTTGTCTTTTCGGTCCTGCGCAGGGTGGGGGAGTATGCTCTGTCCAAGCCGTCGCGCGAAGTGCTGTTCACCGTCCTGACTCGCGAAGAAAAGTACAAGGCCAAGAATTTCATCGACACGGCCATCTCACGGGGCGGCGATGCATCGACTGCCTGGTTAGTAACCGGCGTGAAAGCACTGGGGGCCACGACTATCCACATCGCCTGGGCCTTGGTGCCGTTGATGCTCCTCTGGGCCGGGCTGGCTCGTTTTCTAGCTCGGCGGAAGGAAGGGATGTAGGTACGCTCTGTTCCATCATCCCTGATTGGGATTCTCCGGGGCGGTTTGCTATACTCACGTCTAGTCAGATGAGGAGCCGGAATTGACGACGAGTCGTATTGAGATGAACCCCAAAGTGATGATGGGCAAGCCCGTCATCCGTGGCACGCGCATTCCTGTCGAGTTGATCCTCCGAAAACTCGGCGAGGGGGCCACCGAGGCGGATCTGCTTGATGCCTACCCGCGTCTCACCAAGGCTGATATTCACGCCGCGATTGGGTACGCGGCTGACACCGTGGCCCACGAAGAGACGGTGTTGGTTGGTGCTCCGTCCCGTAAGCGATCCAAGCGCTAATCCGTGCGGTTCCTAGCCGACGAAAGTTGCGATTTCTCGGTGGTTCGAGCGCTCCGTGCTGCAGGGCAAGATGTGCTCGCAGTAACCGAACTTCTGTCCGGTTCTGACGATACTGTTGTCATGGACCTGGCTTTCCGTGAGCATCGGATTCTCCTGACGGAGGATAAGGATTTCGGCCAGCTGGTCTACGCGGATTCTCAACAATCCAGCGGTGTGATTTTAATCCGTTACCCCGCGAGTGCTCGCAAGACTCTCCCCGAATCCGTGGTGACTCTCGTATCGGGGTTTGCGGCTGACTTGAGCCGCAGCTTCATCGTGATGAGTCCCGGTCGGGTTCGAATAGGCGGGCGCGTGCGTTAGAAGGCAAGCAAAGGGCACCGAACCCTTGACTCGGCTCCATCCAGGAAGATGTTTTGTCGGGCCTCGCCCCAGGCCGTGACGGGCGGTTCAAATGGGACAGACACCACGCGGGGACGCGGGGAAGGGTGTCAGTCCCACGGGTGCACATTGCGCCGCTTTTCCTGCGTTAGCCCGTCACGCGTGTGAGGGTGTTCTCGTCAGTGTGGTGAAACAGATCAGGCTGCCCCGGCATGCGGAGTTGCGTGTCTTCCTTATAGTGAAACCGGTTCTGGTCGAGGACCGTGACGGTCAACTCATAGCGCACGGTCTTGAACTCTTTGTCGAGGAACCGGTTTGAGCAAATCCCGTAGGTCTCCGACCCCGCCTCCGCCCGCAGCGTAAAGGTGGTGGCGGTCGGCTCGACCGTGCCGCCGGCGATCAGCGCCACTCCGCGGGGCACGATGAAACAGCGCAGCACTTGCCGCTCCCCCGGATCCCAGAGCCAGTAGCCCACTTCCTCATGGAAGGGGTCAGATTCCCCGATCCGCCGCGCCACCGTGGCGTAGCGCAAGCCGTACAGCACCTGTTCATGATTGCGCACGGGGCTGATTAGTTCAAAAGTGATCCGCTCGCGAAACGCGTTCTGCTCTGTTCCCCGATCATCCGACGGCGCCACATCCGCACCTTTATCTCCCTCCCACACGCCCGCCAGCGGCGCCAGCGGACCGAGCTGCTTCACCAGTTCAGAATTCATATGGCCTCCGGACGTTCTTCAATAGAGTAGGCCTGCCGGTTCAGGACCGGGTACAGGGTAAAGATGGGTGTGTTGAATGGGATGGTAGCGCTCTCGACGCCGGGTAGCAGGCCCAAGTGCAGATTGACGAAGTTGTAGCTCAGGCCTTCTTGCCAAGGTTGGCGGGAGGATTCGGCGTAGGCTTCGACGCGGTCGGAGGCATAGGTGCGGGTCATGAGTCCCATCGCGCCGGTCAGTCCGTAGTCCGCGAGGTCCGGCGCACCCTGGATCAGCAGCGAGACGACCGATGCATCGAACCAGATTTTGAATTTGCAGCTCACTTGGATGAAGGGCCCCAGGGATCCGACCGTCTTCAACAGAGCCAGAGGGTAGGCCAGGTCGTCCGGCACGTCCGGCTCGCGGTCCGGCGGGATAAACCGGAAGTCCGGCTCCTTGAGGGCCGACACGGAAACGAACAGGAGGTGTGGGTCGTCCAATGCCACGTCGAGCATCCGGCCATCGTGATAGCCGCAGAGTTTGCCCATTTCGTAGCGCAATGGATAGGAATAGCCGACTTTGGCGTAGAAGATTCTCACGCCGCCGTCGAGCGGATCGTCCGGCTTGCGGCTGATCCTCAGGTCAAACGGTAACAGCATATGAAATCCATAAGACCGTGCCGCCATAAACGGGGCACAGGCGCCGGGGAATTCTTTTTGGATGGCCGGATTGTCCGGGTCGAACCGTCCATGCGTGCCGCCGAAATGCTGTGCTGTTTTAGCCTCTGTGGAGATTCGATACTTGTTTTGATAATAGGCGCCGGCGCGTTTCTGGGCGAGGTCGAGAAAATACTCCGGCGCTTCCGTTTCAACAAACAAGCGCTGGTTGGATAAAGACGGAGAACGCGCGACCTTCATCGCCTGAGTGTAGATCTCAAGGTCCGCCGCGGTTTTTTGAACGGTTTGGTGGAGGTGACGGGCCAGTTCGGGATCTTGAAAAGTCGTCCGAGGCAGGACCTCGATGGCGTTCTGCAAACATTCGAGCTTGGCAGTGTAGCGTTTCGGTTCGGCGGCAAAGGCGTCCGCCGTGGCCATATAGAGATTGAACTGTTCCTCAGCCGTCAGGCCCAGCCGGTCGAAGCCCGGTTCGCGGAGAAACGCCAACGCGAGGGGGCCGAAGGCCTCTTCGTGTCTGATGCAAAGCGTCATCAAATAGTTGTATTGCGCGCGCGCGTCGTTGGGTGTCACGGCCCGGCATTCTAGCAGGATGCTGAAAAAGTCCGCCAGCGGCGTTCTCGCATCGCTCAGAGACTCACCGTACGGCGCGGAGTACGATTCGCTTTTTCGCTCGCTGCGGCCTTGCTGGACGGCCATTTTGAGCATCCTGCGTGGCAGCTTGGCGCCATCGCAGATATCGAGAACTACGATAGCTTCAGGAGTCAACATGAGTTTTTCCGCAGCCTGCCAGCTCGCAGTTTCCATGAGTTTCTACTGCAACCGCCGTGACTGTGCAGTGAGTATTCACCGGTCTCGTCGCCTTTACTGCCGAAAAAATCGCGTGTTATAGTTCGACCCTGCGTAGTTCGTGAAGCGTCGTTCGTATCTGGTCCGTCACATCGGTCAAGAGTTGCGGGTTCCGTGTTTCAGGTTTCTGTCATCGACAACTCGAAACGTGAAACTCGAAACCAGAAACTCCGGACGCGACCCGAGATACGGTTCACGCAAACGGGGGTGAGGGATGCCAGACGTTCCGGTAAAATTGTATCTCGATAAATTGTTGAAAGATTCTCGGAACGTCGCGCGGCAGCTGGCGTTGCTGCCAGGACCGGCCAAAGACAAGGCGTTGCGGGCGATGGCGGATCGGCTGGAGGCTGATGAAGGCGTCATTCTGGCGGCCAATGCGAAAGATGTCGATGCGGTCGGGAAATCCTACGAAGGCGACACCAAGAAGGACCGGATGAAAGCGGCGGTCGCGCGAGTGCGGATGACGGCCGACTCCATTAAAGAGATGACTGAGCGACTTCGCATGATTGCCGACTTGCCCGATCCGGTCGGCGCCGTGACGGCTCGGTGGGAAAGGCCGGACGGATTCCAAGTAGGGAAGGTGCGGGTGGCCATCGGGGTAATCGGAGTGATTTCCGAACTGAATCCTCTGGTGACAGTCGAGTCGATTGCGCTCTGTTTGAAGTCTGGGAATCTCTGCGTTTTCCGTGGAGCGTCGGAATGGAGTTTGACCCACCAGGCGATTGAACGAGCGCTGCGTGAGGCGGTTGAAAAGAGCGGCGTGCCCGTGGGCGCTTGGATTCTCATCGACCGTCCGGAGAAGGAAGTCGCCATGGAGCTGATGCGTTCGGGAAAGAGTCTCGATGCGATCATTCCACGAGGCGGGGCCGGTCTCCGCAAGACGGTGATGGAGCAGGCCAAGATGCCGGTGTTGTGTCATGACGGCGGGCTCACCCAGCTGTATGTCGATGATGAGACCGATATTCCCCTGGCTCAGAATGTCGTGATCAATTCCAAGGTGCAGTCGTCCGAAGCAGCCAACGCTCTCGACACCTTGCTGGTGCAGCAAGTCCTCGGGCGGCAGTTTTTGCCTCCACTGATCAACCGGTTGCTGGATCAATTCAAGATCGAGGTGCGCGGATGTCCAAAGACAATCGCGCTGATGGGGCAAATGGCGATGACGGGCCATACGGCGATCGTGCCGGCGACGGAGGCCGATTGGCGCACACAGTTCCAAGGACCTGTCCTAGCCGTGAAAATGGTGGAAGGGCTGGATGAGGCGCTGGTCCACATCGCGGAGCATGGCCCATGCCTCACCGCCGTCATCACGACGACCCGGTATGAATCGGCCATGCGCTTCACACGCGAGGCCGATGCCGGGGCCGTTTTCGTCAATGCCTCGTCGCGACTTAATGCGGCAGACAGTTATGGTATGGGGGCCGATATCGGCCTGAGCGGGGCGCGGCTGCATGCCAAGGGCCCGATTGGATTGGAACAGTTGACGTGCGAGAAGTACGTCGGATTTGGATCGGGGCAGTTGCGACTGCCACACCCGGTGCCGGAGACGTACTTCGACGCCATTATGCTCAAGAGACCGTGATCGCCTGCTGAAAACGCTCCCCAGCTTCGTTCTCAGTTGCTCGAACCACTCAACGTACCCTCGCCGCGTACGCCTCGTGGTTCTCACGCCTTGCGGCCTTGCTGGAAACCGTTTTGAGCAGGCGTGATTAGATGCTAACAATGACTTACCGCATACAGCAACAATCGCTTCACGAGCATCTGGCCTGGTGGGGGCTCACACGGTTCACCACCGACCGCGAGTATTTTGCCGCACAACGGCAGCAGCTGTCCCCTGCGGACCTGAATCAGCTCCTTGCGCAGGCTGACCGGAAACGGAGCGGCGATCCCCGCAATGACATATCATTCTACGACGTGACCGCCCAACCGGCCGTCCTCCCCGTTCTGTACAGCCAGCGATACGACTACTACGACACGGTTGGATTGCGGGTGATGGCTCGCATCGGCAGTGCCGCGCGCGTCCTCGATTTCGGCTGTGGGGTCGGCATCCTTACGACATTCTATGCCCGCCAATTTCCCGATCAAGAATTCGTCGGCCTTGATCGTTCGGCCGTATCCCTCGCTGTCGCGCAGCAGAAAGCGAGAGAGTTGGGACTGGCCAACGTCCGATTTGATTGTGTGGATGCGGAGACGGCGCGGTTGTCAGGCCGGTACGATCTGATCGTCGCCACTCATGCGCTGATGCAGGCCGAACAAGATCCGGGCATCCCGAGCGAGAGCTGGCGGACGTTCATGCGGGCTCATGATGCGGGCCGGCAAGCATCGTTTGAGCAGCGCACGGGACTAGGCGTGCGGCTTGACCAGCTCAGCACCGTGCTCGACCAGAACGGTCGCATGATCGTCTGCGAAAAAACGAGGCAGTTGGCCAGGCGGGTGCCCTTTCAGCGGGCGCTGGCGGAGAGGGGGTTGCGGTTGGTTGAACCGCCTGAATTGATCCGCTATCAGTCGGTTGAAGAAGTGACGGACGATGGGCCTCTGTACCATATGCAGAAGGGAGACGCGGTTTTGTACGATTGGAACGAAACAACAGATCTTGATGACAGCGCACCGTTCGATCCTTCCGATCTGCTAAGGCAGTCTCGCGATCCCGATGCTCCGCTATACGAAAATCACAAACCATCTGCGCAGGCCGCTTGGGAACGGCTCACCGATCGCCGGGTTATTCAAGAAACAACTCGTCAGGAGCCCGATGGCCGCCAGTTGCATATCGAACTCGGCAGGTCCGAAGGCCTGGTATACCTCTATTGTGCCAATACGTTCGACCAGCGGCAGTTGGTCATTGTTGAGCCGACTCGAGCAGCCATGCTCGACTCCTATTATCAAGAAATCATTGGGGATGGAGCATGAGCGGATTTGAATCGGGATGGCTTGGGTTATGCATATCTGCGTTGAAAGAAAAGAACTTAATTCTCCGTTGACAGAGGCCGATGAAGAGGAGTAAGGAAATAAACAGTTGTACGGCTCTTTGTTTCGCACAAACAGAGTGAGCCGTATCCGGTTAATCCTCCCGTTGAGTGTCCGAGCAAGGAGGAGGTGAGTATGGACGACCTTAGTCCACCGGATCAGGCAGGCCCGCCGAACCACGGGCGGGTTCCTCGCCAGCCACGCTAGCCGGTTCTCCATCGGCTGTCGCTTTCCCGCGTGCGGGATTCTTCTGAATGACGAGCCTCTGTGGAGAGCCGAGACGGGCGTGAGGAACATAAGCGCCTGGGATCATATTGCGTTCCCCTGGCGAGCCGCTCATTCCCCGTTTCTCGTGCGGGTCTTCACAACCAGATAAAGACACGCTGGGCGTCCTAAGCGCCTACGCGCAGGCGGTCTGTGACGTGCAGATCGCCTGCGGCGTGTTTCCCCCTCGAATGCGCGAGAGGAGAGCAAAGCTGAGAAGACTTGTGGTGTCCTGTCAGGTGAATGACGTGCATGGCATGCAGGCGAGGAGGCATCGTGTCAATCGGGAATGCGATCCGAACGAAAGGAGCAACCATGGATAGTACCCTATTGATGTTTACCCTTGTCATGCTCTCAATCTTGGTCGGCGGGATTGTTGTGTACAAGAAGACCCAGTGAACCGCTGGGCGTGGGAGTGCTGTTGAGCGAGTGAGGTTGTGAGATCATATATTTGAAATGCGTCGGGAGACGCAGGGGGTAATGTGCGCCTCCCGACCCGCCCGTATGGACCTTGTAATTCCCTGCACTGGAAAAACGAACGCGCGAGAGTGGCTCTCGTGAAGGGGGCGGTCATCGACTTATTGGCCGGTACGCGTTTACTTGCCACGACCTTGAGCGCGATGCCGTTAATACGGTAGCGCAGGCCCATCGTGCAGACTATTCATGTGTCCGCCATTGGGGAAGCGCAAGGCGAAGTCGTGCGGGTGTGTGAACAGGTCAGTCACCGATCCATCTCCAGAGACAGGGCGTGAGCATATAGGCCGCGGCAGACACCAGCACCCCGATTACCACGCCGAGAAGTCCAGCCACGTAGAGCCCGGCAAACGGCGCCACGAACACAATCAGGATCATGAACAGGGCCAGCGACCGATGGCCTTCGTAGAAGACGCGGCGGGCTTCGGCCGAGAAGGACGCCGCGGAGTCGGAGCGATCAGACATGCCCGGAGTATAGACGAAACCCACCGTCCTGTCTGTCACGGCTGCCTCCCGTCCGCACTTCGGTTGCATCCGATGGCATCCGGATGGGAGGAGGGTGATAAGGAAGGGGTGAGGGGTTAGCGTTCCCTCGGCGGTTCTCGTACCTGCTTTCTCCATGAGGGGAAGAAGGCCGGCGTCACCCCCGCATAACGATCATAGGCCTCACCGAATTGTGCCCGGGCTTCTGCCTCCTCTGAGCGAGCAAGCTGGACGTACAATCTTACGAGCATAGGGAACATGAGCAGGGTCGGAATGGTCGGCCACTGGAGCAGAAAGCCCAGCATAATCATGATGAAGGCCGTGTACTGCGGATGTCTCATCCAGGCATACGGGCCGGTCGTGGCGAGAGTCTGGGCCCGTTGCGCCCAATACAAGACGCGCCAGGAGGCTGCGAGCAGCATCAGTCCCGCGAAGACTAATACCTCGCTGAAAATATGCAGAGGATCGGAATGTGCCGGTCCTTGCCTGCCCAGCAGGGTATGCCAGAAGTGGCCGGTGTCGTGCGCAAACGGGTCGGCTTCGGGATAATGGCTGGCGAGCCATCCTGAGAGCAAATAGATGCTCAAGGGGAATCCATACATCTCCGCAAACAGGGCGACGATAAATGCGGAGAAGGCACCGAGCGATCGCCAATCGCGCGTTGTCCGCGGGCGCGTGAAGCTCAGCGCGAAGAGGATAAAGAAGACGGAATTGACGAGGACCAACCACCACACCCCGTAGGCCGCGTTGTTATCCATAAAATGCCATTAACTGTCGGTAGGGGGAAGTGCTCCCCAGGCATAGCCCGTATCGAACATCAATCAAGATGGATGATGGCCGCCCTGGCAGTCAACTGGCGGTGTCCCGATCATGATTGAATGGCAAAGTCCGCGATGCTGTGCGTTCCGTAGCTCCCGTGCCGTGCTTGAAAAGTCCTTGAGCCGGCCGGGGTTTCGTGGCCACCAGGCTAAGACGCACTCAGCTGTCGCTTGAACTCCAGCGGCCTGAAATCCGGCGTTGTGACGAGGGCTGGCTGCTGACGGTAGGAGGGGGCAAGCCCCGGTGTTGGGCCGGGGCCGGTCGAGCTTACGGCGCAGTGGAGGTGGCTAAGGGTTCATCCCGCTTAGATGGCGGTGTCGTAGCAGCATCCTGATTGAACGCGGCCGGGAGCACTTCTTCGATGCGCTCGACGACAATGAAGATCAGTCCTTCCCGCACTTCCTGCGGTACGTCCTTCAAGTCTTTCTCGTTCGCCTTGGGCAGAATGATCCGTTTGATGCCCGCGCGATGAGCCGCCAGCACCTTTTCCTTGATCCCGCCGACCGGCAGGACCAACCCGCTCAAACTGATTTCTCCGGTCATGGCCGTATCGCTGCGAACGGCTCTTCCTTCGTACGAGGACGCCAGCGCCGTGGCCATGGTGATCCCAGCCGAGGGACCATCCTTGGGAATGGCTCCTGACGGCACGTGGATATGGACGCCGTTGCGTTTGAAGCGCGAGATGTCCAGCCCCATACTTTCGGCATGGGACCAGAGATAGCTTCTCGCCGCGCGCGCCGACTCCTGCATGACGTCGCCCAACTGACCGGTCAGCGTCAGTTCGTGGCTGCCGGGCAAGAGAGTCGTTTCGATATAGAGCACATCGCCGCCCGTAGGAGTCCAGGCCAGGCCGGTAGCCACACCGGGAGGCAGATTCTTCCGCGCCTCTTCGGGCATGAACCGTTCGGAGCCCAGCCACTCATCGAGCACATCGGCCTGAATTGTCACGGGCGTTCGCTCCTGTCCTTCCGGCAGGTCGGCAAAGGCGAGCGCGACTTTTCTGGTCAGGCGTCCCAACATCTGTTCGAGCTGGCGCACGCCGGCTTCTCTGGTGTACCGGCTGATGACGAGATTCAGCACGTCATCCGACAGCAATGCCTGACTCGCGTCGAGGCCCGCCTCTTTCAGCCGTCGCGGCCACAGGTAGCGGCGGGCGATTTCGGCCTTCTCCCGCTCGCTGTAGCCCTGCAGTCGGATGATCTCCATGCGATCCAACAAGGGCTGGCTGATGGTGTCCAGCGTGTTTGCTGTCGTGATGAAGAACACCTTCGACAGGTCAAACGGGAGATCCAGGTAGTGGTCGCGGAACGTGTGGTTCTGCGCCGGATCAAGAATTTCCAGCAGCGCCGAGGCGGGATCGCCCCGGAAGTCTCGCCCCATCTTGTCGACTTCGTCGAGCATCAAGACGGGATTGTTGGCGCCGGCTCGACGCACGGCCTGGATAATGCGGCCCGGCAGCGCACCGACATAGGTTCGGCGATGGCCGCGCAATTCGGCTTCGTCATGCACGCCGCCCAGGCTGAACCGCTCGAACGTTCTTCCCATGGCGCGCGCGATGGACTGTCCCAGACTGGTCTTCCCGACGCCCGGAGGGCCGACCAGGCAAAGAATCGGCGCCTTGGCCGTCGGGTTCAATTTCAAGACCGCGAGGTGTTCGACGATCCGCTCCTTCACTTCTTTGATGCCGTAATGATCTTCTTCCAGTACCTGGCGGACGGTGGAGAGATTCAGATGGTCCTCGGAGGCCTTCTTCCACGGCAGCTCAAGTACCAGTTCCAGGTACGTTCTAAGCACCTGATGGTCAGGCGATGATGGCGGCACCTTGGCCAATCGCGCCACTTCACGCTCGACTTCTTTGCGGATATGGTCCGGGAGGTCGGCCTCCTGTACCTGTTTCTTGATCAAGGCGCTCTCGCTCTCCTCGCCCTCGCCTTCGCCCAATTCTTGTTGGATCGCTTTCAGCTGTTCGCGCAGAATGTATTCCCGCTGGCTCTTGCTGATCTTCTCCTTGGCTTCGCTGGCAATCTTGTCGCGCAACTGTAAAATTTGAATTTCCTTTGAGAGCGCGGCATAGAGCCCGCGCAAGAGGTCGGCGGTGGAGGACGCCTCCAGCAGTTTCTGCTCTTCGGCGACCGTCAAGTTGACGAGGGAGGCAATCCGGTACGCCAGGGCGACCGGATCCTCTTCATTGCTCAGGACGACGCTCGTTTCCTGAATGCCGGGCGCTTCGATCAACCGCGGAAGATCTGAGACGAGTTCCTGGATAGCCCGGCGCAGCGCCTGGACTTCCGGTCCGCTGTCCGAGGGGCGTTCAAGCGGGCGTACTCTGGCAAGAGCATAAGGGGTCGTCTGTTCTTCTTTGAGGAGGACGACGCGCTCGACACCCTGCGCCAGAACATGAATAGAGCCTTCCGATGTTTGCCCGATCTGCTTGACGATCGCTTTGGTGCCGATGGTATACAAATCGGCGAGCGAAGGCGCTTCGGTCTGAGGATCCCGCTGCGCGACGACCACGATCGTCTTGTCCTCCGTCTTCATGGCTGCCTGAACCGCCGCCATGGACCGTTCCCGCCCGATCGTGAGCGGCATCATGACGCCGGGGAACAACACCGTCCGTTTGATAGGGAGCAGAGGCAAGATCGATAACGGGTTGGTATTCACGCGAAAATCATCCTCTCTGGTCGGTCATGGGAAGACACCCGTAGTTGCGTCACAGGAATGTTGATAGGTCCGTTCTTCAGGAAGTCAAGTGCGGGAGGCAAGCCTCGGTGCTAACCAGTCGTAATCATGCGGGAGAGCCGTCTGGGAACGGAAGGCTCACAGCGTGACCTGGTTTGCGGTCGCGCTCCCGTTGGTGCAAAACAACGTGTGTGTGTGCTATTCAATCCAGGCGTTCTTCCAGATTGAGAGCGCATTGTGCGAACAACGAGATGCATCTCAAACATGAACTACTGTAGCCAATGCGGGGCCCCGGTCATTCAAACGATTCCGCCGGGGGACAACCTGCCTCGGCATGTGTGCAGGCAGTGTGAGCTGATTCACTATCATAATCCGAAGATCGTCGCCGGCTGTATTCCGGAATGGGAAGATCAAATTCTCCTGTGCCGTCGTGCGATCGAGCCGAGGTCTGGGTTCTGGACCTTTCCGGCTGGATTTATGGAAATCGGTGAGAGCACGGAGCAGGCTGCAATTCGGGAGACAAAAGAAGAGGCGCAGGCCGACGTAGAGATCGCCGCACTCCATGCGGTGTTGAGTCTGCCTCACATTGGGCAGGTGTATCTCGTCTTCAGAGGACGGATGCTGACACCGGCTTATGAAGCGGGAACGGAGAGTCTGGAAGTGCGGATGTTTCCTCTCTCCGCGATCCCTTGGGAGCAGATCGCGTTCCCCGTGGTGCACGAAGCCCTTCGGCGTTATGTCGGCGATGTCACGAATGGCCGATTTCAGCTCCACCTTGCCAGTCTGCCGGACCGTCTGCTTGCCTAGACGAAGGGAGGAAAATCCTCCGGCGTCGTGCTCCCACTGCGTAGGGCTTCTGCGTTCAAGCAAGGACTCTGGATCGGCTTACGAGGGGAGTGAGATTTTTCCTGACGGCGGCGCAAATTGCGCAAGCACGCGATTAAGCCGTTCTTGTTCGGAGGGGGCCAGGGCCAGAAATTCGACGCCGATGCCATGAGTGCCGGTCCATCGGACGGTCGCATTGCTGATTGTGATCGGTGTGGCTTCACTGGGCGGTTGGATCTGCAGCTCAAGTTGCATGCCGGTAAATGGGCGGATGACGCTCTCGATCCGACAACCTTTCTGTGAGAGATCCTTCACCGATCCCGTGTACCGTAGCTTGTCTCTCTGAATGAGGGTGCTCGGAATCGTCACAGGGAACCGTGGAAACTTACGGACAACCATGTCGCATCCTTGGTGTCTATCGCCAATCGCGTTGGGCGAGACTGTTTCCCACAACGCGGCGTGCTGCAGGGCCAGCTCGGAGTCTGGGTCTTCACAGCAGGCTATTGGCCCGGGACGGTCTTGTCAATGAATTCAACAATACTTGCGGTTGGTTGGCGATCAGAAATCGCTATCGGATGGAGCTGAGTAATCCAGAAGTTCGATCAGCGGAAAGACTGCCACCATCCATAATAGGGCTGGCGCCAAAGAGGACCGTGAAGATGAAGTGGTCCATAGGCCCACGAGCTGCCAAAGTGAATCCCGAATCCTAGGCCTGGCGGATAGAAGTTCAGATAGGGAGCAAAGGGATAAAAGGTGGGAGAGATATTCACTGTCTGCTGGTCCGACAGCCGCCGTTGTAGGTTGGCTGTCAAGACGGTCTGCCGATCTACCTGGTCTTTGAGCCGACTGACAGTCCCTTCCTGAGTGCGAAGTTGACTTTCGAGTTGGGCGATTTTCTCCCGCTGCAATTCGATCAGAGTATCGAGACAGCGGGTTCGGGCGTCGCCTTTGTAGGTGGAGCACTCCCAGGGAATCGATGGGGTTTCCGCGCGAGATGGGAAAGCACTTAAGAGCAACAGGCACACCAGACTGCCGGCCTGAATCAAGAGGTGCGCGAAGGATTGCCGCAAGAGGACGACTGCAAAGCCGGTTCGGTTCCGCATCGATTCCCTCTTTCACTAGTTTCGCTTGCGCATAGCCTACCACGAGAAATTTTCGTTGAACAGATCGTGTGTTTGCTTTTGAAAAAGCAGGCACCTACAATACCCGCGGTTGTGAATGGTGAAGGCATGGCCCGGCCCGTACGTCCGAAGAAATCTCGTCCCAAAAGCAATTCCCGCCGATCGGTTGCCCTGGATGTGTCCGATAAACGACGGTTTCAACAACGTCTCTTGAAGTGGTACAGGGAACATGGCCGCGATCTGCCTTGGCGGAAGACGTCGAATCCGTACCATATCCTCGTGTCCGAGGTGATGCTGCAACAAACCCAGGTGGATCGGGTCATTCCCAAATACCACGAATTTTTGGAACGGTATCCCAGCTTTGAGGAGTTGGCCGAGGCCCCGGTGGCCGATGTCAAGAAGACCTGGTACCCCCTGGGATACAACATCAGGCCGGAGCGGCTGCACAGCATTGCTTGCGAAACAGTGGAGCGGTATGGGGGACAGTTGCCCAACGAAGCCGATGAATTGTTGTCGTTCAAAGGTATCGGCCGGTATACGGCCGGCGCGATCCGTTCCTTCGCGTTCAATCAGGACGCTCCCATTTTGGACACCAACGTAATCCGGGTATTGCATAGGGTTTTCATAGCCGAGGGTGACCCCAAAACACGGAAAGCAGTGTTGTGGGAGATGTCCGAAGCGTTGATCCCCCGCGGGAAAGGATACGACTTCAATCAGGCGATCATGGACTTCGG
>DCZO01000018.1:84149-95329 GCA_002331335.1 Nitrospira sp. UBA2082 | reverse complement strand
TGCAAGACGTATCCGTTCAGTCCGGCTTCCCGCAGTTAGCCGAGCAGCGCTATGAACGTCATCGAAGTGGCGGCGGGGCTCATTCGGCATAAGGGGCGTTACTTGATTGCACGCCGGAAGCCGGGCGTTCATCTGGCGGGGTTTTGGGAATTTCCAGGGGGCAAGCGGGAGACGGATGAGTCCTTGGTGGAATGTTTACAGCGGGAGTTGTTGGAAGAGTTGGGCGTCAGAATCGACTTGCCGATTCCCTACCGGATCGTCCGGCACGACTATCCTGAAAAAACCGTGGAACTACATTTCTTCCATTGTGCCATCGAAGAGGGGATGCCGGCACCTGTCGATTGTGCGGAAATTCGATGGGTGTTGCCCGAGGAACTGACACAGTTCGAGTTTCCACAGGCGGACCACGTCATCATCGAAGCATTGCAGCGTGACACAATTCAGGAAGGAACCTAGCGGTGAAAGTTGTGCTCGATATTGAAACCGTCCAGGCGCCCCGCGATGAGTGGGCCCGTCTGACCGGCAGGACTTCGCTGGATAATGAACATGCTGAGCTCGACGAAAGCGGCGATCTCTTCACGGCAGGGGAGGCTGAAGAGCGGCGGCGGGCAGAGGATGAATTGTACGCCAAATCGGCGTTCGACGGCACCTTCAGCCGCATCGTCTGCATCGGGTTGCTGGAGTTTTCCGATCAGATGGAGGCCAGGAGCGCTGTCGCATGGTACGGCGGGGACGAGCGGGAACTGCTCCGCCGCTTTTGGGCGCGTCTTGCACAGGATCGTGCGACGCTGTTCATCACGCACAATGGGTTGGGATTCGACCTCCCCTTTCTCAAGAAGCGGTCGATCATTCACCAAGTGAAGCCGAGTCTGGATATCAACTTGGCGAAGTTCAGGACTGAGCCGGTCTACGACACGATGGCGGTTTGGAGTAACTGGGATACGCGAGGGTGGGTCAAGCTGGACGTGCTGGCCCGGGCGTTACAGGTCGAGACAAAGTCCGGCAGTGGGGAGCAGGTGGCTGAGATGTGGGAGAAGGGGCAGGGGCTCGAACTCGCCCGCTATTGCCTGCAAGATACGTATGTCACGTATGCGTGCTATTGCCGTATGAACTTCCGGCAGCCCCTGTCCCGTGAAGTCGTGCTGTTGCAGCCTGAGCTGCTTGACGTCGGTTGAACGATTGGCCGACCTAGCGGGTTGGATAGGCCTCAGCTGGTTTTCGTTTTGGCATCGAAGGTTTGGACACGGTGTTGGTTTTGGCTTGCGCCGAACGTTCCCGGAGCTCTTGCTTCATCCATTCAACTTCTTTCTTCAGCATCGCGATCTCGGATTCCTTCATCCGGTTGGCCTCGCGGACTTGCCGAAGTTCGTCCAACTTCTTGACCAGCAGTTCGTTATTCTGCGTCTCTAGGTCCTCCGACTGGCCGGCTGTGGCTGGCGGAGTATTGGCGGCAAACGTTGGAGTGGCTGCCGGAACATCATGCTGTGCGGGCTTCGTTTTCGCGAGCGGAACGGGCAATAGTGCCGGTGCCGGCAGAGATTTCGATTCGGCGGCCGCAACGGGAATGGTTCCAGGCAGGGATGCTTTGGCAAGCGCCTGCTGATCAATGATCATGGCTAGGGTGCCGGGAGTCCAGTCTTCGTTGTAGGCCGGTGCTCGTTCGATACGGGCTACCCCGCTCGGCATGAATCCCGAGATTCTTCGGTTGTTGCCCGGAGTGATGGTGAGATGGAGAGAGCCTCGGGAGACATAGAGGGTGCCCGCTGCGGGTTCAGCGCCTGACCCTGCCGATGGAGACACCGTGAAACCGACAATCTGTTCCGGTTTCGCTTGCGATAGCCCTTGGGCTAGCAGGGGAGCAAGAAACTCGGCGTCCTCATCGCTGAATACTCTCATCGGCTTGCTGCCGCTGGCGGGCATTTTCGGAGACGATTTCGTCGCATCATCGGCGACCACCCCTTTGACTGCACTCAGCAGGGTGGCCTGGTCGACCACAGCCGGGTGGTTCGCTTCAAACGACCAATCGGCGACATCCTTGATATACACCGATCCTCTGGCGCTTTTGTGCACGTTCGACCAGCCATAGAGGGTCGAACATCCAGTTGCCAGGAGGCTGAGGGAAACCAATGCGCCGGCATAGCGGATTGTCTGCGCTCGAAAGAATGTGTGCATGACGGTTCTCCTCATCGGTGTCATTACGGTATCAAGATAGTGGATGGGTAGGAAATGATTTCTGAAATGCCGCAGCCCCGGGTCGTGCCGGTATATGTGCCGTGCACGATCTACCAGATCCCGAGCCCCATCAGGACAATGCCCATGGCGAGCCAGCCGATCACGCCGACGGAAATAATCGTTTCGAGCGTGACGCGGGACTCTGAGGCAGGGTTCTTTGGATCGGCATTGAGGGGCTTCATAGCGTGAGAACACTCCTTTTTAGTTTGTTGAACGTGTACGTATTGAATGTGTGGACAATTCTCAGCAAGGACCATGCCTCTAGATTGCCCCAGATGATAATTTTGCCTACAAGGGGAGCATCAGATATCGAAGCTTCAACGCCTTGAGGAAGCCCGATTCTTGGGACATCCTTATGACTGCAGGATAACGAGCGACGTTTCGTGTGAAATCAGATTGTTAGGATCAACACATGAAGCGTTTCGCCGATGAATGGCATCATCAGGTATCTGTCTCAGCAGATGATCGAATCCCTGATAGGGAAGGTCTGATCGTTGGGAATGGCAGTAGGCTTGGTTTGAAGAGAGCCAAAATATGTCCACTAGGGGTAGATGAACGTGCAGAATTGTTCCGCAGAACGCTGAGAGGCGGAGAACGTTTGAGGATCATTCCCCGTACAGGGTAGCGGCGGAAGCCTCAAAGATACGTTTTGTCACCACAGTACCGGGTTCGAAGGGGTCGGCTCCCTTATCCCAGACCACGGTGATGTTTCCGTCCGTTTTCCCCATGCCTTGGGTCGAAGAACGGGTGGCATCGCCTTCGACCAGGATTTCGACATCCCGCCCGATGTAGCGTCGGTTGCGTTCCAACGTGATACGGCGCTGGATTTCCACTAATGTCGAGACACGGCTTCCTTTGACCCGATCCGGGACATCGTCGGCGAACTTTCTCGCGGCGATCGTGTTCTTTCGTTCAGAATATTTAAAAATGTAAGCCGAATCGAACTGCACCTGTTCGACCATGCGGCGGGTATCGTGAAACTCTTCGTCCGACTCCGAGCAGAATCCGCAGATGATATCCGTGGTGAGCACGATCTCGGGTATGACAGCTCTGATATGTTCAACCAGGGCCAGATAGTCCTTCGCCGTATAGGTTCGTTCCATCAGGCCGAGGATCCGGTCGCTTCCCGCCTGAAGCGGCAGATGAATGTGTTTGCAGATGGTTGGATGGGTAGCGATGGCGTCAATCAACGCCGGCGGGAAGTCCTTGGGATGGGGCGAGGTAAACCGGACACGATCGATACCTGATGTGTCCGCAACCGCCCTGATCAGCTTGGCAAAATCCCAGTCCTCGTGCCGGTAAGAATTGACGTTCTGGCCCAGCAGGGTGATTTGCTTGAATCCGCGGGCGGCGGCGTCGCGTGCTTCAGTCAGCACGGCTTCCGGGGAACGGGATCGTTCCCGCCCGCGGGTATAGGGAACCACACAGAACGAACAGAAGTTGTCGCAGCCCCGCATGACGGTGATCCAGGCATTCACCCCGCTGTCACGATCCGGAAGCACGCCTTCGTAGGTTTCATATTCCGACAGGTCGAGCGCAAACCCTTTCTGGTCAAATCCCTGCTCCTGGGTCTCAAGGGCGCGGGAGAGTAGCCTGGGTAGCTGCCGGTAGGCGTCCGGTCCTGCGAGGATATCAACGAGCGGCTCTTTGTCCGCCAGCTCGTTTTTCAGATTCTGAGCCATGCAGCCCAGAACGCCGACCACTAACGGACGCTGGTTCTTGAGCCCTTTCAGCTCGGAGAGATGCGCGTATATTTTGTTGTGGGCATTTTCTCGAATGGCGCAGGTGTTCACCAGCACCACGTCGGCCCGCTCACGGTCCGGTGTGAAGGTAAACCCTTCCTGCTTCAGCATCGACCGGACCAGCTCGCTGTCGGATTCGTTCATCTGACAGCCGAACGTTTCAATATGGACCTGAGGAGGAGGCTTCTGTGTCATGGCTGGATGAGGGAAAGGGTCTTCTGTGTTTCGGGCGCCGGATGGCCGAAGGCCCAGCGCTCGGTTGCTGCTGTAATAGTAACCGGCTTAATCTGGTTTCGCAGATCGTCGGACGCCGCCACGGCTACCTTGGTGAAGTTTGGAGTGGTGCCGTGACGAAACCCGTCCTCTGTGCCTGCTTCGAAGAGAACGGAGATGGTAGTTCCAATGGGCTTCTGATGGAACGCGAGCCGTTTGGCACGGCCCAGGTCCTGCAGAATCTCGGCGCGCTTTCTGGTGCCGGCGGGTGACGTGGTCTGCGTCAAGCGGGATGCAGCCGTACCTGGTCGTGGTGAATAAGGGAACACATGCAGATAGGAAAAGGGCAGGTCGGTGGCGACCGCCAGGGTGTTGCGAAAGGCAGCCTCGGTTTCGCCGGGGAAGCCCGTCATCAGGTCGGTTCCCAGCCCCAAGTGAGGAATTTTGGCGGCGGCCTGCTCGATCAAGTTGACATAGGTCTTGACGGTATGGCGACGGTTCATGTTCTGTAAAATACGGTCGTCTCCGCTCTGTAACGGTATATGTAGGAAAGGGCAGAACTTCGTTGAACCGGCGAGGAGGTCCAGCAACTCGTCACTGACGGTCGTCGGCTCGATCGAGGAGATACGGATGCGGTCGAGACCCGGCATCTGATCAAGTTGCCGAAGCAATGAACAGAAATCATGATGGGCGTAGCGATACTGCCCGATGTTGACTCCCGTCAGTACAATCTCGCGGTATCCGCGTGCGGCCAAACTGGCCGCCTCTTGAAGAATATCCTCCAGCCGTCTGCTCCGCTCATGACCTCGCGAGAAGGGAATGATGCAGAAGCTGCACATGGCGCTGCAGCCATCCTGAATTTTTAACGGCGCCCTGGTGGAATCCGGCTCTCCGAAGTACGGCAGGTCGAAGTCTTCCCGCGCCATCGTTCTGGTGTGACGGATTTCCGGGGCTGCGCGTTTCTGCAAGGCATGGGAGGGGGGTAAGTAGGACGGCAAGTCGAGCTTGAACTGGTGACCGACGATGAGATCGATGCCCGTCTGTCCCTTGAGCCCCTCGAGCCCCGCTTGGGCGTAACAGCCGGTCACGGCAACGAACGCATGGGGAGAATGTTTGAGGGTTTTCCGGATCAGGTACCGCGATGTACGCTCGGCCTCTTCCGTCACCGCGCAGGTATTCAGCACGAGCAGGTCCGTCGGCCGGCCGAATTCGACCAGTTCGAACCCCCTGCGGCGGAGCCCTTCTCCCAGCACCGCCGTTTCAGCGTGGTTCAACCGGCATCCCAACGTGTGAATCGACGCGCGCGCCTGTGTCATGGCGGGCATTATAGGGAGATTGCAGCGGTTCCGGCAAGGCTGTGCCTGCGGGAGGAGTCGTTGGCGGATCGTCCTTTGATTGCAGAAATCCTGCATGCTAGGATGCCCGCAGTTCCTGCGATCACGTTGCCGCTTGTGGGGATCAAATGGCGCGTCGGCCTGAGTTCGTTCTCATGCTCCTATTCCTACTGACGCTGGGTAGCTCGCTTCCGACGGGGGAGGCCAAAGGCCTCCTTCCTGCCGAGCCTGATGTCAGTACCCGTGTCGATGAACTCTATGATCACGAAGCCCGGCTCTTTATCACCCTCTATTCGCTGGCAGGGAACGGCCAAGTCGATTACGTGACGGGCCGCTTGGTTCGGGAGTATGCCCGCAGCGCGTACGGGAATCCCGTGTATCAGACCGAAGCCCAGCCGCTGTTCTATTGGTGGAACCACACGATGTGGAACGATCCGGAACAGGATGGGGTGAACGGCAATGAACGCGTCTATCAAGAGAATACCGAGTTCGATATCTCGCGCTACAAACCCTGTCTCTTCAACGGCCAATCCTGTTAGCCTCTGCACCGGCCGGTGAGAGTGTCTCCCGCAAGCTTTTGAGATTCTTCTGAGAAAGTACGGGGCCAGATGGTATTCTGCGTTCCATCTGGCAGTTGAGCGCTGTGCTGACAACCGGGTTTCATCATCTCCTTTCGATGTGAGTATTCCACGTGAACGAGCCTCCCACCGGCATGGCTGCATTGATGAATCGGCGTCTCGCCGTGATGCTGCCCTTAGGCTTTGCCTCCGGTCTGCCGTTGGCCCTTACCGCCGGGACGTTGCAGGGGTGGCTGACAGTGGAGGGGGTCGATCTGAAGACGATCGGCATCTTTACCCTGGTCGGACTTCCCTATACGCTGAAATTCCTCTGGGCGCCCGTCATGGATCGAATCGTGCCGCCCTGGCTCGGGCGGCGGCGCGGCTGGATGCTGCTCACCCAATTGTGCGTCGCGGTCGGCTTGGTGCTGATGGCGATGACCAGCCCGCGCACGCATCCGGAACGTTTGGCCGCGTATGCGCTATTGGTGGCGTTTCTTTCCGCATCGCTGGACATCGTGTTCGACGCCTATCGAACCGACACGCTCCAGCCGCACGAACGAGGTCTGGGTGCGGCGGTGTGGGTCAATGGCTATCGCATCGCGCTCTTGGTGGCCGGCGCCGGCGCCTTGTGGCTGGCCGACTCTGTTGGCTGGCCCACGGCGTATCTGACGATGGCGGCCGTCATGTTGGCGGGCGTCGCTGTCATTCTCGCGAGTCCGGAACCCACTCGGCTCGCCGATCCTCCTAAAAGTCTCGGCGAAGCCGTTGGAGCGCCGCTCCGGGAATTCTTTTCCCGGCCACAAGCGCTGGGATTCTTGGCCGTGATCGTGCTGTACAAACTCGGCGATGCGTTCGCCTCTTCGTTGCAAACGGCGTTTCTGATCGGTGGACTGGGATTTTCGGCGACGGAGGTCGGAGCCGTGAAAGGCCTCGGGATTTTTGCCACGCTATTCGGAGCACTGCTCGGAGGCGTCATGATGACGCGGGCCAGCCTCGTTCCGTCGCTGCTGCTCTTCGGCCTGCTGCAGGCCGTGTCCAACCTAGGGTTTGCCGTGTTGGCGGCGGCCGGGAAAAGTACGGCGATTCTGACCGCAGCGGTCGTGATCGAGAATGTGACGGGCGGCATGGGCACGGCCGCGTTCGTTGCGCTGGTCATGTCGCTCTGTGACCCACGGTACACAGCTACTCAATTCGCATTATTGTCTTCCCTGGAGGCATTGGGCCGGGTCTTTGCGGGGCGTCCCTCGGCTGGTCTTGTCGATATGATGGGATGGGCCCAGTTCTTCGTTGTGACGCTGGTCGTGGCCCTGCCTGGACTCTTGGCGGTATGGTGGCTTCGGCATCACATCGAGCAAGAACAGAAGGGGAGGACACAGGCTCTCTCTCCTGCCGTTTAATCGCGTGCTTGCGCGCCGGATCGGGCATCTCGACGTTCTATCTGACACAGCTCTTGCCTGCTCTCATAATAGTGGAGTTCTAACGAGGGGACTATGAGTCTTGCCCGTTTAGCCGTGCTGGTGGTGGTACTGGCCGGGGCGGTCGGCCTGGCGCTATCGAATCCGACGACGGACGACTATTTACAATTCGTCGAACGGGAATTGAACGGGGCGCTTGACCGGATGGATCAAGGCACGCCTTCCCAGGAACAACAGGTGATTCGCCAAGTATTTCGTTCTCAGGGTAAGAAGCTCGTCGAGGGTATTGTCCGGCCATCGACAGTTCGACACAATTGGGGGTTGCTGAGCCGATATGAGACCCGAGTGGCTGAGACGAAGGTGGTCGTCGTTGGCATCGGGGGGCAGTTCGTTCCAATCAAGGGTGTGGATGAGGCCACGCTGAAAATCGGACGGATGGCCTTTTAGGATGTTCAAAAACGAAGAAAATTCCCGGGTACAGCCCTGTCATCGCGGTCGTTTCTGGGGATAACTCTCCCGTAACAGGACGGAATAAGGCGCCAAGACTCACTCAACGGCTATCCACAGCTTTCCCTCACAGTTCACAGCCCATCCACAATATTTAGTGTTGACAAAAGATTGAGATAGCTATATGTAGTCTCCTCGATCGAAATCGAGCACTTTCCATGACTGTATGACAGCCCCCGCCGCTATCAGAGTATGAGCCGTTCGACATGCCTGAACTGATTGTCAATCTGCCTCTGGAAGGAGGAACGCTGTGAGAATTGAGCGGAGATTTACCCGTCGCGGACAAGGTCCATACGACGGAATTACATTCGTCAAGCGTTCGTCCGAGATTCGCAACCCGGACGGATCCACCGTGTTCAAACTCGACAATATCGACGTGCCGGAGCAATGGTCCCAGCTGGCCATCGATATCCTGGCTCAGAAGTATTTCAGGAAGGCGGGAGTGCCTCAACACGATCAACAAGGGCAGCCGATGACAGGGGCGGATGGCAAGCCCGTGCTCGGGGGGGAGCGCGATGCGCGCCAGGTGTTCGAGCGGATGGCCGGCTGCTGGACCCATTGGGGCAAGTCGTACGGCTATTTCAAAACGCCGGAAGATGCCGAAGCCTTCCATGACGAAATGTGTTACATGCTGGCGTGCCAAATGGCCGCCCCGAATTCGCCGCAATGGTTCAATACGGGACTCCATTATGCCTATGGCTTGTCCGGTCCTGCACAGGGGCATTATTACGTCGATCCCAAAACTCAGGAAGTAGCCAAGGCCTCGAACGCGTTCGAACACCCTCAGCCCCACGCCTGTTTCATCCAGTCGATCGAAGACGATCTGGTGAACGAAAACGGAATCATGGATCTCTGGGTGCGTGAGGCGCGGCTGTTCAAGTACGGCTCAGGGACCGGGACGAATTTCTCCAAACTGCGGGGAGACGGTGAAGGGCTTTCCGGAGGCGGGAGGTCGTCGGGACTGATGTCCTTCCTCAAGATCGGCGATCGGGCTGCCGGCGCCATCAAGTCCGGAGGGACGACTCGCCGCGCAGCCAAAATGGTTTGTTTGGACCTGGATCATCCGGATATCGAAGAATTCATCGATTGGAAAGTCATCGAGGAGCAGAAAGTCGCGGCGATGGTGACGGGCTCGAAAGTCTGCGCCCAGCGGCTGAACGCCGTGCTGAAGGCCTGCCATGCCGTCGATAGCGAGGGAGGGCTGAAGCTGGATCTCGATGCCAAGACCAATCCGGTGTTGCGGGAGGCCCTGTCGTCTGCCCGGCGGGACATGGTGCCGGAAGCCTATATTCAGCGGATGTTTTCTTACGCGAAGCAGGGCTTTACGCATTTCGTCTTCCACGAATACGATACGAACTGGGACGGCAAGGCCTACCAAACCGTTTCGGGACAAAATTCGAACAACAGCGTCAGAATTCCGAATGAGTTTTTCGCCGCGCTCGAAGCGGACGGCGATTGGCAGTTGAAGCGCCGTACCAACGGCAAGGTCTGCAAGGCCGTCAAAGCCCGCGAATTGTGGGATCGGATTGCATGGGCGGCGTGGGTGTGTGCCGATCCGGGGACACAATACGACACGACGATCAACGAATGGCATACCTGCCCTGAAGACGGCCGGATTAACGCCTCGAACCCCTGCTCCGAGTACATGTTTCTGGACGATACGGCGTGCAATTTGGCGTCGCTCAATCTGGCGACGTTCTATACGCCCGACGGCCAATTCGAGCTGGAACATTTCCGGCATGCAGTGCGGTTGTGGACGATCGCGCTGGAAATCAGTGTATTGATGGCGTCGTTCCCGAGCCGGTCTATTGCCGAAAAGAGTTATCAATTCCGCACGCTCGGATTGGGCTATGCCAACCTGGGCACGGTCCTCATGCGGCAGGGCATTCCCTACGATTCGCCCAAGGCCTTGGCGATCTGCGGCGCCCTGACCGCCATCATGACCGGCGAATCGTACGGCACGTCCGCCGAAATGGCTGCCGAGTTATGGCCGTTTCCGGGGTACGCAACAAATCGCGAGTCCATGCTGCGGGTGATCCGCAATCACCGGCGGGCTGCCTACAATGCTCCCCGGGAAGAATACGAAGGCCTGACGATCACACCGGCGGGGATTCAGGCGGAGCATTGCCCGCCCGATTTGCTGATCGCCGCCAGACGGGCCTGGGACCGCGCGCTCGAACTGGGAACGGCCTATGGGTATCGTAATGCTCAAGTGACGGTGATCGCTCCGACGGGTACGATCGGGCTGGTTATGGATTGCGACACCACCGGTATCGAGCCGGACTTCGCCCTCGTGAAATTCAAGAAACTGGCCGGTGGAGGATACTTCAAGATCATCAATCAAAGTATTCCGGCTGCGTTGGCAACACTGGGCTATACGGATGAACAAGCGCGGGACATCGTGCGCTACTGCGTCGGCGCGCAGACCCTCAAGAATGCGCCGTTTATCAATCACCAGTCCTTGCGTCTGAAAGGATTTGACGACGCGGCGCTGGAGCGATTGGAAGGCGGCCTGGCCCAGGCTTTCGAAATTCAGTTCGCGTTCAACAAATTTACATTCGGAGAAGCCTTTTGCGTGGAGAAACTGGGATTCACCGAGGCGCAGCTGAGCGAAGCCAACTTCAATATGCTGAAGGCGCTCGGCTTTACGCAGGAAGAAATTGCCGCGGCGAACGATTTTTGCTGCGGCACGATGACCGTGGAAGGAGCGCCGCATCTCAAGGCAGAGCATCTGCCGGTCTTCGATTGCGCCAACCGCTGCGGCAGAATCGGACAACGTTCGATTGCTGTTGATGCCCATATTCGCATGATGGCCACGGCACAGCCGTTCATCAGCGGCGCGATCAGCAAGACGATCAATATGCCGGCCGACGCGACAGTCGAGGACGTCAAGGCCTCGTATCTGCTGGCGTGGAAGAGCATGGTGAAGGCGGTGGCGCTCTACCGCGACGGCTCGAAGCTCAGCCAGCCGTTGAACGCCTCGACCGACAGCGGACAGGCGGTTGAAGCTGCGGGGACTGCGACTGTCGTGTCGATGGCGGAGAAAGTGGCCGAGCGTGTGCTCGTTCGATATCTCGCCAAGCGGAGGCCGTTGCCGAGCAGGCGGAACGGGTATACGCAGAAAGCGATCGTCGGCGGACACAAACTGTATCTCCGCACCGGCGAATACGAAGATGG
>DCZO01000018.1:43842-84142 GCA_002331335.1 Nitrospira sp. UBA2082 | reverse complement strand
ACGGTCGGAGAAATCTTTCTGGACATGCATAAGGAAGGAGCGGCCTTCCGAAGCCTCATGAACTGCTTTGCCATCGCGATCTCCCTGGGGTTGCAGCACGGCGTGCCGCTGGAGGAGTTTGTCGAAGCGTTCGTCTTCACTCGGTTCGAGCCCAACGGGCCGGTGAAATTGAATGACCGCATTAAAATGTCGACCTCTATCATCGACTACATTTTCCGCGAACTGGCGGTCACCTATCTGGACCGCTACGACTTGGCGCAAGTCAAAGAAGAAGATCTGCGGATGGATTCGATGAAAAAAGACGACTTGGATCCCGAGTGCGTCGAGGAGGAAGCGGACATGGATGCCCTGGCCAGGTCGTCGGTGTTGACGGAGCATCTCCCGATCCGCCGGAACGGCGGGAAGGGGAACGGCAACGGTCATGGGCACGGCCACGGTGTCGCTCGGCAAGTCGAAATCATGCGCGAAACACTCACGCTGACCGAAGTGCAAACCGCCAAGGTGAAGGGCTATGAGGGAGATCCATGCCCCGAGTGCAAACAATTCACCATGGTGCGCAACGGCACCTGCTTGAAATGCGTCAGCTGCGGCGCCACGAGCGGGTGCTCGTGATGTAGAGGTGGCTCCGCTTCTTTGGGCAGTCTTTGTCTGCTCATAAGTGGCGCCTGGCGAATGAGGCCTGCGCGGTGCTGGACCGTGCAGGCCGGCTTTCCCGCAAGTTTTTCCCTCAAATAAATTCTAAGTGTGGTTCCTTAAGCCGTGTGCAATGACCGTCGGGTTGTTGCACACTCGTACGACCAACAAGCGATTCGCTGACAACTGAGCCGGCAGCAGGCCAGTCTGGCTGACGACCTGTTAAAGCTCGAAGAGGGTTAATGGAACTCCCGCCAGTACTTAAAATGCTCACAGTGGAAATGCTTTCGGGGAAGCATTTGAGGGATCGCGTTCGCAAATTGCTAAATGATCGAGGATTTTTAAAGGAAATTTCGACGCAGGCTGAATATTCAATGAATGGGAACGGTTCTCTAATGGATCAAGAAGGACTGAGAAGCGACGGTCTAAACATCTATCCGACCGCTGCGCTTAATCCTTTGGCAAGATTTGGAAAATGTAACCAACATGATTGCAGGATCACCCATGCCGAATCTTTTGCTCGATCCATCGGCTTGTATTGTGACAATGCGACACTCACAGACTTTGTTACCGAACAGTTTGTTGGAGCAGAGGTAGGTAAGATAAATCCTCGTGATATTTCTGCTGATCTTCAAGCTATCACTGTTCTGATGCCTATGATAAAGGCAGGAATAATTCGCTTCTCCTCTCCGATTGCCTCATCCTTCTGCGGGACTTGCGCGAAAAAAGCCACAGGAGATATTTCAGAAAAGATATGGAAGCTAGTATTGAAGGATGGGACAGCCGAGTTTCTACCAGATGATGGGGGTCGATATAGCGTGATGATTTCATCGAAATTGTTCATGGTAGATGGAGGGCCATTGACCTCTGAGTTTGAAATAGATGCGAAGGAGCGAGGCGCAGTCCCTCAGCTATTTCGTGCATTCAAGATCAAAACGCTAGCCCCAAAGACTTTGAAGTTAGTAAAGAAAAAAACAACCGATAAACTCGCGTTACGTGCCTTGCTAGTTTCGGAAGAAGCCAAATCTGCTGCCGATAAGTCTGTTGTCTTGGTAACGAATTCCCGGGAAGATGCGACGATTTTGAAAAGTGTTAATAACAGGGCACCATTAAGATCATTTGATGATTGGGAGAAGCTACGTTCTGTCCGGTTGCCATGGGTCTCAAATCTCTCAGTGCAAGAAATCATTCGTCTTCGCGAGAAGGCAGGTAGTGCACTGCCGAAATTTAGAGATCGCATGAACAGGGAGTTGTTTGCCACTTCTCCGGAGATTGATCAGGAAAAGCAATCGCTTGAGGTAGCCAAGAGACTAAGAGAAGAAGCCAATGAACTAGACGCTGAATTGATCGTCGCTGCAAGAAAGACAGGGCACACAGGTCATATTCTTTTGGGAACAGCCGGGTTGTCGTGTGTAATTTATGGACTCCATTCTGGCAATCCCACTGCAAGTAATGTTGGAGGGCCGCTGCTAGCAGCGCTTGCTGCTATGTATCACCAGAGCAAGAATGCTCGCTCGGAACATGAGTTTCTAAAGACTAAACCAGCTTATGTTTTGCTCACTGCTCGTGAAATAATCAGTGGCCGATGAATTGACAAACGATCGCGAACAGCCAAATGAGGTCAGATTGAGGTGCCCCCGAAAAAACAGACACGGTGATTAGGCCTCACTCTCCTGCCACTCGAACTCTTCAAGGGGAAAAAGAGGGACAGGCTGAATAAAGTTTGAAACTTCCGTTTGAGGAAATGGGAGGGTAGTCGTCCATCTATTCATCGACTCAAAAACCGGGTGGGTAATTTTATGATGGCCGGTACTATCCTTCGCGTTGACAGGATGATCATCCATCTATATATAGATGGCCATATATTAAGTGGGAGCCGGAGGCGCCGATATGCCTACAACCACTCAACTTGTCATCAGCGGCCAAAGTAAACCTGGTGTGTTGGCCAGAGTCGCGTCGGTGCTCGGTGAGGCTGGGGTGAACATCAAGGCCTTCTCCGCTCCCGAGGTGACGGGTACGGGCAAGTTGCGTTTGCTCGTGGCGGACGTGGAGGCGGCCCGGTCTGCGCTCAAAACGGCCAAGATCAAGTTTGCTGAGGAAACAGCGCTGCTGCTCAGTCTCGAAAATAAACCAGGCGCCTTAAAAGAAGTTGCCGACCTGCTGACCAAGAGCCGGATTAACATCAAGTGTGGCTACTGCACCCCTTCACGAGAAGGGAAACGGGCGATCGTGGTTCTGACCGTTTCCAACACCGAGAAAGCCTTGACGATTCTACGTACTCAATCGCTCGACGAGTTCTAGCCCGCCTTATCCATGAACGCTTCTGCTGCAATCGCGGATTCGCAGCTGCGACGAGCTTTCAGCGGGCAGGCTCGCCCCTCACACCCTCAACGTACTGTTTCAAGTATGCCTCGGTTGCTCGGGGCTCCGCGTGCCCGTCTCGCTATGCGACTGCGCGATTTCGCAACGAACCGTCATGAATAAGGCGGGCTAACCTATGCGGCCGATGCCGCTTCCAAGAATCTCCCACGGAGTAGCCGTCGCGGTCATCCTGTGCGGCATGATTGCGTTTCAGGGCTGTCGTGCCTCTTCCCCACCGGTTCATCGATTCCCCGGGTACCCCATCGGATTTGTCGAGCGTGGGGTGGCCTCGTGGTATGGGCCCGGCTTCCACGGGAACAAGACCGCCAACGGTGAACGGTATGACATGCATCATCTGACTGCCGCTCATCGAACACTCCCGCTTGGTTCCATTGCTGTCGTCCGGTCCCTCACGTCCGGTCGGCAAGTGACAGTGAGGATCAATGACCGAGGGCCCTTTGCACGGGGGCGAGTCTTGGATTTGTCGCTGGCCGGAGCGCAAGCCATCGGGATGACAGGAAACGGGACAGATCAGATCGAACTAAAAGTGATTGGCTATTCGCCCAGGCCCGAAGGTATGGGGGTGCTCAGGGTACAAGTCGGTGCGTTTGCTGACCTCGAAAATGCCAGGGTGCTGTTTGCACAGGTCCGGAGCGAGGTTCAGGGGGGGCGGATCCTACAAGTCGACCTGGCAGAGGGTCGGCGCTACCGGGTTCAAGCCGGACAGTTCATGATGGAGGCCGACGCTCAGGCGGCTTCAGCCCGTCTCGACCGTAAGTTTAATCTTCAGTCGTTTGTGGTGCGAGATGACGGCTAGCAGGATGCTGAAAAAGTCCGCCAGCGGCGTTCTCGCATCGCTTAGAGGCTCAACGTACAGGGCAGAGTACGATTCGCCTCTTCGCTCGCTGCGGCCTTGCTGGACAGCCTTTTTGAGCATCCTGCTTCTGCGTCATTCACGGAAGGCTTTGATTTATATGATGCTTTATTTGATTTGCTTGCCTCATACTGGCCTCTATGGTAGATCTATTGCCTGTGACCATTGTGAACAGCAGCCGAATCATCCTTGTATTGAGACCCTCTGAAGGGTGGGCAGAGAGGCAGCCTCTCAGTAACACCTGCCTTCCGGCTAAGCCGGCCATTCTGGTTCAACGTCCGTAATACACGACTGTTTATGGATATCCTGATCCTTTTGGGATTAATAGGGTTATCTGCCGTTATTTCTACCGCGGAGATCGGTTTCTTCTCGGTCAACGAAACGCGGTTGAAAGCCCTGGCCCAGAATGGCAACAAGCGGGCCGCCAAGGCGCTTAAGCTGAGGAGCGATCCCCAAAAGCTCCTTTCGACCATCCTTGTTGGCGATCGTCTGGTGGGAACGGCCATCCCCATGTTCGCTACGTTCATGACACTGAGGATTTATGGTGGTCAGAGTGTGTTTGAGGAAGCCGTTGCGGTGATGGTCGGCATCTTGACCTTTGTGCTCCTGGTATCCGTGGACGTCATTCCAAAGACCCTGGCTGCCAAATTTGCCGTGCCGGTGACGCTGAATATGGCCTATCCGATCTATTGGGTGGAATTGCTGCTTACGCCGCTCCTCTTTTTCATGGTACCCCTGATCCATAAACTCACCGGGGGAAAGGGGTTGACGCTTCCCTTGGTGACGGAGGAAGAGCTGAAGATCATGCTTGACCAAGGGGGAAAAGCCGGCGAGATCGAGTCGGAAGAAGTCAAGATGATCAAGAATGTCTTTCAATTGAAGGATATTACGGCGGAAGACGCCATGACACCGCGGATCTACGTGTTTGCCCTGGACGGCAATCTACAGCTTAAAGAAGCGCAGGAACTTCTGTACCAATCGAAATACTCCAGGATTCCCGTGTACGACGGGACGCTCGATAACATCACCGGCATCCTGTATAAGACGAATGCACTCACGGAATTGGCGAAGGACCGGTCCCATGTGCGATTACGGGATATCGCCCATCCGCCGCTCTTTGTCCCGGCCGGGAAGACCGCGGATGATCTCATGAAGCAGTTCCAGCAGGAAAAACGGCATATGGGTATCGTGGTCAACGAATTCGGCGGCGTCATGGGGCTGGTGACACTGGAAGATCTGTTGGAAGAGGTCGTCGGCGAAATCGTTGATGAGACTGATATCACCGAGGAGCTGATCAAGCGTATCGGGAAGAACCAGATCTTGGTACACGGCCGGACGGAAGTCCGAAAAGTGAACGATTTTCTCAAGGTCGAACTGGGCGATGAAGCGTTGACGATCGGGGGATTGATTCAGGAAAGCCTTGGCCGGATTCCCAAGGCCGGGGAAGAACTCCGCATCGAGAATTGCCGCCTGGTTGTCCATGAGGCAGACCCACGCTCGATCCGAAGCGTACAAATCTTTAAAGATGAAAAAGTCGCGGTGCCCGTCGAAGAGACCAATCTGAACCCAGTGAGTTAGCCTGCCCGTCCGCCGACCAGCGCCAGAAATTCATCCTTATTGAGGACCGGAACTCCCAGTTTCCTGGCCTGATCGAGTTTCGAGCCAGGGTCGGCGCCTGCCACCACATACGACGTTCGTTTGCTGACGCTGGACGAGACGGTGGCACCGAGCCGTTCCACCAGGGACTTGGCTTCATCGCGGCTCATTCCTTCCAGTCCACCCGTAAAGACGAAGGTTTTTCCCGTAAAGGGCTGCGAGCCTCCATCTGAAGCCGCGGAGGTGGCAGCGATAGACACCCCGAATTCCCGCAGACGCTCGATCACGCGCCGGTTCGACGGCTCCTGGAAGTAGGACACTAAGCTGGCCGAGATCTCCGGCCCGATCTCTTTGACGGCCTGCAAGCGCTCGTGATCCGCCGACATAATGGCGTCCAAGGAGCCGAACTCTTTGGCCAATACCGTGGCGATATGCTGTCCCACTTGGCGAATGCCGAGGCCGAGGAGAAATCGTTCCAGCGACACGTGTTTGCTCTGGCCGATGGCGTCAAGCAGGAGCGTGGCGGATCGTTCGGCGAACCCCTCTAGGCCGAGGATCTGCTCCCAGTTGAGCTGATAGAGATCCGCCAGGTCTCGGACCAGTCCATGATCGACCAACTGCCCGACCGTCTTTTTCCCCAGGCCGTCGATGTTGAGGGCGGATTTTGAGGCGAAATGCTCGATGGCTCCTTTCAACTGGGCCGGACAGACGGTCTGGCCGGTGCAGTACACGTACGCGCCTTCCCTCGCGACAGCCGAACCGCATACGGGGCACCGGTCCGGCATGGCGAACGGCGCGGATCTGGCTTCCCCCGGCACCGGCACCCGCTCAACGATCGCCGGAATAACATCTCCCGCCCGCTCGACCTTGACCGTGTCTCCGTCGCGAATATCTTTCCGAGCGACCTCATCCGCGTTGTGTAAGGTGGCCCGGCTGATGGTCACGCCGCCGACTTCGACGGGATTCAGCAGGGCTAAGGGCGTCAAGGTGCCGGTCCTTCCGACCGAGACCATGATCTTATGGACTTTCGTGATTTCCTTTCGAGGAGCAAACTTGTACGCGATCGCCCAGCGCGGGCTTCTGGATTTCATCCCCAGCTGGTCTTGCCAACTGCGCCGGTCAAGTTTGACGACGATCCCGTCGATTTCGTAGGGGAGCGTGTCGCGCAGCTGCTCGGTGTCACGATGAAACACCATGACGTCTTCGATTGTGTCGCACCGCGTGCGAAGGTGGGGAATCGGAAGTCCCCACGAAGCCAGCCAGTCCAGTTCATCCCAATGCGACGGTGGCGGCGTTCCATCCGTGGCCATGATTTCGTAACAGGTCACGACCAGCGGACGATCCGCTGTCACGCGAGAGTCCAGCTGCCGGAGTGAGCCGGCGGCGGCGTTGCGTGGATTGGCAAACGCATCGTCTCCCCGTTCCATTATGCGGCGATTGAGGGCATGGAAGTCGTCGAGGCGCATGTAGACTTCACCCCGCACAGCCACATGGTCAGGCGGGCGGCTGCCGAGTTGTAAGTGTAGCGGCAAGGATTTGATGGTGCGGAGATTGACCGTCACGTCTTCACCTGTCATCCCGTCGCCTCTGGTTGACCCCCTGACGAAGATCCCTTGCTCATAGACCAACTCCACCGAAAGACCGTCGAATTTTGGTTCGACCGTGTACCCGATGTGATCTCGTTCCAGCTCGCGTTTCATCCGTTGATCGAAGGCCAGCACAGCCTGAGGATCAACCAGAGAGTCGAGGCTCAGCATCGGCCGTTCGTGCGGCACTTTGCCGAGTTCGTCCAACGGAGGGGCGCCGACCCGCTGAGTCGGGGAGTCGACCGTCACGAGATGAGGATAGGCCTGTTCGAGCTCCACCAGTTCGCGAAACAGGCGGTCATATTCGCCGTCCGAAATCTCCGGACGGTCTTTCACATAATACAAGTAGTCGTGGTGTCTGATTCGGTCCCTGAGGTGGGCCAGCCTCTCTTGGACAGATGAAGCGGGAGGCGGTGTTGAAGCAGTGTTGTTATCGAAGAGATCGCGCTGCATCGGGATGGCCGCAGCCAACTCAACGGACAGGACCGTAGCATAGGACTGCGGAAACGGTCAAACCAGAATACCGGCCCATTTCGCTTTGACTTTCATCACCGTTGGCCTCTATTCTACTTTATTTCCGGGTGGATGGATATCGGCAGAGAGGCCTGCAGCTCGTGACATCGACGGGCAGCCGGCGTGTCAAAGGAGGGGTGTATGGGAGTCGCGAAGCCGAGAGTGCATGGGCGTGTGCCAAGAGTATGGTTGGTGGGAGCCATCATCATTGGCATGAGTCCGATAGTCGGCGGGTGCGTCGTGTTGGAGGAAAAATACAACGCCGAAAAGGCAAGAAGTCTGAACTTCCAGCGCTTGTTGGCCCAGGAGGAAAAACGGTCGCTTGAACTGGAAAGTGAAGTCAAGCGGACGAAGATTGAATTGGCTGATTTCGAGGCAAAAAATCGGGAGTTGGCCTCGCAAGTCCAGACCGTACGCGAACAGATGACACGGCTTCAGGAAGAAACCGAAGCGATCAGGGAATCGGCGGTGCTCGAGCGAAAGGCGATGGAAGACATGCGCAAGAGCGGGCCTGCGGTTGCCAAGCCGAAAAAGCCGGCGGAATCATTCGAGGCGCTGGACGAAGTTATCGCAAAGTCGGCCTCCTCCCTGCCGAAGGTGCGCGATGCCGAGGGTGCTGCGGAACCGGCGTCGGCCGCCAAGCCCGGCCCAACGCTGCACGTCGTCAAGCCGGGCGAGACCCTCTTTCGTATCAGCCGGCGCTACGGCATCGAAGTGGAGAAGTTGATGAAGATGAATAAATTGCCCGACGACATCATCGAAGTCGGCCAAAAGCTCATCGTTGGGACGGAATAGCGAACGGAGCGAGATGGCGGCGCCGGTCTATTCACTCAGCTTGGACGAGTTCCGGTCATACACGAAGAAGGGCAACCTCATTCCGTTGTACCGGGAAATCTTGGCGGACCAGGACACGCCCGTGTCGGCGTTCGCAAAGATCGATCACGGCCCGTCGGCCTATTTGTTGGAAAGCATCCAGGGCGGAGAAAAGTGGGCGCGCTACTCGTTTCTCGGGAGCGGGTCTCCCATCGTCATGGTCGAGGACCGTGGAGACCTCTGTGTCCGAAAGGGCGCGCGAGCCAGCCGAATCCCCAGCCGAGGCGCTCCGCTGGACCGCGTGCAGGAGTTCATGGAGGCCTACCGTCCGGTGACGGTTCCCGGCCTGCCCCGCTTCGTGGGCGGGGCGGTGGGCTATCTCGGCTACGACATGGTGAAAACGTTCGAGGAGCTTCCATCCGGGAGGAAGGACCACCTCGGCCTACCGGACTTCGCCTTTCTGTTGACCGACACGTTGCTCATTTTCGACAACGTTTCGCAGAAGATCAAAGTCGTGGCCAACGCGCATGTGAAATCCGTATCGGACCGCGACATTCGCTCGGCCTATCGTGAGGCGACCGGTAAGATCGAACGGATGATCGCCCGGCTGCGCCGGCCTCTCCGGAAGACCGCGCCGAAGCGGCGGCGGTCCGCTATTCGCTTTACACCGAACATGAGCAAGGCGGATTTTGAAAAGATGGTCGCCCGAGCGCAGGAATACATCAAAGCCGGTGACATCTTTCAGTGTGTGCTGTCTCAGCGATGGGAGACCAACTTGCAGGCGCCGCCGTTTCAGCTGTATCGGGCGTTGCGCGTCGTGAATCCGTCGCCCTACATGTATTACCTGCGGATTGCCGGGGTCGAACTCGTGGGCTCGTCCCCGGAAATCCTCGTGCGATGCGAGGACGGGGTCGTGTCGGTGCGTCCGATCGCCGGGACGAGGCGACGGGGAGCCACGGCCGAGGAAGACGCGCAGCTCGAGCGCCGGCTCTTGGCGGATACCAAGGAACGGGCTGAACATATCATGCTGGTTGATTTGGGACGCAACGACATTGGGCGGGTCGCCGAGCGGGGCTCTGTCCAGGTGGAATCGTTGATGAACGTGGAACGGTACTCGCACGTGATGCACATCGTGTCGAACGTGACTGGGAAACTGGACAAGTCCAAGACCGTCTACGATGTCTTGAAGGCGTGTTTCCCGGCCGGCACTGTATCCGGCGCGCCCAAGATCAGAGCGATGGAGATTATCGACGAGTTGGAGCCCACCAAACGCGGTCCTTATGCCGGGGCGGTGGGATACATCAGTTTTTCCGGCAACATGGATATGTGCATCAACATTCGGACGGTCGTAGTGTCCCGCCATCGGGCCTTCATTCAAGCCGGAGCCGGCATTGTCGCCGATTCGAATCCGGAACATGAGTACGAAGAGACGTGCAACAAGGCGCGCGCGATGATGCGCGCCATCGAATTGGCAGAGCAGGGACTGGAATAGAGAATGGTTCATGGCTCATGGTTAATGTGGGGAAGAGGCGCAAGATGGTTCTCGTTTTCATCATGAACCATTAACCGTCATTCATTTTTTTGCCATGCTATTGGTTATCGACAACTACGATTCGTTCACCTACAACCTGGTGCAATACTTCGGCGAACTGGGCGAGGATGTCCAGGTCTACCGCAACGACACCATTACGCCGGACGGGATTGCGGCGCTCCGTCCGGACCGGATCGTGATTTCTCCAGGGCCTTGCACGCCCAATGAAGCGGGCGTTTCGGTCGAGACGATCCGCCGTTTCGGCGGCAAGGTTCCCATCCTCGGCGTCTGTTTGGGGCATCAGTCGCTGGCCGTGGCCTACGGCGGCGAAGTTGTCCGCGCGCCGCGCTTGATGCACGGGAAGACGTCTCAGATCAAGCATGACGGCAGGACAATTTTCCGGTCGCTTCCCAATCCATTCGAGGCGACACGCTACCATTCGCTGATCGTGAATCGGGCGAATCTTCCCGATTGCTTCGAGATCTCGGCGGAGACTGCCGAGGGGGAAATCATGGGACTCCGCCATAAGACCCTGGGTGCCGAAGGGGTCCAGTTCCATCCGGAATCGATCCTGACGGCCGCTGGAAAAGACCTGCTCAGGAACTTTCTAAAACTGTAGCCCACATTATTCATGAATGCTTCTACTGCAACCGCTGAAACGCCGCTGCGACAAGCCTGGCCGCAGTCTTCGCGCGCCCAGGCGGGCAGGCTCGCCCCTCGTGACCTCGATATACTGTTTCAAGTATGTCTCGGTCTCTCGAAGCTCCGCGTGCCCGTCTCGCGTGGCGTTTGGGCGGTTTCGTTACGAACCATCATGAATAATGTGGGCTGGCCCACGAGCCCGCTCCTCTCCTTCAGATCATGATCAAAGACGCGCTTGCCAAACTGGCCGACCGAGCCGATCTTTCTGAACCGGAAGCGGAGGCCGTCATGGCCGAAATGATGGACGGTGCGGCGACGCCTGCGCAGATTGCGGCCTATCTCATGGGCCTCCGACAAAAAGGCGAAACGGTCGAGGAAATCGTCGGGTCGGTCAAGGCGATGCGGTCGCGTGCCGTTCGGATCCGAGTCGGCGCCAAAGTCGTCGTGGATACCTGTGGGACCGGCGGCGACGGCGCCCACACGTTCAACATCTCCACCACGGCGGCCTTTGTGGCAGCCGGAGCCGGCCTCACTGTGGCCAAGCACGGCAATCGGTCGATTTCGTCCAAGTCCGGCAGCGCCGATGTGCTGACGGCTCTGGGCGTCAAGATCGATCTGTCGCCCGACCGGGTGGCGGACTGCATTGATGAAGTGGGCATCGGGTTCTTGTTTGCTCCGCTCTATCACGGGGCAATGAAACATTGCGCCGGGCCGAGGCAGGAGATGGGCATCAGAACGCTGCTCAATATCTTGGGACCGCTGGCGAACCCGGCCGGGGCTACACATCAAGTGTTGGGTGTCTACGATGCGGGCTTGACCGAGATTCTCGGGCGGGTGCTGCTGGAACTGGGGGCGCAACATTGCTTTGTGACCCATGGCATGGATGGGCTGGACGAGATCACGGTCTCGGATCGGACGAAAATTTCCGAAGGCAAGGGTGGCGTCGTCTCGAGCTATTTCATTGCTCCGGAAGAGTTCGATTTGCCGCGCACGCCGCGAAAAGAGGTCGCCGGCGGCCTGCCTGAGGACAATGCGCGCATTGCGCATGACATCTTGCGGGGAAGAAAAGGTCCGAAGCGGGACATCGTCTGTCTCAACGCGGCCGCCGCGATGGTCGTTGGGGGCAAGGCCAAGACATTAAAAGACGGGTTCCGCCTCGCGCAACAGACTATCGATTCGGGTGCCGCAGCCGAGAAACTGGAGCGGCTCATTGCCTACACGAACAAGGCCTAACCGCCGATGATTCTCGATCGCATTCTCGAACATAAGAAAGCCGAGCTGCGGCACAAGCAGAGCCGCGCCTATCTCGCCGAGTTGAAGTCGGCTATTCGGGATCTGGCGCCGCCGTTGGGGTTTGCCGTGACGCTCGACGCCACCAGGACCGCGACGAGCCCGGCCCTGATTGCGGAAGTCAAGAAAGCCTCACCCAGCCTGGGGCTCTTGCGGCCGGAATTCGCCGAGCAGTTCGATCATCTGGCCATTGCCCGCGCATATCACGAACATGGTGCGTCAGCCGTGTCCGTCCTGACGGACAAGGATTTCTTTCAGGGCGACCTTCGCTATTTGGCGGAGATCAAAAGGGCTGTGCCGCTGCCTGCGCTGAACAAGGAATTCATGGTCGAGGACCTCCAATTTTATGAAGCGCGGGCTCACGGCGCCGATGCGGTCCTGCTGATCGTCGCGGCGTTGGAGCGGCGGCAGCTGGTTGATTTCCACGCGTTGGCCGGTGAACTCGGGATGGACGTCCTCTTTGAAACGCATCATGAACGGGAACTGGACCTGGTGTTGGAATGGGTGCCCACCGCGAGGCTGATCGGGATCAACAATCGCGACCTGAAGACGTTCACGACCGACTTGGGCGTGACGTTTCGATTGGCCAAGCGGATTCCAGCTGAGAAGCTCATTGTCAGTGAGAGCGGGATTCATACGCGTGACCATGTGAAGCAGTTAGTCCAAGCCGGCGTCCATGCGATGCTGATCGGGGAGTCGCTCATTCGCGCCAACCACACCGGTAACAAGGTGCGCGAGCTGCTCGGGATCGAAGCCGGCAACCGGCAGTCGGCATAGACGTGTGGGGCGACGATATGATCAAGGTCAAAATTTGCGGGATTACCACCGGTGACGATGCCCAGGTTGCCGTGGCGGCAGGCGCGGACGCACTGGGCTTTGTGATGTACCGGAAGAGTCCTCGCTGGGTGGAACCGTCCGTAGCGCGCGCCATCATTGCAGACCTTCCTCCCTTTGTGTTGCCGGTCGGTGTCTTCGTCAACGAAGATGCCGCCGCCGTGCGGACATTGATGGACGACTGCGGATTCGCGTTGGCCCAACTGCATGGAGACGAATCCGCAGCCTATTGCCAACAGCTCGGACGTCCGGTGCTGAAGGCCCTGCGTGTGAGAGATCGCGGGTCGTTCCTCGCTCTCGCCGAATTCCAAGGGCGGGCACGAGTTCGAGGGGTTCTCGTCGACGCGTTTTCGGAGCATGCCTACGGTGGCACGGGACACCAGGTTGATTGGACGTTGGCGGCGGAGGCGGCCCGATCTGTGCCGATCGTGTTGGCCGGCGGGCTGACGCCGTCGAATGTGGCCGAAGCGGTTCGGCTGGTGCGGCCCTACGGAGTCGACGTCAGCAGCGGGGTGGAAAAGAGTCCGGGCAAGAAGGATCCGGAGAAAGTCAGAGCCTTTATCGAAGCGGCCAGGCTTGTTCCGGTCAAATAAGGACGACTATACTGCGGTCGATTTATTGGGGAGGAGTTGTGTACATGCCAATACTTCCAGATAGCCATGGCCGGTTCGGACCCTATGGGGGACGGTATGTGCCGGAAACCCTCATGCCAGCACTGCTGGAACTGGAAGAGGAATACGCCAAAGCCAAGAAAGACCGCCGGTTCCAGGCTGATCTCGCCTACTATCTGAAACAGTACGTCGGGCGTCCGACGAGTCTCTACCGTGCCGATCGACTGACCAGGAAATTTGGCGGGGCCAAGATCTATCTGAAGCGGGAAGACCTGTGTCATACCGGCGCGCATAAGATCAACAACGCGATCGGTCAAGTGCTGCTGGCGATGCGCATGAACAAGCGACGAATTATCGCCGAGACCGGGGCCGGCCAGCATGGGGTGGCAACTGCCACGGCAGCCGCGATGTTCGGGCTCGACTGTGAAGTCTACATGGGCACGGAGGACATGCAGCGCCAGGCCTTGAATGTCTTCCGCATGCGGTTGCTCGGCGCGAAAGTGACGGGCGTCGATGCCGGAAGCCGGACGTTGAAAGATGCCATCAGTGAAGCGATGCGCGATTGGACCACCAATGTTCGCACGACCCATTACATCCTCGGTTCGGTTCTCGGGGCGCATCCCTATCCCATGATGATCCGAGATTTTCAGGCAATCATTGGCAAAGAGGCACGGAAACAGATTCTGGCTGCGGAGGGGAAGCTGCCGGATTATCTCGTGGCCTGTGTTGGGGGTGGGAGCAATTCCATCGGGCTCTTTCATGCATTCCTTGGTGATCGCAAGGTGAAGATGGTGGGCGTCGAAGCCGGAGGGAGCGGGATTCTGAGCGGGAAGCATGCCGCGCGGTTTTCCGGCGGGAAGCCGGGTGTCTTACAAGGGACCATGACCTATCTCTTACAAGACGAAAATGGGCAGATCAATTTGACCCATTCCGTGTCGGCCGGATTAGACTACGCAGCGGTTGGCCCTGAACATAGTCTCTATCATGATCAGGGACGCATCGACTACACCTATGCCACAGATACTGAAGCATTGGCCGCCTTTGATCTCCTCGCTCGTGAGGAAGGCATTGTTCCCGCATTAGAAAGCGCCCATGCCATTGCACAGGTCATCAAACTGGCCCCCAAGCTGAAGAAGTCACAAGTGATCATCGCCAACCTGTCCGGTCGTGGGGATAAAGACGTCCAGCAAGTGGCCAGGATGCGAGGAGTGGAGTTATGAGCGGGCGGCTGGAAACCACGTTTCAACGATTGCGTGATAAGAGAGAGAAAGCCCTCATTGCCTATCTCATGGCGGGGGACCCTGGATTGGCTGAGACAGAACAGCTGGTCGTGGCCTTAGAACAGGCAGGCGCCGATATCATTGAGCTCGGTGTGCCGTTCTCCGATCCGATTGCGGATGGGCCGGTGATTCAGCAGGCCGCCGAGCGGGCGCTGAAGAGCGGCACATCGCTACGCAAGATCTTGGATTCTGTGAAGTCCCTCAGGCAGCGCACAGAGATCCCGATCGTCCTCATGCTGTACTACAACTCGATCCACGCCATGGGGTATGAGAAATTCTGCAGAGCTGCGAAGGCTGCCGGAGTGGATGGATTGATCGTCCCCGATATGCCGCCGGATGAAGCGGGACCGCTCAAGGGTCCGGCCGATGCCGCAGGCCTGCCGCTCATTTTTCTATTGGCACCGACCAGCACGCCAAGTCGGCGAAGGCTGGTAGCGGAAGAATCGCACGGATTTGTCTATTACGTCTCGTTGACCGGCATTACCGGGGCCAAGCTCAGCAATGTGACGGATATCCAGCAGAATGTTCAGAAACTGAAGAAAGTCTCCGCCTCTCCGGTCGCCGTCGGGTTTGGCGTGGCGACGCCGGAGGATGCCGCACAGGTCTCCAAAATGGCCGATGGCGTCATCGTCGGCAGCGCCATCGTGAAACGCATTGCGTCCCACCAACAGGATCCCGGGATGGTCGGGCATGTCGCCGAGTTTGTGCGGTCGTTGAAAACCGCCATGGGTGAGGCGGTGCGTTGACCGGTTCTGCCGTGCCATAAACCGGGGAAGAACGAAATCACTGCTTCGGCTGGGGAGGCATGTAGGAGATCATTTCCAGGGCGAGTTCCTTGGCGATGTCTTTGAGGTTGGGCTTGAAGAACATGTAGCTGCTCGACCGTTCGTGGCGCGCTTTCCATACCGTGGTGCCGGTCGTTGCGTCCACGAGGCGCAGACTCAATCCCACCCGGCCCACGTTATCGCCTTCCTTACGGACATACTCCCACGAGTTGACCCGCACCACCAGGAACGAATCAACGGATAGGGCCTTGCCGAGCGCCATGGCCGAATCCTTGTCGGACTGGCCGGTCATTTCCAAGCGTGAGAAGTAGAAAACCAGCGAATCGAACGCAGGCTTCGAACTCTGAAAAATATCCGTCACACTCTCGGGCAGCATGACGCGTTCGATGTGACCATGCCTCCGCAGCGCCACGGCAAGGACCTCTTGAATGTCTTCACGCGCGCTGTCGTATTGGCTGGCCATGGGAGGCAGCACGGCGATGGCCTGAGGGGCGAATCCCTTGGCACCCGGACCTTCCCATGCCTCCTGCAAACCGCTGCATCCGCCGAGCAGCAAGAGGCCGACGAAGGTCCAACCGAGTCGTCTGTGTGCCGAGCGTAACATGGGACTCCAGTATACCATGTCAGAACGTTGCGGAAATCGAGCCGGACACGAGCGCACCCTGTTCGCGGAAGTCATAACCGCCCCCTACGTCGGCGCGCAGGAAGAATAATCGCAAGCCCAAGCCCGCCGTGGGGACGAACGGCGTGGTGGCATCTTGCATATTCTTGAACGTGCCGATTCGCAGCGAGAGGAATTCGGAGAGAAACGTTTGTTCCGCCCCCAAACTCAAAAGCTGGCTTTTGACGCCGGGTACCAGGGTCTTGTTCTTGGTGATGTCTACGTCGGCGGTGAGGGTCAGGGTCGACCAGGGATTCAGGGCCAGGCCTCCACGAACTTGCGGTTCCAGCTTAATCTCTCCACCGCCGGTGTCGTCGAACACCGGTTTGTTGATATCCTTTGCCACGACGCCGAACCGAATCCATGACATGGGCTTATAAATGGCGCCCAGGTCGATCCCATACGTCGTGGAAATCTCCGGTTTGCCGAAATGGTTCGTGATCGTCACGCCGCTGCCGCCCTGAAGATTGACCGATCCGGAGTAGGCCGCCCCCTGGATGACCTTCGCGGTGACGCCGATCGCAAACGTCTTGTCTGAAAAGGCATAGGCGTAGGAAAAAGCCAATTGCCTGGCTTCAAATCCGCGCAAGGCCATTGTGCCGGTGAGGGAGATTGGAGCCACGCCGGAAACTTGAATCGGCGAGCTGATATAGCCGCCCCCGGTTGCCACATCCGAGACATTGATCCCGAAGGCATGCTCGCCGAGATGGCCTTTGAGGTAGAGACCGGCGGCTCCATTCACAGACAAGGTGGCACCGGGCTGGTTGAGGCGAGCGGCAATATCCTGTGCGCTTGCGATATTGGCCGGTGTTACCACGTTGGGATTGAAGTCCTCCAAATCCCGGATGGCCTCACCCAGACCTCGGCGGTCGATCGCGAGGCCGCTGCCCTGGATACGGATGTCCACCGTCTGCGTCATCGCCAGGCCGGCCGGGTTCCAATAAGTGGCGAGGGAGTCCGTCGTCACCGCGACGCCCGCGCCTCCCATGCCGCTCGCGCGTGGCCCGGCGATCACGAATTCCATCGCCAATGCTTGGGCTGGGATTCCGACGAGTGCGGCCGACAGGAGCAGGTATGGAAGGGTTCGGTTCATTCTCACCATGTTTCGTACGCCTGGCGTATTCTAACCAAAAATCCGCCTCCTCACGACCAATCTTTGCAATTAGACGACTAGCCCGTCCTGCATGTAAACAATACGGTCTGCCTGGGCAGACAGTTTATCGTTGTGGGTCACGATGATGAACGTCGTGCCACGGGATTTATTCAGGTCGCGCATCAGCCCGAACAGGGCATCGCCGCTATGGGTGTCGAGATTGCCGGTCGGTTCGTCGGCCAATACCAAATCCGGCTTCTGCATCAGCGCCCGCGCCATCGCGACCCGCTGCTGCTCTCCTCCGGACAGCTCTCCCGGCTTGTGGTGGAGCCGCTTGCCGAGGCCGACTTCCGTAAGCAGAGCCTTGGCGTCGGCTTCGACGGAGGCGGCGTCGCGCCGTTGCACCAGGGCCGGCATGCCGGCGTTCTCCAGGGCCGTGAACTCCGGCAGCAAATGGTGAAACTGGAATACGAAGCCGATGCGTGTGTTGCGGAACTCCGCTTGCTGGCTCTCTGTCAACTGGAACAGGTCTTGGCCGTCGAACGTCACAGTGCCTCTGGTGGGCTTGTCGAGCGTCCCGATGATGTGGAGCAATGTGCTCTTGCCGGCTCCGGACGCGCCGACGATTGCAATGAGCTCGCCACGCTGAATCTCCAGATTGATGCCTTTGAGCACCGGCAGGTCGTAGGAACCCATCGAGAAAGATTTATGGAGTTCGGTGACTTTGATCATTCGTACCGCAGCGCTGCAACGGGCTCGAGTTTGGCGGCTTGGTTGGCCGGGTACACGGTGGCGGCGAAACTGATCAGAATCGCTGATCCGGCCACCAGCAGTACGTCCTCGGCCAGGACGTGCACGGGAATTTTCGAGATGTAGTACACCGTTGCATCGAAGGTCCAAAATCTCTCGATCAGCCACAGAAAGGCATACCCCAGCGGAATGCCGATAGCCGTGCCGGACAGCCCGATGATCAAGCCGTTCAGCATGAAGATCCGCCGGATGCTGCGCCTGGTGGCTCCCATTGCCTTGAGAATCGCGATCTCCTTTTGCTTCTCCGTCACGATCATCGTGAGGGTACTCACAATGTTGAACGATGCGACGATGGTGATGAGAACGAGCAGCAGAAACATCATGGTTTTTTCAAGTTTCAAGGCCGAGAAGAGATTGCGGTTCATCTGCATCCAATCCCTGGCTCCGTGGCTGAATCCCAGGACTTGTTCAATGGTATGGGCGATCTCATCAGCGCGGAACACATCCGTCACTTTCACTTCGATGCCGGAAACACCGTCACCCATGTTGAAGAATTTCTGCGCTTCAGCAAGTTCAATATAGGCGAGCGAGGAATCGTATTCGTACATGCCGGAATGGAACAGTCCGACGACGGCGAAAGTCCTGATTTTCGGGACCATCCCCATCGCGCTGATCGGGCCGACCGGCGATACCACGTTGAGCGTATCACCGGGAAATACACCCAGGCGCATGGCCAGTTCTTTGCCGAGAATGATGCCGGGCTTGTCGACCACCTGGGGCTCTCCCTGCGGGTCGTCGACCGGAGCCTGTCTGACCTTGACCGGTGTGAGCAGGTCCGTCAGCTGCCCTGCCGACATGTTCTTGGCCAGTTCGGTGACTTTCGCCTCGCGCTCCGGGTCGATGCCCCGCAGGACGATACCCTGTACACCTGATTGGGTGGTCAGAAGGACTTGCCGGAGCACGAACGGCGTGGCCGCCACGACCTCGGGTACGGTGCGTATTCTCTCAATCAGCGGATCATAGTCCGTGACATTCTCTTTCATCCGCTCCTGGACGATGACGTGCGCGGTGGTACCCAGAATCTTGGCCTGAATATCTTCCTTGAATCCCGTCATGATGCCGACTGTTCCGATCAAGGCCGCCACGCCCAGCGTGATGCCGGCGATCGAGACGAAGGTGTTCAACGAGATCGTCCGGTTGCGGCGTTTGGCGCGCAAGTACCGGAGGCCGACGAAAATCTCATAGGGGAGGGCCATCGCTATTTCTCCGGCCTGCCCGGATGTTGAAACACGCCTCCAACTTCGTTCTCGCATCGTTCAAAGCCTCGACGTAACACAAAGAGTACGCCTCGGCCTCTCACTCGCTGCGGCCTTGCTGGACGACGTGTTTGAACATCCTGTGACATAGCGACCTGCATCAAGTTCATTTTTCCGGCCTGAGCTGGGGGAACAGGACGACGTCGCGGATGGACGCTTGATCGGTAAAGAGCATGATCAGGCGGTCGATGCCGATGCCTTCGCCTGCCGTCGGCGGCATGCCGAACTCCAGTGCACGGAGAAAGTCCTCATCGACCAGGTGGGCTTCTTCGTCGCCGGCTTCCCGCTGGACCGCCTGGCCCTCGAACCGCTCGCGTTGGTCCAGCGGGTCGTTCAACTCGGAAAAGGCGTTGGCGATCTCCCGTCCGGCGATATACAGTTCGAACCGGTCGGTCAGGGTGGGGTCCGAATCCTTACGCCGGGCCAGCGGCGAGATTTCGATGGGGTAGTCCGTAATGAACGTGGGTTGTTGGAGGTTGGGCTCGACGGTCTCCTCGAACATCTCGTTGACGATGTTGAACAGCGACGCCTTGGGATCCACCGGCACGTTCAGCTGTTTGGCCGCAGCCAGCGCCTTGTTTCGATCGCGCAGGACGGACGGGTCGAGTGCGTTCACTTCACAAATGGCCTGGTGATAGGACCAGCGCCTCCACGGGGGCGTCAGAATGATCTCCTTGCCCTGATACGTGATGACGGTGCTCCCGAGAATCTGTCGCGCGAGGGTCGCAATCATCTCCTCGGTCAGCCTGATCAGGTCGTGGTAATCGGCGTACGAGACGTAGAACTCCAGCATGGTAAATTCGGGATTGTGGATCGTCGAGATGCCCTCGTTCCGGAAGTTCCGGTTGATCTCGAAAACCCGCGGGAATCCACCGACGATCAGGCGTTTCAAATAGAGTTCCGGCGCGATGCGCAGATACAGGTCGACGCCGAGCGCGTTGTGGTGCGTGACGAAGGGTTTGGCCGCCGCGCCGCCGGGAATCGGATGCATCATCGGTGTTTCGACTTCGAGGAAGCCCCGTTCAATCAAAAACGCCCGGATGCCGGCGATGATCCGGCTTCTGGCTGCGAAGATCTGATGCACCTGCGGGTTCGCGATAAGATCGACGTAGCGCTGCCGATAGCGGGTTTCCACGTCGGTGAGCCCGTGCCACTTTTCCGGGAGCGGGCGGAGCGCTTTACTGAGAAACGTCAGTTGATGCACTTCGACCGTAAACTCATTCGTTTTGGTGCGGAACAGGATTCCCGTGACACCGATCCAGTCACCGAGGTCGAGTTGCTCGGTCACGGTGTAGGCCTGTTCCGAGAGCAGATCCTTCTTCAGATAGACTTGGAGCCGGTCGGACCCGTCTTGCAGCACGGCGAAACCGGCCTTGCCGAAACGGCGTAGGGCCACGACGCGGCCCGCGATCGTACAGGGAATGCGTTCTTGTTCGAGGACCTCCTTGGTCTTCTCCCCGTGCAGCGAGATGAGCTGTCCGGCCCTGTCCTTCACCTCGAAGCGGGACCCGTACGGGGCCACGCCGGCCTGGCGGAGTTGGTCGAGCTTCTTGATCCGCTGCTGTCGCTGTTCGTTCAGTTCATCCATAGTCGGTCTAAGTTGGTCTATATGGTTTATCTAGTGTGTTTGGTCCGTCTGGTCTGGTGTGTCTGTCGGTGCCAAATAAACCGGACACCCAAGCACCAGAGAAACCGATTTCATAGATCGTCGGCTTCGGCGACGACTGAGAGTGTGTCACTGCCTTTCACCGGTTTTTTCTTCAAATAGGCTTCGATGAATCCGTCGATCTCTCCGTCCATGACGGAAGAGACATCGCCGGTTTCATGAGCGGTCCGGTGGTCCTTGACCATTTGATACGGTTGGAACACGTAGGATCGGATTTGACTGCCCCACGCGATATCTTTCTTCTCGCCCACGATCGCGTTGAACTCCGCCTCTTTTTTCTGCTGCTCCAGTTCGAACAGACGGGCTTTCAAGATTTTCATTGCGCCGTTACGGTTTTGCAGCTGCGATCGCTCGTTCTGGCATTGCACGACGATTCCGGTCGGCAAGTGCGTGATGCGGATCGCCGTTTCCACCTTGTTAACGTTTTGGCCGCCGGCGCCGCCCGCACGGAAGGTGTCGATGCGGAGATCTTTTTCCTCGATCGCGACATCAAGATCTTCGCTCAGCTCCGGATAGACGAAGACAGATGCGAATGACGTATGCCGGCGTTTATTAGAGTCAAACGGGGAAATGCGCACCAGTCGGTGGACTCCCGCTTCCGCCTTCAAATATCCGTAGGCATAGGGGCCGGTGATCGAGAGGGTCACGCTCTTGATGCCGGCTTCATCACCCGCCAGCAAGTCCAGAGTCTCCACTTTGAATTTCTTGGCCTCCGCCCAGCGCACGTACATGCGCAGCAGCATTTGCGCCCAGTCCTGCGATTCCGTACCGCCGGCGCCGGGATGGATTTCGAGGATGGCGTTGTTCGGGTCCAGTTCGCCGGCTAGGAGTATTTCCAGACGCAGGGCCGCCACGCGCGGCTCCAACCGGTGCAGTTCGGTGGCCAGTTCTTGTTCAAGCCCGGCGTCGCCGCTTTCGGCGGCCAGCTCCAGCAGGGCGTTTAGATCGCCGAGCTTGGCTTCAATGTCGCGCCAGGTCTCTACTTCGCGCTCGATCGTGGCCTTCTTCCGGCTGACGGCCGCAGCGGTGCGGGCATCGCTCCAGAAGTGCGGCTGCCCCATCTGGGCTTCCAACTCTTGCAGGTCGGCGGTCATGCGGGCGAGGTCAAAGATGCCCCCGTAACTCGGAGATTTGTTCGCCGATGGCGCGGACTCGACCTTGCACTTCATCCAACATAAAACGATCCTTCTTCGGTTACGCGGGTTCAATGACGGTTGTGTCGGGGGCGGGTTCCTTGGTGCGGAAGTAGCCGTACAGACACAAGAGCGCGCTGATTATAGCACAGCCGTAGGCAAACACATCTCCATACCAGCTATAAAATGTTCGGGAATAGCCGACGGGAATGGAGGCCCGCAGCGCATGCTCCGTGAACAACGGGGTGGCGTCCAGGATGCGGCCGAAGGGGTCGATGAAACCGGAGATCCCGGTGTTGGCGGAGCGTGCGAAGGCCCGATGATTTTCCACCGAGCGAAAGACCACCATGGAGAAGTGTTGCGCGGGCGCCGACGACGGTCCGAACCATCCGTCGTTCGTGATCGTGACAAAAAACTCGGCACCGTTGGCGGCGAACTGGCGGACCAGATCCGGGAAGATCACTTCGTAGCAGATGGCCACGCCGAACTTCACGGGCCGCGAGCCGGACGGATTGCCGCCGCTGAGCGATTTGGGGGTGAACGACAGCAGTGTGGCGCCGGGTCCTGCCTCGAAGTCGCCGATCCCTTCCACCAGCTTGTCGAGGAAGAACAACAGCGATGTTTTCAGCGGAATGTATTCCCCGAACGGCACCAAGTGGTGTTTGTCGTACCGGCCCAGAAGGGTGCCGTCCGGTCCCAGCAGATAGGCGCTGTTCAATAGATAGGGCCTGCGATCCGGGTAATACCGCAAGGCCGGACTCCCCAAGAGGATCGGGGCCTTCGCGCGCGCCGCCCAATCAATTAACTGGAGCTGGTATTCCCGCTCCCGCTCTAGAATGAACGGTGTCGCGGCTTCAGGCCACACGATCAAATCCGTTTCGGCGCCGAGCATGGCGGTCAGGCGGTCGAACCGGCGCATCGTCTCGTCGCGGAATGAGGCATCCCACTTCACGGCTTGATCGATATTGGGTTGGACAACGCCCACGGTAATAGAGGAGGGGGGGCGCTTTGGGCTCTCCTCCGACAGCATGCTGGCGCTATAGACCCATGACAGCACCATGAGGGCCGCCGTTGCCGTGAGCAACTCCCACGGCAGCTTGGCTGGGTGAAACCCTCGGAAGAACGGCATCAGCCAGAGGACCAACTCGGCCAGTGCCACATTCACCGAGACGATCAAGAACGACACGCCGTAGACTCCGGTGTGGTCCGCGATCTGGATGAGGTCCAGCTCCCGGTATTGTGAATACCCGAGGAGGCACCATGGAAGTCCGGAAAGGGCATACGTGCGGAGCAACTCGAAGGCAACCCAGAAACAGGGCGCGAAGAAAATGCCGTATCGTGGAATGAGCTTGTGCAGCCAGACGATGGAGAGACTGTACAGCCCGACATAGATTCCAAGGTATGTAGTCAGCAGTATCAGGATGGCATAGCTGGCGGGCAGCGGCACCTTGCCGTAGGTCGTCATGGCGGTGACGACCCAGGCCATAATGCCGGTGAAGGCGATGATGCCGGTCAGCCATCCGAGCCAGAACGCGCGGCGTTGTGAGCATTGATCGAGCGCAAGATGGAGGGGAATGAGCGCGATCCAAGCCAGCCACTCGAATTCAAAATTAGGGAAGCACAGGGGTAGCAGAATACCGCTTGCACAGGCAAGGAGTGGTTGGCGCAAGCGGGGTGGGTCCATCGCGGGCTACGATAACGAAAGCGCTGGGGACTTGCAAGGGAACGAGAGAGTAGAGGCGGATGAAGTTTGCCGTGCGTTTCACGCCTGAAAGAGGTATGGTACGGAGCTATGGAACGGCGTCGGCATCGGCGGGTTCACGCCCAACTCAAGAGTTGGCTCTGTGCGAATTCCCACGAAATCGAAGGCGAGACCATTGATCTGTCGATCGGCGGGGCCAAGTTTGAAAGTTCGCTCACGGTGGAGCCCGGCAAGGAGGTGACCGTGAAGCTGGTCATTCCTGGCACCGACGCACCGATCTTTATAGAACACGCACAGGTTCAATGGATTCACGATCAAACGTTCGGGGTCAGGTTTCTGGAAGTCCGGCAGCAGGAGCTGGATGAGCTGGAGCAGCTGATCGATGAATATATCGCGTTAGACGAAGGTGGACACGCATGAGCCTGTGACCTGGTGCGAAATAAGGACAGGCCATGCCGTCAGGCCTGTTCAGAAGGCGGTCGGTCCACTTTCTGATGCACCCACCGGGATGGAGTGGCGGCGGTCGCGACAAAGGCTTGGCCGAAGCCGAGCACGAAATGGGCGTCCTCAAGTCGTAACTCCCACAGGGCAAAGTCGCCGAAGCCGAACATCATCTCGGCTTGTGGAAATCGAGCGAGATATTGCTCCTTGATCGCTTTGTACGATGGCGCATGGGGCGAAAGGATCGCTGCTTCACCCTGCAGATTCATCCGTCTTAACGCCAAAGGGTTCTTGCCCGGCCCATCCGGTTCAGCGATGAACAGGGAAACCTGGGGATCGGTGAGCAGGTGCTGCGTGTGCAGTGCCAGCCTGCTGAGGTGAAGATAGGCCCTGGTCCAGTCCGATCCAACTACAAAGGGCACATGGGATCCGAACGGACGTCCATGTCGCATGGTCAGCAGCACGGCGGTGCGGACTTCCTGCGTCAGTGCTGACCACGCGCCTTGTACGTCCTGATTTGTCAACGCTGCCACGGGCAATTGTTCTCCATAGATATGAGTCGGATGGAGGCTCTGTCAACATCTCGACCACACCATATCATCCGTCAGACGTAATCGCTACTCAACCGGGGGCAACGCACCAAATTCAGCACACGACTCCCCGCATTTCTTGACCGACCCCTGGCTGCATGTTAGCATCGGGCCCACACACATGCGGATATTCTACAAGTCAGCCGGTTTCTTCACGCGCCGCCATCCATGAAACGCACCTCCGTTGCACAGCCGGACGTCGCCACCCTGTTCATCGCCTCCAGCGAACAGGATTCGAATTTGTATTATGCGACCAAATTCATGGCGCCGGATCCATTCATCTACCTCGAGATCAAAGGCGAGCGGGTGTTGGTGATGAGCGATCTCGAAATGGATCGCGCCAAGGCTCAGGCGACGGTCGATCGGGTCCTCTCCTATTCCGAGGTTGAAGGCAAAGCGAAAAGCCGGGGTATCAAGGCTCCGACGACGGTTGATATCGTGCACGTGGTCCTGAAAGAGTCCAAAATCCGCCAGCTCCTGGTACCGGCGAATTTTCCGTTCATCCATGCCACACGCTTGCAGGAGCTGGGATACAGCCTGAAGCCGAAGCGCGATCCGTTCTACGAACAGCGCGTCGTGAAAACGGCGGAGGAAGTGCGACATATCGAAGAGGCACAGCGCGCGACGGAAGAAGCCGTGGCTGCGGCCCATGCGATGTTGCGCCGGACGGAGACCAAGGCGGGGCAGTTGTGGCTCGACGGCGCGCCGGTCACTTCGGAGCGGGTCAAGCAGCTCATCAACGTTGCCCTGATGGAGCGGGGCTGCATCGCCCAGCATACGATCGTGGCGGGCGGCGAGCAGGCCTGCGATCCGCACAACGAAGGCAGTGGCCCCTTGCCGGCCCACCGCAGCATCATCTTCGACGTCTTTCCCCGCTCCGCGGCGACGCGATACTTCGCCGACATGTCGCGTACGGTGGTGCGCGGCACGCCCGGTCCCGAGTTGGTGAAGCTGTATCAGGCGGTGAAGGACGCGCAGGAAGAAGCCATCACGAAGATCAAGGACGGCGCCGACGGCATGAAAATCCATCAAGGCATCTGTGCGCGGTTCGAGAAGGCCGGCTACAAGACGGGCATGGTGAATGGCAGGATGCAGGGCTATTTTCACGGAACAGGCCACGGAGTCGGGCTCGACATTCACGAAGCGCCGCGGATCAGCCGCACCGGCTCGTTGTTACAGGAGGGGCACGTCGTCACGGTGGAGCCGGGCCTGTATTATCCCGGCCTTGGCGCCGTCCGCATCGAAGACATGGTGCTGGTGACCCGCGACGGGTGTCGGAATCTCACGAACTTTCCGAAGCAATTCCAGCTCGACTGACAGGCGGGTATACGTTCTATCCAGCCGAGCCGGTGCTCTGGCCGGATCCTAGCCGCAGGTCGTGGCGCGGGCATGGCCCATTCCTTTCAATTTCTCGACGACATTGCACTGGCCGATCTGGCTTTCGAGGCGGAGGGCGATTCCGTCGAGGAGTTGTTTTGCGCGGCAACCGGTGCGCTTCTTGAAACCCTGGCCGATCCTGCGACGGTGGCTGCGACCTGGGAGCGGCGGATGGAGAAAGTCAGCGAGGATCCGGCCGATCTTCTCTTTGATTGGCTGTCGGACGTCGTGTATTGGAAGGACGCGGCCGGAGTGGTGTTCCATGACGCCGAGCTTTCCGTGAGGCAGGAGGGATCAACCTGGAGACTGGAGGCGGTCCTGCGCGGGGCTTCTGTCGATCAGACCATGCAGACTCTTCGCAGCGATGTGAAGGGGATCACGAAACATCTGTATGACGTGAGACAGGAAGGATCGCGCTGGTACGCGCGGGTGGTGGTCGACGTATGACGCTGAACACTGAGATGCGGGTCAACCGGATCACCGACGAGGTATGGGAAATCCCCGCCACGGAGAAGTCCGGCATGGTGGTGCCGGCGAGAATTTACGCGACGCAGGGTATTCTGCAATCGATGGACCGCGGCGTCTTCGATCAAGTGACGAACGTGGCCTGCATGCCCGGCATTACGCGCTATGCGCTCTGCATGCCGGATGGGCATTGGGGCTACGGGTTTCCGATCGGCGGAGTCGCGGCGTTCGACCTCGAGACCGGCGTCATCTCGCCGGGCGGCGTGGGGTATGACGTCAACTGCGGCATGCGTCTGATTCGCACGGACTTGACGTTGGAAGACGTGCAGCCGAAACTGGAACGCCTGATGACTGAATTGTTCCGCCGCGTGCCGGCCGGGGTGGGGGCGGGGGGATTCGTCCGGTTGAATCGGGATGCGTTCGACGCGGTCATGACGCGTGGCGCCCGCTGGTGTATCGAACAAGGGTATGGGTGGCACCGGGATTTGGCGCACATCGAAGAAGGCGGGTGCATTGCGGGAGCCGATCCCTCCACGGTCAGCGAACATGCGGTGGGGCGGGGTATCAACCAGCTGGGGACGCTGGGGTCCGGCAATCATTATTTGGAAGTCCAGGTGGTGTCGAACGACCGGGTATTCGATCCTGAGACGGCGGCGGTATTGGGCCTTACCGGCCAGGATCAGATTGTGGTCATGGTCCATTGCGGATCGCGCGGGTTCGGCCATCAGGTGGCGAGCGACTATCTTAAGACCTTCGAAAAAGCCATGCGCCGCTACGGCATCACGGTGAAGGATCAGCAGCTGGCTTGTGCCCCGTTCCGTTCGCCTGAGGGGCAGGACTATTTCGCGGCGATGAATTGCGCGGCCAACACCGCGTTCGCCAATCGCCAAGTGATCACACATCAGATCCGCAGCGCGTTCGCTCAAGTCTTCGATCGGTCGGCCGAAGAGTTGGGTATGGAGTTGGTGTATGACGTGGCGCATAACATCGCCAAAGTCGAACGCTACCATGAAGGAAACTTGCTGGTGCATCGCAAAGGGGCGACCAGATCATTCGGCCCCGGCAGTCCGGACGTGCCGCGTGATTTTCAGAAGATCGGGCAGCCGGTGATCTGTGGCGGATCGATGGAAACCGGCTCCTATGTGCTGGTCGGCACGGACCGCGCGGTGCACGAGACGTTCGGATCCACGATGCATGGGGCGGGACGGACGATGTCACGGGCGCAGGCCAAGAAGTCGATCCGCGGGGAACAGCTTCAGCAGGACATGAAACGGCGCGGGATTCTTGTGAAGGCCGTCTCGATGTCTGGCCTGGCGGAAGAAGCGGGCTTTGCATACAAGAACATTTCCGAGGTGGTTGAGACCGTCGATCGAACGGGAATCACAAAAAAGGTGGCAGAACTCAGGCCGATCGGTAACATTAAAGGATAGGGCTCAGCTCTCGGGTGAGGCAACGCCATATGGACAATCGAAAAGATCCGCGTTTCTCCGTGCACTTCCGTAGCTCGTTCAGTTCCGCCAATATCATCTCTGGTGTCGGCTTGCTGAACAACTTGTCCAGCGGCGGGTGCCGCATCTTCACCTCAACGCCGGTCAAGCCCGGCACGGCGCTGGAGTTGCGCATAGAAATCTCGGACTCAGAGCCGCCACTGCAAGTCAAGCAGGCGATCGTCCGCTGGACTCGTGACGGCAACTTTGGCGTGGAGTTCCTCAACCTTGCGCCGGAAGATTGGGCGAGACTCCGGCTCACCGTCAAAGAGCTGGAGCGACAGCCGTATGAACGAGCACGTCAGGGCGAGACCGCTTCGTAGCCTTTCCAAGATGTCCGCTTGAACAAAGACTGTCCGTCTTTTCCTTCAGGTCAGGGGGCAGTCTCACGCCGCCTGGTCCGTCCGGCGCTTGGCAGCTTGGCCGACGATGTCGAGTGCGGCGACGCGGTAGGCTTCGGCGTAGGTGGGAAAGTTGAAGACGTTGTCGATGAACGACTCGACTGTGGCGCTCTGTTGCAGCGCGAGTTGCCCAATATGAACCAATTCGGTGGCCGAATCTCCTACGATCTGCACCCCAAGCAGTTGCTCGCCACACGGGTCCGCGACCATCTTGAGCAACCCTTGTCCGGATCCTGATATCTGCGCCCGGGCGACTTCTTCATATCTGGCCCGTCCGATCAACGGCTCCCGGTACCGTTCACGGGCGCTCTGTTCGTCCAAGCCGATACTCGCCATTTCTGGGATAGTGTAAATACCAAGCGGGATCGTCGAAGCCGCATCGCCGATCGGCAGGTCAAGGGCGTGCCGAACCGCCCTGCGACCTTGTTCCATGGCTTTCGATGCGAGAGCAGGCCCGCTGACCATATCTCCAACGGCATAGATGTGCGGAATATCCGTTTGACAAAACTGGTTTGCCGAGAGGATACCCTTCGAGGTGACCGCCAGGCCGGCTGCGGGTAGATTGAGGTCCTCGACATTGGCCTGGCGGCCAAGAGCCACCAACAGTTTCTCGCTTTTGACCTGAGGCCCGTCTTTCAGGGTGGTGACGACGTGGGATACGCCGTCCCATCGAACGTCCGTGACTGTTTGCCCCCCGAGATAACGGCCGCCTCGCTGTTCGAATATGCTGACGAAGTGTGAGACAAGTTCGTGGTCCATGAACTGAAGCGGTGCGGGTGCCCGATCGATCAGTGTCACCTGGACGCCGAGCAGCGAGAATATCGAAGCGTACTCGCATCCAATCACGCCGCCGCCGATGATCGCCAGCGAGTGTGGCAGGTAGATCATAGAAAGGAGCGAGTCGCTGTCGAGAATGTGTTCGTGATCGACGGGAATGCCGTCCGGAGTCCTGGGGCGGGAGCCGGTGGCCAGGATGATGGCTCCGGCGGTGAATCGCTGGCTGGCCCCGTCGACTGTTTGCATCTCGACCGTGCGTGCGTCGATGAAGCGCGCGCGGCCGTGAAAGAGGGAGATCCCGTTGCGTCTGAGCTGCCGGCTCATAAACGTATCGTGCGCGGAGACGACGTCTTCGAGCCGGCTGAGCAGGGTTGCGATCTGGGTATCCGGCTTCAGGCTGAAGTCGAAGGCCTCGCCGGCACGTTTGAGCCGGTCCAGGTGGAGCGCGCTTTCCCTTAACGTTTTGCTGGGGATGGTTCCGCGATAGACGCAGCTGCCCCCAATGCCGCGCTCCCGTTCGATGAGGGCCACGCGCTTGCCGGCTTTCGCGCCCTGGATGGCCGCTTTCTGCCCGGCAGGGCCGGCTCCGATGACGATGATGTCAAACGTGGCCGGTGTGCTCATAGGTTCATCGCATTCACGACCGCCAGGACCTTGTCCCTGCAGGCGACGAGTTGGTCAATGTCATTGGGGTAAAGGTTCAACTCTGCGAACACGGGATGATCACGCAAGGAGTCTTCCGGCATCTCATCGGGAGTCAACAGATGGGTCGCCAGCCGATCGGCGACGTAGGTGAGCAGACACTCCTGCCGAAACGAGACGGCGTGGTCGTAGTCGCTGTAATATTGGATCGCTTCGGCGACCTGTTTAGGAAGGCTCCACTTGTCGGCAATGAGACATCCAACGCGCGAGTGATACCCGTTCATCAACATGCGCAGCATGGGCTTGTCAGCGGGGATGTTCTGCTTCTGCGCGATGGCCGCTGCCGTTCGCAGGACGACAGGTTTTCCGATCGCGTGCAACAGGCCGCAGAGAAAGGCACTTTCAACGTTCACGCGACGTGCGCGGGCGACTTCTTTGGCGAAGGCGCCGCTGGCCAGCGAGTGCCGCCAGAGTTGTTTGACCTCATCTTCGTGGCCAGGTACCTGGAAGGCACCGGCTTTCAATGAAGCGGTAAACGCAATTTCCGATAATAAATTGATGCCCAGCATGGCGACGGCGTGCTGAAGGGAGACCACAGGGCTGCGTGGCATGTAGGCGGGCGAGTTGGCGATGCGCAGCACATGCGCCGCCAGTGCCTGATCCTGATGGATGAGTGACGACAGCTTGGCCGCGTCTGCAGCAGGATCCGACGTGAGTGCCATTACTTGGTTTGCCACTTGGGGCAGCAACGGCAGCTCGAGTTCGCCTTGTTCAAGCTTGTGAAGAAGACTGCGCTCAAGTTGTTCAATCGGAGTCGTTGCCGTTTGGATGTCAGGGGGCATGGGGGCGGTCCCTCGCCGGTTGTGTTCGGATGGTTGTCATTGCCATCCTTTCTCGGTTTGTGGTGCTCGAAAGTTTAGAGGCATCCCCTGAGGTCTTGGTGACTTTGCAACGCCAGGCAACTATACTTGCCTCGTAAGCCGGTATGGGGACATGGGAGGGGAGTATGAGGGCTCGACTCTATAGCTCGAGATCTATTGTCTGGATTGCCATCGCGGGAATGGCCCTGGTGATGGGGGCGGCGCGTGTATCATCCGCCGGTACGGAAACGATTACCAAGGAAGCGAAGGAAACACTGGAGGCGACGAAACAATACACGATTGAGCAAAAAGAAGCATTCCAGCGGAAGGCCCAGGAGGAACTGGCCGTTGTTCAGAAACAGATCAATCTCTTACGGGGAAAGGGGCATGAGGTGTCGGCTGCAGCCAGAGCGAACCTTCAGAAGTCCATTGATGAGTTGGAAATGAAAAAGGATGCGGCCAAGCATGAGTTGGAGCAACTGAGGGCGGTGACTGACTCGAAGTGGGCTGCTATGAAAACGAACGTGAATTCTGCGCTTGAGGATCTCAAGAGTTCCTATCAGAAGGCTCTGTCCCGCCTGCCCTAACCGGACGTTGTTGCAGACGCGCGAATGGGTGTGGGCCAGGAGAAAAGAGGGATGATGTGATGAAGGTGATCAGTCTGGCGGACTATCAACAATACAGCCTCGAAAAGATGAGAAAAAATAATCTCTTTGAGACGGATCGGTTGTTCTGCGACGTCTATTGCTTCGAGCCGGGCCAGGAGCAGAAGGGTCACATTCACGGAGCCCAGGATAAGGTGTATCTCGTCCTGGAGGGAGCAGGGACGTTTCAAGTTGGTGCCGAGAAGCAGGTGCTCGGAGTCGGGCAAGGTACGATGGCGCCTGCAGGCGAAGAGCATGGAGTGAAGAACCATACCGACCGGCGGCTTAGGGTACTCGTCATTATGGCGCCGAATCCATCCTGAAGCCTGATCGGCGGTCGGAATTTCTTCAAGAACGACACGGGGGGAGCGCGGAATCCCGCGTTCCCCCCGTGGTATGTCAGACCCGAGTCTGTTCGGGATGACTACGGTTTGTAACACGAGTGGTCGTGCGGCTTGCCCCCGTTCGAGAACATGTTCTCAAATGCCATCACATGCCAGATCTGCTCCTCTGTCAGGCTGTTCTTAAAACCTTTCATTTTCGTCTTCGGGATACCTTCCGATATCCGCCAGAACCAGTAGGCGTCGGACCAACGGCAGATATTTTTAGGGTCACGCATGTCCCGCGCCCCCTTCTTGACCGGTTGACCGTCCTTGCCATGGCAGCTGCCACAGTTGACGTTCGGATTCACATCGCCCTTGTAAATCTGCTCGCCTTCTTCGATCGCCTTCGGATCCGTCCACCCGCCCGCCGGCATTTTTTTGTCTGCATACTCGGCTGGAACCGGGGGCAAAGGGGGATCATCATCAGCGAACCCCATGCCGACAGATAATAACAATGCGGATCCTGCTACGACGACCGACAACCCAACCGTTCTCTGCCTCATTCAATCCTCCTTTTCTTCCTGCCCGAATAATAATGTGATGCTGCCCCTTGAGATCTTAGTGCTGCGTTCATCATCGCATAATGTGCGCGGACTATCACACAACCACCCCGTGCCGAAAACATCTTACCGAATAATTGGTCCTGCCGCCAGGGTTTCCATCTGCTCTGTCTAAGGAAGCACTCCTCCCCCACGGGGCTCCCTTCCGTGCAGGTCCGTCAGAAAGCTATCTCGGCATGCGCGAGGGATTACTTTACGATCTGTTTGACCGTTTCCACAATTGATCGGGCTCCGATTCCGAAGTGATCCACGAGTTCTTCCGGTTTACCACTGTGCGGAATCACGCGCACTGCGAGTTTGTGGACCTTGATCCCTTCGGTTCCAACTGCGCTGAGCACGGCATCGCCCAGGCCTCCGTGCGCGTAATGATCTTCGACCGTCAGGATGCGGCCGTGTGTTGCCCGGGCGCTGTCCAACAGGGTCGTGCGGTCGATCGGAACGATACTGTACAGATCGATCACACGGACAGCGATGCCCGCGGCTTTCAATTGATCATGGGCCTTCAATGCTTCGAACAGGGTGACGCCCGCTGCGGTGATGGTCAGGATGTCGGATGCGCTGTGGCGAAGGACTTTGCTGCCTCCGATTTGGAATTGTTCCCCGGAGTCATAGAGCACCGGACTTTTCGGTCTGCCGGCACGGATATAGACCATCCCCTTGTGCTTTGCAGCGGCTTCGACGAGCCGGTAGGTGCAGGTGCCATCTGATGGATAGAGGACGGTGACGCCTGGTTGCGCCGCCATCATGGCGATGTCTTCCAATCCCATTTGCGACGGCCCGTCTTCGCCGATGCTCACGCCGACGTGGGTGCCGACCAGCTTGATATTCGCTCCGCTGATGGCGGCCATGCGAATAAAGTCGTAGGCGCGCGTGAAAAATGCGGCAAAGGTGGCGGCGAACGGAATCTTGCCGCAGGCGGAGAGTCCGGCTGCGGCGCCCAGCATGTTCTGCTCGGCGATAAAATTCTCGAAAAAACGGTCGGGAAACTGCTTGCCAAATTTGTCCGTGTAGGTGGAATTCTTGACATCGGCATCCAGGGCAACGACCGAGGGATCGGCCGCTCCTAAGGCCGCCAGCGCTGTGCCGAACGCTTCACGCGTGGCGACAGTGTCGCCGATCTTGTAGGCGGGGGGCGCCATGGGTTTGGCTGATGGTGTACGGGAGGATGTCGCAGAAGGCAATTTGAATTTTGGAACAGCCTTCGTCGGCTTGATGCGTTTCGTCAGCTCGTCGATGGCCTTCTGGGTTTCCTCGCCCTTCGGGATCGGTTTCCCATGCCAGCTGGGATGGTTCTCCATGAAGGAGATCCCCTTGCCCTTGAACGTTTTGGCCAACAGAACCGTGGGTTTGCCTTTAGCCTTCGCGGCGAGCGTGAATGCCGCAAGCAGGGCTTTGAGATTGTGTCCATCCACCACCAAGGCGTTCCACCCGAACCCGGCCCAGCGAGACTTGTAGGCTTTCATGTCATGCTGGAGCATCGTCGGGTCGCTTTGCCCCAAACGATTGACGTCAACGATGGCACAGAGGTTGTCAAGCTTGAATTGCCGTGCCAGCTCAACCGATTCCCATACGGAGCCTTCGACCGATTCCCCGTCACCCATCAATACATAGGTGCGGGCTGTGTTTCTCTCAAGCCGTTTGGCGTTGAGCGCCAACCCAATACCGGCGGCCAGTCCCTGGCCCAGGGAGCCGGTCGCCATGTCGACGAAAGGCAGCCGGGGGGTAGGGTGGCCTTCGAGATCGGACGTCAATGTACGCAACTTCAAGAGATCGCTCTTGGGGAACAAGCCTGCCTCGGCCCAGGCAGCGTACAGTAGCGGCGCTGCGTGGCCTTTGGACAGGACGAATCGATCGTTATTGGGAGCCTTCGGGTTTCGAGGGTCATACCGCATGACAGAGAAAAAGAGCGCTGCCACGATGTCGGCGGCGGAACAACAACTGGATGGATGACCACTTCCTGCTTCACTGGTCGACCGGACGCTTTCAATGCGAAGCAAGGCCGCTTTATTGTTGAGCAGGGTGAGCAGTGTGGACGACGTCGTCGAGCCGGCCATGGGAACTCCTTTCGGGAGAATAGTCGATGCGTATAGAGTCTTCCAGTTCGAGTTGGTTTTTACTATTGGCATTCACACGCGGGGGCTGAAGCTAGCAAATCAGCTGAGGGGAGTCAATGAAGCTGATGGGAGATGTGAAAAAAGAGACGCGAGGAACACAGAATCCGGGCAGAGACATGGCCTATGTGTTGGTCGAGACCTCATTTGAGCAGGCGCCCTCGACTCCATTATAGGCACTCACGGCAAAGTAGTAGCGACTGTCCATATCGAGGCCTGTGACGGTGCCGGACGGGGTGTTCACGAATTTCACGTCTTCGTAGGAGCAGGAGCCTGCTTGGCCAGGAGATCCTTTTCCATAATGAATGTAATAACCAAGGATGGGAGGCTCTCCTGGTAAAGGCACAACTGGTGTCCAGTCCAGGCGCGCTACCGCTCCTGCGGGAGTGGCAGTCGTCGAAATTGTCGGTCCCTCTTCTCCGCCGGCTCCGCATCCGGCCAGAGAAAGAAAGCAGGCGCTGAAGACGACCGCGCAGGCTTGGCCGACGATGGACTTCGGAAATGCTATGTTGGAAGAGCGATGCATTGCCACCAGCATCTAGCAAGAGTGGTGCCTCGCAAAAGCTATTAAAATATATAAGAAATTCCACAGTGACTTGTGGAATTATCCCTGATGTGAAGGGTAGAGCAGTCATCATTTACAGAGATGAGCGGAGTCTAGTTTGTAAAATGCGGAAAAATAACGTCGCGCTCCTGTGTAGGATTTTTCCGGCAGCTTATACATAGGTCGACTCATGGTCCATGGTCTATTGGGGAAAAGAGAAGAGCGGAAAAATTTGCCGGGATGGATCATCGACTGTGTGAAGGGAAGGGGAAATAGCCCCATCTGGGTTAGGGGACCGTACGGTTTTTGAAGAATCGGAACAGCAAGTAGCCGTTGATCGCGATGACAATGGAGAGGATGGTGTATGTGGTAAAGACCGAGGCCAGGTGAAGCTCACCCAGGACGCGTGAAAGACCGAACCCGACGATCACCCCGTCGAACGCCATGCAAATTCGTCTGAACGTCTCCGGGTCCATCAAGCGGATGAGGAAGGTTCCCAGAGGAATTCCCAGCAGGACGCTGGGAGCAATGAGGGGAATCAGCTCCATCGCTTCGTGGTTATAGAAGCCGATAAAAACATAGGCGACGGCAGTGAATGAAGATTCTGCCAGTCGAATGATGCCCAGGGCGGCACGGAAGTCTTGCTTCGGATAGCCTTGATTGTTGAAAAGGAGGGCCAAGGGGGGGCCGGAAATCGTTGTGATGGAATAAAGCATACCGAGTCCTGCTCCGAACGGTACGGCAATAGCCTTTTCAGCTCGAATAGGTTTTCGGATGCCGGCGGCTTGGAGAAGGATGAGAGGCAGCAGCAAGAAGTAGGTGACGAACTTGACCCAAGCAGGATGGACCAGTGACAGGAGGTAGCTGCCAGCCGCGACGCCGATAACCAGACCGCCTACGATGGGTGCAACGCGCCAGATCACACTGCCGATGCTGCTCCGGTTAATGAAGAGCACGTAGGTGTTGATGACAATTTCAACGAGGACCAAGGCCGGATTCAGGACTCGGTTGGTATAGAACAGCAGAGCGATGGGAACCGTAATGGAGGAGAATCCGTATCCCAGCGCGCCATTGACCGCTGCGGCGACAAAGGTAATTGAGATGAGAACGAGTTCGTCCATGGCTCAGGTGTGTTTCGATCCTGCGGCAAAATCAGCCAACGTGTAGTTGTCTAGGATATCGGCAATCGCGTCCCGGACCGACCCCATGACCTGTTGCACCGGGCAGTGGGCGTGGTTGGCATAGGGACAGTCGCTGCATTTTTGGTAGGCCGTCTTGCTGACACAGCCGATCGGAGCGAGCGGGCCATCGAGAATGCGGATGACGGAGCCCAGCGAAATGTCTTTCGGCTGCTTGATGAGGCGATACCCTCCCTTGGCGCCTCGTTTACTTGAAAGCAGCCCGGCTCGCTTGAGCGCGAGTAGGATTTGTTCTAGGAACTCGACGGGAATATGTTGGCGAACAGCGATGTCGTGGCGCTGTAAAGTGGTGGATCCGTACGCGCGTGTGAGTTCAAGGAGGGCGCGAAGACCGTACTCGCTTTTCTTGGAGAACTTCATCGTTCAGGCGGTAAACATGAGTGAGTTAATCAACAATTTGAGCAATAGACTATCGCACGCTCCACTGTCAAGCTTCACTTATGCCCATGATTGTCCGTATCTGACGCCTTGAGTGGTAACGACGTGTGACGAGCGTCGGCAAAATCATGCGCAACCTATTGATCGCAGAGGGAACGTTGCTTGACAGAAGAAAAGCATTCTTGTTAGCTTGCCCCTTCATTTTGTCGGACGGATTCCCCGTCCGGCTATTTGCCCCGTTCAGGTTGGACCTTCCGTGAATTTTCAAGACCTGATCCTCACACTGCATCACTTCTGGGCTGATCACGGCTGTGTCGTTCATCAACCGTATGATATGGAGATGGGGGCCGGCACGTTTCATCCTGCGACCTTCCTCCGATCACTTGGGCCGGAACCGTGGCGCGCAGCCTATGCGCAGCCCTGCCGCCGTCCGACGGACGGGCGGTATGGGGAAAATCCGAATCGCATGCAGCACTATTATCAGTATCAAGTGGTACTCAAGCCGTCCCCCGACAATATCCAAGAGCTCTATCTGGAGAGTCTGGCCCGATTGGGGATCGATCCCAAGCAGCACGACATCCGCTTCATTCAGGACGACTGGGAATCTCCGACCCTCGGCGCCTGGGGGCTCGGGTGGGAAGTGCGTTTGGATGGGATGGAAATCACTCAGTTCACATACTTTCAGGAAATCGGCGGGATCGAGCTGAGTCCTATTACGGGCGAAATCACCTATGGCACAGAGCGCATCGCCATGTATTTGCAGCAAGTGAACAACGTGTTCGATCTGGCTTGGACGGACAAGATCAAGTACGGCGATATTCATCATGAAACCGAGGTGCAGGGGTCCCGGTACAATTTCGAAGAAGGCGATGTAGCAATGTTGATGCAGCTGTTTCAATCATATGAAGCGGAGTGCAAGCGGCTGTTGGCGCAGACCGACAAGCGGCTGACTCTGCCGGCGTATGACTACTGTATCAAGTCGTCGCACGCATTCAATCTCTTGGACGCGCGGGGCGCCATCAGCGTCGCGGAGCGGACCGGCTACATTGCCAGAGTGCGGGCACTGGCCCGGCAATGCGCCGAGCGCTATATCGAGGAGCGGGCCGCCATGGGCCATCCGCTGTTGAATCGCGCGCATGCCGGGGTGAAGCCGGGCAGGTCTCGCTCAAAGGCCGGGACAGGCCGAACGTAAAAGGATATGGCGACTCAAAAGAAGACAAGACGTCCGCTTACTGCGCCGAAGAGAGGTAGAAGGACGTCCGCACCTTCCGTGGCCGAGTTGCTACTGGAAATCGGTGTGGAAGAGCTGCCCTATCAGTTCATTGTTCCCGCGCTGACATCCCTCAAGGAGTCAACCGCACGGTTGTTGAACGATCAGCGGATTGCGTTCCAATCTGTCCGTACAATGGGGACGCCGCGTCGGCTGACGATCGTGGTCGATGGTCTGGCGGCGAAACAGACGTCCATGACCAAAGAAGCGATGGGACCGTCAAAGGCGGTCGCGTTCGACCATGCCGGCCAACCGACCAAAGCCGCCATAGGATTTGCTGCTGGCCAGGGCGTAGCGGTTCAGGATTTACAAGTACGCCAGACTCCGAAAGGCGAGTATCTGTTTGCGGTGAAACGTGAAGAAGGCCGTCCGACTCCCGCGGTGCTTATCGACACGCTGCCGCAACTGGTGTCGGGCCTCCCGTTTCCCAAAGCGATGAAATGGAATGAAACCGGCGTGCGCTTCGCTCGTCCGGTCCGGTGGGTGGTGGCGCTCTACGGAGGCTCGGTGCTGCCTATTGAAGCGGCCGGGATCAAGGCAACGAATCAGACGAAAGGCCATCGAGTCGTGGGGGGAGGGAAGTGGGTCTCTGTCCGCGATGCCGCCTCCTATATGAGTACGTTGGAGCGCCAGGGTGTGATCACGGACCCGCAGCGCCGCCGCAAGCTGATCGAAGAGCAGATCGCCGCCATTTGCCACAAGACCGGATTTCAGCTGAACGAGGACGAAGCCCTGCTTGACCAGGCGGTGTATTCGACGGAACTGCCCCATGCGATTATCGGGTCGTTCAAGGAGGCCTACCTGGAGGTGCCGGAGGAGATTTTGATCACGTCAATGAAGGAACATCAGGGATTCTTTTCCTTGCGCCAGAAGGGCACGGGAAAACTGGCAGCCCACTTCATCACCGTGACGAACAACCGTGCCAAGGATATGTCCCTGATTCGAGAAGGCAATGAACGGGTGCTGGCGGCACGGTTGGCCGATGCCAAGTTCTTTTTCGACGAAGATCGGAAGGTGCGCCTTGACGAGCGGGCGAAGAAGTTGGGCGGGATTACGTTTCACCAGAAGCTCGGCACCATGGCGCACAAGCAGGAACGAGTGAGAAAACTGGCCGGGTTCATTGCAGCGCATCTCGCTGCCGGACAAGATGAGTTACGGCAAACGTGTGAACGGGCGGCGACATTGGCCAAGGCCGATCTCTTGACCGGGATCGTCGGCGAGTTTCCCGAGCTGCAAGGCATCATGGGCGGGGAATACGCGCGGCACGAGGGAGAATCGGACGCAGTGGCCCAAGCCATTCGAGAGCAGTATCTTCCCAAGGCCATCGAAGGGGAATTGCCCAAGACGGTCGCGGGGCGCGTCTTATCGCTCGCCGACCGGCTGGATTCCATCGCGGCGTTTTTTCACGTCGGCATTGTCCCCACCGGATCGGAGGACCCCTTTGCGTTACGTCGGCACGCAACGGCAGTGGTCCGGATCGTGCTTGAAGCCAATATGCGGACCGACTTGGCGACATATATTGATCATGCCATGAACCTTGTATCCAAGGACGGATTCAAAAGCGTGCCGGGTTTTGAACGGGAAGGACAGAGGCGCATCACGGATTTCGTTTTCGAACGGGTTCGACATTACGTCCGAATCGTACATGCGTTGAGAGACGACGTGATTGAGGCGGTGTTGAAGTCGGCTCACGGCAAGACGATCGATCTTGTCGATCTCGTTCTCAAAATGACAGCGCTTGAAACCGTCACCACACGGGCGGAGTTTGATCCCTTGATCGTCGGGTTCAAGCGGGCGCATCGGTTGGTCGGTAAGGAGCAATGGACCCGGGAGCCGGTCGAGGAGGTGCGGTTTCAACATGCTGCCGAGTCTGCCCTGCACAAGGCTGTGACAGACGAACGGAGTCGGGTCGAAGCCTCCGTCAAAGCCGGTGAATATGAGCGGGCGCTGGAGGCGTTGGTGCGTCTCAAACCGGCCATCGACGATTTTTTCTCGGCCGTGATGGTCAATGCCGACGACAAGGCCGTCCGCAGCAATCGGTTGTCGCTGCTGAAGGACGTGGATGAATTGTTCATGTCGTTCGCGGACTTTTCCCAGATTGTGGTTCAAGGGGCATAACCCGTCGAGAACGAATTCCACAAAGGAGACGCAGGCGTGGCAAAGAAATACGTCTACTACTTCGGTGACGGAAAGGCCGACGGCACCTCCAACATGAAGGAGCTGCTTGGCGGCAAGGGGGCGGGCTTGGCGGAGATGACCAATTTGGGCATCTCGGTCCCGCCGGGCTTCACGATTTCGACCGAGGCCTGCGTCGAATATTACAAGATCGGCAAGAAATATCCTCCTGGAATGTGGGAGGCTACGTTGCAGGCGCTCAAGCGTGTAGAACGCTCGATGGGTATGAGGTTTGGCGATCCTGCACGCCCGCTGCTGGTGTCGGTCCGGTCAGGTGCCCGAGCATCAATGCCAGGCATGATGGACACAGTCTTGAATGTCGGACT
>DCZO01000018.1:0-43727 GCA_002331335.1 Nitrospira sp. UBA2082 | reverse complement strand
CATTTCGAAGCCATCCTCAAACATAAGAAGACGGAAGTGGGGGTGGCTCACGAGACGCATCTCGATGCCCGGCATCTTCGTGAGTTGGTCGCCAGTTTCAAAGCGCTCATCAAGGAGGAAACGAAGAAAGATTTTCCGGACGACCCACTCGATCAATTGCGTATGGCGATCAACGCCGTGTTCTCCTCATGGTTCGGCGCGCGGGCCATCACCTATCGGCGGTTGTACGGGATTCCGGACTCCTGGGGCACCGCGGTCAACGTTGTGGCGATGGTCTTCGGCAACATGGGCGAGACGAGCGGCACAGGCGTCGCCTTCACCCGCAGCCCCAGCTCAGGCGACCATGCGTTCTTCGGCGAATGTTTGATGAATGCCCAAGGCGAGGACGTCGTGGCCGGCATCAGAACGCCGTTGCCGGTGACCGAGCTCGCGAAAAAGGTGCCGGAGGCGTACAAGGAACTGGGACACACCTACAAGAAGCTCGAGAAACACTATCGCGACATGCTCGACCTGGAGTTCACCATCCAGGAGGGCAAGCTCTACATGCTGCAGACCCGTGTCGGCAAACGGACCGGCATCGCCGCGGTCAAAATTGCCGTTGATATGGTGAAAGAGGGATTGATCTCCAAGCAGGAAGCGGTGCAGCGCATCGGGCCGGACCAGCTCGCGCAATATCTCTACCCGATTTTTGACTCGAAAGAAGAGGCGAAATCGAACCCGCTCGGTAAGGGATTGCCGGCCGGCCCCGGGGCGGCGGCGGGCAAGATTGCGTTGACGCCCGATCGGGCCGTGGAAATGAAAGCGGCAGGCAATCGCGTGGTGTTGGTCAGGCAGGAAACGAGCCCCGACGATATTCACGGGATGGATGCGGCCGCAGGATTCCTGACGGCTCGTGGAGGGATGACGTCGCATGCGGCCGTCGTCGCCCGCCAGATGGGCAAGGTCTGTGTCGCCGGGTGCGAGGCCGTTGAAGTGCTGGAGGGACAGAGCGTCAGGATCGGCGCCAAGACCTTCCGCGAAGGGGACTATCTCTCGATCAACGGGTCCACGGGCAACGTGTACGAGGGCGACATCCCGGTTGTCGAATCCGAGATCATTCAGGTCATTCAGGGCAAGCTGGATCCGAAAAAGTCCGAGAAGTATCAACGGTTCGCAACGATTCTGTCATGGGCCGACAAGTTCCGGCGGCTTCACGTGCGGGCGAACGCCGACATTCCGGAACAGGCGAAGATCGCCCGAGGGTTCGGCGCCGAAGGGATCGGCCTGTGCCGGACGGAGCACATGTTTTTTGCGGAAGATCGTATTCCGATCATGCAGAAAATGATCCTGGCTCGGACGAAAGAAGAACGCGAGAAATATCTCGATCAGCTTCTGCCGCTCCAACGGCAGGATTTCATCGGACTCTACCGCGAGATGCAGGGCTATCCGGTCACCATTCGCTTCCTCGATCCACCGCTCCACGAGTTTCTTCCCAAGCGGGAGGACTTGATGGTTGAGATCGCGCAGCTTGAGTTGACTGGAAAAGACGGCGCCGTGCTCGACGAGAAGCGTCGATTGCTGGCCCGCGTTGAAGAGTTGCATGAATTCAATCCGATGTTGGGACTGCGCGGATGCCGACTGGGGATTACGATGCCGGAGATCACGCGCATGCAGGCGCGCGCGGTTATGGAAGCGGCCTGCGAGTTGGCGAAAGAAGGCAAGAAGATCGTCCCGGAAATCATGATTCCCTTGGTCGGCATGGTCTCGGAAATGAAGTCTCAAAAGGATCTCGTGCGCGAAGTCGCTCAAGAGACGATGAAGCGCTACAACGTCAAGCTCTCCTATCTGATCGGGACGATGATTGAGTTGCCGAGGGCGGCGGTGACCGCCGATCGGATTGCCGAAGAGGCGGAGTTTTTCTCATTCGGCACGAACGATTTGACGCAGACGACGTTCGGATTCTCTCGCGACGATGCGGCCAAGTTCATCGACTATTACCGGACGGTGAACATTATGGAATTCGACCCCTTTGCCACCCTAGATCGGGAAGGGGTGGGGTCCTTGATGAAGCAGGCTATTGGCGGCGGCCGAAAGACCAGGCCCGGCATCAAGCTCGGCATTTGCGGCGAGCACGGCGGCGATCCCAGCTCCGTGGAGTTTTGCCACCAGATTGGATTGGATTACGTCAGCTGTTCGCCCTATCGGGTGGCAATCGCCCGGCTTGCCGCCGCGCACGCCGCGTTGGCTGAGGCCGACGCAAAGAAGGCCGCAGCCAAATCACCGCGCTCTTCCGCCAAGTCGAAAGCGGCGTCCCGCAAGAAACGGTGACCAACAGCCAACAAGATTACCACTACATGTTCCTGGCCCTTCGCTTGGCGGCCAAGGGCCGTGCTACGGCCAGTCCAAATCCGATGGTCGGGGCTCTGGTCGTCAAACAGGGCCGGATAGTCGGGCAGGGGTTTCATCTCCGCCCAGGCCTGCCTCATGCCGAAATTCCCGCGCTTCGACAGGCTGGCCGCCGAGCCAAAGGCGCCACGCTCTATGTAACGCTCGAACCCTGCTGTCATCTTAAGAAACGAACTCCCCCTTGTGTTCCTGAAATCCTTCGCTCCGGCGTCCGTCGCGTGGTCATTGCCATGACCGATCCGAATCCATCAGTGAAGGGGAAGGGGGCTGCGGCGCTCCGGCGGGCCGGACTCTCCGTTGCCGTCGGCGTCGCTCGGCTGGAGGCCGAGAAACTAAACCGGGCCTATGTCCATTGGATCACAACAAAGCGCCCCTATGTGATCCTGAAAGCCGGGATGACGCTCGATGGAAAAATTGCGGCAGCCTCGGGTGAGTCGAAGTGGATCACCGGCAAGCAGTCACGGAAAGAGGTTCATCAGCTTCGGAGCGAGATGGACGCCGTGTTGGTGGGGATTGGTACGGTGCTGGCCGACGACCCTGCTCTGACGGCTCGAACGGGTCCCCATCTGAGAAAATTGGCATCGAGACAGCCGCTTCGGGTAGTCGTGGACAGTTCATTGCGCATTCCTCTGAGGGCGCAGATGCTCTCTCGCCAGAAACAGGCCAAGACGCTGGTAGTCACGACTAATTCGGCCGAGGCCACTCGGAGACAGGAACTTGTGAAACGCGGCGTCGAAGTGCTCACTCTTCCCAGCCTGCGAGGGAAAGTTTCTCTCCCTGCCTTGATGCGGGAACTTGGTCAACGTGGGGTGACTGCTCTCCTCTTGGAAGGCGGCGGCGAACTTCACGCAGCCATGTTGAAGGCCCATCTTGTCCAGCACGTTCGCCTCTACGTGGCGCCGGCACTGCTCGGCGGCGTTGATGCGAAGGGGGTCATCGGCGGCAAGAGCCCGGCGAGCCTGGCCTCGGCACTGCGGCTGCGTAACATGAAGACTCGTTCGATCGGGGAGGATCTCGTCCTGGAAGGCGATCTGTGATCGGCGTCATCCTCGTTGCGCTCCTTCTTTCATGGGGCTGTGTGCATGCCAGTTCGAGTCTTGTCGCCGGCCCAGCGGATGAATCCAAGAACCTTCCGGCGACGGTCTTCCAATATTTGGATGTCACGGACAGTGAAGAAGCCGACCGCATTCTGAAAGTCATTCAGGCCCATCCGAATGCGTCCATCGAGCGGGTTGCGGACATCATCCATACTGGACGAGTCTATGGGCCGCAACCTACCGGGATGTTTCCTGAAGAACAAGTTGTCGTGCGCGGACGAGCCTATCCCTTGTCCCTCTCAATTCCAGCCACATATGACCCCTCAAAGAGTATTGGATTGGTGGTCTGTTTGCACGGAGCAGGCTTCACCGGGGATGCTTATCTCGAGCGATGGCAGGCGCGGTTGGGCGAGGGCTATCTCCTGGCCTGTCCGACCTATCCTTCCGGCGCCTGGTTCACGCGGCGGGCTGAAGAGCTGGTTTTGGCAACGATCCGCGAGCTTCGCGCACGCTACCACGTCGATCCGGACAGGATTTTTCTGACGGGCATGTCGAATGGAGGGATCGGTACCTGGCTGATGGGGATGCACCATGCGCCATTGTTTGCCGGGATCGCGCCGATGGCCAGCGGCCTCGACGACATCCTCATGCCGTTCCTGGCGAATCTTCGCAACACCCCGATCTACATCATTCATGGCGCGAAGGACCAGGTGATGCCGGTAGAGTTGAGCCGGTCGATTTCGCGTGAGCTGGACCGGCTGGGCTACTCGTATATGTATCGTGAGCATGAACGTGAACATCCGATGGCGGGCGGCCACTACTTTCCCAAAGAAGAGTTGCCGGATCTTGTGACGTGGCTCAATGGCCGGCGCCGAGAGCCGTTGCCGGCCAGGCTGACGGTGGTGCGGGAGGCCTCCCACTTTCAGGCGTTCAGTTGGTTGCGTCTGGAGTCGACCGACCCGATCGCTGCATTTTCAGAGGATCTGGTCGATAAACGGGATGAAAGGATCACGCGCCGGGAATACGCGAAGCTCGATGCCTCGATCAAGCGAACGAATCGTATTGAGGTAAGCGCGGAACGAGTCCGGCGCTATAGCATCTTTTTGAATGACCGGCTCGTCGATCTCTCAAAGCCGGTGACGGTTTTGACCAATGGGCAGGTCTCGTTTAACGGAGTGGTCAGACCGTCGCTGGAGACCTTGCTTCGGCAGGCAAGGTTGCGACAAGATCCTCGAGAACTCTTTTCCGTTCAACTCACAATCACGGTTCCAAATCAGCCATGAGTGCCGAATTACGGGTCTCCGATCCACCGAGCGCGTGGGCGACCAGGGTGGGGGTGTTGGTCGTTGCCCTAGGCCTGGAGTTGGTTCTGTATGCGAGACCTGGGTGGTCGGACAGCTGTCTGCTCTCGCCGCATCATGGCGGCATGGTGTTTCCCGTCGAGAAGATCAATCGGGAGTGGGCATGCCGGCTTCAGCCGATCGTTCACGACTACACGACTACCAGCACTGTGGGGCCGGTCCGGGTCGCCTTATCCGAGTCGATGTATCGGTATCTGTTAGATCGCCCGCCTCTTGCCGCCACATTGATCCATCGCCTCGGCTTCGGTCTGTATTCGTCAGAATACCGGGGCTCCGGCCGCTTCTGGGGCGATGACGGCGAGGGGACAAAGGGCATCGTAGAACTGGTGTATGAAGATGCGACGTCCCGTATCTATTTTCTTGAGGGAACACATAAGGGCCGATTGCTTCACCATATCTCAGGGAAAGCGGTGGTCTTCCTCAGAATGAATGTGGTGCGCGATCAGGTGAGCCGTGAAATGATAGACAGTACATTGGTGGCCTACACCAAGTTGGACAATCGCTTGCTTTCGGGACTGGTCTCGCTCCTGCGCCCGCTGATCGGAGGAATCGCGGGAGGGAAGTTGAAAAAGGGCGTGGAGACCGTCAATCGATTGGGGATGGCGATGCGGCAACAGCCGGATCGCGTCCTATCAAAAGCGATAGAGCCGCCTGCGCTTTCGGACGCCGATGTCGCGTTCATGAGGCAGGCGCTGGGGAGCCTGCCTGCCCCATGACCACGTCGCGGAGCTTCCTGCTCATCTGTACGGTCGGCATCTTCTCTTTTATCAGCTACAACATGGTGCGGATGCCCGCACTCTCATTATTTGCTGAATCGCTCGGTGCGAGTCCGGAGCGAATTGGCCTGATCGTCTCCGTTTCGACCTTGACTGGCGTGTTGCTGAAGCTGCCGTCCGGTGCCCTCTCTGATATTTATGGAAGGCGGTTGCTATTGCGGATCGGTGTGGTGGCGTTCGGGTTGCCGCCGTTTCTCTATCCCTTCATTACGGACTTGGATGCGTTGACGGCATTGCGGTTTCTCCACGGTCTTGCCACCGCGATTTTTGCTCCGAGTGCTCTGGCTACCGTCGCGGAGCTCTATCGGGAACGGCGCGGCGCAGCCCTCGGCACCTATACGGCCTGCACGCAGTCCGGCGCGCTGCTGGGACCTTTTCTCGGCGGATATCTCATTCACACGGCGGGATTCTCCGCGGCGTTCGTTACGGCCGGTGTGTTCGGCTGTATCGGGATGGCGCTGTTCTACAGTCTGCATCTCGATGTCGCGGTACCGCAGCGGAAGGACAAGGGCGTGGCGGTCGTGTTGGACGAGATGTGGAGGGGATTTGCCGCCGTGGCCAAGAACAAGATCGTGCTGATCACCAGCATGACCGATGGCGCCAAGATGATTGCCAACGGCGCGTTGATGGCCTTTTTGCCGCTATACGGAGTTTCGGCGGGGCTGAATCCGGGAGAGGTCGGTCTGTTGTTCACCGTCCAAGCCTTTACGTCGTTCTTTTCCAAGCCGATCATGGGGCGCGTGTCCGACCGGGTAGGGCGGCAGCCGCTGATCATGATCGGCCTGCTGATCTGCGCGGGCACATTCGTCTGTATCCCGCAGGTCTCGATGTTCGCGGTCCTGGTGGCGTTGTCCGCCGGATTTGGTTTCGGCGAAGCGGTGGTTTCCTCGTCCTCCTCGGCGCTGGTGGCAGACAGTTCCGAGTTCAAACGACTCGGAGCGGGCATGGGCATGCAGGGCACGATCATGGACATCGGCCATGCGAGCGGCCCCTTGTTGGCGGGCGTGCTGATTGCGAATCTGAGTTACTCGCAAGCGTTTGCCATCATCGCGGGCATTCAACTGGTTGCGGGTGGCGTGTTCTGGATCGCGATGAGAGGCCGATAGGCTGTCGGAGGGTGCTATAATGGCGGCGCAATAAGGGGACCTCAATTATGTTTACCGGTATTATCGAAGAAATGGGCGCCATCGCCTCGCAGGAAAAAACACTGGCGGGGACCAGATTCAGCATCCTGGCCTCGACTGTGATGGGCGACCTGAAGATCGGCGACAGCGTGAGTGTGAATGGAACCTGTCTCACGGTGGTATCGAGAAGCGAGCGCGACTTCTCCGTGGAAGTCTCGCCCGAAACCTTGTCGGTCACGACGCTCAACAGCTTCACAGCGGGAACACCGGTCAACCTGGAGCGAGCGATGAGGCTCAATGAACGCATCGGCGGCCATTTGGTAGCCGGCCATGTGGATGGGGTCGGTGTGATCCGCAGCCGGCATCAGGACGGCAATGCCATCCTGTTGACCATCGGGGCGCCTCCGGAGATTCTGCGCTATTGCGTGGCGAAGGGCTCGATTACCGTAGACGGCATCAGCCTGACGATTAACGAGGTGACCGACCGGGGATTCAGCGTCGCCATCATTCCGCACACGGCCAAAGTGACGACACTGGGCATCAAACAGGTGAACGATCCCGTAAATCTGGAGTCCGACCTCATCGGCAAGTACGTCGAACGGCTCCTCCAAGAACGCAGCCAGTTGCCCAAATCCACCCCGGTAATCGATAAAGACTACCTCCAAAAGCGGGGATTGATTTAATCGCTGCGACTGGGCCGTGGTTCTTCCTCCTATCGTGTTCAGTTGTATTTTCCCTGACGCGCTCGCCTGTGCAACATAGGCTGCTTGACCTATGCCGTGTAGCGGAATAGACTGACGTCTCATGATACGGTCATTTCGGTCAAAGGCGACCGAGTCGTTGTTTGCCGATGAAGAGGTGCCGCGCTTCCGCGCATTTGAGAGGATCGCCAGACGAAAGCTGTTGCTGCTCCATCGGGCAAAATCGCTAGAAGATCTGCGCGTTCCGCCTGGAAACCGCTTGGAAGCCTTGCGTGGAAATCGGAAGGGGCAATACAGCATTCGAATTAACGATCAGTGGAGGATTTGTTTTGTGTGGGCTCAGGGCGATGCCCGTGATGTCGAGATTGTGGACTACCATTGAGGTGTAATATGGCACGAAAACGACTGCTGGACCCGATACATCCCGGGGAAATTTTGTTCGAAGAGTTCATGAAGCCCATGGACATCAGTATCAACCGGCTTGCCCGCGAGATCCATGTGTCGCCAGGCAGGATTAGCGCTATCGTCAATGGAAAGCGCGCCATTACAGCCGATACGGCACTTCGGCTCAGTCGGTATTTGGGAACGTCATCGGATCTCTGGATCGGACTCCAGGGAGAGTTTGACCTGCGAGTAGCCAAGCGCACAATTTGGCCAGAAATCGAGAGGCACATTCAGCAGCATGTTGCCTGAGAGCACATATCCAAGAATGACTTCGATCGGGCTGAAATAGGTCAAAGATACCGTGAGTCTTGAGATCGATCTGATCGGCAAGTACGTCGAACGGCTGCTTCAAGAGCGCAGCCAGTTGCCCAAATCCACCCCGGTCATCGATAAAGACTACCTGCAGAAGCGCGGGCTGATTTGATTGCAAGACCTGCTCTACATTTTGGTTGCACCTAAACATAGTTGGGCCGAGAGGAGAAGTTAGCGAGTAAAGCTATGGCATCGATCGACGAGAGACTCAGACACATCGTGCTAAAGATCAAACGGGCCAAGGAGCACGATGCGGAGCTGCAGCGGCAGTTGCGCTCATTCTTGGATTCCAAGCCTTATAAGGTGGGATACAAGCACGATACGACAACCCGCAAACTCATCTACTACGTCACCGAGGTCGAGCCCACGCCTGATTGCCTGCCATTGATTGCCGGTGACGTCATTCAGAACCTCATGAGCGCGCTAGATCACTTGGCCTATCAGATCGTCTGTCGAGACACGAGTGACAACCCCCCAAATCCAAACTGGATCTACTTCCCGATCGCCGACGACCTGCAGAAATACAAATCTAAAAAGGCTGGAAAGATACAAGGCGCCTCTGAAGCGACGTTTGCCGCCATTGACGCCCTCAAGCCCTACAAGGGTGGCAATGATTCTCTCTGGAGCCTCTACCGCCTGAATAACATCGAAAAGCACCGGTTACTATTGACAGTGGGGTCTCAAGCCGGTGGCATCAATCTGGGGCAGCTGATGGCGGGTCATCTGCGCGGGAGGTTTTCAGAAGGTGCCGTCAACGCCTTTGAGGCGATGGACCTCTACTTAAATCCGGCGGACAAGGGGTTTCCGCTGCAACCTGGCTTTGAGCTATACATTGGTGCTCCTGATGAGGAGCCGAACCCGAAGCAGCAGTTTCGATTTGACATAGTTGTGAACGAGCCAGGAATCTGCGAGGGAAAGCCCTTGCTAGCGCTTACGAATGAACTCATGGTCCTCGTAGAAGGCATCGTCACCACGCTCACCTCGCGTCTGCAATAGCATGAACGGTCTCATAAATGATGGGGTCGGGCTTTGTTTTGTATTAATTATTCTTCTGCGAGTTGAAACGCCTGACTCGCAAATCCGTTCTGGAATCGGGGTCTGGTCTGACTATTGAGTTATCGGATGCACAACACACGATCTGATTTCGTCGTTGTGCTGCGACGACTATTCCGATTCGCCAAGTCTCTGCGGGATGTCTTGGTATACCGTCTTGCGGTGCTGAATGCCCAGGATCCAAACCTCGTTTCCTTCAATCTGGTAGACGACGCGATAATCCCCGACGCGGAGCTTCCAATATCCTCGTAATGTTTTGCGAAGTGGTGCGCCGTATTGGTGTGGCGCGCGAGCCAGACGCAACTCAATGGCTTTGGCGATCTGGCGGTGAAGGTTCGAGGGGATGCGGGGAATATCTTCGGTGGCGACGGCGTAGTGATACAGAAGTTCGAAGGATACTTATAGCTTTGATCGCTTAAGAGATCCCCAAGCTTGATCGTGCGTCAGCGCTTTCTCTTGGTTGAGGGTTTGTTCTCGAATTTTGGCCAGGCAGGCCAGTACTCGATCTTCTTCAGCATCCCAATTCACGAATCGGTTTGAGAGTAGCATAACAACTCCTCCGTTGTGAGCCGTATTACGGCTCGTTTTGAGCCGACGAACGGTAAACACGAGAGAGGATGAACCCGGCCAGGATTGAAATGAGAAGCCCAAACCCAATTTGTGCGTCGAAGCTCACCGGGCCGATATAGATCTTGTACAGTTGCAGCAGAACAACCGGCAGGCCCACGGCCAGGGCGAGCGCGATCATGTGCCGTCGTAGGTAGATCGGCTCGCCTGGTTTGCGTCCACCCCTTCCCAATCTCGTCACTCCTCGATCGTCGAAATATCTCCCGGGTCTTGCCCGAGTTCCTTCGCTTTCAGCACTCTGCGCATGATCTTGCCGGACCGAGTTTTCGGAAGTGAAGCCACGATGTCGATCTCGGACGGGACGCCGATCTTGCCCAACTCCTTCAGCACCTGATCTTTGATTGACTTGATCAATGCCGGGCTCTCCGTTTCTCCCTGTTTCAAGATGATGAAGGCCTTGATGGATTCGCCGACGGTCTTATGCGGCTTGCCGATGACGGCGGCCTCTGCAACCGCGTGATGACTGACCAAGGCGCTTTCCACTTCGGCGGTGCCCAGCCGGTTTCCCGCGACTTTGATGACGTCGTCGGCCCGGCCCATGAACCACATGTAGCCGTCCGCGTCCTTATGGCACACGTCGCCTGCGGCATAGCAATTGGGGATCGTGTTCCAGTAGGTCTTGTACCGCTCCGGATCCTTATAAATGGTGCGCATCATGGACGGCCACGGTTTCTTGATGACGGCGAAGCCGCCGGCATTGGCGGGCAGGCTGTTGCCTTCCCGGTCCACAACGTCTGCCTCGATACCTAAAAAAGGCCGGGTGGCGGAGCCAGGTTTGAGTGGGACGGTCGGCAGGGGAGTGATGAGAATGGCGCCGGTCTCTGTCTGCCACCAGGTGTCCATGATCGGTTTATCCCCGCCCGTCACCCGGTGATACCACTCCCAGGCTTCCGGATTGATCGGTTCACCGACGCTGCCAAGGATGCGTAGCGATGAGAGGTCGAACTTCGAGGGCCACTCTTCCCCGTAGCGCATGAGCAGTCGAATCGCGGTCGGAGTCGTGTAAAAGATCGAGACGCCGTATCGCTCGATCAAATCCCACCAGCGGCCGGGTGTCGGATAATCCGGTTTGCCTTCCGCGGTCAAGATCGTCGCGCCGTTGAGGAGCGGGCCGTACACGATGTAGCTGTGGCCGGTGACCCAGCCTGGATCGGCGACGCAAAAGTACACATCGTTGTCTTTCATGTCGAACACATATTTCGTGGTCGTATAGGTGCCGACCATGTAGCCGCCGTGGACATGGACCACACCCTTCGGCTTGCCGGTCGTGCCTGACGTATACAGAATGTACAAAGGGGTCTCGGAGTCCAGTCGTTCTGCTTCGCAGACGGCCCGCTCGGCTTTGACCCAGTCGGTCCAATCGAGTTCCTTTGGCGCGGACAGAGGCTGCGCTGGAGTCTGACGGCGCACGACCACCACATGATTGACGGTGGGGCAGGTCTTCAGGGCTTCGTCCACGACCGGCTTCAAAGGGAGCACCTTGCCTCGATCAAACCCCACGTCGGCGGTGATGACCACCTTGGCTTCGGCATCGTGAATGCGGCTGGCAAGCGCAGGCGCGCTGAATCCCGAATAGACCACACTATGGACGAGGCCGATTCTCGCGCAGGCCAGCATGGCGACAACCTGTTCGGGAATTTTGGGGAGATAGATGGTGACCCGATCGCCCTTGACCAAGCCGAGCTTTTTCAGGGCGTTGGCGCAGCGATTGACCTGCCGGTAGAGCTCTCCATACGTGAACACTCGTTCCTGATCGTGTTCACCCACCCAAATCAACGCGACCTTGTTCTTGCGCCAGGTCTTGACGTGGCGGTCCAGGCAATTGTAGGCGATGTTGCAGGTCGCGCCGACAAACCATTTGGCCCAGGGGTAGTTCCAATCGAGGACTTTGCTCCAGGGGGAGAACCACTCCAGCTCTTTTGCGGCATTGCCCCAAAAAGCTTCGGGATCGGCAATGGACTTCTTGTACTCGGCCTCGTAGTCCTTGATGTAGGCGTCCGCGATGGTTTTGGGGGTTGGCCGGTATGTTCGGCTTTCCTTCAACAGGGTTTCGATCTGCTCACTCATAGACGGTGCCTCCTGCTTTGCGGAGTCTGATAGTCTGATGGGGCATTATGGAGAAACCTCGAAGCGCCTGCAAGAATCCGGTGTAATTTTTCAGGTCGTGGCCTGAAGAGCCGGTTCCCGTCGGATTTCTTGACAGCCATTGAAAGCCGACGGTAGGCTCACCCTGAACTAATAGGCGCAACCATATGAAACAATTTGTGTACATTCTTGGGATTGCCGTGCTCGTTGCGGGCCATGTGTTGGGCGTGGTTTCCTACGGCGCGCGTCCGACCGCGCACGCGCAACTGGGAAAGCCGGAAGGTCTCTATTACAAGTCGTGGGCGATCGTGATCGGGATCGAGAACTATATCGTGGCGCCGCCCATCCAGGGGGCAGTCAACGATGCGAAGCAGGTAGCGCAGGCTTTTCGGAAGCTGGGGTTCGACGAGGTGATCGAGATCTATGAGAAGGATGCGGTCTCTCGCCGGTTGCATCAAGTCTTGACCGATATCTTGCCGAGAAAAGTCGGCCGCATGGACCGGCTGGTGATTTTTTATGCGGGCCACGCAGGAGCGGCACCAGATGCCGAGGGGGAAGACCGGAGCTACCTCGTGCCGCTGGACGCACAGGTCAATAACCCGGCGAAAGCGGTGACGGTCGAGCATCTCAAGGAATTTACCAGGCGGTCCGCGTCGAAACACACCCTCCTGATATTGGATGCACCGGTCTTCGGATGGGAGATGACGGCGTCTCGGGAGCTGTCGCTTGAAGGTCGGCTGGAGCCGGAAGATGAGATGGATCGGCGCGCAGTCCAGGTGATCAGTGCTGCGGGAAAGGGCGAGTCCTCGTCCCGTTCCGAGGGGAAAAGCCTTTTCGTGCAGGCGTTGTTGGCAGGGCTCGCGGGTGCGGCCGATGTGGACAAGAATGGGTGGCTAATGGCCTCCGAATTGGGGACGTATGTGACGCAACAGGTGCAGGAAGCCTCGAAAGGGAGGCAGCATCCGGCCAGTGTGCGGATCGACGGTGACGGGGATACGGTGCTGGTCGAAGGACGCAAGGCCGTCACCGAAGCGGATCGCGCGACCAAGACCACGCCTTAGTCCTTTTCCCCACCTTTCAGATAACCCAGACCTATCTTGAGGGCGCGGCGGGTGATTTCCGCCCAACGTGCTGGCGGATAGGCGGCCAAGATGGCAGCAATATTGGGGTCTTGGATATCAAGATTGGCGATGGTAATGATACCGTCCTTAATCTGAATGTCGGCCATGCGCGTTCCATCCTCCTCTGTCCTTGTCACGAGATATTACTGAAAGATCGAACCATGAGAACGTTCTCATGATTCTCAACGATGACGGTACGTTTCGTTGACGGAAGTAGGAACGCATGTTAGCATGAATCCGCAATTGCTCCGCAACGCTTTTCAGAGCAACAGCACAACAGTTTTTGACGAAGGAGGATCATATGATGAGGTCGCAGGCGATGGGAACGCGGGTAATCGGGAGCGGTCTCGCTGTGCTTCTTCTCGTAGGGCTCGCGGCCTGTGGCGGTCCTCCGAAGTGGGTGGAAAAGGGCTCCGGTGTGATGAATGACAAGGACAGCAAGGCGTTCTATGGGGTCGGCTCGGTCACGGGGGTTCGGAATGAGCCCCTCGCATGGGACGCGGCGGAGAATCGTGCCCGGGCGGAAATCGCCAAGACTTTTGAAACCTATACCGGCTACCTGATGCGGGACTACGCCGCGTCAACGACGGCGGGGGATTTTACGAAGAACACTGAAGAGCAGAACGTCGAACGGGCGATCAAGACGGTGACCACCGTGACACTCAGCGGGGTGCGTCCCATCGATCGGTATAAAGACGAGGAAACCAACACCTACTACGTGTTGACGAAGCTCAGCCTGGAAGAGATGAAGAACAATATGGAGAAGGCCAAGGAGCTCAACGCGCAGGTTCGTGACTATGTTCGCAAGAATGCCGATCGCCTGTTCGAGCGGCTGGAAAAAGAAGAAGAAAAGCGGGCCACGAACTAGCGCCGCTTGTTTACCACCCTTGCACGGAGTGCTCACGTCATGCAGACCCATCGCCGACTCCTGTCGCTCATAGTGTGTTCGGTCCTTGCTCTCGCTGGGTGCGGACATGAGTTGAAAGTGACTCGTGTCGATGCCGGTGTGGTGACGGATCTGAGCGGCCGATGGAACGATACCGACTCACGGATGGTGGCCGAGGCGATGGTGAAGGAAGCGTTGCAATACCCCTGGCTCAGCAATTTTTCTCAGGCAAAGGGGCGCCAGCCGGTCGTCGTCGTCGGCACGGTACTGAACAGCAGCCATGAGCACATCAGCGTGCAGACCTTCATCACGGATTTGGAGCGTGAGCTGACGAACTCCCAGAAGGTCACGTTCGTTGCCGGCAAGGGCGAGCGGGACGAAATTCGGACCGAACGAAAGGAACAGGCCGTCTACGCCAGTGAAGAGACGCAGAAGGCTCCCGGAAAGGAAATAGGGGCCGACTACATGATGAAAGGTACTATCGCTACGATCCTGGACGAAGCCGACGGGACCAAGGCGGTGTTTTACCAAGTCGATCTCCACATGATCGATCTGGAGAATAATACAAAGGTCTGGTACGGGCAGAAGAAGATCAAGAAAGTCGTCGAGAAAAAACGGACGGTCTTTTAGTTTTCGCTAATCCCGTTGAGCCCATTCCTCCTACGCCTCGCCCATTCCATCTCCTGCTTCTCAGTTCTCACCGCGGTCCTGCTGAGCGGCTGCGGCCCCTCGGTGAATCGCTACGCACTCATTGAACAGAATTTGCTCGCCGGTAATCCGGCCCAAGCGGCGGCCATTGTCGAACAGGCCGAAAAAGAGTATGGGGGCAAGAGCCGCGTGCTCTATGGCATGGACCGAGGCTTGACGCTCCAGCTGGCCGGGGACTATCGGCAAAGCACGATGGCCTTGGAACAGGCCGAAGAAGCCGTCGAGCGGCTCTACACCAGAACAATCCGGTCCGAGACCGCGGCGTTTCTCACCAGCGATAACGCATTGCCCTACGAGGGCGATGCCTATGAGCACGTCATGCTCAATGTCCTGAAGGCATTGAACTATGCGGTGGAGGGAGATGTGCAGGAAGCGCTCGTCGAGGCAAGGCGCATCGACCACCGCTTGAACCTGCTCAGTGATCGGGTCAAGGAGTCGGGTGGGTATCGCAATGACGGGTTTGCCCGGTACCTGAGCGGAGTCTTGTATGAAGCGGCCGGCGATCTCAATAACGCGTTCATCGCCTATCGTAATGCGCTCGAGGCCTACGAGGCGATGCGTGGCTTGTCGCGGATCGCGCCACCACGGTCGTTGCTCGCCGATGTGCTGTGTATGGCTGAGGCGCTTGGCTTGGCGACCGAATTGGACGCCTACCGGAGAAGATTTCCCGACGTGGCGTGGGAACTCGCCTCGGCGCGTCAGCAACTCGCTCAAGTCGTCATGATCAGCTATAATGGTCGCGCACCACGGAAAGAAGATCGCTTTATCGATCTCCCGATCAGTTTAGATGCGTTACAATTGGTGTTGCTGAATCGCGGACTGTCCCAATCCTCTCGCTACCGGGATCGCACGATGGACAGTGTGCTCTATGGGCTCAGCGGGCGGGTGGTGCGGGTCGCATTGCCGCGTCTGGTTTCGCAGAAGACTCAGGTGCCGTTCGAGACCATGACATTGACGGATGCGCAAGGATCTTCTCTCACAGTGCGATCAGAGCCGGCACACAATCTGACGGCATTAGCCGAGAAAAGTTTGGATGATCGTATGCCGGCCATCACCGCCAAAGCGCTGGCGCGCGCTGCCTCAAAATTTGCCTTGGCAGAAGGTGCGATCATCGGAGCCCAACAAGCGGCGGGACGCGATGCCGCGCCTTGGGTCGGACTTCTCGTCGGTATACTGGCCAAGGGACTGGCCGTGGCGTCGGAAGAAGCGGACAAGCGGAGCTGGCAGACACTGCCGGACGAAATCCATGTGGCGCGGGCCTGGGTACCCGCGGGCCGCTACCAGTTGGCGATTCAGCCGTCAGGCCAACGGGCGTCCATTGAGCGGGGAGAGCAGATGCTGGATCTCGCATCGGGTCAAACGGCGTTTATCCTCCAGCGTGTCATGCAATGATGAGCAGCATTCGATCTTTCGCGCCGTTCGGTGCCATGTCGGTAAGCGGACTCTGTTTCTTTGTCCTGTTATCGTCAGGCTGTGCCTGGTTCGGTGGCACCGCCAAACCAGGATGGATCGACGACGCCGATACCGAGTATCCTCCGGCGCAATATTTGGTCGGTGTCGGGCAAGCGGGCGACCGGAACGGCGCAGCGGACCAAGCCTATGCGGCGGTGGCGAGGATATTTAAAGCGGAAGTCACCGCGCAGGCCAAGGATTGGGAATCCTATCTCGTGATCGAAAGTCGCGGCGCGACGAATGCCGAGCGGCGACTGACACTCGATACGGTCACCAAAGTCTCAACCGACAAGGCGCTCGAGAACGTCAGGGTCACGGAGACCTGGTATGACGCGAACAAGGGCGTGCATTATGCGCTGGCCGTGATGAGCCGGCCTCAAGCGGATGCGTCGGTGATGGAACGGGTGGCGGCGCTGGATCGAGCGGTCGAATCGGATGTCGTGGAGTCGAGGCAGACCTCCGACAAGCTGGCCAAAATCCGCAGTCTTCGGCGAGCCGTCAGGAACTTGGTTTTGCGAGAAGCCTACAATGCCGACTTGCGCGTGATCCGTCCGAGTGGGCGTGGAACGGCCGCTCCCTATCAGGTGAACGAATTGTCCAATGAGTTGGAACAGTTTCTTGCCCACAATCTTCTGCTGACCGTTCAGGTATCCGGAGATCAAGTTGAACCGATTGAGCGGGCGTTGACCGAGGGCCTGCTCCGTGAAGGGCTGAACGTGGTGACCGACACGGTGGGCGGTGAGGGGCGGACACCGGAACTGCTGGTGCGCGGCACGGCACGACTCGTTCCCATTCAGGTCCGTGATCCGAATTTCAAATACGTCCGCTGGTGCAGTGATTTTGACGTGGTCGAAGTGGCTACCAGCCGGGTTATTGGTGCGATCGCGCGTAGCGGCAAGGAGGGCCATCTGACGGAGCGTGAAGCGACGGTCAAGGCGTTGCGCGTCATGCGGCATGAGCTGTCAGCGGATGTCGCCAAGGCGATTGCCGCACATATTTTCGGTGAAGCCGCACTGCCGAACTTGGCGGCAATACGGGGAGGGGGCTGCCCCAGGGAAGCACCTTCTGAAGGGGCGCAGCCATAACCAGCCAAACGGTTTTCTTTAACGAGGAGGGAGGACCCTGTGGGTACAACTGGACCGAAAGTGATAGGCCGCGCGCCGCGCAGCAGAGGACGCGGGTTAACGAAATCCGGGCAGAAGGTCTCAAGCCGACTGGCGAAGCGGCGGTTGAACGAGCGGCTGAAGGATGATACGGCGGCGTTCAACCAGGGCAATCTTGCCGATACGTTGCGGAAAGAAGGGTACGAAGAGGTCCCATTGGATGAGCTGCAAGACCGCCTATCCAAGCTTCCAGGGCCGTTGGCGGAGCTCATTCTAAAGGGGAGGATGTAGGGAGATGCCGTACTATTATTTCGACTCGACCGCCCTCGTCAAACGATACAGCATGGAGCGTGGGACGCGTATCGTGAACAAGTTGCTGGTAAAACGTGGCAAGGTCGCCGTTGTGCCGACATGGTCCGTGACGGATTTCTACGCCATGATGTCGACGCGCGCGCAAGAGGGGCATATCACGCGGGATGACTGTTATTCGGTGTTCTATAAGTTCGAAGTCGAGTCAAAACAGGGACTCTTTCACTTCATCGTGCCGACGTTGGATACGTATTTGAAGACCAAGGAACTGGTGTTGGAGTATCCGTTTCTGCGGTCACAGCAAGTGATGCACCTGGCACTGGCCTTGGAGTTGAAACCGCTTCGGCTCACCGTCGTCAGCGCGGATACGCACCTGCTGGCTGCGTCCAAGACGGCGGGGCTTCACATCGTGAATCCAGAAGAAGACTAGGCGAGTCTCGGCAGAGTGTCGGGGAGAAGGCGTCGTCCGCTTGAGAGGGTCGGCGCCGCAACCGCCTTAGGGTTTGTCCGTCGAGAGTTTCTTACCAAGGCGTCGGGCAAGCCGCACCATGCCGGGGGAACGGTCGTCCGGGCTGAGTAAGACGTTCAGCAGGTGAGGCTGGCTCCGGTCTGCGAAGGCGGCTGCCAGGCGTGTCTCAAACTCGCGATGGGTGCGCACGCGCGAACCCACGCCGCCGCCGATCACGTCGACGAGGCGTTCGTACTGCCACTCGTGCACGTCGTTGAACGGTCCTTCCAGAATTTCCCTCTCCGTCGAATAGCCGCGGTTGTTCAACAGAACAACGATGGGCGCCAGCCCGTAGCGGACGCAGCTGGCCAGCTCGGTGCCGGTCATTTGGAAGGCCCCGTCTCCCACGAGGACGATGGGCCGCAGGCTGGGGTCGGCGAAGGATGCGCCGAGCGCCGCGGGCACGGCGAAGCCCATCGACGTATAGTAGGCCGGCGACAGAAATTCGAAACGGTGGCGCACGTGCAGATCGGCCGCGGCGAAAAGCGATTCGCCGACATCGGCGATCACCACCGTTTTGTCCGTTAAGACGGTATCGAGGTGGCGAAACAGGCTTTCAAGGGTCACCGGCGAATCGGGGTCCTGACGAGCGGACACAGTCATGGTCCGTGCCGGAGTGGTCCGGAGCGGAAAGGAGGGGAGCGGCGCCTGCACGAGGGCCTGCACGAAGTCTTGGAACTTGATGGATTCATATCGGTGGTGTTTGATGGCGACGCGGTCGGCCGTCGCATGGATCGTCCGGCCTTCGACGAGCAAGGGTGAACGGGCGTCCAGGTCTTCGACATCCGAGAGAATCGAACCGAGGATCAAGAGGCAATCGGAATCGTTGATGAACTGCTGCACGTCGTCGCGCCCGATGAGGCCGCCGTAGACACCGACATAGAGCGGATGGTCTTCCCGAATAATGGATTTCCCCAACAGGGTCGACGCAATCGGAATGTTCATCCGTTCCACCAGCTTGGCGAGGTCGTCCTGCAGGCCGAACCGGCCGACCTCCGCGCCGACCAGCATGGCCGGTCGCTTCGCCGAAGCCAGCATGGTGCGGACTTCCCCCACCGCTTCTTCCAGGGCGGCCGGATCGCTCGGCTCATCCTCCAGACAGATCGGCTTCATCGCGCCGCCCAGCGGCGTAAAGACCATGTCGCGCGGAATTTCCAAATAAATGGGCCGCCGATAACGCAGCAGCGCGGCAAAGGCCCGGTCCATTTCCCGTTCAGCAGTCAACGGATCGTCGAGCGTCACGGCGGCGACCGTCATGCGTTCGAACACCTCGCGCTGCGTTGAAAAATCCTTGACCATATGGTGCAGATACGGCGTGCGTATCCGCTCCGAGAGCCCAGGCGAACCGGTCAACAGCACCACCGGTGAGCGCTCGGCATAGGCGCAGGCGATGGCATTGACCGTATTCAACCCTCCGACGCAATACGTGACGCAGACGGCCCCGATCCCGTTGATCCGCGCATAGGCATCCGCGGCGAATCCTGCGCAATCTTCGCGGGTCGTGGCGATGTGCTTGATGGGAGACGCCTCGATCAGCTGGAAGAGCGACAGCACATAGTCGCCGGGAATGCCGAAAATATGGCGGACGCCCAGGCGATGCAGGCGATCTAACACCGCGGAACCAATGGTAGCTTTGTCGCCCATTCTTCTTTATCCTCACACAGCCGGTTGGCACACTGCGTTATCAGAAGAACATACTGGCTGGAGTTCGTCAAGCACTGAGCGTGTGATGATCGGGGTGACGACCGCCGATATGCGAGCACACACAGTCAGGGGCACCCTGGCCGCAGAAAACTCGCGGCCAGGCTTGTCGTAGTAGCGTGTCGGCGGTTGTAGTAGAAGCGGTCATGGATAACGCGGGCTAGTACAGGAGAACAAAGAATGACACCGATGGCCCAGGTCCGCCTGACGTCACGACGCCTCCCGGAGGGGCGACCACTTTGGCTTTTTGCCGGTCATGTCGGACCGCTCGTCGGTCAAGCAGCCGCCGGGGACCTGGTCGATGTCTTGACCGCTGACGGGCAATTCTATGGACGTGGTCTCTATAACCCGTCCTCGAAAATCCGAGTCCGCCTCCTGACATTCGAGGATCGGCCAATCGACGAAACGTTCTGGCGGGGGAGAATTCAGCAGGCGATCCGCCTACGGCAGCGAGTGGTCGCGCAGTCCAATGCCTATCGGCTGATCTATGCTGAAGGCGATCGACTGCCGGGATTGATCGTGGATCGGTACGATCAGCTGCTGGTCATGCAGTGTTTATCGTTTGGCATGGATAGCCGGAAGGAACTCTTGGCGGACGTGCTGATGCAGGAGTTGAATGTCGCAGCCGTCTATCTGCGGAACGAGGCCAAGAGCCGGCAGCTCGAAGGGTTGCCGCTTGAACGAGGATTTCTCCGAGGCAGCGGCCCGACACAAGTCGAGATTCAGGAAGGGCCTGCGAAGTTTCTGGTCGATGTCGAACGGGGGCAGAAGACCGGCTGGTTTTGCGATCAACGGGAAAATCGGCTGGCCGCCGCCAAACTCGCGGCTGGAGCCGACGTGCTCGAAGTGTTTTGCCATACCGGCGCGTTCGGCATTCATGCCGCGTTGGCTGGAGCGGCATCAGTCGAAGGCCTCGATGTCAGTCAAGACACACTGGCTATGGCCCGAACACACGCCACGATGAACAAGGTGGAGGGGCGCTGCATCTATCGCCAGGCCGATGCGTTCGAGGAAATGCGGAAGCTGGTGAAGGCGGGGCGACGTTACGACCTGGTGGTCCTCGATCCTCCGGCCTTTGCCCGCAGCCAACAGGCCCTGGCTGGTGCATTGACCGGGTACAAGGATGTGAATCTACTGGGCTTAAAGCTGCTCAAGCCGGAAGGGTTTCTGGTGACGAGCTCATGTTCGCATCCCGTCTCGGATGAAGATCTGTGGAAGAGCATCCGCCTTGCAGCACGCGATGCCAAACGGGATATTCGGTTGATTGAACAACGGGGTCAAAGCGCCGATCATCCGATTCTGGCGAGCATGCCCGAAACGCGCTACCTGAAGTGTTTCATCGTGCAGGTCCTGTGACGAGGGGCAACGCCAGACATTCCAGCGAATGACTACGCATCCCGCAATCTGGCTGGACGTGGAGTAATGCGGCTACGGGACGTTGTCCGTTCGTGTCGGTGAACCATCGGCAGAGGCAGGTTGCTTGCGGGGCTTTCCGGTCTGGGCGAACAGCAAGCCGGCCCCCGGCTTAAAGGTGAGGTAGTACCACAGCCATTCCGACATCACACGGACTCGGTTTCTGAACCCGATGAGGAAGAAGATGTGGACAAGGCACCAGAACAGCCAGGCAAAAAATCCTGACACACGAAGCGGTCCGATTTGGACGACCGCCCGTGCGCGGCCAATCGTGGCCAGCATGCCGCGGTCGTGGTAGACGAAGGGCGGGCGCTGTTCGGCGGCGAAGCCTCGCTCAATGAGCGTGGCGACATGCCGCCCTTGCTGCACGGCGACGGGAGCGACTCCCGGCAAGGGAGTCCCGTCATCGCCGGGATAATGCGCGGCATCACCGATGACGAAGATCCAAGAATCGTCCGGAATCGACAGATCCGGTCGGACCTTGACGCGCCCGTACGAATCCTGAGGGGCTGCAAGAGTGGTCAACAGGGGCGACGCCTTGTTGCCCGCGGCCCAAATTACATTCGCCGTGGGAATCCACTCCTGTCCGGCCATCACCCCACCGGCAGCGACGGTACGCACCGGGCTATCCAACTTGATGGTCACGCCCATGCGTTCGAGCGCAGTCAGGGCCTTTGCCGAGAGCGAGGGATCGAACGCCGGCAGGATGCGCGGACCGGCTTCAACCAGGATGATGGACAGGGCATCAAGATGCAGGGCGGGAAAGTCCCGTCCCATGGCCGTGCGCCCGAACTCCGCCAGCGATCCAGCCAACTCCACCCCCGTCGGGCCTCCTCCCACGATCACGAAGGTGAGACGGTCCTGTGCGCCGGTTGCGGCGCGGCGCCGTTCCGATTCCTCGAACGCCAGCAGCATCCGTTCGCGCAGCCGGACGGCATCGGTCATCGTCTTGAGGCCCGGTGCAAACCGTTCCCATTCGTCATGTCCGAAATAGGCGTGGCGCGAACCTGCAGCGACGATCAGGATGTCGAAGGCGATCGGCGGGCTATCTTGTAGCTGAACCGTCCGTGTCATTCGATCGATGGAGACGGCATCATCCAGCACCACGCGCACATTGGGCTGTAAGCGAAAGAGGGAGCGCAGAGGCCAGGCGATGTCGCTCGGGGACAGGGCGGCGGTGGCTACCTGATAGAGCAACGGCTGGAAGAGGTGGTGGTTCGTGCGATCGATCAGGACGACCTCGGTGTGCCGCAGCGCGCGAGCCGCGGCCAGGCCTCCGAACCCGCCTCCGATAATGACCACCCGTGTGCGAGTCATGATGCAGCGCTCCGGCCGTTCACGGCTGCACTCTATCCTGCTTGCGTATGATAGTGAAGGCCTACGAGACGGCTAGTTCGGAAGGTGACGCTTACGCCGCGCGGCGGGTGGGTGCGCGGTCTTCAACGGCTGTCGCTTCTGTCTGCTGCGTGGATGAACTGTGAGGCCGGCCGGCCGGCTGCTCGAACAACAATCTCGCCCCGGGCTTGAAGGTGAGGTAGTACCACGTCCATTCCGACATCACACGGATCCGGTTCCTGAGCCCAATGAGAAAGAACACGTGGACGATACACCAGAGAGCCCATGCCAGGAATCCGGATGCATGGATGGGCCCGATCTGCGCCACGGCTTGGGCACGGCCGATAGTGGCCAACATGCCGCGATCCGTATACGTAAACGGCGATCGTTGGTCCGGGGGAAGATTCTGGTTGATCACCGAGGCGACGTACTGCCCTTCTCGCATGGCAACCGGCGCGATTCCCGGCAAGGGTGACCCATCGCGGTCGAGACAATGGGCCGAGTCGCCGATGACGAAAATCCATGGCTCGTCCGGAATCGTCAAATCCGGTCGGACCTTGATCCGGCCGTTCGCATCCCGGGGAACGGCAAGGGTATTCAAGAGAGGCGAGGCCTTGTTGCCCGCTGCCCACACCACGTTGGTGGAGGGGATCCATTCGTTCCCGACCATCACCCCATCGGCGCGGACGGCGCTGACCGGATTATTCAGTTTGACCGTCACACCCATGCGTTCCAGCGCAGTCAGGGCCTTTGCCGAGAGCGCAGGATCGAATCCCGGCAATACGCGTGGGCCGGCTTCCACGAGGATGATGGAGAGGTCTTCCAGACGCAAGTGAGGGTAATCCGGCCCCATGGCCTTCCGTCCGATCTCGATGAGCGAGCCGGCCAATTCCACTCCCGTTGGGCCTCCGCCGACGATTACAAATGTGAGGCGATCCTGCATGCCGGTCTCGGCCCGTTGCCGTTCCGCCTCTTCGAAGGCGAGCAACATCCGTTCGCGCAAATACACGGCATCCGCCATGGTCTTCAGCCCAGGGGCCAGTGCTTCCCACTCATCGTGTCCAAAATATGCGTGGCGCGATCCGGGGGCGACAATCAACGTGTCGAAGGCGATCGGGGCGCTATCCCGCAGGCGGACAACTCGCGCGGAACGATCGATCGACACAACGTCATCCATGACGACGCGAACATTGGGTTGGGAACGGAACAGGGTGCGCAACGGCCAGGCGATGTCGGTGGGAGAGAGTGCGGCCGTGGCGACTTGGTAGAGCAAGGGTTGAAAGACATGGTGATTCGTCCGGTCGATCAGGACGACCTCGGCATCGCGCAGGAAACGCGCGGCCGTCATGCCTCCGAACCCGCCCCCGATAATGACAACCTTTGTGCGTGCCATAGGGATACGAACGCAGCCTAGCAGGCGATGACCCTGTGTCAATCGTTGGGAGAGTTTCCGGCAGGCGCGACGCGCACCTGTGCCGGGGGCTACAGATCTTGTCGGCCATTCCGGCTCAATCTTGAGCGGGGTTATCCCGAAGCAATTTTCTCATGCTCCAGAACGAGAGCGCAGGTTCGGTCAGGTTGGGGTGAGAGAGATCGATTTGAATGTCGTAACGGGCCGTGGCGGGATTTTTTGATTGTGTGACGGGGTACCAGCATTCGTGCAGCAACCCCCAGCAATCGCGACAGGCCAGCCGCAGATAGCCGTTGGACTGGCGCGTAACACGGATCGGCGCATCGGGACCCAATACGATGGGGATGGCATGTTTCCGATGCCGTGGCCCATGGGGATAAATGGCCATGACGGAAAAATTGCCCTCCCAGCCGCCCAGTTGCACCACACAATCATACGCCGTACCAGAACCGATATTATCAAGTTCGGGAGTCAGTGTGAGCACATCGCCCGCGTTCAGCGCCGACAGGTTGGTAACACGAAGCGCGGGTTGCTGTGCAGCAAACTGCTCCTTGGTTCGGCGCACCAGCCGATACAAGCCGTAGGATCCCGCTCCGACCAGTGCGAGACCGACAGGGAGCCCGATGAGGAGTGACCAGTCCATCCCAATCCTGTGTTGGCCAGTGCGGTTCTGACCGCGATTTCGGGAGAGGCTACGTGCGGCGACGGCCGGTGTCAACCGCAAGCATTCGTATCTTCCGCTGCCGCTACATGGCGTGAACGCCGCGTCATTCGTCAACCGTCAATTGGTCATTCGCAAAACATGCCTTCGAGGTACAGGTGCGTTGTCTCCTGCTTGTGCTATCGGCCATCAGCCATACACTCCTTGTATGTAAGGACTCGCGTTGCCATTCGACTGACGGCCATGACGATGATCCGATGGATCTCACGATTTTAATCACACAACACATAAGGAGGGCGTGATGAGCACCAAGCGCGCAGTCAGGATGGGATTCTTATCTCTGGTGGCCGCGACCGGTTTGTTGGTCGCATCCAACGGGTTTGCGGCCGATGTGCATACGACCAGCAAGTTCGAGGGGGTGAAGGCCAACAGCGGGACCGCCACCCACAGTCGGTCCGGGAACACCGACACCTTGACGTGGTCGGAGGAGTTCAAGATTCCCGACACGCCCGCGCCGCACTGGCAGGTGGTGGACACCAAGGGCAATGTGTATCTCTTGAATCGCCTCGTCATCAAGGGCGACAAACAGAACCGGACGATTACCTTGCCGGTTCAGGTCAACGATGTCGCCAAGGTCCAGATCTGGTGTGCGTATGCGGAAGTATTGCTCGGAGAGGCGTCGTTCTCCAAGCCGATCGTGACGGCGTCCGGTGAATCTCGCGGGAACGGCATGAAGGCCGACAGCGGCATGAAGCACGACAGTATGGCCATGAGCCGGTAAGGTGGTTCTGCTGTGAAGGCGGGGAGATGCTGTGCATCTCCCTGGTCTGTTTTCTGGTTTGTTTTTCCCCTGATCGGGAATGTAATAATGTCGTCACGTTGGAGGAAGGATCCCGTGGCGAAGCGACGACCGTCCACCCCTCGAATTACCATCACTGATCAGCCCGACGAGCTTCACATTGTTATTCCCTGTCGGCGGAGCCTGTTCGTGATTATTTTCTTGGGATTTTGGGTCTGCGGGTGGGCCGTGGGGGAAGTCATGGCTCCCATCCAGTTCTTGAACGCCACGCCTCAACCGGGAGAAGAATGGCTCATCCTGGCATGGTTTGTCGTCTGGACGGTCGGCGGAGTGTTGGCCATTTACGCCTGGTTGTGGCAGGTGATGGGGAAAGAGACCGTGACCGTGCGAGGAACCATATTCAGCACGCGGCGCGAGATTCGAGGATTCGGTTTTGGCAAGGATTATGACCTCATGCAGATAAACGACGTGCGCCTGGGACAAGACAAATTCGATCCCATGGATATCACGTCCGCCCTTCAGTTATGGGGCATCGGTGGTGGGGTGATCGCGTTCGAGTCCGGTGGCAAAACCTATCGATTCGGCGCTGGTCTCGATGAAGCAGAAGCAAAACAGGTCGTGGAGGCACTCAAACGTCGCTTCAAAATTGCCGAACGGTCGCCCAAGTAGGGTTACCGCCCAGTCCGCCGCGCGCTGCGAATGCAGAACGTCCCTTTTTAATATGTACGCTTCGTGTGGATGAGATCTGAGACGGGAAAGCCGAGCTCCTGCGCACCCTCCAAATAACGTTGATAGACGAGTCTGTCCAGAACCGGTTTGCGAGACAGAATCCACAAATACCGGCGGTCCGGTGTGCCGACCATCGCGACCTGATAGTCCGGATCAAGCTCAATGATCCAATAATTGCCCTCGCGCGACGAACCAAAGAAACGCGCAAAGAAATTGTCGAAGACGACGGACAGCCGTGCGTTGGTCCTGGGATCGACCACGGTGGCCACCCCGTCGGCCTGATCGAGTCCGCCTGTATCCGTGACGCATTGGTTATGCACCCCGATCGCGCCGTCCGGTCGACTCGTATACACCGCCTTCGAATCGACGCAATGCCGTTGGAACCACATCGGCAGCCGCGCAATCTCGTACCAGGTTCCGGCATATCGATTCAGATCAACTGATTGGACGGTGGTGAGCGGCGCCCGCGAGTCCCTCCCGGCACAGGCGGATAAGACCAGGGAGCCAGCCACAATCAGCCCCAGGGATATCGTCGGCATGAAACCATTCCGGCGGCGCATGCAATCAGCCTACTGTTCAGAGCAGCCGGAGTCAAACTTGGGAAGCCGACGCGTGCCGCGAGATGGGGATGGCACTCCACGGCTATTTCTGAGCGGATCGTTCCCGGCAGGAACTCAACGGAATTGGATCGAGTTCGCGTCCGGTTGATCGATTTGGTGGAATCTCGCGAATGGCGACGTTGTACATATCGTTCCGATAGGTCACCGCGACAGCATAGTGATAGTTCGGTTGCGGCTTGAGCAGGGTCTCGTACGTCGTGGTGCCACTCTTATTGGCCAAGAATGAAGAGCTGGCAAAGACGAACACCAAATGAGTCCAACGATCCGGCGTGAGACCGATGCTCGTCGTGGGCTCATTGAGCTGAACTGTCCCCTCATAGTCAGTGGTACAATCCTTTCCCACACGATGAATATCGACGGCCGTGCGGATGCTCGAGAACCACGATCCTGCATCGGTCGCAGTACGCACCTGGAGGTTTTTGGCGACGCTGGTCTCATACGTCTTGATACCGGAGCAACCTGGAAGGAGACTGGTAGCGGCCAGGAGTACCGTGATGGCCGTACCGCTCCCTGATATGCGCGGTCGCTTCTGTGTCATGCCTAAGCCGCGCAGCGTCATTTCGTTAAGTCCGGGCATCCGATGTTCTCTCCCGTGGCCCAATTCTTTACGGCCTGAATCAGGACCCCGTGTCCCATTGAGGGACGATAGAGATCGATGCGGGTCTTGGTTTGCGTGACAGGTTGGGCGTCGGCGACCAGGAGATAATAACCTCCTTGCGGCTCCTTGCTGACACCGACGACGCCCTGATCGTGGTGGAACTGCAGATGCAACTCGGCTTTCTTCCCCGTCACCAGCACCGTGGGCTTGTACGTCGTGACAACCACGTGATGACTCGTTTTGGTGTGTTCAGTCATTTTGATCGTCTTCGAGAGGCAATTCGGCCCCATCTTTTCGAACGTGCTCGCCACCTGGTTGAACGGACGGTCGACCTCAAAGGTTTCAACCTTGGCTGTCATGGCTCCGGGAACAGCTTTCCGAAACTCCTCGGCGGTTTGCGGGTGAGAGATGCATCCGGAAAGCGCAACCAGGGCCAGCACCATCATGCATGAGCGGTAATGGTCCATGAAATCCTCCTACGGTCCAACAGTGGACTGATCAGACGACGATTCCGATAGGTCTATTCAAAACTAAACCGCAGGAGGATCAATGAAATTGTGGTTTTAATCGAGGGCCCTGCGCGTCCTTCGAGAAACTCAGGGCAAGCCGCGAAATGAATGTGCTTGCTTCATCTTTACACCAGGTTAGATGAAAAAGTGAGCGGCATCAACCTCCAGTAGAATTTCTTGCGCTAATCGAATAGTATGCTAACTTGTTTAAGAGGAGGATCACACCATGCCTATCAAGTCAAAACCCACCCCCAAGCAGGGAAAGACTTCCGTAGAGGACCAATACCGCGAGGTTTTTGGGGACAATGACGAAGCCCAGCCAGAACAACCCACGTTCTTTCACCAGCCTAGTCCTTACAAGCAGATAAGGACTGTTACCACATATGGCGCCTACGAAGATCCTGTCTAGATTTAGCGATTCATGCCTAACTGGAAAGATGTCCTCAGCGAGATCCAGCGTTACCAACAAATCCACGGCAGAGAAGCAAAGTTTGCCGTAGATATCATCCGCAGGAAGTATCTCAAGCGGTTCAATCGCCACACAAATCGTAATATCATCGCCTATTATTCCGGCTGGCTTTCGAAGCCTGATGTCCAGTCTGACATCAATGATGAAGATAAGAACGGCTTCATGATGGCCGTTCACAAGCTCGACAAGCGAAAGGGGCTTGACCTCATACTGCACACCCCTGGAGGCAGTGTATCTGCCACGCAATCAATTGTGGACTACTTGCATCAGATTTTCAAAAGAGATATCCGTACGTTTGTTCCCCAGATTGCAATGTCGGCTGGAACAATGATCGCCTGTTCAAGCAAAGAAATCTGGATGGGACTTCACTCGAATCTTGGCCCCATTGATCCTCATCTAAATGGCTGGCCCGCTTATGGAGTAATCAGTGAATTCAAGCGGGCGTGCGAGGAAGTGAAGGATGAACAGCATAAGATTCCGATCTGGCAATCGATTATCAGGCAATACAGGCCGACGTTTTTGAGCCAATGTGAAAATGCCATTGAGTGGTCAAATACTTTCGTGCAAGAACAACTGGCCACGGTCATGTTTAAAGGTCAAGCTGATGCAACAGAGAAAGCAAGGAAAGCAGTGGAGCATTTGACCGATTACACAGGCAACAAGTCGCACGCTCGCCACATTCATGTAGATGAATGCGAGAAGATCTTGAACATCAAACGAATTGAATCCGACCCAAGGCTCCAGGACATCCTGTTGACCGTTCACCATTGTTATATGCACGCACTGATGAACACCAACTCCTTCAAAATGATTGAAAATCACCTTGGCGCTGCGTTTGTGAAACAAGCGGCAACGGTCATGGTGCCAAACCAGTAAGCTTCGTGCTCCGCATCTTCCTCTGAAACCCCACCACTGTTGGTATTCGGAGAACTTCCAGCTGATACCATGGAGCTTCCATCTTCGCTCCCGTCTCCCCTCCCTCCGTCGGGGTAGGATGGCAGGGCTATCCTGCGATTTGTGCGACGGTTCAGGCCAAACATATAAATACTCCTACCAATCTTGCTCGTACACTGCCTCCCCTAGTAGTGTGTGCGACGCTCTTTCCTGGCTGGAATGGCACCCCCTGTCGCTCCTACTGCGCCCATGGAGGGAGCACCGTCCTTTATACGTACATACGATTGTTCCCGCGTGGGCACTCCGGGAGCAAAGGAGTGATAGGGGGGTGCCGCTCCTTCCTTTCTGTAAGAACCTGCCTGTTTGACCGACTCTGTCTCATGTCGACGCACTTCGACGTCATTATCATTGGCACTGGTCCTGGTGGGGGGACGCTGGCCTATAAGTTGGCGCCGTCGGGAAAGAAGATCCTTTTGTTGGAGCGCGGCGGCTATCTGCCACGTGAGAAGGGCAACTGGAGCTCTAAAAACGTCTTCATCGAAAACAAGTACAAGGCCAAGGAAACCTGGAAGGATAAGAACGGGAACACATTTCACCCTGGCATCCACTACAACGTCGGCGGCAATTCCAAGGTCTACGGAGCGGCCTTGCTGCGGATGCGCGCACAGGACTTCGGCGAGGTGAAGCACCACGGTGGGATCTCGCCTGAATGGCCGATCTCCTACGACGACCTTGAGCCTTACTACACCCAGGCTGAGCATCTGTACCACGTGCACGGCAATCGCGGCGAAGATCCAACGGAACCGAAAGCCAGTGCCCCGTACAAGTATCCGGCACTCTCGCACGAACCTCGCGTTCAAGAATTGCATGATGACTGGCAAAAGTGCGGACACAGGCCCTTTCATCTTCCTGTTGGCGTGATGTTGAACGAACAGCAACCAGAAAAAGGGGCCTGTATTCGTTGCAATACCTGTGATGGCTTTCCCTGTTTGCTGAATGCCAAGGCCGATTCGCAAATCGTCTGTGTCGATCCGGCATTGCAGTATCCCAATGTGTCATTGGTCACTGGGGCATTGGTCACGCGGTTAGAAACGAGTGCATCGGGACGGGACATCACAGGCGTAGTCGTCGAGCGCAACGGACAAACCGAAACGTATCAGGCTGATATTGTTGTCGTGTCCTGTGGTGCCATCAATTCGGCGGCGTTGTTGCTCAAGTCCGCGAACGACAAACACCCAAACGGTCTGGCGAACTCCTCCGACATGGTGGGTCGGCATTACATGTGCCACAACAACTCGGCGATGCTCGCAATCTCGAAGCGTCCCAACCCGACTGTTTTTCAAAAGACGATCGGTTTGAACGATTTTTACTTTCCTTCTGCCGATTGGGACTACCCGATGGGCCACATCTCGATGATCGGGAAGCAGGACTTCGAGATGCTGAAGCTTGGGGCGCCGCCTTTTGCGCCGGGGCTGGCTCTCGATGTCGCGGCGAAACATTCGCTCGATTTCTGGATGACGTCAGAAGATCTGCCTGATCCAAACAACCGCGTGCTCATCGGCCAGGATGGCAATATCACGCTCGCCTACACGGAGAACAACCTCGAAGCGCACCAGCGCTTGGCGGCCAAACTCAAAAGTATGCTCAATCACCTGGGTTGTGAAGACCATTTGCTGCCGACGCATCTCTATTTCGGCAAAAAGATTCCCATCGCGGGGACCGCACACCAATGTGGCACCGTCCGCTTTGGCCGTGACCCCAAGACCAGCGTGCTGGATGTGAACTGCAAAGCCCATGATCTGGACAATCTGTACGTGGTGGATGCCAGCTTCTTCGTCTCCAGCTCGGCCGTGAATCCTTCACTGACGATCATTGCCAACGCGTTGCGAGTGGGAGACCATCTTCTCGAACGGCTCAAGTGATCCGTGAAGAGGAAGATCTTCAATTCATCCTTGGTCCTAGTCGCAGCACTTTGCTGCGTACTTATCACTCATCACCCATCACTCGCGGCTTCGTCGGCCATTGCTGCTCAATCCATTGCCTCAATTGGCTTCACGGTCGCTGATATGGACCGGTCGGTTGCCTTTTACCGTGATGTGCTGACGTTCAAGCCTGTCAGCGACGTGGAGGTCGATGGACCGGAGTACGACCAACTGTATGGATGTTTCGGCGTGCGCGCAAGAATCGTTCGTATGCAATTGGGCGAGCAGCAGATCGAACTGACGCAGTTTATCTCGCCTCCAGATCTGCGGCCCATCCCAGTCCCTTCCTATAGTCACGATCTCTGGTTCCAACACTTTGCCATCGTCGTACGAGATATGGATGCCGCCTGGGCACAATTGCGGAAGCACCATGTTCGCCAAATTTCACCAAGGCCTCAGACGATTCCCCAGTCCAACCAAACAGCCGCCGGCATCAAGGCCATCAAGTTCCGCGATCCGGACGGACACAATCTCGAACTGCTCTGGTTCCCGGAAGGGAAAGGCCATCCGGTATGGAAGAAGAGGGGAGACACCGACTTATTTCTCGGCATTGACCATACCGCGATCACGGTGAGGAGTACGGAACATAGTCTCAAGTTCTATCGTGACCTACTTGGCCTCACAGTCGCGGGCGGCACGTTGAACATGGGCACGGAACAGGAACATCTCGACAGTCTCCCCGGCGCCCGTGCACGTGTGACCGGTCTGATCGCACTGATGGGTCCGCCCGGTGTCGAGTTCTTGGAATACGAGCTGCCGACCGCGGGTCGGCCCTTCCCCGCCGATTCGCATCCGACCGATCTCTGGCATTGGCAGACAACCGTGGTGGTGTCCGACGCGGAGGCTGCAGCGTCACAATTGCGCGGGATCGGGCAATTCGTTTCGGCTCAGGTCGTCACGATCCCGGACGGAACCTTAGGGTTTAAGGCCGGCGTGCTTGTTCGTGACCCCGATGGGCATGTTCTGCGAATTGTGTCACCATGAGCCCCGCTACGATCACTGTCACCGGAACACCACGCAGTATGACGTCCTGGATCAAACTCGGACTGGCCGCAATCGTCATCGGCACCATCGGCTGGGGGCTCTCTTCTGTTAATTATGACCAGTATCTCTCCTTGACGGTATTGACCGAATGGCTGCGCGAATCTGGGCCATTGGCCCCGCTGCTGTTGATCGGCAGCATGGCCTGTGCCGTTCTGATTCCTCCCATCCCGAGTGTGCCGCTGGATCTTGCCGCCGGGGCGGTCTTTGGTCCGTTCTATGGCGCCCTCTACGCCGTGATTGGAGCTGAAATCGGCGCCATCATCTGTTTTCTGCTCGCGCGTGCGTTGGGTCGGGATGTCCTGTCCAAACTACTCAAGCTTGAGACAGTGTTCTGCCAGATGTGTACGGATCACCAATTAATGGGATTAGTGTTTTTCGCAAGGCTGATCCCAATCTTTTCGTTCGATGTCGTGAGTTACGGAGCGGGGCTGACGAACATCTCCCTGAAGACTTTTGCCCTTGCCACATTGTTTGGTATGGCCCCGCCGACCTTTGCCTTCACGTACTTGGGGAGTAGCGTCATCAGCGCCCAGTGGCCGTTGACTGTCGCAGGGATGATGATGGTTGCCCTCTTCCTCGCGGCACCGAAGATCCTTATAAAATACCGAGAAAGTCGTGTTGCAAGGCTCCTTCTTGGACCGCCATCGCCTCCCAGCGAACTTCAACCGGCCGGCCGGTCTATGATGCCATCCTGTGCGGGATGCGGAACCTCCGTTCCAGGCTCGTGATCGGGAGCGCTGCCGTAGTGCCGGACCCCCACCGTTCGCGTTGCCACGGTTTCCTCTCTAGTGCTAGACTCTGATGCCCTGAGTCCTTCCTCGGCTATTCTCTTGCTGGGTGCCGATGATGCCGTCTTCTGAACAGCAACCCGGTCCCTCTCAGTTTCATGCACTCGATGAGCGGGCGGAGACCGGGGCGATTCTTCGCCAGATTCTCGAAGGCCTGGAGGCGAGGATCGGCGAGCAGTTTTTCCCGTCCCTGGTGCAACAACTGGCCGCCGCTCTCGGTGTGGATTACGCCTATATCTCCGAACTCAACGAAGCGGGTGACCGGTTCCGTTCCAAAGCCGGTTGGGGCAAAGGACAGCCATTGCCGCAGTTTGACGTGCCGGCGCAGGGGCCCTGTGAAACGGTGTTGACGCGACAATGTGTCCATCATCCCGATCAGCTGCGGGCGCTCTATCCGCAGGTCCCGCTCATTCAGGAGATCAAGGCCGAGAGCTATTGCGGAGTGCCGATCGTGGATTCCAGCAACCGGGTGGTGGGACATCTCGCCATCATGGATTCCAAGCCGATGCCGGACCATGTCCGTGCCTTGTCGATTCTCGGTATTTTTGCCGTGCGGGCGTCGGCGGAGTTCGACCGGTTGCGGTTTGAGCAGGCCTTGCGGAAAAGCGACCTCATGCTTCGCAAGATCGACGAAGGGACGGCGGCGGTCATCGGCTCGGCTTTCTTCCCGTCTCTCGTCAAGAATCTGGCCGAGGCGCTTCAGACACGGTATGCCTTCGTCTCCAAATTCGTGGAGGGGACTCGCACACGCGTGCGGACGCTGGCCTTCTGGAAAGGCGACGGCTTCCTCGATACCTTCGAGTATGACTTGCCCCACACGCCTTGTGAGCGTGTCCTGTCCGGGGAGGTCTGCTTGTTTCCAGAGAAGGTGCAGGATCTCTTTCCGGACCATCGAGACGATCTCGCAGCGTTGGGCGTCGAGAGCTATTTGGCGATTCCGGTGTTCGACCGATCCCGCACGGTGATGGGGCATTTGGCCGTGATGGATACGAAGCCCATGCGCGACGATCCGCGCGTCTTGTCCGTCTTCAAGATCTTCGGAGTCCGGGTCGGCGCGGAGCTGGAACGACTCCAGATGGAACTTCAATTGAAAGAGAACGAGCAGCAGTTGCGCGATCTGTTCGACGAGGCGCCGATCGCCTATGTGAACGAGGGGCTCGATTCGAAATTCATCCGCGCAAACAAGGCCGCTCTCAACACGCTTGGTCTGACGTTGGAGCAGGTGGAGGGGACGTATGGGAAGACCTTGATTCCCGATACGCCGGATGCGCAACGGCGCCTCAAAGAGGCGTTCGACTCTATCGGGAAGGGCATTGATACCAAAGGCGTGGTTCTCGAACTGCGCCGGAAGGACAACGGCAAGCCGCTGTGGATTCGCTGGTGGTCGCGACCGGACCCAAGCGGCGCCTATACCCGGACGATGTTCCTCGATATCACCGAGCAAGTGCTGATGGAGCAGGAAAAGGCCAGGCTGGAAGCGCAGGCCGTATATCTGCAAGAAGAAATCAAGGGAACGCACAACTTCGAAGAACTGATCGGTTTATCCACCTCGCTCAAGAAGGTATTGAAAAATGTCGAACGAGTGGCTCCAACTGATTCCACGGTGCTGATCACTGGTGAAACCGGAACGGGGAAGGAACTGATCGCTCGGGCGATCCACAACTTGAGCCCGCGAAAGGGGAGGCCGTTGGTCAAAGTGAATTGTGCGGCCATTCCGGGCGGGTTGATTGAAAGCGAACTCTTTGGCCATGAGAAGGGCGCCTTCACCGGTGCGCTGATGAAGAAGATCGGCCGGTTCGAGGTGGCGGACAAGGGGACCATCTTTCTTGATGAAATCGGCGAACTGCCGCTGGATCTGCAATCGAAGCTTCTGCGTGTCTTGCAAGAAGGTGAATTTGAACGGGTTGGGGGCACACAGACGTTCAAAGTGAATGTGCGTGTCATCGCTGCGACGAATCGCAATCTTGAGCAGTTGTCCAAGACAGGTCAGTACCGGCCTGATTTGTATTATCGTCTGAACGTCTTTCCCGTCCATCTTCCTCCGTTGCGGGAGCGCGAGGGCGACATCCCGTTGCTGGCGCAGTATTTTGTGCAGAAGTGTTCGGCCAACCTCGGCAAGAAGATCACCCGTATTCCCGAACAGATGCTCGGTGCGCTGCAACGCTACCAATGGCCGGGCAATATCCGAGAGCTGGAGCATGTGATCGAGCGGGCGGTGATCTTGAGCGAAGGGCCTCAGTTGGAGCCGATCGAGTGGTTGACACCCGCAAGCGGCAAGGCTTCCGGTAATGGGAAAGTCCTCACACTCGAGGAAATGGAACGGCAGCACATCGTCGAGGTGTTGGAACAGACCAATTGGCGTGTCAGCGGCGACAAGGGTGCCGCCAAGATCCTCGGTCTCAATGCGACGACCCTCGAAGCCCGGATGAAGAAACTCGGCATCAGCCGGCCGAGCTGAACTGATTACGCTTGTCCGACTCTGGCTGTAATCAGGATAATCGATCCCAAGTACTCGGTTTATCTTTTCCTTCACGCAGATTCCCAGTCAATTTTCCCAACTAATTGGGACACTCCCAATAGGTTGGGATATATCCAGCGTTCTCCAGCCTGCTGGATACTTCATCCATAGCCAATTTCATCATCCACATCACCGAGTTACATGGTTCTCGACTCGCTTGTTTCGTGCTGGCACTGCGATTGCTGAATAGCCTGGCATCCGCAGATTGAGCAGAGCAGAAAGGGGACGGCGATGTTGAAGATCACCAAGATTCAAGAAAGCGCGCACGATGTCCTTCTCAAACTGGAGGGCAAAGTTACGGATCAGTGGGCAGCGCTGCTTGACGGCGAATGCCGGTCCATTCTCCGGCAGAAGAAAAACGTGTTTCTGGAATGTTCCCGGTTGGATTACGTGGATAGCAGAGGCGTGGAGGTTTTCAGCAACTTCCCGCGCAAACAAGTCACCCTTATGAGCGCTCCTCGTTTCGTCGTGGAGCTGCTTCACGTTGGAGGAGGCCGATCATGAATGCAGCCGCTACGACCCGCAGTGAGTCAATAGGGCAGTCGCCCCGTGCTCTGCCCAACACCTCGTCCGTTCCGCCCCGGTCGTTGCCGAGCGACGAGCAGCGGCTCCTTACGCGACTGCGACAATGCGATGAGCAGGCCTTCGACGAACTGGTCACCAAGCATCATGGGGCTCTGATTCGCATGGCCATGGGCCATGTGGGAGATCGGGAGGTGGCCGAAGAAGTGGTGCAGGACACCTGGATGGCGGTGATCGAAAGTCTGGACCGATTCGAAGGCCGATCGTCGCTGCGCACCTGGATCTTCGGCATCATGATCCACAAGGCCAAAGACCGCGGGGTGCGTGAGAAGCGCCACACCACCTTCTCGGATTTCGAGACCTCCGATGATGAGCAGGAAGATGCCGTCGATCCCTCCCGGTTTCATCAGTCCGGTGAGTGGGCCGGCCATTGGGCGTTTCCTCCGCAACCATGGGATGACCAGACGCCTGAGAAACTCCTGGCCTCCCAACAGGCGGTCCAGGCTATGAACCGGGCCATCGAGGCGCTGCCGGTCACCTTGAAAGACGTCTTGATCCTCCGGGATGTCGAAGGGGTTGAGGCAAAGGAAGCCTGTGAAATCTTACAGATTACCGAGACGAATTTATACGTCAGGCTGCATCGGGCGAGAGAACGAGTGCGCCAGGCGGTGGAGGCCTACCTGGCAGGCTGTCAGAAAGCGGTGTAAGGAAATCCGATGACGGGAGACTCAGGGGTAGGCCGCCCACAAGGAGTCTTCCAGATATGGCACATGACAGGTCACAATCCGATCACGAAGAGATGACGTGCAGAGAAGTCGCCGAGTGGACCTCGGCGTACCTTGATGCGCATGTCGGCGAGGATCGCAAACAGCAAATTGCTTTGCATCTCGCTGCCTGTGCCGGCTGCGGGGCGTATGTCGGGCAGATTGCCTCTGTTCGAGACCTTGTCAGGCTGCTGCCGCCGGCAGTGGACTCGCCGTCCGAATCAGAACAGGTTCGGCAGGCAGTTGCTGCGAAGCTCCGTCGGCAGTAGACAACAACAACTCTGATGTCCAAATCGGCCAAGCCTCTTGGCGCGTTCACAACGTAAAGGACAATGACATGAAATCCGTTGCGGTTATTCCAGGGCAAGCCAATTCGATCCATCTTGCCGATCTGTCCAAGCCGTCGGTGCATGAGATTCCGAATGGGCGCGGCGTGCTCGTGCAAGTCTTGCGTGTCGGAGTCGATGGGACGGATAAGGAAATCAATGCTGCTGAATACGGCCAGGCCCCTCCCGGCTATGATTTCCTCGTCATCGGCCACGAATGCTTCGGGCAAGTGGCGGAGGTCGGACATGGCGTCTCGGAATTCTCGCCGGGTGACTTTGTGGTGCCGACCGTTCGCCGTCCCGGCGGCAGTTTCTACGATCAGATCGGCCAATACGACATGACGCTGGAGGATACCTACTACGAGCGAGGTATCAATCTCCGCCACGGCTTTCTCACCGAGTTGTTTGTGGAAGACCCTGAGTATTTGGTGAAAGTTCCCAAGGGGCTCAAAGACGTGGCCGTGCTGCTTGAGCCGATGTCCATCATCCAGAAGGGCCTCATTCAGGCGTATGAAGCACAACGGCGGTTCAAGATCTGGAGGCCGAAAAAAGCGGCGGTGTTGGGCGCCGGCACGGTCGGATTACTGGCTGCGCTTTCTCTCAGGATGAAGGGTTGTGAGGTCACGAGCTTTGGAAAGCAGACAGGGCCATCGCGCAATCTTGATCTGCTGGACGAACTCGGGGTTCGTTACATCTCGACCGACGATCTGTCGATCCGAGAGGCCGCGAAACGGTTTGGTCCCTTCGACCTGATGTTCGAAGCGACCGGCTATTCGCCGGTGGCTTTTGAGGCCATGGAATCGCTGGGCAAGAACGGCGTCCTTATCTTGGCGAGCGTGACCGGCGGCGACCGGCACCATGCCGTCCCGGTCGACAAAATCAACCTGGACTTCGTACTTGGCAACAAACTCGTGGTCGGCACGGTCAATGCCAACCGCGAATACTTTGAAGCCGGCGTCTATGACTTTGCACGGGCGGAGCTCGAATTCCCCGGATGGCTCTCCCAGCTACTGACGCACCCGGTGAACGGCCTCGAAAACTATGGTGAGATGATGCAGACGTTGAACGCCGAAAAAGGCGCGATCAAGGTGTATGTCAATGTGGCGTATGAGTAAACAATCAGTGGAGCATGCTATTCGGTTTGTAATGCTTGTTGTGGCCGTACTCCTGGCCGCAGATCTTCGGCCAGTGTCTGCCGGCGAATACTTCGAGCGAGATGGCCTCGCCATCGGCGGCTACGACCCGGTGGCCTATTTCACGGACCAAAAGCCGGTCAAGGGATCGCCGGAGTTTCAAGCCACCCATCGGAACTCAACGTTCCAGTTTGCTTCATCTGCCCACCGTGACCTGTTTGCCAGCGATCCCGCCAAGTTCGCCCCGCAGTACGGCGGCTACTGTGCCTATGGGATGGCGAAAGGGTACAAGGCGAAGATTGACCCTGCTGCTTTCACCGTCGTGGACGGGAAGCTTTTTCTCAATTACAATGACACTGTGCGTGCTCAATGGCTGTCGGATATATCCGGCTATATCCGAAAGGCCGATGCCAATTGGCCGGAGGCCATGAAGCTCACCAAGGTACACGAGTGATCGTGGACCGTCGGTCAGAACACTCAGAGTCATACAACTATCAACCAGGAGGTTTGCGATGAAGAGCATGTTAATTGCGGTTGCAGCGATGATGTGCGTGATGGGGACCGGGGTGTATTCCTTCGCCAGTGAGATGGGCGACATGGCGAATGAGATGAAAGGCGGGATGAAGGCGGATGCCGATGCCATGAAGGGTGAGATGAAGGGGGAGATGAAAGGCCATATGGATGCGATGAAGGGAAAGTCCGACGCCATGAAGGCCAAGACCGATGCGATGCGTGCCTCGAAAGATGCCATGAAGGACGAGATGAAGGCGAAGAAGGATGCGATGAAAGGGGAAATGCAGGCCCAGAAGGATTCGATGAAGGCCTCGAAAGACGCCATGAAGGGCGAGATGAAAGCCACGAAAGATTCGATGAAGGGTGGAATGAAAGATGCGATGGGGTATTAAACAGCGATAGATCCGGCGCGTCGTACGTTTCCAACACGGCCTGCAGTCGGTTGAACCGATTGCAGGCCGTGCTGTTTCTGCACCATCCCGCCCTTTGTAAGGAACCTCCTCTTTCGCCGACGAAACGGTACTGTGCGTATCGCTGGAGTCGGGAGGGAGGAATATGGCCGCACCCATTCGGTTTAGAGATCACGCAGTGAATTCCGGAGTAGAGCCGGTACCGACTGCGGAACTGCCGGCATCGGCGACAGCTTCAGCAAATGATCGAGGGGCATCCTCTGCTCCGTCTGTGGAACGGGTATACCGCCATCGATTGCCCGTGCGGATCAGCCACTGGCTGAATGTGCCTTTTCTCATCATCTTGATCATGAGCGGGCTTCAGATTTTTAACGCGCACCCGGCGCTCTATTGGGGCGACCGGTCCGATCGCGACCGGCCGTTGCTGTCCATGCGGCCTATGCAGACTGACAGTGGAGAGATCAAGGGTATTACCGCGATTCTTGGCCACCAATTTGATACGACTGGCGTGCTGGGCTACTCCAATGGCATGGGCCGAGGTTTCCCGGCCTGGGCGACGATCCCCAGCGGCAAATGGCTTGCCATGGGGCGGCAATGGCACCTGTTCTTTGCCTGGCTCTTCGTGGTCAACGGACTCATGTTCATGGCCTATGCCCTGGCGAGTCGGCATGTCACGCGCGACCTGGCTCCAACCAAAAGGGACCTGCGTAGTATCGGCAAGTCGATCAAAGATCATCTGATCCTTCGACATCCCACTGGTGAGGAAGCGAAGCGGTACAACGTGCTTCAGAAGCTGGCCTACGCGACCATCTTGTTCATCGTGGCGCCCCTGATTGTGCTGACTGGCCTGGCGATGTCCCCGACGATCGACACGGCCTTTCCATGGCTGCTGATCATGTTCGGAGGTCGGCAGGCTGCGCGGACCATTCACTTTATCGCCTGTTTTTCATTCGTTGGATTTATTGTCATTCACGTCCTCCAGGTGGTCCTCACCGGGTTCCTTAACAACATTCGGTCAATGGTCACGGGGTGGTTTACGGTTAGACACGAAGGAGCGAGCCATGAAGCCTGAACGTGCGTTGGAACGGCGACGATTTCTTAAAGGGACGCTCGGCGCGGCGAGTCTGGTCGCGCTATCCGGGTGCGACAATCTCACGCAGAGCAGCTGGTTCCCCGGCATCCTTGGCAAGGCCGAACGATTGACGGAGACAGTGCAACGGGCGATCACTCCACGGGACGCATTGGCAAAAGAATATCATGCGGCCGATATTTCGAAGATCTTTCCGGCGAACGGCAATACTGATCCTGGCACGGAAGAGTATGCCGAACATGTCGCACAGGGTTTTTCAGAATGGACGCTGGAAGTGGTCGGCTTGGTCAAGACGCCGAGAAGTTGGTCGCTGGCTGCGCTGAAAGAACTGCCATTTCGGACACAGATCACCCGCCACGATTGTGTGGAGGGCTGGAGCGCCATCGGGAAATGGACCGGGGTGCCAATTGGCGATCTCATGCACCAAGTCGAACCGTTGCCGAAAGCCCGCTACGCCGTATTCCACTGTGCCGACGTGGATGATGAAGGCATTGCGTATTACGAAAGCATGGCGCTTGCTGATTGCTTTCACCCGCAGACGATTCTGGCCTATAAACTCAACGATGCGCCATTGGATATTCCGCACGGCGCGCCGCTTCGTCTACGCTTTGAGCGGCAGCTTGGGTACAAACAGGCGAAGTATGTTACGCGGATGGAATTGGTCGACTCCCTAGCCGGCATCGGCGGGGGAAAGGGCGGGTATTGGGAAGATCAAGGGTATGAATGGTATGCCGGGATCTAGCGCAGAGTGATGAAACAAGTCTCCAGCATCGTTCTCGCGTCGCTCAGACCCTCAACGTACCCCAGAGGGTACGCCTCGGCCCTTCGCTTGCTGCGGCCTTGCTGGACGACTCGTTTGATCACTCTGCGGGTTGTTCGGGGTTCGTCTGTGACCTCTATGACTTGGAGTGTGGTCGATTAAGTAGGTGAACCTCTGAACAATGGGAAAGAATATGTTGAAACAATCCTGTGTATGTATTCGTTGGCTAGGAATTACGATTGTGGTTCTGGTGGTGGGATGGTTCTCACTTCAATCGGCGGATGCCATGATTGGAAAACTGGCGCCTGAGATTGCGAATCCCACGTGGCTGAACAGCGCGCCGCTGCGGATGGCTGATCTCCGTGGCAAGGTGGTGATGGTCGAGTTTTGGACGTTCGGCTGCTACAACTGCCGAAACGTGGAGCCCTACGTGAAGCAATGGTACCGGCAGTACAAGGATCAGGGCTTCGTGGTGATTGGGGTCCATTCGCCGGAGTTTTCGCACGAACGCGAGATCGAGAACGTGAAGCGATATCTCAAGGAACATGACATCAGTTTTCCCGTGCCGATCGACAATGAGTTCTCAACCTGGAACCGCTACGGGAATCGCTATTGGCCGGCGATGTACCTCATCGATAAGCGCGGGATCATTCGCTACGTCAAGATCGGCGAAGGCGGGTACCGCGAGACGGAGCGGCAGATCCAGACGCTGCTAGCTGAATCATTCTAAAACTGTCTTTTGGGTGAAGGGACGCGGCGCCTCTAGCTCAAAGCGAATGGGCTGGAGCAAGAGCTGCTGTTCACGCAAGGTGCACTCGATGCGGAACGTATTCTCCTGGGGGTAGCTCTCCGCCATCGCGAACCCAATTCGATCCCGTTCCGGCTTGCACTCTTCATAACTGGCGAAGCTGTTCAACACGGTCATACGACTGATTCCGGCAGGGGCAGCCAATAGAACAATCACAAGCAACCACATCGTCAGGCCTTTCGTGATGGATGGATGATCGCTCCTGAGGAAATCTATTGCAACAGGGGGACCTCACCGTGCACTGGGTCTGTACCAGGAATGAGTCGTGGCACGTGGTGCGCACTATAGTTGTCGGTGAATCGACGATCGAACTGAAGCGGAGCCGATGATTCAGCCGCGGAAAACACGCTGATTGCAGCACCGACCGGTTCCGGCAAGGCGCTCGCGACGCTCCGGATGTCGAGCGCATTCTCTGAGGCACAATCCCACTCACGCTCACCGGTGGCCATCCATTTCCTTGTCGTTGTGTTCCTCGGATTCGCCGAGTACACTGTGAGGTCCTACGACTTGATCCGCTCGGTTCTCATCGATCATGGACTCGTACTCGCCGAAGCGAACGGACTCACAGCAATCCTCGCAAAAGCCTTCTGCTTCGTCGAAGGAGCGGGTGCTCACCCTTGTGGTCGGGGGGGTGGTGTTGCTGTACGCGCTCTGGACTCTGCGTGTGGATGGTCCCGGACAAATCCGCCCGGCTGAGCCGGGGGCGATGTCGATAGCTGAGTTTTCACCCGAAAAGGTCCCTCTGACGACGGGTGAGGAGCCCATCACCGAGATTTTTACCCGTGCCGGTTGTCCAGTCTGCCATATGATTCCAGGCATTCCCGGCGCGAACGGCCAGGTAGGCCCCAAGTTGGTTCTTGGAACAACCGGGACGCAGAGGATCAGTCATTCCGGGTATCGTGGGCAGGCAACGACCGTTCGTGACTATGTGGTCGAGTCCGTGCTCGATCCGGAGCGGTATATCGTTCCCGGCTACCCCGGACGGACGATGCCTGGATGGTATGGGTCGAAGCTGAGCGCCTTGGCGTTGGAGAAGATCGCCACTTATCTTGAGCAACAAACGGAGGGTGAGCAGCCCGGTTAATCCACGCGGCTTTTTAGCAGGATGCTGAAAAAGTCCGCCAGCATCGTTCTCACATTGCTCAGAGGCTCAACATACGGCCCAGGGTATGCTTCGCCTCTTCGCTTGCTGCGGCCTTGCTGAACGGCCTTTTTGACCATCCTGCGGCGTTACTGTCGTTTGCGGATGGGGGTGACGTTTCCCGCCGCGCCCCCCTGAATTCTGAAGGCATCGCCGCCGACCCCGCCCAGTTGCTTGTCGAGGAGGGCGTTGACGGCATCATCGCCCTTGAGACCTTCAAGTTTGATTTTCAGCCGGAGGTTGTTGGCGCTGTCTGCGTTAATGAGCGCCTGTTCGAGGGTGATCTTGTTCTGCTTGTAGAGCTGGAACAGGATGTAGTCGAACGTCTGGCAGCCTTCATCGATGCCTTGTTCCATGGCTTCTTTCAGAGTGTCGATTTCGGCCTTCTTGATCAAATCCTTGACACGCGGTGTATCGATCATGATTTCCAGGGCCGGTACTCGTTTGCCGTCGACGGACGGAATCAGCCGCTGGGAGATGATGGCCCGCAAGTTGAGAGAGAGCTGCAAGTAGATCTGTGCATGCCGCTCGACCGGGAAGAAATTCATGATGCGCTCGATTGCCTGGTTGGCGTTGTTCGAGTGCAGGGTCGCAATGCACAGGTGGCCGGTTTCCGCGAAGGTAATGGCCGCTTCCATCGTCTCCGTATCCCGCACCTCGCCGATGAGGATGACGTCGGGCGCTTGGCGCAACGTGTTCTTCAGCGCATTCTGGAAGGTCATGGTGTCGAATCCGACTTCGCGCTGGGTGATGATTGATTTCTTGTGTTGATGAACGAACTCGATCGGGTCTTCCAC
>DCZO01000010.1 GCA_002331335.1 Nitrospira sp. UBA2082 | reverse complement strand
GGCCACAAGGGAGCCACGCGACCCGCTCGATTGATCGCTTGCAACCGCTCCAACGCCGGATGCGACGGCCGTGGCCCCCCAGCTTCACCGCCCCCAGTCAACGACATAAATGGAAACATCAGGTACTCCAATCGACAAGGTGTACCCAGCTATTACGGGTCTACCGAAGACCCCAGCCGCTCCACCAGCACAGATGCCAAATATCTTCGAGTTCGTAATACATCAATAAGGAGATTGTGATGGAAATCGCCCGTTTCTATACCAAACGTCAATCGGACCCGTACGCCGACCAAACGTACGTCGAGCGGACGTCGCTCCCGCCTGGGAAGTCCAGCCCCATCTCCCTGATTGCCCCGCAGTCCTGGTCCCAAATGGCTGTGGACGTCCTCACTCAAAAGTACATGCGGCGGACAGGCGTACCTCGACCAGGGTCAGATCGCCTCGGCCGAGAGACCGATGCCCGACAGGTCTTCCGTCGTATCGCCGAGTGCTGGACTTTCTGGGGACGACGCGGCGGCTATTTCACCACCGACCAAGACGCCCAAGCCTTCAGTGACGAGCTCCAATACATGCTGGCCCACCAGATCGGTGCGCCCAATTCGCCCCAATGGTTCAATACAGGCCTGCATTCCTCATATGGCATCACGGGTCCAGACCAAGGACTCTGGAGATGGAATCCGGACACGAAAGAAACCGCGCTCGTGGGGAATGCCTACGAACACCCCTCAGCCTCGGCCTGTTACATCCAATCGATCGACGACGACCTCGTCAACGACAACGGGATCATGAGTCTCTGGACCCGTGAAGCCCGGCTCTTCAAGTTTGGATCGGGGAGCGGCACAAACTTCTCCACGCTCCGCGGCAAGGGGGAACGCCTCTCCGGCGGGGGGACCAGTTCCGGGCTGATGTCCTGGCTCAAGATCGGCGACACCGCGGCCGGCGCGATCAAGTCCGGCGGGACCACCCGTCGCGCAGCCAAGATGGTCATTCTGAACATCGACCACCCGGATATTGAAGCTTTCATTAATCTCAAGGTGCAAGAAGAACAGAAAGTCGCCGCGCTGGTCGTCGGCTCACACCTGTGCGCCACTCACCTCAACAAGATCCTTCAGGCCGCATGGATCACGGAAGACGGCCATTCACTCGTACAGCCCAATCCGAAATTCAACACAGGCCTCAACGAAGCCATTCGCGCCGCACGGCACGCCCGCATACCCGAAACCTATATTCAACGGGCACTCAGTTTCGCCAAAAAAGGACACAAGAACTTTGCGTTCTCCCTCTACGACCTCGGCTGGGAAGGGGAGGCCTATCAAACCGTCACCGGCCAGAACGCCAATAACAGTGTGCGGGTCACAAAAGCCTTTCTCGACGCGGTCAAAGACGATGCCTCCTGGGGCCTTCGCAATCGCACCGACGGGGCAATCGCCAAAACCATTCGTGCTCGCGAACTATGGGATCACATCTGCACAGCCGCCTGGCAATGTGCCGATCCTGGCATTCAATACGACGACATCATCAATGACTGGCATACCACACCGGCGCAAGGCCGCATTAACGGCAGTAACCCCTGTTCAGAGTTCCATGCAAACGATGACACGAGTTGTAATCTCGCGTCCCTCAACTTGGCCGCTTTTCTCAAGCCGGACAACACCATCGATCTCGATGCGTACCGTCATGCTATCCGACTGTGGACGATCGCGCTGGACATCACCGTGCACATGGCGTCCTATCCAAGCAAAGCCATCGCCGAACGCACTGCGAAACTGCGCCAGCTCGGACTGGGGTACGCCAACCTTGGCGCTGTATTGATGCGCCTCGGACTCCCCTACGATTCGCCCAAAGCTCGAGCCGTCGCCCAAGGCCTGACCGCCTTACTCACTGGCCATGCCTACGACACCAGCGCCGAACTTGCCGATACGCTCGGCCCATTCGACCACTATCTCGAGAATCGCGAACCAATGTTACGCGTGATCAGGAATCACCGCCGCGCCGCCCACGGCGAGACCTGCCCTGAAGTCTACGAACAGCTCACAGTCCCGCCCCAAGCACTCGGTCTCGCGCACTGTCCGGCAACACTGGCAGAAGCCGTCCGCCTCAGCTGGGACAACGCGCTCAGAAACGGAACCAAACACGGCTATCGCAACGCCCAAGTCACAGTCCTGGCCCCAACGGGAACAATCGGGATTGTCATGGATTGTGATACGACCGGCATCGAACCGGATTTCTCCCTGGTCAAATACAAAACCCTCGCCGGTGGCGGCACGATGAAATTCGTCAACGAATCCGTCCCGCCTGCACTCCGCACGCTGGGCTATCCCCCAGAACAGATCGCAGCCATCTCCCGCTATGTCGTAGGCACCGGTACACTTCGTGACTGCCCGTCATTCAATGTAGAGCAGCTCCGGAACTTGGGGATGTCGAACAATGCACTAGACCGTATTGAACAAGGCATTCCGAAGGTCCTCGATCTTTCCATGATCATCACCCCAGACACCGTCGGCATAGAATGGTGCCAACAGCAGTTTGGTCTATCTGTCGAAGCGCTCCACGCACCAGAATTCAATCTCCTCAAGCAACTCGGCTTCACGCAGGACTCCATTACCCAGGCTAATCAACACGTCTGTGGGACTCTGACCATTGAAGGCGCCCCACACCTCAAGCCTGAACATCAGGCTATATTCGACTGTGCCCTACCTGGTGGGATTCTGGGCACACGATCCATTGCCCCAGACGGACACCTCAAAATGCTCGGCGCCGTACAGCCATTTTTAAGCGGCAGCGCCAGTAAAACCATCAATCTGCCGGCCACGGCGGACATAGAAGACATCGCTCGCCTCTATACCCTTGCCTTCGATTTAGGGGTCAAGTGTCTGGCCGTGTACCGCGATGGCTCAAAACTGAGTCAACCCTTACAGGCCATGGGAGCAAGCGAACTTGCGCAAGCCGTGGATGACAAGAATATCCCCGCGATCGCGAAAGCCTTAGCCCATCAGACCATCGAACGCGGCAAACACCGTCCATTACCAAATAAACGAAACGGGTATACGCAAAAAGCCACGATCGGCGGGCACAAACTCTATATCCGGACTGGAGAGTACGAAGACGGCACCCTCGGCGAGATCTTCCTCGATATGCATAAGGAAGGCGCCGCGTTCCGCAGCTTGATGAACTGCTTTGCGATCGCCATTTCCATGGGACTGCAGTACGGCGTGCCGCTGGAGGAATTCGTCGAAGCCTTCACCATCATGCGCTTCGAACCCAATGGCCCGGTCACCGGCCACGACCAAATTAAGATGGCGACGTCGATCATGGATTACGTCATGCGTGATCTCGCCATCAATTACTTAAATCGCCAGGACCTGGCCAATATCAAAATGACCGGTGAAGACATGCGTGGCGATTCCGTCAAACCGTACATCAAGACACCCATCCTACGTGAGTCGACCCCTCCATCGATGGTTGATCGTGAACTGTCCGAGCAGGCTCGCGCCAAAGGCTATACCGGCGACCCCTGCCAGGAATGTCAGCGCTTCACGTTAGTCCAACGAGGCACCTGCAAAACCTGCATGTCCTGCGGTGCTACCAGTGGGTGCTCGTAGAAGGGTGTCTGTTTTCATTTGATGTAACAATTACTCACTTGGAAATAATGAAACAGTCTGTTCCGTTCATTTCCCCAACATCGATGGAGGATTCTATGATCCGCGCGTTCTTTATTCCCCTGTATGCACTCATCTTGTTGATAACTGGTTGTGCCAATCACATGACCCTCACCAAGCAGCAGACCACGGCCACCAGCAACACGATTTTCCTGAGACCCACGGCTGATCGCACCATCTATATCGAGACACGGAATACTTCCGATCGACCGAACGCTACACTTTCGACGCTCCCGCAACTACTCGCCGCCAAAGGCTTCACCGTGACAGCCAATCCAGATAAAGCCCATTTTATCCTTCAAGTCACCACCGTCTCGGCCATCAAAGCCAAGCCTGGCACCACACTCGATTCTCTCGTCGCCGGCGGTTTTGGGAGTGTCATCGGCGGGGGAGCCGGCGCCGCATTGGCTCTGACAGGTCATGGGGCGGGGTTTATCCCAAGCGGCGCCGCACTGGGAGCCGGACTCGGCTTTCTGGCGAGTAAAGCTACAGAAGATACACAATTTGGGCTCATCGCTGATGCCCAGATCATCGAATGCACGAAGGAAGTGGTTGAACAGTCGTCACCAAACAGGCTGCGCCATCATCCGGTCTCCCAGAGAATCGTCAGCCCTTGGCCAGTCTCTTTGGAGGTGGACAATCCCTCAGTCCCGCACATGCTGGGCAATCAAGTGAAACGATCCAAGAGACCCATCGCGGAAATGAGCGAATTCATCGTGCACGTTTTGCAGCCCTGCAGCAACAGATGTGGCTTAATACGGAACAGGCCATCACGGAACTGTCAGCCCAACTGGCCCAAACCATCGCGGGTCTGTTCTAAAGTCTACGGGGCTCCGCCTGGCCCGTACAAGAAGACGGAGCGTCAAAGGAGGTATCCATGTATCTGACCATGTCTCGCATCCTGCTGACCGGACTCGTGATCCTTGCACTCGTCATTCCTGTCTTTGCCGCGCCAAAGCCTGAACGAGATACCGCCGTCGACTGGCTCACGCTCATCGACACACAACGCTTTGATCAAAGCTGGAACGAATCCTCCGCGTTTCTGAAGGAACATATCACCCAGGCCCAATGGGCCAAGACCCTGACCGATCAGCGGCTGCCGCTTGGGAAGCCCACGTCGAGAACCATCGTTAAGAAAGAATTTCAGTATCAGATCCCAGGGATTCCCACCGGCACCTACGAACTCAAGGTCTATCGGACGACCTTTCCCCTAAAGGGAGAAATGAATGAGACCGTTATTATGTCCCGTGAATCAGATCAGAAGTGGCGCGCGATCGCCTACTACATCAAATAAACTGGAACCAGCACGTTGACCCGGTGCGCGGCAAGCCCCGCCGTTCAGGGCGGGGAAGGATCGCGCGGACGGCGTAGCCGTCCTTGGGTTTTGTTGCGGCGATATTTCACTACAAAGACCAAGTGGACGTGCATCTTGAAAACACAGTGCCATGATTGAGCCATGCAACGACTTCAAGCCTTCAAGTACGAATTAATGCCCAACGGTCAGGAGGAGCGGCACATGCGCCGCGTCGCCGGCTCGTGCCGCGTCGTGTTCAACGCGGCGCTGGCGTTGCAGAAGGAACGCTACGAGCGTGGCGAGAAGAAGCTCGGCTACGCCGGGCTGTGCAAGAAACTCACAGCATGGCGCAACGGCGCACCGCTGCCATCGGGACGCACAGCGCCATGGCTGGCCGAGGCGCCCGTGCATCCGCTGCAACAGACGCTCAAGGACTTGGAGCGGGCCTACAGCAACTTCTTCGCCAAGCGGGCCAACTTTCCGCGTTTCAAGAAGAAAGGCCGGTCCGACAGTTTCCGCTACCCCGACCCGAAACAGATCAAGCTCGATCAGGCCAACAGCCGCCTGTTTCTGCCCAAGCTCGGGTGGCTGCGTTATCGCAACAGCCGGGAGGTGCTGGGAACGGTAAAGAACGTCACCGTCAGCCACTCAAACGGCAAGTGGTTCGTGAGCATCCAGACCGAGCGGGAGGTTGAGCAGCCCATTCCACAGGGTAGTGCGGTCGGTATCGACCTGGGCATTGCCCGGTTCGCCACGCTCTCGGACGGTACGTTCTATGCGCCGCTCAACAGCTTCAAACGGCATGAGACACGCCTGCGCAAAGCACAGCAAGCGTTCTCCCGCAAAGTGAAGTTCAGCAACAACTGGAAGAAGGCGAAAGCCCGCGTCCAGCGCATCCATGCCCGCATCGGCAACGCTCGCCGCGACTATCTGCACAAAGCCACGACCACCATCAGCCAAAACCACGCTGTCGTTGTGATTGAGGATTTGCAGATCGCCAACCTGAGCGCCAGCGCGAAGGGCACGGTGGCGCACCCCGGCACGAACGTCCAAGCCAAGGCGGGATTGAACAAGTCCATCCTCGATCAAGGCTGGTTCGAGTTCCGCCGCCAACTGGATTACAAGCTAGCATGGCAAGGCGGCTGGCTCATAGCCGTACCGCCACAGAACACCAGCCGCACCTGTCCGTGCTGCGGCCAGGTGTCGGCGGACAACCGCCAGACACAAGCCCGGTTCGAGTGCATCGACTGCGGCTTCGAGGAACACGCCGATATGGTCGGCGCGATCAATGTACTAAGGGCGGGACACGCCCGGTTCGCCTGTGAAGTGAGCGATGCAGATGTTGAGTGAAGAACAGCGTCAGGCCAAAAAGGAGCGTCAGCGCCGTTACCGGGAAAAGAGCCGTGAACGTATTGCTGAGTACCTTCGTACCTACCGGACGGCGAATGCTGAAGCGATTCGCAAGCAAGAGAAATCCTCCGTTGCCCGCAAAAAGACGCAAAAGAAGCGCGATGCTATCCGGAATGCAAATCCGGAGCGCAGAGAATGGATGCGGCAATACAAGCAAGCAAACCGTGAACGCATCGCCAAGCAAGAGCGCGAAGCACTGTGTGGCAACCCCCAACGCAAGTTGGCAAAAAACCTGCGGATCAGACTGAATAGGGCAATCAAGGGCGGTTGGAAGAAAGGGTCTGCTGTTGAGTTGCTTGGGTGTTCAACTGCTGAGGCGATCAAGCACATTGAAGCAGCTTTCGAGCCGGGCATGAGTTGGTCAAATTGGGGTGAATGGCACATTGACCACATCAGGCCACTGGCATCGTTTGATCTCAATGATCCTGAGCAATTGGCGCGGGCATGCCACTACACCAATATTCGCCCACTTTGGAAGGAAGATAACCTTCGCAAAGGGGCAAGAAATACCGTGGGGCACACGGAAATTTACGCCTGCGGAGATAAGAGCAGCGGTTACGCGCTCGGCCCAGAAACCCACCGAAGCGACTCAGGGGCGGCTCAATGCCGCGCCTGAGCGCCGTAGGAATCTCCGGTCTTCAGGCCGGGGAGGATGTCAATCCCACAGCACTTCCAGCCCCCGCACCAAAGCAACCTCCTATGTCACCTTGGTACCGACATTGGAAGGACATTGCGATGATGACGACCGGCATCCTCCCCAACGAGCCTCGATTCAAGCTCATCGCCGCCATGGTCGATCGTTGCAATGAGGCCTATACCAAAGGCGATGAACCCACGTTTCTTCGGCTCAAAGGACAGCTACAAAACTTAATTAACGCCTCGAATCCGAAAGCCGCTCGGCAAGCTCCCTAATTGTCTCGCCCTGCCCAAGACGCTCGCACGGCTACGCGCGTCCACCGACACGGCCGCCGCACCGCCACAGCAGCCTAGTTCTACATTCGCCCAAGGAGTGATTATGCCATCAGCCCTCATCGATCAATTTCGCAAAGCCTTGCAAGCCAGTGTTCCCCTCGTAACCATCACCACCCCCGATCCTGCCATGACGATCGCAAGTCTGCTGACGGTTCGGCCGGCAGAAATCCAGAATGAAGACTATGGCGTCCTCCAATGGGACGTCATCGACGGCCTAACCGTGACCTCGGCTGAGGGACAAATCGATTCTCCGCCTCCAACCCTCACCAGTAAGGACATCCTGACGAAACTTCTACAGGAACAAACTATTGCGTCAGGCATGAAAAATCTCGCTTTTGCCCTCACCCATGCCCGAAAACTCCCGCAAAACACCATTCTCTTTGTCCATAATGCCCACCGCTTCCTCCATGACACCGCAGTACTTCAAGCGCTCTGGCATCTCCGCGACCCCTTCAAGAATGAAGGCAAGACCCTCGTGCTCCTCGCCCCCCATCTGAAATTGCCGGTCGAGCTCAGTCACGACGTCATTGTCTTAGACGATCCCTTACCCAATCGTGAGCAGCTCCGCTCGATCATTACGACACAGTATGACAATGCCAAGCAGGCCAACCACTCCATTCCAACACCGACAGACGAGGCACTCGATCGCAGCGTCGATGCCGTCCATGGGCTGTCCTCCTTTGCCGCCGAACA
>DCZO01000037.1 GCA_002331335.1 Nitrospira sp. UBA2082 | reverse complement strand
CGCGGCCCTCAAGGCCGACCCGGATTATTTCCTCACCGCCAAGGTCACGCAGGTGACGCCGGTGAAAGTCGACGGCAAGACAGCAATCCAAGTCTCCGGCACGGCGGTCGGCAGCCAGCTCAAGAATTACGAGCTGCAACTGGGTCAAGGAGAACAGCCTTCCTCATGGAAGACGGTGGCCAAGGTTGAGGGCAAGACCGTGGAGGACGCGGTGCTGGGGACCTTCCCCGTGAAAGAAATCACCGCAAAAGGGAAATGGCTGGTGCGGGTGGTTGCGCAAGATGGGAAAAAGACCAAAGAAGCGCGTGGGACGTTGGATGTCAAATAACCAGGAGGTAGGTATTATGGGAAACAAATGGAGAGGCGCAGGTCTATGGGTCGCTCTATTCATCTGCGCCGGCAGTTTCATCGGTCTATCGGCGACTGATGTATTCGCCGTCGCCGGAAAGATCGTAAGTACTCCGGAAGGGGTCACCGCCATCTCGCGTGGCGAACTGACGCTGGAACTCGAAGAACCGGTTAATAACCAAAAGGAAATTACCGTGCGAGTCAACCAGCAGGGAGAATTTGAAACGCCGCCAGGCGTGGAGGAGCGCAATATCAAGAGCTGCCGCTATAAGAATGAGAAAGGAGAGATGACTCCATGGTTCCGCTGCGGCGGCTACCTCGCCTTCGGAGGTGGAGCCGCTCTTGCAACATCAAGCGCGGCGGCTCACGGCGCCTCTCTGCTGCAACGATTTCTCGATACTCAGATTGTCATTCAGGGCGGGCATTCCGAGACGAATGGAATCAACTCGACATCGCGAGGGATGTCTACTGGCGGGGTCACCTTCCTCGAAGGGTCAGGGGCAAACAACATCTCGGCCCCGAGTTACAATTTCATGCTCCAGCACCCCTTTGACCGATTCAGATCGATGTTGGGTGGCGGCGCCCCCTATGTATTCGTTCAAGGGTCGAAATTTCATGGTCTGGACGCAGACGGCGGCTTCGGTGTATCAGGCTCAGGCTTCGACAGAACGTCTCTCAATCGAGGGATCAGTTATGCAATAGGAGGAGGCATTGGATTTTCATATCCCCTCTACTGTTACGACGGGAACAGAGGAGGAGATAAGTGTTTTGAGTTAGGCGCGTTTGTGGGGGGGAAAGGGGTGCGGCAACAAGTCAGCGCCACCGCAGACGAAGCCGGAAATCTGAGAAGTTTTCAAGATTGCTTCTTTGATGTGGTTCCCTTTGGGGGCCTGACCGCGGCCGCTCCACTCTTCCCGGGAGTCAAGTTCGTGTTCACCTATGAGATCATCGCGTTGTACTCCAGAGATCTGAGTGGCACATCGTTTTTTAACAATACGTACGATTACAGGTCGGATGGAGGGACGCTCCAAAACCTGTGGGGTGGCTTGAGCTTCAACCCTGGGAAGATGAAGATACTGTTTTGAAGGAATCGGCAGATGAGGCTGCTCCATGTGCGGGCAGCCTCATCTGCTGCGTTTATCGGCATCAACAATGGCACTCGAGACCCCTCCTCCAGGCTCCTGACACCAATACGCGGTTCTTTGATTGTTGCTTGCGCCGGCCGCTTACTTTCTCCACACTGTTTGGATGCTTTCCCGACTGACCGCCGATCTTATTGTCGTGCTGCACATTGGTTTTGTTCTCTTTGTGGCCCTGGGTGGCTTTCTGGTGCTCAAGTGGCCGCGCTTGGCGTGGGTCCACCTGCCGGCGGTTGCCTGGGGCGCCTTCGTGGAATTCAGCGGATGGGTCTGCCCACTGACACCGTTAGAGAATTGGCTACGAGCGCAGGCAGGCGAAACGGACTATGCAGGAGACTTCATCGCTCAATATCTGTCAACGATCCTCTATCCGGAATCGCTAACCCGGAAAATCCAAATTATGATGGGCACGCTGGTGTTGGCGGTGAACCTGGCAATCTATGGCCGCTTGTGGTGGGCACATTGTAAGCGGCGAGGTTAGTTCAAGAAGATCGGTGCATATCAGATCCTACAGCCGATTTGTCGGTGCAGGCCATTCATGACTCATTTCACATATTACTTGCGGACTATCAGACTCCAGCTATACTTCCCACCATGCGTGCGACGAAGTACATCATCTGGGAAGAAGACGGCCAGTGGCACGGCTATCTGCAGGACTATCCTGATCTCCCGACCCAAGGAGATTCATTCGAAGATCTGCAGACGAAGCTTTCCGATTTGCACTATGAAGTTTCCAGTGGGGACCACGACCGGTACCACACCCCCATTTCCACCATTCCCCGACGCACCCGTCTTCGCACCAAGAGGCACGAGCGTGTGGAACAGCTGTTCCGCATGATGCTGTATGATCTCTGATTGATTGCTTCGAGGTGACGCCTCGCGTCCCTTTTCGAACCCCTCTGCCTCCATCCTTTTTCTCCCTCGAACCGCTGTAAGATTTCCCTTCTCAAACAGACTACTCTCAATCAGTCGTGGGCCATTGCTCCTCGGCCAGCGACATCCTGCCGGATCCCGGTTGACCCGGCACGGGCAGGGTTGGTACATAGAGCCAGCTCCATATTTTCGTCAGACCACTACGAGGCCGGCCATGCCCATCGATGAAATCACTCAAAAAGTCAGCGAACGCTATGCCAAAGCTGCCAATACCGGGGAGCAGATGTGCTGCCCCACGAGCTACGATATGGCGCAGCTCAAATCGTTCATTCCCGATGAAGTGCTGAAGATCTCCTACGGATGCGGCACGCCGGCCGGGCTCAAGACGGTCCAGGCCGGCGAGACCGTCCTTGATATCGGCTCAGGCGGAGGAATCGATTGTTTCGAGGCCTCACGGCTGGTCGGCCCGTCCGGCCGCGTGATCGGCGTCGACATGACGGACACGATGCTGGACATCGCGCGGGAAAACGCCGCCGCCGTGGCAGCCAACCTCGGCTACCCCGCTTCCAACGTTGACTTCCGCAAAGGCATGGCAGATGCAATGCCGGTCGAGGACGGCACGATCGATCTGATTATCTCAAACTGCGTGATTAACCTGGCTCCGGACAAGCACAAGGTCTTCCGTGAAATGTTCCGTGTGGCAAAGCCGGGGGGGCGGTTCACGATCTCGGACATCGTCTCGGATCAGACCGTTCCGCAATACCTGGTGCATGACACGGAGAAATGGGGAAACTGTTTATCCGGCGCCTTGACCCTGGCCCAGTACATCGCGGGCATGGCGGACGCCGGCTTCCTGGGCATCCACCTGGTCAAGTCCTCCCCCTGGCAGGTCATCGACGGCATTCACTTCTTTTCCGTCACATTGACCGGTTATAGACTGCCTTCCGCGACGTCTTCACTCGTTCGTTACGCCACGCTCCGAGGACCGTTCAACCGTGTCGTGGACGAACGGGGCACGACCTATCAGCGCGGCATCCCGCAGCCGATCGGCCCGGATGACGCCGTCTTGTTGAGCTATCCCCCGCTTGCCGACCACTTTGTTCTAACGTCGCATCCGGTGTGGCTCGATCAAACCGACCCGCGCTGGACCGCCGTGTTTCCCGCGCAGACCCCCTGCACCTGGCGAGGCCACTACGCGTTGCTCGCCGGCCCGTTCGTCGAAGCCGCGGATGACGATCATCACGTCTACCGCCGGGGAGAACCAGTGGAGATTTGCTCCAAGACTCTGGACGTGCTGCACACCGAGGGCTATGCGCCTCATTTCGTGATTCTCAATCGGGCCGGAGCACAGGTGAGCGGCACAGCCGTCACCTGTGCTCCCGACGGAGGCTGCTGCTGACCATGGCGCTCACGTTGCTTGGCCGGAGCAACCCCCTTGCCTCATCGACCGAACAGCTTCGCCTCCTTGAACACAGCTTCGTTCCTCCTCCGTTCGATCTCCGGCTGAATCAGGCCGGATTGTTTCCGCTCCGGGCCACCGGCATCACGGTCATGCAACTGAACGTCGGCAAACTCTGCAACCAGACCTGCCGCCACTGCCATGTGGACGCGGGGCCGGACCGGATCGAAAGCATGTCACGCGAGACCGCAGCACAGTGCCTGGCCGCATTGGCCCGGACGGATATTCCGACGGTCGATATCACAGGCGGGGCTCCTGAGCTGAACCCGAATTTCCGCTGGCTGGTCGAACAGGCCCGTGGGCTCGGACGGCACGTAATGGATCGTTGCAATCTGTCGGTCTTGCTGCTTCCGTCGCAGGCCGACTTGGCAGAGTTTCTCGCCAACCATCGTGTTGAAGTTGTGGCGTCGCTTCCCTCTTACCGCGCCAGCCAAACCGATGCGCAGCGAGGCGATGGCATTTTCGAGAAATCCCTGGAGGGACTCCGGCTGCTGAACCAACTCGGCTATGGCCGACCGGACAGCGGCTTGACCTTGAACCTGGTCTACAATCCGGTTGGCGCCTTCCTGCCTCCCAAGCAAGAGGCCATCGAAGCGCAGTTCAAAAAGGAACTTCGAGCAAGGCACGGCATCGAGTTCAATCGGCTCTACACAATCACCAATATGCCGATCAGCCGGTTCCTGGAGTTCCTTGTCGAAAGCGGCAACTACGATCAATACATGACGCGCCTGGCCAACGCGTTCAATCCCATCTCCGTCGCCGGTGTTATGTGCCGGCATACCCTGTCGGTCGGCTGGGACGGCAGGCTCTACGACTGCGATTTCAACCAGATGCTTGATTTGCCAATCGATCACGGCGCGCCGAACCACATTCGCGATTTTGACTTGGCTCAACTCGCCGCCAGGCAGATCGTCACTCGCAACCATTGCTACGGCTGCACGGCAGGAAGCGGCTCGTCTTGCGGAGGGGCCGTCACTGAGGAACGACGACCGGCTGACGGCTGAAAATGACGCGTGTCCGGCCTTCTGAGTCGTCTCCATATCTTATGCTCTGAACCTCAACCGAATCTCGATCCGGTCATGATGGAGTTGCTCACCTTCGCCCTGGTTCTCGCCCTCGCCTATGCTAACGGTACCAATGACGTATCGAAGGCCATCGCCACGCTGGTCGGGAGCGGGGTCACCAATTATCGGGCTGCCATCCTGTGGGGAACGTTCTGGACGATGGTCGGAGCGGGCGCTGCCGCTCTCGTCGCCGGCGCCATGGTGAAAACGTTCAGTCAGGGTCTGGTTCAAGCCGGCACGAGCATACCACCTACCGTCGCCATGGCCGTCCTGGCCGGAGCCATGGCCTGGGTGCTGTTTGCCTCACACACTGGTCTGCCGGTCTCGACGACTCACGCGCTCACCGGCGCCATTGTCGGCGCCGGGTTGGCTGCCTTCGCGGGAGAAGCGTTGCTCTGGCCAGCGGTTATCAAAAAGATCGCCCTGCCGCTCCTGTTCAGCCCACTCCTCTCGCTGACTGTCTCTTGGCTCCTTTACCCACTCATGCGGTGGCTCTCCGCCCGGTGGGAAGGCACCTGCTTGTGCGTCATGCCGGCCTCCCACGCATTGATCACCGTCGATGCGCAGGGCAATACGAGAACCCTGTTCCAGGCTACAACCCTCGCCCGGCCGGTGATGGCCATCCCATCCCAATGCGATCGGACCGGCTTGCAAGGACTGGTCGTGGGGCTCGATACCGTTCATTGGCTTTCCAGCGGGCTTGCTTCGTTTGCCCGCGGTACCAATGATGCACCCAAGATCGTGGCTATGCTGCTGCTCGGGAGTGCCACGGCGACCTGGCCCAACTCCTCGTTTCAACTCACGGCGTTCGGAGGAGTCGCCCTTGCGATGGGGCTGGGAAGTTACATCGGAGGGCTACGCGTGACGAAAGTGCTCGCGGAGAACGTGACCACACTGGATCACGCGCAAGGGTTATCAGCCAATCTGGCGACCTCCTCACTCGTCCTCCTGTCCGGTACACTGGGGCTGCCGGTCTCGACCACACACGTTAGCAGCTCGGCCATTATCGGCATCGGCCTGCGGAAGGGCGTAGGGGCGGTGGGTTGGTCTACTGTTCGGGATATGGTGCTCGCCTGGATCATCACACTTCCCGCGACAGCACTCCTAGCATTTCTTTCATACTGGATACTCTCCACAGCCTTTTAGAACTTGCCCATCCTTCCTCCACTCTGCTAAGGTGACGGCCATTCAATCATCACCTTCGAAAACATCGATCACCCGCATGGTCTGGGACCCCAAAGATCCTTGGAGCAAGAAACAGGACCCGCTTGAGGACGCCCTCAAGCAGGCGCAGGAGCAACTCAAGAATCTCTTTCCTGCCGGCGGACTGAAGAACCTGCTCCCATCCGGCGGAGCCATGAACCTGATCGTGGCCGCCGTGCTGATATTTACTGTCTGGCAAAGCGTCTTTATCGTCGCGCCCGATGAAGAAGGCGTCGTCAAACGATTCGGAACGCCGGTTCGAACCGTAGAACCCGGTCCCCATTTCAAAATCCCGATCATCGAAAGCGTGCTTCAACCGAAAGTTGCCAAACTTCACCGAGTGGAGGTCGGCTTCCGGACAAATCAGCAGGGTCGCCAGCAGATGGTGCCTCAGGAAGCGCTCATGCTGACCGGCGATATGAACATCCTCGCCATCGAGTTCATCGTTCAGTACAAGATCAAAGAATCGAGCGAATATCTCTTCAATGTGGCGGATATTCATGAAACCATCGGGAAGGCCGCCGAGGCGTCGATGCGTGAAGTAGTCGGCAAGAGCAAGATCGACGAGGCCTTGACGACCGGGAAAGCCGATATTCAGCAAAGCATGATGGTCCTACTGCAAAGCATCCTCGATGACTACCATGCCGGCGTGCAGGTGGCTGCGGTCCAGCTCCAGGACGTCGATCCACCCGAGGCCGTTGCCGCCGCCTTCAAAGACGTGACCAACGCCAAGGAAGACCGTGAAAAATTGATCAATCAGGCCCAGGGATACCGGAACGACATCATCCCCAGGGCGAAAGGCGAAGCCGCAGAGCTGGTCAATCGGGCAAAAGGATTCGCACAGGCGCGATTGAATCGCGCTCAAGGCGAATCCAATCGGTTCCTGGCCACCCTGAAGGAATACAACCAAGCCAAGGATGTCATCAGCAAGCGGATCTATATCGAAACGATGGAAGAGATCCTCCCGAACGTTGACAAGGTGATCATCGACGGAAAGGGCGGCGAGCGCCTGTTACCCTATCTTCCGTTAGATCGTCTCTCGAAACCTGCTCCGAAACCGGCAACCGAGGAGCCCAAGCCATGACCAAGCAGGGCTTTGTAATCGCGCTGATTGCCGTGATTATAGGATTGTTCGTGCTGGGAGCCTCCCCCCTCTTCGTCGTCGATGTGACGCAAAACGCGATCGTCGTCCAACTCGGAAAACCGGTGCGGAATATCACGGATCCCGGCTTGTACGTCAAAGTGCCGTTCGTCCAGGAAGTCACCTACTTTGACAAACGGCTATTGGATTATGACTCAAGCGCCCAGGACGTGATCACGCAGGATAAGAAGACGCTGCTGCTGGATAACTTTGCCAAGTGGCGCATCGTAGATCCGCTCAAGGTATACCAGAACTTCCAAAGTCAGCGGGGCGCACTACAGCGGCTGCACGATATTATCTATTCCGAGCTGCGCGTCGAACTGGGACGCCATGAGCTCTTGGAAATCGTGTCGAGCACGAGAGCCGATATCATGCGGGTGGTCTCCAAGCGAGCGAACGAGAAAGCCTCTGCGTACGGCATTGAGATTCAGGACGTGCGGATCAAACGCGCCGATCTCCCCGAGCAAAACGAGAAAGCCGTATTCGCCCGCATGCAGGCCGAGCGTGAACGGCAGGCCAAGCAGTACCGCGCCGAGGGGGCTGAAGAAGCGCAAAAGATCCGGTCCGAAGCCGAGAAGGATCGCGAAATCATTCTCGCCCAGGCCTACAAAGAGTCGGAAGAGCTTCGTGGGAGCGGCGATGCCAAGGCGTTTCGCATCTATGCCGACGCGTACCGGCAGGATCAGAAGTTCTTCGAATTCACCCGCTCGATGGAAGCCTACAAGTCGACCTTTAAAGATAATAATAAAACGACGCTTGTGCTGAGCCCCGATTCAGAGTTTCTCCGATACCTGAAGCAACGCTGACTGCTGTCTCGTACTGCACACCGGCCTTACGACAGACCGATAATCTGACCGCTCACCGGGTCCAGTGTGATCCGTTCGCCTGCCGGCCGCTTCGGCAATCCCGGCATCAGTTGCATCCCCGAACAAACAGCCGTCACAAAACCTGCCCCGGCCAGAATCCGTAATTCCTTGACCGGAACCGTGAAGCCCGTCGGCCGTCCTTTCAGCACCGGATCGTGGGAGAGGGACAGCGGTGTCTTGGCCATGCAGACAGGGAGCTGACCAAACCCTAGAGCCTCCGCCATGTCCATTTGGCGTTCCGCTTCCGGCTCGAATGCGACTCCTCCCGCGCCATACATCTTTGTCGCGATGGTTTCGATCTTCTTCCGAATCGGCCATGATAACTCGTACAGGTGAGCGAACTGTGCCGGTTGGCGACAAGCCTTGACGACCGCGTCCGCCAGATCTTCGGCGCCTTTCCCACCATCGGCCCAATGAGTGGACACGGCAGCATCAGCGGCTCCGACCTCCCTCGACCGCCTCCGTACCCAATCTAATTCCGCATGTAAATCGTCTTTGAACGCATTCACCGCCACGACGACCGGAATTCCATGCGCCTTCGCATTGGCGATGTGCTGTTCCAAATTTGCGAACCCTTTCGACAGCGCCTCCTGATTAGGGCCGGTCAAGCCGACAGGCAACGGAGCACCGGCCTTGGCGACACCGCCGCCTCCATGAAGCTTCAGCGCCCGCAATGTCGCCACCACCACGGCCACGTCCGGCTTGAAACCCGAGACACGGCATTTGATATTGAAGAATTTTTCAGCCCCTAGATCGCTCCCGAACCCTGCTTCGGTCACGACAAAGCCGGCGCAGCGGAGCGCAATGGCGTCGGATACCACGGAGCAGTTACCATGGGCGATGTTTCCAAACGGTCCCGTATGAACGAAGGCGGGTGTCCCCTCCAAGGTCTGAACCAGATTAGGCAGCAACGCATCCCGTAGAAGAACAGCCATCGATCCCACACATCCGAGCTCCTGCGCTACGACAGGATCGGAAGACTTCTTGAGGCCCACGAGGATCCGCCCCAGCCGACGTTGGAGGTCGTGATGGTCAGTGGCCAAGGCCAATACCGCCATCACCTCCGACGCTTCCGTAATGACGAACCGGCTTAGCCGGTCCCCCATTTCTCCTCCAAGCCGCACCTCACGAAGCGCCCGATCACTAATCCCTAGAGCCCGAGGCCACATCATGGTCAATGGATCAAACCCGATTTCGTTTCCGTGGTAGAGGTGATTGTCAAGAAAGGCAGATAGGAGGTTATGGCTGGCCGACACCGCATGGGCATCCCCCGTCAGATGGAGATTGATTTCTTCCATCGGGAGGACTTGCGCACGCCCGCCGCCTGTCCCTCCGCCTTTGATCCCAAATACGGGACCAAGCGACGGCTGCCGCAACGTCACAGCAGCCCGATGGCCCAACCTCGTGAGCCCCATGGCAAGCCCTATTGATGTTGTTGTCTTGCCTTCTCCCAGTGGAGTTGGGTTAATAGCCGTCACCAAGACATAGCGCCCCCTGGGCTTATCCTTAAGCCGATCCAAAAGCCCTAACGACACCTTGGCTTTATACGGACCATACTGGATAAGATCTTCCGGCTGGATCCCGAGCTGCAGGCCGATATCGATTATCGGGCTAGGTTTGACAGAATGCGCAATATCGAGGTCAGTCACATGTCCTCCTCAAGAGGTAGACCGGGACAAACGCGCCGCAGTATAGCACAGGATTTTCAGAGAATTTGAACAGGAAGAAGCCGATGAACTGCACCGACTCGTCGTATCGGTTAGGCGGAAATGAGAAGATGCATGGAGTGGACGAAGCGAGGAATGATTGGGGGGCTGGCTACGCCGCTATTCGAGAATATACTTGGTAGGATCGAGCGCCTGCCCATTCACCTTGACCATGTAGTGCAGGTGAGGACCGGTGGAAAGGCCTGAACTTCCGACAAGCGCGATGACGTCACCACGATTAACCCTCTGTCCTTCCTTGACGAGCGATTTGGCAAGATGGCCGTAGAGGGTTTCGATTCCGAACCCATGATCCACTTTGAGAAGGTTGCCGAGTTTGGGGTCGAATCCCGTGGCTGTCACCCTCCCTTGTGCAGGAGCCTGAATCGGGGCATTGGGAGGAGCACCGATATCCAACCCATCATGCCACGTTGGTTTCTCGGTGAAGGGAGAAACCCGGGGGCCGAATCCTGATGTGATCCACCCTTTGACAGGCCAAATCGACGGGGTTGACGCCCATCGGGACGAGCGCTGCTCAGCCGCCTGCTCCAACTCACTCAGAATCCGTTCTTGTTCCGTCGCTTCCCTCGAAAGCCACTCTAGACCTTCTTTGACCGACGTAGCGGCCTGAAGATTCTCTTGCATCGGTTCGTCAGTAGAGGATGTTTGCTGTCCTTGCGCACCATCACCGGTTTGCCCTGAACCGCCTGGGGTCATCCCATTCGGGATGATTCCAGTCTTACCAGGCATTCCGCCTCCTTCTGGAAGCGGAACATCTTCACCGCCCCGACCGTTGACCATGTCTCCGGCCTTGGGAACTTCAATCCCCAGCATAACCCGAAGCCGCTGATTGACCTCTTTCATCGCAACAATTCGCTTCTTGAGATCTTCAACAGCAGTGGAAAATGCGGCGGTCTGCTCCCGGGCACTCATAGCCTCGGTCCGGAAAGCTGACAACTCCCAGACTTCCCCTGTCCTCACGACATAATGAGAGATGACAAGAAAATCAGCCAACAGGAATACACACACTGCAATGACAAGTCGACGAACGAGTTTTCTCGGGAAGCTGAAACGGAGAGGCTTCGCGGTGGACCCACGGAATACTACAACCGTGTATGCGTCATTGCCTTCTTGACTATTCGTCTGACCCATAGCATCCGCTCCCTAGGATCCCCCGAGTAGGCTCAAGTCTACCCATCCACCCTACTATGGTCAACCCTGCTTTAACGGTAATCTGAGTCCAGCCCCATCGACCGCGTCCCGACACCCACATACACCACACTCCCTAGGAGGCCTCTCTCCGAACCCACTCAAGATATTGCGGCAACCCAATACTCACCGGTATGGCAATAATTTCCGGCACTTTGTACGAATGAACCTTTCGTATGGTGTCTTGAAGGAGTGAAAACCGATCGACCGTTGTTTTCATAAACAGCACGGCTTCTTGCTCACTCACCACCTGGCCTTCCCACCAATAGGTCGACTGTGCCATAGGAATCGTCGTGGCACAGGCTGCATGACGCGACCGCACAGCATGATCTGCAATTTTCGCCGCTTCCTCTTGATTCGGAGCTGTCACCATAACGACCAGAATATCTTGTGGCTCACTTCCCATTGGGTAGAAACGATAGCCGATCCCTCACCTTATCGGCAACTTCTCTTTCGTTTACGGCACATTAAAATTATGTCTCCCCTGTTATTAAGAGCAGCAACATTCGTGCCCCCATCATTTCGTCAAGCCATTTGCATGTCTATTATTTTCAATGACTTGTACGTTATGTTCCTCGTCTGGTCTGCAACATATGAAGGTACCTGTCCGCAAAAGACTACGATTGAACAATTTTTGACACCAGCCTGAAGATTCCTGATCCCTATCTCTCCATTGCCGCCAGCTCCGAAAAGTAATGTGCAAAGGCCTTTATCCCCCCGGACGCCTGCCCCCAATCAAAATATTCGTTCGGGGCATGATAGCCATGCTCCGGCAAGCTTAAGCCCATAAAGAGAATCGGCACCTTCCACGCCCGTTGCATTGTGACAACCGCCCCAATAGAGCCGCCTTCTCGGACAAAAGCCGGCTCTTTGCCAAATCCCCCCTTCACTGCCCGCTTGACCGCTTCAACGTACGGCCCGTCAAACAATCCTTGGAAAGGTTGCAACACCCCCTCCCGTTCGACTTTCACATCCGGGTTCAATTTGCTGACATATCTCTTCAGTTTGGTAAATATCTCTTCGGGGGTTTGACTCGGCACAAGGCGCATGCTGATCTTCAGCTCACCCTGGCTGGGGACCACAGTCTTGACCCCGGGACCATGGTAGCCGCCCGTCAGACCATGAATTTCCAATGTCGGTGCAGCCCAAATGCGCCGCATCACTTCAATAGGATCGTTGGTGCGAATGGATTGAAACCCGTAGGCATTCTTGAAACGGCTTACGTGAAATCCTGATCTGAGAAAACTCTTGACCTCGGCCTTGGTTGGCTCAATGACCTCATCGTAAAACCCGGGGACCTTGACTCTGCCGGTCTTGGCGTCCAGACACGCATTCGCGATCTCCATCAACTCGGCTAGTGGATTGCGCGCCGCCCCACCGGTAAGCCCGGAATGCGCGTCCTTCATTCCCGTACGGAGCGTCAACCGTGCACCGAGCAAGCCTCGCAATCCGTAGGGAACAGCTGGACGGCCCTTTGCGATCCAGATGGTATCCGACACCACGACGGAGTCCGGATGAGGAATCGCCGTCCGGTCTTTGAGGCCGGCGGCAAAGTGCGGGCTTCCAATCTCCTCTTCCAACTCCCACAAGAACCGAATGTTGATCGGCAATCCCCGCTCAACTGCAAACCGGGCACCAAATAACGCCGCCAGCGCCGGCCCTTTGTCGTCGGTGGCGCCACGGCCATGATAGATCCCGTTCTCATTCCTGAAAGCAAACGGCTCCTGTTTCCATTCCGGTTCCTGAGCCGGCTGCACATCCATATGGTTATAGACCGTGACGGTTGGATGCTGTGCGCCGACTGTCCAGCCACCGGAAATGATGGGGTAGCCGTCAGTCTCCACAATCTGGGCCTCGGCACCCAGTTCGGTCAGACAGTGGACGGCGAGATCGGCCATGCGCCGCATATCGTGTACACGAGCTGGGTCCATGCTGATCGACGGCACTTCTACCATCTCCGCCAGCATGTGCTCGAACTGCGGCCGTGCCTCATTGACGAATGTTTGTATGTGCCGTTGATCAACCATCTCTGAGGTCCTCCTCGGTGAGGCGGGAATTATAGCCGGCAGAGAGGTAAAGAAAACACCGTAACGACGATGTGTGCCTGACAATGCTACAATGGACGCATCGTTCGAACCCAACAGACTTTCTTCATGTGGCGCACGTTTCGTTATTCCGTCGGCTTTCCTCTGGCGGTTGTCTTCTGGACAGTGCTGCCGGGTTTGTTGTGGGCTGAGCAACCAACCAGCATCCAACAGATCCTCGAAGAGCCCCGGATGTACCATTTACGCCGAGTGACCTTGCACGGCACCGTTCGCGATGTGACTCCGCTCGATCCCTACAAACTGCCCAATGAAACCGTGTGTTACGGCGCGTACTTGTTCCGTTTAGAAGAGGAGGCGGCGACAATCCCGGTTGCGGTGCTGGGACTCTGCGGAAAACCGACGGTCCGAGACCCGGACGTCGAAGACGGAGATCGTGTGGAGGTCAGTGCTACCATCCAGGCGCCCAGTCACGGCGGCTACTATCTCAGCTTCCGCGGCTTGAAGGTGGTCACGGAACAGGAAGGGATTGTCCAGGCCGTCGCCGACCGGATCCTTCCCATTGTGGAATGACACCAACAAGAAGTCGGCAGACACGCGACCAATCACGGTGAATCGAAGGTCAGCAGCAGGCCGACCAAGAACAGATGTTGTCCCGCGGCAAGCTTGGGGACACCGAAACTGCTGTCTCCGTTTTTGAAGAACCCACCTCCTACACCGGTCGATTCGTCGTAGCGATGTTCCATTCGCACCACTGCCCTCGTCCATTGAGAGGGGAATTGGTACTCAACCGTGGACGTGACCGCCTTCACGAACTGTTCAGCGCCGGTCCACCGGCCGTTCCGATCCCAATAGAATTCAGGGCGCACCGCGACAGACCAGGGGCCGGCGACGTGCCACTTCACGACCAAATTACCGCCCGTCACAAAGGTGCGCGGGCTGCCAGGCCGATTGGCGATGTTCTCTGTGCCGATATCGTACGACGCAGCAATCATGACCTCGTCGCCTTTCCACTCCAGAATATGATTCCCATAGAGGCGCCAAAACTCTAGCGAGGCATCTGCTTGGTCCGGCCCCCAATACAGAGTCTGCATTGCGGTCAATCGGGGGGTCAGCGCATAAGACCATTTCCCACCATAGGAGGGCTGTGCAACCGTGTAAGCAAGATGATAGTAGCGGTTGATGACGAACCCCGTCACCGTCAAGCGGTCGTTCACCGGATAGGCGGCGTTCACGCCGAACATCATGTACGGCGTGTTGTCGGCAATCCAGGAACGCGTATAATTCGCGTTGTCCTTGGCATAGAGCGATTCGTACCCCATCAGGCTGTTGAACAAACCCGCCGTAACCGTCAACCCGTTGCCCACCGGTGCGAGGTAGGAGGCGTTGGCACGATGGAGATGTCTGAGCACATCCGCGCCATCGACTTTCTTCTCTCCCTGCAGATACGCAAAATCGACCGAATCATAGCCACCCTGCACTCCCAGCTCCATCCCCCAGCGGGACACCTCACTTACATCCTTCCGAACATAGGCCAACACCATGTTAGGAGCCGGTTGATTGTGACGGGACGCCGTGGTGCGACTGCGCCAGAGATCGTTGTCAGGAAAATTAAAATTCGCGGCATAACCGACGTCCAGATAAGCTCCGTAGTGCCACAGCTTGGAAGTGTCGGCTAATGCAGCTGGCTGGGAATCCTCCTCCTGTAACGCACCCTGCACAGCAGCTGCCGGGCCTAGCAGCACCCACGGCAGAAGCAGGCACACCCATTTCTTGGGCACACAATTCATAGCTTCCGCATATCCCCACGCCGATGGCGGGGCTATCGTAGAAGAGTTGCCGTACGCACACAAGCAGGGAACGGTCATGAAAGACATCGACAGTCGCGGAGGGAATCGGACGGAACAATCCCCTACGAGTGGATGGAAAACGGCACCGGCACAAACGTGGAAACGAACACAGCCAGCGCGATCCATCCCACGATCGTCCTTATTCGGCCCAACGGGACATGCGGATCCATGACCGGCGGATGGCCGAGCCCCCACAGGCCGGCCATGACGGCCCAGAGAAACCAGCCGGGCCAACCGACAAATCCCAAGACGATCAGGATCGGCACAAAGATGAACGCCATCGTTCGCTGATGCCGCCCCCAGAGCGCATAGGCGACATGGCCGCCGTCAAGCTGGCCGATCGGCAGAAGATTGAGCGACGTGACGAAAAGCCCGAACCAGGCGGCAAAGCCGATCGGATGCAGCACAATGTCCGACTCCGGCGAGATCGGCCCGATCACAAGCCATGCTACAAACTGCAACAGCAGCGGCTCACCCAGGTGCAACCCCAGCGTGGCTGTTCGCTCCACAACCGTCGAGAGATGCAACCCCACAATCAACGCCGCGACCGCCACAATAAACCCGGCCAACGGGCCGGCAACTCCGATATCGAACAACGCGCGGCGGTCCAGGATCGGGCCGCGTATCCGGATGATGGCACCGAAGGTCCCAATGAAATGGGGCGGTCCTGGGATGAACAGCGGCAACGAGGCCGGCACCCCGTGAACTTTGGACAACAGATAGTGGCCCAGCTCATGCGTCGTGAGAATGAACAGCAGCGCGCCGGCAAAGGGAAGCCCTTGCCAAATCCTTCCGGGATCGGACAGCAGAAAATTCACCGGCCCTCGAACCGGCCCGTTGTACGCTTGGTACGCACCCGCCCACAAGGTCGTGAAGCAGGTCAGCAGGAATAGACCGATCGGCAGAGTCCACGTCGAAAACGCCGACGGCTTGACCTCGTCTCCGTCTCCCATGCTATCAACAACGGGGGCAAGCGCACTCTGCTCCTCACCTCGGTCCGCTTCACTCCGAACGCGCCGGTGTTCATCCGCTCCGAATTCATCCATGGAGTGCCTGATTATTCGACAGCCGCGAACGGATTATGATTCCGTTCCTCGGCCACTGTCGTTGCGGGACCGTGACCGGGGAGTAGCCGGTAATCCGGCCCCAGCGCAAGGACACGATGGTTCACCGAGCGAAGATGTGTGACGTACAGGTTGCTCGGATTGGACCGTCCGATCGATCCCGCAAACAGCGTGTCTCCCACGAAACATACCGGCTGCGAAAGATCATCGACCCGATAGCAGATACCGCCCGGAGTATGGCCGGGGGTCGCCAGACAATGAATACTCCGATGGCCAACCCTGAGGCTATGCCCATCCGCTGGAGCGGCAAGCAACTCCGCCCGTGGCCGCCAGGCCAGAAGTTCGATGTCTTCCGGGCCCAGATACACAGGAACTTCCCGATGTTCCAGAAGGCGGTCGATCCCCTCGGCATGATCGGCGTGACCATGGGTCAGGCAAATCCCCACCAACCGCAACTTGTGTTTATCGAGCACCTTGATCATGGCCGGCGCGTTATACGCGGTGTCGATCACCACGGCATCGCCCTCATCGTAAACAATGTACCCTTGAACGCCATAGCCACCGATTGAACCATACACGGTTTGAATCCACTCCGGCTGGTTCTGCGTCATCGGTACCCACTTGTCGAACGCAATCTGTGCAAGCGGTTCGGCTCGGAGTCTCAGGGCCTCCGCCAGTGCCTGCACTGCCGCCCGATCCCGGACCTGCTCTCCGCGCTCCATCGCCGAGATGTCGGCACCGGAAAGCCCCGCCATCCCTGAGACATCGCCGACCGAGAGTCCTTGGCCTATCCGCGCTTTCTTGAGAATGTCACAGAACTCATCTTCGAGTGGCATGCAAAAAGCTCTTGGCTCGGAGAAATAGGGCTGTGCTCTGAGAGCAGAGAAGGAGCAGGCGTAAAACGTGGAAGTCTGTTACCCCTCCGGTGACAGCTTGATTTCTTTCACCTCGCCGAATGTCGAGAGCGCGCCCGGCAGGGTTTTGCCTGATCCGACCGCGACGATTTTGAGGCGACCCGGATGGAGATGTTTCTTGGCTGCGGCCAGGATTTCTTCTTTGGTCAGTTTCACGACCTTGTCGCGCAGCTGCTGCAGAAAATCCTTCGGCAGCCCATCATACTCCAATTCCACCAGGCGGCCTACTATAGCTGAAGGACTGGAGAAGGAAAACACAAAGGAGTTCACATAGGCCTCCTTGGCCTCTGCCAGCTCCACGTCACTCACGAGCTCGGAACGCATGCGATCGATATTCGCCAGGAACCGCCCGATGACTTCCTGTGTGGATGCTGACTTGGTCTCAGCCCGCATGAGCCAGACACCCTGATCATGCACCCCGGCATTCAGCCGGCTGGCAACGGAATAGGCCAGTCCCCGCTTCGTCCGCACATCGTTGAACAGCCGACTGCGAAATGAACTGCCGCCCAAAATATCGTTGGCGATTGCCAAGGGCACATAATCGGGATCGTTTTCCTTGATCGACAAATGCCCCACGCGAAGATGCGTCTGCGTCGTATCTTTATCGATAAACCGAACCGCCGGTTTCATCGCGTCGCTCTCGGGCACATCGGCGATCGTCAGCTGAGGGACCACTCCTTTTTCCCAGTTCCCGAACGCGGCACGCAGTGAGGTCAGCATCTCCTCTTTCTTGAAGTCGCCGGTGACTCCCAAGATCATGCCGTTCGGATGGAGCACGGTACGGTGAAATGTAATGAGATCGTCCCTCGTGATACGCCGCACGGAATCGATCGTGCTCTCGCGTGCGGTCGGATGATCGGTCCCATAGAGCATCTTGACAAATTCGCGGCCGACAACGGAACCGGGATTGTCCTGACGGCGGCGGATCCCCTCGATAGCCTGCAGCTTCGCCAATTCGACGCGCGCCAGGTCAAAGGCCGGCGTCCTGATGAGCCCGGTAAAAATCCGTAGACCCCGTGCGAAATCTTTGCTGAGTACGTCGAGCGACGCAGACCCCGATTGCCTGCCGATGCCGATGCTGATCTCTCCTGCAAATTGTTCCAGCTCTTCATCGACCTGCTCTGCTGACAGGCCACCTCCGCCGCCGGTGCGCATCACCGACCCGGTCAGCGCTGCAAGGCCGATCTTGTCGGCGGGATCAAGCCAACTGCCGGCTCTGATCGTGGCCGTGAGGGTAATGAGGGGCAATTCATGATCTTCCAACAGATAGACGACCATGCCGTTGTCGAGAACGACCCGTTCTGGATCCGGCGGCGAAAACTCGACGGGAGCAAAGGTCATGGTCCTGGGATCGCCAAGCCCCACCCCTCCCGCACAAGCGGCCGCCAGAGGGAATGTCGCAAGCACGGCCATCAGCCCCAGTGCGGCGCGGAAACGCTTTACGTTCATCATGGTGCCACCTCACCGCTCAACGCCGAGGCCACGGCTTTGTCCTGACTCTTTTTCACCAAGACGCCGACCGTGCGGTTCGATTTCGTGAAATACCGGGCCGCCACTCGCTGCACATCGGTGGCAGTCACGGCGGCGACTTTGTCCCGTGACTGCAACACATAGCGCCAATCGCCCGCCACGGCCTGATACATCGCCAACTGAGAAGCCAAACCGCTGTTGGATCGCAGGGCCCGCACCATGTCGGCGTCCAAATTGTTGATCACCCGTTCAAGTTCCTGGGATGACACCGGCTCCCGCTTCAGCCGATCCAATTCCTCATAAATCGCGGTTTCCAGTTCGGCCGTTGTATGCGGAGCCAGTGGGCTCGCGGTGATAATAAACAGATTGGGCGCACGCACACCGGGATGGTTTGCGTCCGAACCGACCGACGCCGCCAACCGTTGCTCGCGCACGAGTTTCCGATGCAGGCGGGATGTGAGCCCATCCGAGAGAATTGCATCGATGACATCAAACACATCATCATCGGGATGGCCCAATCCCGGCTTGTGGTAACCGATGACGAGGGACGGCTCGGCATCGAATTCCACCTCCACTCGCCGCTCTCCCCGTTGTTCCGGCTCCACAGGCATCCGCGCCGACGAAGGAGGTGAGGCCGGGATCTTCCCGAACGTCTGCTCAATCAAGGCGATCACGTCCTTGGAATCAAAATCTCCGACCAATGCAATGGTCGCGCGGTTTGGCCCATAATGGGCCTTGAAAAATGTTTCGGTCTCTGCCGGGGTCAACGATAAGATATCCGACTCCCACCCGATTGTCGGCACGCCGTAGCCATGAGCTCGGAACGCCGCCGACGTAAAGGTTTCAAACAAAAGTCCGCTCGGACTGTCATCGTTGCGTAATCGGCGTTCCTCCATCACCACGCCGCGCTCTTTATAGAACTCGCGAAAGACCGGATGGGCCATGCGATCGGATTCGATCGCGGCCCAGAGCGGAAGACGGTTGGCCGGCAGACTGATCGTGTATCGCGTGAGGTCTTTGCCGGTGGACGCGTTGAATCCGACGCCGCCGTGCCGTTGGTAAAGCAGCGCCAGTTCGTTCCCGACGACATATTGGGAGGCCTGGGCTTGCAGTTCCGCAAACCGCTTCTGGAGCGATGCAACGGCAGCCTGCTCTTCCGCCGTTCCTCCTCCGCTCTTGGCGGCCAGCTCGCGCTGGCGCTGTTCCAGTTCGGTCCCTACCACCGCCAGCTCATCGAGAATCGGTCTTTCTTTTTCGTAGTCCCTTGTCCCGACGGTGCGCGTCCCCTTGAAGGCCATGTGCTCGTAGAAATGGGCGATCCCTGTTTGCCCAACCTGCTCGTTGATCCCGCCCACCGCGAATGTAATGTTGATGGACACCACCGGCGTCTGATGGCGTTCGACCATCAGGACCGTCAAGCCGTTGGCCAGTTTATGCTCGATGACACGATCGGCAAGGCTCGGCGAGGCCGCGAAGACACTGTCTAGATTCAGGCTTAGACTCAGGAGGAGGCCCACACATGAAGCCACGACGGTACCCTGATTGCCGGCAAGATCTTGGCTCAACCTGAATCTCGGCTTTAATCTGGATTTCATGCGAAGATCTCCATCAGTTCCTCTGGACGTTCGACGAACCAATCGGGCTGGCAAGCCGCCATTTTTTCCCGATTGCCCATGCCGTAGCCCACGGCGCAGACGCGAATACCGGCATTATGGCCGCCGTTGATGTCGTTGGTGCTGTCTCCCACTAGGACTGCCCGCTCTTTCGGTACATTTAACCGTTCCAAGATATGCAACAGCATGCCGGGCTCCGGTTTGAGCCCGAACCCGTTGTCGCCGCCGACCATATAAACAAAGTGGTGTGGGCCCAGCCCGTTCAAGATCACGCGGGTATAATCGATCGACTTGTTGGTCGCGATGGCTTTCTGCTTGTGCGCGAAATACCGCAGCATCGGTTCGATGCCGGGGAAGAAGGTCGTTCGATCCAGGCAATGGTCGAGATAGTGGCCGCGAAACACTTTCAGCGCCTCTTCGAATCGGGCTTGGTTCCCCTCGCCGACCGCCAGACGCAGCAACTTTTTCACGCCGTCACCGACGAACCCAAAAATCTCCTCCAGCGGACGCTGCGGCAGCCCCAGCTCCGCCAGCGTGAAATTCACGGATTCGGCGATGTCCCATTTCGACTCGATGAGCGTGCCGTCAAGATCGAAGATCAGGAGATCCACAGATTCCGTGGCCATCATTTCGCCTTTCTCAACGAACTTGTGAGCGCCGCGAGGGTGCTGCGTTGCGTCTCGTCCTTTTCTTGAAGCTCGGCCTCGCGCGCGAAATTCACCATCCGTGCGACCCCCACGTGGGGAGGAATCATCGGCTCGACGATGCGCCAGAGGTTTCCTACTGCCTTGACATGGAAGCGAACTTCTTCGGTCTTCTCATCGGGCACGAAAGACGCCGTCTTCAAAGAGACCGATCCCCGCACCCGAAAGGTAACCGGGATCACGACGTCCAGATTATCGATAATGTTCCACTTCCGATAGTCCTCGGGAACATGGGCCTCCTGAATCACCACGATTTGATCCCATGCCGGCTCTTGTTTCCACTCGACATAGGGAGACAGCACATCGAACGCCATGGCGTCCAAGCGGGCACCTTTCTGATCCAATCGCACGTACCGTTTGACAATCTCAGCGGGCGATCGCTTGAGCGAACCACTCTGGGTGAATCCGGTTTGGGCCCACCCCACGTTCACAGGCAGGGTCAGCCCGAGGCAGGCAAGCACCAGCACGCACGCAACCAGCCATGTATTCGAATCCGCCGTGCTCCTATGGATGTTGGACGTGTTGGCCACGGCTCGCAGCTTCTGGGGGACGATCGCCTGTCACCTTGCCCCTATTCGTTTCAGACACACTCTGTCCGGCCCATTCTAGCAAACCGTACCGGAGACATCCAAGCAAGTGTGCGAAACAGTTCGCTGATCAGCATCAAATGAGGGGCGCTCACCTTCGCGAAAGTGAAGAGACGATCATTCTGTTGAGCGGTGGAACTTACGTTAAGTGAATCAGAATAGGGGGATATCGGAAATGCTTCGTTTGACCCGGTATGCAATCAGGTCTTACGTGGATTGGGACGACCGGCCACGGCCGTGGTACCACGGGACGCTTGACGGTCTCCGGCAGTTGAGGAAGCGCCGAGACTCTGCTTCCATAGCCCTTCGAGTTGAAGACGGTGGGGCGTGCAGATCCCATGCGTTTCCCGCAGGTCGTCGAGGGGGATCTTTTCCCCGACGAAATCAGCTTTCCCCGCTCGGCGGCACCAAGAACAGATGATCTTCATGATCGGGCTTGCTTGTGGAGCTTTTCAAATGGAGCAAGAAGCAGACCAAGCTTCACTCGAGTCGGCGGTGAGCGATTCCCTTCGAAAACTGCTGATTCTAGGCGAGACCTGCTTCCTACCTTGGCGTAAACGCTATCGCAGGTGACTCATTTTGTCGTCAGATGTATCTCCGTCAGATGTATCTACTGTATCTGATGATGCTACGACGTCCTTCCATGACGGTTTTCTTGACCGTCTCTTTCTCCGCATGATAGGGTGCGCCTCCGTTATGAACACGTCTCGATCCGCCAAGCTCTTCTCTGAAGCTCAACAACTGATTCCCGGCGGCGTGAACAGCCCCGTCCGTGCGTTCCGGTCCGTCGGCGGACAGCCCCGTTTTATTAAACGGGCAAAGGGCGCACGGTTGTATGATGTCGATGGCAACAGCTACCTCGATTATGTGCTGTCGTGGGGGCCGATGATTCTCGGACACGCGCCGACTTCGGTGATCGGTGCCATCAAGAAGGCGGCAGGGAACGGGACCAGTTACGGCGCTCCAACCGAGCTGGAGGTCATGCTGGCGAAGGAGATCCGTAACGCCTTCCCCTCCATGGAAAAGATCCGGCTCGTCAGCTCCGGCACGGAAGCTGTGATGAGCGCGATTCGCGTGGCACGGGGATTTACCAAACGAGACAGCATTCTAAAATTCGAAGGCTGCTATCACGGCCACAGTGACTATTTGCTGGCGAAAGCCGGCTCCGGGTTGGCGACACTCGGCATCCCCGATTCGCCCGGCGTCCCGGATGATTTTGCCAAGCATACCCTAACGGCTCCCTATAACGACATTCGAACCGTCCAACAACTCGTCAAAGAACACCGGGAGAGGCTCGCCTGTGTCATCCTCGAACCGATCGCAGGGAATATGGGCGTCGTACCTCCCGACCCTGGATTTTTATCGGCGCTTCGACAGGTGACCGCCGACAACGGCATCGTGCTGATTTTCGACGAAGTGATCTCCGGTTTTCGCGTGCACTACGGAGGTGCCCAGGCCTTGTACGGGATCAAGCCCGACCTCACCGTGTTGGGGAAAATCATCGGAGGCGGATTGCCGGTGGGGGCCTACGGAGGCCGCAAAGAGATCATGGACCTCATCGCCCCCTCGGGACCGGTTTACCAAGCCGGAACGTTGTCGGGAAATCCCCTCGCCGTCACCGCCGGACTAGCCACACTCAAACAGTTGAAGGTGCGTGGGATCTACAAAAAACTGGAAGAAAAATCGGCGGCATTGGCGAAGGGGATTGGCGAGGCGGCCAAGAAAACGGGCATCCCTGTGACCCAGACGCGAGTCGGATCGATGCTCACCACGTTCTTTACATCGGGTCCGGTCGTGGATTGGAACAGCGCGAAACACTCGGACACGAAGCGGTACGGCCAATTCTTCCATCAGATGCTGGAACAGGGCGTCTATCTCGCTCCATCCCAGTTCGAAGCGGCATTTCTCTCCACCGCCCATACCTCGGCGGACATCGAGAAGACCATCCGCGCCGCGCACACTGCGTTCAAGAAACTCTAGCCCACGTCGTTCGTCCCTCGGCTGAGCTCGGGACCGTGAACTTGTCGAACCGTGAAGCGTCGTTCGTATCTCGCAAGATACGGGAACATCTGCCTTTGATACAGGCGGTCCCTTTAGGAACCCGCTCGCGCTTCACAAGATGCGCTTCACGTTTCACGAGCCCCTTACTCATCATCCTCGTCGTCTGCCTCCATCGCCTCCTGACGCTTCTGCTCCTCCATTGCGTTGTGGAGCAGCATGCGGATAAACATCGAATAGAGCGATCCCTTTTCCAATGTCCCCCCCGGAGGAATGGCGATTTTCCCTTCCTTGATCATACGATCCATCCAGGCTTTCTGATCCGGGGCGATCAAGACAGGAATCTCGATCAGCCCCACCCGTCCCATCATATCCATGAGTTAAACCTCCATGAGCTTCCTACGAAGAGCGTATAGCTGATAGCACGAGCAGGTCGAAAACAACTCAGGCTTCTTCGTTTCTGCCATAAGCCATACGCCATTAACCATAGGCTCTTCTTTTGGCTATTGCAGCACGCCATTTTCTTCATTGTCAACCGAGCGGTATCTGGCATGGCCTGTGCGTACTCGGCGGGACATGACGACCCACACACCCATCGTACTCGCAATGTTGCTCCCCTGCTTCCTCATATCGCTCTTGCCCGCTCCCACGATCCTGGCGGAGCCTCTCTCAAAATCCGATCTCGGCTCCACCCTTCAACCGCAGTGTGACTTCTGTTGGAATCCCGATCCCAGCGAGCAACGATCGGATCGCCTTCCAACCTGGAAACGGCGCCACCCCCCTCGCCCTCCGGACAGCCGGCCGCAGCGACATCCCAAAGGCCGCTACAAACTGACTCCCGACCGCAAACAGTCCCGCTTGTCCACGCTCCGCGCCCGAGCCAAAGAAGAGATTCGGCTGCGGAGTACGCGGCACGCGTCCGCCGTCGACGGCGACACCATTCGCATCGGGGGTGAGCGCATCCGATTGCGCGGCATCGACACACCTGAACTGAGTGAACCGGAAGGACGAGCGGCTAAACTACGATTGGAAGAACTGCTCCGCAGCGGACCCATAGAAATCATCCCGCACGGCCGCGATGTGTACGACCGCCTCATTGCCGACGTGTTCATCAATGGCCAGAACGTGGCGGAGATCCTCAAAAGCGAGGGCTTCACTAAAACGTACTAGCCGTTCGTACACCAATAACCCCTTGCACAAGAATACGAACATTCGTATAATCAAAATGAAACCAGTCTTCTTCGTCGGCACGGCCCGCAAAGATTTGGCTGAATTCCCCGAGTCGGCACGTCGACACGCTGGGCATGAGCTGTTCATGGTGCAAATGGGGCGCGAACCATCAGATTGCAAACCGTTGCAGCGTATCGGTCCCGGCGCGTTTGAAATCCGTGTGCGAGATGAGGTCGGTACGTTCCGTGTGATCTATGTGGCCAAGCTCGAACACGCGGTCTATGTGTTACATGCGTTCCAAAAGAAGACACGCAAGACCTCGCAATCCGATATCGCTCTGGCGGCAAAGCGTTACCATTTGATCGACGAGGCATTATGAAGAAGCCACCCGCACATATCACAAGAGGAAGCGGCAACGTGTTTCTTGACCTCGGCTTTCCCCCGCATGAGGCAGCCGTCATGCTGCTGCGCTGCGAGATTGCCGAGGCATTGCGGAAGTGGATAGACCGTGAAGGGCTGACCCAGGCACAGGCAGCCAAGCGGCTCAACATCGTGCAGCCGCGCATTTCCGAAATCGTGTGCAACAAAGTGGACAAGCTGTCGCTCGACTACCTCGTGGGCCTCTGCGTAAAGGCCGGACTGGCGGTCACGTTCAAGTCAGCAGCCTAGCTGAGGCGCACTAGAGCATCAGCCGATGCATTTGATGGCCAGATGAGAAAACCAGAATGTCCCCTTAGGACCCACTGAATCAGTGAGTCTACCGTGAATGCGCCATAGAGAGACCGCGGCAGACTTATTAGTTAGCCCACATATGCAATTCATTCCAGCAAACGACGATGACTTCTTTCTGCGTGTGGCTGAGGCCCTCTCTGGTTGCCAACTGGTAGAGCAAGAACTCAAGCTTTACATAACAGAAGCATTCGACCTTGTTCGCAAGTGTGTTGATGAACGGTTGCCCTTCAAGCTAAGCGGGGATGACTATCAGGAATCGTCACTTGAAAAATTGATCGGTGTGTATCGCAAACTGTGTGACAACGAGCCACTTATCGCACGACTCAATAAATTCAAGAACGAAAGAAACTTCTTGAGTCATAAGGCGATTACCCACTGTATGGACCCTGAGCAGGGCATAAGCTTGCCAGATGTAGTAGACATTGCCCCTCGACTCAGTGCCATTGCCGATGAGGCACGATTGCTGCGGCTAGCAATACACGAAGAGGCAAACAAATTCAGGGGGCATTTATACTTCGATAAGTTAGACGATGAAAACAGGGGCTGCGGGAAATAAGAGGGACAGCAACTGTCTTGAGAATCAACCATGATTCACCAGCGCAGGATTCCAGGGCGTCTGAT
>DCZO01000013.1:170375-177798 GCA_002331335.1 Nitrospira sp. UBA2082 | reverse complement strand
AGCATTTTTCATTTAATCATTCTACTTTTTCGGAGTGGGTGGGTCTTGTAAGCTCCCCCGTCAAGGAGACAGTTTCAATGGAGAACTTCTGGCTTCCAATTGAGCCCGATACAGAGCAGGCGGCAGGTCCGCCAACGCCTCATGGGGCCGCTCGTCGTTGTAACTCTGTAACCACTCCGCACTGATCTCACTCACCTGCGTCAACGCCTCGAACACATAGGCATCGAGGACTTCCGCCCGATACGTCCGATTAAACCGCTCGATGAAGGCATTCTGATCCGGCTTGCCGGGCTGAATATACCGCAACTCAATGCCGTGGGCTGCACACCAACTGGTGAAGCGGTCGGCCACGAATTCAGGGCCATTGTCCAGCCGGATCGCCTGGGGGTGCCCCCGCCAGGCGATCACCTGCTCCAACACCCGGATCACCCGTTCCGCCGAGAGTGACGTATCCACTTCGATCGCCAACCCTTCGCGCACGCCTTCATCGAGAACATTCAACGTCCGAAACCGTCGCCCGCCGTAGAGCGTGTCGCTCATGAAATCCACCGCCCACACGGCATTCGGCTGCGGGATCACCGTCAGGGGGTGGCGGAGTCGGACGGGCACCCGCTTCTTGGTCCGTCGGGGCAAGTTGAGCCGCAGCTGGCAATACACGCGCCACAGCCGCTTGTGATTCCACGGATGGCCGTCGAGTCGGAGCCGCGCACAACATTTCCAGAAGCCCCACCGACTCTTGGCGGCCACCAGCGTGGTCAACGCCGCGATCACCGGCGCATCCCGCCGCGCCCAATCCACGCGAGGTCGATAGTAGGTGGCGCGGCTTAATCCCGCTGCATGACAGGCCCGCTGAACTGGAAGACCGTTCACCGTCACCAAATGCGTGACGACCTCCCGCCGTTCAGCAGGCCCTAGAGCTTTTTTGCGATGACATCCTTCAGCGCGGCGTTCTCCAGGGATAGATCGGCATACAGGCGTTTCAGCCGGCTGTTCTCGTGCTCTAATTCCTTCAGCCGCTTCACGTCGGAGGCGTCTAGGCCCCCGTACTTGGCTTTCCACTTGTAGTACGTCGCCGAGCTGATGCCGTAGTGCCGCCAGAGTTCGTTGACGGGGCGCCCCGCATCGGCCTCCTTAAGAATCGACACGATCTGCGTTTCGGTGAACTTGGACTGGCGCATAGGAACCTCCTGGCTGGGGGTGACTATTCTGCCAGAAAGTTCTCCTTATGGGTGTCTACACTTGCGGGGAGCTTACAGTGTGACCTTGCCCAGTGCGGCGATCCCAACACCGAGAAGCACACCAACAACAATCGGAATCAATAAGGGCCTCGTGGAATTGAATGAGAGCCGACGCAGTGTACTGTTTTGTTACAGGCAGGTCTATGGTCGGCGAGAGGGGGGGAGCAGCGGCTAGGGGAGGCTACGATCTAAATCTTGCTCGGAAATTCAGAATATGTCCGTTTCCCTCTCCCCTGACAGCTTTCCCTCTCCCGGGCGTGGGCTGCTCAAAGAATGTCGAGATAGCAAAGCCTGATCCCAACTCCATCTACTCTTATTCCTTCTTCGTGTTTTTGCCCTTTAACGAATCCTGGCCAGCACGGTTTCGAAGTAGCTGGGGAATTCACGGAGAGTCCTACTGAGTGTATCTCTGTGCTCATTTACAGCGGGCAGAAATAACAAGTCTGTATATCCATTGGCCTGTAGTGTGCTCCTAAGTGATTGGGCCAGCATTCTGTCTGCAAACCCACTCTCATAGCATGAGATTCCAGTGAGGTCAGGGATCCCATACTTGATGGCTTTCTGGAAGAGTAAGAAAGGGGCGGGATCATTTTCGCTATCCGTCGGCTCGTTGAATAGGAACTGAAGGACTGCTCCAACTATAAGAGGACACTCGAATCCTAGCGTGCTTTCGCAGAATTCTATGATGTCGTCATCTTTGAGCGCTGCTCTCCTTTGCCCCCAGGGTTTGGTTCCTGACACTGTTTTCGCATGTGCAAAGAGGTCTTTGTATGGGTTTCCCTTTATCCACATGGTGACGAGCTCAAGAGGGAGTGATTGTGGCAAGATATTTCTAAAGAAGCCATCCTGCGAAAGCTCTGAGAACAAGGGCCAAATCGCCCCGAGTAGGGACTCATTGGAGTCTAAGGTGAGCAGGAATTCTTTGTTGTCAGATGCCCAAGCTTCAATCATCTGGGTGTCCTCGACACCGAGAAGAGTTTTCCCATATCGCACCTGCTTTTCAGGGTCAGAGGTGCGTCCTTGTATGTATTCCGCAACAGAGATAAACAAACTCACTAGTGCGGATTTTTGCTGTTCGTCAGCCAGGTGGTAGGCGAGAGTCTCTACAGCCAGTTGCGTGACTCGCTGAGAATATTCGGCGAAAGTCTCAGGACCCCGATTCGCCATGAGATAGCTTTCAATCGAAACAATAAGCTTCCGTCTATAGTTCAGCTCTCGTATTAGTGATGAGACATCAAGGCCTGAGCCTCGATTTGACGCAACCATATCAGTAGCCCATGAGTGCCAGGTGTCTTTACCGTGGAGAAGTAACCTGCACAAGGTAGCGGGTTCTACGACAAACTCATTGCCTAATGGACTGGTGAATGGCCCAAGTATGCTTAGTAATGAGCTTGTTGTCGGTTCTGCTAGTTCCGGGTTCAGGAGTTCAGCCGCAGATTTCATCCTCCAGCGTTCAACCATTCGTGAATCATAGATAGCTGGATCTGAAAAGATGACCAACCCCTCTGTATGCTTGCCAGCTCGGCCAGCTCGGCCCATCAAGTTATGAAAATCCCTGGTCTTGATTCTTTCTGCCCCCTGATAAACACCAGAAACTATAAGGTACCTTATTGGTAAATTTACGCCTTGAGCTAGAGTCGATGTGCATGCGACAAGTCTGATCTTATCTCGTTGCATTGCATATTCCACCGAAAGCCGAATGCCATGTGGGGTGTTCCCATGATGGGAGAAAATTCCTAAGCTGGCAGCCTTTGAGGTGGTTGATACCTCTCCGAAATGCAAGTGATAGAGATTCTTAAGACGGCTTATCTCTTCCTGGTCAGAATAGCCTGCAGGGGAGGGCATATCGAGGTTGCGTTCGTACACCTCAACAGCCCGAGCTGCAAATTTTGATGCTGTAGCCTTTCGTCCGCAAAAAATAGCGGCAGCACCATTCCCTGCTAGCTGGAGACCTAGATAAAGTGCCACATCAGTTGCATTGCCACGTTCGGGGAAGAATTTTGCCTTTTCTCGCCTCGTTCGGGCCAACTCTCGTTGCTCTATGATGCGGGGCACGAAATAGTCAGGCTTTTTGAGAGATGCGGTTTCGTAAAACATCAACTGTCCTAACCTTTCGGCCCAACTCGCGAATGCAACCGAGCGAGTGGTTGGAGACAAGTCTTTCCCTTGAACGAGCTTTGCATTTTCGCCAATAAGCCAATTCCCGATAGCGGCAGCGTTTTGAATGACCGCCGATATGAGAATGGTTTGAGCTGTGCTGGGTAGCAGTTTTTTAATTTCGGTTAGCAGGAGTTCGTATGTGATCCCGCGGCTCCCAGAATCGAATTGGTGTCCTTCGTCGTAGATGACAAGGCTGACATCATTAACCAAGGTTGGTGTTTGGCGAAGGATATACAAGAACTTCTCCGGAGTTAGCACAAGAATGTAGTTGGATGCGACTTCTTGAATTCCTAAGATCTCTGCAAGTTTCTCAAGGTAGTCAAGCTGTAATGCGTCGGAAAGTTCGTTTACTTTGGCTTCTGCATTATCAAAGGTTCCTCGCAAGGAATTGCTAATCTCGTGGCACAGAGCTCTAAATGGAGCAATTACAATAGCCAGCTTCCCTCGCCCAGACATGAAAATGCTTCGAATAATAATCTCGATGGATTTAGTTTTCCCTGCGCTGGTTGGCATTTGAATCAGGCCGGATGAACCTGAAAATATTCCTGCCTTGCCGATCAGTAATTGAGCGGGCCACAGCTCCTTTGGAAACTCGTTTCTGGTTATAATCCGACTCCAGCTGGACGTAGGAATTCCAGTTAGTGATGGAAGATTGGTCCAAGTCGATGAACTCATTCTCCGCTTTACCACTGCAGAAATGATGTCCACTAAGAAGAGGTCTTGGGAGGATGCAGTGCGATATGCCTGGCTTCTGAGACCTGCACAAGTATTGATAGCCTCTGAAGCTCCGGTTCCGTCTCGATAATGCCGGGAAATCGTTTCTACGAGTTTGTGAAGAGACTCGCCAAAAGGTGGAGCAAGGCTTGTAGGGAGCTCTGTCCAGTTTGCCTGAAGGAGCCATCTAGCAACGGCTTGCAACGGTGTCTCGTCGTTAGGTGCGGATATGCCTCTTGATAAGACTAGACTGCTGCCGGGTCTTCCTGCGAGGTAGTATGTTGCCGAAGCAAGTAGAGCAATTTCGCTGTTTAAATTAGGTGAGAACTTAGAGGCTAGATATGCGTCGAAGAAGCCCGCCGAAAATCGTAGGTCATCAATCGCGGCATCAGCAGGGTTTCGTTCAGGGTCTTCTTGTTCAACTACAACAGCTGCGGTGTCGCCCAAAGTACCTACCGTAAGAGGAAAGAGCTCTTCAGGCCTACTTCCTTCAGGGATTGCAATATGCAATGCAGCAGGAAGTCCAAATTCAAACATCTTCCCTTTTGATCGGGTAATACCGAACAGTCGGCGACTATTAGCCTCAGGCTTCATTTGCTGCTCGTTCGTATAGCGCATGAACCAGGCTAATTAGATCTTTGCCTCGGATCACAAGCAGTTCCAGGTTTGCCTTGTTGTTATGCGCAGAAACAGTAGTGGACTTGGCGATTGTTTTCTGGTCAAAGGCAGTATCACAGAGGACAGCTGCTGCACCAGATCTAAACATATAGGGATTGTCGGCGAGGTCCTGGAATCGCTGGACGATGAGAGCCTTCTGGGGGCGCCCTGCTGCTAGCAAACGCCTCTTTGTGGCATTGAGGGAGTAGGCTCGCCGAAGAAGATCTTTAGATGAATGATTGACGGCTTCCTGGAGACAATTGAGGTAACGACTGCCCGTTAGTTGAGCTTTCGATTCAAAAGCGATGAGCCTATCCTTTGGAGATGGTTTTTGAGGATGGGCTAAGAAAAATCCTAGGATATCTACCCCTTTAACAGATTCATTTCGGGTTGCCTTTTCCGCATACTTCTCTCTCGGGACCCAATAATCAAGAAGGTATTCGAGGTAATCACTGACCAAGATCTCCGCAAAGTCCCCCGCACGTACTGCTGGACCAGGAGCGATGCTTTTGTCGGGAAAGACTATTGTGGTTAGATAATCCTTGCGAGAAAGACCAGTTCCTGCCCGCAAGGCGTCTATCTCGGAATCTAAGCAGTAGTGCTCGCGAAAGGACTTGGCCCATCCGCTCAAAAGCGATTCATCATTGGGAAGCTGGATTTGCCACAGCGCCACCTCTTTTCCTTCTGCTGTGATAAGTGGTTTCCTATGCTTCTTGAGGCATATCAAATGTCTTGGTAGATTGGCCTGGGCTTTGGAACTGCTCATGATAATTCGACGGTGTAAGAGTAGATATTCTGAACAGATAACGCACAGTGTTTAGTACTCCGAGTGAATGGCGAAATCAACAGTGCATATGGGGAAATTCGAGTCCTAGCTCAGGAAAAGTATGAAATATGTTGGTTCCCGACGGGGCCAGCTCTCCGTTCCCTCTCTTGCATCTCCCCCCTTCGCCCCCTACAATATCCCTTTCGAATCATAACCTCTTGGCTTTCTTGTCAGTTTTGGCAAGTTTGAGCGAGGGATCAGGCCGGCATGAAGATCGAGTTATCCAAGGGCAACCGCGCCTCCAGCAGGACGCTGAAAACAACCTCTCGCGTCGTTCTCGGGTCGCCACCATCCTCAACGTACCCCAGAGGGTACGCCTCCGGTGCTGGCTTGCCTGCGGCCTTGCGAGATGCTGTTTTGAGCATCCTGGATTAGGGAAGGGCTAGCTCTCGATGAAAATAGAGTATTCGAAGGGTGAGAGGGCTTCCAAAGAACTCATCCTATTAAATCGCCAGCAGTTCGACGCTACCAGCGGTCGGAAGCTGAAAGTGCTGCTGCTCTTCCCGCCGGATTGGTTTCCCTCCGAACCCTATCTCAGCCTCCCATCCCTGACCGCCGTCCTCCGCCAGGCCGGCCATACGGTCATTCAAAAAGACATCAATCTGGAGATGTGGGACTGGTACTTCAGCGAAGACTTTTTGAAGAAGGTCCTGCGCCGGGTGCCCCGGCAACTGGACCGGCTGCGCAAGCTCTCCCGGAACCGAGAGCTGAGCGAAGCTGAGATGGAATTGCAGCTCGCGCTCTGCGATGTGAGCCACCGGAAGATCGATGAGCTGATCAAGAAAGCGGAGAAGGCCAAGGCGATTGTTCGCGGAGAAACCTTCTACGATATCGACCAGTTAGAATGGGCCATTCAAGTCTTCCGCGATGTTACATCCGTCATTTCAATGGTCTATGCGCCAGCGCGGATCTGCATGCCGCCGATGGAAACGGATCTCTCGTACAAGGTCTACGTCTCCTCCGAAATCATCGACGCGGTGAACGACGAACAAGTCAATATCTACCGGGATGTCTTCAATCAGTTGGTCAAGCCGGTGATCGAGGCGGAGCAACCGGATGTGATCGGGATTTCCATCGTCCTCCAGCAACAGATGTTCTCGACGATGACCTTCTGCGCCCTCATCAAGCAGCACTTTCCGCATATCCATGTGACGATCGGCGGCAATACGGTGACGCGCCTGCGCGATGTGCTGCCCCAGTCGCCGCTGTTCCAGTACTTCGACAGCGCGGTGGTCTATGAAGGGGAGACGGCCTTTGTGCAACTGGTCTCGGCTGTGGGGGCGAAGCGGAGCCTGGCCGAGGTGCCCAATACCATCTATAAGGACGCCGCCGGCATCCATGTCTCCGCCACGAGCTATGCGGAAGATCTGAACAGTTTGCCGCCCCCGGATTTCGACGGACTGCCGCTGGAGAAGTATTTCGTGCCGACGAAAATCCTGCCGTATCTGGCGACGCGTGGGTGCTACTGGGGCCGCTGTGAGTTCTGCGACCATGGCGAGGGCTACACGGCCGGCTATCGCTCGAAGAAGATTCAGGATATTTTGAGCGAGATTGCGTATCTACGTGATAAATATGGCGCCACACACTTTCATTTTACGGATGAGTCCTATCCGCCGGCTCTGTTTCGGAAGCTGGCCAAGGGGTTGGTCGACTCCAGGATGGGCATCTTCTGGACGACGCACATGCGGTTCGAGAAGAGCCTGCTTGAAGATCAAGTCTGGCGCGACGCGCGTGACTCGGGATGCAGGTATCTCCACTTCGGCTATGAATCGGGGGTCGAGCGGGTCCTCCAATTGATGGACAAGGCGACGACGACCGAGGTGATGAC
>DCZO01000013.1:167345-170292 GCA_002331335.1 Nitrospira sp. UBA2082 | reverse complement strand
GAGACGAAGGAGGAGGCCTGGCAGTCGGTGCAATTCCTGGAGCAGAACAAGGAACACGTGCATTCGCTGGGGTTCGGCACGTTCGATCTGGGGCGGCATAACCCGGTCGCGAAGCATCCGGACAAGTGGGGTGTGACCGCCTACAAGAACCCGGAGTGGGATCTGGCGCTGGACTATTACTACACCGTCAAGAACGGCATGAGCATCGAAGACGCCGAGCGGGTGTTCCAGGAATTCGAACGCAACCACTATGCGGGCTGGGACCTGCGGCTGTACATCCGTGAGTATAACTTTCTGTACATCTGCAAATTCGGGCTCGCCAAGTTACCGGATATGCAATACCGGGCGGTGAAGACGGCAGGAGTGGCGCCGACGCTGGCGGGGAAGATGTAGCGTCCAGATGGCTGACAGGCGGACAAGTTGCAAGCTAAGAGCTAGGAGCTCGTGTCAGCCTGATACCTGTCAGCTTGTCAGCAGGTGATAATCGAACGACAACAATGAATACTCTGCTCCAAATAGACGGGCTCTTGCCCATCAAGAAGGAAGAACGGAAGAAGAGCAAGGTGATGCTCTTGTTCCCGCCCGAATGGGTGCCGACGGCGCCGTATCTCGCTTTGCCGTCGCTGACCGCCGTGTTGCGCGAGGCGGGCCATACCGTCATGCAGCGTGATATCAACATCGGGATGTGGGACCACTTCTTCAGTATGGAGTTCCTGATCTGGGTGAAGGCCCGGTTGGGCATGCAGCTCAAGGTGCTGCAGGACAAAGAGAAGGCGGGAACTCTGACGGAACGGGAGTCTGGGCAAAAAGCGGTCGTGGAACAGGCCTATGATGTCGATGTCTTCGACCTGGCGGAACGGGCGGAAGATGCCAAGTTGATCGTGCGTGGCGACCGGTTCTATGAGGCGGAAACGCTGGAGGGGGCGCTCAACACCTTCCGCGAAACCATGGCCTATATCTCCGCCGCCTACTATCCCGCCTCACTCGTCTTCTATCCGATGGAAAGCAACCTCGGCTATCGCCCCGGGGTCTCGAAAGAAGTCTTTGCCTGTTTGGAGGATGAGCAGGTGAACGTCTATCGGGATCTCTGCAATCAGCTGGTCATGCCGGAGGTGGCAAAAGAGCAGCCGGATGTGATCGGGATTTCCATCGGCACGCAGATGCAGCTGTTGGCCGGCCTGACCTTCGCGAAGATGATCAAGGACACGTTCCCGCAAATCCATGTGGTCGTGGGGGGCAACGTGATCACGCGCCTTCAGGAAGATCTCGCGAAGCATGAGCGGTTCTTCACGGAGGTCTTTGACTCGGCGATTCTCTACGAGGGGGAACATGCCCTCTTATGGCTCATTGAAGCCTTGAACGGACAGCGGCCGCTCGCCTCCGTGCCCAACTTGATTTATCGCGATGACACAGGGCTTCACCGGAATACCGACGTCTATACCGAGAAGACGGCCTCGCTGCCCTTGCCGGACTTCGAGGGGATGCCGCTCGACCGCTACTTCGTTCCGGAACTGATCATTCCCTACCTCGCGACGCGCGGCTGCTATTGGGGGCGCTGTACCTTCTGCGACCATGGCCAGGGGTATTTCGATCAGTATCGGGGGATGCCGGCCCAGTTGGTGGTCGAACAGATCAAGGCGCTGCGGGACAAATACCGCTGCCGGCACTTCCTCTTTTCCGACGAATCTTATCCGCCGGCGCTGTTCAAGAAAATCTCACAGCTGCTGATCGACCAGGACGTCGGGATCAAATGGACGACGCTGATCCGGTTCGAAGAGACGCTTCAGGACCAGGCCACCTGGGATCTCGCAGCCAAGTCCGGCTGCTGCACGCTCTATTACGGCATGGAATCGGCGAACGAACGGGTCTTAAATCTCATGGATAAGCACGCCACAAAGAGCGTGATCCAGCGCAATCTCCAGATGGCGGCGAAAGCCGGGATCTGGAACCATGTGATGGCCTTCTATGGATTCCCGGGCGAAACGTTCGAGGAAGCGATGGAAACGCGGCAGTTCGTCCTCGAGAACCAGCCGGTGATTCATTCCCTGGAGCTGTTCTATTTTGTGGCCTATCGCCACACTCCTATGGTCCGGAAGCCGGAACAATTCGGGATTACGATTCACAAACAGGAGGAGTACGATCTCCCTCTGGACTACTACTACACGTTGAATGACCCCAGCACGCTCTCGTGCCTCGATGCGATGCAGCTCTGCGAAGAGTTCTACAAGAACGATTTTCACCCCTGGGCTGTCCGGGTCAACTCACGCGAACATGTGTTTCTGTATATCTCGAAATTCGGGACGAACCGGTTACCGCAAATTTACGCGCAGCAAACCCAGCCGGTGGGATCGCCGGATGGCGTATCAGGATTGATCACCTGGCCGGTGGCGCGTCCGGAGGGAGAAGAAGGGATGAGCCGGGTCACGAGTCACGACGTTTCGTAAGACGTCATCGTCAATAGTCAGCCGTCAATCGTGAGAGCAGGACATCTCTCCGAATCGGTTGACGGATGACGTGTGACGGTTAGCGTTCAGACTCGTCGTCCGGAACCAGGACTGCCGAGAGCAGCGCGTGCGACGCCTCGATGAGTTTGGTCATCTCTTCGGCCGTCTTGTAGGACTGCATGTAGGCCTTGGGATTGTTCGTCAGGTTCGCGCAGCGGGCCGGATTCCAGTTGTACAGCTGGACCCGCTTGGCTCGATCGAGGGCGTCCGATGTGACGGGGAGTGTGAGTCCCAGAATCTCCAGTGCACGGATGATTTCTTGAGGGACGGCGTGATCGGCCATGCCCAAGTCTGACAAAGCCGCGCGGACCTGTCAAATCATGCCGGTCATTGTCCGCTCGTTCGGCAGTTTCCATTTTTCAGCAGAAGGAGTATCGTGACGGAATGCCTGAGCCGCGGTCGCTGAAGTTCTACCAGGCCGATGTCTTTACGTCCCAACCGTT
>DCZO01000013.1:65442-167283 GCA_002331335.1 Nitrospira sp. UBA2082 | reverse complement strand
CAGCTCCAGAAAATCGCCCGGGAGATGAATCTCTCGGAGACCGTGTTTGTCTTTCCTCCGAGCGATCCCGCCGCCGTTGTGCGCCTTCGCATCTTTACGCCGACTCAGGAGATTCCGTTTGCCGGCCACCCGGTCGTCGGTGCTATGCATGTGTTGGCTCAGATCGGGACACTCGCAACCTCTCAGGCCGTGACCCACATTGTCTACGAGTGCAACATCGGGCTCTTCCCGGCGGAATTGCACGCTCGCGATGCGCAGGTCACCCGGGTCATCATGACCCAGCCCCAGCCGCAATTTTTAGAGAAGGTTGAGAATACGGAAGATTTGTACATGGTGGCCGGAGCTCTGGGGATTTCCAAACAGGTGATCAACGAAGCCAAATGGCCGGTGCAGGGCGTCTCGACCGGGCTACCGGTATTGATCGTCCCGGTACGCACGTTAACCGCAGTCCGATCCATTGTGCCGAACGATAAAGCGATCATCGATCTCTGCGACCGCTTCGGCACCAACGGCATTATGGTGTTCACGACGGTGACGGTCGAGCCGTTTGCCAGCGTGCATGCTCGGATGTTCGCGCCCTCCATCGGCATTTCGGAAGATCCCGCCACGGGCAGTGCCGGCGGGGCACTGGGGGCGTATCTGGTGGAAAACGGGGTGGTCGAAATCGCGCCGACCACCGAGATGATCATCGAGCAGGGCTATGAGATCGAGCGCCCCTCCCGCATTCTGGTGCAGGTCGAGTCGGACGACGACATCATCCAAGCGGTGAAGGTCGGGGGACAGTGCGTGATGGTGGCGGAAGGGGTGTTGAAGTTTTGAGCGGTGGGTCCTGTCAGCGAGGAGCCCGCATGGTTGTCCTCCTGTTTGCGAAATGCGGCACGCAGAACGTGGATGGACTAGCCCCCGTGCATGGTTCCTTGCTCACCGAGTGCGCATGCAAGAATGATCTGAATGTCCACCGAAGGGCGATGCTCCCTCGACGTGCGCAGGGGAACCACGCACGGGGGCATTCCTGGAGAATGAACTTTTCTGTGCTCCTTCGATGCGCGCATTTGAGGATCAGCCAGGCCACTCCTGTCGAATCAGACACCATAACGGATGCCGGCAGACGGTCACCCGTTTCAAAACTTCCTGTTGGGTGAGGGGGAAAATAGATGAAAGCGGTTGTCTTCAAGCGGCATGGGGGACCGGAGCAGCTGGTCTATGATGATGTTCCGAAGCCGGTGATCGGACCGGGGGAGGTGCTGATCCGCGTTAAAGCCTGCGCGCTTAACCACTTGGATATCTGGATCAGACAGGGAAGTCCTGCTTATCCAGTTCCGTTCCCGCATATCTCAGGCTCTGATATCGCGGGGGTGGTTGAGGAGGCCGGCGGCCTGGTCGAAGGGGTGAGCGTCGGAGATCGAGTCATAGTGTCGCCGGGGGTCAGTTGTTGGCGCTGCGAATTCTGCCTGGCCGGCCGGGATAATTTCTGTCTGTCCTATTCGCTGGTTGGCGCGAGAATGTCTGGCGGATATGCGGAATATGTCAAGGTTCCGTTGAGGAACGTTCTGCCGCTGCCGGAGAACCTTTCCTTCGAGCAGGGTGCCGCATTCCCACTTGTGTCGGTGACTGCGTCTCATATGCTGTTTGCCTTGGCAGGCCTTCAGTATGGTGAAACGGTGCTGATCATGGGGGCTGGCAGCGGTGTCGGAAGCATGGCCGTTCAGTTAGCCAAGCTGGCCGGGGCGCGAGTCATCACCACGGTCGGCGCTGATGACAAGATTCCCAAGGCCGTGGTGCTGGGCGCCGATGCGGTGATCAATCATGCCAAGGAAAAAGTCGCTGATCGGGTGAAGCTCCTGACCGAAGGGAAGGGCGTCGATGTGGTGATTGAACACATCGGCCCGGAGGTCTGGGACACCTGCCTGCATTCGCTGGCCAAAGGCGGCCGGTTGATCACCTGTGGCGCGACGACCGGTGCGTCAGTCCAGCTGGATCTGCGCTATGTCTTTTCCCGCCAGCTTACTATTAAGGGTTCGTACATGGGGACTCGCGCGGAGCTCGTGAAGGCTGCGGAACTGATGGGCCAGAAACGGCTGATCGCCGTGATCGACCGGATTTATCCGCTGGCGGACGCGCGTGTGGCCCAGGAACAGATGTTGAGCCGCAAATTCTTCGGGAAGATCGTGTTGGTGTGTTGAACATGCCTGAGAGGAACTGCTCTGGCATCGTCGCACCTGCATGCCGTCTATGTTTTGAACAAACGCTAGGAATTGTGTTAGCGTCAAGCTGACGATGCGAACCGAACACTGGTGGTGTTTATCCGGTGGTGATCAGGAAGACGGCTTCGCCTGAAGAGCCGCCGGATCACACGAAGTGCGGGATAGCTGGCGCTTGTTTGAATGATCTTTTTCAGAAAAGGAGTGATGCTATGTCCACTGTTGCGCAGATGATGACGAAACGTCCAAAATCGATCGGGCCGAAGGTCTCGATTGCCAGCGCGGCAAAAACGATGCGTCAAGCACGCATCGGTTCGTTGCTGGTGAAAAAGGGGAAAGCCTTCGTCGGGATCGTCACGGACACGGATGTCACTCGGCGGGCCGTGGCGAGTGGCAAGCCGCTGGGCAAGTTGACGGTGGAGAAGATCATGACGGCCCCCATCTGCACGATTGAGGGGAGTGACGCGGTCGACGCCGCCCAAGACATGATGGCTGAACTGGGCGTGCGCCATCTCGCTGTGACGAAAGGCGGTGACATCGTCGGCATTATCTCCGTACGGGACCTGCTGCTGTACTATAAGCGCTACGCACAATCGAAAATCTCAACGGAGGTGACGTACGACGAGCCGAAGATTACGCAGGACTGACGAAGTGCTGCGTACTGAGATATGAGTGCTGAGCGGTTTGGATACTCAGCACTGAGCACTCAGGACTCAGCACTTACTTCGTGAGTTGCTGCACCAGATGGCCGAGTTCCGGGATGATCAGCTTCTCCATTGCGAGCCGGACGGCGTGTTCTGAGCCCGGAATGGAAAAGACCACTCGGCCGTTGATGGTGCCGGCAGTGGCGCGAGTCATGATGGCCGCAGAGCCGATCTCCTGATAGCTCAGCACGCGAAAGAGTTGACCGAACCCATCCAGCCGCTTCTCAAACATAGCATCCACGGCTTCAAAGGTTGAATCCCGCCGCGCGATACCGGTCCCACCATTGACGATGATCGCCTGGACCGCCGGATTGATAGTGCCGAGAGCAACCCGCAATTGAATCTGGTACGGCTCGTCCTTGACGACTTGATACTCGATGACGCGATGGCCCTCCCCCTCCAGCAATTTGCGAATCAGTTGCCCGCTGATATCGGATTCAGGTGTCCGGGTGTCGCTGCATGTAATAATGGCGCACCCGATTGACGCGGGCGCGGCTGATTTGTGTTCGAGATGTGTGCTCATGGAAACCTTCCTTCAGCGTGCAGCTGCCGGCCCTCAAGTTGTTCAGAGCCTGACTGCCGATAGCCTGACACGCAACGATCATCCTATTGCCACACCGCATCCGGGTTCAGTTTCGAGACGGGGGTGCCTTTCCCGACATGTTCATCGAGGATCGTGGCCACATCCGCTTCCGTCACTTTGGAGTACCAGGTGTTATCCGGATACACGACGACGGTCGGACCCTGTTCGCAGGGACCGAGACAGCCGGTCGCGCTGACCAGCACCTGGCCGGGTGGAACCGCCCGCTGCATCAGCCCCATGTTGAAGGCCATGAGCAGTTGCGCGGCTCCGGCTGAGCCGCACGACGGCTTCGGATGGCCCGGAGGGCGTGAATTGGTGCAGACGAGAATGTGATATTTTGGTTTTGGCATTGAGTTCTCCCTGTTGAAAGAGTAAAGCGCGTATCGCGTGTGGCTTACAGCACGGGACCGGATACCGGCCACGCGATCATGATACTGTGTCCCGGCTCGTGCCATATGCCATCAGCCATTCGCCATATGCTCCCCGTTACTTCGACCGATACGCTTCCCACTGTTGAAGACATGCCTCCGGTAAGGCCCACTGTTTCGCTCCCTTGAGAACCCAGTCGAGATAGTGGTCTTTGGGCTTGAACTTGCCGATAGGATTGGCTGCGTACGTGGTCACGAGTTCCTTGTCCCCTGCATCGGTGACCACATTGACTTGCAGATGCCGGTAGGCCCCCTGCGGGACATCCTGCTCAAACTCATCCATGCTTATCAGATCTTCGTCCGTCAGCTCAAAAACAGCGCCCCAGACCTGTTCGCCGGGCGACGGAGCGATGCTGGCCAAGCCGCACCGCCATTGAGACGACCAGCGGCAGAACTTGATGGTATGGTCTGCCAGTGTGGCACGGTACAGAAACTTGTGCTCCGGGGCGCGCCGCTTGAGCTGGGTGGGGTTGAGTTGATCGGCGTACAGAAAAAACTTCATCCGTGAGGCTCAGGGCAACTCGATCGTCTTCACACGTTTCCATACTTCTAGCACATCGTCTTTTCGACAGACAAGCGGTTCTTCGGGCGTCACTCGTCATGCGTCAATCGATTTGGGGTGGCTTATGATGTCTCGCTTGTCGAGTGACCGTTGACGAATGACGGGCTTCGTCTCCTGCATTGACTTCGCGCGCGGGCAATTTTTAAGATGCGGCCATCATGCTGACGATCATTCGTTACTCCGTTGCGGCCGTCCTCATCCTCGGTGCGTTGTACTATGCGTGGATGGGTTTGCCCAGATTCAACCAGGTCACGATGGATGAGCGGCAGGTTGAAGCCTTGACGCTGGTGCAATCTTCCCCTGCGATCGGAGCTGCGACGATTCTTGAGGCCATGAACGCACATGTGCGGTCCATGAAAGATCGCGGGCAGGGGGTGCGGCTCGGCGAATGGCGGGTCGCGCACGTCGAAGGCGATATCTACGAGATTCGTGTGCAGCTTCGAGATCAAAGCGTCCGAGGCCAGTGGTTCGAGCGGGAATATATCTGGCATGCACATCTGGGCCGCAAGAAAGTCAATGCGGCGTCGCTGCCTGCCGATGGCGTGACACCGAAGGAGCCCGACTCAGACCAGCCTATGACCCCGCCGGTTCCCGGCGTCAGCTGATTTGCTCAGGGCACACACAGGCCGGGCGGAAGGGCGATCTGAATGTGATCGTCTACGACGCGTACCTCACAGCAGGGGATCTGGAAATTGGAATTTCCAACCCGCTCCCCTGATTCGACGCTGAATTTCCAGCCGTGCCATGGACACTCGACGACGGTGCCACTCAACTTCCCTTCACCCAGCGGACCGCCGGCGTGCGGACAGGCATTGTCGATGGCGTAGAACGTCCCGTCGACATTGAAGAGGGCGATCCATACTCCACGAACGTCTACCGTTCGCCCTGTTCCCGGCGGAATGTCATGCACCTGCGCGACAGTGACGAACTCGTTCATCGACAGCAGCCTCCCCGTTGTGGCCATGGGCTCTGATCGGTCAGAGCCGCGCCCTTGCTTGATTTCAGAAAAGGCTTATGGCATAGACATAGCAGAGCATGTTCCGGCACACCAGACGGTCTCCGCTCGTAGGGAGGCGCGGTTGGCAATGAGGGTATCGCATGGAAATGACTCTCCTTCTGAATTCGACTTATGAACCCCTCCGGGTCGTCCATTGGCAAAAAGCGATCGCGCTTCTCTGGCAAGGCAAGGTTGAAGTCCTCGAAGTCTACGACCGTGAGATTCACGGCATTTCCCTGACCATCAAGCTTCCGGCGGTCATGCGGCTGCTCAAGCTGGTGCGCCTGAAGGACAGCCACCGCGCCGTCAAATTTTCGCGCATCAACATTTTTACGCGCGACGGCTATACCTGCCAATACTGCTCCCATCGGTTTCGGACGGAAGATCTGACGTTTGATCACGTGGTGCCCATCGCCAAGGGGGGAAAGAAGACGTGGGAGAACATCGTGACAGCCTGTTGGCGGTGCAACAACAAGAAAAGCGGCCGCACACCGGAGGAAGCCGGTATGAGGTTGAAAAAGCGGCCGGTGAAACCGCGCTGGAGTCCGGTTATTACCATTACCATCGGGATTCGCAATACGCCGGAAAGCTGGCGGGATTATCTATACTGGAACATGGAATTGGACGCGGACCCCGCTGAGCCATAACGGCGCATCTCACATCCACCATTCAATCTTTTCTGAAGATTCCGGGCTTTCCTTCCCGCATGAGTCCACGCAGCTTCTCCGTCGTTCTAAAGAACATGGAGAATGTCTCGGGTTTCGCGTTGCGGGTTTCGAGTGTTCGGATCGCCCCTCCTGCAAACACGAAACCAGAAACTCACAACTATATTTTTTGGCGTCGCATTATAGCGGTCTCGGGTGAAAAAGGGGAGCGTACGGTTTACGCTCTTGAAAGCACTATTGTATGATGCGCGAGCGTATCATCTGCGAACAGGGGGGGAGGACGGAGTCATGGCGGTGAATCCCGGGTTTCCGTTGGTGCTGGATGTGCAGGGCTGGACCGTCTTGGTCATCGGTGGAGACGACGAGGCCGCCGAGAAAACCGATCGCTTGCTCGCGTCGGGTGCACGTGTCACCGTCATCAGCCCGACACTGAACGAACCGTTGCGCAATCTGGCTGCGTCGGGAAAGGTCATTCATCGAGGGCGCCATTTCCGCGACGCCGATCTCGACCATACGATCCTGGCACTGAATACGATCCGGGGCGATCGTGACTTTGCCAGAGCGCTGCTCGCCAAGGCCAGAGAGAAGGGGGTGCTCCTCTGGTCGGTCGATTTTCCGGAAGCATCCAGCGTGACGATGCCGGCAGTTGCGGCGTCCGGCCATGCCCGCGTCGCGGTCAGCACGAGCGGAGTTGCGCCGGCATTGTCCGGGTTTATGAAAGAGGACCTGGAGCGAATTCTAGACACCGAATTCGCCGCCTTTGTTGACTGGCTCGGAGAATTGCGGGAACAGGCAAAGAAGGACGAGCCGGATGCCGAGAAGCGGCGCGCCTTGTTGCGCGAAGCGTTAGATGGATTCCGGCTCTTGGGCAAGGTGCACTATCCGAAGGTCTGGTTGGAAAAGCGGGCAGCCAAGGCTCAAGGCATGGATAAGACGGGGAACGCGTGAGCAAAGTCCGGGAATCGAGAGCGCTTAATTGATCGCGAAGGAGCAATTGACTATGGTCCTATTGGAATTCAGCATGTCGCCGCTGGGCAAGGGGGAGAGCGTCGGAAAATATGTGGCCCGATCTCTCGACATCATCGATAAGAGCGGAGTGCCTTACCGTTTGAATCCGATGGGGACGGTGCTGGAAGGGGAGTGGGACAAGGTGATCGGTGTCGTCACACAATGTTTTGAACGGATGAAGCAGGACTGCAACCGGATCTCATGCACGATCAAAGTGGATTATCGCAAAGGCCACACCGGTCGGCTGCAGAGCAAAGTGGCGAGTGTGGAAAAAAAACTTAAGCGCTCAATTAAACAGTAGCGGCGTGGTGCGTCGACGCTGCATGCGTCTGTTCTGTCCCACGCTGCGTCCGATCAGACCTGTCGGGACAAGGGCCCTGCGACAAAGACACCTGCCTTCATCACCCCCACGATCCGGCGCTTGTCCCTCAGCCAATCGATGTGCGTGAGCACATTCCCTTCGAAAAGAACCAGGTCCGCCTCCTTGCCTCGTGTAATTGTTCCGATCCTGTCCTGTATCCCGATTAATCGGGCGCCGGCGGACGTGGAGGTCACAATCGCCTCCATCGGTGTCATACCCAGCGCCACCATACGCTCAAGTTCTTGCGCATTGTCGCCATGGAAGTTGAACGGGGTCCCGGCGTCGGTGCCCATGGCGATGGGCACGCCACGGCGGTGCGCCAGTCGGAAGCTGGTTTGATGGCGTTTCGTCATCGCTTTGGCCTTGTCGAGCGCGCTATCGGGAATGCCACACCCTCGTCTGCAGGCAGCAGTCGTGGCCAGAGCCGAGAGAGTCGGGACCATGTACACGCCGTGTCGGTCAAAGAGGGTTGCGGCTTCGTCGTCCATCAGGGTCGCATGTTCGATGGAATGGACGCCTGCCCGAATGGCGTTTTTCATGCCTGATGCGCCGTGCGCATGGGCGGCAACTTTTCTCCCGGCTCGCCTGGCTTCATCGACGGCAGCCTGAAGCTCATCCGGTGTCATCTGCGCTTCATCGGGAGACGTGCCCGGGGTCAAGACACCGCCGGAGGCAATTACCTTGATGACGCCCGCTCCTGCGCCGACTTGCGCGGCGACCGCCTGCCGAACCTGCTCGACACCCTGCACTTCCTGACCAATGAACCGCGCGTGGCCGCCGATCATACAAATGGCCTGGCCGGCCCCCACGATGCGAGGCCCCGGTATCACTCCCGCCTCGATGGCCTGCTTGAGGGCAAAGATGGAATGATCCCGCGAGCCAACATCGCGCACCGTCGTAAATCCGGCCTCCACCGTCGCTTGCGCATGTTTCGACGATTTCAGCAGGGTATAGAACGGCTGTTCCGATTCGACGGCCGCGACGACATCCGGTTCACCGCCTAGACACAGATGGACGTGGCAATCGATGAGCCCGGGTATGACTGTTAGTCCACGCCCGTCGATGCGTGTGGCTCCTTTCGGGATCGTGACGGTCCGGCTGGGGCCGGTTGCGACGATCTGTGAGCCCCGCACGACGACTGTGGCACGATCGAGCACTGCACCGGTTCCATCGATGAGGCGGGTGTGGTGAATTGCGATGGTCACAAACCGGTTCCTCCGCTGTAGACACGGGCCGCCGCCTGCAACGCGGCCCCCGGTGCGGAGACCCACCCATACCGGATACCGAGTTCCTCCAGCGCATTCAACAATGTCAACACGTTGGCCTCAGTGCTCGACTCTCCCATCAGCCCGATCCGCCACACCTTGCCCTTCAATGGCCCCAAGCCTCCTCCGATTTCAATGCCGTAGGTCTCCAGGAGTCGCGCTCGTACCGCCGCTTCATCGATCGACGCAGGAAGCGACACACAACTGAGCATCGGCAGCCGTTGTCCTGGAAGCGGCAGCGGGTCGAAGCCCAGTGCCATCAGCCCGGCGATGAGTGCGTCGCTGTTGAGGCGGTGGCGGGCATAGCGGGCCGCCAATCCTTCTTCTTCCACCAGGCGCAGCCCTTCCCGGAGGGCGTAGAGCATCGAGATCGGCGCCGTGTGATGATACGCGCGCGTCTGCTCTGCCCAATAGTCGGCGACGAGAGCCATGTCGAGATACCAGCTTTGGCAGGCGGTGCGGCGATTCTTGATGGCTGCCAAGGCGCGATCACTCAGGGTAAAGGGAGCCAACCCGGGTGGGCAGCTGAGACATTTCTGTGTCGCGCTGTAACAGGCGTCGATCCCCCATCGATCGACTTCAACCGGGGCACCACCGAGCGACGTGACCGTATCCACGATGAACAAGGCATTGTAGTCCCGACATAGGCGTCCAACCGGTTCAATCGGTTGCCAGGCACCGGTCGAGGTTTCCGCATGGACCACGGCCACGGCTTTCACCGGACCTGACCGCTGAAGGGCTGACGCGATCGCTTCCGGTTCGATGATCCGACCCCACGGAGCTTCGACACGAATCGCTTTCCCTCCGCACCGTTCCACCAATGTAGCCAACCGTGTGCCAAAGACACCGTTGATGCCGACGACCACGGCATCGCCGGGCTCGACGAGGTTCACGACCGCCGCTTCCATTCCGGCGGACCCGGTGCCGGAAATGGCAATGGTAAACCGGTTCGCGGTCGCAAACGTCCGGCGCAGCAGAGTCTGAATATCATTCATGACACCGAGAAACACCGGGTCGAGGTGCCCCAGTAACGGCGTGGCCATGGCGTGCAAGACGCGGGAGTGCACCAGGCTCGGCCCTGGTCCAAGCAAGAGCCGCCGAGGAGGAAGAAAATCCTGCATCATTGCGAAACTCCGTACATTGCCGCGCGGTTAGTATAGCCAAGTCCCGGCTGGGAGGCTACGTGATCTTCGGCCGCCTTCCAGGCATCTCTAGCCATTTCGAGGGGTATAGAGTGGCGCGGAGCCCATGGTATAGTGCCGGCGCATGGCGGAGCATATCCTTCAAATTGGCCAGGATCAAGGACCTGCGGCGGGCGAGACGCGGCCACGCGCTCGGTATGCCGGCACACCATTTGGCTCCGGGTTCTCCCGCCTCGTGAGCGTCATTTCGGCGGTGTTGTTGCTCGTCGCATTGGGGTCGATTTTCTGGTATTCCGCGACGGTGCCGAAGCTTGACCGGCTTGAAGAACCGGATCGCGCGCTTGACCTCATGGTCAGCCGGATCATGGAGGCCCAAGACGGGTTACAACGCTCGCCTGCCTGGCAGCAACGATTAGCTGAATGGATGGTGGGCAGCAGTGAAAAAGAACGGCTGTTGGCGATTCAGTGGTATCGAGAACTCGCTGACACGACGGGCGATCCATCTGCCAAGTTGCGATTGGCTATTCTCCAGGCAGAAACCGGACAAGCGCAGGACGCACTGGCGCAGGCGGCCCAGTGGTGGGACCTCGACGCGCCGATGCCTCTCTATAGTCAGTGGCTGACGGCCGCCTATAGTCTGCAGCCGTTGGATCGTGAGCGGGGAATCGAGCTGCACGCGGCGCTGGCGGATACGCTTGAGGCGGGATGGTTTTACAATCGGTTGGCCTCCAGACTGGCGCAGCGTACCGGCGATCAAGCACTCTCAGCTACGGTCGACCGGCAAATCGAGGCTCAGGGTCTCCGGCTCCACAATCGATCGAATCGTCTGCTGGTGTTTGAAGTCATCTGCCTGCTGCTCGGTTCCGTCGTCCTCGTCGGTCTTGTATGGCGACGCACTCGCCGGCCAGATGCGGTGCGCCTGCATCAGCCGGGTGTTCCTCCGCCCTGGCCGGGCGGCACGGGCACAGCCGTCCTGTTGCGCGGCGGCGCACTCGGCGCTGTGATTACCGCCGCCTTTCTGACGTTTCCTCCCATCGAGCACGCGTCGTTGCGGGCCTTGGCGATCCCCTTGGCCAATCTGCCGCTCCTGGCGCTGGCCTATATCCATCTCCTCAAGCCGGCCGGCCTTGATTTCCAAAGCGGATTCGGGCTGCGTCTCGAACGTGCGCAGCTTGGGCGCCTGATTGGGGCCGTCCTCGCGGTCGTCGCGGCCGGATTGTGGGGAGAATTGGTGATGGAACGGGTTGCCACTGCTCTGAATCTCACCAACCACTGGACCGAATGGTTCGATCCCAATCTTGTGTGGGCGTCAGGATCGGCGCTCACGGTCAGTCTCTTGGAATACGTTGTCTTTGCACCTATTTTCGAGGAAATCGCCTTTCGCGGGCTGTTGTATGCCATTCTTCGCCGCCGATTGTCCTTCGTGCCGGCGGCACTCCTGAGTGCAAGCGTCTTCGCCCTTGCACATGGATACGGGTTGATCGGTTTCGTCAGCGTGCTCTGGAGCGGTTTCTTATGGGCGTGGATTTACGAAAAAACGGGGAGCTTGATTCCGGGCATGATCGCGCACGCAATGAACAATCTGCTGGTCAGCCTGGCGGTCATGGCGCTGCTCAGAGGCTAACCGGTTGGCGCGACGAGTTGATCCAGGGCGCTCCACAGATCAGGATAACGTAACTGCTGCTGGCCGCTCTGTAGCACGGCCAGCAGTTTCCCGTTGGCGATCCGTTTTCCGGTCGGCACGTCCTCATCGCTTCGTGCCGCCGATTGAATCCCCCAACGGTCCTGGGCTCTGCGGCAAATCTCTGTCCAGGTACGAGGAGTCCCATCGCTGACGTTATACGCCTCACCGGGAAGTCCTCGTTCAAGTGCCGTCAGACAGATGGTGGACAGGTCCTCGACGTGAATAAGATTGACGTATTTGCGTGACGGCCCAACGCGTCCCTTTCGTATCCAGTCGATCGGGCTCCGGCCCGGACCATAAATCCCGGCGACGCGCAGTACCGTCGCGCCATGGTTCTTCCGTAGCCACTCTTCTCCTTGCACGCGAGACTTGCTGAGATTAATGGGGGCGGTTTCATCCGTCCAGGGTGGGGGATAGTCGGTCGCCTGCGTCGGCATATCGTAGGCGGACGTGCTGCCGAGGACCACCAGCCGACTGGATCGCAAGCCGAGCCCCTTGGCAAAGTCTTGAACCAGTTCGAGCGGCTCGGCGGGAAAGCACCAGAGCAGGTCGCTGTCCGGGGAAATCTGGTTCCAAGTCGTTCGATCGTGAAGGTCGAATCGAACGCGGCGGTCCGGCGCCACATTGCTCAGATGCTTGTCCGGCTCACGGCTCGTGGCCAGAACGCGGACATATCGATGCCCGGCCAGAGGCAGAACGAAACGGGCGGTGTAACCCGACCCCAGGATGATGAGCCTCTGGCACAAACTGTTGGTCCTCCGCCTCAACCTGTGGACAGTGTGCCAGCTTCCGGCCACGAGAGTCTATGAAAAACACAGTGTTTTCGTTGGCATATAGCTTTCATGATGTTATAAAAACACTATGATCCCGAACAGGATTTTAGCTCAGGGGACTACGATGAAAACACGGATGTGGTTGTGGGTCATACTGCCGGGTTTGCTGCTTCTTTCTGGCTGTCCAGATGGAGGGGGTGGGACTGGAGGATTTGAGGGCGTGCCACTGGCGTTACAGGCCTATCTGAAGGCGAGCAATACCGGTACCTCGGATAGTTTTGGGCAAAGGGTGGCCATTGATGGGGACACGCTCGTCATCGGCGCTCCCAATGAGAGCAGCAATGCAATAGGAGTTGGGGGAAATCAAGCAGACAATAGCGCCGTAAACGCGGGGGCGGTGTATGTGTTTGTTCGAGTAGGAGGAATCTGGTCTCAACAGGCCTATATCAAAGCCTCCAACACTGGAGCTGGTGATGGATTCGGTAGCAGCGTGGCGATTAGCGGTAATACGTTGGTCGTAGGAGCGACCGGAGAAGACAGCAACGCGGTCGGTGTCAATCCTGTACCGCCAGCACAAACCGATAATTCGGCATTGGAAAGTGGCGCCGTCTACGTCTTCCTGCGCAGTGCTGGTGTCTGGTCCCAGCAAGCATATATCAAAGCCTCCAACACTGAGGCCAGTGATGGGTTCGGCGGCACCGTGGCAATCAGTGGAGACACATTGGCGATCGGTGCAACTGGGGAAGATAGCAACGCCACTACCATCGGGGGAAACCAGGGTGATAACTCCGCAGCCGGCTCTGGCGCTGTGTATGTCTTCCTCCGATCTGGAACGACCTGGTCCCAGCAGGCCTATGTCAAGGCTTCCAATGCCGAAGGCGGGGACGCGTTTGGCACAAGTGTCGGCATCGCCGGTGACACTTTGGTGGTCGGCGCCACCGGTGAAGATGGTGCGTTGACAGGTGTAACCGCGGGCTCACCCAACGAAGGAATATCGGGGAATGCAGCCTCAAACAGCGGAGCGGTATACGTCTTCACGCGATCCGGCATAACGTGGTCCCAGCAGGCCTATTTGAAGGCTTCCAATACTGATATTGGCGATAATTTTGGATCGACTATTACAATCGATGGCGATGCATTAGCGATCGGTGCCATCGGTGAAGATAGCAACCTAACAGGAATAACAGCGGTTCCCCCGAACGACGCCACAACGGGCAACCTTGCCTCAGACAGCGGCGCAGTATACATATTCAGTCGTTCTGCTGGCGCCTGGTCGCAGGATGCTTATGTCAAAGCTTCCAATACGGGCACTGGCGATGCGTTTGGCACCCGCGTGGCGCTCAGTAACGGCCTATTGGCAGTAGGTGCACCGGGAGAGGCTAGCGCCCTCACAACAGTGGTGCAAGGATCGCCGAATGAAGGCGTGACAGGTAATGGGGCAGTCAATGCGGGAGCGGTCTATGCTTTTACTAATGCCGGAGGGGGATGGAGCCAGCAAACCTATGTCAAGGCCCCCAACGCTGAAAGTGGAGACGGATTCGGCACCAGCGTGGCAGTCAGCGGTGATACGTTGGTGGTCGGTGCAACCGGTGAGGATGGCAACGCCACCGGTGTTGGCGGTGATCAGGCTGATAACTCTTTGCCGGGTGCCGGTGCCGCCTATGTTTTTCGTTGACGGAGTACTGACCAACTTTCCAGAATAGTTTGCGCGTCTGTAGCGTGGTAAGATTCCACGCCATGCCGCTCTCGGGATTTCACCCTCTCATTGCCGAATGGTTTCACTCCCACGTCGGGGAACCGACCGACGTGCAGCAACAAGCGTGGCCGGCCATTCAATCCGGAACCGATGCGCTGATTGCCGCGCCGACGGGATCCGGCAAGACCCTCGCGGCCTTTCTCTCCTGTATCGACGGGCTTTTCAGGCAGGCTCTTGCACGCGAACTTGCCGATCATACCCATGTGCTCTACGTGTCGCCGCTGAAAGCTCTGAGCAACGACGTTCAGAAGAACTTGCAGAAGCCGCTGGCCGAAATCGGTCAGATGGCGCTTCAAGCCGGCCTCTTGATACCGGACCTCCGGGTGCTGGTCCGGACGGGCGACACACCGATGGTGGATCGGCAGCAGATGTTGAAGCGGCCGCCGCACATCCTCGTGACGACGCCGGAATCGCTCTTCATTCTCCTGACCGCCGAGAAAAGCCGCCGGCTGCTCCAGACCATCCGTACCGTCATTGTGGATGAAATCCATGCCCTCGCTCCAAACAAGCGCGGCGCGCATCTCGCGTTGTCGCTGGAACGGCTGGACGCGCTGACCCCTGCGAAACCACAGCGCATCGGCCTCTCGGCCACACAACGTCCGATTGATTTGGTGGCAGAATTTCTGGTCGGCAGTCGACACGCGGCAATCGCCAACCGTCAACCGTCATTGGTGCCGGAGAAAGCCGCCAGCCATCAGCTATCAGCAATCCGCTCTTTGGCTGAGGCCCCGCCATCCGTCAACCATCGAGCGTTATCCGTGTCCGATTCAACAAATGCCATCGGCCCTCCGCCTTGCACCATCATCGACGTGGGGTTTCGCCGCGAACTCGACCTTGCGGTGGAGGTGCCGAAGGACGAATTGAGCGCCATTGCCACAAATGCGATCTGGGCGGACGTGTACGATCGAGTCGCGGAACTGGTTCGGCAACATCGCTCGACGCTGGTTTTTGTGAACACCAGACGGTTGGCCGAACGGGTCGCGCATTCGCTTGAAGAGCGCCTTCACGACTTGGGGTCCGACGCCGTGGCGGCGCACCATGGGAGCCTCTCGAGGCAGATCCGGCTCCAGGCGGAAGAACGTCTGAAGACCGGCAAGACACGCGTCGTCATCGCCACGGCCTCCTTGGAACTCGGCATCGATGTGGGCACGGTGGATCTCGTCTGTCAAATCGGGTCGCCGCGTGCCATTGCCACCTGCCTGCAGCGGGTGGGGCGGGCAGGCCATTGGATTACGGCGATTCCCAAAGGGCGGCTGTTCGCCATGACGCGGGATGAATTGCTGGAATGCGCGGCGCTCGTACGGGCGATCCGTATCGGCATCCTGGATCAGATCGAGGTGCCGGTGGCGCCGCTGGATATTCTGGCGCAGCAGATCGTGGCCGCCGCCGCCAGTCAAACCTGGCACGAAGATGAATTGTTCACGCTCTGCCGCCGGGCCTATCCCTATCGGGACTTGGCGCGGGGGGAATTCGATGCCGTCGTGCGGATGCTGGCTGACGGCATTGCGACATCACGAGGTCGAGGGCAGGCGTACCTCTTTCATGACCGCATCAACCGCCGGCTCAAGGGGCGGCGCGGAGCGCGACTCGCGGCCATCACGTCCGGAGGAGCGATTCCGGATACGGCGAATTACGCCGTCGTGGCCGAGCCGGACGGAACCATCGTGGGATCGGTCGATGAAGATTTTGCCGTGGAGAGCTTGGCCGGCGACATCATGCTGCTGGGGAATACCTCGTGGCGCATCAAAGGCATCGAAGCGGGAAAGGTACGGGTGGAAGACGCACAGGGCGCTCCACCCAATATCCCCTTCTGGCGCGGTGAAGCTCCCTCGCGGACAGCGGAGTTGTCAGCGGCAGTGGCGGCATTGCGCCGGGAAGTGGCGGATCGGCTCTCTTGCCCCGATCAGGTGATCGGCCGTCAGTTATCAACCATCGCCTGGTTGAAAGTCGAGTGCCGCGTGGATCAGCGGGGTGCTGAGCAGGCCGCGGCCTACGTTCAAGCCGGAGTCGCCGTGCTGGGAACTGTGCCGACCCAAGGCACCATCATCGCCGAGCGGTTCTTCGATGAAAGCGGCGGGATGCAGTTGGTCATCCATGCGCCGTTCGGCGGCCGCATCAACCGGGCATGGGGGCTCGCCCTTCGAAAACGCTTTTGCGTCACGTTTGATTTTGAGCTGCAGGCTGCGGCGACGGACAACGGCCTTGTCATCTCGCTCGGCGAGCGGCACAGTTTTCCGTTGGATTCGGTGTTCAGCTATCTCCGTTCGAATTCCGTGTGTGAGGTCCTGGTTCAGGCCGTGCTGCAGGCGCCGATGTTCATGACCCGCTGGCGATGGAACGCGTCGCGGGCGCTCGCGCTGCTTCGGTTCTCCAATGGCAAGAAAGTTCCACCCCAGATTCAGCGGATGAAGGCTGAAGACCTGCTGGCAGCCGTGTTTCCTGACGCGCTGGCTTGTCAGGACAATATGGTCGGTGAGCGCACGCGACAAATCCCGGATCATCCGCTGGTAAACGAGACGGTCAGGGATTGCCTCACGGAAGCGATGGATGTCGAAGGCCTCACGCACATCCTTGCATGCATCGAGCAGGGCTCCATCCGATGCGTCGCCGTGGATACGCCGGCACCTTCGCCGTTTTCCCATGAAATTCTGAACGCGAATCCTTATGCGTTTCTTGATGATGCGCCGCTGGAAGAGCGTCGAGCCCGCGCCGTGGAGATGCGCAGAAGCCTCCCTCCGGATATGGCTGGGCAGGTCGGGGCGCTCGATCCGTCGGCGATCGACGAGGTGATGCGGGAATCCTGGCCTGTTGTCCGTGATCCGGACGAACTGCACGATGCGCTGCTGACCCTGATGTGGCTGCCCGAACCAATCCCGAATGAATGGGCCGGTTACCTGCCGGCGCTCATTGAGTCTTATCGTGTCGTTCGCATGATCCCTCGCACCTCGCCCGATACTCCTCACGGAGCCAGTGGCTATGTGGCGGCTGAGAATCGAGAGCGGCTCGAACGGCTGTTAACCTGCGGGGATGACACTGTCTTGGAAGCCATCGTACTGGGATGGATGGAGAGTATCGGTCCGACGACCACGGTCGAGTTGGCCGACCGCCTGTATCTTGCCCCGGAACAAGTCGCGCATGCCATGCTCCGCCTCGAAACGTCCGGACAGATTCTCCGTGGCCGTTTTCGGCCCGGGCCTCCCACCCTCAATGCACAACTCACCACTCAACGGGCCGGCGACGTTTCCTCAGAGACGGAATGGTGCCATCGCCGATTGTTAGCGCGCATCCACCGGCTGACGATCGGCAAACTGCGCAAGGACGTGGAACCGGTCACAGCAGCCGACTTCATGAAGTTCTTGCTCCAATGGCAGCATGTCGCGCCAGGCTCCAGACTGCACGGGGAAACTGGGCTCTTGGAAACGGTCAGGCAATTGGCCGGGTTTGAATCCGCCGCCTCCACGTGGGAGCCGCACCTCTTGCGCCTGAGACTGACGAAGTATGAACCGGAGCTGTTGGACCGGCTCTGTTTGAGCGGCGCCGTGAGCTGGGGACGGCTCTCACCTCATCCGCGTCTGATGGGGCCCGCCGAGGGTGCGCGCCCGGCTCGGATCCTGGCGACCAGCGTGGCCCCGATCAGCCTCTTCCCGCGAGAGGACTGTGAATGGCTCTTGGAGGCGTTCCGGGACACAACGGAAAGCACACCGGTGGACTCATTCTGCGGCCTCGGTGTCGTTGCGCAGAATCTTCGGCGTACGCTTACCGAACGCGGCGCCTGTTTCTTCGCCGATCTTGTGCGTGCAACCGGATCTCTGGCCGCCGAGGTGGAAGAAGGCCTGTGGGAATTGATTGCCGCCGGCGTCGTCACAGCCGATGGTTTTGATAATCTTCGTGCCCTGATCGATCCTCATCGCCGGAGGGCGGAAGGACGGGAACGGTCTCGCCGTCCGCGCCATGCCGCCGGACGGTGGTCATTGCTCCCGCCAGCCGGAGGCGGCCCGCTGTCGAGCGCCGGCATGAAGGAACGCGTCGCGCGGCAATTGTTACGCCGTTACGGGGTGGTCTTCCGGGATGTGCTGATGCGCGAGACCCTCGCACCGTCCTGGAGAGATCTGCTGATTCAGTATCGGCGGATGGAAATGACGGGGGAGATCCGAGGCGGGCGGTTCGTGTCCGGATTTGTCGGGGACCAGTTTGCGCTGCCGGAGGCGGTTGAGGCCTTGCGCACGACCCGGAAGAGCGGGAGTCATGCTGCTTACGAAGTCAAGGTTTCCGCTTGCGATCCACTCAACCTGGCCGGGAGTATCCTCCCGGGGCCTCGCATTCCCGCTGTAACCACGAACTTCTTGGTGTTCAGAGACGGGATGATTACCCGGGTGGTAACAGGGCGCGGCGAAATACCGGGCGCAAGTCAGCTTACCGCGGCAACTGGATAGGCCAGGCTACTGCGGTGCCGGAATGGCCAGGAGCGGGCAGCGCGCGCCACGCAACACACGCTCCATGGTGCTGCCACGCATCATGTCGAGTATTGAATGGTGTCCCTCGGTCGCCATGACGATCAGATCCACGTCGAAGTCCGCTCCCATTCCCAAGATGACATCGACAACATCCCCGTGGCAGATCATGGTGCGCCACACCAGGCCATTGTGCATGGGATAGCGAAGTGCGCTGAGCATTCGGTCGTCTCCCACATGGATCAGGAGACCGGTCAGTCCCTCGCACCCCAGAGTCAACGCCAGCCGCGCAGTCAGATCGATGGCCATCTGGGGATCGGGCTTCTCATTGACAGGAATGAGCACGCGGCGGAGTTTTGGCTCCCCGGTTTCCTTCACCACGAATCCTTCGACATGCGTCGGCACGAACAGGGTAGGGGTATGACTGATGCGGGCCACCGGCTCCGCGACAGCCCGATGCTGCCACCGCTCGAAGGCTCCGAACTGATGCGTCGCCATAATGAGGAGATCGGCGGGATGAGCGGCCAACTGGCGAAGCAGCGCTTCAGTCGGATTGCGTGATGTGGCGCGGGTTTTCTGCATTGACAAACCCGCTTGAGCAACATGTTCTTCCCCGCTGCCAGGCGGAAGGAGTTTCCACCGTTTAAGAATCGGACTGACCCGGGGAAAGTCCTCGAAGTCACCCCGTGCGACTTCCGGATCGATGTGCATGATCGACAGCTCGGCCTTTGTTGCAGCGGCCAGCTTCACAGCGTGCAGCAGTGCCGTATGGCTGTCGAGAGAGAAGTCCGTGGGGTGAAAAATTGTCCCCCACGGCAACGGCATGTCAGCTGATGGTGCGGACATCAGATCCCGTCTGACGAACGATCGACATTATCGGAAACGCTCACCGCTTGTATTTTGAAGAATCGGGAGCAAGGTTTCAATCTCCATTGGCTGTCGATCCTTCGCCTGGGCATACCGCGCTTGAGCAGCGGAAAAGAAGGCCGATCGCCGCTCTTCAGGAACCCCCAGCAGCACGCTCATGGACGTCAGATACTCGCCCCTTCCTGTGGCGATGTCGTGCTCAAGGTTCCTGAAGGTTGCAGCCGCGAATGCGGCAGCTTTGAAGCCCGGCTTGATCTGGCCGTCTTCATTCCACCAGGCAGCTCCCGATGTGGTGCCGGTCACGTTAGACGTCGTATCCGTGATCTGGTTGATTGTCCCTTTTATGGTGCAGCCGGTCGTTTGAAGAACGGCCAGCATCGCGGCAGCTAAGACAACCGGAGAGAAGGTTTTCATGGAAGCACCTCCTTCATCAATTAAGAACAAATTGCCGGCGCGCGGTGCGCCCTATTGTCCACGGTCCCTCAAGATCGCGCAACAGCCTACCGATAGGGAATCTATATGAGATCGCACATTCCGTCCATTCATTGAGGGGAACCCGACATGCCGACTCAAGCCTTGGCTCAATTCGACCCCAAACAGTTCTTTCACAGCCCTGCTGCAACCGGCGCAGGCACGCAACGGTTGGACACCAAGGTCAGCGCCGTGGCGATCTCCAACGATCTTGAAGGGCGCCTCAGCGTTACAACCGCGGAAGGCGACAAGATCACGCTCACGGCGGATCTTGAGTACGACTACCGTGCGGTGAACTATACCTCCAACGTCCAAACCGACAAGGGAACGGTGGACGTCAAAGCCAAGTATCTCGAGGCCTCGCTGAAACGGGAGGTCGGGGTCACCGTTGACGGCGATCTGAATGAGCAGGAGTTGAAAGATCTTGAGAAGTTATTCCGCAACGTATCCAATATCTTCAGAAAGTTCTTTTCGGGGCAAGATGAAGCAGCACTTGCCAAAACGGCACGATTGGCCGAGCGTTTCGGAAACTTATCTTCGCTGTCCGGCCTGGATCTGCGTGTAGATGTCGAACGATCGGTCACGGTGCTCGCCGCGCAGATTGCGGCAGAGGTAACCGGGCAGCCGGCTGTGCCTCGCCCACAGGAGTCCCAGACTTCCACCGCACCATCCTCAACGGGTACCCAGGGTGGAGCGCCTGCGGCGGCAGCGGCGATCCCGCAACCGCCCACCGGTACCACGGCGCCCACCCCTCCTTCATCTGCTGCGCCTGTTCAAAACCCTGCCGACGGAATCCGTCTCAGCGCACCGATACAGGCGGCCCAGGAGCCTGCCTCGTTGGTTCAACAGGTCTTTGATTCTCTGAAGAACACACAACTGGAGACACGCAAGATCCTCAAGCATCTGCCGAGTGTCCTACAACAGCTTCGGGAAGATCTCGTCAAGGACTTGCGGCAGAGGCAGGAAGTCACAGAACAGGGTGTCGAGCCACCGGCGAACCAGGCTCCGCTGTCACCCAACAGCACCCTCTTGGTTGCGTATCAGGCTGTTCGTTACACGTCGATTTCGCTGTCGATACATAGCTAGAGACAGAGAACGTCTAACAAATAGAATATATCGGTGAAGCCGTGGACGGTGGCGGGATCCGCTACGGTTTCTCGCAAGCTGTTTTCCACAAGCCCTGATTGAGTGTTTCAGGCTCCACGATAATCCAGTGGCCGTCGCCTGTGTTCCTCCCGCCACCAATCATCTCCGCTGTCCCCATATGGTCATAGAAATCCGTGGCCGCCAGGGTCCGAACCAGCTTTTCCTTACAATCAAATTGCTTGCTGAGTGTGGTGGAGTAAAAACGGGTGGGTGAACGCCCTCCCTGCATGGCTTTCCAATCGATCAGGGCCGAGAGAGTCACCAGGTGCCCCTCTCGGTGGATAGTGCCGGGATCGACGTATACGGTCTGCAAGGGATGCAACTGATACCGAGCCTCAAGCGCGACCCATTCAGCTTGCACCGGTGCATAAACCAGAGGCAGTACCGCTACTGCCAGCCAGAGGCCAACTCGGCATACATGCATCGTAACCTCCCCCAACGAGAGAGGTCATTATACCAATCATCTGTTGCCTATAGATGGGATGTACTCGGATGTTCGTCCCATACCACGCCCCCGACCTCGATCAGCACTAATTGATCTTGGGTCTCGGTTGCACCTTCGCCCGGAGCTGATCCACGCGGTCGGTGATGAAACTGAACCGCTTTTTCGGCGGATAGGGGAACCGATAGGCAATCGGCTCCTCTTGTGGCGGCAGATGGTTCATGTCCCGATAGACGTTCACCGGCGCAGAATCAGCCGCCAAGTGGAACATGGAGCGATAGCCCAGCCCGCAACCGGTGATATTGAGCAGCTCCCCGAACCCGTTCTGAGAGGCCCGCTGGATTGCCCGCTGTCCAATTGATTTAAAGGAATAGAATTGGCCTTTGGCCCACTTATGCCCCCAATAGAGTTGTTCCACCGTCATCTTGGCCGGTTTGTACACGACGTGCTCGCCGGTATACGCCGTCCAGTTTTCGGTGAGAATCCGGCCCGCGGCCTTCAGTTCGGCAAACTGTTTGGTCCCCGGATAGGGCGTCATGATCCGCCAGAGGGCTCCGGCTAATCCCATCTTGGTAGCCCATTCCGCGGTCCGCTCGAAGTCGAACACGTCTTCATGGTCTAAGCCACAGATAAAACCCGCGTGAATGTCGATTCCCTGATCGTGAATGCGCTTGATCATCTCCTCATACAGCTTGGCTTGGTTCTGCTTATCGACGGACTTGAGCGACTCTTGATTGATCGATTCGATTCCCATAAACATCGCTGAACACCCTGATTCCTTGAGGGTCTTGAGCAATTCAGGATGATGGGCGACGTACGTGGCGCTCATCTGGCTCATCCACTTCTTCCCGAGCGGCTTCATCGCCTGGCAGAGCTCTCGGGTATAGGCCGGGTCGGACAACAAGTCGTCGTCCCAGAACATCACCATCGGCCCGTTCATTTTCTCGACGAGCTTCACGACATCGGCCGGCGGTTTTTTCCGGAACCCATATTGGCCGCCACCCAAGGCCAAATGAATCGAGCAAAATGTACATCGGTAATTGCACCCTCTCGTTGCCGTCAGGGCATCGCGGAACATGTAGCCCGGGGGCAAGAGATCCCAGCGTGGCGGCTTCTCATCCCATTTGTCGACCATGTACGGCATTCGGTACTGCTGTTCCATCTTGCCCTTCTTGAAGTCCTCGATCAGCCGCGGGACGGTCAGTTCTCCTTCGCCGATCACGATCGCATCGGCATGCTTGATGGCCTCGTCAGGGAGCGTCGAGGGATGAATGCCGCCGAGTACAACCTTGGCGCCGCGCTCACGGAACAACCGCGCAACCTCATAGGCACGAATCGCGACGACGGTGGTCACGGTGATAAACACCACATCGTAGTCGCGGGTAAAATCCAGCGGTCCGACGATTTCGTCCTGGATCTCGATGTCCCATTCATCCTCGGGAAGCAGCGCGGCCAGCGTGGGGAGGTTCAAATTAGGCGTGCGAAACAGTTTCCAGACCGAGTCCCATTTCTGATCCTCCGGATGAGGAATAACGAGACCGATCTTATGTCGTCCCATGGGTGCCTCCACGCGCTCTGGTTAGTAGTGGTGCCCTGCCTCGCTGATGGATCACTGTTACCGTCCTATCGTCCACACGTCTCGGTTCGGAAAATCGATCAGGCTGCCAAGCGAATGAGTTCGGCCGTCGTCGTACCGATGGTTCATCGGGTCAGGCGAGTAGGGGTTCCCGTACCGGCCGAACGGATGGTCGAGCCAGTCCGGTTCGGGCGATGTTGTGCGCTGGCGGCTACTCCCGTAGAAGGAATGCGGGCGGAACGCTTCAAAATTCGTTGCTGAATCAGGGCCATAGGGGTTGCCGAACGGCTCCGGATATGCGATGTCGCGCTCGGTCACGTCGGACGGTTCAACACTCTCCATGTCGCCGATGATTGGAGGAGGGAGCGGGTTGGGCACGGGGATCTCGACCGTCCCAGCCCAGACCGTCAAGGGAAGCGAGGCGAAAATGGCGGAGAGTAGAATTCTCATCGCACACCTTCGAATTCAACCGGTGGCAGCCTAACTGTTTCAAGACATGAGATCAAGTCTCCCGCCGTGCCTGCGGAAAGCCCCTTGATAGATTCACAGGACTTCCTGTAACTTAACCAGGTTTGTCCCGCCAGGTTGGCCTACACGGGTGCCTGACACGATGACGATCTTCTCCCCCGTTTTGAGCAGCCCCGTTCGCGTTAATCGCCGCAGGGTCTCCGTTATTCGCGTATCGGTCTGCTGAATTTGCGGCATCGTGCAAGGACGTACGCCCCAGTAGAGAACCATTCGACGCCTCACAACTTCAAACGGGGTCACAGCAAGAATCGGCGCAGACGGCCGCTGCTTGGACATCAGGCGGGCTGTCGCGCCGCGTTCGCTGAAGGCCACGATCGCTCCCGCGGCAATCGCCCGGGCAGCCGAGGAGGCCGCCGCGCTGATCGCCTCGGGAAAAGACGGAACGTCGCTATCGGTGTGGCGTTTGAGAATCACGCCCGGCTCGGTTTCTTTTTCCGCCGCTCGGACGATCCGATCCATGACCTGAACTGTTTCGACCGGATGGGCCCCGATCGCCGTTTCCGCCGACAACATGACGGCATCGGTGCCGTCGAAGACGGCATTGGCGACATCCGAGGCCTCGGCTCTGGTGGGACGTAACGCCTGCGTCATCGACTCGAGCATTTGTGTCGCGGTGATGACGAGACGGCGGTGGCGATTGGCCTTGGCAATGATCCGCTTCTGCAAAATCGGCACGGCTTCCGGCCCCATTTCCACGCCAAGGTCTCCACGCGCGATCATCACCCCGTCTGCTTCTTCCAAGATGGCGTCTAAAGACGCCACCGCCTCGGCCCGTTCGATTTTGGCGATAATCGGCACATCGGCACCGCACGAGGCGATCAGTCTCTTAGCCGCTCGAATGTCCTCCGGCCCCTTGACGAATGACAGCGCCATATAATCCACGCCCTGTGCGATGCCGAAGCGAATGTCGTTGCGATCCTTCCGGGTGAGGGCCGGCGCGCTGACACTGGTGCCGGGAAGATTGATCCCCTTGTGCGAGGTGATGCACCCCCCACTCACGACCGTACAGTCGACGTCGCTGCCGGCGATACGATCGGCCACCAGTTCGATGAGCCCGTCGTTGATCAAAATTCTGGCACCGCGTCTGATATCCCGGGTCAGAGATGGATAGGTGACCGGAATGTCAGGGATCGTCGATCGGCTGACAGCGGCGGAGGGAGAACCATGCAGACGTCGGACCACGGCCGGCGCCGTCCTCAGGCGCACAGTTTGGCCGGAGCGAACCTCAATCCCACCGTCTGCGACTGCACCGACTCGGATTCTGGGTCCCTGCAGATCTTGGATGATTGCGACGGCGGTGCGTCGGCGTGCGGCCGCCCGGCGGATCGCCGCGATGGCGGCCGCATGAGACGCATGTGTGCCGTGTGAAAAATTCAGCCGCGCTGCATCCATCCCGCTGTCGATAAGACGATTCAGGATGGCCGACGATAGACTGGCTGGACCGATCGTGCAGACAATTTTGGCTTTCCGCATGGCCGATTCCATGTCGGCAGCTTATCATCTGCCTACGCCGGACGCTACAGCGGTGCAGCCGTGAAGGACACGGGCGTGTCGTTCTATGGAATCCGGAGGCCGATTGAAAAGGTGGCCGCATACCCGTCGGCGGTCGGCGTAGGAGCCAGCATCAGTTGGTCCCCGCCGTCTCGAAAGATGAAGTCATGACGGTTTCTCACTCGACGTGGTCCCATCGAGGAGTAGGGAGGGCTCGTATGAACCTGATCTGTGAGCTCATCGGGAAAGTACACTTGCGAGGTAAACGCAAAGCTCTTCTTCGCCACCGGCGCGGTGCGAATCTTAAAATGAATGTGTACGGTTCTGATCGGGTACCAGCCGGGATAGATTGTGAGGAATTGCGTGCTCCCCCCTGCGTCGGCGATTTGACATCCGCGCAAAAACTTCTGCCCGAGCGTGCTGAACCCAGGATCCTGCACATCCGAATAGACCCCCATAGCGTCGCAGTGCCAGATGTCAATCAGAGCGCCAGACAGAGGACGGCATGCGCCCGCAGTGATGCGCATGACCTGAAACATCAGCGTCAGCGGTGTGCCCGGTTTGACCTGTCCGGTGGATGGATCGGAGCGAATGTCGGAGCGGTTCAACTGCTCATCAACAAAATAGGGGCCCTCGGTTTGTTCGGGTCGGACGAGACAAGCAGGTTGGGGCAGGCCTGCGGACGCCCGTCGAGACGCGAGACTCTCCCCCAGGAACCACGCCGCGCTGGATGCGCCGAGGAGTGTCATCACTGCACGGCGCGAAAGCACGTATCCCTTGTGCTCGTCGTAGGCTGTCATTTCCGCTGACCTTCTGGCACTATCGCCGCATCAGGAAGGGGCACGGTTATCGACCTCGAAGGCGCGGGTGAACACTCCGCGGAGGCGGGGGTGGAGGCGGTGTTGATCGTGGAGCAAGGTAAGGCGCGGGGTGCCACAATCTTCGACCGCCCCAATAGCCGCCCCAACCCCCTCCATACGCACCATACGGATAGAAGCCGCTCCAACCATAGGGTGGAACGTAGAAGCCGTAGTCAGGGGTGCGATCCCTTCGTCTCTCGGCAGCGATACGACTCCAATTGATAACATGTTTGATCTCAAGCAGGGGATAGGTATAGGTGCTCTCATCCAGGGATCTGGTCACTTCGCCCTTTACCGTACCGATCACCGTCACAGGTGTGCCTTCCGGCAGGCTGGCAGGGTCAAGGAACACCTCTCGAACAGCCAGAAATCGTCCTTCCGACCGGAGACGGTCTTCTGTGAGGGGCTCGTTGTTTTCCGCCGGCAGTTGCAACACTTCCACTTCGGTTCCTGCTGCCGTCCGTTTGGCCCGGATGACCGTGCCGCCGATCATGACCGTTCGTCCAATGAATTCGCCGGGTGCACTTTTCAGCTGCGCAAAACGGACGCTGGCATCGATCTCTTTTTCCAATTCAATCGGAACACCGAGTAGCTCTGTATCGCGTTGGACCTGGTGGAGAGACTCCGCACAAGCGGACAAGATGATGACCGCGCAAACGAGAGACGCGTGCACAATCATACGAGGCATGACAGGTCTCCTCAACTAGAAGTGATACGACAGCCCGCCAAGAATATGCTGTGCTCTGTAATTGCCGCTAAACCCGCCCAAGTCACCGAATGCTTGATCGAACTGAAGCGTGGCACCGGTATACTTATATTCTCCAAACAGAGCGATTGTTGGCGTGATGAATGTGCGTAGGCCCACCAACACATTCCACACCGCCGACACGTCTGTGTCACTCTGTACTGTGGAAGTCTTGCCGATATGGGCGATGCCCGCACCGATACCCGCGCCAATATATGGTTGAACCATGCGACCCGGATAGCGCGCAATGAAATTGACACCGACCGTGGTCAGTCGAAAATGGATGCCGGCGTCGGGATCAACGCTCGTGGTCGCTGGATTGTCAGCCAACCCCTTGATATGAGGGGTGGTGTGCAATACTTCTCCTTCGATCCCATACCAACTATGTCCGGGGAAATATCCGATTTTCCCGCCATAGGTAATTGAGTTTTGAAGGTCGAAATCCTGGAGGGGGCCTGGAACTCCGGCTGAAGGACCAGTTCCTGCGATGCTGTTGATCCGATCGGCAAAATTGATTCCGACTGCCCCTGCCACATACGACTCCGCACGAGCAGGGGAGGGAGATAGAGGCAGCTCTATATCCACACAGGAGCACAGAACGCCCAGGACTATGAGGTGCCTTGTCTTCACAGGATGACCATCATAATAAGAAGAGTCGCCATCATCATACCAAGCAGATGGAATGAAAAACATGGCATCAGATCACCTCCGTGGTTTGACAAGCTGAAGGCGACTGTTACACTTGATGAAGATCATAAGCTTTGCATGCGAACGCGCTGTATGGAAAAGATTTTCATTGTGGATACGATGAACACGGGTACCGTATGTCTTGGAGAGCATCTCCGGTGAGAAACAGCAGCCTTGCTTGTCCTGGTGCTGTTTTAATCGTGGTCCTATCGGCCTGCACGGGAGGACAAATGGCAACCGTACCCGGCGATGGTACCGACTCTCTGGTCAGTGAGCGAGTGACCAATAACGAAATCGCCGGAATCACTCCACCCCAGGGGGCTCGTGCAGACCAGAAGCGACAGCCGGAAGACCCGATCTACGTCAATCTTGTTCCGGCGGTCCTGGACAGCAGGATTCGCCAAGGCGAAAAACCTAAAGGAGCACTCGGGCAACATCTTCGCCATGAATTCGCCGCAGATCCGATCATTCAGCTTCTCCCGGAGCCGAAGAACAAGATCGGGCGTAAGCCCCCCCAGCTTGTCCCACCCGCAGCCGACGTGGAAGTGGTCTCTACCGTCTCACTCAAGGAGATCCTCGGAGTCAGAGGCGCGACAGGCAAGCCAAGCAAGACGGTAAGTATCCTATTTGAGGCAACGATCACGTCACAATCTCCTCCGGCTTCGTATCTTGTGTCGGAATCTGGCCCGGTCCTTCAGCACCGGGCCGTCTCGAAACGGTTTGCTCAACAGATCCGAGACGTCATTGTCGATAAGATTGGTCCGGAAATTCCCGCGCGCTGACCCCACATAATCACTATCCGACCTTCAACCATCAGTATCAATCGGCCGGATTTCGAAGGTGCTTATCTTTACAGCACTGCTTTTCCCAATAGTGGTGAAATCCAAGGGCGATGGAACGGTTGACTTGGAGAATGCTATAAGGTAGAGACGCATAGAGGAAAGACGCGGCCTTTGGTCTGCGATCAATTTGCGTACAGGCTGGCAAGTTGACATAATACTTCTTATCAGACTATGACTCTCGAGTTATTCGGTCGACTCAACAAAGAGCTTTCGATTACCGGAAGCGCGTTCCATGAGATCGTACTTGCGATTTCCGAGCGTGTAAATCGCAAGGTTCAGATTATTCGTCTCCATTGGCAGGCATCATCGCTGCTCCAGCGAATCGATCAGCTCACCGTCGACGTAGGCCGCCAGATGGTCACTCACGTTTCCCGTCGGTTTCTCATCCAGGGACAATCGAGCACAGATCTTGCCGATCTCGACACTACCTTGTCCCATGCGGCCATCCGAATTCATGAAGTCAAACGGGCACTGCTTCACATCGATAGCCAGATTCGCGAGCTAAAACTTGAAGCTGTTCATGAGGATCTCCTTCGATTCCATCATGATCTCAAGCTCAGATCGTCTCGGATTGATCGCTTGACGGTTACCAGAACTGCCGGAGCAGTCGGTCAATCCATCGGCGCCATGCCTCAGTCTTCCTCGGTCCATGTCGCGGCAATTTTGCGCGGCCCTTTTGTCCTGGCTCCGTCTAACGATCTGATTTTTCGACCGGATGATATTGTCATCCTGATTGGCTTGGAGTCTGATTTGGATCGCATCGGTCTCTGGTTTACCAGTCAACGGTCGCTACAAGCCCCCTCGGCTAAATCTGCCTAAGTCTGGTGGGGAGATCCCTCAGAATCCGTTACAATCATGGCAAGGACCGCATGAGAATCATGTCATACCTGCGCTGGCGTAGATCCTTCGTGGGGATTCTTCTCGTACTGGTGTCAGTCCAAGATCCGCTGTCGCTCCATGCGGAACAGAGCACCGGCGCGAGTACGCACGTATCCTCAGGTCTCCGCCTCCTGGAAGAAATTCAAGGGGTCATTACCGATTTGGCAGAACGGGCAACGCCGTCGGTCGTCAATCTCTTTCCGGTCACCGGTAGTAGTCGTGCACGTGATCGGGCAAGTGAGCGCACGCCAAATGCGTCCGGATCAGGCTCCGGTCTGATTGTGGACAGTACGGGATATATTGTCACGAATAACCATGTCATTGGCGATGCCGCCGAGGTCGAAGTCCGATTCTCCGACAAGGCGAGATTGATCGCGCAAGTGGTCGGCAAAGATCCCGATACGGATTTGGCACTCCTCAAAGTCACGACCGATCGGCCGTTACCCAGCGCACGATTCGGCGATTCCGCTGGGGTGAAAGTCGGGCAATGGGTCCTGGCGGTGGGAAACCCCTTTGGCCTCGACCGCACGGTGACACTGGGGGTCGTCAGCGGCATCGGCCGAGAGAATATCAACTTGTCACGCTACGAAAACTTCATTCAAACCGACGCATCGATCAACCCCGGAAATTCCGGCGGTCCCCTGCTCAATCTTCATGGCGAGGTCATTGGGATCAACACGGCCATCATCAATTTCGCCCAAGGTATTGGATTTGCTATTCCGTCGAACATGGCGAAACAGGTGATCGAGCACCTACTGGCCAAAGGCAGAGTGGCTCGCGGCTGGCTGGGGGTCGGCATTCAGCCGCTGACCCCGGATTTGGCCAAGAAATTCGGCGTGGCGGAGAGCGAGGGTGTTCTGGTCAATGAAGTATTTCCCAATGACCCAGCCGCGACGGCCGGCATCAAGCCGGGCGACATTATCATCAGAATCGACGGCCATGTGGTAGATTCTCCCAATAAGCTATCGCGCTTGATCGGGACGCTCGCCCCGGGAGCGACCTCGAAGATCGAAGTCGTTCGAGACCTCACGCGAATGACGCTGGACATTCGACTCAGTGAGCGACGTGAGAATGCGAGCGCCGCGTCCCCTCCTCCGCCGCCTGGAAGTGAAATTAAACTCGGTCTCGACGTGCAGGAGTTGACCGCCGCCTTGGCCGATAAGTTCAACCTGCGTGACGCGAAAGGTGTCCTCATCTCGAAGGTAGAGCCCGGGAGCCTGGCGCAGGCCGAAGGGCTGCGGGAAGGCGATCTGATCAAAGAAGTCAACCGGGGCGAGATCCTCACCATCGAGGACTTCACCGCGGCCATTGGCCGAATCCGACGCGGAGACACGATCTTGCTTCGAGTGCTGCGCGAGACCCGGGCATTCTACGTGGTGCTCAAGCCCGCCGACTGAATCACCTGTCAGTGTATCGCGACCGTGTGCCGTTCCGCCTTGTGCTGCTCAATGATCCTGGCGGCCAGATCGCGCGGCACTTCATCGTAGCGGGCGAACTCCATGACATAGTTCCCCCGCCCGCCCGTCATGCCATTCAGTGCCGGCGCGTACTTCAACAATTCAGCCAGCGGGACGAGCGCGGTGATCCGCTCCTCATGATCCTGTGCACTCACCGAAACGATGCGTCCCCGCCGCCCGCTCAGATCGCCCATCACCGCGCCGACGGCGTCTGTCGGCACGTCAATCTCGACCGTCATGATCGGCTCCAGTAGCACCGGGTGTGCCGATTCCATGGCCTTCTTGAGGGCCATGGAGCCGGCGATTTTGAACGACATTTCCGAGGAGTCGACGACATGAAAGGACCCGTCAAACACGGTCACACGGACGTCGACGACGGGATACCCGCCGAGCACGCCCTCATGCAACGCCTCGATCACCCCTTTCTCCACCGCTGGAATGAAGTTCCTGGGAATCGCCCCTCCAACGACATGATTCTGGAAAATGAATCCCTGCCCGCGCGGCAAGGGTTCGACTTCCAGCCAGCAGTCCCCATACTGCCCATGCCCCCCGGTTTGTTTCTTGTATTTGCCCTGGGCGCGTGATGTGGCATGGAGCGTTTCCCGGTAAGGAATTTTCGGCGTATGCAACATGACGTCGGCGCCAAACTTGCGATGAAGCTTTTCCAGCGCGAGATCGATATGCAATTGGCCCAGCCCGCTCAGCACCATCTCCTTGGTGTCCGGGTTGCGGGTAAACCCCAGTGTCGGATCTTCCTCAATCAACTTATGAAGGCCGAGGCTCACCTTGTCGATGTCCGACTTTGACTTGGCCTCAATGGCGTACGACAGGACCGGGCGAGGAAGCCCCAGGCCCGGGTAGCACACAGGATCTTTCTCCTGACAGAGCGTATCGCCGGTTTGAGTCTCGCGCAATTTTCCAATCGCAATGATATCGCCCGCCTGTGCGGCTCCAACTGCCGTATGCCGCTTTCCGCATAGTGTATAGAAGTGGCCGAGCTTCTCACGTACCCGCTTCGAGGCATTCCAGACTGTTGAGTCAGCCTGCACGGTTCCCGACAACACGCGGCAGTAAGACAGCCGTCCTACGAATGGGTCAATCAGTGTCTTGAAGATATAGGCCGAAAATGGTTCCTGCGTGCTCCCCTTCCGCTCACAAGGTGCGTCGGTCTCCGGATGCACGCCGATGAAAGGATGGCGGGCTCCGCGTTCGTGCGGTGACGGCAGCACGGTGCGGATCGCATTGAGCAACGGCCAGATGCCGACATTACGTATTGCTGAACCTGCGAATAGCGGAACACACTGCCTGGCCAGAATACTCGATCGTAATCCGTGCAGCAGGTCATTCTCGCTCAGGTCGCCTTGTGTGACATAGGTATCAAGAAGGGCCTCCTCATTTTCCGCCACTGTTTCAAGAAGCCGCGTCCGACCGGCCTTCGCTATCGACTCAAGATGCCCTGGGATTGCGATCGCCTCAACTGCGGGGGACGTGGGACCTGACCGAAGCATGCGCTGGTGGAGAAGATCTATCACGCCCTCCAATTGAAGGCCTTGCCCAACTGGCGCGACCATGGGAAGCGGAGAACAGTCCAATTGCTTCTGGCATAACTCCAGCACCGTTTCGATTGACGTTCTCTCTCGATCCAATCCATTGGCGAACAGGAGACACGGCAAGCCGAGTTCGGCGGCTCGTGTCCAGAGGCGCGCCAATTCCGTCCGAATGCCGGCCGTTCCATCAAGAACAACGATGACCGCATCAACGGCCCTCAGGGCGGCGAGCGATTCACCGAGGAGGCTCAATGCGCCCGGAGGGTCGAGCAGAGTGATGCGAGTGTGGTTCCAGACAAACTGAAGGATGCTGGTACTGACCGAGGTTCGATGATGGAATTCTTCCGGTTCGAAATCAGAGACGGTGGTCCCTTGAGTGACGGAGCCAAGCACGGGAATGGCCCCGCCGGTGTACAGGAGGGCCTCACTGAGGGATGTCTTGCCTGCGCCGACATTGGACACAATCGCGACATTTTTCATGGGCTCCATACGGGTCTCTTCCATGGCATGCCCTCCTCATGATGAGTATGTGGGGAACGGTCGACGTGTGCTAGGCCATTCGGCTTCTCCCTATGTGACGAGCGGTTCCTTCGCTCGCAAGCCAGCCCTCATCCGCAAAACTGACATACCGGCCATCACCGATGACGATATGGTCCAAGACAGGAATGCCGAGCAGGTTGCCGGCGGCCACCAGCCGGTCCGTTAATTGCCGGTCTTCAAGGCTCGGTGTGGGATCTCCGCTAGGATGATTGTGCAGAAAGATTACGCCTGCCGCAGATTCCCGCACCGCGAACGCAAAGACTTCCCGTGGGTGGACAATGCTCAGCGTGAGACTGCCTTTGGATACCGTCGCTTCCTTGACGAAGCTGTTTTTTGCATCGAGCAGGACGACCTTGAAGATTTCGTGTTTTTGATCGCGGAGCATGGGATGGAAGTGCCTGTAGAGATCAACACTCGTCGAGATGCGCGTCCCGGTCGACAGCGGCGTCGCCAGCGATCGCCGTCCCAGCTCGATCGCTGCCTTCAATTGGGCAACTTTCGCAGGCCCCATGCCTGGAATCGCGCAGAGCTCTTCGACGCCGCACGTGGCGAGGCCGCCAACTCCGCCGCTTCGGCTGAGAAGTTCGATTGCCACTTGCACGGCAGAAGAATCGCGCCGTCCGGTTCGGAGAAGAATGGCCAGGAGCTGTGCGTCGGAAAGAGTGTCCGAACCTTTCGCAAGCAGTCGCTCACGAGGGCGTTCCGATTCGGGCCAGGTCGTAATACTGTTGGCTTGTTTTCTTGGTGCCATAGATCCTTCGTCATTGCACAAAAACTGACACCTCGGACGTTTTTGTACTAGACAAATTGGCGGTTTTTACCCCCTGAGACAAATACGTAAATCGTAACCCATTGAAATATTGCAATATGACAATTTGGTGCATCTCTTGCTAGATAGGCCTCCAGCTGCACACTTAGTCACCTGGGAGGATACGATGGAATGTCCGAAGTGCAAGGGAATGATGATGTTGGAGCGGTTCTCTGATTTCTTTCTCATTTTCTATGCCTGGAAGTGCATTAATTGCGGCGCCATCATCGATCGCACGATTTCCAACAATCGGAGAAAGAGTTTGGCGGCACGAGAGCCTCAACCCGTTGCCACGCGCTAATTGCGGAGTGCCTTCGTAACCGTCCAATCCGCGTTGAATCGGCTGCGATCCACCGTCAGCGGATTGGGCCGCCATGGGGCAGCTTGACGGAGTTGTATTATAGTCCTTCTGCGGCAGGAGCGTCAAAAAGTGCGGTACAGAACCCGTGTTCCGATGTGACGTGCCGACCTCGCTGCATGTGCTGGCCCAGAATGCATGATCTCCCGTCCGTGAGCCACTTACCAAAGAACCGTTCTTGACCCCTTCAAAATCGCTGTGTTAGATTTTCCCGGTTGCATGGGTAGCAGCATTCTTCTGACATGCGTGTCATTGCAGGAACTCATCGTGGCCGGCGGCTTCGCAGGCCACAGGGATTAGCGCTTCGTCCAACGTCCGACCGCGTGCGCGAAGCCCTCTTCTCAATCATCGGGAATCGGCTGCTGGATAGCCAATTTCTTGATCTTTATGCAGGAACAGGCGCCGTCGGCGTTGAAGCACTGAGTCGAGGCGCGGCGCACGTAACCTGCGTCGAATCCGATGCCGAGGCACTGGCTCTGCTGCGACGAAATATCATGGATTGCGGAATTGCAGAGAACATGACGATTTGCGCCCACCGAGTTCAGCACTTTCTCAATAGGCCAGACCGATGGGAAGGCCCCTATCAGCTCGTCTTCGCTGATCCTCCCTATGCAGTCACACACGAATTTACCGCCCTCTTGAGCGGAGTCGCGACGAACCGGCTGTTTGCCGACGATGCATGGCTGATTATCGAACATGCAAACAAGACTTCTCTCCCGTCTTCCCTGGGGTGTGCCATCCGTACACGCCAATACCGCTACGGCGATACTGCGTTGTCGCTCTATTCCATCTCGCACGCCGGGCTACGATGAAGATCGGCGTCTATCCCGGTACGTTCGACCCGGTGACGCATGGGCACGCCGACATCATCACCCGAAGCCTGCGTGTGTTCGACAAAGTCATCGTTGCGGTCGCACCGAATCCGGCCAAGCATCCCCTCTTCAACCTCGCCGAACGGTTGGAGATGGTGGCCCTCGTGATGAAAGATCTTGGCCAGGTGGAAGTGACGACATTCGAGGGTCTGTTGGTCGACTATGTCGAACGAACCGGTGCGCATGCCATTATCCGAGGACTGCGTGCCATCTCTGATTTTGAACACGAGTTTCAAATGGCCCTCATCAACCGAAAATTGGCCAAGCATGTCGAAACGGTCTTTCTAATGCCGAGCGAAGAATACTCGTATCTCTCCTCCAGCATTATCAAAGATGTCGCACACCATGGCGGTAGCTTGACGGAATTTCTGCACCCTGAAGTCGCGCGCCGCTTGCAAGAACGGATCTGGAGCCTTAAATCATGAAACTTGCCGCCCGAGTCGGACGGATTACCCCGTCTCCGACGTTAGCCATGACTGCCACCGCCAAGGCGATGGCGGCGCAAGGCATCGATGTCATCGATTTCTCATCAGGCGAACCGGATTTCGATACTCCTGAGCCGGTGAAGGCCGCCGCCGAAGCTGCGATACGAGCCGGTTTTACGAAATACACCCCGTCGTCCGGCATCGATGAGCTTCGACAGGCAATTATCGACAAGTTCCAGTCGGAGCAAGGGCTTCGCTATGAGAAGGCCCAGATTCTCGTGTCTTGCGGAGCCAAACACTCGCTCTATAACTTGGCCGAAGCCTTTTTGGAAGCCGGAGATGAACTCATTATTCCGACCCCCTACTGGGTCTCATACGCCGACCAAGCGCTGCTGAACGATGCGACCCCGGTCTTCCTCCCAACTGACGAAGCCACCGGATACGCCATCGATCCGGATAGTCTGGAACGGCTGGTGACACCGCGGACAAAAGCCATCCTGGTGAACAGTCCATGTAATCCGACCGGAGCTGTGTATGAGTGGAGGACTCTCGAAGCGATCGCGGGCATCGCGGTCCGACACCAGCTGCTCGTTATCTCCGACGAAATCTACGAAAAAGTGCTCTACGATGGAGCCGTCCATCGGAGCATCGCCAGCCTGAGTCCTGAAGTCGCAGAACGGACCGTCGTGATTAACGGTGTCTCAAAAGCCTACGCAATGACCGGTTGGCGCATCGGATACGCCGCCGGTCCCAAGGACCTCCTGACTGCCATGGGGAATATTCAGAGCCAAAGTACCTCAAACCCCTGCTCGATCTCACAAAAGGCCGCCGTAGCGGCGTTGAAGCTGGGAGGGTCCTTCACCGAGAAGATGGTCATCGAATTCGACCGGCGGCGAAGGGTCATTATTGATCGGCTCAATGCGATCCCGGGGGTGTCATGCCGCCTGCCTGGCGGGGCCTTCTATGCGTTTCCCAACATTGGTGGAATCCTCGGACGACAGGGGCCGACCGGACCGATACGGTCCCCGCAAGATGTGGCCCAGTATCTCTTGAAGGAAGCACGGGTAGCGGTCGTACCGGGAGAAGCCTTCGGCAGCCGGACCCATATCCGGCTGTCTTATGCCACAAGCATGGAGGCCATTGAACGCGGGATTCAACGGATCGCAGAGGCCTTCCACAAGTTGTCCCTGTGAATGGCGCGACTCTTGACTGGGCGAAAATCAGCCTTATGAACCGTCAAACAATGTGACTTTTTTTCGGAGGACCACCCGTGCCCACGTATGAATATCAATGCGACAGTTGTTCCAACAAGTTTGAAGCCAAACAAAGCATGAAAGATGATCCGCTTTCAGCTTGTCCGAAGTGTGGGCAGGCGGTGCGGCGGTTGATTTCGTCACCCGGCATCATGTTCAAAGGAAGCGGCTGGTACGTCACCGACTACTCCAGCAAGCTGAAACCCCCATCCGGCGAAACCGCGGATTCTGGAGCCGGCTCAAAGAAAGAGGCTGGTACGTCGGCGACAGCCCCGTCTTCCACGACCGCCCCCTCATCGGCCACGCCTGCGTCTTCACCGTCGAGTAACACCTCCTCCTCAGGCAACTCCTCAAGCTCAAGCTGACGGAGCTCGTCTACCGCTTGACCGTGGGCTTCTTCTTCACCTGCGGTTTAACGGACGGTTTGGCCGTTGACTTGGCTGCCGCTTTCGACGGAGCCAGTGCCTTGCTCCCTTTCACGTGCGACGCATCGAGTCGGCGTTGCAGACTCGCAATGATTTCCGTCTTCTCCCGGTTGACGCGGCTCAGCTCGTCGAACTGAATTTGGAGATCGTGCCGTGCTTTTGAGAGGTCATTGACCTGACTCTGAAGCTGTGTTTTCTCCATATTTAAGGTTTCCGTTTCCGATCGCAATTGTTCGATCTGAGCTTGCAGCGCCGGCGGCCAGTAATCGCACCCCGCCGCACTCAAGAGACAGCCGAGCCCCAGGGCCATTCCCAACACCCGCATTGCAGACTGGCGCTTCCCACTCCTCATCGCTCTTCCTCCTCACTCCAGTGCGTCCTGTGTATGTTCAACGAAATACCGATGAAATGTGCACTGTGTCTAACACGTTCTTTCGTCTCTGTCGAGTGTCGGCTGGGGAAGTCGAGCCAATACCTGATTGATGGTCGAGAATGCAGTCCAACGCGTCTGGCAGATCAAAGGAGCGCGCGATGCGCGATATCCTTTCGATAGTGGCAGTCCTGGAAGGAAATACCGGCCACGGCCTGATAGGCATTCGCTTGGGCCTCTTTCAACGTTGTTCCCCGTCCGGTAATGCCCAAGACACGTCCTCCGGCAGTGACGACCATCCCGTTCTTCGTGGCGGTCCCGGCATGAAAGATCATCGTCCGGCTACCGTGCTGAACCGGCAAACCGTGAATGGGAAATCCTTGTTGATAGGAGCCAGGATACCCACCCGACGTCATCACCACACAGACGGCCGTATCGTCATGCCATTCGACGGCAAGTTGGTCCAGGCGGTGCTCGATCACGGCCTCCATGACATCGATCAAGTCTGTCTTCAGCAAGGGCAAGACAACCTGCGTTTCAGGATCTCCCATCCGTGCATTAAATTCCAGGACATACGGCACCCCCTTCACCACCATCAGACCGGCATACAGGACGCCCTGAAAAGGCGACCCCAAGCGGGCCATGGTCTCAACAATCGGTTGCAGAATTGAGCGCGTCACATGCTCACGGAGAGCCGGTGTGCCTAACGGCGCCGGGCAGTAGGCTCCCATTCCGCCGGTATTGAGGCCAGTGTCTGCGTCACCGACGCGCTTGTGATCCTGCGCCGGCAACATCGGCACGACGGTCCGGCCGTCTGTAAAGGCCATGACCGTCAATTCCTCGCCGTCGAGGAATTGCTCGATCAAAACCCGTTTCCCCGCCTGGCCAAACATCGCTTTCTCCATCGAGCCAATAACGGCGTCGCGCGCCTCTTCTCGCGTCGTCGCAATGACGACCCCTTTGCCTTGAGCAAGACCGTCGGCCTTGATCACGACAGGGAGCTCATGTTGTTCGAGATAGGCCAACGCATCGACGGCCTTGTCGAAACTCCTCGCGCGCGCAGTCGGAATTCTGGCCTGCGCCATGACGTCTTTGGAGAAGATCTTGCTGGCTTCGAGCCGCGCGGCATTCTTGGTGGGGCCGAAAATCCTGAGGTTGGCTCTTCGAAACTCGTCGACGATCCCGAGCGCCAGCGGAGCCTCCGGTCCGACGACGGTCAGATCAATCTGCTCACGAACGACGAAATCTTTCAGCCCCGCCACATCGTCGGCTTTAAGGGGCACGCACGTGGCCACGGATTCAATGCCGGCATTGCCTGGCGCGCAATAGAGGATGGGGTTGCGCGGGCTCCGCGCGAGCATCCACACCATGGCATGCTCACGCCCTCCGCTCCCGACAACGAGAATTTTCACAGGATAGTCCTCGGGGATATGATTTTCCTTGAAGGCTGTTCAAACGGCTTTCCATCAAGGCCGCAGACGAAGGCAAAACCGGAGGCGTAGCCTCTGGGCTACATGGAGGATTTTGCCAAGCCGAGAACGAAGCTGGAAAGGCGTTTCAACATCCGTTAGTGGCGGAAGTGGCGCATGCCCGTCAAAATCATCGCCAGGCCATGCTCGTCCGCCGCCTTGACGATCTCGGCATCCCGAATCGACCCGCCGGGCTGAATCACGGCGGTAATGCCGGCTTGCGCCGCGGCATCGAGTCCATCGCGGAATGGGAAAAATGCGTCCGAGGCCATCACGCAGCCCTTCACCGGCATCTGCGCCTTCATCGCCGCAAGCTTCACGCTATCCACCCGACTCATCTGCCCCGCACCGATCCCCACCGTCTGTCCGGGCTTGGCATAGATAATCGCGTTCGACTTGACGTGTTTGCAGACGGTCCAGGCAAACGCGCAGGCGGCATATTCTTCATCCGTCGGCTTCCTGACCGTCGGCACCTTGAGCGCTTTCAGGTCGGTCAACACACCGAGATCACGGTCTTGTACGATCAGCCCGCCGACCAGCTTCTTGAGATCGTACCCATCTTGATTCACTTTCACGAGCGGACCGACATCCAGCAGGCGCAAATCCTTCTTCCGCTTCAGCTCCGCCAGCGCGTCTTCGGCAAAGCCCGGCGCAATCACCACCTCGACGAATGTCGAAGTGATTTCCTTGGCTGCTGCCAGATCGACCGGACGATTGAACGCGATCACTCCGCCAAAGGCCGACACCGGATCGGTCTCCCTCGCCTTCACATAGGCCTCGACCGGTGTGTTGCCGAGCGCCACTCCGCAGGGATTGTTGTGCTTGATGATAGCCACGGCGCACGCCGCATATTCCTTGGCCAGTTCGAGGGCTGAATTGGCATCGAGGAAATTGTTGTACGACATTGCCTTGCCGTGCAGAATAGTGCCGCGGGAGACGGATGGTTCGTGGGCATTCAGCTCGCGGTAAAACGCTCCTTGCTGGTGAGGATTCTCGCCGTACCGTAAGATTTCCGCGAGCTCAAATTGCAGCGAGAGCATCTTGGGAAACTTCACCTCCCCACCCTGTACCTGTTTTTCGAGATAGCCGGCGATCAAACTGTCGTAGCGGGCTGTATGCTGAAACACCTTCATCGCCAGTTCACGCCGTAGCGCACGGGTCACCGTGTTTGCGTTCACGGCGTCCAACACCCGCGTATAATCCGACGGATCGACTAACACCAGGACGTCCTCGTGGTTTTTCGCCGCAGAGCGGAGCATTGACGGTCCACCGATATCGATATTCTCAATTGCATCGTCGAAGTGGCAATTGGGCTTGGCAATCGTCGCCTCGAACGGATACAGGTTCACCACGACCACATCGATCGGACCGATGCCGTGCTGCGTCATTTGCTCGACATGCGCCGGCACAGACCGGCGGCCCAAGAGTCCGCCATGAATCTTCGGATGCAGCGTCTTGACCCGACCGTCGAGAATTTCCGGCGAGCCGGTATAGGCCGCCACGTCCGTCACTTTCACACCCGCTTCGCGCAACGCCTTGGCAGTCCCGCCGGTGGAGAGAATTTCCGCGCCGAGCGCTTCCAAGCCCTTTGCGATATCGACGACCCCGGTCTTATCCGAAACACTAATCAATGCTCGCTTAATGCCAGCCATATGGGTGCTCCTTGATTCTGAGGATCGTGAAAACAGACGTATTTCACTTGCGAAAGGTGGGCGCAGAATAACAAATGGTCCCCCCAAGTTCAAGGCGGAGAGCAGCCTGTGGCTGGATGGGCACAACGCCGTCGCATAGAGGGCGTCCCCGGCGCGATTCCATCGTCCGGATCAATCGCAGGGGGTTGTTTTTTCCTCCTCACACGTTACAATGCGGGCTATATCAGGTCGCTTCGTTCACCCACCATCACCTACACAGGGAGGAAGAGAATCGTGAGGTTGCGAACTATTCTCTCGCTCATCGTTGCACTGGCTATCTCCAGTATCGTCGGCAAAGTCTGGGCTTATGATGCAAGTCCTAATCCCAGCAGTACCGACCCATGCACCCAAGTCAACTTTTCCGGGTACACACCGGCACCGTTCTCACAGGACAAAAACAATACGACAGTACCTCCCAAGTCGGAATTCTCATTTCTCGCCTCCAAGGCAACCGCCGCACAAAGCATTACCGTCATGATCAAGGAGCAAAAGGTTCCGGTCACGGTCACCATGGTCAGTAACGGGTATCTGGTGAAAGGCAAACTCCCCGACACCGTCAAAGGCTCGTACATCCGAGTTGAGATTTTTGCCAAAGGTCCCAATCAATGTGATCGTGCCGATGGGTGGTTGCTCAAAGTCGCGAATTAACCCTGCGTATCAGCCAGGTGGGCCGACGCTTGCCTGGCTGAAGTCGGTGGTGTGACTTGTCGTTCGTATCAGGGTATGACCCGGCCTGATTGTGATGTGGCTGCATGAGCCGCCGCGCCCAGCCCTCGGCTTCCATTTCCGGCCCCCCGGTCTCCCGCTGGTTTGGATTCTTTCCTGAGTTCAAGGCAGACAGCCTTGGCTATCTGTTGCGCTGCCGCCAGTACGGCGATGTGGCAAAACTTCCCATGGGGACACTTGCCGCCCTTCTCCTGCGCGAACGCGATCCCGCGATGTATCTGCTGAACAATCCGGCCGATATCAGGCATGTGCTGGTGGTCAACCAAGACAATTTCACCAAAGCCCCGGTTCCACCGGTGGAATCTCGCGTGTTCGGGCAGGGTGTGTTGCATACAGAAGGGACGGTCCACCATCGGCAGCGGCGGGTCTTCCTGCCGTTTTTCCATGGCGATCATGTCTCGTCATACGCCGGCCTCATCGCGGACACGACCGACGGTGTGACTGCCTCCTGGTCGGAAGGTATGACGATCGACATCGGACAGGCGATGACAACCATCACGCTCTCCGTGATTTGGCGACTCCTCTTCGGACAGGATATTGGGACCGAAGCCCGGACGGTCACACGGGCCATTACGACAGGTCAGCAACTCATCAAACGACAGTATGATTCGCTGTTCGCTCGGCTGATACCGCTCTGGATTCCAACCAAGTTGCATCGAGAATTTTTCCATGGGCATCGTCGCCTGGAATCGATACTGCGCCGCCTCATCCGGGACCGGCGTTCGGCGCCGACACAGAGTCCGGATGTCCTCTCCCTGTTGCTCGCTGCGACCGATGCGACCGGGCAACCGCTGAGCGAAGAAGAAATCCGTGATCAACTCGTCACCTTTCTCTTGGCCGGCCACGAAACCACCGCCAATGCACTGACCTGGGGCTGGTTTCTCCTGTCTCAATCCAAGACCGTGCGCGCGCACCTGGCCCAGGAACTCGAAACGGTCTTGAACGGCCGGCTTCCGACGGCAGCCGACGTGCCTCGCTTGCGGTATACCAAGATGATCTGGGAGGAAACGCTGCGCCTCTATCCGCCGGCCTGGCTCCTGCATACCCGTGTGAGCCGATCCGACGACACCCTGCCGTCAGGCGCACATCTACCGGCTGGCGCCAGAATCTTCATCAGCCCGTGGAGTATGCACCGACATCCGCAGTGGTTTCCTGATGCGAATCGATTTGATCCGGAACGATTCGCGCCGGAATCGCAAGCACAGCGGCCGGCGTTCAGCTATTTGCCGTTTGGCGGCGGAGGCCGCCGCTGCCTTGGAGAATCGTTTGCCGAATTGGAGGGGATCCTGGTCATGGCCACAGTGGCGTCGCGGGTACGCCTCCGATTAGTGGACGGCCAGACTATCTTGCCCGATCCACTGATGACGTTGCGGCCGCACATGCCGATGCGCATGACGGTCTCGCGCGTCCACAGACAGGAGCCCTATTCGTCTCTTGTCTGATTCACCCGGCGATCCCCTTGTCTTTTCCGTCCTTCTCCCGTATGTACGGAGCACGGATGTCAGCTCGTATGTTCCGGCTCACATAAGCAAGGAGCGCGTTCAATGAAAATGCTGATGATCGTGTTTCGCGAGTCGATCGCGGAACAGATCCATGCGCTGATGAAAGAATACGAGGTGACGGCATTTACTGAACTGCACAATGTTTCAGGTAGAGGCGAAACAGGCCCAACCCTTCATTTTTCCCTGTCAGCAGGCGCCAACCGGTTGATCCTCGCCGCGATACCTGAACAGATGGCCTACCGCGTGATTGAGGGACTCACGCAGTACCGCATGGAACATATGCGGCAACAGGCAGAGGACACGTTCCCCCTCCATGTATTCATTCTGCCTTGCGAGCAAGTGGTGTAACGACTGGGCCGGGCGAGGGCGCTCGCCACAGCAGAGGGGCTACTCCCCGCTCCCGGCCATGTCATCGATGAGGGGGCGGTTGATGTCTGTGCAGCCCGGGCAAATTCTATCCAGCAGTGTTTCGAAATCGGCCACGAAGTTCTTTGCGTCAGGAAGCTTGTCATTGACGACATGGGTATAACAGGTCTCACACAGCATCATCAGACCTCGAGAAACCCCGACGGTTTTTCTTCCCGCGCTCCCGGCCATGTGTCCTACACCGATCCTTTCTGCAGCGCCGTAAAAAAGTCTTCGGCTTCGAGGTCAATTCCGCATTGCTGACATTCGTATGGCTGATCGGGTGCCGGCACGTTCAAGGGCGTGCGATCGATCCGCCCTCCGCAGACGTGGTAGAACCGCCCGCGCGCATGTTCATCATCCAGCGGATCGCTCTCGTAAATCAACACCATGCCATTCCCAGTCTCTCACCTATCCATCGGAGTATAGCGAGCTCCGAATTGCAACCGCAACCGCCGCACGCTCCCTTCCCGTACGCGACGCTAGGCCTGGAACTGCGCGTCATAGAGACCTGCGTACACCCCTCCACGACGAAGAAGGTCGTCATGCCGGCCATCCTCGACCAATCGGCCGCCGTCGATGACGAGTATCCGGTCGACATCGTGGAGCGTAGACAGCCGGTGCGCAATGATGAACGTAGTACGTCCTCTGGTAAGCTCGGTCAAGGCTTCACGAATCTTCACCTCTGTTTCTGTGTCGATATTGGATGTCGCTTCGTCGAAGACCACGATGGGCGGATCTTTCAACAACACCCGTGCAATCGATACGCGCTGTTTCTGGCCGACTGACAGTTTGACGCCCCGTTCGCCGATCCAGGTCTCGTACCCTTCCGGAAGCGCCGCAATGAACTCGTGCGCCCGCGCGGCACGCGCAGCCGTGTCAATCCGTTCTTGACTGGCATCGAGATCGCCGTAAAGGATATTGTCCCGCACGGTTCCATTGAACAAGAACGGCTCCTGTTGCACAAACCCGATCTGCCGGCGAACATAGGCCAGCGGCAGATCACGAAGGTCGTCTCCGTCGATCGAGATGGCGCCCCCAGTCACGTCATAGAAGCGCATGAGCACCTTGAGCAGTGTGCTCTTCCCTGCTCCGCTCGGTCCCACCAATGCCACATGCTCGCCTGCCGCAATCGACACGGACACATTCTTGATGACCGGTACATCGGAGCGATAGTGAAAGGCCACTTGCTCGAATCGAACCGCGCCAGGCCCAGGGTGACGCGGAGGCATAACGCCCGGCCGGTCAGCCACCTCAGGTGTGGCGTCCAGCACATCGAACACCCGCTCGCTTGCCGCCAGGGCATGTTGCAACATGTGATTCACCGAGTGAATCTGATTGATCGGCACGTAGAACAATGCCAGATACGACAGAAAGAGAACCAACTCTCCCAGTGTGAGCCGACCGTCCACCACTTCACCGGCACCATACCAAAGAATCAGGACGGTTCCGAGGCTGCCAAGCAAGATCATCCCCGGTGAATAGACCGACCACAGGAACATCGCTTTGAGATTCGAATCGCCGTAGCTGCGGCTCAATCGGTCGAATCGAGCTTGTTCATAGGACTGGCGCATGAACCCCATCGTCTCCCTGATACCGGACAACGCGTCCTGTAAGTAGCCGTTGAGTTCGGCGGAATGCTTTCGGATCTGATGGTAATACCCGTGCACGGTCGAGGTGAACCAGCTCGCGGAGATCATCAATAAGGGAATGGGGAGGAGCGAGAGTGCTGCCATTTTCCAGTTCAGCATGAACAGCATGATCGTAATACCGATCAGCGTCAGCGACGCCGTCATCGCGCCTTCGAGTCCATCGATAAAGATTCGTTCGACGTGCTCGGTGTCGTTCGTCACGCGCGACATGATCTCGCCGGTCGAACGATTCTCGAAGTAGCTGAGGGACAACCGTTGCAGGGCGGAAAAGATCTGCCGCCGCAAATCATGCACCACCGTTTGCTCCAGTTGATTGTTGAGCCGAATTCTGAACGAGGCGAAGAGGTTTTTCAGGACATAGGCCCCGACGAGCAGACCCAAGATACCGGGAAGCAGGGCCATGTCTCTGGCCTGAATGACGTCGTCGATGATGAGTTTGATGACCCAGGGCGGGACCAGCTCCATCGCCGTCGCGCAAGCCGCACAGAGCAGCGTGGTCACGGCAAGCCCGCGATGGGGCCGGAGATAGCGCAAGACACGAAACAGCGTTTTCACGAGAGGTCTACGAAGATGACGGGGGTCAGATGACGCTTGTCGGCTCTTTTTGCCAGTACTGCTGAAATTCATGGAGCTGCGTCAGGGTGGACAGATCTGTCATGCGATCGAGGAAGACCTTTCCGATCAGGTGATCGAGCTCGTGCTGAATGCAGACGGCATACAGGCCGGTTGCTTCAATATCGAGCGGCTTCCCTTTTCGGTCCAACGCCTTCACTCGAACCACCGAGGGTCTGGTGACTTTCCCCCTCAATCCATCCACACTGAGACAGCCTTCCCAGTTTTCCGCCTGTTCCGGGCCGTAATAGACGATTGAGGGATTGATAAGAACGGTTTCCGGAAAGCCCCCTTCATCCCTGCAACCCATCACCGCCAATTGAATCGAGCGGAACACTTGTGGAGCCGCCAGGCCGATCCCCGGCTCGTCGTACATAACCTCAAACATCTCGTCGATCAAGCCCTGCATCTCCAACGACTTGATCTCGCGCGGATCGATAGGGGCCGCGATCTTCCGAAGAATTGGATTGCCGAGCTTGGCGATTTTCAACATAACAGAGACCCAAATTGCGTTCTTGTCAGTTCACCGGTGACGAGATACTCCTAACACAAGAATCTTCCGGGCCGCAACTCCGGACTCCGTACCCCCGAAGCCCTTCACGATTTACGCTTAGGCCGAGGCGGTTCCGGGATCTCGAACGCATCTTTATAATCGTTCCACCACTCAACCCATTCACTGACCCAGGCCATACGATCCTGTTTCGTCGAGCTATCCCAATCATGAAATTCCGTTTCATGGCGAGTCAAAATCCACAGCGAATGCACGGCCGATAAGGCGACAAACCGTTCTTCGTCGGTGACAAGCGATATCAGGACGGGAATGACTGATTTCTGCCGCACATACCGGGCCTCAAATGCGGCGGCCTTTCGAATAGACGCATTGGTATCGGTCGCCATCGCCTGAATCGCCTCCGGCGTCTTTAATGGGTCGAGACGAATGGCGACCCGCAAGGCATGTTCGCGCACGCGGGGGATCTCGTTCGCATCCTTGGCCGTATCCACCAGGGCCGGCACGGCTGACAGGGCTTTCATCATCGACATGGTTTCAATGGCGTTGTACCGGATGCGTGGACTCGGCATCGCCAGAGCCTTGACCAAAGCCGGTACCGACGGTTCTCCTAAATGCACGAACTCCCCCATTGCCCAAAACTCCTGCTTGCCTTCCAATAAGGGCAGGAGCGCCTCGGCACGGGTCAACTCCTCTGGGCTCAGCGGATTCGTATTGGGAGGAACCGAGACATCCGGCACCTCCTGACTGGCCGGCGGCGCTTCGTAGGGCACCTGAACCAGTTGGAGAGGCAGAAACACCTCGGACCAGGCCAACCCCGCTCCCCCTGTCCCCATGACCAAGAGACACAGCACGGCCACGAGCGTACGGAGCGGATGAGGGATAGTCATGTCACGTGTTTTCATGTGTGGATAGCCTTCTATCTGATTTCGAGGGCGCTATTATAAGGGAACGACCCGTCGGGAAGAGAGACCGTCACGGTAAGACCCGCAGGCCAGACCGGGATACAGTCGACGAGGAGATCAGCTATCCAGTCCGTTTCCGGAGGCGCTTTCCCGCAAATGCTTTCTGACCCGCACTTTCTCATGATGTTTGCGGAGCAGCTGTCGGCGAATCACATCCCGATCTTCCGCGACAATCCGCACCAGGCGATCCATATCTTCGGCGTGCTCTCGCACCAACTCTGAAAGTTTCTGCAGCTGCCCTTCCAACCGCTCCAGACGCCAAGCCATGTCGTTGGATGAGCCCGCCCGTTTGGCAGCCGAAACTTTGGTTGCGGGACGATGATTGTCTTGAAGAGCGGCGACGACGACATCGCGTTTCATACTCACTCCTTTTCCCGGTGCCGAGGGCAGACACCGTGCGGTTGTGAAGCTAGTATTATCCGCAGACGGCTGGAAGTCAACGATCCCCTTTCTTTCTATTTGAACACGGTCCTGCTAGAATTCGACGCCATGAAGGATATCTTCACGATGGTCCTTGCCGGCGGCAAAGGCGAGCGACTGTTTCCCTTGACCGAGCAGCGCGCCAAACCCGCCGTGCCGTTCGGGGGCAAATACCGGATCATCGATTTCACCCTGAGTAATTGTTTGAACTCAGGCCTCCGCAAGATCGCCGTCCTGATCCAATACAAATCCCATTCACTCGACCGGCATATCAGAGTCGGATGGAACATGTTGAATGCCGAGCTGGGTGAGTACATCGCGTCGGTCCCGCCGCAGCAACGCATCAGTGAGGATTGGTATAAAGGCACCGCCGACGCGGTCTACCAGAATATGTTCTTGATCGACAGCGAACAGCCCGAGTTTCTCCTGATTTTGGCGGGAGACCATATCTATAAGATGAACTACGCCGAGATGTACTATTGGCTGATCGCCAAGCAGGCCGACGCCGTAGTCGGTGCCATCGACATCCCGATTCAAGACGCCTCCCGATTCGGCGTCATCTCCGTAGATGAAGACTATCGCATCGTCCGATTCGATGAAAAACCTGAGCAGCCGACTCCGCTCCCGCATGATCCGGCGCACGCCTTCGTCTCCATGGGCATCTACCTGTTCCGCACACAGGCGATCCGGGAACACCTGATGGCCGATGCCCAGCACGTCGGTGCCCATGACTTCGGCAAGAACATTATCCCGAAGATGATTGAGCAGGGGCGCGTGTATGCATTCAAGTTTCAAGACGCGAACAAGAAAGCCGTGCAATACTGGCGAGACATCGGTACCCTCGACGCCTATTGGGAAGCCAACATGGATCTGGTCGCCGTCGATCCGCAGTTCAACCTCTACGACCCTGAGTGGCCGATCCGCACGTACCAAGGGCAATTTCCTCCGGCCAAGTTTGTCTTCGCGCAGGACTATGAAGGTGGCCGCATGGGCGTGGCGCTCGACTCGATCGTCTGCGGCGGCTGCATCGTATCCGGCGCGCGCGTTCAGAATTCAGTGCTCTCGCCGAACGTGCGCGTCCTGGACCACGCTGATGTCCGTGAATCAATCGTGATGGAAAACGTGAACATTGGGGCACACAGCCGCATCCGGCGGGCCATCATCGATAAAGATGTGACGATTCCTCCGCACACAGAAATCGGCTACAACCGGGACGAAGATGCCCGGAAATTCACCGTGACGGATTCGGGTCTTGTCGTGATTTCAAAGGGAATGAAACTGCATGCCGCCGTCGATTCATCCGGTTGACCTGATTACCGCCCTTCGCCAGAAGCATCTGACCCCCGCCATCGTATTTCTCACTTCGCGCCGGGCCTGTGACGAAGCGATGGAGTCGTTCGACGTCGCCGACATCGTGCTTCCGCCCGCGCGGCAGGAGGTCATCGCCGCAGCGCTCGATCGGGTGATTGCGAATTATCCCAGCGTAGCGGAGCATCCGCTCATTCCCACGGTACGGCGCATCGGCGTGGCCGCGCATCATGCCGGCCATCTCCCCTCCTGGAAGATCGCGATCGAAGAACTCATGCGCCAGGGATGTCTCGATGCCGTGTTTGCCACCACAACCCTGGCTGCCGGCGTGGATTTTCCCGCGCGCACCGTGGTGATCACCCAATCCAGCATCCGTAAGGCGCGTGACTTCACGGATCTCACCATCGGCGAAGTACAGCAGATTGCAGGCCGTGCCGGCCGTCGGGGAAAAGATCAGGTGGGATTTGCCGTGATCACGCCCTCCCCCTACATCGATCTCGGCGTCCTGACGAAGGGACTGACGGGTCACCCGGAATCCATCGACAGCCAATTTACGATTACGTATCCCATGGTGCTCAATCTGTTAAAAGCCCATCCGCATGAACAAATTCACGCGATCCTGGCCAAGAGCTTTGCCCAATTCCAACTTAACCAACGGGCCGAACTGCTGGAGCGCAAACTGGACACGCTCCATGTTCAGATGGAACCCTTCGGGCCTCGTGTCTGCACGGACTGGATCACGCAATGGCAGACCTTCGACCAGGCCCGCAGGCAACGGCCCCATCGCCTGCAGGTCAAACAACAAGAATCGCCCGAACTGACCGCCAGGTTTCATTTCATGACCCCGGGACGAGTGGTAGGACTCACGCGGGGCCGGGGGATCGTCCTGCGCCAATACCGGAGCAAGGGCCAACGGAATCCGATGATTTCCGTCCTCCGGCCCGACGGTGCGGTGACAGAATGTCCCGCGGCAACCGTTGCGGAGGTCTTCGACCGCGTCTTCGAGTGTGACGAAACCTCCGCGTTCCCTTGGTGTTCGGCGGCCTCCTTCGACGAACTGCACTACCAACTGACGGAACTGCCGACCAGGCTTCCGACGCTGCCTATCATAGTACCGAAAGTGTCCGAGTCGCTTCCCGACGCGATCGTCCAATCGTTGGGCGACTTCCCCTGCCCGACCTGTTCGTCGCGTCCGGCGTGCCAGAAAGATGTCGCGGTAGCATCACGGCTTCGCCAAGAACAACACCGCCACACCAAATCCATCCAGGCCCTGAGGGCCAGCTTGTGGCATCGGTTCCAGGAACGGGTCGAGGTGCTCCAGACATTCGGCTATCTCACACCCTCAGCCCATCTCACGGACGACGGGGAATGGGCGCGCCTGATCCGCATTGATCATTCGCTGTTGATCACTGAGCTGATCAGGGCCGAGGCCTTTGCCGGAGCGGACCCGGCATTGCTCACCGGAGTCATGGCCAGTATCGCGCATGACGACGACCGTCCCGGTGCCTTTCCACGTATCAGCACGGGACTCAGCTCGCTCCTCGGTCAGGTGCGGAAGCTGGCTGAGAGCCTGTCACCGTATGAAGATCCTCCGCTCCTCAGAGCCGATATCGCGGCGGTCGCCGAACGCTGGATCGCCGATCCGACGCTCACCTGGATTGGGCTGTGCCGGTTGACCACCATGGCGGAAGGCGATATTTATCGGTTGCTGGCAAGAACCTTGGAGTTTCTGTCGCAAATCCATACGCTGCACGCCACCCATCCAGGGTTGGCGGACTCCGCCGCGAAAGCGATCGCCCTGATTCGCCGCGGCGTACTGGAGGAATTGCCGTGACGACCGACGAACTTGAACGACTTCTCGCGCAGCAGCCGGTGGCGGTCCTGCATCGCTTGGCCCGCGGCCGTGTGCATCGGCATTTCCGAGCCGGCAAACGCCGCCTCATCGAGTTGCTCCTCCAACATTCGAGCCAGAATCTTGCGGGGCTCGAATCCGATTTGCAGACGCTGATCATCGACCGGCAGGGTCAATCTCAACTGCCTCCGGGTGCCACTCGGACGGCCCACCGTGTCCCATCGCCCCCTCAGAAACGATCACCGAACCGAGGAGGAGAACCGGAAACCTCAGAACCCGCCGTCTCCCTGACGGCCTGGCTCGAGGGTCTTGGTGTGCCGCCCCCCCAGCCGTTTGTCCCGGACCCGTGGCAGAGCGAGGCATTAGCCGCACTGGACGACACCGACGTCGTGGTCAGTGTCCCGACTGGAAGCGGAAAAACCTATGTGGCCGTGGAAGCCGCACGGCGGGCCATGGAGGACAATCGCACCGTCATTTACACCTCGCCATTGAAAGCCTTGTCCAACACGAAATTCACCGAGTTCTCCAAGATCTTTGGCTCGGACAAGGTGGGCATTTTGACGGGCGATCGGCAGGAAAACGGGCAAGCGCCCTTATTAATCATGACCACGGAGATTCTACGGAATTTGCTCTACGATGCGGCCAGCGGCGAGATCGATGTCCGGCTGGATACGTTGGGGCTCGTCATCCTGGACGAATCGCAATACATCGCCGATCCTGAACGCGGCGTGGTGTGGGAAGAAACCATCATCTTCTGTCCGTCACAAGCGAAGTTGTTGCTGCTGTCCGCCTCGATCGGGAATCCGCAGGACATTGCCGATTGGCTGACCTCGATCCGCCCAACGGCCAGCCGATTGGTCCGACACAGCAAACGGACCGTGCCGCTTCGGGCCGGCTACCTCCATCCGAACGGCAAGCTGGTGCCGCTCTTCAAAACGGCCGCCATCCCCTCCGGCCATCCCAACCACCTGCATCCCGAAACCAAACGGCTGTTCCACGAGTACGAGGATGAGACCATGCCGTCAGGCCGATCCAGGCGATAACGGGTGATTCTTAAAAACTGTACGCGAGGCTGGCGGTGAGTCCGTGGCGGAGCGATTCCATTTCAACCAAGGGGAAAGAGAACGTTTGTCCATTGGCCAGATGGCTTTTCCAGGTACCATCGATCATTCGGTTCCACCACACGCGATAGCCCACCTGGCCGGACAGCGCTTTCGTGAAATAGACTCTGGCGGCGATATCGGCATCCGCACCGAAACCAATTCCGCGCATCGTAAAACTTGGGTCCTGAAACTCACTCGGAGTACGAAGGTGGTGCGTATCTTCGTTTATGAATAGGTTGATAGGTTTGATCACAGCGGAACCGTGGACACTCAACCACCGCGTGATGCGATATTCCGTTTGGAGACCGGTCCGAAGAGAATACCACGTATTGGTGTTTGAGATAGCTAGTTGGGAATTGGGGGTCGGGGGATTGCCTGGCACACACAGTGGATTGAAAGCGGGATCAGTGGGATCCAAATCGATCGTGGCTCCAGCCGCCGAGCAGGACACCTGCCGGACTCCAGAGGCTTCATGTTTCTGCCGCCAATATTGAAACCCGACCAAGGCGTCAAGACTACCTCGGCTGTTCGGAAAATTCAGAATCCGCGCCCCGGCATCCGCATTCAGATAATACATCCCAGATCCGGTGATATCGCTATGTGTCCGTAAAGATGGGTTGCCACGATCAGGAGTGAGAAAATCGTCGTCTGTGAGACGCCCCCCGCCAATGGACGCTCCGCCTATATTCAATCGGCCGAAGAAACGAGGGCCCACTGAAATTTTCGCGGTGAACTCGACCACGTTTGTTGAATGGTCGCTGTAGGTCAATCGGGAGGTCGGATTTCCGAGAGGTGATTGTGAGGAGGCGTTATGACTCCACCGGCTATCGCCGACACTGATCCACGTGCCGAGGCCGAGTTCCACTTTCAGTCGCTTTGTCGGCTCCGGTTCTTGAGCACTGGCAGAAGACCACACCGGCGGCAGGCAAAGGACAAGCGTCAGCAGACAACCTATTCTTGCGAGAGTTGGTCTCACCGCCGCACACCGCCCCGCTGGATCACCACCGTATCAACACAACGGTCCGTGGTCTCGGGCATCACACGCTGGCAGGCTGCGCGGATGTCTTCTTCGTGAAATTTCCGCTGAATGAAGGCAGAGAACCAGACCAGCCACGTGGCGATAATCGCCAGGAGCACTGCCCCCGTCATTAAGTAGCCCCACGCGCTCCGTGGAGTGGAAACGGCGCGCGGGACTTCACCCGGCGGCGTATCGCTCCCCTGCTCCTTGTCCGCAACCAGATGAACCGACGGCATGACGGTATCTCCTGTTGTACAAGACTCCAAAGATAGTTGATTGCATACAGCCAATTTCAGCACAAATCATACCTGAGGGCCCACATCATGGACAGAGTTTTCACTCTTTGTCAGAACACATAGGGGCAGGCCAATCATCGATCCTGCCCGTCGCATGTAAAAGATGTGGAACTCGGCCGCGTCATCTTGGTAAGATGCGCGTCGGTTGGCGATTGGTCGGTGAGATCAGTGCCCCGCTCCCTATCCACCCAATCCCGCCGCGATCACTAGACGTGCCGAGGTAGCTCAGTTGGTAGAGCACAGCCCTGAAAAGGCTGGTGTCGACAGTTCGATTCTGTCCCTCGGCACCACGTAGCCCTTCCGTGGTTTCTTCTTTCAACCCAACGGTGACAATCAGAACGAGAACCGATGGAGGGTTATCGTGAGAGCGTTCGAATGTACGCCAGGACGTCCCGGCTGTCCTGCTCCGACAACCGAACTTTCCACGAGGGCATGCTTGATTTGCCTTCATGAATCGTATTGAGCAAGAGCGCGTCGGATTTCTTCTTTGTCGCAGATGCCGTGAGATTGGCCGGGTCGGCCCCCAACAATTTGTAACCGTCCCCCTTGCCTTCGGCTCCATGGCAGCCGGCGCAGTGCTTGACGAACACCTTCTTTCCTTTTTCAATTCGAGCTTGTGAAGGATCCGCGCCTGGCTGTCCGTAGGCCGCCGGCTCTCCGTTTCCCAGCACGACCAGGAGCATCACGCCTATCCAGATATGTGGCGCCCTCATCGCCTCCTCCTTACGACCCGTGCAGATGTGTCCCTGCCGCTGTCTCGTCGAACCCGTTTCCAGCCTCCCCTGATTGCCGGTTCGATGGGAGCGCCCCCTCAGCCGATCGGCCTTCCAGCCATCGGTACAAGACGGGCAACAGAATCAAGGTGAGCAAGGTCGAGGTCACCAGGCCGCCGATGACGACGATCGCCAGCGGGCGCTGCACCTCCGACCCGATTCCATTCGCAAAAGCCAGCGGAACCAGCCCCAGCAACGCAACAAGCGCCGTCATCAGCACGGGGCGCAGCCGGAGCAAAGCCCCCGACGTGACCGCTTCGTCCAGACTGTATCCGTCCTCGCGGAGTTTGTTCATGTAGGACACGAGGACGATCCCGTTCAGCACAGCCACGCCGAACAAATTGATGAACCCGACGGACGCCGGTACGCTGAGATATTCTCCCGTCAGCCAGAGCGCGACGATCCCCCCGATCAACGCGAACGGCAGGTTCAGAATAATGAGCGTAGCCTGGCGGAGAGAGTTGAATGTCGAGTAGAGCAGCATAAAGATCAGCCCGATCGTGATCGGCACGATCACGCGCAACTTGGCCATTGCCCGCTCCATATTCTCGAATGATCCGCCCCACGTCACCGTATAGCCGCTCGGAAGATGGACTTGGGTCGCGATCTTTTCCTGCGCCTCTTTGACTAGACTACCGATGTCGCGCCCCAGCGTGTTGAACCCGATTGAGACATAGCGCTGGAGCTTCTCGCGGCTGATCCGACCAGGTCCCTCTTCCAGCTGCACGGTACCGAGGTCGGCCAAGGGAATCAGCGCCCCGGCGCCATCCGTGAGCAGAATGTTGCTGATCGTTTCCACGCTGTCCCGGTACTGTTCGGGGAATCGCACCACCAGATCGAACCGCTGTTGTCCCTCGTAGACCCGTGTCGCGGCCTGGCCGCCGATCGCCGTCGTGATGATCTGCCGCACATCGGCGACGTTGAGACCATGCCGGGCAATCTTGCCGCGGTCGACGTCGATCGTGAGATAGGGTTGCCCGAACAGCTGCTCGACCTTGATATCGCGAACCCCTCGAACGGTTGCCAGCACACCGGCGATCTCCGTGGCCTTGTCTCGGAGCATCTCCAGGTCTTCGCCGAATAACTTGACCGTGGCTTCCGTCCGCACGCCGGAGATCAGCTCGTCGACCCGCTGTTGGATCGGCTGGCTGATGAGGAAGGTCGCGCCGGAAATCTGCGTCAGCCGCTCACGGACTTTTTGCATCAACTGCGGCATCGTCTTCGCGGTCGTCCATTGGTCGAGCGGGCGCAGCCGGACAACGGGATCGCTTTCATTTGGTTCCTGCGGATCGTTCCCCAGCTCCGTGCGGCCGATCTTCGACACCACCATTTCCACTTCGGGAATTTCCATGATCGCCTGTTGCATGCGCTTCTCGATGTCGATCGAGGCATTGAGCGAGACGCTCGGCAACCGGATCGTCTGCGGAGCGATCGACCCTTCGTTCAGGATGGGGATAAATTCACTCCCCAAAAATGGCATGAGCATCAAGCTGCCAATCAACGCCGCGATCGCCATGGTCAGCACGATCGTTCGATGCCCCAACGCCCACCGGAGCACCGGAGCATAGACACCTTTCGCCCCTCGGACGATCCACGGGTCTTCCTCGCTCCCCCGTGTGAGCATCAGGGAACACAATACAGGCGACAGGGTGAGCGATAAGACCAAGGACACCAGCAAGGCGATCATAATGGTGTAGGCGAGCGGCTTGAACATCTTGCCTTCCATGCCCTGAAGGGAGAGCAGTGGCAGGAAGACCAAAATGATGATGAGAATACCGAAAACCACAGGCTGGCCCACTTCCTTCACCGCGTCGGTAATCAGACGCAGCTTGGGCACACCGGCGCTCGAATGTTCCGAAAGGTGGCGATAGACGTTCTCCACGACGACGACCGACCCATCCACCATCATGCCGATGGCAATGGTCAATCCACCCAGGGACATGAGGTTGGCGGTCAAGCTGGTCTGGCCCATCACGATGAAGGTGGCCAATGGGCCGAGAATAAGGGTGCCGACGACGATCAGAGCGCTTCGAATATTGCCGAGGAAAAGGAAGAGCACGACAATAACGAGAATGACCCCTTCGGCCAGGGCCTTGTACACCGTATTCAACGCCGCCGTGATCAACTCAATGCGGTCATAAAACGGCACGATCCGCAACCCGTCCGGCAAGAGCTGTTTGGCATGGATGTCCTCAATCCTGGCCTTGATACCCTCGACCACCTCGCGCGCGTTGCCGCCGCGCAGCATGAGGACGATGCCGCTGACAACTTCCCGGTCGCCGTTCAGCAAGGTGGCGCCGTGCCGGACCGCATGGTCGATGTGCACCTGCGCCACATCCCCCACGAACACCGGTGTCCCGTCAACTTCCTTCACGACGATTCGTTCGATGTCCTGGAGAGAACGGATGAGACCACGCCCCCGCACGATGTACTTTTCAGCATGTTTTTCCAGGATATTGCCGCCGGCGTTGGAGTTGTTGCTGGCCACCGCCTGAAATACCTCTTGCAACGAAAGGTTGTACTTGCGCAGCATGCCCGGCTCGACCAACACTTGGTACTGCTTGACATAGCCGCCCATCGAATTGACGTCGATCACTTCCGGTGTGCTTTTGAGCAGCGGCCTGATGATCCAGTCTTGAATAGTCCGTTCGTCGATCAAGCGGCGATGCTCCTCTTCCGCATGCCGCGCAGTCCCCTGACGCCCCTCCAAGTAGTATTGATAGACCTCACCCAGTCCGGTGCTGTTCGGCACCAGCATCGGATCGGCGGCAGGCGGCAGCAGCTCTTTCACTTCGAGCAGCCGTTCGAGCACCAGCTGGCGCGCGAGATTGATGTCCATGGAATCATCAAAGACGATCGTGATGAGCGAGAGGCCGACCTTGGTGAGGGAGCGCATTTCGGTCAGCGAGGGAACGCCTGTCAGCTGCAATTCGATGGGGTACGTGACAAGCCGCTCGACTTCGGCCGGCGAGAGGCCAGGCGCCTTGGTGACGACCTGTACCAGTACGCTGGTCACGTCCGGGAACGCGTCGATGGGGATGGTCCTGAACGCGTAGATGCCGCCCGCCCCGATGATGACGGCGAGCAGCACAATCAGCATGCGCTGGCGAAGGGAAATGTCCAGGAGGCGCGCGACCATCAGACTTGTTTCTTGAACAATTCGGACTTCAGGACAAAGGCGCCTTCCGTCACAACCGGCTCTCCTTCGGTAAGGCCGGTGATAATGGAGATATGGGTCCCGTTGGATTCTCCGACTTGCACTTCGCGAAGTTCGTATTCGGTTGCCGTCCGCTGCACAAAGACGAAGGTCTTCCCTTGATCGCGTTGTAATGCCACTTCCGGCACAGAGAGGCGATCCGGCTGCGGTTCCGAAAACAGCCGCACCGTCGCGAACATTTCAGGCTTCAACCGCCCATCACCGTTAGGCAGTTCCAAACGGAGCTGCATCGTGCGGGTCGAGGGGTCCAGCACATCGCCCACGTAGGTGATCGTGCCTTTGAAGATCTCCCCCGGATAGGCGTTGATCCGGACATCCGCCTGCGTGCCTCCCGTTGCTCGGATGGAATGGACGAACGGGATGTCCTTTTCCGGAATATTCGCCTGCACCCAGACCTGCGAGAGATCCGCGATAACAAACAGATTCTCAGTGGTCTCGACCACTTCGCCGCGGGTGAGCTTGCGACCGATAATGCGCCCGGCGAAGGGAGCGACGATCGGCACCACGGATCGGATTCTCCTGGTGCTCTCGAGCCGGCGGAATTCCTCGTCATTCATGCCGAGGAGCTTGAGCCGGTCTTCCGCTTCATGCGCCTCGGCCTGACTGCTGAGCAATTCAGCATGCCGCCGTTGCGCTTCGGCTTCACCGATCACCTGCTCTTGCAGCAAGAACTTGGCTCGGTTATACGCCTGCTCCGCCACGTGCAGTTTGGCCTGCGCCTTCAGATGACCGGACTGTGCCAGGCCCAACTCACTACTATATAAAATGGCGAGCGGCGCATTGGCTTTGACCTCTTGTCCCAGATCCCCATAGACCTCGACGACCCGGCCGCGAACCAACGTCGTGATCTCGGCCATATTGTGTTGGTTGGGCCGTACAATTCCGGGGAATTCACGATGCGTACGGAAATCGCTGCGGGAAGCCGGCTGCACCACCAGCCCAATCCTGGCCGACTCTTCCGCCGACAAGGAGACACGTCCAGGAGTTGTCGGAGCCGCGGTGGGCGCCTTGCTGGCGGCCACATCGTTTGGAGTCGCGTCGCAACCGTACTCGACCCCGGCTAAACCGAGCATCAAGCTGAACATCGCGCAGCGGCCTTGCAGGACCGTCCTCATGCTCTAGAGTTCTCCCCCTACCGCCTGTTCCAAGCGAGCCAGCGACACCGACAGGTCGTGCCGCGCCTGCGCATAATCCAGCAGGATTTGCCGCTGGACACGCTGGGCGTCGAACACTTCCAGCAGGCTGGAGGCTCCCTGCTGGAAGCTGAACTGCGCGAGACGAAGCGCTTCCGATGCCTGCTTCAACAAGCCCTTGTCAAAGACATCGATCAGTTCGGCCGTAGTCCGGGCATCTTGATAGTGCTGATGGACGGATCGGGCCAGCTCGTTTCGCGCGCGCAGCAGTTCCGCCTCTTCACGCCGTTTGACGCCCAAGGACGACGCGATTTCACCCTGACGACGATACCAGAGCGGCATCGGAACGGAGAGCCCTCCTTGATACGCTTCGCGTCCCATCTCCCGCCAATAACTGCCCCCTACGGTGACAGTCGGCACCCGCATCTGCCGTTCGAATTCGATCTTCCAGTCCGACTGTTCCACCGACCTGAGCAAGCGTTGAATCGTTGGGTGCTGATTCATCATACGATTCATCAATCCCTCGAGATAGATCTCTTGCGGAATTCCTATGAAATCCCCCTGAACGACATAGGAGGGTCCCAATGAGCCGCCGGTCAACGTATCGACAGTCACACGGCTGACTCGAACGAGATTGTCCGCCCGCGCCAGTTGCTGCCTGGCCTTGAGCACCTCGACCTCGGCCTTAATAGATTCAAACTGCGGCGCTTCTCCCGATTTGACCCGCGCTTTGACGATTCGTTGCACCCCTTCGATGATCTCAAGGTTACGACGAGCAAGCGACGCATCCTGCTGAGCCAACAAGAGATCGTAAAATGCGACTTTCACCAGCGACCGCAAGTTCAATTGTGTTTCCAACAACCCAACATTCGCCGTAGCCACCCCTAAATCGGCGACGCGCTGGCGCGCCGCACGCATCGCCGGCCATTCGACCGGCTGCCCGACGGTCACGTTGTACTCGGTGAGTGACTGGCGGCCCAGCGAGGATCCGGCGCCTGTGCTGCCCGCATCTCGAAGCACCCCATGACCACTGGCACTGCCCACAGTCGGGTTTGGATAGGCGCCCGCTGCCGTCTGCACACCACGCTGCTGTTCGATCTGTCCCTCAGCGAACGTCACCAGTGGATTCTTGGCCAGGGCGAGCTGGACGATTTCATTCAGGTCATAGATGTTCTCCTCGGACTCAGTAGCAGCCTCAGAGAAGCCGGTCACGGGCCCCAGGTACAGGAGCACCGACAAGACCAATTGGGATACAGCGAACGACCGCGACATTACACAAGACCTCTCACAAACCGCCTGACTAATCTAGACAAACCGATTTCCCATCGTCCAGCCTTCCGGAAACTATACGCAGAACAGGCCTGTTTTTTCAAATAGCTGTGGAGTTGATCCGGACGGGTATCCATCGCAACAGGGCCGTCTGTAAATCGGAACCAAGCTCCACACTGATGCACCTGGGCGGGAAAACCCCACCCTCTCTCGGTCAGGAGCGGATCGGCAGCCCAGTGAAATAAAATGCCGCGATTGCTGCCGTCGCCGCAACATTGAGTGACTCGACAGCGCTGGCCAGCGGAATCGCAAATCTGACAGTGGAGAGGCCCACGATGCTGTCAGCCAGTCCCTCCCCCTCATTGCCGACTGCCATGACGAGGCGGCGGGGAATGGACTGTATGCTCCTGAGCGACACAGTACCAGGCTGAGGGACCAGAGCAGAATAAATTCTGCATCCGTGCTCAATAAAGCGTCGTGGCTCCGCTCCATAAAAAACTGGAAGGGTCAACACCGTGCCGGCCGCCGCGCGAACGACTTTGGGGCCAAAGGGGTCTGCAGAATCGGATGTCAGCCACAGTCCCGTGAGATTCAGCGCCGCGGCTGTCCGGATAATTGTGCCCACGTTGGCCGGGTCGCGCAGTCGATCCCCAAACAATCCAAGAATCCTTGGCTGCTCCAGCAGGGACCGCTCATCCCACTGTGGTTGCCGGACGACAGCCAGAATACCCTGCGGCGCCTCAACATCGGAGAGTCGGTCAAATACGGCATCCGAGCAGCTAAACTGAGGCGCGTTCAGCATAGCCCGTGCCGCATGCGCCTTCGTATCTTCTGTATCAAGATACCGAGGCGAGACGGTCAAGCTGAGAATTGCCTGAGGAGAGTGTTGAATGAGGTCGCGGCAGGGCTTCGCGCCCTCGATAACGAAGGCGCCTTCCTGCATCCGAACGCGCTTATCGTGGAGGAGTTCGCGGATCAACGTGCGGTGTCGACGTGTCAACACCTGAAGGGAGGTCGGTCCGCTCACTGATACCCTGCTAGCGGCGTCTTCGTTCCGCCTCCGCCTCTGCCGCACGAATTCGCTGGGCTCTCGCTTTCGCTCGTTTCAAAGCCGTCAGTTTTCCTCGTGTCCTGACTTGCTCGGACTGCAACTGTTCCAACTGAGACTTCAAGTGCGCCTTTTCCTGCTTGTGCAAATCAGCACACTCCGCCTTCGACAGCATCGTCCAATCACCGCTGCTCCTGGCACGCTTGATTCGTTGGTCCAGTGACTCCCGAAGCTTCTTGGCCCGCATCGTCATCAGAGACTTCAGCGCTTCTTGCCGGCGTTGTACCTCTTCCTCTTCCGCCATAATCCCGCGAATATCCGTTCCCAACATGACCCCGTCCCTCCTTCACTTCTCCAAAGGACTGCCAAAACGAGAGTTGTATTGTAACTGATTTCGCTGGTCATCTTCCAGACCACTGAGAAGTCCATAACCTCTTGAAATTACTATGCGAGTTCCGATGAGCAGGGAAAAGCCGTTGAACCGGAATAGCCTTCTCTGTATGATCGCGTTATGTCGATTGGGCCTCTCATCCAAGCCTGGAGACTCTCAAAAAAACAATCTCTTCAGTCTTTATCAGCATCGGCAGGAATTTCCACTGCCTTTCTCGAGCAGATCGAATCGGACGAAGTCGATCCTTCCTCCGCGACACTTCAGGCCTTGGCCGCAGCACTCCGCGTTCCGCCGGGCTGGCTGTTTGACAGCCCCCAGTCGTTCGCGTGCCTGTTCAACGATGGAGATCAGGAAGAAGGACCGGATACTATTCATCCCGACCCGTTGACTGAACGCATCCTGGCTGGGTCACGAATGGACCGCGCGCTCTATGTCCTGCTGACGACACTGCTACAAGCAGGCGATCCCAAACTGCTGCGCGCCGCCGAAATGAGTTTGCGCAGCCTGGCCAAACAGTCCCGCCAGGCCACAGTCCCATGGCAGCAGCGTCCCTCCGGCCACTTCGAGCCTCCCAGCGACTGACTCCCTATTACTGAACAATCTGAAGGTCGGATTCTAGCGTCTCATGACAAGGCCTGGGGTTCCTCACACTTTTTGCAGTTCAGAAGTGTGCCCAGATGTTGGTTGCGCCCCTCGGTGGTAATGACCCACGACCGATTCATAAACGGTGGCTGATGCCGCACATGCTGTCCATGGCCGCAGGCCAAATCGGCTACCCAATCGCCCTCTTCATCTTCATGATACCCGACAATGGGCTGGTTCATGATGTTCTACAGTGCATGCTGTTCACGACTAAGACACGCCCTAGCGTTTATCAAACCCTATCTCTGGGCGCTGGGATGCGGGGATATAGGTCCACCGCTGCTCACTGTCCGCGTCAAAGCTCCCCAGAAAGACCACCTGCCGATCGAGATGGCGAAATTCCGAAAGGGTTGCCCGGCAGTCCTGCGGATCGATCACACGCGCGTCGAATTGCCCCACGACATAGATCATGCCTTTCCCCGCCAGATAGACATTGCGGCGTCCGGAGTGGCCTGTGTCAGGGAACAAGTCCGTTGATGTCGAACACCCACTCACTCCCTGTACTTTTAGAGTGAGATTGAATCTCTGGAGGAACAGGTCCGTAGCGGTTCGAACGAGGGTAAGCCGGAGGTTGGTCGAGGGGAGATCGACCGACGCGGGCTCCGGCGCACTACTGTTACATGCGGTACTGAGTGAATACAGGCCACCTACCAGCACGGCCAACCAACCCAGCCGCCTCACTTGGGCGCGGCCACCTTGGGCGCCGCGCCGATGGCATCAAGCCCGTCCTGCGCGCAGGCGTCGTCGAGATGAGCGCCCGGTGCTCCGCCGACTCCGATTCCACCCACGACATCACCTCCGATTTCGATGGGCAGCCCTCCCCCCACGATCAAAATCTCATCGTTGACGTCACGGAGGGCTTGGAGTGTCGGCATCTTGTTGATGAGTTCAGCCAGTTCTGTCGTCGGTCGTCGTACACTGGCCGCGGTGTAGGCTTTTTTTCGGCTGCTATCGACCGTATGCGGCCCGGCACCGTCGGCCCGTCCCATGGCACGCAGCACACCGGCCCGATCCACCACCGAGACGCTCACGCGATACCCGTCTTTCTTGCAAGATTCCAACGCCGCATGGACAGCCTTGCTGGCCATCCCAAGCGGCAATGTCGCCTCCCTCGGCAGTTCTTCGGCACCGGCTGTCTGCAGTGCTGTGATGCCGAGCAGCAGGAAAGGCGCGGCGCCAGCCACCAAGAGGGTCTTTCGTCGTCTACCCCTGATACCGGTATTCTTCATCATGACCAGCCTCCTAAGAGCTAGGATCCTACCGAAGCTTGTTCAGGTTCCGTTCCCGAGGGTACGGATGCATCCTGTGACTGTCAAGAGATCAACTCCGGGGGGTCCGGTGGAAGAACTTACCGGGAGGGTTTCCTTCCTGATTCGCGTCGTAGCTTGGCAGGTTTTTCGCCTGGAATCACCTTGGGGCGACGGTTACCGGCTCGTTCAGTCTTGGCTGAATGAACCGTCATGGCGATGTCGAGATCTTCGATCATGGCCCGTAACGGTTCCGCAACGGACCAGGCTTGGGCCGGACATCCACGCGGGGTATGCGGGGCATCGCCGTCGAATATTTCTGATACCTGTCCCACGCACACCTCTCCCAGATGTGTTTCTAGCCCGTTCAGAAATGTCCTTGCTTGCGCCTTCACCTGAGCGCTCTTCCCAAATGTCTTCACCCATGCCGTCACGAATGGACCCAATAGAAACGGCCACACGGTTCCTTGATGGTAGGCGCCATCCCGCTCGGCCACGCCCCCCTCATAGCGAGGCCGATACCGACTGTCTCTCGGTGAGAGCGTGCGCAGCCCTATGGGCGTGAGGAGATGGTCTTTGACGACCGTCAGGATCTGCTCGGCTTGTTCTCGAGCCATCAAATTATCGCAGAGACTGAGCGCATAGATTTGATTCGGGCGGATCGACGCATCATGACCCTCCGGCCCATCAATCACGTCATAGAGAAATCCCCCTGCCTCGTTCCAGAACTTGGTGCGGAACGATTTTATTGCCAGGGCTCGGAGTCTCCGACAACGGTCCGCATAGGCGGATTCGCCAAATCGTTCAGCCAGACGCATTCCGATTTCCAAGGCCCGAACCCACAGGGCTTGAATTTCTACCGGCTTTCCCTGCCGTGGAGTGACGACCCACTCTCCGATCTTCGCATCCATCCATGTCAGCTGCGAACCGATGACTCCACCGACGATGAGCCCGTCTCTATCCATATGAATGTTATGGCGGATGCCGCACCGATACCCATCGAGGATTTGTTTCACCGCCGGCCATGTGATGGTACGGACTCGCGCCTCATCGCCGCTGTAGTCCAGATAGCGGCCGATCGCATGGATGAACCACAGGGAGGCATCGATCGTGTTGTACTCCGGCTGTTGTCCGGCATCGGGAAAGCGATTCGGCACCATACCATCCGAAACATAGGCGGCAAACGATTCGATGATCTGCCACGCACTGTCGAGTCTGCCTGTTACAAGACACAGGCCTGGCAAGGAAATGAATGTATCCCGCCCCCAATCGGTAAACCACGGATACCCGGCGATCACCGTCTTCCCGAAGCCTCGCTCAGACAGGTAGGCGCCCGTTGCGCATCGGAGCGACTCGGCCAACGTATCTGTTCCCGGCTCGACTTGGTCCGACCGTTTACGGCGCAATTTTTCCCGTTTGGCAATGGCAATCGGATCGAGGCCGTCGCCTTGTTCGCTCGTCAACACCAGGGTCCGTTCTTCCCCGGGTTCAAGCTCGAATCGAAACTCTCCCGGTGACCACCAATCTTCCTCGCAATCAAGTCCGCGCCGCTCCTCAATCGGTAACTGTATGTGCCGGAACCAATCCGGCTCATGGCGGTACTCGCCCGAGTGAATGGCCCGCACAGCAGGCACATCAGGATAGGGTTGCCACGATATCAATTCAGGCTTGATAGCGGCTTGCGTCGAGAGGGTTGTGTTCTCGTGATGAGTCCCGTGGTAGTCGCGTCCGCTCAGCATCGGCCTGACACGAAGTGTCATGAGGGGCTGTCCCGAACTGAGCGACTTCCATCGCACGATTACAAGATCATGCCCTGGCACACACAGGATTTCTCGCTGAACCGTGACACCGCCGCAATCGAAGGTCCATGTCGGCCAGGGGACGGAGGAAAACTCTACACAGTATGTGTAACCGGCTGGATGAACCGTTCCCGGATACAGGTTGGTTGAAAGAGGGAAAACCCGCCCGTTGAGGTCGATCCATTCTTCGAGGTGATTGACGAGGACGACGCGTTCAGCCGGCGGCTTGCGTGCAGTCAACAGCAGGGCATGATATCGACGGGTGTTGGCACCGGCGACCGTGCCCGATGCAAACCCACCCCGGCCGTTCGTTTCCAGCCATTCAAGACCCAGGGCCTGAGCGAGATCTTGGCACTCCGCTCTTCCAATTTTCATCTTTATCCACCATCCTGGGCGGTACGGATCGGTGGTTTCCCCTGCGCGCGATGTTTCCACCCACCCGACCCTGGGCGCGCCAAGACGCGCCCTTTCCCTCGTGAGCACCGCCCGCTATTTCGAATATTGATAGATCCTGTGTGCGCGTTGCGCGAGCAAGGAAATCACCGATCTGTGCCGCCCTACTCTCCACTCTGTTGAATCAGCTTCGCCACCAAACCAGTCCATCCGGTCTGATGGCTTGCGCCGATACCGGCACCGTTGTCCCCATGGAAGTATTCATAGAACGGGATGGCATCACGCCAATTCGGGTCGTCCTGAAACTTGGAGCCTCCTCCGAAGACCGGGCGCCGGCCGGATTGATCGCGAAGAAAAATATGGATGAGCCGTCTCGAGAGTTCCGCCGCCACGCGATTCAGCGGGATCGCATTGCCAGAGCCAGTCGGGTATTCAACGGTATACGTATCGCCCAGAAAATAGTGGAACTTCTGAAGCGATTCGATCAGCAGATAATTGACCGGAAACCAGATGGGTCCCCGCCAATTCGAATTGCCTCCGAAAATGCCTGTCCCGGACTCGGCCGGTTCATAGTCGACCCGATAATCCGCTCCCATCACAGACAGACAATAGGGGTGTTCCTTATGGTAACGCGACAGGGCTCGAATGCCGTAGGGCGAGAGAAATTCTTGTTCATCCAGCATATATCGCAGCACCGATTTCAGCCGCGTTCGGTTCACCAGCGAGAGAAATCGCCGGACCTCTCCATCCTGCGAGTGCGTTTCCACATGCGAACTGAAGTCCGGCCGGTTTTCAATGAACCACTGCATCCGGTGTTTGAACCGTGGGAGGCGATCGATGAGTTCCGAGTCCAACGTCTCAACCGCGAAGAGCGGAATTAACCCCACCAGCGAACGCACCTTCAAGGGGCAGGTCCGTCCGTCCGGCAGATGCAGCACGTCGTAGAAGAATCCGTCTTCCCGGTCCCACAGTTCAATCTTCTCGCCGCCGATGTTGTTCATGGCCCGGCAGATATAGACGAAATGTTCGAAGAACTTGCTGGCCACATCCTCATACGCACGGTTCTCCCGGGCCAGTTCGAGTGCAATCGACAGCATGTTGAGGCAATACATCCCCATCCAGCTGGTCGCGTCGGATTGTTCGATGTGCCCACCGGTCGGCAGCGGCGCGCTCCGGTCGAACACGCCGATGTTGTCCAGCCCCAAAAAACCGCCCTGAAAGATATTCTTACCCTCGGCATCTTTCCTGTTCACCCACCATGTGAAATTCAGCAGGAGCTTGTGAAAGACCCGCTCGAGAAACACACGATCGCCCGTGCCTTTCCGTTTCTTTTCGATTTTATAGACGCGCCACGCGGCCCAGGCATGGACCGGCGGATTGACGTCCCCGAACGCCCATTCGTAGGCCGGAATCTGCCCGTTGGGATGCATGTACCACTCACGGAGCATGAGGATGAGCTGTTCCTTCGCGAAGGTCGGATCGACGAGAGCCAACGGAATACAGTGGAACGCCAGATCCCAGGCGGCATACCAGGGATACTCCCACTTGTCCGGCATCGAGATGACATCCGCATTGTAGAGATGCGTCCAGTCAGCGTTCCGCCCGCGCAACCGTTCCCGAGGCGGCTCCGGCATACCGGGGTCGCCCTTGAGCCAACGCGTGAGATCGTAGTGATAAAACTGCTTACTCCACAGCAGGCCGGCGAAGGCTTGGCGCTGCACGCGTTTGGCATCTTCGGACAAATCGGCCGGCACTAATTCCCTGTAAAATTCGTCGGCCTCTCGAATTCGTTGTGTGAATAGGGCATCGAACACCTCCCGTGTCAGCCCCTCATCCCCTCCCTCATTCGTGAAACGCAGGAAGATCGTATCCGAGGCTCCTGGATCAACCGTCAGCACATAGTGTGCGGCAGCCTTCGAGCCGACTTTGTCAGGATTGACCGCCGCTTTATCACCAAACACGACATAGTCATGAAAACTGTCTTTGACATAGCGGGCCCCCTCCGTATCGCCATAGAGGCGGCGGCTGTTGGTCTCGTTCTCCGTGAACAGAAGAGGGGGGCGGCGGTCACACCAGAGTTGCCGCTTGCCGTAGTAATCATGATCCAGTTCGATGACGCTGACGTCGTGAGTGGACCGCCCTTCCCTCATGCGTGGGCGACGTGCGTCGAGACCCCACGACCAGGTATTCCGAAACCACAGGGTCGGTAGAAGCGTCAGCTCGGCGGAATCAGGCCCCCGATTGATGACCTCAATGCGGATCAGCAGATCCTCCGGCGTGGACTTGGCGTATTCCACCAGAATGTCGAAATACCGATTCTGATCGAAGACGCCGGTATCGATCAGCTCATATTCCTGCTCGCGTTTGCCTCGCCGACGATTCCCCTCCACCAGCTCTGCATAAGGGAATTCGGCCTGCGGATATCGATAGAGATACTTCATGTAGGAGTGGGTCGGCGTCGAATCGAGATAAAAATAATATTCTTTGACATCCTCCCCATGGTTTCCTTCGTTGCCGGTCAGACCGAACAGCCGTTCCTTCAAAATAGGATCCCGGCCGTTCCACAATGCGATGGCGAAACAGATATGCTGGTGCCGGTCGGAAATACCGGCTAACCCATCCTCATTCCATCGATAGGCACGTGACCGGGCATGATCATGAGGAAACGCTTCCCACGCGGTGCCGTGCGGACTGTAGTCCTCCCTGACCGTCCCCCAGGCGCGCTCACTGAGGTAGGGCCCCCATCGTTTCCAATGTTTCTTTCGGCGGGCGTCCTCTTCCAGGCGCGTTTGTTCAGCCAATTGGACTGGGTGTGATAGAGAAGACGTTCGGGATGCACCTGCCATACAAGCTCTCAGCTACCGAACAGAAGACATTCCATGCGCGACGGTACCGTCTGCCTTGGACACGTGATCGGTACGATGCGCCTATCGGATTGCGAAATCAACCGCGAGCGCCTGGAAACCAACGAGCTGGCTCACACCCAGCTCCTGCTTCTTCGGCAGATCTCGCGTTCAACTCAAGACGTGCTGATCGTTCGTTGGATTTCAGGAGGGAATCTTACAGATAGCCCAGGCACTCCTACTCCCTGTGCCGGAAATTCGCGACCATGTCAGAGGTGGATGTGAACGAGAGCTGTCAGAAGGACAATCGTCTAGGCGTGTGGCCTAGCTCCAAACAACCTGCTCTTGATTCAAGAGGTAGTCGATGACTTCGATGCTATTGCGCATCTGCAATTGCGCCTGCTCGGACATAGGAAGCACTGCGCCCACCAATTTGCCCGACTCCATATCATGTAGGGAAGGAATGCCTTCATTGGCAAACTTTTCAAGCTCACTGCGAAAACTGGCCAAGGGAGACCTCCTTCTTGTTGAGTCTTTTCGGCCCCGTCTCACGATTTCTTAAGCGAGGGCTGGAACCTGTCCGTCATGTCGCTTGAAGAAAGCATAGCATATGCCTGTGCCTTGTCACGGAATCTTCTATCTCGTTGTATTACTGCTATTTTACTGATGCCGTGAGGAGGGGATCGGGAGTGGGGGCTGGGCGCCGAGATACGAAAACGGTCCTTTGTTTAAAAGTGTCGTATCGTGTCTCAGCCGAAAGTCGTCATGTTCGGGGTCCACAAACCGAGGATCCGCAGCAATATCCGATTCAGGCTTGAGCTCCGGAGCCTGAAGAGGCGGCGATCCTGCCTTCAGATAATTGCCTTCTTTGTTGAATAGGCCATTGAACGAGAGTGTGGTGTGACTCGATGGCGCGATCACAAAACCGATCGTATTGAAGCTCACGATATTGCCCGACACTTCGTTGTGCGAGGAGCCGAGAAACGCTGCTCCCCCACCGTTCTTTACCAGCGTGTTGCTGATAAGCACGGCTTTGCCACCATCGCCAATGACAACCGCTTCATACAGATTTCTCGCGATCACATTCCGTTCAAGCCGGACCTCCGACTTCCCGGCCACGTTCACACCATGATCGTTGTCATGAATCACATTGCCGATCAACACGGCCTGCGTATCGGCGAACTGCACGCCCGTCGTTTCACTGCCACCGATGAGACAGTTCTCGATACGGACATCCTGCACCTGTTGGCCGAACAACATCCCCCTCACGCGCAGATGCCGAAGCGTAATCCGTTTCCCATTGAAGATGCCGACGGCGTGTCCTCCATGTTCATTGACTGTCAGGCCGGTAATTTCAATGTCCGTTGCACCGTACGGCCACTTGCCGACGTGCAATACCCCGACACGATCCCGGTGACCCAGCAGGGTCACTTGGTCAACCCCGGCGCCGACCAGCTTAATTCCCTCCTTGCTGTGAATGGTGAGGTCTTGAGGATAGGTCCCGGGTTTGAGAAAGACGGTCTCCCCTTTCTTGGCGCTATCGACAGCCTCTTGAATCGAAGAGAAATCTCCCGATCCGTCGAGTGCGACGGTAATTGTTCGTGGTGCGGTCGCAGAATTCTCCGCCAGGGCTACTGCACACCCAACGCTCACCCACGAGAGAACCATTGCCGTGACAAGGACAGGCCGCATGGAGAATTTCATACAAGCGGAGAGCTCACCCTGTCAATCGCCCTTTATGGTGCGACATACCGCATGATAAGCTCCGCTGCCATGATGCTTATCGGTCTGACCGGTGGTGTGGCAACCGGGAAAAGTACAGTCGCAAGAATGTTTGGACAATGTGGCGCCATCATCATCGATGCCGATGATTTGGCACGAGAGGTTGTCCGGCCAGGCAAACCGGCGTGGCGGGAGATCGTGAAGGAGTTCGGCCCTGCCATTCTCAACGCCGATCGCAGCCTCAATCGCCGGGCGGTTGGTGCCATCGTATTTCGCAACAAGGCTAAGCGGCGGCGGCTGGAACGGATCATCCACCCCCGAGTCGCCCGGGAACAGATGCGTCTGATGAGAGCCGCCGCCATGAACAACCCCCACGCCGTCGTGATCTACGATGTGCCACTCCTCTTCGAGGCCGGAATCGACAAGCGAGTGGATAAGACCATCGTTGTCACGGCCGACCGGGAAACCCAAATCGCCCGCCTCAGGAAGCGGAACGGCCTCACCCGCACCGAGGCCATCCGGCGCATCAACAGTCAGCTGCCGTTGGCCAAGAAAGTTGCGCGGGCAGACTATGTGTTAGATGGAACAATGAAGAAACCTCTCCTCTCCAAAGTGACAGCCACATTATTTCACCAGTTGCAGCGGCTCACCTAGTCTCTATTCTCAACACCGCCTGCTATCGTCCCGATACATACCTGTGCTAAAGTTTTCCGCAATGCACAATGTTGTCATCATCGGTTCAGGACCAGCAGGTTTGACGGCCGCGATCTATGCTGCACGGGCGAATCTCGCTCCCCTCCTTCTTGAAGGCTGGCAATCCGGCGGGCAGCTGACGACCACCACCGAGGTAGAAAACTACCCGGGATTCGCCAAAGGCATCATGGGGCCGGAGTTGATGAAGGATATGCGGGCGCAGGCGGAGCGATTCGGCACAGAGTTCCTCACCGGCGATGTGTCCGCCGTTAACTTTGCCACACGCCCGTTCAGCATTACGATAGACGGCGACCGGACCGTTCAATCGAAGACCGTCATCATCGCCACCGGCGCGTCGGCCATTCCGATTGGAGTGCCGAACGAGACGCGATTGACCGGCCATGGTGTGTCGACATGCGCCACGTGTGATGGCTTTTTCTTCAGAGGCAAACCATTGGTCGTCGTCGGTGGCGGCGACAGCGCCATGGAAGAAGCGACTTTTCTGACCAAGTTTGCCACCAACGTGTCGATCGTGCATCGGCGCGACAAGCTGCGTGCATCGAAAATCATGCAAGATCGGGCGATGAATAACGAAAAGATTTCATTCGTATGGAATTCCATCGTGGAGGACATCCTCGGCGCCGATGTGGTCACCGGCGTGCGACTCCGGAATGTCGTGACGGGGAAGATTATCGATATGCCTTGCGCCGGCGTGTTCGTGGCCATCGGCCATCGGCCGAACACGGCGCTCTTTTCCGGCCAACTCGATCTGGATGGCAAGGGATATATCCGGACGCACAATGGAACGGCCACCAGTGTGCCGGGCATCTTTGCCGCCGGTGATGTCCAAGACTCGACGTACCGCCAAGCCGTCACCGCCGCCGGGAGTGGGTGCATGGCGGCAATCGATGCGGAGCGTTTCTTGGAAGCTTCAGGCCAAGGTTGAGGTTAAGGCTGAGCGCTCACGGAAAGACGACTCCCACATTTTAACCTTGTCCTCAACCTACTCTCCAGCATGCGCTGCGCCATTGTTCACTACCACGAGCTGGCTCTCAAAGGTCGCAACCGCGACTACTTCGAGGATCAACTGGTTCAGAATATCCGGCTGGCACTCAAGGACCTTGGCATTACGCACGTAGAGAATCTCCGCAGCCGCATCCGGGTGCTCCCCCCGGCGGCAACCAGCAATGAGACGATTCGCCAACGGCTATCCCGTGTCTGCGGAATCGCGAACTTTTCATTGGCCAATTCTGTGACTCTCGACCTCGCCAACCCAAACTTTGACGCGCTCAGCGCCGCGGTGATCGAAGAACTCAGGACGATGTCCTTTTCAACATTTCGCGTGACGGCGAAACGCGCCGACAAACGTTTGCCGTTGACGTCGATGGACGCGGAACGCATCGTCGGCGCGGCTATCCACGAACAGATGGGCAAGGCCGTCAGCCTCAAAACCCCCGACGTTACCGTCTATCTCGAAATGCTTTCCCGGGACGTCTATTTTTCAACCGAGAAGAATCCCGGTCCTGGTGGGATGCCGGTCGGCGTCAGCGGGAAGGTGACCTGTTTGATTTCGGGCGGTATCGACTCGCCCGTCGCCGCCTATCGCATGATCAAGCGTGGATGCCGCGCCTTCTTCGTCCATTTTTCAGGCCGCCCGTTGGTCAGCCGGGCATCGGAAGAGAAGGTGCGCGATCTCGTACAGCTCCTAACGGCGTATCAGTACGAATCACGCCTTGCGGTCATCCCCTTTGGAGAAATCCAGCGAGAGATCGTGCTAAATACCCCGGCGCCGTTCCGCGTGGTGCTCTATCGCCGGATGATGTTGCGCATCGCAGAGGAACTCGCGAGAAAGGAATCCTGCTGGGGGCTGGTAACCGGGGATAGTTTGGGACAAGTGGCATCGCAAACCCCTGAAAATCTGTCCGTCGTTGAAGAGGCGACAGCGTTGCCTCTCCTGCGACCGCTTATCGGGATGGACAAACTTGAAATTACGGATGAAGCGCGGCGCCTCGGCACGTACGACACGTCCATTGAGGAAGATCAGGACTGCTGCAAATTGTTCACGCCCCCCCATCCCAGCACCAAAACCAGACTGGATGTGCTCCAGAAGATTGAACGGAATCTCGACGTGCCGGGTCTGGTCAAACAGGGCGTGGACAACGCTGAGTTGTCCGCATTCCAGTTCCCAATCTGACCCGTTGTCGCCTAGCCGCAGTATCTCATAGTCCAATCGGTCCCTTCCGCCGCAACCGCACCGACCCACCCTGGATTCAGGTCAAGAAAACGACTGATCCATTTCTGTTCCTGGGTCTTCCGGCCACACCCACGTAGTACGGCCTCATCCAGCCTATCCGATATTGCGAGTTCACACTGGTCTAAGGGAAAGAGCAGTCCGGTACCGTGAGCCTTCATCACTGACTCCTTCCCGACCCAATAGCGGAAAAACATTTCTCGTTGTCGATCCTCCGAACACGATTTGATCGTCTCCCATTCTGTTCGGGAGAAAAACCGTTCGCTGAGTTTGAGGTGCTGAACTGCCTGTCGCATTTCCTCCAAATCCACCCCCACTTCGAACCCCCGTGCCAGCGCCAGAAGTGCGCGCCCATTGGAATGGGTCAGGTTGAAGCGAACATCGCAGGACCGGAGCATCTCGCGGCTCAGTTGCGGTTTTCCTCCCGAAGCATTGATGATCGGCACATGACAGGGATCTTGCGAGCAATACCTGGCAAGGATGTGACGAAGCCAGCCGTGAGCAACAACGAAGTGTCGGCGATCATGTTCGAAGCTCAACCGCCTCACCCGTTCTTGTTCGGTGGGCGAGAGCCAATTCCAGCAATGCGACTCTACCTCAGCCGGGGCATCGAGAAGAACCGCCCACACGTGGACTTCTCGATCGGCGAGGTACGGAGCGGGAGGTCGCGTATCGAGAGACCGTGCATCGAGGCGCAAAAAGGTCAATACGGAACTATCCACAGACATTATGTATTAACGGGTGTGCGGTTCATGTTTTGAGTTGCGTCTCGTGACTCTGCCTGGGATTCCAGGTCTCCACGATCGTCCCTTCGTCCAGCTTCACAACTTTATCACCCAGATGATAATAACGATCGTCATGCGTCACCACAAGAACCGACTTTCCCCGTGCACACAGGTCCGGAAGCAGCTGATTGTAGAAGATCCCTTTAAAATGAGGATCCTGATCCGCTGCCCATTCGTCAAAGACATAAATCGGACGATCCTCAAGGTAGGCCGAGACTAATGCGAGCCTTCTCCGTTGGCCTTGGGACAAGTCTACGGTTGAAAATCGGCCGTCGGATACACTTACCTTGTGATCGATTTGCAATAATTTGAGGTAGTGGGGTACCGAAGCCTCCACCGTACTATTGTACGTCCCGCACACGCGCTGAAAAAGGTGATAGTCGGAAAACACCGCTGAGAAGTGTTGTCGATACCAGGCGGAATTGGCGGCCGTCACGACGCTACGTCCGATTCGGATAGTCCCAGAGGAAGCGGGATAGAGACCGGTCAATACCTTTACAAACGTCGACTTTCCGCTACCGTTCCCTCCAACAACGAATATCAGTTCTCCCGGATTCACCGTGAAGTTGATCGGACCGAGACTAAACGACGTCTGTGCCCCATCCTCTCCTTGATAGGAGAAGGCGACCTCTGTCATCTCGACTCTGCACACGGACTCGAGCGGTATATCCGACGTTTCTCCCGGCCCCGGCACGCTCGATTCAGCTCCCAGCGATTGCTCTAACTCCCAAATTCTTGTCAGGGCCACTCTCCCCCTCGCCACGGCGGGCAGCGACCCTATGACCGACCACACCGGGTTCATCAGATACAGCATGGCGAACACATACCCGGTCAAGGCTTCCGGTTGAAGTCTAAGGATCGAAGGGAAGGCCAGGAGGACTACACCGATAAGCAGATAGTAGAGCGATTGAGTCCAGCTTTCTCCCAGCAAGTGATGTCGGGATGCGTCGAGGTTGCATCGCCGCAACTCAACAACCGCGCGATGCAGATCTCCGAGCAAAAACGAACGTCTCCGCTCAGCACTCATCAGGAGTTCCTTGATGCCATGCGTGAGCCCCTGCAGCTGATAAAACGTCTGGGCCTTCGCTGTTCTGGCTGCCGTAATGGCTGCCAGCGACCTTTGGTGCAGCCAATAGTATCCGACGGCTCCCACACCAGCCACCGCGAGAACCCCGCAAAAGGCTTGAGGAGACAACCAGAGCAGATATGCGCCGCATCCAGCGATCATGGCCCCGTTCATCAGAAGAGTCGGGACGCACTGAGCCGCCCATACCACCACTCCCACATCATCCGTTAGCGTATTGAGAATACGGGGGGGCCCCGTCCTCTCAATGGCTCGGAGCGAAGCGCCTAATATTTTTCTACAAAGGTCCTCGGTGACATTGATCACCGCATCCTGCGCAAATCGCACCAGCCAAAACTGGGACAAGACGTTGGCACCAACTTTTCCCGCAACCAAACCGACAAATCCAACAACAAGCCATATGAGTCCCTCCCCAGCGGGATGCAGGAGGTGATTGATGAGCGCCACAACGGCCGCGCTGAATGCTCCCGACATGGTGCCGGAAAGCACAATCAGGGCGGCCACCCGTCGGTATTGTTTCAACAGAGCGAGCGCGTACGCAAGTGACGTCATGCCACACTTCCTGCGGCAGTTATGTCTGTCTGAGCGCGACCGTTCATCCTCACCGTGGGATTGGGACGGCTGTCGAATAGGACAGCGACTCCTGCATGAGATAGTCCTGAATCACCGTCGCGAGCGATTCGACATGGGGTGACACAAAAAGTTTGCCCGAATTCGGTGCGGGAATCGCGGCTGTCACAAAGCCTCCGCGAGCCAAGAACTCCCATAACCGCCGCGTATCAAGCGATGGATCAACACCTACGCGTTCTGAGGCGACGACGTTCAGTAGCCGGCCCCGGTATTCCGACGGGACATATGACGCAATGGCTTCCAACGTCGCATGGGCGACTCGATGATTGTCATACTCTTCATCAAAGACGCGTCCGACTTTCCCTGATGGCTCGATCCGATCCTTGATCTTGCTCATCCCCAACCGAATGCGGGATGCTCCTGACATCTGACGAGAAGTTTGAAGGAACCTTTGCATACGACTCCACCAGAATATCGCAGGTTTCCCCCACCGTAGCAGCCTGGAAGCGCTGTTCCGATAAGAGAGCGGGTGCCACGATTCTAGGATCATCAGGATCACCTGTTCCTCACACGCTCTGAGCTGCTGCGCCATTTCATATGCGACGACCCCGCCTGTACAGGTCCCGAGGATGCAATAGGGACCGTTCGGCCGTATAGAACGGAGTTCACACAAATAATGCGCGGCCATTCCTGGCACAGAGGTGAACGGATCGTCTTTCCCATCCAATCCCCTCGCTTGAAGTCCGTAGAAGGGCTGATCTGTACCCAAGAGCTTCGCCAACCTGGAAAAGCTCAAAACATTGCCTCCGATCCCTGGTACGCCGAAAACCGGGGGCTTCTTGCCGTTTGGTTGTATGGCAACCAGTGAACGCCATGGCGGAATCCAATCCGAACTTGTCAAGACATTGGCCAGCTGACTGATCGTAGGAGCATGGAAGAGTGTGGCCAGCGGGAACTGTCTGCCGAACGTTTGTTCGATGAGGCTGAAAAGCTGGACCGCTTTGAGGGAATGCCCCCCCAGCTCAAAAAAGTTGTCGGTTAGCGCGACATCTGATGTTTCAAGAACCTGTTGCCACAATGCCGCCAACTGCACTTCGACGATTGTGCGAGGGGCCGATGATTGTTCCTGGGACAGAACCGCTTCCGGAACTGGATCAGGCAATGCCGACCGATTGATTTTCCCATTGTCCGTGAGTGGGACTTGCTCCAGTCGCACGAACTTACTTGGAATCATGTAATCAGGCAGCTGAGCCTGAAGAAAAGCGCGCAGTTCTGAAGCCGGAAGATTCTGCCCATCGACGGGTACGATATACGCCACCAACTGCTGGAGGCCGGCGTTATCGCATCGAGCAGACACAATGGCCTGCCGCACACATGAATGGGTTTGTAACCATTGTTCGACCTCACCAACCTCAACACGATATCCTCTGATCTTGACCTGGTGATCCAGCCGTCCCAGGTGTACCACCATCCCCTCTGCGGAGTATCGGACCAAATCACCGGTCTTATACAGGCGCCTTCCTGACCCCGCTTTGAATGGATGGGGGATAAATCGCTCGGCGGTTAATTCGAGGCGATTCCAGTAACCGCGAGCGACACCTGCTCCCCCAATGAATAACTCACCGGACATGCCCATGGGCACAGGCTGGAGAGCCTCGTTTAAGATGTAGAGTTCCGTGTTGGAGAGCGGGCGGCCAATCGTAATGTCCGAATCTCCTCTTTCAATCTTGGCCGCCGTTGACCAAATGGTAGTTTCGGTGGGACCGTACATGTTCCACAGGGTGCCCGCCCGGTCTAGAATTCGATTGGCTAGTTCTCGCGACAGCGCTTCCCCCCCGCATAAGGCTGTCAGGGACGGCATCGCCTCCCATCCTGATTCGATCAGCATTCGCCATGTCGCAGGAGTGGCTTGCATAATCGTCGGATGGATCTCATGCAATCGCCGTGTGAGCGACCGACCATCTGCCGCGCTCTTACGACTGACGAGTTCTACCCTCCCGCCTACAATCAGGGGCAGATAGATCTCGAGCCCGGCTATATCAAACGAGATAGTGGTCACGGCAAGCAGCACGTCGCTCGACGTCACGCTCAGCAACGATTTCATCGACCACAGGAGGTTGACCAGCGAGTCATGTCGGACCTCGACGCCCTTCGGACGCCCCGTTGAACCGGAGGTATAAATCACATATGCGGACTGGGAAGGAACTGGCCTCTCCGGTGCGGTGGGATCTTCTGAATCTATCCGATTCCAATCGCGATCGATCAGCGCCAGGGTCAGGTTCTCCTGTGGAAGACGCGAAAGGAGCGGCAAGGCCGTCACACAGACACGGATCCCCGAATCCTCAACCAGATACTTGAGTCGATCAGGTGGATAGTCCGGATCAAGGGGAACGTACATCGCTCCGGCTTTCATGATTCCAAGCAATCCGATCACCATCGTCACGGACCGGTCGAGACAAATACCGACCGTAGCGTCACGACCGACACCCTGTCGCAACAGATACCTTGCGAGTCTGTTCGCCCGAATCTCCAGCTCCTGATAGGTGATTGCCCCTTCCTCGGTCGAGACGGCAACCGCGTCCGGTGTACGCTCCGCCTGTTTCGAGACGAGATCGAGCAACGTGACGTCGGGATACTCGGTCTTCGTTTGATTCAAGGATTCCAAGAGAAACGTTTCCTCGGCTGACCCAAGAAGAGAATAGGTTGAGAGCTTCCGGCACGGATCAGAGGCCACCTCTTCCAGCAGCGTTCGATATTCACCGATCATGCGCTCGATGGTCGCCTCAGCAAACAAATCTGTCCGATAGACCAGGTTGGCCTTCTTCGTGAACTCCAAATCCACGCTCATGGTGAGGTCGAATTGCGCTCCTCCGCCGTCGAACTCGAACGGGGACCAGGATAAACCATCAAACATGGGACGGCCCATAGGGCCGTTCGTCACATTGAACAACACTTGTATCAGCGGAGAGAGATCCAGTTCGCGTTTTGTGGCGAATTCATCAACCAGTCGTTCGAACGGGACATCTTGATTGTCGAACGCCCCAAGGGTTGTCGCTCGTACGCGGTCCAGCAGCTCTAAGAATGTCGGGTCACCGGAGAGGTCCGTCCGCATGACCAGAGTATTGACGAATGTTCCGACCATCGATTCCGTAGACAGGCGGACCCGGCTGGCTACAGGTACTCCAACGGCAACGTCTTTCATGCCGGCATACCGGCTGAGCTGAAGCTGAAACGCGGCCAGCAGGACCATAAAGAGCGTGCACTGGCGCTCTGCGCAGAGGCCGGACAGCGCTGCCGTCAGCTGATCCGGCATATCGATGGACCGATAGGACCCCACAAACCGTTGCGACTGAGGACGCGCGAAATCGGTGGGCAGTGCCAGGTTTTGCATTCCGGTCAGTTGCTTGCGCCAATACTCCATCTGTTTGCCGATGGCCCCTTCATTGATCCAGGTTCTTTGCCAAACAGCGAAGTCGGCATACTGAATGCCGTCGGGTAACGGCTCCGATATGACACCCCGGCAGAAATCGTTATAGAGCCGTGCGAACTCCTGTCCGACGAGGGCGAACGACCAATAATCGCCAATAATATGATGCAAATTAAGCAAGAGAACATGCTGTTCATCTTCAATCCGTATGAGCATGTATCGGAACAGCGGGCCGTTCACCAAATCAAAGGGCCGCCTGGCCTGTTCTGTGACAAGGCGAATCGCCTCTTCCTTTCGGCTGACAGCCGGCCACGCTCGGAGATCAGCCATTTCCCATCTCGCAGGTGACGGAGGCCCGATCCGCTGCACGAGACCTTCCGTCGTCATCTCGAACGTGGTCCGGAATGCTTCATGCCGTGCAATCATTGCGCTGGCTGCATGCTCCAACGCCCGCTGGTTCAGCGGTCCATCAAGTTGTAGCGCAATCGGGATGTGGTAGGCCGCAGTGTCCGGTGCCAACTGATGCATGAACCACATTCGCTGCTGGGAATAGGATAACGGCAGGGGACGGGTTCGAGGGATTGGAACAATGGGAGGCAGCTGCGCGCCGCTTACTCCAGTCGAACACGACTCTAGAACTGAATGAACCAAGGCGGCAACCGTCGGTCCTTTCAATAATTCCGATAGTGTGAGAACGGCTCCAAAGTCTTCTTCTAACAGATTCTTGAGACTCATGGCCCGTAATGAGTCCATCCCGAGGCTGCTCAACTGCTGATCGGTCGCAACCACCCTCGAATCACATCGCAACAATTTCGCGAGAGTATGTTGCAAGTAACGGCCAAGCTCCTCCCGGCGCTCGCCTTCTGGAAGGGCCAACAGTTGCACGCGCGTCAGACCTGCATTAGTTATGTCCGCCGACGGGGGTTCCAATCGACTCCGAAAAAGTATCGACAATGAATCAGCGAGATACGCCGTCCGACAAGCGCCACGCCGAACCTTGCCGCTGGAGGTCTTGAGAAGGCCGCCTGGCTTTATGAGCACCACGTCCGTCACGTGGAGTTCATGGTGGTCTGTCACCGCCCGTCGCACAGTCGCAGCAATCTCTTCATACTGGAGCGAGTCCGCCCACGGGCTGACCTCTTGGATCACCACGAGCTGTTCTCCGGACATACTCTGTATGGAGAATGCCGCTCCCCCACCGACCCGCAGTGCCTTATGAGCCCTCTCCACTGTGAATTCGATATCCTGGGGGTAATGATTGCGGCCGCGAATAATAATAAGATCCTTCAATCGCCCGGTGACGAAGAGCTGACCATCCTGGACAAACCCGAGGTCTCCCGTGCGAAGAAACGTGCCTTCATCGGTGTCCCGGAGTCTCGCCTGAAAGGTCCGACGACTCTCCTCAGGCTTGCCCCAATAACCAGCGGATTTGCTGGGACCGGCCAACCAGATCTCTCCGATATGATCCGGAGGACAGGGTCGGTCCGTTTCGGGATTGACGATGACGATCCTTGTGTCTCCGGCAGGAACCCCGCACCCAACAACAGCCCGGCCGGCATTGTCATTATCCCCGGCAGGGACCACGATCCCTCGTTCGAGGGCATCGGACTGAAGATGGACAATCTCCGGGGGACAACTCCGTTCCTTTAGTGTCGCCAGCAGAGTGAATTCCGCCAGTCCGTATGCTGGGGCAAATGCGTGCCGCTTGAACCCAGTCGACTTGAAGGTTCTCACAAACTCGTCGACGACAGACGCGCGAATCGGCTCGGCGCCGCAACTTGCCACCGCCCAAACGCGGAGGTCCAGCGCGGTCTTTTGTGAATCGGAAATTCGTCGCACGCAGTAGTCGTAGGCGAAACACGGTCCCCCACTGTGTGTGATGCGGTAGCGCGAGATGGCGTCAAGCCACTTCACCGGTTGGCGGAGAAACGTGAGTGGAGACATGATATACGCGGGTGCACCGGCATAGAGCGGGGCGATCAACCCGTTTACCAATCCATAATCATGGAAATACGGAAGCCAGGTCAGCGAACGACTTGTCTCCTCGACCTGACCGACCTGGCACAAAATCCGGCAGTGGTGCATCAGGTTGTCATGGGTAACCATGACGCCCTTGGGCTCCGATGTGGATCCAGATGTGTATTGCAGATAGGCGACGTGTTGCCGGCTTAGCTGCGGCGGATGCCGCTGAATCCCTGACAAGGACGGCATGGCCCGAAAGTCGACGAGACGGTCACTGGACTTCACCCCAAGTTCGCCTAAGAGAGGGGAGATAGCCGCTCGCACATCGGAGGAGACCAGTATCAGATCGGATTCTGCATCATGCAGAATGCTCCGGAGTCGTGGCAAACTCTGACCGGCGCGAAGGAGATCCGGGGGTGGAACAGGGACTGCAATGACTCCCGCATACAAACAGGCCCACAATGCAATGACGACATCCAACCCATCCGAATAAGCTAATACCGCTCGATCTCCCGGCTTCGAGAGGAGTTGCAAGCACGCAGCCCAAGATTGCACCTGCTGATCAAGCTCAGCATAGGTCAATGTTTGTTCGCCCGATCCTCCGTCCTTCAGATACACATAGGCTGGCTTGTCAGGCTCATTCGCGGCTCTCCACTGCAAGAGACCCACCAGAGTGGAGTTGCCCGATTCATCCAGCGGAGGTTTGTGCGCAGAATAAGTTTTACCCAAGAGATTCCCTTACGATTGCAATCGCGCGGAATGGAACGCAGACCTATCGCCCTGCATATATAGGGTACTATCGACCCTACTTGGTAGCAAGGCGAATCATCTGTTCGTAACGCCTATTCAGGTAGGGTCAATTCAACGTGGCGGACGGAAGAGGGACTGAACAAGGATGGCGCTTACAGAAGACACCTCCGTTGGGATAACGTCGAACCGCGAGGGCAACGAGATGACCTCTCTCGATGCACTCGGCACGGTCCAACCAATAATCGGGTTGGACATTTCCTCGTATTCCTGATTCAAGTCCCACAGAGAAACGGGCGCCCCTAGCATTTGCATCATCACGACAACGCATAGGATGACAATTGCGATCGCCGCGGCCTTCATGTTCCACCCGGGATGGCTCTGAGTTCGCATCACCCAAGACACTTTTGACGACCTCGAAATATGAAAACAGCGACTTGAACCACGTCTATATAAACAGGAGCCAACAATGACTCAAATAATAATCTATTTTCCATCAGAACGCCCCCCTCCCAAAGTAGGGCCCCAGTGATCGCGACAACGAAAGGCAATCCCCGTTCTCACTGGCTGGCCTCACATACACGAGTTGAGAAGTACTTCGCAAACAGATTGGCCCAGAATTTCTGCGTTATAGAACATCGGCGTGGATACTCCGAAAACTTACTCGTGCAATATCAAGACAACGGGGAATTCGTTTGAAAATACCCGAGAGCTCACGCTAGACTACCGCCTCTGCACAAAACTCGGCGCTGGAGAGGTGCGAGAGCGGCCGAATCGGGCAGTCTCGAAAACTGCTGTCGGGGTAACTCGACCGTGGGTTCGAATCCCACCCTCTCCGCCATACCACACTTCGTGTGACCCGCCGGCTCACCAGGCGCAGCCTCTCTTCATTCCGGCCGGCGGATCAACCCCACCGGTGTTTCACCTCCCCGCCTTTTCTCTCAGTATCCTTCGCAACTCGACCAACGCGAAGGTATCCCTCTCGCAATAGCGCAACAACGCGTCGCGGATCGCAGCCCGCTCAATCCAATCGGTTTCAATAAACACCATTCGATAGTACTCTGCAGCTGCCTGCCCTCCCTCTCGAATACGGAGATCGTCGTAGGCCAGTGCGGGGGCCACCGCCGGCAAAACGGACTTCATCGAGTACGATCCATTGAAAGCCGGATGATAGTAATGGTCTTTGACGATGGGATGCAGATCCCAGAGGCGCTTGAGAATGGGTTTGAAGGCCGATTGGAATTCCGGAAACGCAGCGGCCAATTGCCGGATCATCGCCTCTTCATACGCGGAATAGACACAGATGCTCCCGTGCTCGCCCAGGGACTCGATCAATGCTTCCGCCCATCGCTTGCGGGGCTCGGTGGGTTCGTCATGGAGAAATTCCTGGTGTGTCACTGTTCCCGACTCGGCTTCGATATGGTTCGACCACTGGACAGGAATCGATTGATAGGGCCTGGTGGAAGCAAAGCGCGGGGCCGCGAGCATGACCGTCTCAAAGTCCACATGGTGTACAGGATATCGGATCGATTCCAGCGCGGCCCCCAGTTTCGCGGAGACCCATTCCACATTGTCCTTCACCCGACGCTGGGATAATGACAGCGTTGTGCCGGCAGGAATCTCATCGATCGTCGTGATGCCCTGTTCGACCAACCCTGTGACAACCTGCTTGGAGCCGGGCAAGTGATAGATCCATCGAGCTGGCTTGTCTTTTGTGCAGTGATTCCAGAACGGACATTCATAGGGAGTATGGCAGTGGGGGCCTGGCTCAACCACCGGTGGCGTGCTCTGCCGCAAGACAGCTTTCATCGCCTCGACCTGCGCCGGCACCTCACCCCGTCGCTGTACAACCGTTTCAGTCACATCCTCGATTGCAAACAGCCGGTTCACGTCGATCTCGCCCCCCGCATAGAGATAGTCCGTATCGATATGCATGAGACACATGGCCGACAAGGCGATGCCGTTTCCGCGCAGCACCTCGCTTTGGATCGCCAAATCGGCGAAATGCACATCCTTTACACGTGAAGAGGATTTTACTTCGATCAGCCGCCAGGATGGTGTTTCCCCTCCCATTCCCGCCGTCCGTTCGAGAACATCCACACGAATGAGCACACCGTCATACTCAAACGCGCCTTCAAAAATCGCAGGCGCCGCCGGATCAGCCACCACCGTAGCCGTATGGGCAAGAGCCGCGTCCCGTTGGCGGTAGGTTTCTTCGATCAAGACGCCCCCGGGAAACCGGGACCGAGCCAGCACGCCGATCTCCGTCCCCATATCGAGCACAGCCTGCAGCGACGGGTCCGGTGGGGCCGCCCACTCGGGGTGGTGTACATCCAAATAGACCCGCTTATGACATTGGAGCCCGGCCACAAATTTGGATTTGGACAAGCGCGGTGTTGTCATGGGGCGGGACACCCGATCTGAATCCATCAGCGTGCGCAAACCCTAACGAAACCGTCACGCATTTGTCCAGCCACGCACAGGCCCCCTTCTGCTAGGATGGCCCCTATGACTGCGGTTGCGCGTATTAGAAAATCCGTCCTCAGCTTAGCCCTTCCCGTGACAGTCAGCAGCCTGCTCCAGCGGGCCGAAGGTATCGTCGCGGTATTCCTGGTCGGTGGACTCGGCGCAGGACCGATCGCTGCCGTCGGACTCGGCCAACTGCTTGTCTTCATCGGTACCACATTGTTATCGGGCCTGTCGGTCGGCGCCAATGTGCTGGTGGCACAGCTGTGGGGGGCACGGCGTATACAAGACGCCGGTGAGGCGGCCGCCCATCTTGTCGGCCTGTCGCTCATTGCGTCGGTGCTGCTGGCTCTCGCCGGGGTGGCAGGAAACAGGCTGGCCATGACCGCGCTGGGAGCGGAGTCCGACCTCATCACTCAGGCCGTTCCCTACTCGACCGTGATCTTCCTTGTGATTCCGTTTACCATTCTGATTCAAGTCTTGTCGTCCATTCTCCAGGGGACCGGCAACACAAAGACTCCCATGTACGCGCTGATCGGCGTAAATGTCCTCCATATCTTGGTGGCCTATCCGCTGGTGTATGGGAAGTGGGGCGCCCCGGCTTGGGGTATTCAAGGCGCGGCCTGGGCTGTCGGTATCGCGGAATCGACCGGAGCGGCCTATCTCCTCTGGTCCTGCCGAAAGATCCTGGCACGCTCCACGGCTCTCCGCCTTGATTTGATTCACTCGGCATGGCGTATCGGCGCGCCGGTGTCCGGCGAACGGGTGGTCCAGCAAGCCGGGATCATGTTGTATACGAAGATCGTTCTGATCTACGGGACAGTTTCGTATGCGGCACATCAAGTCGGGCTGTCCATCGAATCCTTCTCATTCCTGCCCGGGTATGGCTTCGCGATCGCGGCGGCCACGATGGTGGGGCAAAGCATCGGCGCCGGCAAGTATGTCCGAGCCAAGCTCGAGAACTGGGAAGCCAATCGCCTGGCCGTGGCCGGCATGGCGGCGATGGGCATCATCTTCTTTTTCTTTCCCTATGCCTTGATGCGAGGATTTACGCAGGATGACGCAGTCATTCAGCTCGGTACACAGTTTTTGCGGATCGTCGCTGTGATGCAAATTCCACTGGCCTTGACCATGGTTCTCGCCGGCTCCTTACGCGGCGCCGGGGACACCCGATTCATCATGTGGGCGACGACCGCCGGCATGTGGGGTGTGCGGGTTCCTCTCGCCTTCCTCTTCGGTGTGTGGCTCCAGTTGGGAGTGTTCTACGTCTGGACGGCCATGATTGCCGATTGGACCATACGGATGGCGTTGTTATTATGGCGGTATCAATCGGAACATTGGCGGCAAATTCAGGTGATCCGGTAAGACTAAGAACGTCATAGGACTATACAACCGCCGCTCAAATCCCCATTTCCATTCCAATCACCAGTCTATCGTTCCGATCAAATTGTCCAAACAAGCCATTGCGATCGCCATAAAATAGATCAAATCCTGTCCAAATTTTTAAGTTATCGCGCAACTCATAACTAATTTTTGGTCGGATGAGTCCATCGCCTTGGTTTACGCTTTGCAACCAGAGCACCTCAGCGTCTAACGTTTCATTCAAGAAATGTCGCCTCAGTAATACGGTAGTCGTGGTGTCTAATGTATCGCGTACAATACCGCCGGCGGGATGGAGCAACCAACTTTGGAACAGTTGGGCACTCACCAACGTATCCTGCATGCCGGACCAATCCAACCCCAGGACATAGGCTATTTCACCACTTTTAATGACACCATCACCATCCCGTCGATTCCTGGTCAGCACGAATTGATCGGTATTATAAATGGCCTCCCCACGCATGGTCAGATTGCCGAACGCATTACTAAAGGCCCCCCCGATGAGATGGTTGCGCACATACCGAGGGTTCACCGTAACCGTAGCGCCGCCCGGGGTCAGATGCAGAGACTGAAAAAATACAGGAAAATCCGCATAGTGGTAGAGGTAGTTGACCGTCAGGTCCCATCCATGCCAAAACTTTGAAAACCGCATGCCGATATCGGAATCGGTGGCGATATTGTTAGGACGTTCAAGAGGTCGAAGATTCACTGCAACACCAGGAGGCGCCTGTGGAACGATCAGCGGTGAGCTAAAGGCAAACGTGCCACCTGTTTGAGGTAGTTTATGATAGGTGCGATCCGGTATCCAGAGCAATTGTAAGTTGCCGCCTCCGATGGACCATTCGGCATTCAATGTCCACAGCGGAATACGAGAATCATCAAAATTATCCAGAATAAATTCCCTAAAGTTTTGCGGATTGACGACGTCGAGCAGTTTCAGCCCATCGGCCTTCCCCCAGACGACCTGCTGTTTGCCAAGCGTAAGATGCGTCCCCCAGAGTCGCGTCCTCAGGTAGAACTCGCGCAGTTCTATGTCGGTTCGATCCCCAAGTTGTAGGCGGCGGGAATTTGGCGAAACCTCCCCTTGGCTCAGTCGACCAGGTTCCAGATGGTCGAACCCTTCGGTATACAGTCGAGCGATACCGGTGACACGGGTATCTTCACTCCATCGATATTCCCACTGCGGATCAAGCACAAACTCCATTTTATCGGCACGATCTGTTGCAGTCCCATACGCAGCTTCCGATTCAAGCACAGCACTAAACCGATGATTGCTCAACAGACTCGACTTCGTATCGTCTGGCGTGCTCTCGGCAAGGGCGCTGGCGGCGATAAGCCAACCCGCCAGCGCCAGTATTCCGCAATGGGTGTATGAACATGCCATGACTCATTAATATCCGCGTCGCAACGCATCTTCTGTGAACATTTCATCCTTGACACTTTGCCCATAGTTCACATCTTTGAAGGTAAACACAGTCTTGTGGCCGGTCTTGTGGTTTTCGGCGGATAGTTGATGGGCTGTCCAGATATCCTGGATCAATGTGATCTCCCTGACCTGGAGGGTCTTTAACGGATTACCCGCCACATCCCAGTACTTGGCTTGACGAACCATCCAGATCTCGGCATCAATCCAGGACTGCACTTTGCTGTAGCCTAATTCCTGGGCCATTTTTTCATTCACAGGAATCTCTTCCACGAGAAAGCACCGATGACCGTCGATAGTCTCCTCGCCGAGAGTTTTCCAAGAGTAATCCTCAATCCCAACCTTGGTTTCCTTGCGAATGTCTTCATACGTAAAGTCCGTCCCGAGGAAGTAGTCCCCGCGATCAGACGCGGAAATACGGCGAACTTTTCTGGCGGCGGGCAAGTACAACCATTGATCATCGTCTCGATCAGCTTCCGGGTAATCGTAGGTCAAAAATGCCGTATCCTTAATATTCGAAGGACTCAAATAGAAGATGATGGTGCGTTTCTCTTTCCCGAAATACTTTCGGAGGCTCTTTGTTTCCCGTACTCGTTCGGTGCCGCTGCGATCCGTCATTGCCATAGTAATAAAGCGCGAGACGACCTCTCCTTCGTTACGAGCATTGATACGTCGAGCGATTTCTTCGCCTGAGAGCAAGGATTCCGCTGCAACATCGGATACGGACAAAGGAATCAACAGAAAGAGCGCAATAAACAGGTTCTGTATGTGCGATCGCATAGGAATTACCTTCCTTCCTCCATGGTAGACACGGATAAGACCGGGTTAAATTGCACTGCCTGAGCTGCTTCCTGATCGGGCGTCTCAAACCCAAGAAAGTGAGGACGAAACACCGTCGCCAGTGCCGGCATAACCGTGATGCTGGCGAGAAAACTCACGGCCATGGCCACAGCTACCAACGCCCCGAAACGGATCAGTGGCGGCACCGCACTGATCATGAGAGTGCCGAACCCAAGGCTCATGGCCAGGAAGTTGAAGAACAGTGCCCGCCCCGTAGACGGGAAAAAGTTCACCATCCGTTCCTCAAACGTGCCAACACCGGATCGCATGAGCTCACGAATCCGCTGGGTCGTATGCTGGCCAAAATCGATCGCCAGCCCGGTCGCAATGGCCGCAAACATGGAGGTCCCAACGGCAAGCCAAATCCCACCAAATCCCATAATGCCGTACACAAGAAGGACAGAGGCAAACACTGGGACTAATGTGAAGAGGCCGGCGCCAAACGAACGAAACAGCCAGGAAGCCATGAGCCAGCTAATGACCAAAGCGATGCCTTCACTGACGAAGTGTGTGGAAGCAATGGTCTCTAGCCAATGATGGTTGACGTTCACACGTCCGCTCAAATGCCCCACGAGCTCATTACTATTGAATTGCTTGAGGAGATACTGTTCAACCTGTTCAATCACCACCCGGTTGTTCACGTAATGGGACGTTTTGATACTGGCGCGAATGTTGGCCCGTCGATATTCGTAGTCAATTTCCTGCTGGAAATCTGTCGGATCGGCGGAGGCGGAGTAGAGCAGGAAGAGTTGCGCCACAAGGTCTCGGTTATCGGGAATGCTATACGCGTCCTTGCGGTTTTCGTTAATCGACCGATTCATCTGCTTCACGTAGTCGACCACCGACGTCGTCCCACCAACGCCAGGCAACGTTTCGATAAATCTCTGGAGGGCCTCGATGCGATGAAGTGCGTCCGGGTTGAACAAGCCCTCAGGTGTTGGGGTCTCCACCACAATATCCAGGTAGTTGGTTCCGTCCATCACCTGGTTGATCACTTTGTCTGCGCGATAAATGGGTTCATCATGCTGAAAGTTTTCGATCGTCGCCTCCTCGATGATGAGCCGAAACGCACCGATCGTCCCCAATACGGCAACGATGAGTGTCACGCTGAGAATGAGCCTAGGTCGGCGAATCGCAAAGCGACCCAATGCCGTCACAAACTGACCATAGCGGTCAATCGTCTGGTCGCCTTTGATCGCAGGGGAAGGCTTGAATGGCACCAACATCAATGCAGCCGGAATAAATACCAGGCCATAGGCCCAAGCCCCCGTTATCCCAATGGACGCAAAGAGACCAAAATACTGCATTGGCGGCATCCCGCCGGACGCATAGAGCGAAATGAAGCCAACCACTGTGGTGAGAATAGTCATTGTCAGGGGCTTCCAGACGTCGGTCATGGTACGAACTATCACTTCCTGATGGGTGAGATTGGGATGAGCGCGACCCACTTCGTAATAGTGTGTGAGAAGATGGATTGGCTCGGCGACCGCCATCCCGATCAAGATGGAAAGGAGACCGTTGGTAATCACGTAGAATGGGACCCCGCCCGCTGCCATGGTCCCGAAGGCAGCCGCCGCCGTGCCGAGTACGACCAAATTCGGTAGCAGCATCCCGCGCACCGTCCGAAATGCGATGAAGAGGACAAGAGTGATGACGATCGCAACAACCGGATTGATTCGCTTCGCATCGTGGTCAATGTAGTTGAAGAGATATCCAGAGACCGCCCCTTCGCCAGCCACATGGAGCTCGACCCCTGGCAGCTGAGGGGCCTCTTGAACCAGGCTCATGAATGCCTGATACGTCGCCTCGTTCTTCATCTCGTCAAGAACTTCAGCCGTGACCAAGGTCGCCGTATCATCACGTGCCACCAGGCTGCCCTGGTAGAGCGGGAAATCAGCGATCGCCGCACGAATCGTATCGGCCTGAATCTGCGTGACAGGCGGCGGCTGGAAAAATTTCTTCACTTGCATGCCGTCAGCAGTGCCGACAATATTGTTCTCCGTTGCCAGGCTCATCACTCGGTCCGGGTCAACGTTGGGAATGGTTTTGACTCGATCTGTAAGCCACTGCACCAATTGCAACGTCTCGGGGTTAAAAACGCCGGTGGCCCCACGATTAATGACTGCGATCACAAATGGATCTGATAAGCCGAAGACCTGTTTGACTTGATCTCGATAGACGCGGGCGGGGTTATCCTTAGCAATGAACGAATCAGCCGAAGTATCCATAGTCAACTGTGGGATGAATGCGGCCAGGCTCACTATTAACATGACTCCCGCTAGAACAAGCGCCTTGGAGTGCGTGGTGACCCACCAGAAAAACTGCTCGGCTCTGCCATGACCTCTTAACTGATTCATTGCCGTTCCCTCCTTGGGTGTATATACACGTAATGTCTCAAACTTACCCCACGCTTAATCGTTGTCCCTCCTAACTTAAATCAAGAAATCGGCGTAGATTCCCGCTCAACAGCCTAACGACATAGTCTCTACAAATATGATCATCGGCCAGTAGAGTGTATATACACTCTTCAATCCGTAAAAATAGGCTGATTACTTGGTCAAGGCCCTGATTGCCGACAACTCTTTCAGTAACGCCTTAAAGCGAGATGGTCCTAGTCCATGAACAACTTTCTTCTGTGCTTGCTCCCAATAAGGTAATGCTTTCACCAACGTATCACGGCCTGTATCGGTTAACTTCACCGACTTCGTTCGTCCATCCTTGCCGGGTCCAACTACAATGAACTCACGAGCTTCCAGTATTTTTAGATTACGGGTCAGCGTAGTCCGGTCAACACCTAGCTTCTCAGCTACCTCTGTAATCGGTAGCTCCCCCGTATGATGGAGAACCGTCAGCAATGAAAACTGTGTACCTTGTATTCCAATTGGCTGCAACATCGCATCGTAAAACCGAGTGATCACCCTGGCTGACTTACGCAGATTAAAACACACACACTCAGGACATTGGTTTAACGTTTCAGCATGTTCCCGTTTCATACGAGTGCATATACACCTATTAGAATCCTTCTGTCAACACCTAAGTAACCACATCCTAACTATGGTCTCAGTGGGGCTTTTACTCTGGCGCTATCAATCGGAACACTGGCGGCAGATTCAGGTGATCCGATGAAGGTCTGATGGAGTCCTGGAAATCGCTATGGTCTCGATTTCACTCTGCCATCATAATCTGGCACCCGTTGTCTTGAGCAGATGTCAGGATGCATCAGTCCTGCCAGAGCGAGACGTTTCTCTCCTTAACAAGCCTACAACTACAATCCGGGGGAGGTATTGTCTGCTCTCTCCCTCGCTCAGGAATGGCGGCTCGAATCCGCAATTACCATCGCCGGCCAGGATTGCCCTGGTCGGCGACGTAGAGCAGGCAGATTGATCCTCCTAGAAGCGGGGAGCATCCGACCCTGTATGTCACACCCGCATCATTTAGGACGATTCCTTGCCCTGCCGCTTCGAACAACGTCCTCCTGTCTACTCAGTTTGGACTCGACCCCTCACCACGTAGGTCTAGCTTAACCGGACGCTTCAAGTGCGGCTCAAGCTCGGCAATAGAGGTCGAACATCCTTTTCCTCCATGAATTTGCTCATGATTATTGCCCACAAGCTCCTGTTCCGCGTGAACCCGGCGCGTAATCCATCCCGTAACAAATCCCACTTGCATCTGAAGCATGGACGTCCCCAGTGAGGTACATTCCCATGGCCGAATCTCAAATGTGGTAGGAAGCACGGCGTGCCATGTCCCCACGGAACTATCGAGGCTGATCTGAGTGACACGATAGGAACCCACCGGAAGCCTCATGGCGAATGGACCATTGAGAGGCAGCTGAACGGCCAGAGACCGCTTCCTACCTGTCACTTCTTCAAGCCGCCACGTCATCACATTCGACCACGTGAGATCAGGTGAGTGGCCTTGTCCATTTCGGATGAGTCCAATGGTGAGATGGTTGGCCCCGAGCAGCACACCATGACCTTGATCCACCTCTACAGTATCTGATACCGATTGAGGAACGACGACGGCAGTAGTGCCAAATGATATTTCGGCGATCATGAGCAACAACACCGCCATACAGACAGAACGAAATACCGAGCAGTTCATCATGCACTCCTTCGTTGTAAGACGACTCGTATCGATTCTGAACGACCGGGGGCAAGCTAGTTCCAACCCCAAGCCGAATCGCTTCTTAAGACTCGATTGGTTCGCGACACCGGTCAGACCCAGCGCTGGGCAAACGCACTCAGAGAAATGGCCTCACGCAACAGATCGAGATAGCGTCGCGCTAGATTGAATGGGAACGGCTAAACGAGAGGGGGACGAAATACAGATGTGGTCAATATCGGCAGATGCAGTACAGGACGATACTCAGTGAACGCAGTGAGAAATCCAGGTCTCTCCGGCTCGGGTGAGGGGGACGGAGCCGAATGATCCTCCGAGACGGGCTCCACCTTTACGAGCGCATCGGAGCTCAGTATATCCACGAACGTGGCTGGCATTCCAAGCATCTGGATGAGGACACAGACACACAGCAACAGGACGAAGCCTACCACCCTCGGGGAACAAGGGGAACAAACCGCCATTGGGACGTTCGATTTCACGGGAAAATCATAACACATGAGAACCATTCTGTCATGAGTTCTGGAGTTGGTGCTGAGGCAACCCTGTTCCGTGATGCATCACGCGGAACGCAATTCAAGTCATCCTGCGATCAGACCAGGCATAGGCTGCCCCAAAACAGGTGCCGGCAACAATCGCCTGGATGAAGGCATTTTCCGCAGGTACGGCGATGGCCCACCACAGAATGGCGGCAAGGAGACCGGCTACTGCGCCAAGAAGAACCTGGCCGCCCGCGAGCTTCAGCCAATCGGTAAAGAGCACCCATGCAGCCATATACACGACCCCGGCAGCTATTGCCGCGAACAGCTGCATCCAGCCCTGTTTGAAGAATCCCATCTGAATGGCCCCCGCAATGGCGCCAAGAATCGCGCCTGTGATCGCGCGACGCATCAGGGTCCCATAGATCTCGCGTATGTCAGCCACACGGTCCTCGCTCAGTGGGAAGAGGTTCTTACTCCCTCGCCTCGGCAATAGCAATCCGAGTGGAATTTCTCGCTAGTACAGCCACACATGCCCGCCGGATCGGAGTGTCACGCCGACTTGCGGCGTGACCTGCTCTCTGCCGAACAGCCAGCGGCGCTCAGGACGCAGAAGATAGAGCTTCATGCTCTCAATGGTTGAGCCCCTACCGAACTCCTCCCGGGGTTCAACCCCAAGAATCTGCTGCCACGCCGGCCGCCATTGCGAAGGACGAACGTGGATCGGGTCGAACCCGTACCAGTCCGGATCCAGCCGAAACAATGTAGCACCGTACGTCTCGGCCAATACGGCCAAACCCTCATTGACCCGTTCTGCCCTGTGGATGACTTGAGCCAACGACAACCGGCAGGACGGTACCAACGCCGTGCGAAAGGCCAAGAACTTGAGATTTGAGAGCCGGCGGACACTCGTAAGTGGAAGATCTGTCAGCACGATGTCCCGTGTGACACGGCGTAAACGTTCGAGCACCTCCTCGACCCATCCAAGTGTCCGTTCCGCTGAGAAGCCATACATGATGTCATTGCCGACATCGGTGACCAGGCCTCGAGTGGCCACGTGAGGACGACGCTCCAATTCAGCCCAGAGCCCCGATTTGAGAATGCCGGGCAAGGTGCGAAAGATAAACTGACTCGGGGCGCCATAGGATCGCCCATGACCGAGCGCCGCGAAGACTTCGACATCCGGCCCCCAGAATGATCGGGCGGTCCCCACGACGGTCTGAAACCCGCGCGTAAGATTACTTGCACCGAGAGCAACAACGCGAGCCACCCCAGAGGTCATGACTTATGTCCTCTCGGTCAATTCAAGGGGACGGCGGACAGACCGTCTGTCTGGTGTCCCGACCTGGCCCTTTGGTGATCTCGATGCGTCCTACACCCTTCACGTTGGCGCAGAGATCGCCCAGACCGGGTGTGATCAGGCGAAACGGGCCACCCTTCGCATCGGGCAATGGCGCTCCATCGAGTTCAAAGACGAGTACGCCGTACTCTCTGGCTTGTTGAAGCGTGAGACAGGCCGAATACTTTCCATCCACGGCATGAAAGGCGACATGATCCGCATCGATCGCCAAGGCCGGAATATCGAGCAATCCTTTCAGCCGGATCCCCCGCCCCTTCATGTCCGGCATGACCGTTGACACATCGAGATAGTGCTCCGCCGGCAAAGCCGCAATGGCCGTGCGGTCGAATGACACCGGTTGAACCACCGCCCCTTCAATCCGTATCCAGCCTGGACCGGTGTGTTCCTTCTCAGTAATCGTCTTGATCATCGCCGTCAGGGCTTCGTTCACCGGAGTGGGAATACCCAGTTCGCGTCCCTTCTTCACGATATAGCCATTCAGATAGTCGATTTCTGTTCGCCGGCCCGCCTTCCAATCGTCATACATGGAGGTGTGAATGTCACGAATTTCCTGCGTAGTTTTGACGACCCGTTCCGGCATATCCGCTGGCAGCGGCACCTTCAGCGCGGCCGAGACCGCCGCCACTTCCCCGACGATTTGCCGGATCACGCCCGTCATCTCCGGGTGATCCAGTGCCTTGGCCACATGGTCGTCAATAAGCACGGTGATCGGGTTAAAGACGCAGTTCCAGCACATCTTCTCCCATTTGGCCCGACGAATGTCTTTAGACAAGTGGCATGGAATCCCGGCTGAAGCGAAGAGATCTCGGATGGCCAACAACCGCGTACTCTCATGGCCCATCAGTTCTCCGATGGCCACAGCGCCTTTCTTATAGTGATCGATCACGCCGGGCTCGGCGATCTTGGAATAGATATAGGCGACTCCGCCCACGACGCAATCCCGCTGAAGGCGCGCGAGCAGACGATCTTCGGTATCGATCCCGTTCTGCAACGTGAGGATCACTGTCTTGTCCGTGAGAACCGGCTCAATCTGGTCCAGGACTTCGTCGAGATCATAGGCCTTCACTCCAAGCACGATGAGGTCAGGCCGGGGAAGTTCCCGCGCATCCGAGGCGGCCTGCGGTCTGACCGTAAACGTCCCGTCGACGCTGCGGATCGTCAACCCATTTCGTTTCACCGCCGCCAGCGTATTGGGCCGCAGCAAGAACGATACGCCGGGATTCTGCCTGGCCAATCGCGCCCCGAAAAATCCGCCGACCGATCCGGCGCCGAGCATCAAGATTTCTTTCATGTTGCCATCCCCGTGATTGCGGACAATGCGGGGGTACTATAGCATGTGCCTGCGCAGTGGCGCAGCCGCTCAGTTGGAGACTGAACCACTATGGCACCTGGTTCCGGTCTGGGACTCGTCAGAGAAAAGCTTGCCGCAGCACAAGGCGTCGTCGTGCTCACCGGCGCCGGGATTTCGGCCGACAGCGGGGTCCCGACGTTTCGTGGCACAGATGGATTGTGGCGGAATTTTCGCGCGGAAGACCTGGCGACACCCGGTGCCTTTGCACAGGACCCACGGCTGGTCTGGGAATGGTACAACTGGCGCCGCGAGTTGATCGCCACGAAACGGCCCAACGCCGCCCATGAGGCCGTTGCCGAGATGGAAAGGCAGCATCCGCAATTCTGGCTGATCACCCAAAACGTGGACGGTCTGCACCGGGCGGCGGGATCACGCAAACTGTCCGAGATTCACGGCAATATTTGGATGGTCCGCTGCACCGGATGCCGGCGGGTTGTGGAGAACAGAGACGTTCCAATCCAGATCCTACCGAAGTGCACAGCCTGTCATAGCCTGCTTCGTCCCCACATCGTCTGGTTCGGTGAATCGCTCGCGGAAGAGGACCTCCGGCGAAGCGACGCAGCCCTTCGCTCTTGCGACCTGTGCCTCATCATCGGCACGTCCGGTGTCGTGTACCCGGCTGCGGGTTTTGCCTCGATTGCAAAAGAGGCTGGCGCGTTCGTCGTGGAAATCAATCTCGACGTGACGCCTCACACGAGTCTTGTCGATGTCTCCTTACAGGGACGCGCCAAGGACGTGGTGCCGTTGCTGGTCTGCGCCTGAAGGAGGTTCAGGTTAGGGCTGAGGTTGAGATCGCAGTTATCCTGAACCGTAACTTCTCTGCTATAGCTGCTCGATCAATGGGAGCAGTTCATCCAACGTTCGGATCGATCGGATATCAGTCCCTTGCTGGGTCCCTTTGCGATCCAGCAAAATCGCGTGCAACCCAGCCTTGCGGGCCCCCTCGACATCGTCCCGTAGACTGTCGCCGATGTGCAGGGCCTCTTCCGGATCGACGGCATGCTTGTCCAGCGCTAATTGAAAGATCCTGGGAGCCGGCTTCGCAGCCTGCGCCAGACTGGAGATCGTGACCGTGTCGAACGCATCCGCGAGTCCCAATCCCCGCAGTACGGAAAAGAGCCGTGAATCGAAGTTTGAGATGATACCCAGTTCCACTCCCTGCGTCTTGAGAGCGGCCAGTGTCCGTACCGTCTCAGGAAACAGCTGCCAGGACCCCGGCTCTTCAAACACCTGAAACACTCGCTCGAAAAAGTCGTCAAACCGCTCGAACATTCCGACTCGATAAAACACGTTGTGCACGATGTCAAACCACCAGAGGCGCTCGCTGTGTTTGATCTGCGCCGGCTCCGTCGCGGCAAATATCGGTGGCGGAGCGTCACGAAAAGCCCGGCCAAAAGCCTGCTTGATGGCCGGGAGGGACTCCGGCGTCTGCGCGAAGCCGAATTCCGCCGCATGCCGAAGATAAATTTCGGCCACGGACCCCTTGACATGGAAGAGGGTATCGGCTGCGTCGAAGAAAACGACTCTAATCGAATGGCTGATGTCCATTAGTCCTCTGGTTCTACGAGTTCTGCTGCTGCTGAGGCCACCGTACCTTCACCAGGATCGCCGATCAGCGGTTTTCTTGACAAAGAATACCCTCACTGCTAGCTTCGTAAAAGCCTAAGAAATACGGAGCATTCGATGCCATCTCCCATCTTCGTCGTCGACAGCAGCCCGGCCGTTCGCCGGTTGGTCGAGCAACTGTCAACCCCGGAGGGGTTTGAAGTGATGGGGTTCCAGGACGGTCCCGCGGCATTGGAAGCGGCTCGACAGATGAACCCCGCGCTGATTATTGCCGATTACCAACTGAACAACATCACGTTCTCCGGTTTCTGCAAGGAAATCCATAAGCTCGCTCATTTAGCCGAAACGTCTCTCATTTCATTGGTCAATCCGGCCGATCACCCGGATGAAAAACTCCTCCGCACATTGGGGGTCAAGGCCTTCCTCAACAAGCCAATCCAGTCGGACGACTTGCTCACTCTCATCAAGTCCATGCAACAACCAGAGGGAGCCGCCACCACGGGACTCAAACGGCGCACGTGGCCCCCGACCTCGACCGGTTTAGACGATCAGGAGGACGACGCTCCGAACCCTGTCCTTCGCGTGAACGAGCCGACGGAGCAGGCCGGAGCTCAGCAGAACAGCCCTCGCATGACACGCCCCGCGGCACCGGCATCTCCCGCGAACACGGGAGATCCGCAAGCCAAGGTGTCGGCCCCGCTCCTCCAGTCCTTGGGCAAAGGACAGCAGCCTACACCCGTGCCGCGTCCCATTTCGAATGACGACGACCTCAAGCTTTCAATCAATGTTCAGCCGATTGTTCACAAGGAAGTGCGGGCTCAACTCGGCGATATCCTGTCCCAGGAGTATCTGGTGTCAGTCATCCACCCTCTGGTGTCCCAAGAATTGCCATCCCTGCTGGAAAAGAAACTGGCGACCTTTGAACCGATCGTCAAACAATCCGTATCCGATATGGTCGCATCGGTGGTCAAAACAACCCTCGATCAGTGGGTGCACGAACAGGCCGAAGCCAGCATCCGCAAATACCTCCCCACGATCATTCACGAGCAAGTTGGTTCGATCGATCAGTTGATCAAGGATGAGATCCAGGCGGCCGTGTTGAAACAGGCGCCCCTGATGGCCGACGACCTCATACGAACCGTTGCCGAAAATACCGTCGGGCAGGCGGTCCAGCAGCTTGTCCCGGGACTGGCTGAACAACAGATCAAAGCGGAACTCAAACGGTTGATCGACGACCCGTAGTCCTACTGCGGCTTCGCCGAAGCCCCTTACCCTTTCTTCCCGCGCCTTGCCGCTGCTCGACGCGCCTTCACCAAGGCCTTCACCCGCTTCACATTCTTTCGATGCTTCCGTCTTGTCTTGCGATCCTTCTCACGTCCTCGTGCCATGCCAGCTCCCTACAGTAAAGTGAGTAAATTCCTTTTGACAGAGTTTGTATAGCATAGGCCGGACAGGGTCACAAGCCGCCTTTCCACGCCATTTGCTGGGCCGCACAGACATGTTAAGATGCGCCCCTTCCTTTCCTGGAATGTATCATGAGCACGCCGCAATTGGAGAAGACATACGAACCCAAATCTGTCGAAGACCGGTGGTCCCGGGAATGGATCACCCGTGGCTATTTTCGCGCAGCCGTCGACCGTCCGGACCAGCCCTACTGCATCGTCATTCCACCGCCGAACGTGACCGGCTCGCTCCACGTCGGCCACGCGCTCAACCATTCGCTGCAAGATATTCTGATCCGATGGCGCCGCATGCAAGGGCGCAACACCCTCTGGCTTCCCGGCACCGACCATGCGGGCATCGCGACGCAAAACGTGGTGGAAAAGCAACTCATGGCCGAAGGGCTGTCACGCGAGTCGCTGGGACGGGAACGATTCGTTGAACGGGTGTGGCAATGGAAATCCACATCCGGCAATACGATCATCAACCAGCAGAAACAGCTCGGCGAATCCTGCGACTGGGACCGGTTGCGATTCACCATGGACGAAGGGTTGTCGAAGGCGGTCCTCGAAGTCTTTGTCCGGCTGTATGAAGATGGACTGATCTATCGCGGTGAGCGACTGATCAACTGGTGCCCACGTTGCCTGACGGCGCTCTCAGACATTGAAGTAGAACATGAAGATGCGCGGGGTAAGCTCTACCACATCCGCTATCCCTTGGCTGACGATTCGGACACCGTCCTAACCGTCGCCACCACCCGCCCGGAAACCATGTTAGGCGATACGGCCGTTGCCGTTCATCCGGAAGACCCTCGCTATCGCCATCTGATCGGCAGGAAAGTCCGTCTGCCGCTGACCACCCGCGAGATCCCGATCGTCGGTGATCAGATCCTCGTCGATCTGGAGTTCGGCACTGGTGCGGTCAAGATCACGCCGGCTCATGATTTCAATGACTACGAAGCAGGAGAGCGGCATGGGCTGCCTCGAATTGCGATACTCGATCATGCCGCTTTGCTCGACTCAACTGGAATGCAGAAGGGAGCAGTCGAGACATCAGTGATCGACATGCTTCGAGGTCTCCCCGTCTCCAAAGCGCGGCCCAAGGTCGAAGCCCTCCTCCGTGAACGGGGAATCCTCGAAAAAACCGACGATCACAAGATGGCCGTCGGCAAGTGCTACCGATGTAAGACGGTCGTTGAGCCCTATCTGTCGCCGCAATGGTTCGTAAAGATTCAGCCCCTTGCTGATCCCGCCATTAAAGCCGTCGAGGAGGGGCGGATTCGCATCATTCCAGAAGGCTGGGTGAACAACTATCTTGGATGGATGCGGGAGATCAAAGACTGGTGCATCTCCCGGCAAATTTGGTGGGGGCATCAAATTCCGGCCTGGTACTGCCGAGCTTGCAACGACCGTCAGATCGTCACCACCGCTGACCGGACGGCGATCCTGCAAGGTGCCAAGCCGATTGTCTCCAAGTCGGATCCAGCCCAATGTCCTGTCTGTGGCAGCAGGCAATTATTGCGCGACCCCGACGTACTTGACACCTGGTTCTCTTCCGCCCTGTGGCCGTTCTCAACCTTGGGATGGCCGGAGCAGACGCCCGAGCTGAAAACCTATTACCCGACATCCACTTTAGTCACGGGCCTGGATATTCTGTTTTTCTGGGTCGCCCGGATGATCATGATGGGCTTGAAGTTCATGGGCGATGTGCCTTTTAAGGATGTGTACATCCATGCGCTGGTCCGCGATGCCGAGGGCCAGAAGATGAGCAAGTCCAAAGGCAACGTGATCGACCCGTTGCACGTCATGGACCAATTCGGGACCGATGCCCTTCGGTTTACGTTGGCCTCGATGGCCTCGCCGGGACGCGATATCAAGTTGGCAGAAGAACGGATCGAGGGCTACCGCAATTTTGCCAACAAGATTTGGAACGTCGCCCGGTTTGCGCTGATGTACCTCAACGGCCCGCGATCTCCCTTACCGACGACGGAGCGGACGTTCCCCGATCAATGGATCTTGAGCCGCCTCAATCACACGATCCGCGACGTCACGGCGGAGCTGGAATCGTACCGATTCGATCGCGCCGCCACAGCCCTCTATCAATTCATCTGGCACGAGTACTGTGACTGGTATGTGGAATTGATCAAACCGGTCCTCCAAACGCCCGACCATCCGGACGGAGCAAGCACGCGGCACACACTGGTCGAGACTCTGGAGACGACCATGCGGTTGCTTCATCCGTTCATGCCGTTCATCACGGAAGAAATTTGGCAGACAATTCCCCATCAGGGTGAGAGCATCGTCGTGCAGCAGTATCCGACCTTCGATCAGACATGGACGTCACCTGAGGCAGAGCAGCAGTTCGCGCTGCTGGAACAGACGGTCGGTCTTGTCCGCACCGGTCGAGTCCTCTTGAATTATCCGCCGGGACAGCAGATCCCGTTTCATGTCGGGCACGACGATCCGAACAGGCAACAGAGGCTCCATCAGTTACGGCCGCATCTGGCCCACCTTAGCAAGGGCGCGACCGACGTGGCACCGGCAAAAGAGTGGCCCGCGGCAAAACTGCTTCGACTCGTGACGGAAGGCCTGTCGGTGGGCATCGTGGTGTCCGGCGACGTCGATCTCAAGAAAGCGCTCGACCGGCTGGCCAAGCAACTTGCCGACACCGACAAGGAATCGCAGCGGCTCGACGGAAAACTGAAGAATGCAGAATTCGTATCAAAAGCGCCGCCGGAGGTGATCACCGAACATCAAGAGCGGGTACGCACCCTGTCTCGTGACCGCGCATTGCTGGCCAGCAGTGAGGCGCAGCTGCGCGCCATGCTGGGAACGTGATCGATGGCCAGGCTCCCCGCCGCAGAGATTCGCCGTGCGGTCCGGCATGGACTGGAAGAAGACCTCGGTCAAGGCGACATCACCACCTCCGCGCTCTTCTCAAAACCGGTGCCGGCCCGCGCCACGATTGTCGCGCAACAGCCGTTGATCGTGGCTGGAATGGCCGCAGCCGTGCAGACCTTTCTCATGGTTGATCCCACACTCACCGTCACAGTCGTCCGTCATGATGGTGAACCGGCCAAGAACGGTGAGCCGATCATGCACGTGGCCGGAGACGGGCGATCGATCTTGCAGGCTGAACGGGTCGCGCTGAACTTCCTCCAACATTTATCCGGCATTGCCACGCTGACATACCGGTTCTGCACAGCCGTCAAAGGATACAGAGCCCGCATATTGGACACCCGAAAGACACTCCCCGGCTGGCGCACCCTTCAAAAATGGGCGGTCAGACTCGGCGGCGGGGTCAATCATCGCATGTCGCTTAGCGATGGCATCTTGGTGAAAGACAACCACCTGGCGCTTCTACGTCCTAGCAAACAGGCCGTCCGGTCCGCCTGCCGATTGGCAAAGGCGAAGGCAACAGGCTCGATGCCCATCATCGTTGAAGCCGAATCTCTTTCGGAAGTCCGGCAGGCGCTCGCGGGAAAAGCCGACATCATTCTGCTGGACAATATGACTCCGGTCATGGTGCGCCGTTCAGTCAAACTGATCAACGGCCGCGCCACAGTGGAAGTGTCGGGGGGAATTACCTTGAAGAACGTTCGCGCCATGGCCGCGGCCGGCGCCGATCGTATTTCGATCGGTGCGCTCACTCACTCGGCCCCGGCTGCGTCACTGAGTCTGATCTTATCTCCCGTTCGAGGCTCTGCACGCCGGTCCACCTGACCATGCTGTCCACCGCTCCGCTCACGCTCGACGACATTCGCAGCACGCTGGCAACAAAGTCGTTCGGACAACAGCTCCACGTGCATCAGGAACTTGCCTCAACCAATTCCGAAGCCCTGCGCCTGGCTCAAGCCGGCGCCGCACATGGAACTGTAGTTGTGGCCGAACAACAATCGGCCGGGCGAGGCCGTCGGGCACGTCACTGGTATTCCCCCCCCGGCGCCAACATCTATTGTTCCTCCGTGGTCCGTGGCATCGGCTCCGCACTCACCCTTTCGGAATGGCTCTCTTGGGTGCCCCTCGTCAGTGCCCTGGCAGCGGCAGAGGCAGTTCACACGACAACGTCCGTGCCGTTATCTCTGAAGTGGCCGAACGACCTCTTATTCCAGGAACGCAAAGTGGGCGGCATTTTGTGTGAGAGCACTCACAGGTCAGCCGACACCCCGATCGTCGTAATTGGGGTTGGCCTCAATGTGAATATGACGGAGGAATCATTTCCGGAAGACTTGCGTCAAACAGCAACATCGATCTATGCAATTTCTCAGCAACCTATCAATCGAGTTAGGCTTCTTGCTCAACTACTACTTGAACTTGAGCACGGCCTCGATGAGCTGCAGGCGCGCGGACCTGATCGATTGCGTCACGCCTATGTGTCCCGTTGCGGCACTCTGGGCAAACGTGTCCGTCTTCTTCTGGGTGATGAGCAAGAACTGCTGGGCACAGCTGAATCCATCGGAGCCGACGGGGTACTGCAAGTCCGGCCGAGCACCCCCTCTTCGGGAGCACAGCGACCGCCTCTCCTCGATATACGCGCCGCGGACGTCATTCATCTTCGGGAGTAGCGGATGCATCGTCCAGCAGGTACAATACGCAGCATGCTCGTTGCGATCGACATCGGCAATACGAACGTCGTCTGGGGCATTTTTGAGGGCTCCTCCCTCCTCGCCCATTGGCGACTGGCCACGAATCCAAAAGCGACGGTTGATGAATACGGCGTCCTCTG
>DCZO01000013.1:46721-65373 GCA_002331335.1 Nitrospira sp. UBA2082 | reverse complement strand
CCTTCCCTCACGGAAACGTTCGAGTCGATGGCCGGCTCTTATTTTGGCTGCACACCGCTCATCGTCACTTCGGAGATGGACACAGGTCTGACGCTTCGATACAAGAATCCCGGGGAAATCGGCAGCGACCGTATTGTCAATGCCGCCGCCGCCTACCACAAGTTTCACCGTGACCTCATTATTGTGGACTTCGGCACCGCCACGACCTTCTGTGCTGTCACCCAGGGTGGAGACTACCTCGGCGGGGCCATTGCCCCAGGTCTTGGTATTTCAGCCGAAGCGCTGTTCACCCGCGCCGCCAAATTAAGTAAAGTTGAACTGGCGAGACCCAAGACCGTCATCGGCACCGACACGGCAAGCAGCATACAAGCAGGGCTCCTGTATGGCTACGCCGGCCTGGTCGATGCCCTCGTTCGACGTATGCAGCAGGAAATGGGACATTCGTCCTATGTCATTGCCACGGGAGGACTCGCCGCTGTCGTCGCCCCGGAAACCACCTCGATTCAAAAGATTGAACCATTATTGACCTTGGAAGGACTCGAGTTCCTCTACCGGCGCACGCATGGCACAACGTCACCCTCCTGAAACCACCACATCGGGCCATCTCCCTCATTTTTTCGGGACATTTCTTTTCCCCCTCTGTTGACTTCTCCCCCGCTATGGATATCTGCTTGCACGAATAGGCACACGCATCAACCAAGAGCAGGACAACATCGAGGTAAAAGTGAGTACAATTGAGGGGTTAGAGAATGGCGGTGCAGGTGAAGCGGCATCGAATACCGCGGAGGCCGATCCTCTTCTTGTGGAAGCACAAAAAGCTCTAAGCTCAAAGACCGACGAATGCAACGCGCTGAACGATAAATACTTGAGGCAGGCGGCCGAGTTCGAAAACTATAAGCGGCTTGCTCAGCGCGATCAGCGGGATCAGATCAAGTTCGGCAACGAACAGCTCCTGAGAGAATTGCTGCCTGTCATCGACAATCTGGAACGGGCGATCAAGGCCGCACGCGATTCCGATCAGGGGACAGGTTCCGCGTTAGTTCAGGGCGTGGATCTGACGCTGAAACAACTGTCCGGCAGCCTTGCCAAATTCGGTGTGCAGGCGATCGAGACGATCGGCCACGTATTCGATCCAACCACGCATCAGGCTGTCGCACATGTGCCATCCGACAACGTGCCCTCCAATCACGTCGTAGAGGAGTTTCAAAAAGGCTATCGGCTGCATGAAAGAATGCTCCGCGCCGCCATGGTCAGCGTCTCATCCGGACCTGCAACCGCAAACGAACACGAGGCAGCTCCGAACTGACCGGATCATTGTAGTGAACCGTTGATATTGAGAAGGAAGGAGTCCACCAATGGGTAAAGTCATCGGCATCGACCTCGGCACCACGAATTCCTGCGTCGCCATTATGAGCGGCGGAGACCCTGTCGTCATCGCCAATGCCGAAGGGAGCCGCACCACTCCTTCCGTCGTGGCCATCACCGATAAGAACGAACGTCTCGTCGGCCAAATCGCCAAGCGGCAGGCCATCACCAATCCGGAAAACACCATTTTCTCGGTCAAACGTCTCATGGGGCGGAAGTTCAAAAGCCCCGAAGTGCAGGCGGCCATCAAACGGCTGCCCTATAAAGTGGTCGAGGCCGACAACGGCGATGCCCATGTCGAGCTGCGGGGCAAGCGGTACAGTCCCCCGGAAGTCTCGGCCATGATCCTCCAGAAAATGCGCCAGACGGCGGAAGATTACCTCGGCGAAAAAATCACCGAGGCCGTGGTGACGGTTCCCGCCTATTTCGACGACAGCCAGCGGCAAGCCACCAAGGATGCCGGCCAGATCGCCGGTCTGAACGTGCTGCGGATCATCAACGAACCGACCGCGGCGTCGCTCGCCTACGGATTGGACAAGAAGAAGGATGAGCGCATCGCCGTCTACGACTTGGGCGGCGGGACCTTCGATGTCTCGATTCTCGAAATCGGCGAAGGTGTCTTCGAGGTGAAGTCCACCAACGGCGACACCTATCTCGGCGGAGACGACTTCGATCTTCGGGTGATGGATTGGCTCGTCGACGAGTTTCGAAAAGACCAGGGCATCGACCTCCGGAAAGACCGGATGGCGCTCCAGCGCCTGAAAGAATCGGCGGAGCGGGCCAAGATCGAGCTCTCCTCGTCGCAGGAAACGGAAATCAACCTCCCCTTCATCACCGCCGATGCGAGCGGCCCCAAACACTTGGTGACCAAGCTGACCCGCTCTAAATTGGAGCAGCTCGTGGACGACTTGGTTCAGAAAACGGTTGAACCGTGCCGGAAAGCCCTCGCGGATGCCGGGGTCTCCGCGCGCGACATCAACGAAGTCGTCTTAGTCGGTGGAATGACGCGCATGCCGAAAGTCATCCAGGTGGTGAAGGAGTTTTTCGGGAAAGAGCCGCACCGTGGGGTGAATCCGGATGAAGTGGTGGCGATCGGCGCCGGCATCCAGGGCGGGGTGCTCAAGGGCGAAGTGAAGGATGTGCTGCTGCTCGACGTGACCCCCCTCTCGCTCGGCATTGAAACGCTGGGGGGAGTCTTCACCAAGCTCATCGAGCGCAACACCACCATTCCGACCAAAAAGAGTCAGGTGTTCTCGACGGCGGCCGATAATCAGACCGCCGTGACGATCCGGGTCTTCCAAGGCGAGCGCGAAATGGCCAACGACAATAAGCTGCTGGGCCAATTCGACCTGGTCGGCATTCCGCCGGCTCCTCGCGGAATGCCGCAAATCGACGTCTCCTTCGACATCGACGCCAACGGCATCGTCCATGTGGCGGCCAAAGACTTGGCGACGCAGAAAGAACAGTCGATCCGAATCACGGCGTCGAGCGGGCTCAACAAGGACGAGGTTGAAAAGCTGGTCAAGGATGCGCAGGCTCATACGGAAGACGACAAGAAGCGGCGCAAGCTGGCCGAAGCCAAGAACCAAGCGGACAATCTGATTTATCAGACCGAGAAGAACCTCACGGAATACGGCGACAAGGTGGCCGCGGAGGAGAAGACCAAAATCCAGGACGCCGTGGCCGCGCTGAAGAAAGCGCTCGAAAGCCCGGATGCCGAAGCCATTGAGTCGGCGACGCAAACCCTCATGACCGCGTCGCACAAACTGGCTGAGGAAATGTATAAGAAAGCCTCGGCGTCGGCAGGGCCGCAGAGCACCGCAGGCCCCAGCACCGATGGCGCGGACAGCGCGAACGCCAAAACGGACGAGAAAGTCGTGGACGCAGAATTTGAAGAAGTAGACAAAGACAAGAAGTAGCATAGAATACGCGGTAGACGGATCGGCCGAGTTTCCAGCACGCATGACGAAACTCGGTCTTTCTGTATCTCTCGAGCAATGGCACCCGTGAGCAAACGCGACTACTACGATATCCTGGGCGTCGAAAAAGAGGCCTCCGATGAGGACCTCAAGAAGGCCTATCGGCGGCTGGCCCGCCAGCACCATCCCGATCTCCACGCCGGCGACCATCAAAAAAAAGCCGCCGAAGAAAAGTTCAAAGAAATCAACGAAGCCTACGAGACGCTCAGCAATCAGGACAAGCGGAAGCGCTACGATGCGTTCGGCCATGCCGGAGCCCAGCAAGGTCCCGACGGGTTCGACTTCGGCCGGGGCGGGTTCGGGGATGTGTTCAACGACATCTTCGAAGATTTCTTCGGTCAGGCCCGAGGAGGCGGCGGAGGCCGGACAGAACGCGGCAGCGATCTGCAATACAATCTGGAGGTGTCGTTCGAAGAAGCCGTCTATGGCAAGGACGCCAAGCTCAAGATTCCGCGATGGGAGCTCTGCACGGATTGCGGAGGCACGGGCGCAAAATCCCCCCACGCGATCAAGCACTGCCCCAGCTGCAAAGGAACGGGGCAGATCCGTTTCCAGCAAGGATTTTTCAGCGTCAGCCGCCCCTGCGGCCAGTGTGAGGGCGCCGGCCGGCTTGTAACCGAACCGTGCACCGCGTGCCAAGGCCGGCAACGCGTGTACAAGGAACGAACGATTGCCGTGCATATTCCCGCCGGCATCGAAACCGGTATGAGGCTCCGTCTCGCCAACGAGGGGGAACATGGTCCCAATGCCGGACCACCCGGCGATCTCTATGTGGCCATTACCGTGAAACCCCATCCGGTATTTCAGCGGAAAGGGCTTGATATTCTGTGCGATGTGCCGATCAGCTTCATTACCGCGGCGCTCGGTGGAAAAGTCGAAGTCCCGACGCTCAAAGGCGAGACCGTCATCAAGATTCCAGCCGGCACCCAACATGACAAGGTGCTGCGGATCAAAGGGCTCGGGATTCCCAGCTTGAAAGGCGGCTCAACCGGTGACCATCTGTACGTGATCAAGGTCCAAATCCCAAACAAACTCACGGCCAAGCAGAAAGAACTGCTCACCGAGTTTGCCAGGGAAAGCGGCATGGTCATGGACGCCAACGGAGATGGATTCTTCGACAAGATGAAGACATTTTTCGAGTAAGTCCGCCCTCCCCTCGATCTCTGAGTCCCGCATGCCCGTATTTTTTGTTCCCCCTGAGTGCATCACGTCACCGACCATCTCCATCACCGGCGACCTGCTGATCCATCTCCGGGATAGCCTCCGCATCACCGTCGGCGAGATCGTCCTGTTCGGCGACGGAGCAAGCCATCGGTACCGCGTCGAAATCACCGACGTGTCCAAACGAGCCATCATCGGACGCATTCTCAAGGCAGTCCAGAAACCGCCCCGCACTACGCCTAGGCTGATCCTCGGCCAATCCCTGCTCAAGGGCGAAAAGATGGACTGGGTGGTTCAGAAAGCCGTTGAGCTGGGGGTGGATGAACTCGTGCCGGTGGAAAGCAGACACAGTGTGGTGCAGCTCAGAGCCGACCGCGTGGACCATCAGCTCTCCCGGTGGCAGCGCATCGCGGTGGAAGCTGCTCAGCAATCGGAACAGTGGCGCGTGCTTACAATCACAGCGCCGCAATCCCTCGCCGCACTGCTGAAGAACCGTCCAACCGGCACCGTCACCATCATGCTCACCGAACGGCGAGACGGGAAGAATTTACAAACGGTCTTGCTGCCGACCGAGCCGACCGATTCCGTGCTGATCGTGATCGGACCAGAGGGAGGCTGGAGCCAGGAGGAACTCGCACTGGCTGAGCAAGCAGGCATTCAGCCGATTACCCTCGGACCATCTATTCTCCGAGCCGAAACCGCCGCCATCGCCGCCATCAGCATCCTCCAATCCCGCCTAGGCAATCTTGGATAAACGAGCCCGTCAGTACGGGAACGCCCCCTATTTTCGTTTCACTACCAAGGCCTGAGTTGGGCGATGATCGGGCATGACAGGGCATGCACAGAGCAAGACCTTCTCCCAAAACCAACGTAATCCCAGACATCGCAAAGTTGGATTTCACAGGACCCTCGCAGTAGACTGCACCACCGATTGCCGCTATTATCACCGCATGCTATAGCCTCTATGAATGGAAAACTGGCCCGTAGAACGTCATGAGCGACACATTCGAGCGAATCAAACGCCTTGTCGCCAGTCACGCGGTTCGGATTTCAGAGCATGGATATGACGAATTGGCAGCCGATGATATGTTTGCACGCGATATTCTGGAAGGCATCGCTCAGGGTGTGGTCGTCGAAGATTATCCTGATTATCCCAAAGGGCCTTGCACACTCGTATTGCAACGGGACAGGGCCGGCAACCCTCTTCACATCCTCTGGGGAATTCCCAAAGGCCATGTAGAGCCGGCAGTACTTGTCACAGCCTATAGACCGGACCCAGCCATCTGGCAAGAAGGATTTACGAGGAGGCGAACATGAGAACACAGAAGCGGACGAAATTGGTTCATGAAGGACGGTACTTGGCCGAGGTCGATATTGAACTGCTGATCAATGCGGATGAATGGTCGCCTTATCTCTCAGTGGCCGATGCCTATAAGCTCGACGATGTCCGGGCGGCGCTGAAAGCCGGCGATACCGTGACCGCAGCACGATACGGGAGAATCTTTACGCTCACCCCGCTGGCCGTGTAAGCCTCGCCTCCAGGGAAGGACAAGGAGATGCAACGTGGTTAAACGGTAACAGAAAAAGACACCCGGTTCATTTTCGGATCTCTCGTGCATGGCGAGAGACACGACATGGCATCCATTCACGAACAATTGGCCTCCGGACGGTGGCAGAGTTTGTCCCTCATGGAACAACTGGCAAATGTCGGTAGCGAGGTCGGACGCGCCGCCCGATGGTACGGAAAGGACCAGCAGCGCTGCGAGCAGCCGTTCATCCGCGCATTGGAATTGCTGGACCTGACGATCGCGGATGACTGCTGTAGAGGCCGGCGCAAAGAATTGACCCGTGCCCGCGAACTCCTCTGCGACGCCATGCAGGGCGGAACAGAGTACGGCAGCAACCTTGCTGACCTCGACCGTTACTTCCTTCACTTTGCCGTGGCCGCGCGAGCTGGACGTTGATGAATGGATGATGGGAAATGCACAAAACAAGACTTAACCCCGTACTTTTATGAAGCGTCAATAATCAACCCTGCCTCATACCCCCGCACGCGTCGTGTTGTGCTGAACGAAGCCTTCCGCTATAGTCGCGCCACCCCACCCGATGAAAACGCTGGACGACATTCGCCGACAACTATCCACCGGCAAGTTCGAGTTCAGCCGCCACGCCTTTAAACGCGTAGTCGAACGCAATATCAGCGACGTCGAAATCCAGCAGGCGGGAGCTCAAGCCTCAATCATTGAAGATTATCCTGAAGATAAGTATGCACCCAGCAGTCTCTTGCTTGGGTTCACCGAAGCGGGCCGTCCCTTACATATCCAAGTCTCTCACGTCGACTCCGATCTGCTGAAGATTATTACGATCTATGAGCCGGACCCAGCAGAGTGGTATGATTACGCCAGACGGAGGTAGCCATGTTTCGCTGTCATGTATGTGGAAAAACCGAGAGCCGTCAGGAACTGGTAAACGAGGTGTTTGACATCGATGGGAAGCCCGTACGAGTTGAGCAAATTCCTGCAACCATCTGCCTTCACTGCGGCGAACCGGTGTTCAGCCGAGACGCCACGGAACGAGTTCGACGTATGGTGCACGGCGAAGCCACGCCCATCAAATCGATTCAGATGGACGTGTTCGCTTACCGCTAATCCCGCAATAGGCAAAGTGAGTCAGTCGCCTCCTCCCAGCGCCGCCACGCTTTTCAGCCACACGTGAATCGTGACTCGTGAAGTAATATTCGCAGCCAATACCTTCCCCGCCTCCCCCTCCCTGCTCTCCTCTCATCTCAGGAATGATGTATTAGCCTCGGACTTTGCAGTACACTAAGTGCAACCGTGTAGTGCTGAAAGGCGGGTGATCGATGTGGCGTGTGTTCTGTGTACTACTGTTGGTTCTGACCGGTGCGGCAGGCACAAGTCTACCGTCCGTTGTGGCGGCAGAGTCTCTTGAGGAGGCGGAATTTGCGTATGAGCGTGGTGAGTACACACAGGCGGCTCGCCTTTTTAGTCCCCTGGCGGAACAAGGGGTCGCATCGGCCCAGTTCTATCTGGGCCTGATGCATGAAAAAGGACGAGGCGTCCGGCAGGATTACCCGACGGCACTGACATGGTTTCGGAAGGCGGCGGCGCAGGGCTACGTGGGTCCGCAGAACAATCTAGGCCTGATGTACGAACGGGGCCGGGGCGTCCGGAAAGACCTGGTTCGCGCGTTCATGTGGTATGACCTCGCCGGTGCGATGTTACCTGGCGAAGAAGGGAAGGCAGCCGTGATGCGTCGAGACCAGCTGCGCGCACACATGACTGCCGCGCAGATCGAGCAGGCGCAGGAGCTGGTCACGCGTTGCCGGCAGTCCAGGTTTAAGCAGTGCGACTGAGGACACGATTAATGAGGAAGTTTGGTCGTATCTGCCCCATTCTTCTACAGCACCCGCAGGATAAATAATTCGCAACTTCAGAGAAGAATTTCCTAACCTGCTGATTACCCATTGGTCTGTGTTTCATCTTACGAATAGAGCAGAGCGGCACTACTTTTGCTGGACATCCGGGAAGGTGTCCAATGAGTACCACACAATTATTATCATTTCTTCTTCATAGGAGGGTCTCATGATGAAGCGCATGTTGATGGCTGTGATGGCAGTCGCAGTGGCAGTGACATTCAGCGCCCCGGCGTTCGCGGGGGATAGCCCGAAGGAAGGGAGCAAGGACAAGAAGCCCGGACTTCCACGAGTAGTTGAGACGATCTACGGAGACGAGACGGGCCAGTAATTTCCTTCTTATCTCGGCGAGGCTCGTTGTCTTGAGGGGATTTCCACTTCTTGTGGGAATCCCCTCAAGTGCTTTTAGCCCATGCCGTCCCGTCCTATTCCCCGTCTCCATTGAATTGACACCGCTGACGAAGCCCTGTAGGTTCCCTGCTGCGTTTGCCGTTCTCGACGTGGACCCGTCACCCAAAGAGAATCCTTCATGTTCCGTCTCAGACATGTCGCCTGGTGGAGCCTGGTCCTATTCATCGGCACCGCCACGACGGTGATCGCCGCAGAACCCTCCGATCCCGAATCCGCCATCCGTCGAATGATTCGCGCGAATGCCGAAAAGGATCTGGCGACGCTTTCCCGGATGATGGCCCACGATGCCGACATCATCAGCTATGCGGTTGCCGGCCGCAAATATGTGGGCTGGGATGAACTGGAGCGAGGGCTGCGGGATGAATTCGTCAATGCGCAGAAGCTCGAAATCCCGATCCATGAACTCAAGGTGTGGAGTAAAGGCGACCTGGCCTGGTATGCCATGGAACTCGACTACATCCGCTATGTTGCCGAGGGGAACCAACTGAAACGAATGGTTCTTCCAATGCAGGAAACCGGTGTGCTTGAGCGTCGTGACGGACGCTGGGTGCTGCTGTCCTGGCACGAATCGTTTCGATCCACTCAGTTTAGCCAGTCGCTCGTCCAACCTTGACCGTTAACAATCACCCGCCTAACTTTCCTACCGGGGCAACTTGAGCGCCCAGGTGAGCACGGCATCGGACAGCCGATCGGGCAGGAGCTTGATCATGAGCGCCCGGAGTTTCGCGTCGGTCCCCACAAGATACCGGGTCTTCGGGCGAGAGGCCGTGAGTGCATGTTCCACCGCCTGCGCGACCGCGTCGGCTGCAATGGCCCGTTCGGCAGCTTCCCCGACAACCTTTCTGACCGCAGCCACCACCGCGGCATACATGCTGCGCAGTTCCATCGGCATGGCCGTTTCCAAATCCGCGGCATCCTTTCCGGATTTTTCCCAAATCGGAGTCGCAATGGCCCCGGGCTCTACGATCGAAACTTCGATCCCCCATTGCTGAAGCTCCAATCGCAAGGCATCCGTCATCGCTTCCAGCGCGAATTTCGACGCCGCATACGGTCCCATTAACGGCATCGCTCCGCGGCCTGCGATCGATCCCATGTTCACGATACGGCCTCGCGCCTTCCGTATCAATGGCAGAAACGCCTGCGTCACCGCGACTTGTCCGATGACGTTGATCTCCAGCTGGCGCCGCAAATCCGGAATCGGCACCGCTTCAAGAGGACCGACGACCGCAATGCCGGCATTGTTAATCAGTCCGTATAATCCATTACTTCCGACTTTCTCAGAAACAAAGGCTTGAGCTTTTTTGATGAGCACTTCATCGGTCACATCGAGTAAAAGCGGAATCAGCCCTGATACCCCTTGTCGCTGGAGCGTTGCCCCGTCCTGGGAGTTCCGCACCCCGGCAAACACCGTGAAACCCAACCGGTCCAGATACAGCGCACAGGCCGCACCAATGCCCGTTGAGGCACCAGTAATTACTACACTTCTTCCTTTACCAATCAGCATAGTGGGCGTCCCTCAGGAGGGAGACACCTTACCAGGTTTTTCCAACGAGATCATCGGAAGATCGAGACCACATTCCGATAGGCACACGGTGGACATGGCTGTCGCTCTTCGGCTATGATCGGATCCGTTTTCCGCCCGCTCTTCACCGTGGCGGTGTAGCTCAGTTGGCAGAGCAGCGGACTCATAAGCCGCGGGTCACCCGTTCGATCCGGGTCACCGCCACCAAACCGAAAACAGAAGTCACACACCATGGTGCAGCTGCCTGTCAGACATTCAGCGAAACACCAAGGCAAGACACTTCAACTCGACAGTGCGGCGGAAACACTGGCCGTGATCGGCCAGGCCGATGAGCACCTGGGGACGATCCCGTGGGACGCGATCATTGACTTCGTCCACGGTTTTAGTAAACCAGACCGCACGCCGCGGCCCGTGCGAAATTATCCCCGCAGTCAGCTGGCTGCAAAGCTTCGCTACGCCGCGTCAGGTCGTACGGACTTTAGCGGCGTGACCTGTGAGATCGGAGGGGGTGGAATTTTCATCGAAACCACCTCTCCGCAGTCGATTGGGACGGACCTCTCGCTGGAACTGGTGTTGCCTGACGATCAAACCCAGCCGATTACCGCACGAGGGAAAGTGGCGTGGATCCGACCCCGGGAAGAACGGCACGTGTTCTATCCGGGGATGGGCGTGCAATTCACCGAGATCTCAGAGGATGCACGGGCGCGCATTGTGAATATGGTCAAATCGTTGGATAGTTTCCGCAGCCGATCTTAAAGAACGCTTCGCTTCTTCTCTCTCCACCCCTCATCACGACAGTGTGGAATTCCGCCACCGGAAGATTTCCGCAAGAAGTTGCCCCAATTTAAATTTTTGCATTCTCGCAATACAATTTTAGCTGTCGATGTTCTACCGCTCCATGCACCGGTGAGGTCACTATGGATCACCGAGACGCGTTCATCAGTCTCCTGAGCCCCCATAGACCTCATACGGGGATCACTCTCAATCAAGGAGGACGCCATGGATAAGATCTGGCTGTATCTCGGCAGCATTATTGTTGGAGCAGGGGTTCTCAGCTACGTGGCGATTTCATATGTGAGCAATACCCACCCTCCAGCCAGTGATCTTCGAGCAGCATACGAGCAGAAAAAGTAGCGCGTGCCTGTTGAGCTGACTCGATGATCGTGGGCTGAAAGGGCATACCAGAGCATACTGGATCGGTCACGCAGAGGAAGACCTGGGAGTGAGGGTGTGTGCTAACCAGGATGCGGCTCTCAGAAACCTATCCCTGGTTGGCACACACGGTGACCGGCAAGTGAGGTATGCCCACAAGTAGGTCTATCGGCGATACGAATATCACGAGTCAACCCGGGCTGCCTACCGCCATGGTGCCGACGACGGTTTATCCAGATAGGTCAGTACCGCAATGATTCCTATGCCGATCACCAGCCAGACGCAACCGTTTTTCCAGTTCCGCTGACCAAACGCAAAGACTGCCAGCAGAAACACCACCGCTCCCACAATGCCGATGAACATCGAGCCGGTCGCACTCATCGTCGTTTGAATAGAACAGCGGGTATGCCTATTCTTCCCTCAACCCCTCAGCTACGGACTGTCGCGCAGCCCACTGCGCTGGGAAAAACCCGGCGACAAGGGTCGCTACTCCTGCCAGAACAACCACTTGCGCAAGTCCCCCCCAAGGGATGATCATTTGAATGGTCCAACCAAACGACTGCTTGTTGATGACGTTGACCAGCAGCAGTGAGAGCGCCCCTCCTCCGGCAAGACCCAGCCCAATCCCGACCAGACCCAAGTAGGCCGCCTCCCACAATACCAATTGCGTCACCTGCCCCCCGCTGGCGCCGATGGCCCGGATCGTAGCAAACTCCCGGCCTCGCTCCAACACCGATGTCACCAACGTATTGATGATGCCGAGCATCGCGATGACAACGGCAATGGCTTCGAGCACGTAGGTCATCAGAAATGTTCGATCGAAGATCTCTAAGATCTCTGTCCGCAATTCGGCATTGCTGATCAGCAACGGGGGAAACCGGCCGCCCCCGGCGTCCTGCAATCTGGCGGCCATCGTATTTCTGACCCGATCGAGATCCACGCCGGCGGCCAGATAGACGGGATAGACCGTGACGAGTTCGTCATGCCATAGCGATTGGTACAGGCCGCGATCCATCAGAATCTTCCCGCCGTCGGTGGCATAATCGTAAAAGACGGCCACAACCGGAAAGCTCCTCGCCCCTTCCGGCGTCACGATTTCAAGATTATCCCCCTCTTGCACTCCGAGTTTGCCGGCCAGGATTTCAGAAATCAGCACCCCGCCGATCTCCGCTGCGCGATTGAGCTGTTCCGCCGACTCCCCCTGACGCACCAAATACCGGCTCAATCGCGCATGCAGGCGCAAATCGCGCGAGACAATCGCGACGCGCTGACCGTTGACCATGACCCGGACATCGCGATAGGTATCGACCGCCGAGACCTCCGGAATCGATGCCAGCACGGCCAACCAGGATGACGGCAGGCTTCGGCCGACGCTTCCAGCCTCCGTTCCACGCAGCCAGAGCGATGGGGCAACCACGACATCCGCGATCACCGTCTCGGCCACCCAGACTTCCACCGTATGGCGGAAACTTCGGACCATGACCAAGACCCCGATCATGATGGCCAGTCCGACCATCAATGCAGAGACAGTGACGCCGTTACGGCCCGGATTGCGTGAAGCATGATCGACCGCGATTTCACGCATCACCCCCTGCATCTCAGGGTTGAGCCCTCCCCGCCGGCTACTCCGCGGCCACCCGGTAATGCAGATCGGTGCGACACAGGATAATCCAGCCAGCAAACAGAGTGTGGCCAGATAGCCCGGTACCGGCACGCCATCCACCGGTCCAGCGAAACTCAGGGCCCCCGTCACGGCAAGCAGTCCGACCCCAACGAGACTCAAGACGCCGACTTGCAATCGACGTCCTGCTTCATAATCTCCTGGCGCCAACGCACGAGCCGGTGCCGTCCTGCCTGCATCCAGACTCGGCCCGATGGCGCCTACCATAGAGACAAGGCACCCCACGGCAAGGCCTTCGAGCGACAACGTCCACAACCAGCCGGAGTCGATCCCCTGGCCGCCCTCCGACCCCACAGGAACATAGAGGTCCGAGATGGTCCGGCTCAGGAGCGCGGTCAGTTGCCGAGCCAGTACAAATCCCGTTGCACTGCCCAGTGCGCCTCCGACCAACCCCAACACCCCGGCTTCAGCGAGAAACAGAATCGCCACACGTGTTTGAGTCATCCCGATCGCACGATAAATTCCGATCTCGCGTCTGCGCTGCGCCACGGCGAATGCCATCGTGTTGTAGATCAAGAACATTCCGACCAGAAGCCCCACCCAGCTCAGCACGGTGAGGTTCAGTCGGAATGCCCGCAACATCTGCTCGACCTGGTTGGTCCGGCTCGTCGGCCGCTCGACGACGACATGGGGCGGCACGATCGCTCGTACCGCTTGCGCAATGTCTTCCACCGGCCTCCCCTCTTCGGTGAGGAGATCAATTCGATCCAGACGACCCACCATGCCGAACGTGACTTGTGCAGCCGCGATATCCATGACCGCCAAGCGATCCCAGGACGAGGTCCGATCGGAGGCATCTTCCAGAATCCCCGAAACCCGGCAGGTCACCATACCGGGCCCGACTAAGAAATCGACCGTATCGCCCACCGACAGATGCCATTCTGCCGCCTGCTTGCGCCCCAACAGCACCGCATTGGAATCAAGCATGGTCTCCCACCGGCGTTCGGTCGGCTGGCGACCGATGCGAAACCCTCGTGAATCGATCTCGGCGAGTAAATCCAGACCCAGTACCTGGATCGCCCGGCTTGACGATCCGTCGCCTGTCTTGACCGCCGTCTGAAGAATCACCGGAGAGGCCGCCGTGACACCGGGAACGTTTCGCACAGCCGTGATCAGCCGTTCGTCCAGTCCCAATTCGCCCCCGGAAATTTCCAGTGTGGTCGGTCCCGCCACAGTCAAGACGGTTTGTTCAAATGAGTGCAGGACGTCGACGTTAGCGGTACGAACCGCCACGGAGGCCGAGACACCGAGCGCAACCCCGGTAATCGTCAGCAATGTCCGCAGCGGACGCTGCGTCACATGCGCGGCAAGAATCAAGAACAGGACTTTGATGAAGGAGACCATCGGCCTTTACACAGGTTGGCAAGGGCTCGAGGGGAGTCGTGCACAGATCGCCCGTTTCATTTACAGCTTTTTGCTCCCTTGTTACACTCGATTGCACACATGGCAGAGGAGCACAGGATGGCAAGAACCAGAGGCAACACCGCACTTCAGTTCGAACGGGGTGAACGTCACCAGAAACCGGCGATCCATATCACCACGCGACAATCCGAGATCTTAAAACAAATCGCCAGGGGACGGACCAACCGCGAGATCGCCGCCTCGCTGGACATCAGTGTCCGCACCGTTGAAGTACATCGCTTCAACATGATGCGCCGGCTTAACGTCCGCAATGTCGCCCAACTTCTGCGCCAATCGCTGCAGCTGGGATTATTGCCGCGCAGCTTCGGTGGGCGATAACACTACAGCTCTCTCACTGTCCCCAGGCATTCCGCCAGCGAGCGATATCCCTTCCGCGCCAACACCGCCGTCAACTCATTGTTGAGCCGGTCGAACGACCCCAGCCCCTCTTCCACCAGCACGGTGCCGATCTGTACCGCAGACGCGCCGCACAACACGTGCTCGAATGCATCCATCCCATCCACAACTCCGCCGGTGCCGATGATCGGAATTTTTCCTTGAAACAACTTGTAGAATGCGCGGACATTCGCCAGCGCAACCGGCTTGATGATCCGGCCGCCTAATCCGCCGAATCCACCTTTGGGCTTGATCACCACGGCTTCCCGCTCCGGGTCGACGACCAGTCCGTTACCCACAGAATTGATCATGTTCAGAAAATCGACACCGTGCCGTCCTATCACTTTCCCCATAACCTCGTGATGGGCCGGATCAAAATAGGGCGGAAGCTTCAGACCCATCGGCACTGTAATGAGACTCCGCACCCGTTTGATGACCCGCTCGGACGTTTCCGGATCGTACCCGATTTGCGGTTTTCCCGGAATGTTCGGACAGGAGAGGTTCACTTCGATCAGGTCCGGCTGCGCAGCATTGATGACCGCCGCAATAATCGGAAAATCGTCTTCGCAGAGTCCCGCCACGCTGGCGATGACCGGCTTGCCGAATCGCTTGAGGTCGGGAATCAACTCGGCATACGCCTTGTAGCCAAGATTGGGCAGCCCCATGGAATTGATCGACCCACCGGGAAATCCATAATAGCGCGGTTCAGGATTCCCCTGCCTGGGCTCGACCGTCATCGACTTGGTGACGATCGCGCCGGAGCCCGACTGTCCAAGCGCCACCAGTTCCTCGCGCGTGACGCAGAGGGCTCCCGCCGCATTCATGAAGCAGCTGGGAAACCTGACTCCGGCAATCGTAGTCGACAGATCCGTCATGATGCCACCGGTCCGGAGACTCGCTCCGTACGCCCAACCAACCGTCCATCCTGCATCATCCAGGTATAATCGGCACTCCGCGCAGCCTGTTCACTATGCGTCACCAGCAGCACCGTCTGCCCGCCCGCGTTCGCCAATGATTTCATCAGCGCCATGATGTCCGCACCCTGATGTGAATCGATGTTGCCCGTTGGCTCATCTGCCAACAGAAGCCGCGGCCGATGCACCAAGGCCCTCGCGATCGCTACCCGCTGCTGTTCCCCACCGGATAACTCACCGGGTCGATGGCGCTTCCGCCCGCTCATCCCCACCATATCCAGCAACTCATCCACCCGTTTCACCGCGCCCCGTCCTCCCTCTCCGCGCAGGAGCAACGGAAGCGCAACGTTCTCTTCCGCCGTCAAGCCGTGAACTAAGTGAAACGACTGAAAGACGATCCCGATCGTTTCGCGCCGGATCTTCGTCCATTCAGCACTGGTGAACTGACGTGTGGACCGGCCCTCGATCAGGATATCGCCCGACGTCGGCAGATCCAATCCTGCAATAAGGTTCAGCAACGTGCTTTTCCCGCATCCGCTTGGCCCGATAAAGGCACAGAACTCTCCCTGCTGGATTTTGAGACTCACATCGATCAATGCGGAGACGGTCGTTTCTCCACGCACATAGGTCTTGGACACCTGTGTTAGGATCACCATCGGACCGACGCTCCATTCTCCACCTGTACGTAATCCTGGTGAATGAGCTTGGCACTACACAATGGCTCTCGTATAGCACAACCGTTGAGAATGCGACAACCTTGACAGAAGCGGCTCGTTACCCCTAAAGAGTCTCTCGAGCACACTCCTGTCCCAGAGGCACTGCGATGTCCCTCTCCATCACAACATCATTGCCGGGGCTTCTGCGTCAGGCCGTTCGATTTCTCTTACCGGTCGAGTGCGCGGCTTGTCACACACCGTTAGTCGATGACCCTATCCCGTACTTCTGCTCCGGATGTTGGAATACGATCGCACCGCCCAGCCCCTCACGGTGCGCTCGTTGCGACCGCCCGTTCGTCTCTCCCCTCGCCACGACCTATAGTCCGCAGCATGTCTGCCAATCGTGCCACGAACGGCCCCCCTCCTATACCAAAGCGTGGACGCTCTATCCGTATCGGCCTCCTCTGCAAGATGCCATCTGCCTGTTCAAATACGGAGGCAAAGTTTCGCTGGCCACGCCGCTGGCCCGTCTCATGATCGACCGACTTCCGCCACTCGATGAAATCGATCTGATCATCCCCGTCCCGTTGCATGCCGAGCGGCTGCGCGAGCGGGAATTCAACCAGTCGCTGCTGCTCGCCGACCGGATCGGCCGTCATCTCAACATTCCTGTCTCCTGTACAGCGTTGACTCGGATAGCCCCGGCACCGCCGCAGACCACGCTCTCACGGAAGGAACGGCTGAACAATCTCCGCGGAGCCTTCTCCGTACCACGCCCCGAGTCAATCACCAGCCTACGCATCCTGCTGATCGATGACGTCTTTACCACCGGCACCACGGTGAATGTATGCGCAAAAACTCTGCGCAAGGCCGGCTCCGGCCATGTCTTCGTGCTGACTCTCGGCCGGACCGTGGACGCGAGTCATATTCCTGACCGGATATTCGCCCAACGGGCGCATCCCCTGCTTTGACATTGATGAGGTGATGGATGCCGATTTATGAATACCTTTGCCATGACTGCCGAAAGCGTAATACCGTGCTGATCCTGAGTCTCCGCAACCCCTCGCCCGTGAGCTGTACACACTGTGGCAGCTCACACATGGACCGCCTCCTGTCCCGGTTTGCCGCCCCCAAATCGGAGGAAGCGCGGCTTGAATCGCTGGCGGACCCCGACAATCTCGGCGGGCTGGATGAGAACGATCCAAGCAGCATGGCCCGCTTCATGAAGAAAATGGGAGAAGAGATGGGTGAGGATGTCGGTGAAGATGTGGAGGCCATGATGGACCAAACGGAAGGCAGTGACGAATCATCAGCAGGCAATGACAGCCAGTGACAGGGATTGTCATATATTTTCCTTGACAATTTTCCGGTGATCCCTAGAATACGCTCACGGTCGGGAGCCGTATGATTCGATCTGGCTATAATGATGAGCTCTGGTGGCGCAATGGGGATCTCCCCCAAGAGCGAGTTGATGACACTGGCGGAAACCTGCCAATACCTCAAGATCACACCACGCACGCTCTATCGTTACTTGCAGACCAGGCGGCTGCCAGCCTTCAAACTCGGAAAAGAATGGAGATTTGTGCGCTCGGATCTCGAACAGTGGATTCGCGACCAGACCAAGTCCGCCACCAACGTCTAAACTAGAGGACTCTCCATGTTCGCTGGCGAATACCTCTGCAAGGTTGATGAGAAAGGACGGTTCATCGTCCCCTCACCCATTCGCGAACAGCTCGAATCGGGGGGGCAGGCCGTCGTGTTCCTCAAAGGCCCAGAGCAATCGCTGCTCATCTATTCCACCAAGGAATGGGAGCAAGTGCTTGAACGGACCAAGACCTCGTTGGATGAAGACCAAAGCCGTCTCTTCATGCATTTCGTCGTCTCTGAAGCCGGAACCTCTGAGCTCGACAAGGCCGGACGGATTCTGATTCCCGGTCGCTTGCGGAAAATGGTGCCGGTCGATGAAGACCAAGAAGTGATTTTGGTCGGCCTCTACCATCGCATGGAACTCTGGAACCCCAGCGAATGGCGTCGCTACATTGCCCGTACCGAAGACCGCTACGAGCAAAACATGTCGAAGATTATGAACCTCCTCTAGCTCGCCCATGCCCGAGCGTCGCCGTCGTACAGGCATCCGCTCCTCCCAGATTCCCATCCGGATGACGTCGTACCGGTCCATGTCCGATGCAGCGGGTGCGTCCTCACCTGCCCCGGTCACATCGTTCGACCGCTCCATTGTCTTGGCACAACTCCGGACATCTCGAAAGATGGACATCTGCCAGAGCACACCAACTGCTGCGCTGGTCACCGCGGATCAATTGTCGCTGACCCTGCCGATTCCTCCGAGCATCAACAAGCACTATGCCACGGTGAACGGCCGTCGGCTTTTATCCTCTGCCGGGCGCGCGTACAAAGCGGCGGTGGGCCGGCAGGTCTGGCTGGCCCTGGCGCAATCGCCCGCTCGGGTGTCTCTGATGGAGCGGCTGCAGTCGAGCTCACTCGCCTTTTCCGTTCGCTTCTTTTTTACCACCGCCCTTCGGCGCGACCTGGACAGCGGCCTCAAAATCACCCAGGACGCGAT
>DCZO01000013.1:0-46650 GCA_002331335.1 Nitrospira sp. UBA2082 | reverse complement strand
CACCCGCGCATCGAAGTGTCCCTCTCGCTCGCACCTGATTCCGCCGCTCTGTGATCCAAGGGAACAAACTATCCGGTGCTAATCCGCAGGTCGTTGGCCATCCGATGAAAGACTGGTTTCTCTGGTATGTCCAGCAGGTTGAGGAGCGGAAGGATTGGGCGATGTATCGCAACCGCTATCTGTGCCCCTGCTGTTTCATGCCAACGCTGAATGCGCGAGCCGCGTATGACGTCTGCAAGATCTGTGATTGGGAGGACGACGGACAGGACTCCGACGATGCAGACATCATCCGGGGAGGGCCGATAGGTCACTACGTCCCGGCTCATTATTCATACCGCAGCGCATCGATGGGATTGAGCCGGGCGGCTTTGTTGGCCGGGTAGAGGCCGAAGAACAGCCCGACGGCGAGGGAAAAGACGAACGCCGCAGCCACGGTGTCCGAGGAAATGATGGTCGGCCAGCCGGCAATCACGGTCATCACACGGGCGCCCAGGACTCCAAAGACAATGCCCAGACAGCCGCCCACCAAACTGATCGTCATCGCCTCGATCAAGAACTGCACCATGATATGACCCCGCTTGGCCCCCACCGCCATGCGCACGCCGATTTCCCTGGTCCGCTCCGTGACCGAGACCAGTAGAATGTTCATGATGCCGATGCCCCCGACCAGGAGCGAGATCGATGCAATCACCAGCAGAAATTTCCCGAGTGTTTGACTGGCCCCTTCATACGTGGAGGCTAGATCCAACTGAGTCCTAATATTGAAATCGTCCGGCTGATCATCTCTCAGACGGTGGCGCTCCCGCAGAATCTGTCGGATGCGGTCTACCGACGGCAGAATGTCATCCCGTTCAAAGGTGGATAGGGAGATGGCTTCTACCGACCCAATAAATTTCGCTCCGTGCACTTTCCGCTGTGCCGTTGAGAAGGGAATAAACACGATGTCATCCTGATCGGATCCAGCTGGCGCCGCCCCTTTCGCTTGAAGTACTCCAATTACCAGAAAGGGAATCCTCTTGATAATCAAGGTCGATCCGACGGGATTCTCACCCTCGTCGAACAGTCTCTCAACCACAGTTTGGCCAATTACGGCCACAGCCGAGCCCTTGTCCATCTCAACCTGGCTGAAGTATTCCCCATCAGCCAGTTCCCACCCGCGTACTGCAAAACATCCTGGGTTAACTCCAACTACCGGGAGGTGCCAATTAAGATGGCCATGTATTACCTGCATCGGGTCACGCCTTCCCCAACAGACCTCGCGAATTGCCGGAACTCGACTATAGATCTCGGATGCATCCCTGATTGTCAGCGTGACGGCGCTCGCTTGAGATGTCCTCACAGCGCCTACATGCTGAAATCCCGGCATCACGACGATAGCGTGGTTGCCCATCGTCGCGACCTGCCGTTCAATCTCGCGTTGCCCCCCTGCCCCAACGCTGGCTACCAACACCACCGCAGTCACGCTGATCATGATGCCCAGGATGGAGATGCCGGCCCGCATGCGGTTCCGGTTCAGAGTAATCAGCGCCCCTCCGAAGCTTTTCAGTACAAACCATCCCATCATTTCACCCTACTGCCAGTCCTGCGACCAGCAGAGTTGTAGCTTGTATCCGACATTATTCATAGCGCAGCGCATCGATGGGATTGAGCCGGGCGGCTTTGTTGGCCGGGTAGAGGCCGAAGAACAGCCCGACGGCGAGGGAAAAGACGAACGCCGCAGCCACGGTGTCCGAGGAAATGATGGTCGGCCAGCCGGCAATCACGGTCATCACACGGGCGCCCAGGACTCCAAAGACAATGCCCAGACAGCCGCCCACCAGACTGATCGTCATCGCCTCGATCAAGAACTGCACCATGATATGCCCCCGCTTGGCCCCCACCGCCATGCGCACGCCGATTTCCCTGGTCCGTTCCGTGACCGAGACCAGTAGAATGTTCATGATGCCGATGCCCCCGACCAGGAGCGAGATCGATGCGATGGTGAACAACATGACCGTCATCGTCTCACTTGTCCCTTCCTGAACTTTTCCGATATCGACCTGCGTGCGGATGATGAAATCATCATCCTGGTCTGGCTGAAGCCGATGCCGCTGCCGAAGCACCTCACGAATCTGCTCCACCGCCGGCGCGAGATCGTCCGTTCGCTCAGTCGAGGCGAATAAGGCCCCGACTGAGCCAAGAAATTGTGTGCCGAAGACCTTCCGCTCCGCGGTGGTGAAGGGGATAAAAATAATATCGTCCTGATCCGAGCCCTGAGCCGACTGCCCTTTTGGCGCCAGGACACCGATCACGCGAAACGGCATATTCTTGATGCGGATCACCGCTCCGACCGGCTCTTCGCCGGCATCGAAGAGATTCTCGACTATCGTCTGCCCGAGCAGCGCCACACAGGCGGCGGTATCCATATCCTGTTGAGTAAACGGCCCCCCGCTTGTAAATGACCAGTCGCGGATCGTTAGATAGCCGGGCGAGACGCCGTTGACTGTTCCGTTCCAATTCTTGTTCCCGTTGACGATCTGCATAACGTCCCGCTTACCCCACCCTGTGTCGCGCAACAATGGAATGCGTTTCTTGAGATCGATGCCGTCAGACATCGTCAAGGTCACGGCGCCTCCGTGGCCGCCGCGTACCCCGCTGCTGGTCATGGAGCCGGGCAGCACCATGATGACATTGGTGCCCATGGTGGCCACCCGTTGCGCCACGGCGGCCTTGGCCCCTTCTCCGATGCTGACCATCGCAATCACGGCACCGACTCCGATCACGATTCCCAGCATGGTCAAACCGGCTCTGAGCCGGTTGCGTCCGAGAATCCGAACGGCCGTCCACACGGTGAGGAGAATGAAGGCGGGCATCAGGCTCCTGATGGTGACAGACGTGCGACGGGTTGCGTCTGGCGGTCCGATTGGACGCGACCGTCTTTGATCACAACCTCCCGCTTGGCATAGGCGGCAATATCCGTTTCGTGCGTCACGAGAATGACCGTCATGCCTTGCTCTTTGTTCAAGGCATCGAGAATCGCCATAATTTCCCGGCTCGATTCGGTGTCCAGATTGCCGGTGGGTTCGTCGGCCAAGAGGAGAGAAGGTCCGGCCACCAGTGCCCGCGCAATCGCGACGCGCTGCTGTTGACCTCCTGAAAGCTGTGTCGGGTAATGCCCCTCCCGCCCTTGCAGGCCGACACGGCTCAAGGCGCTCGTCGCCATCGCCCGTTGTTCACGCAGCGACACTCCACGATAAAACAGAGGCAATTGCGCATTCTCCAACGCGCTGGTCCGGGGAATCAGATTGAAGCTTTGAAAGACAAATCCGATCTGCCTGTTTCTGATCTCGGCCAGCTGGTCGGACCGCAGTCCCGCCACGTCGATCCCATTCAAGGAATAGCGTCCTCGAGTCGGTTGATCAAGGCAACCGAGGATGTTCATCAGGGTCGATTTTCCAGAACCCGACGCCCCCATGATTGCGACAAACTCGCCCTGTTCGATCGACAGGTTCAATCCGCGGAGCGCCTGAACCTCGACATCTCCGAGGCGATAGATTTTCCACAGATCCTGGCATTCGATCAGCATGGCCTTCCGCTGCTCATTTTGCGCACATGCACTGCTTTAGAGGAAGGAGCACCTAGAGGCCACGGTCTCGCGAAGGCCGCCGCTGTCCGCCGCCGCCACCGAAACCCGGAGGAAGTTCGCCGGCTCGCCGCTCGCCTCGCGGTGAATCGATCCCGATAATCACTTTGTCATTGTCAGTAATCGGGCCCGCCATGACTTCCGTCCACATGCCGTCTGAAATTCCTGTTTGAACCGCCAGTGGCTCAGGCTCTCCTGTCGGTCCCATCTTCCAGATCTTTCTCGATGGCCCGCCGGATTCCGACGATAGGGCGACGGTTCCCCCGCCAGTGCGCCCCGCCTGCTTATCACCTGTTCCTTCACGGGCATGGCTTTCTCCCCCATCACGAGACGGCGGAATAAACCGCAACGCGGCATTGGGAATTTTCAAGACCCCTTCTCTCTGGGCAACCACGATTGAGACATTGGCCGTCATCCCGGGCTTCAGGCGAAGATCCCGGTTGTCCACCGCTACGACCACGTTGTAGGTGACGACATTTTGTACATTAATCGGCGCCAACCGCACTTGCCGGATGGTGCCTGCAAATTGCACCCCCGGATAGGCATCGACCGTGAATGTTGCGTCTTTTCCCTCCGCCATGCCGCCGATGTCCGACTCACTCACATTGGTATCGACCTGCATTTTGGTCAGGTCCAAGGCGATCAAGAACAGATTCGGCGTAGCAAAACTGGCGGCGACGGTCTGTCCCACTTCCACATTCCGCGCGACGACGATCCCATCCACCGGCGAGCGGATTACAGTGTGCTTCAGTTCCAAGTCAGCGACATTCAATGTAGCCTCAGCCTGGCGCACTTGAGCTTCCGCGACCCGCAGTTGCGCTTCCGCGCTCTCATAGTTCGTGACCGCAACGTCGACGTCGTTCTGGGAAACGAATTGCTGCTCCACTAACGATTGCACCCGGTCTCGTTCGCGTTTCCGTTGCGCGAGATCCGCCCGGGCTCGTGCCACGCTCGATCGTGCCATTTCAAGATTGCTGGCCGCCTGTTCACGTCGGGCCTTGAACGGCTCCGGATCGATAACCGCAACGATGTCTCCCGCCTTGACCCGCGTATTGAAATCCGCATGCAGACTCTTGACCATCCCCGACACCTGGGTGCCGACCTGGACCGAGACAACAGGATTGATCGTCCCTGTCGCGCTGACCACGGAAACTACCGCCCCCCGCTCGACTCCCGCTGTTCGATATCGCACCGGTGCCTTGCGTTCTCCGTTGAAGAACACATACCCGCCGATGGCCAAACCAATGGCCACCACTCCAAGAATGATCCCGACCCGCTTCATACCGTCATCCTACAACAACATGGCTTGGCAACAGACATTTTATCAGGATGCCTGTGGGGAATCATCCGACAGAGAGCAAGCTCGCCCCAGCGGAGAGGGACCCGATGGAGGGAACTCGGTACAAGAATGAGCGTGAGGCTTATCGGGCTAGCAATTGTTCCAGGAATGCCGTGGAGACATGGCCTTTCTGGAAATCCGGATCGTCAAAAATTCTCCGGTGAAGCGGAATGGTCGTCTTGATCCCGTCGATCACAAACTCGTCGAGAGCTCGTCTCATACGGGCCATCGCTTCCTGGCGATCCCGCCCATGGGTAATCAGCTTGGCGATCATGGAGTCATAGTGGGGAACGACTATCGCTCCGGACTCCATGGCCGAATCGACTCGGACCCCGAACCCTCCGGGAGCGCTATATTTGGTAATCAGGCCAGGCGACGGCGTGAACTTTTCCGGATCTTCCGCATTGATTCGGCACTCCATGCTGTGACCGTTCATCGTGACGTCTTGCTGCCTAATCGTCAACGGATGGCCCGCCGCCAGGCGAATCTGTTCCTTGATTAAATCGATGCCGGTCACCATTTCGGTGATCGGATGCTCGACCTGGATGCGGGTGTTTACTTCCATGAAAAAGAAATTGCGGTCCTTGTCAAGCAGGAATTCAACCGTCCCGACATTCCGGTAGTGGACGGCCTTGACCGCCTCGACGGCGACGCGGCCGATTTCGCGGCGGAGTTTGTCATCGACGACCGGCGACGGCGTCTCTTCCACCAGCTTCTGATGCCGTCGTTGGATCGAACAATCGCGCTCGCCCAAATGGATGACATGGCCCCGGTGATCGGCCAGCACTTGAACTTCGATATGGCGCGGTTCCAGAAAATATCGCTCCAGATAGACGCCTTCGTTGCCGAAGGTAGCCTTCGCCTCGGCTTGGGCGGCTTGAAAAGCCCGGCCCAAATCTTCGGCCTTGTTTACGACGCGCATGCCGCGGCCCCCGCCGCCGGCAGTCGCCTTGATAATGACGGGAAATCCGATCTTGTGCGCGGCTTGCAATGCGTCGTCTTCGCTCTTCAGTTCTCCGAGACTCCCGGGTGTTACCGGCAGTCCCCGCTTGGCCACCACCTCGCGGGCTTTGGCCTTATCCCCCATCATGGCGATGTTTTCAGACGTGGGCCCGATGAACTTGATGTCAATGGACTCGCACACTTCGGCAAAGTGCGCGTTTTCCGACAGGAACCCATAACCGGGATGAATGGCATCCACGCTGGTAATTTCTGCGGCACTCAGGACATTGGGAATATTGCGATAACTCAGCGCGGCTTCCGCAGGACCGACGCACACCTTTTCATCGGCCGCACGCACGTGCAGACTCGCGGCATCGGCTTCGGAATGAATGGCGACTGTCTTGATGCCAAGCTCTCTACAGGCTCGAATCACCCGCAGCGCGATCTCTCCGCGATTGGCAACGAGAACTTTCTTGAACACGTGTTGGCTCCGGTACGGCGAGAACGAACTACGGGGTGGCTTTGGGATCAATCAAAAACAACGCCTGACCGTATTCAATCGGCTTGGTGCTTTCCGCCAAGATCTTGACGATACGCCCGTCCGTTTCGGACTCGATTTCATTCATCAGTTTCATGGCTTCGACGATACACAGCACCTGCCCCTTCTTGACGTAATCGCCCTCTTCGACGTATGCATCGGCGTCCGGAGACGGAGATCGGTAAAATGTTCCGACGATGGGCGATGTGATGGTCACCAATCCGGCCATGTCTTCCGGGGGCGAACCAGCAGCGGCAGTGGGCCGTACTGCAGGCGGAATGGCGCTGGGAACAGCTTCCTGTGCTGATACCGTTACCGCTTTGGCGCCGGCTTCATGACGAACGCGGATCCGAACTCCCTGTCGCTCAAGCTCTAGCTCAGTGAGGTTGTTTCTACGAAGAAGATCGATGAGATCTTGAATCTGCTTGGTCTGGCCTCCCGTCAGCAAGAGGTCCTGAGCCCCAGAATTAAAAGCGGCCGGGAGGACGATTGAACGGGGCTTCTTCTTCGACAGAGATGATCGGCGCCTGCTCACCTGACACGCTCCACATAGGACCTGGTGCGGGTGTCGATTTTGATCACGGTTCCGACTTCCAAATAGAGCGGCACTTTGATCGTCGCGCCGGTTTCAACAACCGCCGGCTTGGTTCCTCCCGAAGCAGTGTCGCCCCGCACGCCGGGGTCTGCGTCGACGACTTTGAGCTCGATGAAATTGGGGAGTTCGACGGCAATCGGACGATGCTCATAGACCAGAATTTTCGCCGTCATATTCTCTTTTAATAGATCCGCGTTCTCACCCAGCTGGTTCTTTTCAAACGTCAGCTGTTCATATGTCTCTGTGTCCATGAACGTGTATGCATCTCCCGTGGCGTAGAGAAACTGCATGTCGCGCTCTTCCAAGTCAGGTTCATCGAACCGCTCCCCTGATCGGAAAGTCCGATCAAGGACATTCCCGGAAAGATAGCTCTTCAGCTTGGTACGAACGAAGGCGCCGCCTTTCCCGGGCTTCACATGCTGAAATTCAACAATATAGAATGGCTCACCCTCTACCATCAGGCGAACCCCGCTACGAAAATCCACGGTCGAAATCACTCTGTGCCCCTTTCATGCAAAAAACACGGCCTGCGCCTGTTCACGACTTGCGTGTCTTCGCACCCCATGCCGATCGGTTCCCGATGGGACCCGCCTTCCGCTCATCCGATGACAGATGTCCGCATAACCCTCGCAGCGCGAGCAAGTACCCGTCCGGGCCCAGTCCGGAGATCTGCCCTAACGCCACTCCGGAGACAAATGAATGGCGGCGGAACTCTTCGCGCCGGTAAATATTCGAAAGGTGAACCTCTACGATGGGCATGTCCACGGCGACCAACGCATCCCGTATGGCCACACTCGTATGCGTGTAGGCCGCCGGGTTGATGATGATGCCCTGATACTTCCCACGCGCCTCCTGAATCCACGTCACCAATTCTCCCTCTAGATTAGACTGGCGAATATCCAGCGCCACGCCAAGGTCGGTGCTGAGCTTCCGTAAGGACGCATCAATATCCCGAAGCGTCGCCGTTCCATAGATCGATTCCTCACGGCTTCCGAGGAGATTGAGATTGGGACCATGCAGGACCAGCACACGCAACATAATCAGATAGAGCGCCTTTGACGAGGCCCTGAACTCACTTACCTGTACGGTATAAGAGGCGGCATTCTAGCAGTCCGGCTCAGGAGGGTCAAACTGTTGAACTCATTGGCAAGTTAGTGTCCGTCACCCAACAGAAGGGTTCCGGTCACGACGATGGTACTCGATGTTGTCGAGCCACCGTTGAAGCTGAGCGACACCCGCTGTTTCTCTTGGGGAGGGTCCCATCACCGCATTCACTCCGACCGGAGAACTATTTTCGAGCAGGCGGATATCCGTAGGCCCTTCCTTGTGGCCGTCAGCGCCGGCCGATCCTTCGACCGGTGGTGCCCCTGTCGGGGCCACGGAATCCGATGGTGCCGGGGAATCCTGAACGGCGGTCGTTTGAAGTTTGGCACATACTGCCAAGGCTTCTTGGTCTTGATGGTTGACTGTGAGAATAGCGCGGCACGATTGCAGCGCGGCTTCTTTCGCCCCTTGAGCAACATAAATCTTGGCCAGGGTTCTGTGCGCACGAAGATTGTCCGGACTCAACTTGACCGCTTCCTCGAGCACGGCCGCAGCTTTGACTGGCTGATTCATCTGATCATAGGCTCGTCCCAGCGCCACCATAGCAGTAATAAATTGCGGATAGACTTTCAGACCGTCCTCAAGCACCGCCGCCGCCTCACCCCACATACCGGCTTTCCCATATTCTTCCGCCAGAGGCATGAAGGCCTTCGATCCCGGCTCCGTGGCCACCTCGAGAGCCAATCGATCGATTTCTGCCGCATTTGCGGGTTTGTTGGGGCCTGACCCCATCGCTACTCCGTCGCTATAGAAGAGGGTTGTCCTACCGACCCAACCCCCAGCACTTCGGTTAAAATGGCGTCGGCGAGCCGACGTTTTGGCATCACCGCGAACTCTTTCTGTCCACCGGAACGTGTCAGGATGACAGCGGCATTGTCGTCGCTGCCGAATCCCGCACCTTCTTTCGTCACATCATTGCCGACGATCATATCGAGTCCTTTGGCGGTAAGCTTCGCCGTCGCATGAGCGATCAGTCGCTCGGTTTCCGCTGCGAACCCGACCAGAATCTGAGTGGTTCGTCTGGCAGATAACATTGAGAGAATGTCAGGAGCCGTCTCTAATTCAAGCGAGAACGCCGTGCGACCACTCTTTTTGAGTTTGTGGTCGGCCCGGTCCTTGGGACGAAAATCAGCAACCGCTGCCGCCATGATCACTACCGTGGCCCAATCAAAATGACGGGAAAGCGCATCGGCCATTTCATGGGCTGAGACAACAGGAACGACTTCAACGCCGGAAGGCGGTGTCAGTGCGGTCGGCCCGGTCACCAGAACTACTTTGGCCCCCCGATCACGCGCGGCCTCCGCAATCGCGTAGCCCATCTTGCCAGACGAGCGATTGGAGATGAACCGCACAGGATCGATCGCTTCTTGGGTCGGTCCTGCAGAAACCAGCACCCGCTGGCCCAGCCAATCAGCCTGCAATGCCAATGCATTCTGTACGGCGTCTATGATTCTCGATTCGGCTGCCAGCCTTCCTTGTGCGATCTGCCCAGACGCCAGGGGGCCCACTTCAGGGTCGAGCACGACGACCCCGCGTGATCGAAGTGTCCTCACATGCTCGACGACGGTGGGATGTTCCCACATGCCGCCATCCATGGCCGGCGCAACGATCAGCGGACAACGAGTCGTGAGCAGCATCGTGGAAAGCACATCATCCGCCAACCCGACAGCGGCCTTAGCCAACACATTCGCTGTCGCCGGCGCGACAATGACGGCGTGGGCGCCGTCGGGAACAGTCAGATGTTTCATCTCCTCATGGGCCTGGAAGAGATCGGTTGTTACCGGTTCGCCGGACAGCACCTCGAAGGTCAGCGGCGTCACGAATTTCGTCGCGCTGTTCGTCATCACGACGGAGACGGACGCGCCGTGGCTCTTCAATGTCCGCAGCAAACCCACCGCCTTAAACGCGGCGATGCTTCCGGTGACGCCCAACACAAAGCGCTTGCCACGCAACAGTGCCGTCGGTCTATCGGGATCCACCATTACTCCTCGGCCGGAGCTTCGGCCGGTTTAGCGGTATCGTCGACATAGACGCTCAACTCTTTCTTGATTTCGCGGGCGTCTTCTCCCGTCATCATGGCGATGCGCTCTGTCTCGCCTTCTTTCCCTCGCTTCGCTTCCTTCATCGCATCCCGCGCCTCTTTTCCGGTGAGGTAGGAGATCTTGCCGCGCAGAACTTCATCGAGGGCAGCCGTCGTCTCTTTCGTGAACCGCGACGGACCGGTTGCCTTCGCCCCCTGGGTCAAATGCTTGGCCCGCTGTGAGGCGACGATCACCAGTCTGTGCCGTGAATCAAATTCATTGGGTGTGTATTGGGGTAATAGACTCAGCATATCGACCATAATAGTACACTCCTGCTAGGTAGTGGTTGATGGGTCCCGTTGATTTTGCTTGGGGTCTCTGTCGACAATGAAATTCTGTTCGAACCAATTCATATCCAACCGTTTGGTCTTGAGCTGTTCCGCGAGAAAAATGCTCTGCAGCTCCCGCAAGGATTGCCCCAAGTCGTCGTTCCGAACGATGTAGTAATATTCCCGGAAGCTCCACACCTCCTCCTTCACTTTCTGAAGGCGGCGCTGAATGACCTCTTGGGAGTCCGAGGCGCGACTCAACAACCGCTCACGTAGCGTCTCCAGGGACGGGGGAAGGATGAAGATGAACACTGCATCCTCGAACTTCTTCTTAATCTGGAGCGCACCCTGCACATCGATCTCCAGCAGGACATTGACGCCTTCTTCCAGTTTATCCATCAAGGCCTTTCGCGGGGTGCCGTACCAATTCCCGTAGACATGGGCATACTCCAAAAACTCATGGCGCGCCATGAGGTCCTGGAATGTATCTTCCTCGACAAAATAATATTCGCGCCCCCCTTCTTCCCCCACCCGCGGTTTTCTCGTGGTGTAGGAGACGGAATGCCACAGCCCTGGCATTGATGCCACAAGCTGCTTGCACAGTGTCGTTTTTCCCGCCCCCGAAGGAGCGGACACGATGAACAGAATCCCCCGGCGTTCCTGGACGGATCGTCCATCGGTAGATGCAGAATCTGATGGAATCGTGTTGGCAGTCATACCCCTCTTCATTCCACGTTCTGCACCTGCTCGCGAAGACGCTCGAGTTCGGCTTTCATCTGAACGACGGCCGTGGCAATCACCCCATCATTGGCTTTCGATCCGATCGTGTTGACCTCACGTCCCATTTCCTGAAGCAGAAAATCTAATGTCTTTCCGACCGGTTGAGTGCTGTGTACTGTCTGGCCAAACTGTACCATATGGGCATCCAACCTGACTAATTCTTCTGTAATGTCTGATCGTTCGGCATAGAGGGCCAGTTCTTGGTGGAGTCGAGCAAGGTCCGGAACGGGTTCATGCAGCAACTTCTCGACCCGGCTTTTCATACGGAGGAATGACTCTTGGACAACACCCGGTGCTCGGTCGGCCACCTGCCCTTTCAATCCTCCAAGAATCTCCAGGCGTTTGCCGAGGTCTTGGGCCAACAGTGCGCCCTCTTTTTTCCGCATCTTTGCCAGGTCTTGTACCGCCAGGAGACCAAGTTTCTCCACGAGTTTCGCGAGCTTCGGATCTTCGGTCGGCTGATCCGACACAGTGAGCACATCGCGGAAACCCGCCACAAGCCCAATGTCAATGGGACCGCTGAGTTTCAAACTACGCTGGAGAGTGCGGAGGACCTGATAGTACTGTTTCGCCAACCCAGCGTCAAGTTGAAGAGACCGCGTTCCTCCTCGGTTTCCCTGAACGAACACTGTACACTCGACACGACCGCGAGCACAGTGTTCTTGGATGGCCTTTTTTAATGTCTCTTCGAGCCGTCCGATCGATTTTGGCATCCGGACGGACGCTTCTAAAAATCGGTGATTCACCGAACGAACCTCGACGGTCACGGTCCCGTCCTCCCAGGCACCTTGCCGCCGGCCGAATCCCGTCATGCTCTTGATCATCGGTTCTGCTTTCCTTTCCACCGGCACAGATCGTACAAGACGCAGTCCCCGCACCGTGGCCTTCGTGCCAGACACACATATCGTCCATGCAACAAGAGGCGCTGCGACACATCAGTCCACTGGCGCTTGGGAAAGACTTGTTGGAGATCCTGTTCGATTTTCTCGGGATCGTCCGAGTTGGCCAAATGCAGTCGATTCGCCACCCGTTTCACGTGCGTATCGACAACGACAGCCGGCTGGCCAAAGGCCGCCCCCAATATGACGTTGGCGGTTTTTCGCCCCACACCGGGAATCGACGTTAAGGCCTCCATCGTCGTGGGAATGTCACCGTGAAACCGTTCAGTCACAGCTCGTGCGCACCCGATCAGATGTTTCGCTTTGTTCTTGTAGAATCCGGTCGGTTTGATCAGTCCCTCCAATTCAGCCGGTTCCGCTTGAGCCAGCTCGGAAGGGGTGCGATATCGTTTGAAGAGGGCCGGTGTCACCTGATTCACCCGCTGATCGGTGCATTGCGCGGAAAGAATTGTCGCCACCAGTAATTCCCATGGAGAACAATGGGCCAACTCCACCTCCGCCGTTGCCATGGATCGCAATAGAATCGTGGCAATTTTTGACGGAGTTGTGCCGGTCTGTGCTGTGCCTGAAGTTCGACCCTTCATTGCAGTGGGGCGATTGTGCAACCGGTCATGGGCGAGATGCAAGGGCTGGTTCCCCGCTCTGGGGGCGATTCGGCAGAGTGGGTGTCCGGTCTACCGTCAACCGGCTCACATGGGCATAGAGTTCTGCCAGCAACGGCCGCAAGGTTTCCGGCCTGATGGCGGAGATACCGATTGCACGGTAGCGCCTGGAGAGTAGTCCGATCTGATCCGGTGGAAGGCGATCGCATTTGTTGAGTACGAGCATTCGCGGAATCGATTCCAGGCCGAGGTCCCGCAAGACGTCAACCACGGCGCTGATTTGCACATCGACATCAGCAGCTCCAGCATCGACAACGTGGAGCAGAAGATCGGCCTCATGCAATTCTTCCAGCGTGGTCCGGAATGCGCCGACCAATTCCTTCGGAAGATCGCGGATGAACCCCACGGTATCGGTCACGATGATCTCACTATCTTCGGGAAAGCGGAGCCGGCGGCTCGTGGTGTCTAACGTTTCAAACATGCGGTTTTCCGCCGAGACATGACTCTTGGTCAGGACATTGAGTAAGGTGGATTTTCCCGCGTTCGTGTAGCCGACCAAGGACACCACGGGTAGCCCCTGGCGGCCTCGGCGTGCTCGGCGCTGGCCCTGATGCTTAGCGAACTGAGCGAGATCCCGTTCCAGATGGGTAATTCGGTCATGTACCCGTCTGCGGTCCGACTCCAGCTTTGTTTCACCGGGCCCCCTGCTTCCGATTCCCCCGCCCAGACGAGAGAGCTGTGTGCCTTTCCCCGACAACCTCGGCAAGAGATACCGCAGTTGTGCCAGCTCGACCTGTACCTTTCCTTCCCGGCTGTGGGCACGGCGGGCAAAGATGTCCAAAATAAGTTGCGTGCGATCGATGACTTTGATATCGGTCATCTCCGCAATCGCTCGTGATTGGGCTGGCGACAGGGTCTGGTCGAAAATGACCATGTCGGCGCCTTTATGAAGCGTTTGGATGAGCACTTCCTTCAATTTCCCGCTTCCCAGCAAATGCCGCTGGTGTCCATCCGCCGTCCGTTGCGCAACGCGATCAATGACCCGCACTCCGGCCGAATTTGCGAGCTCGGCCAACTCGATCAACCGCTCTTCCTGTTCGGCCCGTCCATGCGGCGACGCACTGACCAAGATCGCCGATTCATTACCGTCCTGAACCGCTTGGCGGGCGCGCGCCACATGCACCTCGGCTTCCAGCTCTTCGATGAAGCGATCGCATTGGAACGAACACTGGTAAAAGGGAACGGCTTTCAGAATATTGCAGAGCCGGCCGGTCCCGTCAGGCGGAAGAAGATGGGCAAGATACAGATTGCCTGGACTCCCGTCCGGCAATACCGAGAGGGTGCCGATCAGGTCGAGCCGGAGGTACGCAAGATCGGTGAGCGTTTCCTGGCTCAGCGGCTGATCACGCAGCTGCGTTCTGATCAGCCGCAACCCTCGTAGCGACCGAGGTCCGGCACGAAATTGCGCGGCTGTCGCCGGCGACAGCACGAGATCCGTCCCCACAATAATTTCTTGCACGAGCCCTCGGCGTGTCAGCACGACGGCGATGGGACGCCGGATATCGAGGGTCAGCTGGCACATTGTCTTGGCCAGCTCCGGCGTGAGGATCTTGTCATGAGGCACACGCCGCCGATAGAGCCGGTCGATCGCCGCTACCTGGCTTGCGCGGAGACCCGTCAGCTGGCCATGGACATCAGGAATGGGCGCGCTCCTTGTTATGGCCCGATTGATGAACGGCACTGTGTTGCAGTGACGGCTGGATGTCGACATGGCGACCGATTTGCGGATCGGCCATGAGCAGATGCCAACCGGCCGAAGCGATCATGGCGGCATTATCCGTGCAATAGGCTGATGGCGGCAATGCCAGCCGAACACCTTCCCGCTCCCCTCGTTCGATAAGCAGCGCCCGCAATCGAGAATTGGCCGACACCCCTCCCACCACGGCCAGCGCGCAGAGTCCCGTATAGGCAAGGGCCGCAAACGCCTTGGCCACCAACACCTGCACAATGGCCTCTTGGTAGCCCGCAGCCAGATCGGCCATTCTCTCTGCTCGCGTGTGATCGTTCATCTTGCGCAGTGTGTACAGCAATGATGTCTTGAGCCCGCTGAAACTGAATTCCAGGCTGGTTTTCCGTTGATGGAAGCGTGGGAACGGAATCGCCTTTGGATCGCCCAGCCGAGCAAGTCGATCGATCGCCTGCCCTCCTGGAAACTCGAGCCCCAGCATCTGCGCACCTTTGTCAAACGCCTCTCCTGCGGCATCGTCCCTGGTGCAGCCAAGTAAGAGACATTCCCCGGTCGGTTCTCTCCTATACAAATGCGTATGTCCGCCGGACACGACGAGCACGACACATGGTAACGGGAAGGTTGGATCAGCCAGCCAGGCCGACGCAATGTGTCCCTCCAAGTGGTTCACCCCGACCAGGGGGATACCCAATCCGTAGCTCAACGCCTTAGCATAATTTACCCCAACCAACAGCGCACCGGCCAATCCAGGCCCTTGGGTGACCGCAATCGCGCCAAGATCGTGCAAGGAAAGATGCGCCTGATTCAGCGCATCCATGACCACACCATCAATCTGACTGATATGGGCCCGGGCCGCCAGTTCCGGCACGACACCGCCGAATTTCGCGTGGACCGTCGTTTGAGACGCCACCACATTCGAGAGCACCGACCCGTCGGGTGCTAACACGGCGGCGGCCGTTTCATCGCACGATGACTCAATTCCAAGGACCGGCTTCTGCAGGCCCTTGTCATGGATTGTGGATTCAAGCGGGCGCGGATGAACCATAGGCAAAAGACTACCGTAGTGCTGTGCAAAAACACCACGCCCCCTGCGGCCGTCAGCCGCAGGGGGCGTGGCTACCACTGGCTGGCGATGACGCGGCTATCGCTAGACACTCGCCATTGCTTCCTGTTCAACAAAGGCTGGAGCGCCGTCACGCAGCACCACTTTGACTTTGCGGCTGTCCTTAAACCGTCCTCTGATGAGCTCATCGGAGAGCGGATCGCCGATCGCACGCTGAATCGCCCTGCGCATCGGTCTGGCCCCATAAAGCGGCTCGTACCCTTCCTTAATGAGCCACTGTTTGACGTCGTCGTCGACCTCGATCTCAATCCCCTTCTCCAACAGACGCAGATTGAGCTCGCGAATGAGAATATCGAGAATGTTATAGAGCTGTTCCTTCTCCAGTTGATGGAAGATCACAATTTCGTCGATCCGGTTCAAGAACTCCGGGCTGAACGATTTCCGCAATTCACCGATCACTTCTTCCTTCTTCCGTCTAGCTGCTTCGCCTTCAGTGCTCTGGAACCCCAGCGAGACTCCCTTCTGGATGTTCTTGGTCCCGATATTGGACGTCATGATGACGACGGTATTCTTGAAATCCACCTTGCGACCAAGACTATCGGTCAGCACTCCGTCGTCCAAGACCTGCAGCAGTACGTTGAAGACGTCCGGATGCGCCTTTTCAATTTCATCGAACAACACCACTGAATAGGGCCGGCGTCGGACTTTTTCAGTCAGCTGGCCCCCTTCCTCGTAACCAACGTAGCCGGGAGGCGCGCCGAAGAGCCTGGAACTGGTGAATTTCTCCTGATACTCGGACATGTCCACCCGGATCAAGGCATCTTCGCTGTTGAAGAGGAACTCCGCCAACGTTCTCGCCAACTCGGTCTTTCCGACCCCGGTCGGCCCCATGAAGATAAACGAGCCAATGGGTTTCTTCGCTTCCTTCAAACCTGCACGTGACCGGCGAATGGCGCGTGCGACTGCAGAGATCGCTTCATTTTGTCCGATCACCCGCTTATGGAGAAATTCTTCCATTCGCAGCAGCTTATTGGATTCCTCCTCCTCGAGCTTGAAGAGCGGAATGCCGGTCATCTTGGATACCACGTACGCGACGTCTTCCTTTCCAATCACCGGCTTGTTCTTTTCTTGATTCTTCTTCCACTCCCGCTTGGACTCATCCAGGAGCTTGCGGAGCCGCTCTTCTTCTTCACGATGCCGCACAGCTTCTTCGAAATTCTGCATTGAAATCGACAACTCTTTCTCTCGCGAGACCTTCTTGAGCTCCTGCTCCATCGCTTTCAGTTCGGAGGGCAGCGCATAGGTCTGCAGTTTTGCACGCGAGCCGGTTTCATCGATCAGATCAATCGCCTTGTCGGGCAAAAAGCGGTCAGTAATGTACCGATCCGACAGTTTGACAGCTTCGACGATGGCGTCTTCGGTGATCTCGACCCCGTGATGTTCCTCGTAACGATCCCGCAGCCCGTGGATAATCTGGATGGTCTCGTCGATACTGGGAGGCTGCACATGGATCGGTTGAAACCGGCGTTTTAAGGCGCCGTCTTTTTCAATATGCTTCCGGTATTCATCTAAGGTGGTGGCGCCGATGCACTGAATCTCCCCTCGCGAGAGGGCAGGCTTGAGCATGTTGGAGGCATCGATCGAACCTTCTGCGGCGCCGGCTCCGACCAGCGTGTGCAGCTCGTCGATGAAAATAATAATGTTACCGGCCTGCACAATCTCCTTCATGACAACCTTGAGCCGCTCTTCAAATTGACCGCGGTATTTCGTACCTGCGACAAGCGAGCCAAGGTCCAGCGCAATGACCCGTCGTGAAAGAAGGTTGTCGGGAACCTCCGACTGCACGATCCGTTGGGCAAGGCCCTCGACGATGGCTGTTTTCCCGACACCGGACTCGCCGATGAGCACGGGATTGTTCTTACTCCGCCGGCTGAGGATTTGAAGAACCCGTTCAATTTCGTCTGACCGGCCGATCACCGGATCTAACTGCCCCTCTTGGGCCAGCTGGGTCAGATCGCGCCCGAATTCATCCAATGCCGGCGTATTGCTCTTCCGATCCCGCTCCCGAGGAGCGGACTTCCTCAAGAACGTCACTGTCAATTGGCGGGCCGTGAGAAGGTTTGCGCCCAGGCTACGGAGGATCTTGCCTCCAATTCCTTCCTCTTCTCGTAACAGGCCCAACAGGAGATGCTCGCTACCAATGTGATTGTGGCCGAGCAATCGAGCTTCCTCGACTCCATACTCGATGACCTTTTTCACCCGCGGGCTGAAGGGGATTTCGCCAAACGTCATCGTCGTTCCCCCGCCCGGCAAATTCCGCTCGATTTCCAACCGGATTTGCTCGGTCGAGAGACCCATTTTCTTCAAAATCATCAACGCGATGCCATCAGACTCACGGAGAATCGCCAAGACGAGATGTTCGGTCCCCAGATAGTCGTTCTGGTGGCGCTCGGCTTCCTCACGCGCAAGAATGATGATTTTACGACCTTTGTCCGTGAATCGTTCGAACATCCTGTCCCCTCCCCTGGATGAACGTACGGCCCGTATCGAGACAACCCATGGAAAAACTTGGTCTCAGTTTAACCATAGGACCCATGAGAGTCAAGGTTGAGCGAAAAAGTGACGCCAACGCTGATGAGAGAAGGACGACAACTCTCACAACTTTCTCACCAGGAACGTTCACTCTTAGGCGCGTTGACAGTACGAAACTGTCCCGATAGAATCCCGCACCATTTTGTCCAATCGCCTTCCCCGGCCATCATGAAAAGCAAAAATATTGGAATTTTGACAAAACCGAAATTTCCTGAGGTTACACCCACATTGCAAGGAGTTGTCACCTGGCTCCGTGAACGCAACATCACCGTTCTGCTTGATACAACCTCCGCGGCATTGCTGAGTGAGTCAGGCGGAATTCAGAAGACCCAGTTGGCAGGGACAGCCGACGTGCTGCTTGTCTTGGGCGGCGACGGCACGATCCTCAATGCCGCGCGGCTTGCGGCGGAACGCAGCATTCCCATCCTGGGTGTCAACATGGGCGGCCTCGGATTTTTAACGGAGGTGCGGCTGGATAATCTCTATCCGTCGCTTGAGCGCGTCTTCGCCAACGATTACGTCATCGACGAACGGCTCATGTTGCAAACGCACGTCCATCGCCATGGAGAAACAGTCGCACGGGGCATCATGCTGAATGACATCGTCATCAGCAAAGGTACCCTGGCCCGCATGATCGAACTGCGTATCGCCATTCAGGGTCAATTCGTGACGAACTTGCGGGCGGACGGCTTGATCGTCAGCACACCGACCGGCTCAACAGCCTATTCCCTATCGGCCGGGGGACCCATCATCAACCCTGCGGTCCAGTCCTTGATCCTGACGCCGATCAGTCCGCACACACTGACTCATCGGCCGCTGATCGTGCCCGGGAATGTCGCAATAGACGTGACCTTAACAAGCAAAGACGAGGGGGCAATGGCGACACTCGATGGCCAAGTCGGCATTGCGATGACACAGGGCGATACGGCGGTGGTGCTGGCTTCCGAAAACCGAACTAAGCTGATTCGGTTCCCGGAAAGCCACTACTATGAGGTGCTGCGTGAGAAACTGAAGTGGGGAGATGGCTAAAGAACGCGGCCGTTTAGGCTTTCATGCCCTGCCCGTCTCGATCAATCCGATCATGTCCCGGTTACTCGCGTACTTGAACTCTCCGATACAGTCCGACTCACCTGTGTGCGCTTTTTCCGCGGCTTCAAGCTTCCGCAGCCCCTTGACATCGACAGGCTGACTCTTCCTGGATTTCAAGATTTGATGCAGCTTGTCCAACACGACCTTGGCCTGATCGCCCATTGATTTCGTCGCGAGATAGCGCTCCACGACTTCTGCACACCAGTCGCCATCCCGCTTGGCTACACCGACAAGACCTTCGCTGGCCTTTCTGGCCCACCCCGCCAGGAATATCCCTTCAACGACTTTCCCTGCCGCTTCGTCGTAGGCCTGAAACAGGGCATCATCCGGGTCATTTCCCGTCTTGTTGGGGTTCGTGACGAAGAGGCCTCCTTTATAGGGAAGTCCGACGGTTTCGTCGACCTTGTCGCCCACCGCAAAGACAACGGCATCGCACGGAAATTCATAATGTTGTTTCAGCCCGACCGCCACCGTGTCTTCGCCCTTGGGATCTAGCCGATTGTCTTCCATTTCAAGACCACGCACACAATTGTTCGCATCGACGAGAATCCGCTTCGGCGAGGCCAGGAATTTGAAGCCCATTTTCGTCTCGCTGACCTTCGGTTCACACTTCGTGAATTCGTCTATAAGCCCTTTGAGGACTTCATCGGCCTTCTGCCCGACCGCTGCCATGCGATCCTTGATACGGTCGAACTCTTTCTTGATGCCGTCAAGGTCCATATTGGCACACACAGCTCGGATCTCTTTGGGATTGTATTTCCGCTCGACCGGACCGCGACGCACGATGGCCGTCACGCGCTCCACCTTCTTATAGCGGGTGAGCCAATGAGCAATATCGACCATGACATCGCCTGCCCCGATCACCGCCACGTGCTTACCCATGTCGAACGGCCGATCGCCGAACCCAGGCAACCGGTTGAAGTGATAGACCACGTCTTTCGCATGGTACACACCCTTGGCCGAATCCCCTTCCACTCCAATGGCCTTGGTCCCCTGCGCCCCAATCGTAAACACGACCGCACTGGCCCCGAGCCCCCGCACATCTTCGACCGTAAGGTCCTTCCCGTTTCCAACTGTGACATTCCCCAAATAGTGTACGTTCGGCTGCTCCAGCAGATCCCAATATTGCTTCTTGAGGCCGCCACGGAGCTTGAGCTTAGCGGGGAAAATTCCGTATTCCGCCAATCCGCCGAACTTAATATCACGGTTGAGAATAATGACTTCGTGACCGGCCTTGGCCATGGTCCCGGCAACAGCCATTCCCGCCGGCCCGGCACCGACGATGATAATTACATGCGCATTGGTTGCAGTCATACGTTGTTCCTTAGAAAAGGTACATAGAGATGGGTACGGGAGATCTCAAAAGTGCGGCGAATTTAGCACAGCGTGTTTTTCGCTGTCAAAGACGATCTGGAAGGCACTCACGTTTCAGTTGGAAGCACGTGATCGTCCACAGTCGGTAGGGACTGGTCTTGTGTTCGAAGGGATTCTCTAAGCGGCCGGTCCCGCTTTGTGCAGAGAGACTACTCCTCTGTCCATCAGCTGCAGGGAAGTGAAGCTTTTGGTCTCACGCCGCGCGATGCGGCGCTAACAATCCTGTTTTTTTTCTAGTAGTCAGATCATGGTGTAAGCGGCACAGCTTCAACTCTAAATCCTCAAAGGACTCCCCCTGCGCCTGATGGTCAGGATAGTCCCGCAGAAAACCGCGCCACTGTCCTTGATCTTGCCACACGGTATATAGTGCTATGTCCATGGGGGTGATTCTAGCCCAAGGACGAGGAATGCCATAACAAATTGTGTGTTTTCGAGTCGGATCCAGCGAAGCCGATGCCTCGAGAAAATACCTGCACACGCCCCTCCTTGACATTCTTAAGCGGATGGCCCAATTACATGCCCCGTGTAGTTGGAAAGACCTGCATGCCCCTGACCATCGCACCAGCCATGCATCATCACGAGTCCGCGTCTCCCATTTCAGGGGAAGTCAGGCCGCTCGCCGTTCGATATCGCCAGGTCACTGACCTCGCCGAAATACCTGACACTGTGGCATTGGAACCGGACGAAGCCTTTGTGGTGGGAACCTTCGAGCTGGCTGAGGCCTTAATCGCACGTGGTATCGACAGCAACCAGATTGCCGTTAGCGGGCTGCCCCCTTCAGACTCAACCTACCCCGGCTATGTTCGAACCGCTTTGAGCGTCAATCTGACCCCACTTGTCCCCTTTCGTTTCGACCGCTCGACCCTGGTTATTTTGCCCACCTACAATGAACGGCAAAATCTGCCTTCTATGATCGATGCGATTAGGACCTACATCACCACCGATATCCTGGTTGTGGACGACAATTCACCTGATGGTACGGGACAACTGGCTGACGAACTGAGCCGGCAGCACACATCTGTGCATGTCCTGCATCGAACCGAAAAACAAGGGCTTGGGCCAGCCTATATCGCAGGGTTCCAATGGGCACTGAACCGCCACTATCAGTCGATCATCGAGATGGACTGCGACTTCAGCCATGCGCCCTGGGACTTGCCGCGTATGGTCCATAGGAGCGCAACGGCCGATTTGGTTATTGGAAGCCGCTACATTCCAGGAGGAGGAACAAAAAACTGGGATCGGCGTAGGCGCTTGGTCTCACGACTGGGCAATGCCTACGTCACCCTGTTTCTTGGTTCGACCATTCATGATTGGACCGGAGGATTCCGCTGCTTCCGCCGAGAACTCTTAGCTGAAATGAATTTGGACAGGGTCAAGGCCAAGGGCTATGTCTTCCAAGTTGAAATGGCCTGGCGGGCCTTCCAGGCAGGTGCGGTAATTACGGAACTGCCGATCCGCTTCCGGGACCGTATTCACGGTCACAGCAAACTTGGCTGGCCTACGATTTTTGAAGCGATCAAAGACGTCCCGCGCATGTATTGGCGGACATCGGCCTACCGGTAGATGTTCACTCCACCGCAGCAGATCGGTTGCCCGATCATCTAGAACATACTGGAGGAGCGGGAGCTTGGCACAGGATCTGCGATCTGAACTTTGCTCAAATCGATCACCAATTCATCTTTTGTATTAGCGAAGAGATCGTCCACGAAACTGCTTTCCTGCGCAATTACGGCATCCGCCGGTTCAAAGAACAGGTTGAACCCCTTGGCAGCCGTCGGTCGCATCGGATATCGACGATCGTAAATCATCCCGTAGGAGGGAACTCCGTAAATGATCCGCCAATTACCCAACAGAAGGTGTAACTCGTTCCCTCTCACATAAATCCCGCCGGATGTAATGGTGCGTCGCATAAACGTCAGCGGCTGGCTCAAATAAAAAGTCACCCGCTCATTGTATTGGGCCTGTGCCAGACCCTCCGTCAGCTGTGCCGACAACAACGCCAGCTCTTCCTCTGTGAAGACTGCAACGAGCGGCGCCTCGCCTTGAAGCCACCGTTGCGGCGCGATGCGGTATTCTTGGACCTTGAGGCTCGACAAGATCGTCCGCATCAGCTCTTTCTCTAACACTACGGGATGGGAGAAATGGCCTTGCGGCCATTCCGGCAGAACTGTCTGGTCCTCTTCTAACCGCACATAGTTGACCGGATCTTCATAGACGATTCGCGACGGCACATGCGGGATCGCACAGCCGGCCAACACAATCAGTACTGCGAGCAGCGTGCTGAGTGCTGAGACACGGCGATACATTGGCAGCCAGCCGTATGGTTTTCTTTCTAACCCAGCAGTCACCAGTCGACACCTACTCCGTGATAGTCACGGTCATTTCTACACGTTCCAGAGGATTATCCCGCCCGTCTCGTTTCATACTCACGACCTTGTCGGCCACGTCCATGCCGCTGATGACTTCCCCGAACACGGTGTATTGCCAATCCAAAAAGTTGGCGTCCGCCACACAGATAAAGAACTGTGAGCCGGCGCTGTCCGGGTCGTTTGCCCGGGCCATCGATACGATGCCACGTTTGTGCGGCTTGCTGTTAAACTCGGCTTTGACCTTGTAGCCCGGGCCGCCCATGCCATGCATCGATCGGTCTGGGTTCTTACTGTTGGGATCCCCGCCTTGAATCATGAACCCGGGGATGACTCGGTGAAAGGTTGTCCCATTATAAAACCCTTCCTGCGACAGCTTCACGAAATTCTTAACGTGGCCAGGTGCCACATCGGGGAAAAACCTGATCACGATCTCCCCCATGGGCACCCCTTTGCTGGCCAGGGCGATCCGTGCCTGAGTTTTTTCTGTCATATCGGCCATGATCTCGATCCTTTCACGGTGACTGTGTTATCGAAAGAGAAACGGCGGCGGTGCAATGCCTGCCTCAAGACCTTGATTGACGGCAACCCAGGTCAGTCCGTCGTCGCTGCGGAATACCCCCGCGCTCGTCCCCGCATAAAAACTTCCGTCCCCGGAAGCGATCAACGACTGGACTGCCGGGCTCGTCAGCCCTTTGTTCACGGGAACCCATTGCTTGCCGTTGTCCATGGTTTTAAAAATACCGTTCCCCGTGGCCACGATCAAGCCCTGGTCAAGCAGAGCAATTCCGCGGATCGAATCGTTTGGCAACGCTCGGCTGATCCCTCGCCATGTCAGACCGCCGTCCGCACTCCGAAACACCCCGCCATCGAACGTGCCGGCTAGAATTCCCTGCTCCTGGTCCACGACGATCACCCGGATAAAATTCTCGATCATCCCTTCATGATTCTTCAAACCATGCTGCAGCCGAACCCAGCCGGATGATTGGCGTTTGAAACGCAGAATCCCTTTGCCAGAGGTTCCGGCATACAAGGTCCCATCCGAAGAGCGAGCCAGTGCATGAACCAGTACGTCGTCCAACCCCGTCGTCACGACCGACCACCGATCTTCCGACCCCTGGAGCCGATATACACCATCGCCGGTTCCCGCATACAGCTCCTCGTCCACCGCCATGAGCGCTTTGACCTCCAGCCGTTTGAGGCCTGCATTCACAGGTTGCCATGTCTTGCCTTCGTCGCGAGAACGAAATATGCCCCCGCGAAAGGTGCCGGCATACACGATTCCTTCTCTGGTCACAGCCAAGCTCAAGATATAGGGATCGGTGACGCCAATCCCTACCGGCTCCCAGATTGCACCACGATCGCTTGAGCGAAAAATCCCATGGCCGAAGGAACCTGCGTAGACTGCCCCATTTCCTGCGATCGCCAAGGCTTGGACGCTCGTGGCCGATCGATCAAACGGTCCGGCCGCCGGCCCTTCCGCATCCGCACCAGTAGCGGCGCAACTAATGAGGAGCATCACTGCGAAACAGAACCTCATGTCCGACATGCTGTGGCCTGCCGATGTCATCGGACTCGATTCCCTGCAGTTCCCATGGGCAGATTCGGATCAAGCGGTAGATCGATGGGACCGTCATTCCGATCACGGCCAAATAGCCGGGCTCCGAGAATACCGACTTCATACAGCACCATCAACGGCACCGCCATCAGCAACATCGTGAACAGCGTAGCATCCGGTGTCACGACCGCCGAGAGGATGAGGCTGGACAAGATGGCATGTTTCCGGTACTGCGCAAAGCCTCGCGCCGAGACCGCCCCTGTTGCCGCAAGCAGCGTCATGGCCAGCGGCAGCTCGAACGCGCAACCGAAGACCAGCAAGAATTTCACATTAAAATCAATATACGTACCGACGCTCAGCTGTGGGGTCACGTCCCGATCCAGTCCAAAACTCACAAAGAAATCGATCACCAGGGGAAGAATCACAAGATTGCAAAACACCAACCCCAACGTAAAAAGACCGCCAGCCAGACAAAACAGTGGAATGGCCCAACGCTGTTCCTTCGGCAACAGCGCCGGCTCGACGAATTTCCAGAATTGATAGAAGACAACGGGCAAACTCAGGATGACCGCCGCCAGCAACGATACTTTAATCGAAGCAAAGAGGGCTTCCGTCGGCCCATAGAACACCAGTTGATTCTGGAAGGGCCGGTTCAACCACGCCACCATGTCTGACGAGAACGAGAAGGTGCCGATCAACGAGGCGAGAATGGTGAATCCGATGATGATCAATCGGCGCTTGACGGTCTGAATATGCGCGGCAAGCGGATTGACAATCTTGTCCATGGCAAGCGTTCCGCCGCCGGGTGCGCCGGCAGCGGAACGGTTCCCTCAATGCGCAGTAGGTTGTAACCCGTGCTCACGATACAGGCGGATCAGTTCCGCCAGCTTGTCTTTCTTGACCAGTTTTTCTTTCTGCATACGTCTTTTTTCGAGTTCTTCAGCCGGAGTCAGCACATGGCGTTTTTGCAACTCATTCAACTCAAGATCCAACCGATGGTGAGAAAGTTCCAGCTCGCGAAATTCCGAGTTGGATTGACGAAGTTGTTCGAGCATTGCCTCATCCGTCAACATGCGACACCTCCTGGATTAGGTTAGTGTGCTGAGACCGAACCACTTCCCACCGGGAACAAACGGGCCTCCCGTTCGTTCTCCGGCACGACAAGGGGGATCAACTCCATAATCACCGCATCTTCCGTGGGATTCGTATAATACTGGCGGCGAGTGCTGATAGGCACAAAGCCCAGTTTCCTGTACAGACCCTGCGCAGCCTCATTCGAAGCCCGCACCTCCAACAACGCTCGGTTCGCAGCAAGTCCTACACCGACACGAACCGCCTCGAGAGCGAGCGCCCGTCCGATTCCTTTGCGACGCATGGATGGCCGAACTGCCAGATTCATCAAACGAAGCTCTTCGAACACAATCCAGAAACAGTGATAGCCGATAATCGACTCGGTGGTCTTTCCCTCTTCGCATCCCACCGCGACGAGAAAGTGGGCAAACTGGTTACCTGTCAGTTCTGCTTCGAGCATTTTGCGCGTCCAGGGGGCTGAGAAGCAAGCTTCTTCTAATTGCACGATGTCCGGCAGCATGTCGGCCGTGGCTGGAACGATTCGGAAAGAAGGGTTAGGCATGTTTCTTCCTCAGCTGAGTTGCCGACTGCCGTCCTTGCCGCCCTCGCGCCAGCCGTTGCGCAATCTTCTTCGTCACTCGTTCTTGGCGACGCATCACCGGTGACACCCCTCCAGACCGGTCGTATTGAAGCTCGGCCTCAGCCCGTTGTACATACAGCGGCTCCACTCGATCGCCGGCAATATCTCCCCGACGGAACCGCTGCATCCCAAGAACTGCCACACTCGCTGCCGACGGCTTAACCTCCAGGGGACTCACAGAAACCTTGACAGAGACGGGCAACGCGGCACGAATCTGTGCATTCATCGCAGACCATCCGTCGCCGAACACAAGCGTGTGCTCGGTAAGACTCCGAGCCAAGGCAGCCGGAGGACCGACGCATTCCGTCATGAGGCGATGCAATTGATCGTCTCCTGTCCGTCGAAACACCGCCCAATAGAGTTCCCCTCTACGGCTCGTCACAATGGGACAGATGGGAAGAACCGACGAATTCACACCCCATGCCATTGCTTCCAATGTCGGGACGAGGACCAGCGGAAGGCTGGTCGCCGCTCTCAATCCGAGGCACGTTGCCAACCCCACACGAATCCCGGTAAACGACCCAGGTCCCGCTGAACAAGCCAATCCATCAAGATCGTTGAGCCGCAATTCTGTCTCCATGAGCAGACGTTCAATCGCGGGCAGCAGCAGCGTCCCATGCGCACCACTGGCGTCCTGGTCTTGTCGAGCCAGGACCCGGTTCTCCTCAAGAATCGCAACGCTCTGCCATGCGGTGGCCGTCTCAATCGCCAAGATTTTCATAACACTATTGTTCTAATCTTATATTGCTGACGCCATATCTTCGCTAAAATACCTGACCTAATTCTTCATGTTTTATCGGTTGGTTCGGCAGCATTTCATGGAACACGACCTGGACACTTACCTGTTCTCGCCCATCCTCGAGAGAAATTTTGAATGGACGAATCAAGAGTGGCACCGATGCGGACTTTCCCGGCAAGGGCCTGTCAGCCTGATTGTCGAGCGGTCGGAAGTCTTCATAGTGAATGGTGGCGTCCACCTCACCGCCACCCCCTAACCGATCTTCCTGAACAACCAACAACGTTCGTCGATCAAACCACAAGCGGCGGACCAGCATCCGTTCACGCACTGCACCAGTCAAAGTTGCATACACATCCAGACGATACCGGTCCCCGTCCTCCACCAGCCTCACAGTTTCTCCCGATCCGAGCGAACTGGTGCCCAGCACCCCACTTACTGCCCAGACACTCAATTGAAACGGACGTGCGAGCTTGCCCATTTCTTCCATCTCAGACTCCCGTCCAATCAGCACACGCCCCATCGTCGGCAGCCGGAGTTTGTACAAATCCTCCGCTTGAACAAATTCAAACACCTCGCCGCCGATGGGATTAAACCCCCTGAGCCTCAAGGCATTCGGACGGCGATAGTACACAGTACCCTCGACACGGGATGCGATGGGAATCCCCCCTCCACGCACTTTGGCGCTGAATAGCCCCTTCATTGACTGAATGGCGGCCTCTCGTTGACGAAGCAACGCCGTCAATTCTTCCGCCGTAGCCTGCTTGAGCGGCACATCAGGCCCAGGCCGAAGCAGCGCGCATCCGGCCAGCAGCAGACACACGGCGATTCCATGTACAGACCGCCAGGCGAAACGCGCACAGCGGTTAGGCGAGGACGACATCCAAAGCCTCTCCCACTTCATGAATACCGACCAAATCAATACCCCCGATTGGTTCAAGCTTCATCAAGTTCCGTTCGGGCAACAAACAGCGCTTGAACCCCATTTTTGCCGCCTCCCGGATTCGCAGCTCTGCCTGGCTGACCGCGCGGACTTCTCCGCCGAGCCCGACCTCGCCCAGGATCAACAGACCCGGCTCGACCGGCACTTCGCGCAAGCTCGATGTCACCGCCGCCACGATGCCCAGATCAATTGCCGGCTCATCGATGCGCAGACCTCCGACGATATTCACATAGACATCCTGGCCGGACAGGTGCAACCCTAGTCGTTTCTCCATCACAGCGAGCAGCAAGGACACTCGATTGAGCTCCACGCCATTGGCCATTCGCTTCGGCATGGCATAACTCGTCGAAGACACCAATGCCTGTAACTCGACCAGGATCGGCCTGCTGCCCTCAAGACTCGACACAACCACCGAACCAGTGCTCCGTTGTGGGCGCTCGGCCAAGAAGAGCTCCGAGGGGTTCACAACTTCATCTAATCCTGAATCTTTCATTTCAAACACACCGATTTCATTGGTCGAACCGAATCGATTCTTTACAGCGCGGAGAATCCGATAACTGTGCCCCTTGTCGCCTTCGAAGTACAGTACCGTATCGACTATGTGCTCCAACAACCGTGGCCCGGCGATCGCCCCCTCCTTCGTCACATGGCCAATAATAAAGACCGGCACGCCAGCTCGCTTGGCGAACCACATGAGCTGTCCGGCGACCTCCTGCACTTGGCTGATGCTGCCTGGCGCCGATGTGATTTGTTCCGTATACACCGTCTGAATCGAATCAACGACCAACGCTGCCGGCTGGATTTCCTGGACGGCCTTCAGGATCTGTTCGAGCGAGGTTTCCGCCAATATCAACAGACTCGGATGCTCGATACCTAACCGCTGGCCCCGCATCTTGATCTGGCGCGGGGACTCTTCCCCGGACACATACAACACCTGCTGTTCCTTGGAAGCCAATCGTGGCAACACCTGAAGCAGTAATGTCGTCTTGCCGATTCCCGGATCGCCCCCGATCAAGATCACCGAGCCGGGGATGACCCCTCCGCCCAACACTCGGTCGAACTCGCCGATACGCGTGAGGCGTCGATCCTCGCCAACCACCTCGATCTCACCAATCGGTGTGGCCCGCACCTGTCCTATCTTCATCGCGACAGGTCGGCCCTTTCCGGTCGCTGCCTGCCGCTCCTCTTTCATGGTATTCCAGCCGCCGCAGTCGGGGCAGCGGCCCAGCCAGCGGGGTGATTGGTGGCCGCACGATTGGCAAGAAAAACTGACTTTGGCCTTCAACGGATGTGCCTCGCACAAACAATCACGAGAGAATATCGTTCATATTATATGGAAGCATGGCAGGAATAAAAGGTGGCCGCGTGATCATTCGTCTCACCGAGACGTTACGCAATCTGTTTCCGCAGATGACCCCAGTATGCTGTGCCGGAATACCCGCATGCGACTGTACCGGTCGTCATCGCCATGATGCGATAGACCTTGCTCCGTGGGATTTTGACTTTCACGGAGGGATTCAAGATGTCGGGCGAATGCAGGACCAGTTTGAGTGACTCCCCCGCAGAGAGAATCGGCCACATGCAGGACAGCCGCAACCTGGTTTCATAGCGCGGGATAGACATGGTATAGAGCCACCCTTGGTCGAGATGTTCTGTCGCCATACGGACGAGTTTGCTCAGCACCGGCCGAAACCGCGGCAGGCTGGCCTGATCAAGTAAGTCCCCCGGCTTTAATCCTGCCTCGGCCAGCATCGGTTCAGGCACATAGCAGCGGCCTTTCTGAAGGTCATGGGCAATGTCTTTGACGATGTTCGTCAATTGCAGGCCCTTTCCAAACCGAACACCGACCTCCGACATCTCCCGCACATTCCACGAGGCCAGCGCCTTCCGATGGGCGCACATCAAGTCCGTCCAAAACTCACCCACACATCCGGCGACGTAATAGGTGTACCGGTCCAGGTCGCCGAGCGTCTTCAGTGCCATGAGATCATCCGCGGATTTTCCGGGAAACAGGCTCAAATCCATTTCCATGCCTAGCGTCAGGGTCGTCATCAGCCTCTGCACCCGGCGGCGATCATCCGGTGAAAAGTCTTGAAAGAGCCTGAAGCACTCGTCCAATCGCTCGAGCAAGGTTCGTTCCGCCGAATCGCGCTGGAGCGGCCCGACTGCCCGCTGGATATCCTGAACCTGCCTCCACACGATCTGATCGCTGACAAACTGTCCCTTAAGTTGGCGGAGCAAGTCCATGCGCCGCGACCGCTCGATTAAATCCGTGTCGGCAATCGTGTCGGCGGCTCTGGCGAAGAGATAGGCAAGACTGACTTGTTCGCGAACATCCGCCGGCACCACAACCAGCGTGGTATAAAACAGCCGCGAGACCTGCTTGAGCAGGTCTCGGAGCAGTTCCTGTTTGGAAGCGGACGGTGTCGTGGCAGAATCCATCATGCTACTTCACAAAGTAGGAAAAAAGACCAGCCTGAGTCGGGACGAATGTAACCATGACGGTTTTCCCTGCACCGACATCCCGCACACGCAACAGGCTGCCAGCCGACATGCATAAGAAATTCTTAACAGGTCTTGCGGGAATGGGTCAACAATAGCGGCGTAGTTTCAGGGACTTCGACGACCTTGACTTTCTGAAGCACGTCCTTATTGCTTAGAAGACAATAAGTGTTCGACACAGTAACTCCCGATAGGCCGTTTGTGTATAATAGGGTCAGGTTCTTTCTGGGGTGCGTTCTCAGATGAAGACGAATCGCGAAGGAGGAATTCGATGAAGTGGATGAAAGGTATCGGCCTGCTGCTGATCGCAAATATCCTGATCATGGTGACGCTGTCAATCACGGTTCCTATCGTGATCAATGTGATTTTGCCGATGTTCGGAATTGACGTTCGCGGCTCCGTTGATCTGACAACATTGGTATGGGCCGCACTGTTTGGGTTTGGCGGGGCATTCATCAGTTTGGCGTTTTCGAAGCAAATGGCGCGCGCCATGCTCAACTGCCAGCAGATTACCCAACCTCGCTCGCACGCCGAACAGATCATTTATGGCTCCGTGCAGGAAATCGCCCAGCGCCTCCACATTACCATGCCCGAGGTATGGGTCTACGACTCTCCGGACCCCAATGCCTTCGCGACAGGACCAAGCAAGAACAATTCAATGGTGGCCGTATCGACCGGATTGCTGCAAAACCTAAAAGAAGACGAGGTCAAGGCGGTCCTGGCTCATGAAATGGGTCATGTGTATAACGGCGACATGTTCGCCACCACCGTCCTGGCCGGCCTGATGAACACCTTCGTCTATTACATTGCCATGTGGGTGCGGCGTTTCTTTGAGGAGCGGGATCAGGCGGCCTTAGGTTTTGGCCTGTCCCTGGTGCTACAGATCATTGTGAGCATCCTGGCCTCCATCGTCATCAGTTGGTTTTCACGTCGCCGGGAGTTTGGGGCTGATGCGTTTGCAGCCAAGGTGTATGGGAAGGAATCGATGATCGGTGCGCTCCGCGCCATTGATCGATGGGTGACTCGTACGCAATTCCAACCCTCACCGCAGGACGCGCTCGCAACAATGAAAATTTCCGGCCAAGCCGGCGGGGTCATGAGCTTATTCGCGACACATCCGCCGATCGAAGCCCGCATTGCGGCGCTGGAACATCTGTAACGATCCCGTACCTGAGCCCGGCAGTGGCACGGCAGCGGCAAAACCGTCGCTGACGTGCCCTCCCTGCATCCATCCTCACCCTTTCCTGAAAAAAGCAATATGCGAACGGTACTCTTGGATGGCTGCGCCAAGAGTGGCTGCCCCACGCGGAATGTTCGCGTCAAGGGCATCCTCAACTGCGGGATCGTCAATCTCAACGACATACCGGTCCTGGATATTCGTCTGGACCGGACCTGAAGCAGTTTCTCTGGGCAGGAAGATCTCCTTCCACACTTCCTTTTCCACAAGACACACATCCCGAAATCGTTCATAGAGCAACGCCAGCTTTTCCGGATCGGTCACTTTCACGTACGCAACCATTCCAATACCCTTTCACCGTAGAGGATCTACCTGTTATGGAGCTCGTCACTTTGTCTGAATCGGTGGGCGGCGTGGCGGGTCAGCTTCAACAATCGTAAAGCGCATTATTCCAACTCGATTCACAGCATGAAACGGCTGTTGTCCCAACGGAGCGATATACAATTCTGCCACGTAATTTCCGACCGGCCAGACTTCACCGGGCTTCTTTAATTCAAGGAAGCCGTACCGTTCATGACCCGGCATTTCAAGCACATCCTTGCCTCCCATCCGACGATTCAACGGGCCATCAGACTGTTCCCTGAACCATTGCACGCCAAACTGGGTCGGGTCTTCAAGCGGGGCTACCTCGAAGACGATGTAGACGACCGGCGTCTGCGGCGTAAAGATAGAACCTGGGTTAACTGGTTTCAACCGGGGGTCCTGTGCATACCATCCCTGTCGCCCAAATGTATCCCACTCCACCTCATAGCCTTGCGCCATTCTGATCCAGGTAAACAGTGATTGCGGAATGCCCTGTTGCTGCTCGTCAAACGACGGACTCCGCGTCACGCCGACCTCAGTCGTTTCCTGTTCCTTTGGTGAAAGGAGATCTTTCGCGGGACTGGCCTGTCCACCAAACAATCCAAGCCACAGCATGGCGGCAGCAACAGCACGTCGCACGAAACACCCGGATACACGATGGCTGCCTCGTCGGATCATGGCGTGATCGTATCGGCAGACGGATGACCGGTCAATCGTCAAATGACGCCGGTCGGACAACGCTTGTCGCCCAGGCAATCTATGGTACAGTGCTCACCAGCCCCCCAACGGCACCGAATTAAGATGACGGAGCCCGAGACAACATTGTCGCAACAGACCCCATTCGGCTCACAGAATCACGCCGCGTCCGACCATACACGACACCAAGAACCGGGGCGCCGGTTCGGCATACGCGACGGACTCTTTCAAGCTGTCACGCAAGGCGGAGGCGAACAGTATCTTTCCGCCTTTGCACTCCTCAGCCACGCGACACCGCTGCACTTGAGCATTCTCTCTGCCATGCCGCAACTGCTGGGAGCTTGGGCACAACTCGTCTCAGTCAAGGTGTCCCACTGTTTTGATACCCGCAAAACTCAAATCTTCTGGGGCTTCATCGGACAATCCCTGTCATGGATCCCGATTCTGGCCCTGCCTTTGTTGTGGCCTGAATTCGGCCCCTGGCTGCTGATCGCTGGCGTCGCGTTGTATTTCACCTTCACCCATTTTACATCGCCTGCGTGGAACAGCTTCATTACCGACCGTCTCGACGCCAACGAGCGCGGCATGTATTTCGCCAGCCGATCGCGCATCATGGCCTTGACCAGCTTTCTCGCACTCTGCTCCGGCGGGGTGCTACTGAGCTATTGCGAACAGCGGCAAGCCCTCTGGGTTGGCTTCGCCGTCATGTTTCTCGCCGCAGGACTTTGCCGAAGCGCCTCGGCGTTCTTTCTTCTCAAAGTACCGGACTTACCCCAGCCTGAATCGAAGGACATCAACGATGGTTTTCGTGTATTTTTCCGCACTGGAATCACGAAGAACTTCAGGCAATTTCTGCTCTTTTCAAGCCTGATGCACCTGGCGGTCCTGATGACCGCCCCGTTCTTCGTGATTTATATGATCCAGGATCTCCACCTTGCGTATTGGGAATATGGCGCATGGCTTGGGGCAGGGATAATCGGGCAGTTCGTCACATTACCCGCATGGGGCCAATTCGGTGACCGCTTCGGCAATAAAGCGCTCTTGACCTTTACCGGAGTGATCGTGGCCATCCTGCCGATGCTCTATCTACTGAGTACAGCATGGGCATTCCTCGTTGTGGTGAACTTCTTTGGAGGGGTCGTCTGGGCGGGACTCGGACTCGGTCTCAACAACTATGTTTTCGATGCGGTGCACACTGCCGACCGAGCCAAAGCCGTCGCGGTGTCAACGACTGTCAACGCGATTGGATGGGCATTGGGGACGCTCCTTGGCACCTGGCTCATCAGCACGGTCCCAGTCTCGCTGCAACTCGGCGCCTTGGCTCTGCACCCGATTTCCAACCTTCCGTTTCTTTTCTTTATCTCCGGTCTGCTCCGCTTAATTGTCTCAGCGACGCTACTCCGCACTTTCCAGGAACCTCGTGCGGTGGAACCGCGTGCTCATCACCGGTTATTGTGGGAACTTCCGTTATTGAAGCCCTTGCGACAACTCACACTCCGCCGCCGTTAGGGGCCCGTTGCCGGAGCGACGGTCCGATGCTGTTCTTCCTGTTTCAATTTGTCGAAGGACTTGTCCGCATGGCCACGGACTTGCTCCGGCGTCACTGTCGGCCCAGACGGTTTCGGCTGTCCAGCGGCACAGCCACTGAACCACACCAGCACCAGACTCACCAAGCCCGTCATCAGGCGTCTCTCCGGACTCACTTGCCCCAGCGGTTTTTTCGCCATTATACCCCCTCCCCTAGCATGTCGGACCCGCCGCAACTCACTTGAGTGCTTGGCGTAATTCTAAGACCGTTTGCGCGATACCCCGTTCCATGGCCTCTCGGCTCAACCGCTGATACTCGGTTCTGTCCAAAAAGGATCGGCCCCAAACGGTCGATTCCTCGATCTCAGTCTCCACGATATTGTGGTAGAGCACCTCGGCGCTTTCCACCCTGATCATCTTGCTTGTGACGGTAACCGGCGGCAGGTCCCGGTGAGACCGTGCCCACATCCGATCCCGCATCGAGGGGCCATTGATCCGGTAGATCAGGACCGTGTCCACTCCCAAGACCCGGCCGAGTCGAATAGCGCTCTCGTCCGCCACCGCTCCGGTGAGTTGGAATCGATGTTCTTCGAGGACAATCGGCAAATACAATCGATCAACAAATCTCAAGCTTGGGCGAACTGCCTTCAACCCAAAGGTCGCTTCCTCCAGGCGATTATAGGCATCGGCCATCTCGGAACTGACCGACTTCGGGTACAACACCGCGATGCGCTGCACCTCCCGTGGAATCGGGAACGGAACGGCCGACGACACATTCGACGGCACGACCTGAGAAGATTCGCCTTGGCATCCCAGTATGCCGCTCAACATACCGACAATGACACCAGCCTGGATGAACAGCACCGGAGACTCCGTACCCTCTCGATTGCTGCGAGCACCCATCTACCCGGTCTTTCTTACCGCCACCATCTTACTACTCACCTGACGCGATTGCCATGAGGGCCATTTTGATGTCTTCTCGTTGACTCGCCGATACCAGCAGGGTATGCTCCATCGCGTGGATCTCCTCTTCCCTCGTGAGGCACATATGTCCCTGCGTGATCGTCTGACCGAAGACCTGAAGCTGGCCATGAAGTCCAGAGACCAGCTTCGGATGGACGTCATTCGGATGATCAAGGCCGCGATTCTGAATAAAGAGGTCGAGCTCAAAAAAGATCTGGACGACGCCGAGATGAGCCGGATCATGACCACCTTGATTAAGCAGCGCCGTGAATCGGTCGAGCAGTTTGAAAAGGCTCAACGAATCGAGTTGGCCGACAAGGAGCGAAAGGAGATTTCCATTATCGAGTCGTATCTGCCCCAAGCTCTTTCGCTGCAGGAACTCGAGAACATCATTACCTCGGTGTTGAAGGAGACCGGTGCCCGCTCCCTCAAGGACATGGGGGTCGTGATGAAAGCCGTGATGGCTCGCCTGGCCGCTCAAGCGGTCGACGGCAAACAGATTAGCGACCTCGTTAGAGCCAAACTCGCCTAGTTTTTACGAATCGCTGCTATACTTCTCCCAGACGGGCCTGCCAAACCCTGCAAGGTCGGTACCGATGCACGCATAACAGGGGCAGCTCATGGCTATTCTTATCGTTGACGACTCTCCAGACCATCGGCTCTTGCTCAGTTCCGTTCTGATCAAAGCCGGACACGCAGAGATTGTAACGGCTGATTCGGCACAGGCCGCGTTTCTGGTGTTGTCTCCCCCTGACGGATCGCCTCCTCCACAGACTGAATTGATTCTCCTCGATGTGTGCATGCCGGACATGGATGGTGTCGCTGCGTGCCGACACATCAAACAGAACAACCATCTCAAGGACATTCCGATTATCATGGTCACAGCCAAGAATGACGCGGACAACTTACAAGAGGCCTTTTCCGCTGGAGCCATGGATTACATCGCCAAACCTGTCAACAGTGTCGAACTGCTCGCACGGGTTGCCTCGGCATTAACCCTGAAGCGGGAGATGGACCACCGCAAAGCACGAGAAGCGGACCTTCAACGAAGCAACGACGAACTGCAGCAGGCCCTCAAAGAGGTCAAGGTCCTCCGGGGATTAATTCCTATTTGCGCATCGTGCAAAAAGATCCGCAATGACGGCGGCTTCTGGCAACAATTGGAAGACTACTTATCGGAACATTCCGGGGTTGAATTCAGTCACGGCCTCTGTCAGCCCTGCATCAAAAAGCTTTATCCTGGAGTTTACCGCGACTAACTGCTACGCTTCCGCCAAGTTCCACTGTGTGAGCATACACCCTATGAGTATTCTGATCGTTGACGACTCCGCAGATGACCGCCTGCTGCTCCAATCAATTCTTTCCACCGCAGGCTATGAAGACATCATCGCAGTGGATTCCGCAGCCGCCGCATTCAAATGTCTTGGCCTCGACGGAGGCAAACAATCCGGTGCGCGCGTAGACCTCATCCTCATGGATATCCTGATGCCCCACACGAGCGGCATCGAGGCATGTCGCCAAATCAAGGCCGTCGACCGCTTCCGGGATACTCCCATCATCATGGTCACTGTCAAAACCGGCCCCGTGGATCTCCAGCTAGCATTCGCCGCAGGCGCCATGGACTATGTGGCCAAACCGGTCAACAAGATCGAGTTGTTGACCCGAGTGCGCTCGGTGCTGCGCCTGGTCCATGAGATCGATCGGCGGCGCGCACGCGAACAGGAACTACTGGAAGTCATGCGCCAACTCCAGGAAGCGAACCAGATGTTGCTGCGGCTTTCTTGCTTGGACGGATTGACCGGCATTACCAACCGACGGCAGTTCGATGACTTTCTCGACCAGGAGTGGCGGAGGGCCGCCCGCGACTCGACCCCGCTTTCCCTCATCATGTTCGATATCGACCGATTCAAAACCTATAACGACACCAAAGGGCATACGGCCGGCGATGACTGTTTGAAACAGGTCTCCGCAGCTATCTCCAGCGCCGTGAACCGTCCCGGTGATTTGGTCGCCCGTTACGGAGGGGATGAGTTTGTCATCGTGCTGCCGGGCACCGCCATCGACGGAGCCGCACAGGTAGCGGAGAGTCTCCGCCGACGGGTTGAGTCCCTCGGCATCATTCATTCGGAGGGGGAGCTCGTCACGATCAGCGTCGGATATGCCTGCATGATCCCTCAGAGGCACGCCTCGCCTACCGATCTTATCAAAGCGGCTGATCAAGCCCTGTACCAAGCCAAACAGGAAGGACGGAATCGGACCAAACCAGCCGGAACCCTGTCCTTGGTCCCGGATTCACACGACGATTAGCTGCCTCTCCCCCAGGAGACTGTCCAACTGCACCACTCACACAGCCATGCCACGCCACCCACGTCCCACTCGTCGCAAACGATCGACTTCCACCCCGCCCCGCCCCCCTCATCGCACACGTGTTCAGGGCAACCGTAAACCACCCACTACCGGGCAACAGAAGGCGTCATTGCCACAGTCCCGGAACACACAAGCGCCGACCACGGAAACGTCCGAAGCCTCGGATCTTCTGACATCCATCATCGACAATCTTCCGCATATGATTTTTGTGAAAGATGCACGGACCCTCAAGTTCGTGCGGTTCAATCGTGCGGGTGAGCAACTGGTAGGGCACACCGAAGCCGAGCTATTGGGCAAAAACGATTACGATTTCTTCCCGAAACATGAAGCCGACTTCTTTTCCCAAAAGGATCGTGAGGTGCTTCAGCAACACGACGTCGTCGATATTCCGGAGGAATCCATCGAAACGAATCACCAAGGGCAACGTTTTCTTCATACCAAGAAGGTGCCTATTTTCGACAAAACCGGCGCCCCCCAATATATCCTCGGCATTTCAGAAGACATTACAGAGCAAAAACGGATCAAGCATGAAGAGCACCGGCGCGCGGCGCTCCTTGAACTGCAGCAGTCTGCGCTTTGCGAACTGGCCAGAAATGAGGCGGTCTACGCCGGCAATCTCGAACAGGCCCTCCAGGTGTTGACCGAAATCGGGAGTCGTGTGTTGGAAGTGGAACGAACGAGCGTGTGGGCACTAGAAGAAAACGGGGCAAGCTTACGATTGCTGAATTTGTATGAGCACACATCGACTCACCACACTTCCGGAACGGTCTTACGAGCCCATAACTACCCCGATTATTTCCGGGCATTGCTTCACGAGGAGTATGCTCTCGCGGTCCACGATGCCCACCGAGATCTCCGCACCCGGGAATTTTCCGCATCGTACCTGCGACCGCATGGGATCGGAGCGATGTTGGATGTGCCAATTCGGCTCGACGGAAAAGTCGTAGGGGTGCTCTGCCACGAACATGTGGGAGGACCGCGTACCTGGTCTCCCGAAGAAATCCGCTTTGCCAGTTCATTGACCACCTTCGTGACCTTGGCCATGGGAGCCCGTCGGAGAAACGAAACGGAACAGGAGCTTCGCCTCGCGAAAAACGCAGCCGAAGTCGCAAACCGGGCCAAGAGCGAATTCCTGACGAGCATGAGCCATGAGATCCGGACGCCCATGAACGCCATCATCGGGATGGCCGATCTCCTATGGGAAACGCCCCTCACGGCCGAACAACGAAAGTACCTACGGATCTTCCGGCGGGCCGGCAACACCTTGCTCAGTTTGGTCAACGACATTCTCGATCTCTCAAAAATCGAATCGGGTCGTCTCGACTTAGAAGCCATCGATTTCGATCTGAGCGAAGTCGTCGACAAAGTTCTGCAGATGTTGGCGATGAGGGCCGATGAAAAAGGCCTGGAACTCGTGTGCCACATCGCGCCGGACGTCCCCACATTGCTCATCGGCGACCCAACACGGCTAACGCAGATTTTTATCAATCTAATCGGCAATGCCTTGAAATTCACGGAGGACGGCTCCGTCGTCGTTCTCATCACCAATGACGAAGCAGCGCGCACTCCCGGCAGGATCCGACTCTCCGTCAGCGACACCGGCATCGGCATTCCCGCCGATAAGCTGCACACCATCTTTGACCGCTTCGTTCAAGCCCATCGTTCCACCACCAGGCAGTATGGAGGAACGGGACTCGGCCTGCCGATCTCCAAGCAGCTTGCGGAGCGCATGAATGGGACAATCTGGGTGGAAAGCACGGTGGGCAAAGGAAGCACCTTTTACTGTTCCGTGGCACTGGAGGTACAGCCGCTCTCCGGCACTCAGATGCCGGACTCCCGTATCAACCTCACCGGCATACGCACGCTCATTGTGGATGATCATCCTGTCAATCGCTTGATTCTCCGAGAAACCCTCGCAACCTGTGGTGCCTCGGTGACCGAAGCGGTCGATGGCAATGCCGCGCTCGACGAACTGTCTCGCGCGGCCCAAAAAGAGACTCCCTATGAGCTCCTGCTCCTCGATGCCCAGATGCCCAACATGAGTGGGTTCCAGGTCATCGAGCAGCTGAATGGCTCATCCGCCCTACCAAGACCCGTCACGATCATGCTCACATCACATCACTGGGCCGACGACATTGCCCACACCTACGACTTGAAATTGGGCGGCTACTTGGTCAAACCCATTCGCAGATCCGACTTGATCGAGACGATCGGCATCGCCTTACACCGCGCCAAAGGAAACAAGAATCCACCAGCGAATCCGACCACAGTGCAGGAGCCGACGCCATCCACAACCGATCAAGGGCTGCGCATCCTGCTCGTCGAAGATTCTCCGGACAACCAACTATTGGTGCGCGCCTATCTCCAACAGACCAACCATCGTCTTGACATCACTGACAATGGTGCGGCCGGATTGGAGCAGTTCAAGCACAGCCCGTACGACATCATTCTGATGGATATGCAGATGCCCGTCATGGATGGATACAGCGCAACAAGAGCGATCCGCCAGTGGGAGCGCGAACATGACCTTCCGCCCATCCCGATCATTGCGCTGACGGCGTTTGCGCTCAAAGAAGAAGCCGCCAAAATGTTTCAGGCCGGCTGCACCACTCACATCACCAAGCCCGTAAAGAAAACCACACTAATTGAACTCCTTCGGACACATACCAAAGAGGCGGCCTGACCATGCACACGCCACATCCAGGCTCAACCGAGCGAGTGACGGTACACATCGACCGCGACTTTGAAGACATCGTGCCCGGCTTTTTGGCCAACCGGAGGAGAGACCTCCACACCCTTCGTCACGCGTTGACCAGCGCGGACTTTTCGACGGTCCAGATGCTGGGGCATCGCATGAAAGGCGACGGAGGGGGGTACGGCTTCGATCGGATCAGCGAGATCGGCGGCGCCATGGAATTGGCCGCCATCCAGCAAGACCATGCCGCAACCGAACAGCATATCGCGCAACTGGAGGATTTCCTCGCCCGCCTCCAGGTCGAATATCGATAGTACCAGCCACACTGCATATCGGCCGCCACGCTAAACCATCGCCGTCAGGCGAAGCCTGTGGAAATTCCTGCCCAGAAGAGAAGAGATGGGGCTGAGGGATACACGAAGTGTGATTTGCTGGAGGACATGGGATTCAACTGTCGTTGGCTCCCCTGTTCAGCTTTCACATTCACGGGATTGCTGTGGCTGCCTAGGAGGCCTTCGTCGCCCGCCAGAGTACCCGTTTAGGGAACCCGACGACAAGCGATATATCCACAGCGCCACCTGCTAGACATCCCCTTTCGCTAAAACACATCATCGGTCGACCCGCTTCTGACGCTCCCACTGCGCTACCGGCGGCGGATCAGCCCACAAGCTTTCCGCTCCTCCTGTACTTCCATCTCAAACCCTCCGAGAACCGTATTCCCCGACACATACTCTTGCTACCACCCGCACCAGCCCACAGGCCGACTCAGTCATGAGCCGAGTCGTTGCGCCGAAATGCGGTCATCCGGAAACTAGCCTGTCGGCGCATTGCCTGCTATGCGGAGCGGTCGTTCACGCTTCGCCAGTGAGTCCCCCATCCCTGTTGGTTAGACGTCGGTCTTGAAGGAAATCGGTAAAGCAGCGGCAGACATTTTGTTGCTTCATTTTATTGCACATCAGAAAATCGTTCGTCAGGGATTCCGCTATTTATTAGTTGTGTATCGGAGGCCTTCTTGTGAGAGGTAGCTGATATGCGCATTCCCTTGCGAGTCAAGGGCAATATCCGTGTTGCCCATGCTGGCAACAGACTGAATAGTGGTGCTATGCCAGGTCCCAGAAGAATTGCTGGCATAACGAAGCTCATCGCCGGGGAAGTCATAACTCACATGCGCTCTGCCAGCGGTATCCAGGCTGAGCGAGGGGAAGAAGCCACAACACACTTCGATGGCTTCAACGGTCCAGGTTCCCGACACGTTGTGTGCATACGCGAGTCCGACTGGGAAGTTGCTTGTATTCACGATGTGCACGGTTCCTCTTGTTGGGTCGACCGCCAAAGATAACCCACCGCCTCTATAGGCTTGGCTCCAGGAGACCGTCCATGACCCTCCCCGGTTGGTCAGATACCTGATGCTGCCATCAAGGTAATGGCGCTCGTAGGCAATATGAGCAGCGCCCGCTGCATCCATGCCAAGTGATAATGAGCCGCGAGAGCGTTCGCCGCAATTCACTGGAGACTGAAATTCATCAATAACAACGTTCGTCCAGGCTCCGGAGCGATTGGTTGCATAGCGGAGACTGGTTTGGGTGAAGTAGGCAATGTGTGCCTTGTTCGCAGCATCAAGGGCTAAAGAAGCATTGCAGCTCGCACTCGCGTCGACCACCTCACGTAGCCAGGCCCCAGACGCATAGATGGCATGAGTCAGACCTGAGGAGTTCACAAAGCTCACGTGTACGGTGTTCAGTGAGTCCAGGGCGATGTTGGCATTGGCCTCCAGGTAGGAGGGACTCGAGGACTGATCGACCAGTAGGGAAGACCACGTCCCAGTCACGTTCGTCACGTAATAGCTCTGGAAGCTCCACCCGGTTCCAGTCGAGGCGGAATTTGCGTAGTGAATGTGGGCTTTGCCCGCAGAATCCGTAGCAATAGATGTGATTGTCCTCCCGGTTGTCGTTGCAACGGATTCGGCCATCCAGCCAGGAGTGGCCGCAACGATGCCTGACGGAAGACTCTCACCCGCATCTCTCACCGATGTGACAATATAATAGTAGGTTTGGCCGTCTACTAAGCCAGTCTGTGTGTACGGACTCGTAACGCCAGCGATCAGGGTTCCTGTCGCTTTACTAACACCTCGGGATGTTGACCAGTAAATATTGTAGGAGGCTGCGTCAGGGACAGGATCCCAAATGAGTGTGACTTGCTGTTTTCCGGGAGCCGCCGTGAGATTTCCGACGGTGCCTGGTACCCGTGTGACCCTGATGGAATCTGTCCCTGATGCTTTCGAAGGACCAGAGGCCGTGACCGCGATAAGATTCTCGCCATACGCAAGCCCCACCTCGAAAGGGCGTGTATACCACTCGTGGCTGTAACTCACAAAACAGGGGAAGAAGGGGATGCAGATGCAGGATCCCACGATTCCGTTGAAGAAGGGGATCCCGGTCTCCCCAGTAGTGCGGTTGGTCCATGTCACGTTGATGGTGGATGGCTGCGGAGGGTGGTCCGCCGGACAGCTAACCTCATCGGGCGGGCAGTTATCGCACTCGGCACTTCCATAGAGCTGAATCGCGGATTCTTGTACAATGCGTTGATCGGGGCTAGTGGGCGGATTTGTCTCTCTGATCGACACCCAATAAGTATCCACATGACTGTCGCCGCCACCGCCGCCTCCGTTGCCTCCGTCGCAGGCCACCAGCGTAAGCAACAGCATCAACGCTGCGGCGAGACCATAGGCAGACTGTAGGCTTGTGTGGACGACGGCCCACATGACTGGGCAAGAAACGGAAATCTTCCGACCGCGTGATGCATTCGAATTGCGCGAAGACATCATCTCAAGCAGTGGCCAGACACACGATCGACCTTTAGGTCGCAATCGGCGCAACCGCGTCTAATCCTGTGGACAATCCTCACGTTTTCGCCTTTCTGCAAACTCTCCGGCTATGCCTTTCGTAACCGTGTATTAAGCACCGCCTATGCCTAAAGACACGGAGCAAGCACCGTTGCCTGAAGTGGTAGCAAACGTCATGAGTTAGAGCGGAGTTGCGTGCGCAGATGAAATCTGGTCATCCCGTCAGAATGAGGGGAAAATCCTCAAATGGTTTGGTCGAACTGCAGTGTTTTGCCACAGCAGTGCTGCGAAGAAAGCCGAGGAGTCAGCGGTTCACCGTCAGCGAAGACGCTCCCCAATCAAGTGACGGTGCAGGCGAACGGTGGATGGCATGGGGAAAGCGCGAAGGGTCAAGGAAGAGTCAAAATAGGTGGGTATTCGGCGCAGCATGGAAGAGGGCTACGCACATGAGGCGGCGGGACGAACGAAGGACTAGGAGAGAATTGAAGCCGTGTGTTTATCCCGCGGCGCCATGAAGAGAGGCTTCGCCTGGTGAGCCGCCGGGACGCGCAAGCGAGGTTTGGTGGAGGGCACGGAATCCAACCGTCGTTGGCTCCCCTGTTCCGCTTTACCATTCACGGGATTGCACTGGCCGCCTAGGGTTGGGCTTTCAGCCGCAGGCAGGGGTGGCTATTAGGGAACCCGATATCGGTACGGAAATGGGGCTGACCGTATCGGGGCCTTCGCAGCATTTCAATCCTGACACGGTGGCTGTGTGGTCCATCAAGGTTGGATAATTCGTGCAGCCCATGAATTACTGAAGACACTCACGTGAGCTATGGTAGGCTCGCATCGCCACCGCAGCGGCTTCAACCAATCACGCGCAGGCCAAATTCTCAGATTCCATCCGATCTTCTTGGGTTGTGGTCCAGTCTAACCTTCACCCTGGAGCAAATCACCCCGGCTAGGTCATGGTGTGTACCTCCCTCCGGTATTGACGCTCTCTGGGCCTAATACCTCTCCTCCCCATACGACCATTCCAACTGGGGTCCAAACGGCGGTATGGCCCGTCCTCGCTTCAGGTGCACCATTTACCGTTGGGGTTGGCTGCCAGGAATCGGCTCCAGGGAAATAGCGGCCGCCGGAGTTTGTAAGGTTCCCAGAAACGCCACTCCAGATAATCATTTCGGTGCCGGTCCAAATTGCCGTGTGATCAGTTCTGCCTGATGCCGCACAGGTTGTAGCAGTTGGCTGCCAGGAATCGGTTGCAGGGGAATAGCGGCTGCCGGTACCCAGGCGGACCAACCCATCTCCCCAGCCTCCCCAGACAATCATCTCAGCTCCTGTCCAAACAGCCGTGTGGGCGTATCTTGGGGATGGTGCAGCTATGGTCGAAGTTTGCTTCCAACTATTACTGACGGGATCGTAGAGCCCTCCGGTATTCAGAATTTGCGATCTTCCAAAACCATCAAGTCCCACTCCTCCCCAGATGATCATCTCGCTCCCATTCCAGACTGCTGTATGGCTCCTTCTCGCTTGAGGAGCCCCGGCTACACTTATGGGGTGCCATGTATCAGTGATTGGGTCATAGCCAGCGCCTGTATTAGAGACGCCACCTCTAGACGAGATGCCTCCCCAAACAATCATCTCACTGCCTGCCCATACGGTCGAATAATCCCGCCGTGCATCCGGCGCACTACTCATCGAGAGTGGTTGCCATGTATCAGTCAGCGGATTATAGCGAGCACCACTATTGACGGAATTTCCACTGCCTTGGAAATAGTAGTCAAATCCTCCCCAGATGATCATCTCGCTCCCTGTCCAGATAGCTGTGTGATGAAATCTCGCTGTTGGGGCACCCGCCGTACTGATCGGCTGCCAACTGTCAGTGATCGGATTATAACGGGCACCCGTATTGAGCAAGGTACCGCTTGCATCAATCCCTCCCCAGATGATCATTTCGGTGCCAGTCCAAATGGTGGTATGTCTGCTTCGAACAGAGGGTGCGGCACTCACAGCCGTTGGCAGCCACGTGCCTGTACCAGCGTCTTCCGTGGTAAAGCTCCAGCTGTAATCCGCAGGTAAGTGATTTCCAGCGAGGTCACTCACCAGCGAAGTAATCTTCGCCACATATTTGGTTGAATATTTCAGACCAAGATACGGGATAAACTGGGCAGTATTGTCGGCTAGCCCAGGGGTAGGGTAAGTCACGAAGCCATCAATACGATTATTGGTGCTGTCATGTAGGAGAAAACTGGACATGTTGATCGTGGAATCTTGCAGAGTCTCACTGAACTTGGCCGTGGTGTGTCCATCGATCGCTACACAGATATCGTTATTAGCTGGAACAGTCGAGAGCACTGTGGGTGGGATGACATCGGGGCCCACGTCTGTAACAAAGCTCCACATGAAGGGACTGACAAGTGCATTGCCTGAAATGTCCTGGATATCAGTTGTGAGCCGAGCTTGATATGAACTCGAAAAGTTCAAAGGCTCAGAGGGTTGAAATGTGGCAACTTTGTTCTGATACGAAACCAGTCCACTAATACGATTACCGCCACTATCATAGAGGACAAAGCTGTTTGCAGTGATGGTAGCCGCATCCATCTTTTCGTTAAAGGTGGCAATAATACTGCTATTCGTTGGAAACGACGTGGCTTGATCAGAAGGGATTGTCGAAAGAACAGTTGGAGGGACATGTTCCGGAAGTCGAGTGACTGTGATGAAAGCTTTTGCCCAATTCCCAGTCGAATCCAAATCATCGGAAGCCGTCACCGTAATAACATTTTTGCCGAGCGCAAGCTCGATGTATGCTCTCCACTCATGCCTGCTACAAATCAAAAAAGGTATACAGAATGAATATTTAATGGTTTGGTACGCCTTGCCTTGCAAACCAGTAGCAGCGTTGACCCATTGAACAGAGACGCTGGTACCTCCACCCGAGCCTGAAAATGCAGAACCACTGATTAGCACAAATTCTGCTTCTGTGGTGCCACCTGGTGGGTCAATGTTCTCAACCTTGATCCACCCTGCACCGTGGCTGGTCGGCTGTTGACTGGGAGGACTCGGAGTGACCTTTCCGTCGCCACAGCTGACAAGGCCAAGCACTAGCAACACGCAGGTTGCGAGCCACTTCACGTGGCGGAATGCCCGATCAACTTGTAAAGAGGCGGCAGACATAAGTTGGCCTCTGCATTTAGGAACTCTTCGAGCAAACGATATGCCATAATGGAATACACACGTAACAAGACGTTTCCTATTGAGCTGGAAACAGATTGTGGACAACTTCCTCAAAAGAAGAAAATTCACATGGCAGTTCTTGAGGCAGAATACCCCAACGACCAAGAATATTATCTTCTATCGTCTAGGGGGAGACAGTCGATTTGTCGAGTCTCCTGAGAACCTGCCCGATATCCCAGCGCAGTACGTAGACCATCATGTGACCTTCCCCCGTTTATTACACCACGGCCAACGAAGTTGACTCCTGTGCCCGATAGGCCCCGGTTTGATAGTCGCGGATGAACTCCCGGGGCGTCACATCCCCAAGAGAGCTGTGTGTCCGCTCTTCATTGTACTCTCGTCGCCAGGC
>DCZO01000014.1:168824-425555 GCA_002331335.1 Nitrospira sp. UBA2082 | reverse complement strand
GCATGCCGAGCTCGCGCGACTTCGCCATGATCGACTTGATCTCGTGCACCTCGCCCTTGAAGATGAGGTCGGACATCAGCGGCGAGTTGAGCATGATCTCGACCGCGGCACAGCGGCCCTTGCCGTCGCGGATCGGCAGCAGGCGCTGCGAGACCATGCCGCGCAGGTTCAGTGACAAGTCCATGAGCAACTGCTGGCGTTTCTCTTCCGGGAAAAAGTTGATGATCCGGTCGAGCGCCTGGTTGGTCGAGTTGGCGTGCAGGGTGCCCATGCACAGGTGGCCGGTTTCGGCGAACGAAATGGCGTGCTCCATCGTCTCGCGGTCGCGGATTTCGCCAATGAGGATGACGTCGGGCGCTTGACGCAGTGTATTCTTCAGCGCGTTTTGGAAGGTTATGGTGTCGAACCCGACTTCGCGCTGGGTGATGATCGACTTCTTGTGTGGATGGACGAACTCGATCGGGTCCTCCACGGTGATGATGTGGCCGGGGTGGACCGTGTTCCGGTGGTCGATCATGGCGGCGAGCGAGGTCGATTTACCGGAGCCGGTGGCGCCGACCACCAGCACCAGCCCGCGTTTGGTCATGGCGATGTCTTTGATGATGGGCGGCAGCTGGAGATCCTCGACCGTTTGGATCTCCGCCTTGATATGGCGGAACACCAGGCCGACATTGCCTTTTTGCCTGAAGATGTTGACGCGGAACCGGCCGAGCTCCTTGTAGTAGAGCGCGAGGTTCATCTCCATTTTTTCTTCGAATTCCGCGCGCTGCTGGCCGCGCATGAGCGCCAGGGCCAAGGCTTCCAACTGTTCGTTGGTGAAGGGCGGTGCGTCGGTCTGTTGCGTGCTGCCGTGGATGCGGTAGATCGGCGGCGCATCGACGGTCAGATAGAGGTCGGAGGCTTCATGATCCACCATCACTTTCAAGAGGGTGCGAATATCCATCGGTCTGCTCCGTTCCAGTTCGCTATGCCGCGCCGGCCGTGGCTTGGCCGAAAAGATTGGGATTCATGCTGCGCGACTGGGCTTCGACTTTGTGTACCACCCCGCGTGTCACCAGCTCGGTCAGCGCCATGTCCATCGTCTGCATGCCGTCCTTTTGGCTGGCCTGCATGATGCCGGGAATCTGGTGCAGCTTGGCTTCACGGATGAGATTGCGCACGGCCGTCGTCGCCACCATGACTTCCAAGGCGGCGACGCGTCCGCCCGATTTCTTCTTCAGCAGCGTCTGCGTAATGACGGCCTCCAATGCCTCCGACAGCTGGGTTCGGATTTGCGCCTGCGACGCCGGCGGAAACGCGTCGATGATGCGGTCGATGGTCTTGGGTGCGCTCGATGTGTGGAGGGTGCCGAACACCAAGTGGCCGGTTTCCGCAGCCGTCAGGGCCAGCTGAATCGTTTCCAGGTCGCGCATTTCTCCGACGAGGATGATGTCAGGATCTTCGCGGAGCGCCGACTTCAGTGCGTTGGCGAACGACAGGGTATGGACGCCGAGTTCGCGTTGGTTGACCAGGCATTTCTTCGACTTGTGTACGAACTCGATGGGATCCTCGATGGTAATGATATGACCTTCGAAGGTGGCGTTCAGATAGTCGACCATGGCGGCCAGAGTGGTGGATTTGCCGGAGCCGGTCGGGCCGGTGACCAAGACCAACCCCTTTTCCTTGTCGCACAGTTGCCGGACAATGGGTGGCATGCCGAGTTTTTCCAGAGGGATGATCTGCGTCGGGATGTTTCGAAACACGGCGCCGAGCCCCCGCTGTTGCACGAACACGTTGACGCGAAACCGGGCGATGTCGCCGAGCTCAAAGGAGAAGTCACACTCCCGTTTTTCTTCAAAGTTCTTCCGCTGGGCGTCGCTCATCAAATCGTAGATGAGCGCATGGGTTTCCTCTGATGTCAGTGCGGGATGATCGAGTTTCTTGAGGTCTCCGTGGATTCGAATCATCGGCGGCTCGCCCGCGCTGATGTGGCAATCTGAGGCACCTTCTTTGACCGAGAACGTCAAAAGTTTGGAAATATCCATCGAGTTCGCTCCATCATCATGACATCGAACATTAGTGTCGTTGGCGAGAGGTCCTCAGTTCGCTTCGGCTGACAGATGGCAGCAGAAACTTCTGGCATCATGCCACAGAGAAGTGGGAAAGCAAGAAAATAGCCGGATGGCGCGGCGAGACGAGACGTTGGTATGACGGATCACGGTGGGTGTGACATATCCGGTGGCGGGGTCGGTTATACCAGACCAGTGGCTCGGCCTGCGAGCTCGAACGCCCTGAGCGCTTCGTCGATGTGGTCGCTGGTGTGCTCCGATGTCACCGTCACGCGGATTCGGCTGGTTTTGTCGGGAACGGTCGGCGGTCTGATGGCGGGCGCGTAGACTCCATTGGCCAACAACTGTTGGGCGAAGGCCAGGGCTTGTTGGGCGCTGCCGATCAGGATGGGCAGAATCGGGCTCACGGTGTCCGTCAGCCGGAACCCCCGCTGCTTTAATCCGGTGAACAGACGATGGCGATTGGCCCAGAGACGGCTCCGCCGTTCCGGATCCCGTCGAATGACGGCGAGCGCTGCGCTGGCTGCCGCCGCTGAGCTTGGAGGCGAAGCCGTGGTGAAGATGAATGCGCGGGCCGTATTGATCAGGTACTGGATCATGTCCTGCGGGCCGACCACGTAGGCGCCGCTGCTTCCCAGCGCCTTGCCCAGGGTTCCCATATGGAACGGAATGTCGTGCTCGACTCCGAGCTGTTCGAGAGTCCCTCGGCCGGTCGGTCCCATGACACCGGTACCGTGCGCATCATCGACGTAGACCATGGCGTCGTACTGCTTGGCCAGTGAGGCGAGCTCCGGTAACGGTGCGACGTCGCCATCCATACTGAACAAACCGTCGGTCACGATCAGCGTGGGTCTATTCGCGGCTCTCCGTTTGAGTAGCGATTCCACATGGGAGCTGTCACGGTGACGAAATACCCGGAAATCCGCGCCGCTCAGCCGGCAGCCGTCAATCAGACTGGCATGGCACAACCGATCGGCCAGGATGAGGCCGTGTGGTCCGATCAACCCGGGGATCACTCCGAGATTCGCCACATAGCCGGATCCGAACATCAGCGCGGACTCTGTCCCTTTGAAGGCTGCGAGGGCTGTCTCAAGTTCTTCGTGGGGAGGCAGTGTCCCGCAAATCAGGCGCGCGGCACCAGACCCCGCGCCGTATTGTTCAGTCGCACGGACCGCTGCGTGGATGACGTCAGGGTGGGTAGCCAGTCCCAGGTAGTCGTTGGAGCATAAAAGAATCACGCGCCGCCCTGACCGTTGAACCACAGGTCCCGTTGACGACTCAAGCGGGTTCACCGTCCGAGTGAGGGACTTGTCTGCCAATTGTTGCAATCTCGTCCGAAACATGGTGCGGTACCGGTCACTCGCGCATTGACAAGAGAAACAGTGCCTTAGTATAAAACACAGGTTTGCATGAAGGGAATGCACGTCGTTCGATTATTAAAGGTATTCTGGAATCATGTCGTATCGGATCAAAGTGCCGCCGCGGTCGCTGCCGGTTGATGAAGCACAACTCGTTAGTACCCTAGAAGAACGGCTCATCGGACTGAATGCCTATCGATTGCCGATCATCGTCGGGTTGGTGTTGCTGCTCCTCGTCGGAGGGGTCGTCGGAGCGGTCTTCTGGTCCAACACGCAAAACGCGAGGAAGGCCCAGGATCTCGAACGCGAAGCCACCCTGCAATTCCTGACGCGTCCGGCCAACGATCCGAAAAAAGTCGAGGCGAACCTCAAGGAGGCGATCCGACTGTATCAGCAAATCGTCGATGAGTACCCTCGAACCCCGTCGGCGCCGCTGGCGTTGTTTGAACTCGGCAATGCCCTGATGGAAACCAACCAAGTCGATTCCGCCATTGAGGCCTACAAGCGGTTTCTCTCAACCTATAGCTCGAATGTATCCCTAGCCGGCCTTGTCCAGCAGAAACTTGCCTATGCCTATCTCTCGAAGGGAGATCATGCGCAAGCAACGGCGGCCTATTCGGCGGTGCTCGACAATCCGGGTTCTTTGAACCGGGATCAAGCCCTGTTCGAGTTGGCCCGGATGGAGGAAGGACTGTCTCGGCGAGAGGGGGCACTCCAGCGGTATCAGGAACTTATCAAGACCTATCCCAAATCTCCCTTCGCGAATGAAGCGGCTATCCGGGAGAAGATTCTCGATATCAAGAAAACTTCAGAGGTGTCGCCGACTCCCGTTCCGGCACCTGACGCATCGAAGACTCCCGCGTCCTCTCAGACACCCGCAAAGCCATAGAGTCGGGCAATCCTTCCCGGTCAGAAGGTTCTGCCGTCAGACCTTGCCACCGATTGGTGCTGCGTTAGCGGCCGATGGTGAGAAATTCGCCAGGTCGGATGACGGAGCTGGACAGGTTGTTGCGTGTCTTAAGGGTGCGCAGTGGGATGTGGAACCGCTTGGATACTTTCTCCAGGGTGTCTCCCGCGCGGACACGATACGACTGCGGAGATCCTGCCTTGACATGCCGTACTTTCGAGACGAGCGGAGGAAACTTGTAGGTCGGGATTCGATCGAGCAGGCCGGCGACCTTCTCTGCCGTCCCGACGGGGACTTTCAAATGATAGGCAAAGTCATCCGGGGGCGTGGCATCGCGGCGCAACTCGGGATTCAGCAGGCGAAGCTCTTCGTACGCGACACCGCTCGCGGAGGCGATGGCTCGAAAGTGCAACGCGCGGTTGACGACCACTTCCTCGAACTGGTGCGGCGTGGCGGTGGTTTGGCCGAATCCGTAATGATCCGGGTTGCGAGCAATGATCGTCGCCGCCATGATGCGGGGGACATATTGTTTGGTTTCTTGGCGGATCAATTTGGTCTTGGAAATATCCGAAAAGGTTTCGCCCTGGACTTTATGCAATGCCCGCAACACTTTTCCTTCGCCGGCATTGTACGCCGCCATCGCCAAGGGCCAGGCCCCGAAGAGATCGTAGAGGTCTCTGAGATACCGGGCAGCCGCCACGGTCGACTTGATCGGGTCCCGCCGTTCATCCACATAATGGTCGATGCGAAGGCCGTACACCTTGCCCGTGCCCTTCATGAACTGCCAGGGGCCTGTGGCCTTGGCGCGCGAGTAGGCGTAGGGGTTAAATCCGCTTTCAACCAGCGACAGATTGACGAGGTCGCTCGGGAGATTGAATTCCGCGAAAATATTCTCGACCAACGGGCGGTATCGGCTGAATCGGATCAGCCATTGCTCAAACCGGCTTCTGATCGACGTGTTGAAGAAGCGAATATGGTTTTCGACGGCAGGGTCGACGGTCACCGGAATATTGTAGGCGATGTCATGTGAGCCGGTTGCTAGAATGGGTGGAGACGTTTGCGTGGACGAGTCGGCGCTGTTTGCTGTCGGGGGCTGTTCGGCAACGTTTCCGGCGTTCTTGTCAGAAGTCTCTTCCGTGGAACGCAGATCCGGAGGCGTGATGCTAAGTTCCGGCTCCAACGGCACCAGGTTGGCATCGATGTCTTCATCATCGTCTTGAGCTGGTGCCGGTGCGCTGGCGTTGATGGATACGGGTCCGGCGGCGCTTTGCTTGGGAAAAAGGAAGGGAACCGCCGTCAAGGAGGCGAAGAGAACGGTGGCGGTCACACCTGCGAGAGAAAGTCTGATCGGCATTACGACAACGAGCCTCGAGACGCAAAAACCACCAGGAAGTGAAAGCTAGACTATCGAGTGATTCTTCACTTGTCAAGAAAATGGATGGGACACCAGGCTCCCTCTTTGGGGGCACGATACCCCACTTACATCTCTCCTAGCGGGAGGTGTGCGGCTGAGCCTAGGCGATACTGGAAAAAAACCTGAAAACATCATTAGTTGCGCGGGACAATTTCTTGACAGCCTCAACGCGCAAATGGTAGCGTACCGCTTCTTTTTCTGTGCAAGTCAGACCAGCTGCCATTGAAGGAGGATCGATCGATGTTGAAGCGGTATCTCTTGGCTCCCGGTCCCACGCCTATACCCCCGGAAGTGCTCCTGGCTATGGCCAGGCCCATCATCCATCACCGGGCCCCGGAATTCGATCCTATCTTTGCGGAGGTCCGGGACGGGTTGAAGTGGTTGTATCAGACGCGGAACGAGGTGCTGATGTTGGCGGCGTCAGGAACTGGAGGCATGGAAGGATCGGTGTCCAACTTCTTGTCCCCCGGCGACAAGGCGCTTTATGTCAACGGCGGGAAGTTTGGCGAACGCTGGGGAAAACTCTGTAAAACATTCGGCGTCCAGGCGACTGAACTCAAAGTAGAGTGGGGGCATGCCGTCGATCCGCAGCAGGTGGCCGACGCCTTGAAGAAAGATCCCTCCATTAAAGCGGTCTATGTGCAAGCGAGCGAGACGTCGACCGGGGTGTCCCACGACGTGAAAGCGCTGGGGGAAATCGTCAAGGGGTATGAGAACACGATTCTCGTCGTGGATGCCATCACCGCGCTCGGGGTCTTTGACATCAAGACCGACGCCTGGGGATTGGATGTGGTCATCACCGGCTCGCAAAAAGCGCTCATGCTGCCGCCCGGGATGGCGTTTGTGAGCGTGAGCGACAAGGCGTGGGCCTTGGCCGACAAGGCTAAGAACGCGGCCTTCTACTTCAATTTTAAGAAGGAACGGGAAAACCACGTCAAGAATCAGACGACCTTTACTCCCGCCGTGTCGCTGATTATCGGTTTGCAAGAAGCCTTTAAGATCATGAAGGGGGAGGGGCTCGAAAAAATGTTCGCGCGGCAAGGGCGGTTGGCCCTGGCGATGCGCGAAGGGGTCAAAGCCGCGGGCTTGGCCCTCTTTCCCAAAGAGTCGCCGAGTGACGCGCTCACGGCGGTCTGCGCGCCGGACGGAGTGGACGGCCAGGCGATCTACAAGAATCTCCGCGTGCAATATGGCATGACCGCTGCCGGCGGCCAGGATCATCTGAAAGGGAAAATCTTCCGGTTGTCGCACATGGGCTATGCGGATACCTTCGACGTGATTGCCGCGTTGGCTGCTACTGAAATGGTCCTGAAAGGGCTGGGTTATCCGGTGAAACTGGGCAGTGGTGTTGGAAGAGCGCAAGAAATCTTGATGGTGAAATAACGAGGCGAGGACGCGCATGGGTACCGCACCGATGAAGATTTTGGTCAGCGACAGTTTGTCAAAGCAGGGTGTGGAGCTGCTGGAAAAGGCCGGATTCACCGTCGTGGTGAAATCCAAGATGCCGAAAGAGGAGCTTTTCAAGGAGATTCAGGATGCCGACGGACTGATCGTGCGATCCGGCACGAAGGTGACGGCGGAACTCATCGCTGCCGCTCAGAAACTGAAGGTAGTCGGACGGGCCGGATCCGGATTGGATAACGTCGATACACCCGCCGCGACGCGGCGGGGCGTGGTCGTCATGAATACGCCGGGCGGCAACACGGTGACGACGGCGGAACATACCATGGCGATGATCTTCTCCGCGTGCCGGAAGATTCCCCAGGCGACGGCATCGGTCAGGCAGGGCAAATGGGAAAAAGACAAGTTCATGGGGATCGAGCTCTACAACAAGACGCTCGGAATCGTGGGGATCGGTCAGATCGGGGGCTATCTGTCGAAGCTGGCACAAGGCGCCTCAATGAATGTGATCGCATACGATCCCTATCTGGCGCCGGAGCGGGCCGAGAAAATGGGTGTGTCGCTTGTGGATTTGCCGGAACTATTCCGGCGGGCGGACATCGTGTCCGTGCACACCCCGCTGACGGCGGAGACCAAGTCGCTGATCAACGCCAAAGTCATCGAGACGATGAAGCCGGGCGTGGTCATCGTCAACTGCGCCCGTGGCGGGATCATTAACGAAGCGGATTTGTGCGAAGCCTTGAAAACGAAGCGTGTGGCGGCGGCGGCTTTCGACGTGTTCGAAGAAGAGCCGGTCAAGCCGGACAATCCGCTGCTGGCGCTGGACAATTTCATCTGCACGCCGCACATCGGCGCGCAGACGACCGAAGCGCAGGAGAATGTCGCCGTCGGCATTGCCGAGCAGATCGTCGATTATTTCACCAGAGGCGTCGCGAAAGGGGCGGTCAACATCCCGTCGGTCTCTCCGGAGTTGCTGCCACGACTGCAGCCGTTCCTGACGCTCGCGGAAAAACTCGGTTCGCTCCAGATGCAGTTGTCGCAGGGCGGGATCGAACGGGTCACGGTGGAATACAGCGGCGAAGTGGCGTCCTTGTCGGTCGCACCGCTGACCATCGCCGTACTCAAAGGGCTGCTCAACCCGATCATGGAGCACCCGGTGAATTACGTGAACGCACCGATTGTAGCCAAGGAGCGCGGGATCGAAGTCAAAGAGATCAAGAGTTCCGATGCCGGAGACTTTATCAGTCTCATTCGAGTGCGCGTCGAAGCCGGGAAAGTGTCCCATCAGGTTGCGGGTACGCTGTATCACAAGAAAGAATCCCGGGTCGTCGAGATCGACCAATTCAAAGTGGAAATGGTGCCGGAAGGTCATCTGCTGTTCATCCATAATATGGATCGCCCGGGCGTCATCGGCATGGTCGGGAAAGTGCTCGGTGACAAAGGGATCAATATTGTGCGGATGCAGTGCGCGTTGGAGAAGCGGGGCGGAGATGCGCTGTTGATCATCGGGTCCGATACGGAGTTTCCCGCCGACATCGTGGGCCAAATCAAATCCAGTTCCAATATTCTCTCCGTCAAAGTCGCCAGCCTGTCTTGACGGCCAGCGGCGCTCCAGGTGGGTATGGCTTCTGCACCTTCGAGGCATAGTGCGCTTGCGGGGCAGGGCCATCCGTTGAAAGAACGGTCCCTGGTTCCCGCAGGAATGGCGACGATCCTTCCCGAAGCCGCATGCCGGTTTCGAGCCATCGAGTCCGACCTCATCGGTGTCCTGGCCGGGCGGGGCTTCGACGAAATCATTTTACCGACCTTCGAGTATCTCGACGTCTTGGCGCCGGGGCTCGAACCGGAACTGGTCGAGAAGTGCTATAAGATCCCGGACCGGGCGACCGGTCGGCTCCTCCTCCTTCGCCCCGATGCGACGGCTCAAATCGCCCGCACGGTGGCCATGGGGATGATGGGCGATCGCATGCCATTGCGCTTGTCCTACCGAACCACGGTCTTTCGGCACGAGCCTGAACATGCCGGCCGCGATCGGGAAATTTTTCAGGTCGGCGCCGAGCTCATCGGGGCGGACGATCCATCGTCGGACAGGGAGATCATCGCTCGCTTGATTGAATGCTTGCAGAAACTGGGACTCGCGCGATTCAAGGTGTCACTGGGGCACGTTGGTTTCTTTAAAGGGTTGTTGGCACGGGCCGGCTTATCGGCTGCCGGACGAAAGCGCGCGGAACAAGCCGCCGCCAAGAAAGATCTCCCGAAACTTCAGGAAATCCTTCGTCAGGAGAAGATCTCCGCTCGGTTTGCCCGAAAGATTCTGGAGGCACCTGAATTGTCCGGGAATGCCGACGTGATTGCGAGGGGCCGCCGGTTGGCTGGGCACGATACGACGCTGACCGAGTCACTCGATCGGCTCGCCCGCGTGCACCGATTGCTTAGTGAAGACGGCCATCAGAACGTCCTGTTTCTGGATTTGGGCGAATTCCGTGGCTTCGACTATTATGACGGGATTGTGTTCGACGTGTTTGCCGAGGGTATCGGAGTCGAGCTCGGGGGCGGAGGACGATACAACCACTTGATCGGACGATTTGGGCGAAATATCCCTTCTACCGGGTTCGCATTGAATGTGGACCGTGTGTTTCATGGACTCAGTCTGTCCCGGCACCATGCCGAGGTCAGGGCGAACCATCAGAACGCTTGCGTGGAAGAAAGGCATCCATGAGTCCGGCTGCCTCCGTCGATTTGTCGCAACCCAAGCTGCCCCCTCAAAATCTGGAGGCGGAACAATCCGTGCTCGGCGCGATCCTGCTAGACAATGTTGCGATGCCGAAGGCGATGGAGCTGTTGGTCGAGGAGGACTTCTATCGGACCGCGCACAAGAAGATATTTCGGGCGATGTTGGATCTCTCCGAGACCGGTGAGGTGATCGATCAGATTACGCTGACCGAACGATTGGCAGCACAGGGAGCGCTGGAGTCGGTCGGCGGGGCGACCTACCTTGCCGAACTGGTTCAGATCGTTTCCAGCTCGGCGAACATCCGATACCACTGCAAGATCGTCCGCGACAAGGCCGTGGCGCGGCAGTTGATCAACACCTCGACGGAAGTGTTGACCAGAGGCTACGAGGGAACAGCGTCGATCGATGATTTGCTGGACTTCGCGGAACGGTCTGTGTTCAGCATTGCGCAGGGCAAGCTGGAGCGCTCGTTCAGCCCGATCAACCAGATCATTAAGGAAAGCTTGGATCTGGTGGACAAGCTGTCGAAGCGAAAAGAACATGTGACCGGCGTTCCGACCGGCTACTATGATCTGGATGACCTCACTGCGGGATTGCAACCGTCTGACTTGGTCGTGGTGGCCGGTCGCCCTAGCATGGGCAAAACCAGTTTGGCCTTGGGATTTGCGACTCATGCGGCGATTCATGCCAATTCCGTGGTCGGTATCTTCAGTCTGGAAATGTCGAAACCGCAGATTGTGTTGCGCATGCTGAGTTCCGAAGCGCGGGTCGATTCCCATGCCCTGCGGACGGGAAAGCTGCAAAAAGAAGATTGGTGGCGGTTGGCTGAAGCCGCTGGCCGACTGGAGCAGGCCCCGATCTATATTGACGATGCGGGCGGCATTACCGTGCAACAGATGCGCGGAAAGGCCCGCCGTCTCAAGGCTGAAAAGGGGCTTGATCTGTTGATCGTGGATTATCTCCAGCTGATGCAGGGACGGAGCGACTCGGAATCTCGGCAGCAGGAAATCTCCGACATTTCGCGCTCGTTGAAAGCGCTGGCCAAAGAACTGAACGTTCCGGTCGTGGCGTTGTCCCAGTTGAGTCGGGCCGTTGAAGCCCGCAAACCTCCCATTCCGATGTTGGCCGATTTGCGGGAAAGCGGTGCCATCGAACAGGATGCCGATGTCGTGATGTTCATTTATCGCGAAGAGGTCTATGACCAAAATTCCGAGCGGAAAGGCATCGCCGATATTATCGTGAGCAAACATCGCAACGGACCGATTGGGAAGAAAGAACTCTTTTTCCACGACCGGTTCGCCAAGTTTGAGAGTCTTGATCTTCGTGAATCATGAAGCAGTTTGCGCATTGATCCCACGGTCGGTATAATTTCTCCGTACACATAGTCAGTCGATGGTTCCAATCACGCGTTTCTGCTCAAAAGATGAATGCCTGTGCGCGATCAAGCAACCAAGTCCAGCTGGAATTCTAAACTCGTGAAGCACCTCTTCTGGGGAGTGCTTCCGTGTGTTCTCGTGGCCTGTGCAACGGCACCAAATTCGCGGGAGGCAGTTCTCGCTTCGCCCACGGCTGTAAAACAGTCGGCGGCCCCCCCTCCGGATTCCGCTGCGACGTACCATTTTATGCTCGGGTACCAAGCGGAACTTGCGCAGGATAGTGACAGAGCGCTGCGGGAATATCGGGCTGCACTCAGAGCCGACCCCTCGTCGCGCGAAGTAAAGGCTCGGATGGCCGGGATTTATTTTGGGCTGGGTGATCTTCTCCAAGCCGCGCAGGTTGCGGAGGAGGTGGGAGAGGGAAGCGGGCAAGATGCACAACTGCTGACGCAAATGGCCGGTATTTTGGTTGGTGCCGGCAAGCCGGACCGTGCGCTTCGGCTCCTGGATAAAGCAATTGACCGTGCTCCCGATCGGGGCGAAACCTATTTCCCTAAAGGGATTATTCTCCTCAATCAGAAACGGACTGCGGAGGCCGAACAGACGGTCAAACAGGGATTGAAATACGCGCCGGACTCTCCGATCGGCCTGTATTATTTGGGGCGTATCTCCCTTGAAGCGGGAAACGCCGAGCAAGCCATGTCCAGTTTTGATCGGGCTATGGCGGTGAACCCGTCTTTCGAGCCGGCGTATCTGGCTCAAGCGTCTCTCTATGAATCTCGCCAAGAGAAAGGTAAGGCCATCGCCGTCCTGCAAAAGTATCTGTACCAGGTCAATCCGCGAAACAAGGATATTCGGCAGCATCTCATCCAGCTCTATGTCGCAACAAAGGACTATGCGGGCGGGCTCGCTGAACTGGAAAAAATACTGGAGGACGATCCGACGGACCTGGACGCCCAGCTGAGAATCGCGCTGATTTTTGGAGAAAAAAAGGAATTTTCGAAAGCCATCGATCGGCTCACGGCGATCTTGAAGGTCAGGCCGGGTGAGCTCAAGGTGCGTGATTATCTGGGTTATCTCTATGAAGAGACCAAAGAGGTTGCGAAGGCTGTCGAGACCTATCAATTTAACATTAAGCAGGACCCGACTTTCACCGATAGCCACATCCATTTGGGCGTGCTCCAGTACCGCCAGAAACAATTCTCCGAAGCCATCGCGCACCTCAGCGAAGCAACGCGGCTTGCGCCAAAGCAGCCGGAGCCGCACATTGTCCTGGGACTCGCGTACTTGCAGAGCGAGCAGTTCGAAAAAGCCTCGTCCGCATTTGAAGAAGGTGTTCGCCACAATCCGAAGAGTGCCGATCTGCATTTCAATCTCGGCACGGCGTACGACAAATTGAATCGCTTTGACGATGTTGTGCGTGCCATGGAAACGGCCCTTTCTTTGGATCCCCACCATGCCGACGCACTCAACTATCTCGGCTACAGTTACGCTGAACGGGGCATTAAGATCGACCAAGCCCTATCGCTCACCAGACGGGCCGTGGCCCTCAAACCGGAGAACGGGTATTACGTCGATAGCCTGGGCTGGGCTTTCTACAAGTCGGGGTACTTGGCCGAAGCATTGACGGAGATCAAGCGGGCGGTCGCACTCGTCGGTGACGATCCGGTTATCTACGAGCACCTGGGCGAGATCTATGTGAAACAACAGAACCTCTCTGATGCCAGAGAAGCGTGGCTCCACTCTCTTGAGCTCGATCCCTCCAACGAAAAACTCCTCCAGCGATTTCGTGAACAGGGCATGGGCGACCCTGCCCAGGAAGACCGTATCCAACAAGCCAAGCGGCGTGTATCAGGGAAGATACAGACTCAGCAGGTCATTCCATAGCCGTCTTACTCTCCCATCGCCACATGTTTGCATGATCCCTCGTGCCGACATTGTGCAACTTGTCATCTAATCATCAGCCTGGTTGAACCGCTTCCTTGTTCCCAGATGTGCGGGGAACTTGGGAGGAGTGCCAATTCACGGCGCTTCTGAGCAGATTAGGGAAGAGGAGAAGGCATACATCCCGGCTGCCGTTCCCACTGATTTTTCACAACACGTCGTTTATAAAAGGATTCTTGTTGGAGTTGAGCATGGGCATTGACCGGCACCAAACCTGCTAGAGGACACGGTAGGCGGCAACAAAGGCGCCGCAGGTTATGTAACTGGGCCGTCAGTGAACCATCAACAAGGAGGCATCACAATGAAAGCGTTTCGTAAACAAGAGGGTTTCACCCTCATCGAATTGATGATCGTCGTGGCGATCATCGGTATCCTGGCGGCCATCGCCATTCCGAACTTCATCGCCTATCAGGCGAAGTCGAGACAGTCGGAAGCCAAGGTGAACCTCGCCGCCATTTTCACATCGGCGACGGCTTACGCGGCTGAACAACCGACACCGACTTATGTTGTTACCGGTCTCTCCCAAATCGGGTGGTCGCCGAGCGGACAGCCCCGCTTTACTTACTTCTATCCGGTCGGTGCCAGCACGGCGACGGCCTTTACCCTTCCCACGAACTTTACGGCACCGACCTCTTGTAACACTGCTCCAAGCACCGGGTGGGTGGTCGGCGCAAGCACGTCCACTGCGACGGTACCTGCCGGGTTTACGGCAGCGGCCAACGGAAACGTCGACTCGGACAACACCTGCGACCACTGGCAAATCAATGATCAGCGCATGCTGAACAATAGCCAGAACGACGTCGGTTCCTGATCTCGGGTAGACGGTTGGGGAGGGGGATCGGCAAGGCCGATCCCCTTCTCTATTTTTGTACACTCCGCAAGGGTCAACAGTCGTGGTGCACTTCTGCAGTGCCTGATGGTCCTCATGTTGCTCAATTCATAAGCAGGCGGTAGCATGAGCGATTCCGCCGTTGACAGAACCCCTTCCTATGCTCTGAACGGAACCTGGCTCATCATTGGTGCCCTGACGATCTTTGTGCCATTGATCGAGGGGGGAACGACACAGCTGCCCGTACTGATCATACGTCTGGTGCTCTTGGCTGTACTGGGCGTCTGGCTTGTCCACGGAATCCGAGACTCCGCGCTCTCGATCCCTCAAACCTCGCTGTGGTGGCCTGTGGCAGCCTTTTCTGGGCTGGCTTGGCTTTCGCTCTTCTGGTCCACCAATACAAACGTGAGCCTGCAATGGTGCCTGAGTATCCTCCTGTACGTTGTGTTCTTTGGCATCGTGCTACAGGCAGCGGATTCCGAGAAGCGGGTGCGAGGTTTGTTCTGGCTCATCCTGGCCATGGGTGTGTTCGAGGGAGGAACGGGAATCCTCCAGTATTGTTGGAGCGGCGAAGCCAGAGCCAAAGGGACATTCTTCAACCCAAATTTCTTTGCTACGTATGAGGCTGTGACCGCGGTGCTGGCCCTGAGCGTGCTCCTTACCGGCATGGAGTGGAGCAGGAAGGAGAAGCTGCTCTTGGCCCTTATTGCGATCATATCCGGCACGGCCGTCCTATTGGCGCAATCCAGGGGAGCAACCGCGGCCTTTCTTCTTGCCGTGACGTTTGTGGGAGTAGCCCGGTTTGGGAAGGTGGCATTGATCGTTCTTGTCATCGTGGTGGTGAGCGGGATCATCGTCCCCAATCCTTTAAAGGACCGCATCAAGGCTGTTTCAATCTACGACCCGTATGCGTACTCCAGGGTGGAGATTTGGAAGGGGGCGATGGATCGGGTGATAGATCATCCCATGGGACTGGGGCTCGGAGCCTATAAATATGCCTCGTTCCAATATCGTTTTCCCATTGAGGGCGCCGTTATTCGTTATGGGAAGCGGGCAGAGACGGCTCACAATGAGTATTTGCAATTGGCGGCGGAGTTGGGCGTAGCAGGGCTGGTGCTGTTTCTGATTGGTATCGGAGTCTGGGTATCTGAAGCTAAGAGGGCGATGAAAGGGACGCTCGCTCGGCAGAACCGGGGCATCATGGTCGGTCTCTGCGCCGGGGTCTTGGCTATTTTGACCCATGCGGCAGTGGATTCCGTTTTTCACGAGCCGGCCCTAGTCCTCCTCCTGATTTTGATGGGTGGCTTAGTCCTTGCTCAGAGAAACCATGTCGGCCATCCGGGAAGCAGAGAATGGCGCCTCCGTTTGCCATATCACCCGACCAGAGTCGTGCTCGCTGGTGTCGTGGTTGCGGCGTTGGCCATCCTTGTCATTCGGCCTGCCGCAGCCTGGTTCATGGTCGAATATGGGAACAAAGCCGTGACAGGTCATGACAACCTTGGCGCGATCCAATGGTATCGATATGCCTCGCTCGTGGATCCTGCATCCACTCCTGTGCGTGACGGACTGGCGCGTTTCTATGTTCAGCAGTTCAGACTGTCCGGTGATCCTGAATGGCTTCGGCTGGCTGCAGAAGAGATTGAAGTGGGGATGTCGTTCAACGCTCTCGACGGCCGTATGCCCTACCGGCTTGGCACCATCTATGCGCTCATGGCCGAGCAACGAATCGCGGCTCCCCACCGAGAGGTCTTACTGGCCCAAGCGGAACAGGCATTAGAAAAAGCAATAACTGTGGACCCTTTTTCTCCCTTCGGATACTTTGAATTGGGAATACTTCTTCGAGGGCAAGGAGATCACGTGCGGACTCGGCAATTGCTCGAACAGGCGATCAGGTATGAACCTAATTTTGTCCCTGCGAGGGTGGTCCTCGCGGATCTGGCGAAGGAAGCTGGGCAAGCAGAAGTCGCGGATGCCCATGTGAGGGCCATCCGCGCAATCCGGTCCAGATACCAAGGGTGGACATTGACGCCGACCGAGCAGCAATTCTTGGGGATGGCACCGCCGAATTCCTAGTGGCGGGAGGCGTTGAGTACTCTCATGGTAATGCCATCAAGAACTCTCATGCCTGTGGCGTGGGCGGCGTGCATATGTGCAGGCATCGCTGTAACCGAAGTGTATTTGGAAGAAGCACGAGCCACCGTTCAACGGTCACAACATTTCAGTTACCTGCCGGACGGGGATGTTCTGAGAAGGGCGGTGCTCGGGTATCGTGAGGTGGCCTCCGATATCCTCTGGCTTCAAGTCATTCAGGCAATGGGAGAACGGAGAGTCTCTCAGGAGGCCGGTCAATGGATCTATCGGGCATTGGATGTGGTGACGACACTCGATCCCAAGTTTGTTCGGGCCTATGAGGCAGGAGCGCATGCCTTGTGCACTCTTGTCGTCATGCCGGAAGCAAGTAATCGGCTGCTGGAGAAGGGGATTCATCATAATCCACAGGAGTGGCGACTGCTGTTTTTGCTGGGGTTCAACTATTACTTCGAATTCGGGGATAACCGGAAGGCCGCTGAGGCCATGGCAGCGGCCGCGCGCTTGCCGGGGGCGCCGGATGTTATTTCGAGACTGGCCGCAAGAATGCTGGTGTCTGCGCACTCTCCCCACCAGGCCGTAGAGCTATTGGCCAAGGTGTATGAAGACACGACAGACGAGAGCGTCCGAAAGGTATTGGAGCAGCGTCTGCGGGAAGCCATCGTCGAGCGCGATCTGTATCTGCTGGAGCAGGCGATTAGCCAGTTTCAGGCTCAGTATTCGGAACGACCGGCTCGGCTCGAGGAGTTGGTGCAGAGGGGGTTGCTGCGTGAGCTGCCGCAGGAGCCGTTCGGGGGGCAGTATATCTATGATGCGGGAAGCGGGGCGGTACGGAGCAGCGAAGTCCAGGGCCGGTTACAACTAACGATGCGGAAACGAGGCCAATATCAATAGGTCTCCAGATGTTTAGAACGTATTGATCGGGGTCTCACATGGACGCCATCGTCATTGAACACCTCACAAAAACCTTCACGCCGATGTGGCCGTGGCAGAAGGCATCCACCGTGCTGACCGATGTCTCCCTGAGGGTGAGGCAAGGCGAGATTTTTGGGTTTCTCGGGCATAACGGTGCGGGTAAGACCACGACGATGAAGATTCTGCTCGGTCTCTTGAGGGCGACAAGCGGAAAGGTTGAGCTGCTGGGGGCGCCTGCAGGTGAGGTCGATGCGCATGCCCGTATCGGCTATCTTCCGGAATCTCCCTACTTTTATGACTACCTGACGGCCGAGGAGTTTCTGACGTTCTATGGGAAACTCGCCAAGTTGTCCGCTGGATCCATCCGTTCACGTGTGCCTGAGCTTTTGAAACGCGTGGGACTGGATGAAGCCCGCCATCGTCAATTGCGCAAGTTTTCCAAGGGCATGTTGCAACGGATTGGTCTAGCTCAGGCCATGGTCCATGATCCCGAGCTCATTATTCTCGATGAGCCGATGTCCGGGCTCGACCCGATGGGACGCAAAGAGGTGCGGGACTTAATTCTGAGCCTGCGTGATCAAGGGAAGACGGTATTCTTTAGCACGCATATCTTGTCCGATGTGGAGATGATCTGTGACAGCGTCGGGATCCTCGCTCGGGGGCGGATGCTTTCTCAGGGGCGTGTGGAGGACTTGGTGGGGGAACAAGGCGCTCATTCGATTGAGGTGGTCTGCGATGGAGTGGTGGGTGATGAGGTGCCCATCGTCAAGCAATGTGCACTTCGCATACTCCAGAAGGGAAGCCGTTGTCTGATCATGCTTCCTGGCCAGGAGGTGCTTGAAGAGGTATTGTCGGCGGTCCGGAATGCCAAGGGAAGGTTAGTCTCGGTGGTCCCCCATAGGGGCTCCCTGGAAGAAGTGTTTGTCGAGCAGAGCGTGCAGCGAGGGTGAGATGCAGAGCGTGATGGCCGTGGCAAACAATACGTTTCGTGAAACAATCCGCGACAAGATCCTCTACAACCTCGTGTTTTTTGCGCTCTTGCTGATAGGGTCCTCCGTCCTACTGGGAACGTTAACAATTGGCGAGCAGGCCCGCATCGTCAAGGACCTCGGTCTTGCCGCAATCAACCTTGTGGCGGTCATCATCGCCATCTTCCTCGGCGTTGGGCTGGTGTCGCGAGAGATTGAGCGGAGAACCATCTATACCATCTTGGCGCGTCCAATCACACGAATCCAGTTTGTACTCGGACGATACATCGGGTTGGCGGGGATCGTGACGGTCAACATCGTCATTATGTTCGCGATGTTCTTGGCTACCATCTGGCTCAGTGGTTTTCCCATCCATGCGGCCTTATTCCAGGCTGTACAGCTGATCCTCGTGGAGTCGCTCGTGGTGATGGCCATTGCCTTGCTGTTTTCGACATTTAGCTCCGCCACCCTCAGCGCAAGTATGACAATCGGCTTATATATCGTGGGCCACCTTACCAGCGATCTCAAAGTGATTGCCGAGAAGAGTGCCTCACAAGTGGCCAAAGCCGTAATGACCGGTCTGTACTACATGTGCCCCAATCTCGAAGTCCTGAATATCAAAGGTCAGGCTGCTAGTGGAGTGTCTCTTGCGATAGAAACCCAAGTCTTAGCCACAGGCTATGGGGTGTTGTATGCCGGACTCCTCTTGTTTGCCGCCTGTCTGATATTTCAGCGGCGAGAGTTCTAGCGTCGAATCATATTGCTGTGATCCGCCATGCATGTTTTGGCTGTACTCCCTCCAGATCGATGGATGGAGGTCAATCTTCTTCAGACGCTTCGCCGGCATTACTGCGACACCCTTCACATTGTCCACTATCCTGGTGGGATGGGTCAGCTGGGGTCTCCGGAGTGGCGGCAGACACGGGACGAACTCAATCGTGAACTGTTGCGCGTCGCAGACAGTCTTCGAAAAGCCGGTCGTCTCGATCTGATCTTTTGCGTGGTCTACGACGACTTCCTCCTGGTCGACACCGCGAAGCGCTTGCGTGATCTCGGCGCAACCATGGTGAATTACCACGTCGACATGGTGTTCCAATGGTATCGGGTCATCAAGACCGCGCCCTATTTTGACGTGATGGCCGTGGCGCAAACGGCTAATACGGAGCATCTCAAGCCCTATTGTCAGGATATTCACTGGATGCCGATGGCCGCGAATCCTGAGTTTTATTGTTCTGCGCAGACGCGGCAGGGATACCAGCAGCGGGTCTCGTTCGTCGGCAGCTTCAATCCTTACCGCCGGGCGATCTTGGCCACCTGCATCCAGAATGGATTCACGCCTGTCGTGTACGGACGCAATTGGCAGGGAACTGATGATGCCGACTACAAGTTCGATTGGGATTTGCACAAACTCGCCCACGATCTCCGTTTCTACGGATGGCCCCGCTGGCAAGCGGAGGGAGTTGCGAGTCTCACAGAGCCTTTAAGAAGAAAGTTGTCCAGGAGGCACCGAATTGGGCCACTTGTCGGCGCTGATTTGAGGGGGCCGTGCGCTGACGAAGCAATGCCGGAAATTTTCCGGACCAGCCAAGTGAATCTGGGTTTGTCGGATACGGGATGGCATCACGAGGAGACGATTGTCCGCTCAGGTAGACTCCAGTGTCGCCTGAGAGATTTTGAGGTTCCGATGTCCGGAGGGTTCTATCTGGTGCAAGAGACGCCGGACCATCAGGAGTACTACGACCTGGGTACGGAAATAGAAACGTGGTCGGAGCCGGCCGAGTTGATCGATAAGCTCAGCTTCTATTCGCGCAACCCAGAGGCAGCCGAAAAGATCCGTCAGGCGGGCCAGCGGCGTGCCGTGGCGTGCCATACCTGGAAACATCGATTTGATCGACTGCTCGAGCGATTGGCTGCGCGACGCGCTGGTGTCGACGGTCGACGAACGAACACCCTTGCTGTGGCGTGAGTGATCATGCCCGCTCTGGCAACCCGTAGAAACGGAGATCTGAGTGCAAGACGCTCAAACCAACGTTGCCTATCGCTCCTCAACTGAGTCGACCGCGGGAAGGGCGGCCCGCGTTCGGTGGTCAACCCGTAAGGGCGAAATTCGCGCCATCGCCGATCGCTACGCCGATGATCGTGATACATGGATCGAACGGAATCGGTTCTATTATGAGGACGATTATCGGTACATGCGGTTTCTGATTCCTGAAGGCCAACGGGTGCTCGAACTCGGCTGCGGAACCGGACGGTTGCTGGCATCGTTGAAGCCTTCCTATGGGGTGGGAATCGATATCAGCGGGGAGATGGTCGCGAGGGCGAAGAAGAATCACCCTGACCACACGTTTCTCGTCGGCGATGTCGAAGATTCGTCCATATTATCAAGGGTGAAAGGGCTGTTTGATTTTATCGTCCTGTCGGACACGATCGGGTCTCTGGAAGACTGCGAAACGACGCTCAACAGTCTCCATCGTTTCTGCACGCCCGACACCCGACTCGTCATTGCCTACTACAACAGATTGTGGGGGCCACTCGTCACGCTCTTTGAGAAACTCGGGCAGAAGATGCCACAGCCGGGACAGAATTGGCTCGCCACAGACGATATCGGCGGTTTGCTGGAACTTGCGGACTTCGAGATGATCCGCCGGGAGTGGAGGCAATTAGTCCCGAAGCCGTTATTTGGCATCGGGCGACTGCTGAACCGGTATGTGGGCACCATGCCCATCTTGAGACGCACCTGCCTGCGAAATTATGTCGTTGCCCGACCGGTTCGCAACGGTCCTCCTCGGAGCCTGTCCGCCACGGTTGTCGTTCCCTGCAGGAATGAACGCGGCAATATCGAGCCTCTCGTGCAGCGGCTTCCCGCTTTCTGTCGGGACCTTGAGATTCTTTTTGTCGAGGGCCACAGCAAGGACGACACACTCAAGGAAATCCACAGGGTGATTACCAAGTATCCGCACCTCGATATCAAGGTGGTGCAGCAGGACGGGAACGGGAAAGGCGATGCTGTGCGCAAGGGTTTCGCCAGCGCACGTGGTGAGGCACTGATGATTCTCGATGCCGATTTGAGCGTGGCGCCGGAAGATCTGCCGAAGTTCTACAAGGCCCTCGTGGAGAATAAGGGCGATCTGATCAACGGGTCTCGGCTCGTCTACGTGATGGAAAAGGAAGCGATGCGGCCCTTGAATTTCCTGGGGAATCGTGGCTTCGCACTTCTCTTTTCCTTTCTCCTGAACGAACGGGTGACGGATACCTTGTGTGGAACCAAGGTGCTCACGAAGACCCATTACAGGAAGATCGCTGCGGCCCGGGACTATTTCGGGGACTTCGATCCGTTCGGGGACTTCGATCTTCTCTTTGGCGCAGCCAAAGCGAATCTGAAAATCGTCGAGGTTCCCATCCGCTATGCCGCGAGGACGTACGGCGAAACGCAGATTTCCCGCTTTACGCACGGCTGGCTGTTGCTTCGAATGGTCATTTTCGCATTCAGAAAGTTCAAGGCGTTGTGATGGCGAAGGATCACCGTCCGGAGCACTATCGAGCGATCTGGAACGGCAAGCCTGTTTTGCAGGAAATCTACCGAGATTATTATCGACGGATCGCCGCTAGATGTGTGCCGGGACGAACACTCGAGGTTGGAGGAGGGTCGGGGAATCTCAAGGCCGCTCTCGACCAGGTCACCTGTACCGATATCCTGCCGGCGTCGTGGCTGGATGCCGTGGCGGATGCCCAATCGCTTCCATTCGCGGACGGGAGTTTCAACAACATCGTGCTGGTGGATGTGTTGCACCACCTTGCAATTCCACGGGCATTCCTTTGTGAGGCGCAGCGCCTTCTCAAGCCCGGTGGGCGAATCGTCATGCTGGAACCGGCGATTACTCCGATGAGCTGGCCGTGCTACCGCTATGGCCATCAGGAAGGCGTAGACTTCCGGCAGGATCCGCTGGGGCCTCAGCACAGAGGTGGCGGGCACGATCCATTCGAGGCGAATCAAGCAATGCCCACTCTATTATTCGGTCGCTTCCGGGGCAGGTTCGAGAGGGAGTTTCCCCGTCTGCACCTGAAGGAGCTTGAGAAACTCAGTTTCTTCGCTTATCCGCTGTCCGGGGGGTTCAGGCCGTGGACTCTCCTGACGGCTTCTCTGGCCCGAGTCTTTCTTCGTCTCGAGAACTTTGTGCAACCGATTCTGGGACCGGTGATGGCGTTTCGATTGCTCGTTGTGTTGGAGCAACGGTAAAGGAGCGCACCGTGACATGTTGAGCACGATGACGAAAATCGGGTTCGCCAAATGTCTCTCGAAAGGCATTTGTCTCGGACGGAGTCTGGTGGGAAAGGGTAGCCGCACGGTGGTGTCACGGGACGGATTGCAGTGGGAGCTCGACCTGTGCGAGGGCATCGACTTATCAATTTATCTGTTCGGTGCTTTTGAGCGGGAAACGGCGAAGGCCATCTGCGGCCTGCTTCGGCAGGGCACTGTCGCGCTGGATATCGGCGCGAATATCGGCGCGCACGCGCTTCCCATGGCGCGATGTGTCGGAGACTCGGGGAGAGTGTTCGCATTCGAACCGACCTCGTTCGCGTTCAAGAAACTTCAACGAAACGTGGGACTCAACCGAGATATTGGGAACCGTATCGTTCTGGAACAAATCATGTTGGGAGACCTATCGGACACCGACGTTCCTGAGGCAATCTATTCGAGCTGGCCGCTCGCTGGTTCCCCGCATGTGCACGGAAAGCACAGGGGGCGTCTCATGCCGACGACGGGAGCCAGGACATCGACCCTCGACGACTATGTGATGAAGGCCGGAATAACTCGAGTCGATCTCATTAAGCTCGACGTCGATGGCTATGAATGTGCCGTGTTGCGGGGGAGCGCACACACGCTTGAGCGAGATCGGCCGCTCATCATCATGGAGCTTGCTCCCTATGTGTTGGAGGAGGCTGGCGCTTCCTTGGTAGAGCTGTGTCACCTGTTGGGCGGCAAGGGATATCGAATAACAGGAATTCCCGGGGGAAAGCTTCTGCCTTTGGATCCTCAAGGACTGTTGAAAATGGTTCCGGACGGGTGCGGGATCAATGTAGTGGCGGTGCCTCTTGCAGCGTAGCAGCACTGACAGTGCGTCGTCCGTCGACAATAGAAGCTGCAACTCCGCAAAGTTATCCCTATGCCTTTCGAGTTCAATCCGGGGATCGGCATGTATTCCACCCAAGCGGAAGGGTGACCGAACGTGAAGAGAACCGTTCAGGCAGGACTGCTCTGGGTTTACCGTGTCGTCCACGCGACCGGTTTTCTCTCCACGCAACTGGGCCGTACGTTGTTTCGGGTGGTCTATTCCCGCTACAAAGCGCTGAGTGAAGCAGCTTATGTCAACCTCCTCAGAAAGTATATTGCACCCGGCACGGTGGTGATCGATGTCGGGGCCTTTGTCGGCTTCTTCTCAATCAGATTTGCGCAGTGGATCTCGGCTCCTGGTCGAGTCATAGCCATTGAGCCAGAGCCTCAGAATTCAGCTCATCTGAGAGGTGCCGTAGTAAAGGCGCAACTGGATCACAAGGTGGAGTGCGTCCAGGCCGCAGCGGCGGACGAGAGCGGTGAACTTCGTCTCAAACTCAATGCAGCATGCCCTGTGGACCACCGATTGGGTAGTGATGGAATTCCTGTTGCCTCGATCACGATCGACGGCCTGCTCGCTTCGCGGGGGTGGCCACCTGTCTCGTTCATCAAGATCGACGTTCAAGGAGCCGAGGCGAAAGTGATCGCTGGTGCTCAGCGGACGCTTGCCCGTTTCCGCCCGGCACTGCTTGTCGAAGTATCAGATGCCACATTGCGGTCATTCGGGTCATCGGCGGAGGAACTTCTGGCAACGCTCGTGGGGATGAACTATGCCATCCATAGGATTGGGCGGCAGTCGATATCGCAACCTGTGACAGTAGCCGAAGCGCTGGAGTATCAGGCCTCGGAAGACTACGTGGACCTGCTGTTTCTTCCGGAAGAAGGAGTTTCTCAATCCCTGTATCGTCGTCAGGCGGCATAGGGGGGGAGTTATCATGCGAGGTTCTTCACTTTGGCTTTTCCCCTCTTGCGGTGATTCGGAATTAGATCATCGCGCGATGAGGTACCCTCTTATCGCCCTCGTCGGCGTCATCCACTTGTATTTCATCTGGGCCCTTGGAGCCGTGATCGGTCTGGATAGCATGATCTACGCTCAACTTGGAGACGCCATCTTTACCGGCGGCGGTCTGCAACAGTTTTACCAGGGGCCCCGCTACTACATCTTCCAGCACCTGGCTCCAGGGCTGCCAATTTTATGGACTTCGGCAACGATCCTGACAGGGAGTTATGGGTGGCTCCTCTTCACGGTGATTCAGCATCTCGTGGCTGGTGCGGCGCTTCTGTACCTCCTCTTTGTATTGCGCCATTTCCTATCCGCTCCTTTCTTGGCCGCCGCCGCTCTGCTGGTATCGTGTGATCCGCTCTACCAATCGCTTCATAATCGTCTTATGACCGAGTCCATCAGTGGATCAATGTTCTTGTTGGGGCTGGGCGCCACGATTGACATGTTGCGGCAACGGGCGGTCCTGGTGGCGCCGCTCTCGATACTTACCGTATCGGGCATGGTGGCCATCCAGTTTCGGAGCCAGGCTGTTATTTTCTTCGTCGTCTTTTTCGTCGCTCTGCATTTTGCCCAAGACAAGATCGTTCGAGAAGCGCGTTATTGGATTTGCGTGCTACTGGTTGTGGGGAGTGTGTGCGCCTGGCCTGGGTACAGACTGGCGGTAACTGGACAAGCGTTCTTCCCCAATGTGTCCTATCTAGCCCTGGCGCATGCCTTGCGCTATAACCCCGATCCCAGCGAGGCGGTGATTGCCCAACTGCGATCGTTGCCGCTTCCACCGGGCTTGTCGGCGGAAACGATCGCAAAGGAAGGGGTTGATTACACGATCGCTGCAAAGATGGGGAGGCAGTTACGGGTGGGCGGATTGAGTGAGCGTGAAGCAATCGCGCACCTTTCCAGAGTCGCCTGGTCGGTTCGCACGGATTCCATGCAGATCGTCAAAAACCAACTTCGATTGCCGCTGCTTTCGACCGGCCTTATCTATCCGGTCTTTTGGGGCGATCAGGATGAACCGATTCACCGAGGTTTTACCGTTCGTGACTACTCCAGACATGTGGCTCATTGGAGGCAGTGGGATGGGGGAACGTTGAGGGACGACTACACTCAAGAATTTGAAGGTCTGCTCGCGATGTCTAGGAACAATCGTCAGATGTACGATCCGGTGGTTGTGGATGAACTCGACCGGAGGCTTCGGCCCTACTTCGTTGATCACTCGATCAATCTCCGAGACCCGCTGCACCTATCGGAAATCTCATCCGATGTCTGGCTGATCGGCTGGGTGGGTGGGCTGTGGGTCTTCTGGAGAATCCATCCATGGGCCCTTGTTGTTCTGGTCCTTCCTGTTCTAGCGAATTATGTGACGAGCGTGAGCGTTCCGATAGGTAACCCGCGGTATGGGTATTTTCTCCTTCCGATGTATCAGATAGGTTTCGTCGTGATTGTGACCCGTATCCTGGGCCGCATCCTGAACACCAAATCTTGTCCTAGATCTGCGCTTCAGTAGGGCGTCGTTCCTCAAAAGCTCTACCTCTTTCTTTTCGGATGAGCGGTGTGGCTCGTCGACACCCACGGGTCATGAGATTCCTTTGCTTAAGGCACAGAACGGGATGCAGTCATGGCTGCTGTCCCGTCAATCCGTCGGAGGCAATGGATGGACGAATTCGTCAAATATGAAGATCTATCAATGGGTTATTGATATAGTGATTTCAACTGTTCCATGCCAGACAGCCAAGTTAATTCGAGCGATTGTGAGTTCTCGCATGCCCCGATCTCGGACCATCTTTGGGGAGAAAATGCCGAATTGGGTCAACATTCCGTTGACAACCTAGTGAATCAGCCGCTCGTGGGTGACCCGTATGGATGAAAGGGATCAGGTCGTTGTCTTTGAACCGGATCAACGAGTCCGCTTGGGGTTTGTCCTAGGATGGCGGGTGATGGTGGGGAATGTCGTCAGTTCCAGAGAATTAATCTGGCAGCTGTTCAAGCGTGATTTTCTAGCTGGGTCGAAACAATCCGCTCTGGGGCTCCTCTGGATTTTGATTACACCTCTTGTCGGGATTGTGTCCTGGGTAGTGATGAACGCAGTGGGGGTGCTTCACCCAGGCGAGGTGGGGGTACCCTATCCTATCTACGTGTTGTGCGGTACCACCATCTGGGGCATGTTCATGGGATTTTATTCTTCAGCGGCAGCCAGCCTCACCTCCGCTGGAGGGTTGCTGGCACAGGCCAGGTTCTCGCATGAAGCGCTTGTAGCCCAGCAACTGGCGCAGGCGGTCATCGCCGCTCTTGCGAATCTGGCGTTGCTCGCTGCGGTTTGGGCGGTGGGAGGTCTTTCTGTCCACTGGTCCGCTTTGTGGTTTCCGGTGAGCCTCCTTCCACTGGTCCTTCTCGGTACGGGGATCGGGCTGATCGTCTCCGTATTCGCCGTGGTGGTCCACGACATCACGAAAGCAGTGACAACGCTATTGGGCCTTCTGATGTTTGCTACGCCGGTGATCTATGCATCGAATGTTCCGCATGACTGGCTGCAGCGCGTGATCTGGTGGAATCCACTGACGTACTTGGTCGGTGGCGCACGCGATCTGCTCTTGGAAGGCCGAATCAACCATATGTCGTCCTATGCGGGTGCCGTGGCGTTCGCACTGGGCCTGTTTTTTATGGCGTGGCGGTTGTTCTTTCTGTCTGAGCAGAAAGTAGCGGAGAGACTCTAGTGTCCGATCGCATGGTCTTCAAGGTCGAAGGTGTCGGGAAGAAGTTCTGCCGAAGTCACCGGCACAGCATGTTCTACGGGACTTGTGACGTCCTGCGGGGCATGTTGGGGCGGCCCTCACACTCTCAGACGCTGCGGGCACAGGAGTTTTGGGCCCTTGAGGGAATCACGTTCGGGTTACGACCAGGAGAACGCCTGGGTCTTCTCGGGGCCAATGGATCAGGGAAATCGACGTTGCTGAGGTTGCTGGCGGGCATCTATCAGCCGGATGCCGGTCGGATTGAAGTGCGGGGCAAGATCTGCGCGTTGATCGCATTGGGAGCGGGATTTCATCCTCTCTTGACGGGTCGGGACAATGTCTACCTCAACGGAGCGATTTTGGGGATGTCGAAACGAGCCATTGACCGATGCTTCGAACAGATCGTTGAGTTCGCCGGGGTGGGGGAATTTCTTGATGCTCCGGTGAAAACATACAGTTCCGGCATGTACGTGCGGCTCGCATTTGCCGTCGCCGTCCATTCGAATCCTAAAGTGCTGGTGGTGGATGAAATTCTCGCGGTCGGCGATGCGGCGTTCCAAAAGAAGTGTTTCGAGCAAGTTGCGGCACTGAACGAGCAAGGGACGGCATTGGTCTTCGTATCGCATTCGATGTCAGCGGTGGAGCGTCTGTGTACCTCTGCATTGGTGTTAAGCAGAGGAAGGCAGGCCTTTCAAGGTAAAGTTCGGGAGGCTGTTCAATTCTACTCCGGTACCGTTGGGAACGGGATTGTGCAGAATGGGGCCGTGCCGGAACCCATTGGGCTGGGAGAAGTCACGTTCTCGAACGTGTGCGTGTATGCGGATGGTGGCGCTGTCGCCGACCCCAATATCGAGTTTGGCAAGGACTTCGTTATCCAGTTTGACTACAAGTTCCTGCGCGTGCAGACACACGATACGCAGGTGAGGGTCTGGGTGCGGACGATCGATGGCCGTGATGTGCAGCGGCTCGCATTTCAAGAGTGTGCCTTCGAAGATCAGTCGAGCTATGCGAACGTCAAAATTCTGCCGTTGAGGGAAGCAGGTACCGTGAAGATCAAGGTGCTGAGGCCGTGTCTGTTTCCGCAAACGTTTCGGGTGGACGTCGCGATGGCACCGGTTGATCGGGGAATTCATCTGGGGGGACTTAATAACGCGGCACTGTTCAACATTGTTCATCCTAGAAATCCAGGAATGTATTTTGAGTATGGTAACCACACCATCACGGAGTTTGAGTACTCAGTCACACTGTCGTGACGGGGAAGCCTCGGAGAGCAGGATTCAGTGGGCCAGGTGCCTGTAGGGCAGGGGTGAAGTGAACGATGCCGTTCGCGCCGATTGCACTGTTTGCCTATAACCGTCCGGAGCATCTCTCCAGGACGCTGCAGGCCTTGCAAGCGTGTCTCCTTGCGTCGGACAGCGAGCTGTACCTCTTCATCGATGGCCCGCGGGAGGATGCGGACCGGTCAAAGGTCGATCAAGTGCGGGCCGTTGCACATGCAATCAGCGGGTTCACACGAGTGCAGGTTCAGGAACGGCAGGAGAATCATGGGTTGTCCCGATCGATCATTGCCGGTGTCACTGCCTTGTCCGAGCGGCATGGGCGGGTCATCGTGCTCGAAGACGACATTGTGGTCGCACCGGGATTCTTGCTGTTCATGAACCAGGCACTGAGTCGATTCGCCGAAGAGCCTCGTGTGATGCAGGTCTCCGGCTACATGTTTCCCATCACGAATGCAGGCGCGATGGGATCCACCGTGCTCAGTCGGGTCCCGGCCAGTTGGGGATGGGGTACATGGGATCGAGCGTGGAGACACTTTGAGCGTGATTCCGGCCGGTTGCTAGCATCTTTGCAGGACAAGGAGACGCAATATGAGTTCGACCTAGAGGGAGCCTATCCCTACTACGCCCAGCTCAAGATGCAGGTGAGCGGGCAACTGGATGTATGGGGCGTGCGTTGGTATGCCAGCATGTTTGCGAATAAAGGGTTGTGCCTGTATCCCGCTCAATCCCTGGTTCAGAACGTCGGAATGGACGGCAGCGGTGTGCACTGCGGTATGTCACAGGCGTTCGACGTCCACTTGAGCCGCCATGAAGCCTGGCAGTTTCCGGACCGGATCGAAGAATCCCGGGAGGCGTTGACCCAGATTCAGGAGTTCTTGGGGAGGCTTGGAACAAGACAGAATGACGGGAAGGGGCAGACCGCACGCGAGGAGACGTGGACTCGTGCGGGGTTCTGGAAGCGGTTGGCGAATACGCGATTCAAGTAGACGGCTCAGTGGCAAGACTCGTGAGTGTGTGAGAGGGACAAGGGTGTGTAGCGAGGGGACATGACGATCGCCGGATCCATGCGGGGATTCTTCAGACGTATCCTGGTGAGCGAGTCCATGGGTGCTGCTCTGCCTCCCGATCGGGTGTCGGAGTGGGCGCGGCTGTTGCCTGCACGCTGTTCGATTGGAAATGGAACACGCATTGAGACGGCTCGCTTGGTGGTGAGAGAGCCGAACGGCTGTCGTCTTTCCATCGGTGCGGAGAGCAACATCGAATCGCTGATCGTTCTCGAGAAGCAGGACGCAGAGGTTCAGATCGGTTCGCGTAGCCACCTGGGAGGCGGCACGCTTGTCGACGCCGCATGTCGGATTGAAATTGGAGACGATGTGCTGATCGGGTTCGAAGTGCTGATTATGGATCACGATTCGCACGCGGTGCAATTCGAGAATCGGCGGCATGATGTACGGGATTGGATGAGGGGAAGTAAGGACTGGACGTCGGTCGTACGGCGGCCGGTACGAATTGACAACAAGGCATGGGTTGGGGCGCGAACCATCGTGCTGAAAGGTGTGACCATCGGGGAGGGGGCGATCATCGGAGCCGGGAGTGTGGTGACAGGAGATGTGCCTCCGTGGACGTTGGCCGCGGGCAATCCGGCCAGGATCATTCGTCCGTTGACGGATGAAGAGCGGACAGGACGATGAACGGCGCTACCTGGGAACAGGCGGTGCGTTGGTTCCGAGCTCAGCCGGAGTTCGCGCAGGCTGTGTGCCAGAACTATTTTGACTTGCCTGTGCGCAATGCCGCCGAGCGGTATGCCCAGGGCGAAGAATTTGCCGAAGTGCTGCGTGTATTGGGCGTCGGGAACGGCCGGAGCCTTCTCGATCTCGGAGCCGGAAACGGCATCGCAAGCTTCGCGTTCGCGAAGCATGGATGGCACGTGACGGCTGTAGAGCCGGATCCCAGCGAGGAGGTTGGGGCTGGTGCTATCCGATCGTTGATCCAGGAAACGGGATTACATGTTGAGCTCACGCAGTGTCATGGCGAACAGCTTCTCTTCCCTGATGGAGTATTCGACGCGGTGCATGCCAGGCAAGTGTTTCATCATGCTGCCAGCTTGGAAGGAATGGTCAGGGATACGGCGCGGGTACTGCGGTCGGGAGGAAAGCTGCTCGCGACTCGTGAGCATGTCGTCGATGACGAAGTGCAATTGGCAGCGTTTCGTGCAGCCCATCCCCTGCACCGGTGGTATGGGGGCGAATCGGCGTATTCGGTGTCCGCCTATCTCGGCGCATTCAGATCGGCCGGTTTGCGCGTCGTGCAGGTATGGGGACCGCTGGAATCCATCTTGAACTTCTATCCGGGAACCGAGGCGGAGCGTCAACGGGTGCTTCGAGATCTTGGAACGGGCAGCTGGGGCAAACTCGGCGGATGGTTGGGAAGAATTTCCTGTGTTCGTCGCCTGCAGCTCAAGCGGGTGCTCAGGCAAGATCGCACTCCCGGACGTCTATTTAGTTTCCTGCTGGAGAAGCCGTGAGAATTCTGACGAGGCATGGAACGCTTCGGGCCTGTGTGGAGGCGTGGCAGGCCAATTTAGAAAGGGCCTCTTGTGAAGGATAGGAGCCTGCAGCAACGGATCGGGGTTCTGGACTTTACGAGTCCTGGATGGACGGCGGGATCGACGTTCACGCGAGTCATGGCGTGGTCGCTGGCACGAGCCTGTCAGGGCGGAGGTACTGAAGTCGTAGTTTTCTCTGAGGACGACTCGAAGCTGGCTGAGTACAAGATGCCGGTCTCCGTCGTTCGCGTGTCGGGGGCTTTACTGGGAGCCCCGACTCAGGTTCGTCCCTCCCTTGCCAGGCGGGTGGTCGAACGCGCCTGGGGCAGGCCGGATCCATCGACAACCTTTAATGCCTACATCGCGGCACGCGAGGAAGGGGTATCAGTCCTCCTGCCCCCTGGTGATGTTCCTGATTGGACGGCAGGCGTCAAAACGCTGGGATGGATTCCGGATTTTCAGCATAGGCATTTGCCGCAATTGTTTTCCGAGCAAGAGCGACGCAATCGAGATGTACAGTACCGACGGCTGGTCGAACGCGCTCACGCCGTCTTGTTGTCGAGCCATGTTGCGCAGGTACATTTTGCCGACTTCGCCCCAGACTTGGTCTCGAAAGCTCGAGTCGCGTCATTTCCGTCGGTGTTTGCGTTTGAAGCCCCTTCCGGAGATCCGGCCAGCACCCGGCACAAATATCACCTTCCGGAGAAGTTCGCGTTGGTCGCCAACCAATTTTGGGCGCACAAGAATCATGAGCTTGTCGTGGAGGGGCTTCGTAGACTGCACCGAAAAGGCGTGCGAATTCCAGTCGTGATGACGGGCATTCCACTTGACCACCGCGATCCGGGAAATCGGGTTGTGTCGCGTTTACTGCAGGGAATCGCTTCGGGCGGTCTTTCCGGCCAAGTTGTGCTGATGGGGGAAGTTTCACGAGAGGAACTGGTTGATCTGATGCGTGCGGCCGCGCTGATCATTCAGCCGTCCCGTTTCGAAGGCTGGAGCACGGTCGTACAGGATGCCAAAGCGCTCGGGCGACCGTTGATCTGTTCGGATATTCCGGTCCACCGTGAGCAGGCTCCCGGTGCTCTAGGATGGTTCCCTTGCGATGCCCCCGATGTCTTGGCGGATGTGATCGCCTCTCATTGGGATGGGCTGAATCCGGGCCCTGACATGCTCAGAGAGCGCAAGGCCATGCTGGTCGAACAGGAATTTGCCGCACAGCATGGTCGCGTTCTGTTGGGTCTCTGCCGAGACGCTGTTCTCGTATGAGCAGGTTACGATAATGCAGCCTGAAACACGGAGTCATGTCAGTCTCGTCCTGGGGTCCTACAACCGCAAGGAATTCTTGATCGAAGCGATCCAGAGTATCCGCAGGAATGGGATTGAGGTTCCATACGAAATCATTGTCGTGGATGGTGGGTCTACCGATGGATCGAAAGAATGGCTAGGTTCTCAGGCGGACATTATTACGATTATTCAGCACAACCGCATTGCACCAGAGGGGCAGACCGTTCGGCGTAGGAGCTGGGGATATTTCATGAATTTGGGATTCAAGTGCGCCGAAGGGCAATACATCGTCATGATCAGCGATGATTCACTGCTGGTTCCCGGGGCCGTCATGAACGGCATCAGGCACTGCGAAGCATTGCAGCGACAGGGGCGGAACATCGGGGCCGTGGCGTTCTACTGGAGGAATTGGCCGGAGCAGCAGGATTATTGGGTCGGGCTAACATGCGGTGGAAAGATGTTCGTCAATCACGGACTGTATGTTCGCGCTGCGCTCGAACGGGTGGGATGGATCGATGAAGAGCGCTATCGATTCTACTGCGCGGATGGCGACGTCTGCCTCAAATTGTGGGAACAGGGATATGAGGTGGTGGATTGTCCCACATCGTTCGTCGAGCATTTTTCGCACGCCAATCTGGCGGTTCGCCAATCCAATCTCGAACACGAACGGGAAGACCGGAAGGCCTATCAGGACAGATGGCGCGGTATCTTCTTGGACCCTTCCAAACCCAATCTGGGCGGTTGGATTCATCTGGCCCATGCAGATCAGGCGCATACAGCTGAAGGATTTATCAGGGCGAATCATGGACGGTCTGACGAGGCGGGGACAGAAGGAAGAAAGGCCAGATTGTTCAATTTGAGGAAACTATGGCCCGTGTGAGCGTCATTATTCCCACCTACAATCGGTTCCTCCAGCTCTGTTGCGCGGTGGAGTCCGTTCTGAAACAAACGTACGAGGATGTAGAGATCATCGTCGTTGACGATGGGTCGACAGACCAGACTCCGTCGGCCTTTCCCCAAAGGTTTCCGTCAGTGCAATACATCAGGATCGAACATTCAGGGCTGCCCTCCGTCGCACGGAACACCGGAGTCAGACTCGCGAAAGGCGCGTATGTTGCATTTCTCGACTCCGATGACCAGTGGCAGTCTGAGAAGCTTGCACAACAGGTCGCCGTTCTCGATGCTCATCCCAACATAGGATTGGCATGCTCGAATGCGGTTGTGGTTCAAGGGAACAGTGAGAGAAGCGACGAGCGCTATCCCGCACCAGAGATGGCGGCCCGGAAACATACGCTCGAAACGCTCCTGCATGAAAACTTCGTCATCGCGTCCACTGCGGTTGTACGACGTGCAGTGTTGGACCGAGTCGGGTCGTTCGAGGAGACGCCTGTATTGCGCGCTGTTGAGGATTACGATCTCTGGCTCAGAATTGCCGCCGTATCGGAAGTATTTTACGACCCGACCGCCCTTGCGCTCTATCGTGATGATCCGACCCAGAGCATCCGAGGGGGCATCCCCCCTTTGCGCCAATGGGAGTCCAGACTGCTCATCCTTGCGCGTCTTCGCCAGGCATTGCGAATCGCGCATCGAGCCGATCCGGGCATTGAACGAGCCATCGCACTCCAGGAGAATGCGTTCGGGAAATTACGACTCGATGCGCTGTTGGCAGAGCGACGGTATCTATCCGCCATCGCTCAAGCGGCCAAGCTGTGCGTGAAAAATCCGAAGCGGGTTATCAAAGCCTTCGCACGAAGGTTGGGTCGCTTGCTGGGAAGCACCCACGAAAGTGAGCGAGTTCCCGTCGAGCAGACCGGCACTGAGAGCGTTCCGGGTACCGGCCTCAGGCTCCATCTCGGTTGTGGCGAAACGTACTTTCCGGGGTATCTGAACATCGACTCTCCTTCGAGTCAGCATACAGTGCAACGGACATCGAAGGCTGACCTCTACGCCGATTTGAGGCAACTGGAGTACCCGACCGCTTCAGTGCAGGAGATTCGATCGCACCACGTTTTTGAACATTTCGATCGAGTGACCGCATTACGCCTCTTGATGGACTGGTACGGTTGGCTCAAGAGCGGAGGGCAGTTGATCATCGAGACGCCGGATTTCCGCCGTTGTGCAGAAGAATTTGTACGGAGCAATTCCCCGGCTGAACAGCAAAAACTGATCCGTCATCTCTTCGGTTCGCAGGAGGCCAGCTGGGCGGTGCATTACGATGGGTGGCATCAAGCCAAGTTCCAATCGACGCTCACCGCCTTGGGATTTCAAGACCTCCGTTTCTCCCATTCGGAATGGCAGGGAACTCACAACATCACGGTGAGAGCGCGCAAGTATGAACCATTTATGCCGAGGCAGGAACAGGAGCGGGCTGCCGAAGCGATTCTTCGGACCTATCTCGTGAACGATTCTGACACGGAGCAGCAAATGCTGAAGGTCTGGACAGCGCAACTCGTCGGGGGGCGGTCGGACCAGGCGGTGCTCGGAAGGTCTTGAAGCAGAACAGAGCGGGGGAGGTACCTGAGGCAGTCAAGGCCGGTGAGCTATTGCAAGGGTGAATGAGAGTCCTATGAGAATACTGCTGTGTGGCGAACGATACGCTCCCAGCGTCGGAGGAGTTCAAGAGGTCCTCAAACAGCTGGCCGAGCGGTTTGTGCGACGCGGGCATGACGTGACGGTGGCGACGTCCAAGCTGAGAGACCGGAACTTCTCGGAGCTCAACGGTGTAACAATCAAGGAGTTTGAGGTAGCGGGAAACCTAGTGCGCGGCATGGTTGGAGAAGTGGAGGCGTATCGTCGCTTTGTCGTCGAGGGGGCGCACGACGTGATCATGGTCAAGGCGGCTCAGCAGTGGACCTTCGATGCGCTTTGGCCGGTCCTATCTGAAGTCAAGGCGGGGAAGGTATTCATCCCCTGTGGATTCTCCCGTATGTACGAGCCTGAGTTTACGGAGTACTTTCAGGAACTCCCGGGCGTGTTGCGGCAATTCGAGCATCTCATCTTCTATGCATCGGACTATCGGGATATTGAGTTCGCCAAGCGACACGGGTGTACGAGCTACACCATCATCCCCAACGGTGCGAGCGAGTCCGAGTTCGCGCATGAGAGCGATCCGTCGTTTCGCGCACGTCATGGCATCGGGCCGAACGAATTGCTGTTCCTGTCTGTGGGCAGCCTCTGCGAGGAAAAAGGCCATCTCGAAACGTTGAAGGCGTTCATGGCGGCAGATCTGAAGAACCTGCCGGCCACCCTTCTCCTTAATTGCAAGGAATGGGAACAAGAGGGCCGGCCGCGGTCGGCTCGATCGGATCGACGGGGGTGGCCCCAATGGAAGGAGCTTTTGCGGCAACTCTATGTGCAAATGGGTCTGTTGCACATGGGGCTGTACATTCTGTGTCGGGTGCTGAACAAGATCGGATTGGATGCAAAACTGGGTGATCGCAACCACTCTGATTATCGGGGTGAGATGATAAAGGCAGCTGATCAGATTCGGCGCCAGGGAACAAATAAACAAGTGTTGATCACTGATCTGGACCGGCCTGAAGTCGTTCAGGCTTTCTTGAATGCCGATCTATATATCTGCGCTTCCCACATTGAGTATTCCCCGTTGGTGCTGTTCGAGGCTGCTGCTGCCGGCACCCCATTCTTGTCCGTTCCGGTCGGCAACGCTGAAGAAATAGCTCGCTGGACGGGGGCAGGGGTCATATGCCCTGCCCCGCAAGACGAACGAGGGTACACGGTGCCGGACCCTGCTTGTCTGGCGGAGCACATGGCGTATCTCGTGAAGGACCGGGATCGACTCAGAGAAATGGGGGCGATAGGACGGACCAGATGGGGCGAGCGCTTTACCTGGGACCATATTGCCCAGCGCTATGAGCGGATCCTTATCGCAGCGAGTCAGGAGCTGTGCAAAGTATGACGGCGGCGAATGGGGTCAAGCTCAGCCAGACCGGAACAAGTGACCCATTTCGGGATCTGCTTGCGTACAAGCACAACGTGTTCTCTCAGAACGGTGAGGATGGAATCATCGCGCGAATTTTCGACGTGATCTGCAGGGAACATTCGACATGCTGCGAATTCGGCGCATGGGACGGCATTCATCTCAGCAATTGCCGACAGCTCATCCTCAACGGCTGGCGAGGAGTGATGATTGAGGGCGATCCGGCGAAATATGCTGATCTCGTCAGGACCTATGCGGGAAACCAACGAGTGCATTGTATCAACCAATTCGTCGACGCGTTCGGCAACTCGTTGTCGTCCATTCTGAACCGGGTCAATGTGCGCGGGATCGACTTTCTGAGCATCGATATTGACGGCTTGGACTATGAGATCTTTGCCGGGTTGGACATTGCTCCTCGCGTCATCTGCGTCGAGGTGAATGCCGGTCACAATCCTCGAGAGACGGAATGCATACCGAGAGATTTGGCCGAAGGCAACATCGGACAGCCTTTGGGGACATTTTCAGCCATGGCTAAGGCGAAGGGATATGGTCTGGTTGGTTACACGGGGAATGCGTTCTATGTGCGGCTGGACATCCTGGATCGCTGTGGTGCAGGTTGCCGCACCGACGAAGAAGCCTATGCGGATTTCCTTTCTCATCTGTCCGACGCGGAAAAGGAATGGTTGTATTTGGTTAATAAGGGGCTCAATCCGCCCTACTACAATTTTCGTAACCCATTCTTGGGCGGGCGACGGCTGGGAATGCCGCTGAGGCGAAGGACATCCCTGCTGTTTCATGGTTGGTCCGATCGGTATCGTGTCGTCTGATGTTGCAGACCCGAAGCAATGCCGTGTTCATCGATGAGCCGGGAATCCCGGCGGGGACATAGCGAGTGCCAGCATGCGCATCCTCTATACGGCAATGAAATATGACTATGGGCGCCCTGAGCAGGGGTTCAGTTTCGAGCATTGTAATTTTTATGATTCGCTCGTGCACATGGGGCACGACATTCTCTATTTCGATTTCATGACGATGTTGAAAGAGCGCGGAAGAGAGTCGATGAATCGGCGGATAGCCGAAGTAGCCAAGACGGAGCAGCCTGACCTGATGTTCTCCGTGCTGTTCAAGGATGAGCTCGATCCGTTAACCGTGCGGGCACTCTCCCATGAGCGGGGCGTGACCACGGTGAACTGGTTTTGTGACGACCATTGGCGGTTCGACAATTTTACGTGCCGGTGGGCGCCTTGTTTTACGTGGTCAGTGACGACGGCAGCGAGCGCATTGCCGAAGTATGAGTCGTTGAAGTACCGCAACGTCATAAAGAGTCAATGGGCCTGCAACCATTTCCTATACAAGAAGAGAGAGGATGATCTCCGTTATGACGTCACGTTTGTCGGGCAGCCTCATGGGAATCGTCGGCAGGTGATTAAGACGTTGCAGGATGCAGGAATCAACGTGCTGACGTGGGGGAACGGGTGGGATTCTGGCAGGATTTCCCAGGAGCATATGATCGACGTGTTCGGGCGGAGTCGAATCAATCTCAATTTGGCCAATTCCTCTGTGCCGGTTGGAGAGAATCCAGAAAGATGCCATTCTTCCATTATGACTCCGGGGTATGCATTCCGAAGGCGGGTGGCAAAGGTCTTGGACCGGGTTCCCTTTGGGGGCCAGGTGAAGGCATGGGGAAAGACGTTGAGGAGGCCAACAACCACGAGTGAAGCCGATCTGTCTGAAACGGCGGTACTGGACCGTCCCGGCGGTATCTATTCGGAACAGATCAAAGGGCGCAACTTTGAAATTCCCGGCTGCGGCGGTTTTCTTCTGACGGGCGGCGCTGACAACATCGAGGAGTACTATCAGGACGGGAGAGAAGTGGTCATCTTCCACGACGACGACGAGTTGATCGACAAGATCCGCTACTACCTCGCGCACGACGAGGAGCGGAGTGCCATTGCTCAGGCGGGCTACGAGCGTACCTTGCGAGAACATACCTACGTACACCGTTTCAGGGAGATCTTCACAACGATGGGTTTCTCAGGAGCGGCATCCTGGCCGTCGGAGAGCGGAATGGGGACACGATCGGGCGTGACGGAAGAGGTGACGTGAGCGATGCCGACGCCCAGAGTCAGCGTCCTGATGGCGGTGCGCGATGGAGCCTTGTATCTCGACGAAGCCATCCGCAGTGTGCTGGACCAGACCTTCACGGATTTCGAATGCATCGTCGTCGATGATGGATCAACGGACGGCACGGACGCGATTCTTCAGCGCTACCAGCGACAGGATACCCGCATACGACTCTCACGGTCTGGCGGAAACGGCCTGTCGTATGCGCTCAATCACGGGTTGAAATTAGCGACGGGAACCTACGTGGCCAGAATGGATGCCGACGATGTGAGCCTGGCCGGCCGGTTAGCCGCGCAAGTCCGACTGATGGAGGAGCGACCGGAGGTGGGGGTGTGCGGTACCTGGATCGAAACATTCGGAATGGGCAGGTCAACGGTATATCGCAATCCCGCGGATGACGCCACAATTCGTTGCGCGCTGCTGTTCGAATCCGTCTTGGCCCATCCATCCGTGATGATCAGGCGAGACCTGTTCGCGAACACGGGGCTGTTGTATGACGCGGCCATGCTGCATGCCGAGGATTATGATCTGTGGGTGCGGGCGGCCCAGTATACCTCGCTGGCCAATGTGCCGGAAGTGCTGTTGCGCTATCGGCTGCACCCGCACCAGGTGGTCAGGAAACATGAAGCCACCAAACGGGAGACGGCTCGGCGCATTCGAAGGCGCCAGCTTGAGCGATTGGGGATTGCGCCCACTGCCGGTGAGGAAGCCCTGCATGAATCCATATCGAGCTGGGATTTCGCGGATTCCCGGGAGTTCGTCTCTGCCGCACATGTGTGGCTGCTGAAGCTGACGGAGGCGAACCGGACAACGGACGTCTATCCCCGTATCCCGTTTCAGCGAACCGTCGCGGAACGATGGTGGGCAATCTGTGCCGCATCGACGCATCTGGGGCTGTGGACCCTCACAACACTGCGCCGTTCTCCCCTGTGGGGCGACATGCGACTTGACTGGAAGCAGCAAGTAAAGTTCGGAGTCAAATGTGGAATTCGAAAGAGGCAACATGCCTAAGCGGGTCGCCATTGTTGCCAGTTCGTGCCCGCCGCTCGGGGGGGGAGGCGTTTCGAGCGCTCACTACAATCTCTACCGGGTGCTCAAGCAAAGGGGATATGACGCGCGGGTCTTCACGTTCCGGGATTACAAGTCGGGGTTGGTGGAGCAGGAAATTGTTCGGACAGGCGTGCCGCCCTGGCTTGAACGGATGGTGCACCTCGCCTCGCGTCTGTATTTCCGCATCCTCGAACCGGGAACCCTGGCCTACCATGTCTCGGAAGTCGTGAGTGCCACATGGCCCTGCCTGATCCTGCGTGCCCGGATCCGAGACTTCAGGCCGGATGTGCTGATCTTGCCGGACCATGAATGCCCGGGCTTGATGATCGGCCGACCTCCGGGATGCCGGACCATCTTGGTGGCTCATCACAATCCTGCAAGATTTCTCAACAATCTGTTCTGGCGCCGGCATTCCGAGGTTGATGCGCGGTTGACGATTCGATGCGAGAGCCGTGTCTTGAAAAACGTCGATGCCGTCGTCTGTCCTTCTGAATACATGCGAGACATGTTCGAGAAGACCTATGCCTATTCGGGGCCGGTCACGGTGATTCCGAATCTCGTCGATACGGCGATGATCGCTGCGACACCGGCGCAAGACCTTCGCGCCATGTTGAACCTGCCTCAGGATGCTCTGCTGATCTATATCCCCTCGGCTGGGAGCGTCTACAAAGGGTCGCGATTCGTGTTCGAAATTATCCGAAGACTTGCGCGACAGACATCGAAAGACATCGGGTTCTATCTTTCGGGGAGTATCGGTGCAGAGTTGGCGTATGAACTCCGCTTTGCCCCCTCGAATGCCAAGATTTATGCGCCGGGTCAGGTAAGCTACGGGACTAATCTCGCGATCATCAAGACGTGTTCCTTTGGCGTCTCGCCGACGCTCGTCGAGAATTTCAGCATGGCGCTTCTCGAAGCGAATTTGTGCGGCGTACCGATGGTCTCTTTTGATGTGGGCGGCAACGCGGAGGTGATCGGTCATGGTCTCAGCGGGGTCGTGGTTCCCTATCCCGACATGGAGGCGCTGGTGACGGCTGCGTCACGCCTCATGGAGGAGAAATATCGCGCGATGATGCGGGTGGAGACGCTCCGCCGCTCTACGGAACAATTCAAGGAAGACGCCGTCGCCGAGGCGTTCATCCGGCTGATGGACGGTGGGTTGTCGTGAAATTTCTCATCCTTGACACTGACTATCCGGACTTCCTCGCTTGGCTCTATGCCCAGCACGAAGGAATGGAACTTCAGCCATATGCCGAGCAACTGCGTTTGCGCCGGGAGAGTCTCTATGGAGTGGCGGATTTCTATGCTTGCAATCTCCGCAAATTAGGTCACGAAGCCTACGACATTTATCCCAATAATTCATTTCTCCAGGCCGCCTGGGTCCGTGAGCATGGTGTGAAGGTGGAAGGATCTCCTGTAGACCCGGGATCGGCGTCGCCTCTATGGCGCCGTGCAAAGGATCTCCTCAGTGAAGCATCCCCACAGCAGCTCGGTTCTTACCTCCGGCGCTGGTACAGGGGGGCGCAAACATTCACGTGCCGCTATGACATCCTCATGGCGCAAGTTCGCTACCATAAACCTGATGTCCTGTTGAACCAGGCGGTCATTGACCTTCCAAGTCAATTCTTGAAGGAGGCCAGGCCATATGTGCGATTCATGGTCGGCCAGCATGCAGCGACACAGTTGCCTGAAGATCTCGATCTCGGCGTGTATGATCTGATGATTTCATCCTTCCCGCCGACATTGGAGTATTTCAAAAGAAAGGGTGCACGTGCACGTCTTAGCCGGTTGGGTTTTGAGCCGCGCGTTTTGTCTGCCTTGGGTTCGGGGAACAGAACGTGGGACATCAGTTTCGTAGGCAGTTTCTTTAATGTGCACAGTAGCAGGGCGAAGTTTATTGAGTCGGTATGCCAGCGTGTTCCGCAATTTAGGATTTGGTCGGGAAATCTTTCCGCTCTTCCGCCCCATTCTCCTCTACATGGTCGCTATATGGGGCACGCGTGGGGGCCGAATATGTACCGGGTGCTTCAGTCCTCCAAAATCACTTTCAATCACCACGGGGATGTGGCGCCATACGCCAACAACATGCGCCTTTTCGAGGCAACGGGAGTCGGCACGTGCCTGCTCACAGATTGGAAGGAGAACCTCAAAGAAATGTTTGAACCCGGGAAAGAAGTTTTGACGTATCGTAGTCCGGATGAATGCGCCGAATTGATTCAGTACTACTTGGACCATGAGGAAGAGCGGCAAGCCATTGGATTGGCCGGCCAGACACGTACGCTGCGGGAACACACGTACTACCTCCGGATGCAGGAATTCGTGAGCATGGTGGGCGCCCATGTTTGAGTCAACGGGCAGAGAGAGCGCAGTTCTCTCGACTTCAACGTAGGATCTAACCACGAACATGCTGCGAGCAATGATACGAGGCTGTTTGTCCCGGTGGCGATACAAAGCGGCATGGCCGCCGGTGGGACTGGTGCAGTTTGGGAGCCTCCTCCGTACGACGCCGATCAGTCAAGTATTTGGACTTGACCGGGCTCAGCGGGAACGGTGCATCGACATCCATTTCATCGAACGGTTTCTGCTCAGTCATCAACACGATATCCGGGGCCGTGTCCTGGAATTTGGGGACGATCGCTATACGAGAAGTTTCGGGGGAACTGCGGTGGAGCACAGCGACGTGCTCCACACGCAGCCTGGCGATCGTAGCGCCACGATTATCGCGGACCTGACTTGTGCGGAACATATCCCGGCCGATGCCTTTGATTGCATTATTTGCACGCAGACCTTGCAATTCATCTACGATGCTCGTGCTGCTGCAAAGACCTTGTATCGCATTCTCCGCCCGGGAGGGGTGTTGTTGGCGTCGTTTACGGGCATTAGTCAAATCAGCCGATACGACATGGATCGTTGGGGAGACTACTGGCGTTTTACCACAGCATCGGCGCGCAGGCTTCTTGAAGAGCACTGGTCTCCAGAGAACGTCGCCGTGCAGGCTCACGGTAATGTGCTCCTCGCCGTGGCCTATCTCCATGGTCTGACCGTCGATGAATTACAGCCTGAGCACCTGGAGCGGCAGGATGACAATTTTCAGGTGGTGATTACCGCTCGCGCAGTGAAACCCCGAAGGGGAGGTGAACAGCAGTAAATGGAAACGATGGCCCGATTGATCAGTTCGCTGCGGCTGTGGTGGCGAAGCCCTGTTTCCCGCTCGACGGACTGTGAGCCGCAGATGATCGCGCAAGGTTGGAACGATTACGCCAAGGCTTGGAAGGCGGAGGAGTTCCGTGTGCTGCCAGGAAATGTCGTGAAACATCTCGGTGACGAATGGACGGCGGAAGATACGACCGAAGAAGGCACGACCTATGGGCTTGACGAGGCGAGTGTAGCAAAGTTTTCCACACTGCTTGACGATGAACTTCTACGGAAATATCTTCCTGCCCATTGTGACGAAGGATTGGAAATCGGGCCAGGGGGAGGGCGGTTGACCTCCTTGCTGCTTCCCAAAACTGCGGTGTTGCATGCGGCTGATCCTTCCGAGGCCATGCTCAAACGTCTCAAGGCCAGGTTTCCGACCAACAGTTCCCTGCGTCCACACCTGACGGACGGAATGTCCCTGCCACCATTGGCGCCTGCAAGTCTCGATTTCGTTGTCTCATTCGATGTCTTTGTGCATTTCGAACCAAGGCTTGTCTTCTGGTATCTGCGCCAAATCAAGCCGCTTCTGAAAACGGGTGGAGTCGGCATCATTCATTACGCGTCGGTCATTACTCCGATTGGATGGCGGCAATTCGAGGCTGATCTGGAAGGGAATGTACGTCAGCGTACCTCATTCTGCGCCTTCGGCACGATGTGTCCACAGCTCATGGAACACTTCTTAAAAGCCCTTGACCTTCAGGTGATTTCGTCAGATGTTGGAATGATTCCACGAGATGCGATCACGATATTTCGAAAGCGGGACTAGGGTGCCGCATGCCAGGGGAACGCCATTCTGCCGTATTGCCGGGTATGTCGTCCCTTCGTACCTGGGTCGGCCAGCTGTGGTCCGGTCAGGGCCCTAAAGGGATTGTTCTCCTCTATCATAGCGTTCGTGACGCTTCGTCGGATCCGCAATTGCTCAGTGTCACCCCCCACCGTTTTGCCTCGCACATGGCATGCCTTGCCAGCCGCTATCGTGTTGTGAGCCTGCACGAATTAGTCACGGGAGTCAGTCAGGGACAACACCGGGATGAAAAGCTCGTGGCGGTAACCTTCGACGACGGCTACGAAGATAACCTGACCTATGCCAGGCCCGTCTTAGAGCGATACAGAGTCCCGGCCACGGTCTTCGTTGCCACCGGGCTTATGGAGGAAAATCAAGAATTCTGGTGGGACGAGTTGGAACGCATCTTTCTTCAGCCATCGACGTTGCCTCAGACCTGTCGGGTGCTGCTGGAAGAAGCGACGTACGAGCGAGACCTTGGGAGTGCGGCGTCGTATGGCGAGGACGAGTTCGCGCGTCACCGGCGGTGGTCGGTCATGGACAGGGCGAATCCCACTGCACGGCATGCCATCTATCGGGAATTATGCATGTTGATGAGGCCGATGGCGCCACGGAAGCGAGAGCACGTACTCGAAGCAATCCGAGCGTGGAGCGGGATGGGGGGGTCTGCTCGGCCGGCGTACCGCTGTCTGACCCCTTCTCAAGTGAAAGAGTTGGGCGCTGGTTCGCTTGTCGATATCGGAGCCCATTCGGTGTCCCATGCAGTCTTCTCGAAGCTCTCGTTGGACGAACAGCGGAAGGAGATCTGTGAGAGCCGGGATCAATTAGAGCAGATTGTAGGACGGCGCGTGACCGCGTTCGCCTACCCATATGGGACACAGGCAGATTACGGGAGTGAAACCGCAGGGCTGCTTCGAGAAGCTGGTTTTGCCGTTGGGTGTTCGAATTTCCCGGGGGTGATCAGGAAGAGACACGATGTGTTCCAGTTGCCTCGGTTTATCGTTCGTGATTGGGATCAAGGCACCTTCGCCGAGCATCTCGAGTGCTGGTTTGCGGGGAAGGTGGAAAAAACATCGTATGGGTCATAGGCCGATAAAACAGTTGATAAAACGATGCCTGCGCGCAGTCGGGTTGGAGCTCCGTAGGGTGACACCGGCTGAAGGCTTCGTGATCGATCGGAGTTCGCTTCCGGAGATGCTGCAACACATCAGGCGACTCGGATTGGTTCCCAAAACGGTGGTGGATGTGGGGGCGGCCTACGGGAGTTTCACCCGCACATGTGCGGCAGTATTCCCGGACACGAAGTTTCTGATGGTTGAGCCATTGATTGAATATCAGGGCTCACTCACAGAAGTGGTGCGAGCCATACCGGGGTCTCGCTACATCGCTGCCGCAGCTGCGGCTTGTGCAGGGGAGATCACAATCAATGTTCATCAGGATTTAGTCGGCTCATCGCTCTTACAGGAAGTCGAGCAGGGAAGCGGTGTCAACGGTGTGCCGAGGCATGTCCGGTCAGTCACAGTGGATCAACTGGCTCATGCAGAACATGCCTCCGGCCCCTATCTATTAAAGATAGATGTGCAGGGAGCGGAGCTCGAAGTGTTGCGGGGGGCGGAGATCTTGTTGAAAGAGGCGGAATACGTCCTTCTGGAGGTGTCTTTGTTTCAATTCTTCGAGGGCGGACCGCAGTTTTCCGATATCGTCAATTACATGACGCAACGAGGATTTGCCGTCTACGACATATCCGGGTTGCAGTACCGGCCGCTCGATCAGGCGCTCTCTCAGGCGGATATCGCCTTCGTGAAAGAGGACGGGCTGTTCCGTCGCCACCACTTTTATGCCACTCCGGTCCAACGGGCCGAGCAGAATGCGCGCATGAAAAAGCATCTGAGCGAACTCGTTGGAGATCGCACACATGACTCATAGCCGTCCGACGATATCGATCGTCACACCCTCGTACAACCAAGCGCAGTTTCTCGAGGAGACCATCGAGTCGGTACTCAACCAAGGGTATCCCAATTTGGAGTACGTGGTGATCGATGGAGGGTCTCGGGATGGCAGCATCGACGTCCTTCGCCGGCACCAGCATAAGCTCGCGTATTGGGTGAGTGAGCCGGACGGGGGGCAATACCAGGCCATCAACAAAGGGTTCGCCAAGACGACCGGCGAGATCATGGCGTGGCTCAATAGCGATGACAAATATCTTCCCTCGGCCTTCTCGACGGTCGCCGAAATATTTGCCGCTCATCCGCATGTCGAGTGGGTGACGACCGTCCACCCGTTGACCTGGAATGAACGTGGGCAGGCCGTTGCGGTGGATTTTACGGGCGGGTTCAACGCGCGTGCCTTCTATAGAGGAAGTAACCTTCCTGTCACCGGTACCCATGGACGTCGGTGGATACAGCAGGAATCCACGTTCTGGAGACGATCTCTTTGGGAGCGGGCCGGAGGAAGGCTCGATGTGTCGTTTCCACATGCCGGAGATTTCGAATTGTGGGGCAGGTTTTTCCGGCATGCCGAATTGTATGGAGTAAGGGCGTTGTTAGGGGGATTTCGGACGCACGGAAACCAGAAGTCCCTTCACTTTCGAGAAGCGTACGTGGAGGAGGCCCAGGACGTTCTGCGCGCCTACCGGCAATGGCCTGGCAACAGAAGTGAACGGGCAGTGAGGGAGCTCCTTTGGAAACTGGTCCGGCAATATTCGCTGGGCGATGTCCCTAGCTGGCTGAGGATCGGGCTGCAGGCGATCGGGCTGTTCCAGCCGGCGCCAGTGATCTCATGGACGGGAAAAGAGTGGGAAATCACTTCTGGCTTCGTGTTTTGAGCGTTATGCTACCGGCATGCGTATTCTGCAAGTCAATACGGCGGATACCGGGGGAGGAGCCGAAACAGTTGCCTGGCAGCTCATGCAGGGCTATCGCCGTGCCGGGCACCAGTCCTGGATGGCCGTAGGCAAGAAAAACACCGAGAGCTCCGATACGTATCTCATTCAACACGATCCATACCGGACCGCATGGAGTCGGTGGTGCGGCGCGTTGGCCGATCGACTCATTCAGCTTGAACCCAGTGGGGAACACAACAGACGTCTCCATCAGCTTCTCGCTCTAGGATTGGGGCAGCCCTCACGGGCATTCCAGCGTTGGCAAGGGAAGGAAGATTTTGAGTTCCCGGGCACAGCCGGCCTTGAGGGCATTCCTTCTGAGCTCCCTGATATCGTTCATTGCCACAATCTTCACGGCTCATGGTTGCCGGACGGCGGCTATTTTGATCTGAGAGCCCTGCCAGGTCTCAGTCACCGCTTCCCCTTGGTGTTGACCCTGCATGATGCATGGCTGCTCAGCGGTCATTGTGCCCATTCCTTCGAATGCGATCGCTGGAAGACAGGGTGCGGCAACTGTCCCGACCTCACGATCTATCCAGCGGTGAGGCGGGACGCGACGGCCTGCAATTGGCTGAGAAAGCAGGAGATCTATTCGCGGAGTCGCCTGTTTGTCGCGACGCCGTCGCAATGGCTGATGGATAAGGTGAAGGAATCGATCCTTATGCCGGGGATCGAAGAATGCCGGGTTATTCCCAACGGGGTGGATCTCACGACGTTTAAGCCTGGCGACCGGCGGGAAGCCAGGGACCGCTTGGCATTGCCCCAGGAGGCCTGGATTGTCCTGTTCGCGGCCAACAGCATCAGGGAGAATCGGTGGAAGGATTTTGAGACGCTGCGTACAGCGGTGCGGCACATTGCGGCACAGGCGAAGCGCAAACCGGTGCGGTTTGTGGCAGTGGGGGAGGGTGGCGCATCTGATAAGGCCGGCCTGGCCGATGTTCAATTTGTTCCGTTCGAGCGGAACCCTCTCTCGATGGCACGGTACTACCAGGCAGCTGACGTGTATGTCCACGCAGCCCGCGTCGATACCTTTCCCAATACCGTCATGGAAGCTACCGCGTGCGGGACACCAGTCGTGGCGACCGCCGTTGGCGGGATTCCCGAACAGGTCCTGGATGGGCAATCGGGGTTTCTTGTTCCCGCGGGAGATGCCGAGGCGATGGCGCGGCAGGCGCAATGGCTGCTGGAGGGCGACGAGCGGCGCCGGGTGATATCGGCGCAAGCCGTCCGGATTGCGAAGGCACGCTTTGATCTGAGTCGACAAGTGCAGGCGTACTTGACGTGGTACGAACATCTCACGATGTCAGCTAAAGGGAAGAGTGAGATCGCGCATGCCTGCTAAGGTGATGCTGCTTGCCGTCGGTCTTGGCGTTGGGGGAACAGAGACCCATATCCTTGAATTAGCATCCAGGATGGATCGGTCACGGTTTGAGGTGACGGTCTGCACACTGAAGCCAGGCGGAGCAGTGGCCGATGAGCTCAAGGCTCGCGGGGTCAGGGTTATCTCGTTGGACGGCAGCGGGAAATGGGACCTGCGGGTCGTGGTTCGTCTTTACAAGCTACTGCGGGCGGAGCGGCCCGATGTCATCCAGGCGTTTCTCTTCTGGGCCAACATGTCGGCTCGTGTTTGCGGACGCATTTTGCGGGCGTTTCCGGTCATTTCGTCCTATCATGATGAGGTGGTGAGTGAGGGGTGGCTCGTTCGACTTGTGGATCGGTTGACCCTTGCCTGGACGCAGGCGGTCGTGTGTTGCTCCGAGGCCGTTCGTCGTTCGGTGGAGTCGAGGATTGGCGAGACAGGCAACCGCTGCACGATCATTCCATTCGGCGTTGACCTTGCGCGGTTCCAAAGTGCGTCAGCGGCATCGAAACATGAGTTGGGCCTAGGAGAAGGGCAGCGGAGTATCGGGACAGTCTGTCGATTAGTTGAGCCGAAGAAAGGCCTGAGCGTCTTGCTCAAGGCCATGGAAGAACTGAAACAGCGACATGGTATGCCTCCATGCCGACTGGTCATTGTCGGAGATGGGCCGGCGCGCGGTGAGTTGGAATCTTTGCGTGATCGGCTCGGGCTGGCGTCCTGGATCGTCTTTGTCGGAACAAGGCGGGACATTCCGCAAGTGTTGCGATCCCTGGATATCTTTGTGCTTCCGTCTCTCTATGAAGGGTTTGGAATCGCGATTCTCGAAGCGATGGCCGTGGGAAAGCCGGTTATTGCCACCTATGTGGGTGGAATTCCCGAGTTCGTGATTCCTGGAGAAACAGGACTGTTGATTGAGCCTGGAAACGCGCACGCGCTGGCTGATGCGATGGAGAGGCTTTTGCATGATTCCAATCTGGCGATGAGCATGGGGGCCAAGGGCCGTGTGCGAGCCCAAGAGAGCTATGACATTTCGGACATCGTACGTCGGCATGAGCAAGTCTATGAAGCGTGCTTGGCCCATGCGTAGTTCAGCCGCTTCAGGTCGAGGCCGTCTGTACCTGTATCAGTAAGAGCCGTGCATGTATCTATTGGGACTCACATTTATCCTGTCGCTGCTGCTCGCTATCTATGGCGTACCGATCGCCAGACAGGCGGCGCTCAAGTACGGCATTGTCGATGCGCCGGACGGCAAGCTCAAGCATCAGCGGGAGCCGGTCCCCTACTTCGGCGGGCTGGCAATTTACCTCGCCTTCTTGATGAGTCTCGCGTTCACCTTTGAGTTTCGACAGGATGTCTTAGGCATCATCTTGGGCGGGACCATTGTCGTGATGCTGGGACTCATCGATGATTTCGGCGTCTTGACCCCGTCGACCAAACTATTAGGGCAGTTGCTCGCAGTGTTTGTGTTGATAAAGAGCGGAATTCAGATTCAGATCGCGGCGTTGCCGGAATGGCTCGATATCTTGTTGACCGTCTTTTGGATGGTCGGGCTCATCAATGCGTTCAATTTGCTGGATATCATGGACGGACTGTCTGCCGGTGTCGGAGCGATCAGCGCGACGGGATTGCTGGTCGCCGCCTTGCTTCAAGGCGACCAGACCATCGCCTTCATGCTGGCCGCCTTGATCGGAAGCCTGCTGGGATTTATGAAATACAACTGGCAGCCGGCCAAGATCTATATGGGCGACACCGGAGCCATGTTTATCGGCCTGCTGCTCGGCGCGATGGCCATGATCGGCCAGTATCCTAGTGCCCATCCATTGTCGCTGTTGACTCCAGTGCTCATTTTGGGTGTTCCGATCTTCGACACGCTCTTCGTCATGTACATCCGCTATCGGCGCGGCTTGCCCATTTTCTGGGGCAGTCCGGATCACATCGCCATTCGATTGCGGCACTGGGGAATGTCGGTCCCGCAGATCGTGATTGTGAGCTACGTCTCGACCGCGGTGGTCGCCGGGATCGGATTGCTCCTGATGGCGGTTGGTGAACACGGCGCGTGGGCCCTGTGTCTGGGAACCATCGGAAGTTTGCTGGCAGCAACGGTGTTCTTGGGAAAGATCGATGTGTCCCGGACGGGCAGGACAGGCTCTCAACGCGAGTCCATAGAACATCACAAGGCAGCATGATCATCATCGTTGGCGCCGGCTTGGCCGGACTCAGCACCGCGTATCATCTCTCCGGGGTCCCCTATCGGCTCTATGAGCGCGAGCAGGAGGTTGGCGGACTCTGTCGCTCGTATCAGAAAGACGGTTTTACTTTCGATTACACCGGACATTTGCTGCACTTCCGGCAACCGGAGATTAAGGCATTGGTCGAACATCTCCTCGCCGGACAACTCCAGAGGCATGCCCGAAAGTCATTCATCTACTCCCATCAGACCTACACAGAATACCCCTTTCAAGTGAATACATTCGGTCTGCCCCCGGAGGTCGTTCGGGAATGTTTGCTGGGGTTTATCGAAACGTTGACCAAACCGGTCACCTCTAGTGGTCCCATGCAGCGTTCGTTCAAAGACTGGATATTGGACAATCTTGGAGAAGGAATGGCCAAGCATTTCATGGTGCCATTCAACGAAAAACTGTGGAAGGTGTCCCTCGATGAACTGACATCCGATTGGGTGTCGTGGCTGGTGCCAAAGCCGGAACTCAAAGATGTGGTCAATGGGGCGTTAGGCATTAAAGATAAGGCCTTCGGATACAATCCGTCGTTCTTATATCCGGCTTCCAACGGCATCAAGGTGTTGCCGGAATCCTTTCTGCCGGGCATCCGTGGTGTGAGAAATGGCATGGAGCTGATGGAGGTCAATACGAAGCGCAAGCGGGCTGTCTTTCGCCAGCGCGCCGATGGACGCGTCCGGGAAGAAGCGTATGAGTCGTTGGTGTCTACCATTCCGATTCCCGAACTCCTCAAACGATGCCCGGACTTCCCGCAGCAGTTGAAGGACGCGGCGGAGGCGTTGCGCTGGGTGTCCGTGTCCAACGTCAATTTGGCGGTGGCGCGCGAACAGGTGTCTGATAAACACTGGCTCTACTTTCCTGAACCCGCCTATCCGTTCTACCGGGTGGGCTTCCCCATGAACTTTTCCCCGGCTTTGGGACGGTCGGGTTGTAGCTCCATGTATGTGGAACTCTCTCATCGGCCCACTGAGCAGCTATCGGATGAAGAATTGATCACACGCTCGAGGCAGGGGTTGGAGCAGGCGGGGATCCTGAAACCGGACGATGAACTGGTGGTCGCCGATGTCAAGAATCTGCATTACGCATACGTGTATTTCGATCAGCATCGAGCCCGCGCGGTCCCTGCGATTGTGGCTGAATTAGAGCGCCGAGGTATCTACTCCATCGGGCGGTATGGGCGTTGGGAGCACACGTCGATGGAAGATGCCATCGGGCAGGGGAAGCGGCTGGCGGAACAGCTTCGTACGTGGGGCGCACAGGCCGTTCCTGCATAGAGTCCATCCGTGGATGTCGTTTGCCATATCATCACCAAGCTGGAATTGGGGGGTGCCCAGGAGGTCGCCCTCTATGCGGTGTCACACCTGGACCGTTCAAAATATCGTCCGGTGTTGATTGCCGGGCCGGGCGGATTGTTGACGGATGATGCCCGACGGCTCTCTCATGTGGATGTGCGCATTCTGCCTGAGCTGGGGCGGTCGATCCGCCTCGTGGGGGATCTCGCGGCACTGGTAAAGTTGACCACACTTCTGCGGCGTCTTCGTCCCACCGTTGTTCATACACACAGTTCCAAGGCGGGAATTCTCGGGCGGTGGGCTGCCTGGATGGCCGGAGTTCCAGTCATCGTGCACACGATTCATGGCTATGGCATCACCCCCGCACAGCCCCGGTGGCTCCAACGCCTTCTCGTCATGATCGAACGGTTCACCGGCTGGATCACCACACATTGGATAGCCGTGTCGCAGGCCGACATCCGCAAAGGGCGATCGTGGGGCTTGTTTCACGACAATGTGGTGTTGGTGAGGCCGGGGATTGACCCGCAACCGTTTCAACGAGCCGTCGACAGGGGCGAGCGGGAGCGAATCAGAAGAGAGTTCGGCGCACAGGCTACGACACAATTGGTGGGAAGTGTGGCCTGTTTCAAACCTCAAAAGGCTCCGGAGGATTTCATCGCGGTGGCGCACCGGGTCATGACGGCGCGTCCCGATGTCCGATTCGTGCTCGTCGGAGACGGCGAGTTGCGACCAAGAGTGGAAGCGCTCATCGCTCGTTATGGGATCCAGGATCGTGTGCATTTGGCCGGCTGGCGGCGCGATGTCCCGGCGATCATGCACGTGCTCGATACGTTTCTCCTGACATCACACTGGGAGGGCTTGCCGCGGGTGTTACTTGAAGCGCGGGCCGTCGGGGTGCCCGTCGTCGCGACGAACGTGGGAGGAGCTGACGAAGTCATAGTCGATCAGGCGGTGGGAGAGCTCTGCCAGGCCGGAGACATTCAGGGCTTAGCGGACGCGGTCATCCGCAGGCTGTCGCGGGAGACGGAATCATCGGATGTGTGCCTGGCGAAATCCAGTCGACTGCCGCAGGAATTTTACATCGATGAAACCGTTCGGCAATACGAACAGATCTATGAGCGGCTGCTCACTGAACATCGGACCGGAGTTGTCGCCCAAACCGTTCTCTAGAAGATGGCCTCCGGCAATGCCACGATCAACGAGCCCCGACGCCATGTGGATCCCGCTTGAAATCGCTCAAAATCTTCTCATGGGGTTTGAGCCTATCGCCACGCTGGCCCGCCGCCGTCACTCTACTGGAGTGAATGCCGATCCTATCAAGGTCCGTGAAGTGTTCGAGCGGTATGGGCGTTTCTCCCCGGTGAGCGGGAAGGACATCCTTGAGATCGGTCCCGGACACACGCTGGAAGTCCTCGCGCAAGCCAAGGTAGATGGAGCCATCAGCTGCACGGCGATCGACATTGTGGATTATCGGTCGTCGGATCAAGCAGGATGTGAAGGCGTCAAGTTCATGCGTTACGATGGCAGGACGATACCGCTCGCATCGGCGTCCTGCGACTTGATTTGGTCCCATACCGCGTTCGAACATCTTCGCTTTCCCGGTCAGACCGTGAAGGAATGCTTCCGTGTACTGCGACCAGGAGGTTCGCTGATTGCATTGATCGATTTAGGGGATCATGCGTGGTATGGGACCGTGCCGCCCCGGCCTGACAAAGTGTTTGATTGCTTGAGATATCCGGAATGGCTGTGGAACCTCATGCGATGGAATCGCAGTTCATACGTCAATCGTCTCCGACAGTCTGAATGGTTGGACCTCTTGGGCCGTGAAGGATTCTTCATTCGGGAGAAAGAAACGGCGGTCTCTGAGGAGACGGTCCGACTCCTCCCTTCGTTGAGGTATTTGCACAAGTATTGCCAAGAGGATGCCGTGACGTCATTGCTGACCGTGTGTTGCGACAAGCCGCATACCTCGGCGGCAGGGGTAGTACAGCAATGGCCGTAACGGCTCAGCGTTGGGGCGCATCCACGCTTCTCGTGTTGTTCGGGGTCGTATGTGGCTTCGTCGTCGCGGAAGGCGCAGCAAGGCTCGCACTAGACTCGCCCCAGGGGTACGCTCTCTACAGCAAAGAGCGAAACGAGGCGCACGCATCGCTCGCAAAACTCGTTTCTGATCCTCGGCTGGGTCACCGTCTTGAACCGGATGCTCCCGGCCACGATGCGCGTGGATTTAGAAATGAGGCGAGCGTAGAGATCACGGATGTGGTAGCCATTGGCGACTCCCAGACGTGGGGGGTCAATGTCCGCCGCGAAGAGTCTTGGCCGGCCGTGCTTGCAAAGATCAGCTACCTGAACGTGTATTCCATGGCGCTTGGAGGGTGGGGCCCTCCACAGTATGAGGAGCTGGCACACGATGCCACGGGATTAGGCCCGAAAGCGATTCTTGTCGGGCTCTACTTTGGAAACGATATTTTCGACAGTTGTAGTGCCATTTACAGCGCAAAGGGTCCTCACAAATATCGACGGCGCGATCGTGATCTGTCTCCCGCGCTGATGGAGCTTCAGTCTCGCCTCGCCTCGGCTGATGATCAAGGGCGGGGCACGGTCGTGCGTGAGCAGGTCGAGCGCATGGGCACTGTGGCCAAATTGTGGCAGCGTGTGGCAGGGCGATCTTTGATCTTGCAGATTCTTATGGTCAGAGGCTGGTTGCCGGGGATCCCGTCGGTGGACGAACTCTATGAAGCGGGAGATAAGGCCTGGGCGTTGGAACACCCCAATGCCGCCGCTGCCTACGCAAATGGAAAGGTCTCGACGGTCATGACCTATGGCTATCGAGGAGTCGCTCTTGATCGAGAGAATCTCTGTATCCAGGAAGGGATACGGATTACGAGAGCAGTGCTGGCCTCACTGCGGAAGCTGGGAGAATCCGCTCGTGTACGAGTGGGTGTGGTGCTCATTCCGACAAAAGAATCGATCTATGCTGCAGCGGACGAGGCGTTGCTCCCGCACGCGTCGAAAGAGTTCGTTGAATTGGTCAGGCATGAAGCAGAGATCAAGGAAGAGTTACAGGAGTGGTGCAAACGGCTGACCATGGTCTGTATCGACGCGGCTGATCGGCTCGTCGCGGCTGCTCGAAATGGAGCGATCCTGTACAAAGCGGATTCAGACGGACATCCAGTTGCCGAAGGCTACCGGCAAATCGCCTATGCCGGTCAGGATGCTCTTCTCACGATGGGGGTGTTAAGGGCACGGTGAATGGACTCAGCTCGTCACGGCGCCTTCCGACGCCGATGACACGTGCCGCGCGTATTTCCCCATGACTCCGGAGGTGTAACGGGGAGTCGGCTGTTTGACTTTCTTGAGACGAGCCGCGATTTCTTTCTGCGTGAGCTTCACATCCAACCGGCGTTTGGCGATGTCAAATGTGATGAGGTCGCCGTTCTTGACGGCGGCGATCGGCCCGCCTTTGACGGCTTCAGGGGCCACATGGCCGGCCATGAGGCCATGGGTGGCGCCTGAGAATCGTCCATCGGTCAGCAGTGCAATTGAATCGCCGAGTCCGGCCCCGACAATGGCGGCTGTGACGCCGAGCATTTCACGCATACCCGGGCCTCCGGACGGACCTTCATAGCGGATGACGACGACATCACCCGCCTTGATGTACCCTGCTTTGACGGCAACAAAGGCGTCTTCTTCCTGGTCATAGACTTTTGCCGGTCCTTGAAACTTCAGGATGTTGTGGCCGGCCACTTTGACGACACAGCCTTCCGGCGCAAGATTGCCCTTGAGGATGACAAGTCCCCCGGTCGGCTTGATGGGGTTGGCGAGCGGCCGTAAGACTTGTTGCCCCGCTGTTTCCGTGGCCCGCGTGGCTTCGTCACCGATCGTCTTTCCGGTGACGGTGGGTTGATTGCCGTGGAGAAGACCGGCTTCCAGGAGGCGTTTGGCGACTAAGGTGGTGCCACCGGCGGCATAGAGATCCGCGGCGGTAAACCTGCCGCCCGGCTTCAGGTCAGCAAGCAGCGGGACCTTTCGGTTGATCTTGTCAAAATCGTCGATGACCAGTTTGATGCCGGATTCCCGAGCGATGGCGAGCAAATGGAGCACGGCGTTCGTTGAGCCTCCGGTGGTCGCAACGGCAGCGATGGCGTTCTCCAAGGACTTGCGGGTAATGATCTGTTTGGGCCGGAGATCGTTCCGGATCAAGTCCATGACCATCTTGCCGCATTCGAAGGCGACGTCATCTTTGTGCTGATCCATGGCGGGCACGCCATTGCGTCCCATCGGGGAGATGCCGAGAAATTCGAACGCAATCGCCATCGTGTTGGCGGTGAACTGGCCGCCGCAGGCTCCGGGACCGGGACAAGCGTGATCTTCAAGGTCTTTCAACTCGGCGTCGGTCATCTTGCCGGATCCATGTTTGCCGACCGCTTCAAACACGTCTTGAATCGTGACGTCATGCCCCTGAAACGTTCCAGGCATGATCGACCCTCCGTACAGCATGAGCGAGGGCCGGTTGAGACGCGCTAACGCCATCACAGTTCCGGGAATCGTCTTGTCACATCCGGACAAGGCCACCACTCCGTCGAAGAGGTGCCCGCGGGCGACGAGTTCGATCGAGTCGGCAATCACTTCACGGCTGATAAGCGAGGCTTTCATGCCCTCGGTGCCCATTGAGATGCCGTCAGAGACGGCGATCGTGTTGTACTCGATGGGGGTTCCGCCGGCCGCGCGAATGCCGGCCTTCACCCGTTCCGACAGCCGGCGCAGGTGGTAGTTGCACGGCATGACTTCGATCCAGGTGTTCGCCACCCCGATGATCGGTTTCGAGAGATCGTCGTCGGTAAACCCCACGGCCTTCAGCATGGCTCGAGCCGGCGCCCGTGATGGCCCGATCAGCAGATCATGACTCGTCAGCTTCAGTTCCTTCGGCATAACCTCCGTCCGTTTCCTTTCTTGCACACCCATCCGATGCCCCTGGTCGAGCGTCCGGTCACACAGCCTCGTTATTGCACGGACATGTTGCCGGGCGGCTGCGGCATGGAGCCTCCCATCCCTTCATGCGGGTTCTTGCCGTGGGGATTGGCGCCGTAGAAGCCACCCCCGTGTGGGTTGGCGTGGCCTTTTCCGTGTTGTTGCATGACCTTATCGTGCTCGGTTTTTTCCTTTTCCCGCTGTTCGGGAGTCAAGACAGCCATCACGTCTCGGCGGGTCTTGATCGAGGCCATACGGAGCGCCACCTGCTGGTCTTCGCTTTGCTTGAGCTTGGCTTCGATCGCCGCCAAGTCGGATTTCTCGTTATCCGTCAGCGCCTTCAGCTCGCGCTCCGCAATTTGGATGTCGGCTTCAGCCTTGATGCGGACCTTGTCCAGATTCAATTGGAGGTCTTTCAATTTCAGGACTTGGTCGACCGTGAGTCCAATATCCTTCTCGTGTTTCAGCAAGTGTCGGATCAAATGGCCGGTCCCGTTGTGCATCATGCCTTTGCCATAACCGTGGCCGCTTTCAGCCCCGTGCCCACCTCCACCGTGGCCATAATAGCTGGGATCATTGGCCCAGAGGCTGGGTACGCCCAACACCAACAGGCACATGGAAAGGACCGCACAAGCCGTCGTTGTCTTGGTGACAAGTCTCATGAATTCCTCCTTGGCTTGATAGACACGCCTTGAGAGCCAGAGCTTGCCATAGCAGTCGGCACAACGCAACTATTCGCGTGACCGCCGCTGGGCAGCCGAAAGCAGTTCTGAACGAGGATCCGGGTGCCGGTGAGTATTGAGTTGTTCGTAGAGGGCCCGCTCGGCTTCTGTGACCGTGGGAGGCATGACGATTTGTAGGACAAGAAACAGGTCGCCATGCCCCCCGGCGGCAGAGGGAAGGCCTTTGCCCTTGAGCCGCAGTTTTGCATCCGCCTTGCTGCCGGGTGGAACTTTCACTTTCACCGGTTCGGTGAGTGTCGGGGCGGTGACGTCCGCGCCCAATACCGCTTCCCATGGGTAGACGGGGAGGTTGACGTGGACATCTGTGCCATGCCGCCGAAAAATCGGATCGACAGGAATGACGACGTGGAGATAGAGATCGCCCCGCTTGCCTCCGTGCTTACCCGTCTGGCCTTTTCCCGCGACACGTACGCGAGTCCCGTCCTGAACCCCGGCCGGGATTTTCACCTCGATGGTTTTCATTTCGCTTGTGACCCCGGTTCCCCGACAGGTCAGGCAGGGCTGGTCGCGGAGCATCCCCATGCCGTGGCAAATCTTGCACGGCTCGGGTTCACGGAGGTTCACACGCTTGGTGATTCCAGTGAGCACTTCCCGCAACGTCAAGTCCACGTCCACTTCAAGATCCTCACCGGGCGACGCGAATCCATGGCTCTCGGTGGCTGTGGCTGTGGTTCGTTTGCTCCCGCCGAAAAGACTGTCAAAGAAATCCGAAAATGATTCCGTGCCGCCGAATTCACTGCCGGTATTCTGACGGCCAAACCCACTCTGTCTGCCAAATCCCTGAGGGCCCGATTGACGACGAGCCCGTTCAAAGGCCTCCGCCTGATCCCAATTGGTGCCGTACTGATCGTATTTCTTGCGCTTCTCCGGGTCAGACAACACCTCGTGTGCCTCGTTCAGCTCTTTAAACTTTTTCTCCATCTCGGCCTTTTTCCCTCCGGAATGGAGATCGGGATGGTATTGCCTGGCCATACGCCTGAAGGCTTTTTTGATCTCGTCCGCCGAGGCTGTTTTCGGCACGCCGAGGATCTGGTAGAAATCGCGGGAGTTCGAGGCCATCTACGTATCTGCCATCCCTCAGTGTGGGACTTCTCGTTTTGCTCGGGCCATCAGCTTACAATAGGAACAGATCTCTCCGGTCGTCGGCTGGCTGCATGCGGTACAGGGATGGAGCAGGGCCCGGTCTTTCGTGGTCATGTCGGTCTGCGGTGTGGTGGTCTTGTTCTGCTTGTCGAGGAACTTCCAATAGAACGACTGCTTCGTGCCTGGTGATTCGGTTTCGAGGCGGTTGAGTACGTCCTTGTAAAGGAGAGTCCGAGCGCCCTGGGCCATCGGGCATTCGTCGACGATGTAGTCGATCTTGTTCAGCACGCAGTACGCGGCGAGTTCCCGCTCTGTCAGCCGGTACAGGGGTTTCACTTTTTTCGCGAAGCCGTCGACCGAGGCGGGGAGACTAGGGCTCTGTTTGTCCAGGTATTCCTCTTGCCAATGCAGCACGTTGCCGAGCAGGCGGGCCGCTTCATCGTCGAGGTTATGCCCAGTGGCCATCACGTCGTAGTCATGCTCCACCGCGGCGCGGTTGAAGTGATAGCGTTTGATTGTGCCACACGTACTACAGGCGGGTCGGTGGGCCGCCATGGCCAGTTCGCGGATCCCGGCTCCTTCTTCTTTTTCAACGGTATGGGTGTGCAATGTCGCGCCAAGCGGCGTGGCGACGGTGTCGGCAAATCGTCTGACTTTGTCATGGGATCGGTCCGAGTAACCGGTAATGCCGAGGTCGACATAGAGCGCGTCGGCTTTGTAGCCCAGCTTGAGCAGGATATCCCAGAGCGCCAAGCTGTCCTTGCCTCCGGACACCGCGACGAGAATCCGATGCTCGTGGCCGAACATCCGCTGGGTTTTGACGGCTTTGACGACTTGGTCCTGCACGAACTCGTTAAAACAGCATGGGCAGAAGGCGGCATTGTGCCGGGGCAACTTCAGTGCCGCTTTGCTCCTGCATTTTGTGCAATGCATGCCAGCGTGATCATACGGGCGTGCAAGGCGGATTGCAAACAGGAGAGAGTGGGGCCCGATTCAACGGACAGGATCGCCAACTCGGCCGGTGTGAGCCTAGAGTTTTCCGTTGACGCACTTGTGATGATCTCGGTAACCTGCGCGGGCATGTCGTGAGGGGTGGTGGGAAGACGAACGGCGGGCGTCCACCGGCCGGCACCATTCTTTCAGAGGTTGTGAAGGAGGATTATGCAGGAATATGGCTTGTATTTCGGGATCGTGGGCTTGATTCTCGCCGCATACGTGCTCGTCAAGGGTATTATCCTTGCCGTTCAAAAGCGCCGAGATCCTGGTTCTGCATCCCTATTGCCACCGCCGGCTTACGGAGTGATCGCGTCTGTCATATTGACCTATGGATTGGGGTTTCTGAAGCCCAAATTACCTTGGTTGGAAGCGGCCCCCTGGTGGGGGTTCCGGATTATCTTTCCCGGTACCACGTTCTTGTTTCCCGCTATTATTTATCTCATTAGCCGACGCCCGCCGTCGAACTGATCATGTGCGGCCACCGACCGGGACCTGAGGGGAATTGTGGGTGGTCTTGGCCGCAAGCAGTCGGAGGGTCCCTTCCAGTTGTCGTTCGTCGGGAGACGCAAGAGAGAGAAATTCAATCCCGATTCCATGAGCACCGGCCCAACGCACGACGGCTCCCTGAATGAGAATAGGGTTTCGGCTTCCGGGGAAAATGAGCTGGAGGTCCACTTTCATGCCGGCGAATGCCGGAAAGGAGCTTTGGACGCGGCAGCCTTTGCGAGAAAGATCCAACGACCTGCTGATCGCATGACGCTGATTGCGGTGGGTGAGTGTGCCGGAAAAGGATGCGTGAAATCTGGGGTGTTGCCGCACGACCATAGGTCTGCTCCTGGGTGGGTGTGACAGAAATTGTTCCTGTATAGATGAGTGCAGATGTAATGCCAGCGCGGGTCAATAGATACACAGCGATCGCCCCATGTTTTATGACACTTAGCAATCGTCGGTCTTCAGGCTCTGCCCATTTATGGCCGTCGGTGAGGGGGATTGAACACAGCCAGTTGCGGGGAAAGCAGGATGGGTATGACAAAAAAACGGCATACAACCTGTCCAGCCTGCTTACGGCTGCGGGAGTGTAACGAGGGCGTTCCCGGCGGTCGTATCACCGGTATCTATTTCACGGAGAGGTTGTAGTAGGGTGTGTGACGGTCATGGCTATGGACACAGCACTTTCGGCTGAACTCTCGACGGCGACAGCGCGGAGGCGGACGTTCGCCATCATCAGCCACCCCGACGCGGGCAAAACCACGCTGACGGAAAAACTGCTGCTCTATTCCGGGTTGATTCGGACGGCCGGGATGGTTCGTGGGCGGAAGGGCGGCAAAGCCACGGCTTCCGATTGGATGGGCATGGAACAGGAACGCGGGATTTCGATCACCGCCTCGGCCATGCAGTTCCCGTATAAGCACGCCGTCATCAATTTACTCGATACGCCGGGTCACCAGGATTTTTCCGAAGACACCTATCGGACACTCACGGCCGCCGATAGCGCCATCATGGTTATCGATGCGGCCAAAGGTGTGGAGGCGCAAACGCGCAAGCTTTTTGCCGTGTGCCGCTTGCGGCGCATTCCAGTTCTGACCTTGATCAACAAAATGGATGTGCCGGGCCGCCCGCCGCTCGATCTGATGACCGAGGTGGAGCAGGCGCTGAACATCCACGCCAGCGCGATCAATTGGCCGATCGGGTCCGGCGATGAGTTCGTCGGGATTGTGAATCGGGCGGACAGCCTGGTGGAACTGTTTCAGCGGACCATTCACGGCGGCGCGACAAAGGTCGAGGTCCAGACCATGCCGCTGGCAGATCTGGCACAGAGCGAGCGAGTCTCTCCGGATGTGCTGGCTCAGGTGCGGCACGATTTGGAGTTGCTGGACATCGCGGGGAATCCCTTCACACGACCGGCGTTCCTGCAAGGGGAGGTCACGCCGGTCTTCTTCGCGTCAGCCCTCACCAATTTCGGCATCGAGAGTTTTTTGGATGCGTTCGTGCGGCTCGCACCTTCTCCCGGCGCGAGACTGGCTGATGGTGACGACGGGAGTGAGATGTCCGTCGATCCGATCACGATGCCGTTCAGCGCCTACGTCTTTAAGCTCCAGGCCAACATGAACCCCAAACACCGGGACAGTACGGCGTTTCTCCGGGTTTGCTCCGGGCGGTTCGAACGCGACATGGTGGTGAAGCATCATCGGCTGGGCAAGGAGGTTCGGCTCTCCCGGCCGCACAGTTTGGTCGCGCAAGAACGGAGCACGGTAGAAGAAGCCTTTCCCGGCGACATCATCGGCATCATCAACCCTGGCCTCTTTGCCATCGGGGACACGATCTCGGTGACCGGCGGTTTCAACTTCAAGCCTCTCCCGCAATTTCAGCCGGAGATCTTCGCGCGCATCCGTCCCGCAGACGTCGGCAAACGGAAGTCGTTCGATAAGGGCATGTGGCAGATGACGCAGGAGGGGACCGTACAGCTCATGCGAAGCCTGCACGACCGGGAGCCGTTGGTCGCCGCAGTCGGGCGGCTGCAATTCGATGTGCTCCAATACCGCCTGCGGGAGGAATATCGTGTCGAGACGGTCCTGGATGCCCTGCCGTTTACGTGCAGCGCCTGGCTGGACGGCGATCCCGCGACATTCAAGGCCCCGTCGGCGTCCATGATCGTCAAAGATCAGCGTGACCGCGTCGTGGTTCTCTTCGGCGATCAGCTCATGAAAACCATCGCGCGCGACCGCAACCCCGGACACACCCTTCGAGACATGGGCTGATCTCCTCAACTCTTCGCCGCCGTGACACAATAGCGCTCCACGAGCTGAACAGAAATCCAAGAATTGCCCCACCTTTCATTTTCCGAGTATGATGAGTGTCCTCCAAAGTTGGCCTTTTACTTAAGTTGCCAGACTGGACGAGGTATCGACGGTGCTACCCCTGAGCTGCTCGTGATCGCCGTCAAGGCGAAGGATGCGAAAGAAAAAGCAGACGCCCGGAAGAACCACCCGAAGCTGTAATGAGGAGAGGTGTCGATGCGTGTGTGGCTCATGTTCATGTTCATGTTGGTTGTCGGAGTTCCGTCTGTTCAGTCGGAACAGCCTCAAGTGGAGATCGTCAAAATGCCGGCTCAACTCGACACACGGTACTTCGATCCCGAGCGTCCGCCGCGCGACCGCCCGCCGCTCACGGGACCCGAAGAAGCGGTGAGTGCCGGGGATTTCCTCTCCGATGCGTCCGTCAGCGGCCAGGTCTTGCAGATCGATGCGACGCATGCGAAGGGCACGATCAACCGGATTAAAGTGACGCTGCAACTCAACATCACGACCTGGCTGCCGAATAATCCACGGAAGCGGACCGTTGAACATGAAGAAGGGCATCGGCAGATTTTAGAATATTACTATCGGAACGCTGAGGTGATTGCCCGGCGTAGCGCGGAGCCCTATTTCGGCAAGACCATCGATCTGAGCGGCGCCGACTTGCGCAACGCTCTCAGCGCGGCGATAGACAAGATCGCGGAAGAAATCACCAACGAGTACAAGAGGCAGATGTCGGTCGAAACGACACAGGATCGGTACGACGCCATCACGGAGCATAGTCAAAAAGAGATTCCGGTACCGGATGCCGTCGCCCAGGCGTTGAAGGAAACCTATCCGGAGCCGGCCAAGCCCGCCGTGGCGCTCGTGGACCATCCTGCATATCTGGCCTGGAAGAACTTTGCCCCTGGCGCGAAGGTTGTGTACGCCGCTCGGTATTGGAATCTGGCCGGCCCGACTAACTTTATGGCCGGGCCGATCACTTCTCGCAAGGCCTATCAGTTGCGGGTTATCAACGCGGATGGCGTCAGGCTGTGGTTCAGCCAAGCTCCCACTGATCGGTATGGGAGGCCCATGCCTCCGAATGAATGGGAAGAAACGATTGCCGCGAAGTACGATTCCACTGTCGATCCGTTGGCGAATCAATCCCGTTCTGCCCAGCTGCTGACTATCTTCCATCAAGCCGGCAATCTTGCGATGGGTGTCCAACCACACACCGGACAGATTGAAGCCGGCGAAGACACGATCGAAGTCAATGGTGCGCGGATTGCGACGCATTGGGAGTCCGTGACGTATGAGTATGACGCGTCGATGTGGCCGACCTTCAAAAATTGCCGCCTCGTCATCAAACTCTGGACGAGCGACGCCGTTCCGACGGGCTTGGTTCGCAAGACCGAAGAGAGAACCTGCCCGCCGGGCCGGGATCAGTTGGCGCGAGTCATGGTCGAAACGTATCTCCAATCGTTCGAGGGGTTTACGCCGGTGGCGAGTAAGTGAGCGGCACAGGGAGCGGAAGTGTAGCGCTGTGGTCAGGTGGGCTCAACCGGTACACCCTGGCGAAACAGAAGTAAGCCAGGCAGAGGCTTCGAAGGGGACAATGACCGACGAGAGGCTCCTAATGAATTAAAAAGGGAAATAGGCTTCGATGCCTCCGTAGCCACCGCTATGGAAGGAGGTACTGTGCTGGTATCCCCCTTTCGCCAGGAAGGCGACTTTGCCGACCGATATCTCGACGACCGGTCCAGTCTGCACCGCACGAAAGTCGCCGTTGCCCATTCCGGCGATGTCCCATCCCGCATATAGGGGGCAGCAACCTTTTTCCGATTTGTGGACCAATAATTTTCCGCGCAGACGGCTCCAGAAGAAATTGTCCAGATCGGCGTACGATCCAATCGCGTGGAGGTTGCCCTTTTCATGCCAATAGAACGCCTCGATTTGACCGAAGGCCCCAATCTGATGATCGACCTTCGCGCTTGTGTTGAGCCGGTCTTCTTCGATTCGGCGTAACTGCGGACCACCCAGCGCCAGGAATGTCCACCGGCCCAGCGACTGTGAGATGCCTACAGAGGGAACGACAAATTGCACATTGGCATCCAACAGCCGGGTCCCATTTCTGAAACTGTATCCAAGTCCGGCCGTCATTGCTTGCGCAAACAGCGTGGTTCCCCCTGACATCTGCAAGATGGGCGTCCTCACTCCGACATACCCGAAGTACTGGCGCTTATTGTCGATCTGAAATCCGGTGAAGACATCGCCCGCCCAGGTTCGGCCGGGCAGGACTGTTAGGACAAGTGCTGCCAGTAGGAGTAATGCAAGTCGCGCCATCGACGTTCTCCCTCGTAAATGGACTCAATACGAAACCGAACCACAGTGTTGCGGCCCTGCCGCACGATCTCAACCGGTGTCGCATTCAGCGTGACGAATTTGATGCGAAGCAACACCCCCGACAGGTTGTCGGGAGAGAAGTCCGAGAATAGGACTGACGCCCCGGAGTACGAGAGATCACGCGTCATCCCCTGTCGGGGAGTATCTGCATCGAGCATAGCGCAATTCGTGCGGATCGCAAGTCGAGGGATGAGCCTCCGATCCTGAAACGGCGCGAGAACATAGCTCGCCAGATCATGGGCCCAATCCACGCAACGCCCAGTCCATGGGGATCGCCCGGGAGGTCGATGTATGTGCCGCAACGAGGAGATCATGCGCTGTTCATGAGGTGCCAGGGCCGACTCGGATGGCAGATTGGCGAGTTGGATGACGGCCAGCATCTCTCCCACGCCAATCTGTCGTTGAGTCATCACGCACCCAGTCATGCGGAGCGACATGCCCTCCAGATTCGTCAAGACGACCGTCGTTGCGTCAGGTCGCGCAAAGAGTGGTGTGGGAAGAATGACCCGCAAGCGGTTGTTCCTGAGCGCGACAATCTTTCCCGCGAACGACAGTCCCTCCGTGACCACTTCACAACTCACTACAGGCGGGACCTGAGTGTCGGGCGGTAAAGACTGATTCGGTGGAGCGCCGGTGCTCATGCTCGCTTCCATTCAGTATTGTGCAATGCACGCCAATGGTGTTCGCCCCGTTCGATACTCTCGACCGTAAAATGGATGCAGGTCTTGAGATGACGGCGCGTCATCGACACCGGAGAGACCTTGAGGGTCACAAGAGGCAATACCAATTGGCTGCCGGCCAACGACTCACTCGGAATTGACGGAACGCGTACGCGCACACCCGTGAAGGACATGTCTTCCAGCGTTCCCGCTAGTGAAACCGTCGGGGTGCGTAAGCGACACGACGTTTCATAAGCCACACGCGGCATTCGGCGTTGTTCCCAGGTGAAGGATTTCCAGGGGGAAGCAAGGGCGTGCAGCAATGACCGCACGCTGTCTGCAATGCCCGGCTGAATGCGATAGCTCTTCTCCCAGGACGCAGGGTCACCGAACATCTTGTCGACAATCACCTCTGTGGTTGGATCATCGAGTTCGATAAATTGAACCCCGGCGATCACGTCACCGGATGGCGTTCGTTCTTGTCTCATGAGTCGTCCACTCAATCGCACGATAGTGCCTTGAGAGGAGGTGAGAAGCAGCTTCACCGTGTGTTGTGCCGTAAAGACGGGATGTTCTATGGATAGCGCAGCGCCGGATTCATTGATATTGAGAATGCGCACGGGGGTGGAACTGCCGTCCATGAACAGCTCGCCGACGAAATCCCGATTGAGCCGAAACGCCTGCCGGCCCTGTGGTTGCTCACTGGCCACAAACATGGCGATCGTCAACAGGATGAGATTGGCCGTGCCCCAAAACAGGCTGACCGGGAGCCCGGCATCACCCGTGCCATGCCGAAGATCCTGAATGCCCAGGACCAACCCGCCGATTAACAATCCGAAAGTCACCAAATGCGGCCACGCTAAGGTCAACTCAGCGGACGTGTTTTTCTTGACGCGCTGTCCTTTGGGTGTCACTTCAAACGCCCGTTCTTTTCTCGGTGCCGCAAGCGCTTTCAACGCGACCGCGCTCAGCGCGAAGCACATGGCGAGCTCATAGATGTCCGACCAGAAGGGATTGCGAGAGCCGCGGGTTACGGGCCGCATCGCGAGGGCCGACGCGATGTAAAAGAGAAAGAAGTGCAGCGTGAGCAGCGTGATATCCGCGTGAAGCGGCGGGGTGTGAAACAGCAGGCTTGCCAGAGGAGCTACGAGGCAGATCACGCGCGGCAGGCCGAAGAAAAAATAGAAGATCGATCCGAAATAATCCAGACGCTGCGCGAACGTGAGGCCGCGCTTTGTCAGTGGATTGTCACGGAGGAGCACCTGGATGCACCCCATGGCCCACCGTTTACGTTGCTTCAGGTACCCCTCGAATGTTTCCGGCATGAGGCCGGCCGACAGCACGCGATTGAGGTAGCAGGACGTGTATCCCTTTGCGTGCAGATTCATGCTGGTGTGAATGTCTTCGGTGATGGTCTGTGTTTGGAAACCGCCGATGTCCTCCAGCGGTTTCCGGCGGAGCAGGCCGCCGCTGCCGGCGAAGAAGGCGCTGTTGTGCGTGTCCCTGCCTGCTTGGAGCGATCGGAAGAACAAGGCTTGCTCGTTCATGACCTGACTTCCGACACGCAGGTTCCGCTGGAAAATGTCGGGATTATAGAAGTGGTGGGGAGTCTGAACGATAGCTACGTTGGGATCATCGAAGAACCCGACGGTTTCTTTCAGGAATGGACGGGCAGGGACGTGGTCCACATCGAACACGGCGATCAACTCGCCGTCAGTCATGCGAAGCGCGTGGTTCAGGTTTCCAGCCTTCGCATGGCGGGGACTATCCGGTCGGGTGAGGTAGCCGCACCCCAGTTCGGCTGCAAGGGTCTTGGCTTCAAGACGATGGCCATCATCGAGCACATACACGGTGAAGCGGTCTCTCGGATAGTCTTGCCTCAAACACCCGATCAACGATTGTCGTAGGAGCGAGAGCGGTTCATTGACCACCGTGACCATGATATCGACGGTCGGGTATCTGGTAATCGGGGCCGGCTGCCGGTCCAAGGGAGACCAGGATTGATAGGTGAAGAAAGAGAATTGGCAGAGGCCGTAGAGTTCCGCGAGATAGACCGTCCCTCCGATAATCATGCTGGTGAGGTCGTCGGTCGGCAGCGTGTAAAGAGCCCGCCAGACGATATAGCGAAGATAGAGGAGAAGGCTGAGACTGAGGACCCATCGTCGTCCCCGGTTCTGTTTGACCAGCAGGCCAATGGCGAAGAGAGCCACGCCGGACAGTCCCGCCGAGATTGGAGTCCCAAACAGAGTATCGATAAACGTCATAACAACGGTAGGCGAGATATAGGGTTCTGCTCTCTGCCGTGAGTAGAACCATAGGGCATCAGCGCCTGTCAGCCTATACCACGGACGAGGAGCCGTCTTTCGAAGGGGAAACGCAAGTCATTGATAGAGGTGGGAAATATTAAGAGTGAAGAAGGAGCGTCTCGTCGAAAGAGGGGGAAGGCAGGTCACGCCGTTCAGCGCGGGGCGGAGGACTTCATGAGACTGTCGGCTTGCGGAGGCAGGAAGCCGAGATAGCCCCGGTGCCGTTCCGCCAGCTCTAAGACGGAGAAGGGCTGACCGTCCACCGTTTCCGGCGCGGAAAAGATTTGCCGGAGCTGTTCTCCCCGTTTGCCGACGATGTTTCCGGCGAACACCACGCCCATCTGTTTGAGCCGATCCACCGCCCGATCGATGTCCTCGACACGCACCGCGATATGGTGAAACACCCGGTCTCCGAATTTCTTGACCCAGCCGGGGATGATGCTGGTCTTGCCCCGGTCGCCCGCATAGGCTTGATCGACGAAGAGGGCGGGGTAGCCGGCCTTGCGATAGACCTTGGCATACCAATCGTCGTATTCAAGGGTTTCATCGTACCCATAGCCCAGCGCAACGAACGGCTCTGCGCCATGATCGATGTCGAAGGTGCGAATAGTCAGGTGATCGATGACCGGGAACAATCCGACCCCCGCATTGTCGAGCATCGTCTTGAGCACACCGGCGGCTTTGTTGCGCGCCACGTAGTCGGTCACCATGCGTTCAATGAGTGCATCCAATGTTGCAGCCTGATCCATGAGGGTCTCCTTTCCGTGCCGCCTCGTCAGACGCTACTCGTCAACCGTCAATCGGGGGAAGATCCTGCGGCTCTTGGCGATTGACGCATGACGTCTTCACTCTCCAAATCTGATGCCTTGGGCCAACGGAAGTTCCGTTCCCCAGTTGATGGTATTGGTTTGGCGGCGCATGTAGGCCTTCCATGCATCCGATCCGGCCTCACGCCCGCCGCCCGTCTCCTTCTCTCCGCCGAAGGCCCCGCCGATTTCTGCGCCGGACGTGCCGATATTGATGTTGGCGATGCCGCAGTCACTGCCGGCAGCGGACAGAAATTGCCCCGTGCGGCGGACGTCGTTGGAGAACATGGCGGATGAGAGACCTTGCGGCACATCGTTCTGCATGGCGATCGCTTCATCGAGTGTTTGAAAAGTCATAACATATAGAATCGGGGCGAAGGTTTCACGTTGCACGACGGGCCAGGTATTCTGTGCACGGACGATCGTCGGCTCCACGAAGAAGCCGGGCCGATTCAGGACATGCCCGCCGCAGAGGATCTGCCCCCCTTCTTTTTGCACCTCATCGAGTGCGGCACGGTATCCCTCGACGGCATGTCGGTCGATGAGAGGTCCCATCAAGACGTTGGGTTCCAGCGGATTCCCGATATGGACCTGGGAGTAGGCCTTCACAAGTTTGCCGAGCAGTTGGTCGTAGCGCGACTCATGGACGATCAGGCGTCTGGTTGTTGTGCAGCGCTGGCCGGCGGTGCCGACCGCGCCGAACAGGACGGCTCGGATTGCCATGTCCAGATCGGCGGTGTCATCGACGATCACGGCGTTGTTGCCGCTGAGCTCCAATAACGTCCGGCCCAGCCGCTCTCCGACGGCCGAGGCCACGCGGCGACCAACCGGGACCGAGCCGGTGAACGAGATCAATGGCAACCGACGGTCCCTTACCATGTGTTCAGCGAGATCTGTTTGCTCGGAAACAAAGAGCGAAAAGATTCCCTGACAGCCCTGCTGCTGCATGACTCGATTGCAAATATGTTGCACGGCGATCGCGCAGAGTGGCGCTTTGGGTGAGGGTTTCCAGATGACCGTGTCGCCGGCAATGGCGGCGACGAAGGCGTTCCATGACCACACGGCAACAGGAAAATTGAAGGCCGTGATGACACCGACCGGCCCCAGCGGATGCCACTGCTCGGCCATGCGATGGGCCGGCCTTTCCGATTGCATGGTCGCGCCGTAGAGCATTCGTGCCTGGCCGACGGCAAAATCGGCCATGTCGATCATTTCCTGGACCTCGCCGTCTCCTTCGGCCTTGATTTTCCCGACCTCCAGTGAGACCAATGTGCCCAGCTGGTCCTTCTTCTCCCGCAAGGCTTGGCCGATGAGGCGAACGAGCTCGCCGCGTTTGGGCGCCGGCACGAGACGCCACGTGGCAAAGGCTTCGACGGACTCTGTTGCAATACGTTCATAGTCCTCGCGAGAGCAGGGAGCCACGGCGGCGATGCTTTCGCCGGTGGTCGGATTGATGGATTGCATGAGCGTTCTGCCGGAGAGGCTGGAGGACCAGCCGCTTCCGGTACTTCCGCCGGCATTGACGGCCTGGATGCCGAGGTCTCTGAGCACGGTTTGTATCGGGATCATCGGAAGCAGCCTCCGAACTCGTTGTTGAGAAAATCCTTCAAGGGGATCGATTCTTGAGTGACGAATCCATGGTACTGAGACGGGTGATTCAAGACAAGATCCATGACGCAACAGGCGCTCGAGGCGGTGGTCACCTGGATGGCAGACCAGAGCTTGCCTTTGATGCATTGCGGGTACACTTTCTTTACGTAATTCTCTTCGAAAAACCCGCCGTGCTGGGTGCCTGAGACCGACGCATAGATCAGCGCAACGTCTTGAAGAGTTTGCGGGACGGCATGTTCGAGCACGCGTTTCAGGGTCTCCCGATCTTCATTCAGCTTCAGGTCTTTCATCAACAAGTGGATTTTCTCGCAATGCCCGGGGTAGCGCAGTGTCTTGTAATTCATCGTTCGGACCCTGCCGGCATAACTATCGGCCAGCGTGCCCAAACCTCCTGACGTATTGAAGGCTTCATAAAGCAGTCCGTCCAGCTCGATCGTTTCATACCCTTCCAACGGCTGAAGCGGAACCTTTTCGCCTCCTTCGATGCCGTAGCAGAGATTGCCGTACTCGTTGATCAAGCCGTCGGTAGACCAAGTGAGTGAATATTTCAGCGCGTTGCTGGGATGGACCGGCAAGGCGCCGACGCGCATCTTGACCGTATCCAGCGTTTCAAAATGTGTCATTAAATCGTGAGCGACGATGCTGATGAACCCCGGCGCCAATCCGCACTGCGGCATGAAGGCCTGGGTGGCCCCCGTGCTCAGAATTTTGATCTGATTGGTCACTTCGACGTCTTCTGTCAGGTCGAAGTAGTGCACGCCGTGGGTCAGCGCCAAGCCGGCGACGGTGGGATTGCAGAAATAGGGGAGGCTCGACAGAATGGCGTCGACCGGGTGCGCCGACAGATAGGTGCTCACGGCGTCAGGATGGCGGAGGTCTAAAATACAGGGCGTGACGCGCTCCAAACCGAGGTCTTCCACGAGTCGCTTCGGGGCGTCCAGGGTGATGTCGCCCAGATGCACCTCATAGGTCTTGCGTTGAGCCAGGAGACACGCGATCAGTGAGCCGATTTTCCCCGCGCCGAGAACAAGCACCCGATGCATCACGCACCTCGCTGTCCGTTAGTATACTCCTCTCGCGAATTTTGGACACGCCTGTGGACGATTTGCGTGTCGCGGCCGGTTATTCTTGCGTCGTGGGATCCGGGCAGTCGATCAGATATTGCGGGCGGGCACTGGGAGCCAAGGACGTCACGGTCTGTTGAAAAACGGGAATGTCGGCTTTAAGGCGCCGCAGCAGGCGCTCCATTTTCATTGTGGCCGGCACTTCACACAGCCACACGTGCATGCCGGATTCCAGATCGTCAAAATGCCGCTGTACGCGAAAACTCGGCTGTTCCATGAAATAGGCCGAGAGAAATCCGTTCATGGCCGTCACGACCCACGGATGAGCCTTGATATAACGGTAGCTGAGCCGGAGTTCGGCGACGGTACTGTTGTCCTGCTGGTCCATCACCGACACTGTAGCAATGTTCCTGTTGAGAACGCCACCATGAATAAAGGACGCGGCGTGATGGCTACCGCTGATAACAGTTTCCGGTGGGATCGTCAGGTGGGGAGTCGCGCACGCAATTGGGACCCATGGGCCGCGGAATGCTCACATATCCTTCTCGTGTATGGTTCTTTTCTAAAATCTCATAATGGGCCTCGTGACAGGCTCCTGAGCAGCCGGTGATGGTTGGAAGCGGGTTACTCAATGGAACGGCTGCTCCACCGATCGGGACGAACCGTGGATAGGTCTCCGTGGGAGCTGCGAACAGAAACCGTCCCTGTTGCGACGACCGTTCCACTCGCGTTGTGAATGTCGGCCGTCTTTCTTTCGGCCGCAAGACCGTGGCCCAGGTGGGGTCATCGGGGGCGACCAGGAAGGCATTATTCCCGCGGTGGCATTCGGTGCACGCGACAGTGCCCGGCGCAAAGCCCTGGACCGGATCGCGGAGTGCCGCGATGCGTACTTCGGCCGTCTCCGGTGTCCATCCTGCGCCTGATACGGTCGGGTCATTGCCCCAAAAACAGGCGTATCCCGTTGTGGCGCTTTGGCAGATGATTTGGAATGATCCGCCATTCCTGCCGAGCGCGATGCAGGCACCTTTCCCTTCTGGCGGTGCGTAGGACCAGACGCTCGCAAATCTCGTCTGGTCGGCCGGCGCTTCCTCGCTCGTATTGGGTGTCAGGAGGATCGTGTTGAGATTGCCATGGCCCTGCCAATCCGATGACGAGGGTCTCCAATCGGGTGGAATTGGAACGCCTTTGGTACGACACGATTCCAGGTAGTTGCCGTCTACTATAACGGTCAGGTTCGCCGCATGCGCAGGAGCAGAGGATGGAGAAGGCTCTCCTCCTTTCGGCGAACCGGTGAGTAAGCAGCCGGCGAGGAGCAACCAGGCCAAGGCTCCGACAGAGGTTGTGAATACACTCACGGTTGACCCACGATCCCACAACATTTCTGCGACCTCCATGGAGCTATGCGTATTCGGGCGGCCTGATTATGATGTCACAGTAACGGAAGCGAATCCCGGTGATCGTGTGTCTTGCCGCCCTTCCATCGCCACACACGATCAGGTTTTCCGTCGAGAGCCTCTTGTCTGGCTGCGGAACCGCGCGGGCGGAACTCCAAATTCCCGTTTGAATGCGCGATTGAATGACGGTTCGGACTCATATCCCACCTCGCCCGCCACTTCGGCCACGCTTTTGGACGTAGACGTCAGCACTTGCGCGGCGAGCTGCAACCGCCAACGTGTCAGGTACCCCATCGGCGTGTCTGACAGATAATGCCGAAATCGCTCTGCCAACACAGAACGTGAGAGGCCGACCTCACTGGCCAGCGATGCAATCGTCCACGGGTGAGCCGGCTGCCGATGTAGGAGCGCCAGCGCCTTTCCCACGTCCGGATCACGTACACCGGCGAGCCAGCCCGTCTGTGTCTGCGGCAGTTGGGCAATATAGCGACGTAGTGTTTCCACGAACAGCAATTCGGATAATTTCGCAATGGCTGCGGCACCGCCCGGGCCCGAGGCCTCGGCATGATCGACTGAATAGCGGAAGGTATCTTCAATCCACTGCCCAGACGGGTTGTCCCGAATATGAATCTTGACGATCCTCGGCAGCCCGGCCAGCAAGACCTGCGAGAGTTGCGGGTCGCAGGTCAGGTATCCGCAGACCAGCTTTGTGGTCTCTCCTCCGCCGCCTACTTGAGACAGGATACGACCTTCAGCGAAGACCTCCTTCAAATGCGGCCCGCTGTCAATGGGCGTGACGGGAGGGCCGTTGCCCATAAGGTGCGCGTCCCCGTGAGGAAGGATGACGACATCGCCGGCTTGCAGGGGTTCGGCGCGGCCGCCCTCTTTGAGGCGCACATAGCCCCGTCCTTCGGTGACGAGGTGAAAGATGAAGACGTGTTTGGGGCCGGAGGGAAAAAAGGACTCCATGGTGTGTGTGTCGGGCTCACGCGTACACCACGGAGACGAAAATTCTCCGTTAAAGAAGACCGCTCCGTCCAATTTCACGGTTTTCAGGACTTCAGACAGCACATCCATCTGGTGAACTTCTAGACGAGGCCTCTCGGCTAAACAGGCTGGACGTTCGGATAAACGACGTGCAGCTTAGCATTCCCCTGATAAAAGAGCCAGACGCTCTGCTAAGGCGCCACCGCGTCTGTTGTGTACAGTGCAATCAGAGACAGCGTGGCACGGGAAGCCGCACAGTGATTCAACACAATACATGGGAGGAGGGCATTGTGACGAATGCAACGGTTGGAGAAATAGACAGTCTCAAGACCCGGATCAAAGAGATCTGGACGGCCGGAGACTACGATCGATTTTCACGATACATGGAAGGAAGCGCACGAGAGTTCTACGAGCGACTCGACATCGCGCCGAATGGCCAGCTGCTCGATGTCGCCTGTGGCTCCGGCCAGGTCGCTTTGATGGCGGCGAAAGATGGGATGGAGGTCACGGGTGTGGATATCGCAAGCCCCTTAGTGGAACGGGCACGGGCTCGCGCGCAAGCGGAAGGGCTGAAGGTCCGGTTTGAGGAGGCCGATGCCGAAGCGCTTCCCTTCGACGACGCGAGCTTCGACGTGGTCGTCAGTCTCATCGGCGCGATGTTTGCCCCGCGGCCCGACCATGTCGCGAAGGAATTGCTGCGGGTCTGCGTGCCGGGCGGCACCATTGCGATGGCCAATTGGACGCCGCAGGGGTTTGTCGGGCAGATGTTCAAGTGCGTGGCGAAATTCATCGCGCCGTCCGGCATGCCGTCGCCGGTGCTGTGGGGGGACGAACCGACGGTTCGTGAGCGGCTCAACCACGGACTTTCGCAGCTGAACATGACGAGGCGGCAGTACCTCTTCAGCTATCCCTTTTCCCCATCGGAGGTCGTCGAGTTCTTTCTTCAGTATTACGGGCCGACCAACCGAGCCTTCGCGTCGCTAGACGACGAGGGGCAAGCACAACTGCGGCAAGAACTGGAAACGCTTTGGGCGGCGCACAACCGAGCCGGAGCCAACTGCACCACAGTGTTTGCAGAATATCTAGAAGTCATCGGAGTCCGAAACTAACACAGATGTTAGAGGAGGAAGGATATGGCACAGCTGAACACGGTCAACGGTCAGCAGGAAACGGGTCTGTACGAGATGAGCAATGTGAACAAGCTGAAATTGCTCGCCGCTCTCTCGCCGGAGGCCATGCAGGCATTCGTAGCATTCGACAAAGCGGCGTTGGCCGACGGCGCGATCCCGAGCAAATATAAGGAGCTCATCGCGCTGGGCGTTGCCTTTACGACCCAGTGCCCATACTGTATCGGCATCCATGCCAACAAGGCTCGGGAGTGGGGTGCCTCTGATCAGGAAATTGCAGAGTGTGTGCTCGTCGCGGCAGCGTTGCGAGCGGGTGGGGCGGTGACACACGGCACCCATGCGTTGACGGGGCCCTAGAAGACTGGGCAGTCGGGCAGTGTTCCCCTATATCCAGATCCAACACAGGATGAACCTAGCTCACGATTTGAAACCTACAAGGAGGTCTGTTATGAAGTTCCAGCACATCATCGGATTCGTTGCGGCGGCTTTGCTCGCCTGTGCCGCGCCCAGTTCAGCCACAGAGTCGACGGCCTCGGCTGCGTCCCAGAAGCACCATTCGGACACAGTCCCTCTCTATACGAACCTGGGCTCCCATCACAAACGCATTTCCACAAAAGTCTCCGTGGCGCAGCAGTACTTTGATCAAGGTCTGCGACTGGTGTACGGATTCAACCATGCGGAAGCGATCCGTTCGTTCACGCGCGCCGCAGAGCTCGATCCCACCTGCGCCATGTGTTACTGGGGGATCGCACTTGCCTATGGGCCGCACGTCAACGCTCCAATGGACGCGGCGAGCGGAGTCGCCGCATATGCGGCAGTGCAGAAAGCACGATCCCTACAATCCCAGGCGACAGCGTCTGAACGCGCCTATATCGAGGCGCTTGCGCTGCGCTACGAGGCGGATCCGCCGGCCGATCGAGCCCGGTTGGATACAGCATATTCGCGCGCGATGGGGCAGGTTGCCAAGACGTACCCGAAGGACCTCGATGTCGCGGCACTGTATGCCGAATCGCTGATGGACCTTCGCCCGTGGAACTACTGGCGACCCGATGGGACTCCGTACCCCGGCACGAATGAAATCGTACGCCAGTTGGAGAGAGTCATTTCGAAGAATCCGAACCATCCTGGCGCGTGCCATTACTACATCCATGCCGTCGAGGCGGTCAATCCGAAGGCCGCGGTGCCCTGTGCCGAACGGCTTGCTCGGCTCATGCCGGGTGAGGGGCACATGGTGCATATGCCCGCGCATATCTATATCCGCGTTGGACGATGGAACGATGCCGTTCAGGCCAACCAACATGCCATCCACAGCGATGAGGTGTTCATCGAAGGTCAGCATCCGGTGGGCGTCTATCCGCTCGCATACTACCCGCACAACATCCACTTCCTTGCCTTCGCCTCCACGATGGCCGGCCGCAGTGCCCAGGCAATCGAAGCGTCCAATACTCTCACCTCCAAGGTGAACCTCGACGCCGCGCGTCAGGTTGGCATGTTGCAGGAGATGCTGCCGTACCACGCGCTCACGCTTACGACGTTCGGAAAATGGGACGAGGTGCTGGCCCAGCCGCTTCCGCCGGAGGACATCCGCTTCTCGTACGCCATGGCCTCCTACGCCCGCGGCGTGGCGTACGCCGCCAAAGGAGAGTGGGCGGAAGCGCAAGCCGCGCTCGATACGGTGACGGCCGCCGATGCCGCGACGCCGGACGGTGCCGAAGGGAAGACGGCGCTCTCGATCGCCGTGCATGCGTTGACGGGCGAAATCGCCACGCGCCGCGGCGACGTCGACGCGGGCATTACCCACTTTCGGGAGGCGTCTAAAATAGAGGACGGGGGACTCTACTTTGAGCCGCCCAAGTGGTACTACCCGATTCGGCACTCCCTCGGTGCCGCGCTTTTGAAAGCGGGCCGCCATGCCGAAGCCGAGAAGGTGTATCGCGAGGACCTCCGTCGCTTTCCGGAGAACGGCTGGTCCCTCTTTGGGCTTGCGCAGGCCCTCCGCGCTCAGGATAAAGAGAATGAAGCGGTTGCGGAGGAAGCTCGCTTCCGTCGTGCCTGGGCAGGCACGGACGTGACGCTGACAGCTTCGAGGTTCTAGCGGGTAGAGAACGACGGAAAAGAGAGAGGGGAAGTCTGAGGTCGGACCGGCCTCAGGCTTCCGACCCTCTTAACCAGGTATGAAAGTGAGCATACACACAAGACGGTCTCGATCAGGCTGCCGTGTGACGTTTGCGCAGGTTGGCGAGCTGGGCGAAAGGTGTGAAGGGTCGTTCCGGTTCACGGTTAGACGGCGAGTCGTTCGCCGCGCCACCGACTTGATCGCGCTGATGCTCGTTGTCGTGGCAGTAGAGGCAGAGTAACTCCCAGTTGCTGCCGTCTGGAGGATTGTTCTGATGGTTGTGGTCCTTGTGATGGACCGTCAGTTGGCGCAGCTGGTTCCCGTCAAATTCACGTCCGCAGTGGGCACAGATCCAGGGGAGTACTTTCAGCGCGCGTGCCCGGTAGGGGTGCTCGTAGTTGCTCCGTACCATGCGACCCTCCCTCAGAGGGGCGGCTCGTCACCAGCATAGTATACACCCTACGGCAAGACCTCACCATGCCCCTCCTGTTCGCGCGGATTCCGAGCCCATCACAATATCACCGCGGTCTATCAACTCTCACGTTGAGTCGGTAGGCCTGAACTGTGTATGGTACGGACATTTCGAGGAGATCCTCCGATGCCATTGACCTCATATAATCATGTGTCCATTCCTTCTTTCATGTACGGCACGGCGTGGAAGAAAGAGGAGACGACCAGGCTCGTGCTGCACGCCGTCGAGGCCGGATTCACGGCGATCGATACGGCCAACCAACTCATTCATTATGACGAAGCGCGGGTCGGGGAAGCGCTCGTCCAACTCGCGACGCAGAGCATCGCCCGCGACACACTGTTTCTGCAAACCAAGTTCACCCCGGTCAACGGCCAGGATCATCGCCTGCCGTACGATCCGCGGGCAAGCCTCACGGCACAGGTTCAGCAATCCTTCGAGAGTTCGCTCGCCCATTTGCACACGGATTATCTCGACTCGTACGTCCTGCACGGTCCGTACTACCGCCGGGGCTTGGGCGCTGAAGATTGGGAAGTCTGGGCGGCGATCGAGTCACTCTACGATGCGCGCAAAGCGAAGATGATTGGGGTCAGCAACGTCTCAGCCGATCAGCTTACCCTGTTGTGCGAGCGAGCCAGACACAAACCGATGGTGGTGCAGAACCGATGTTATGCCGCTCTCGGATGGGACAAGGATGTGCGGGAGATTTGCCGGACACAGGGCATCATTTATCAGGGGTTTTCCCTGTTGACGGCGAATTCAGCCATCTTTGCCGAACCGGACCTGCGTACGATGGCGACGAAGTATCAGACCGGCTTGGCCCAGATCATCTTCCGTTTTGCTCAGCAGATCGGCATGCAGCCCCTCACCGGCACGACGAATGCCCAGCATATGAAAGACGATCTTGCCTGCGAGCGATTCACATTGACGCCGGACGAGCTGAAGCTGATCGAGACTATCGGACTGTAGCGGCTGACATGAAAGTCCTGGTCAAGCGGATCTATGAGCCGGCGGGCAAGTCCGATGGCGTCCGGGTGCTCGTGGATCGTCTGTGGCCCAGGGGCATGTCCAAGGAGAACGCCAAGCTCGACCTCTGGCTGCCCGATCTCGGCCCCACGACTGCCCTCCGGCAATGGTTCAATCATGATCCGGAGCGATGGGACGAATTCCAGCGCCGGTACTATGCTGAGTTGAAAGGCAAAAAAGAACTGGTGGCGGAACTGAAAGGGCGGGCCAAGAAGGGCACGGTAACGCTGCTGTATTCCGCCAAGGATGAAGAGCGCAACCAGGCCGTCGCGCTGCGGAGTTTTCTCACAAAGCGATCAGTTACGCACAAGTTGATGAAGTGAGGGGGAACAGGGGTTGGACGTTCATTGACAGCGAAATGCCATCGGCGTACCGTTATGGCCTCGGAGGAGTATGGGGCGAAACAAGAAGTTGCGACTCCGTCTGGAGAGCTTGAAAGGGCGGATTACCGATCATCGAATCAAGATCGCCCTTGAGCAGCAGCGGGCTCATCCCGATCGAAGGCTCATCAAGCATTGGATGGTCGAGATTGAAGCATGGGAACAAACGGTCGCCAATCTGGAGCGGCGGTTAAAGAAGGGGAAGCGCCATGATTAAGAAAGTGCGGTCATCAGCCGTGGCGGAGAAGGAGTCGCTTCTAGTGCCGTCGAGTCCGATATTGGATAACCACCTTGATGAGATTGCGGAGACCTCCGAGGAAATCTTGGGGCTTGTGGCTATTCTGAAGACGCTGTCTCCGACTGATGCGAAACGCGATGAATGCGAAGGGCGACTCTACGCGGCTCTTACCCACCTTGAACATCATGTGAAGCCGGCCGTCAAAGAATGGGATCGTGTCGTGGACAAGATGCCGGAGAACTAAAAGACCTCCCCAGCGCGGTGGCTTCCCACACCTGTTTGCCCCGACGCATCCATGAAACACGTCGTGCAATTGGAACGAACCGGCTGCGGCATTGCCGCCGTGGCCGCCCTAGCCGGCGTATCCTATCGAGAAGCTCAACGGACCGCGAATGGCCTCGGCATCTTTGCCGGCGATCGTCGATTGTGGTCCGAAACCGGCCATGTCCGCCGCCTCTTAAGAGAGTATTGCCTATGGCCGGCCTCGATCGAGCGGCCCTTTCGTTCGTGGAATAGCCTTCCGGATCTGGCGTTGCTCGCCATCAAATGGCATCGTGAGCAGGAGCGGCCATGCTGGCACTGGGTGGTCTTCGTGCGGGACTCAGAAGGGGAACGGGTGCTGGACTCGAAGCGGTCGCTGAAGCGGCATGTGAGAACTGATTTCGGCAGAATGAAGCCGAAGTGGTATATGGCGGTAGTGAAGAATCGATAAGCGGCGCCAGCTGGAGTGCCGAGTGGCTGATGAGAGGGAATGGTTCCTGCCACCTGGTTCTTGCTAGAGAAGTCCACCCTTCAAGAATATAGGTCCGCCGCAAGGCCGAATGATGTCTATCGGAAAGAAACCGAGGATGCGATGCCCCTGGGCCGGTGATAAGCCGCACATGATCCGCTACCACGATCGGGAGTGGGGGAGGCCGGTGCATCAGGATCGCCGGCTGTTTGAAATGTTGCTGCTCGAAGGGGCGCAGGCTGGTCTCACGTGGGATACGATTCTTCGTCGGCGTGCAGGCTATCGAAAAGCCTTTGCCGGGTTTGATCCCGCCAAGGTCGCCAAGTTCACCGCCAACCGAAAGAAGCAGCTTCTGAATGATTCCGGCATCATCCGCAATCGGCTGAAGATCGACGCAGCGGTGACAAATGCGCAGGCTTTTCTGGCTGTGCAGAAAGAATTCGGGTCCTTCGATCGGTACGTCTGGCAGTTCGTCGGCGGGAAACCCAAGCTGAATCGCCGGCGAACGATGGCGGATGTGCCAGCCACGAGCCCGGAGAGCGACGCGCTCTCAAAGGATCTTAAAAAACGCGGGTTCCGCTTCGTCGGGAGCACTATCGTCTACGCCTTCATGCAGGCTGTGGGTATGGTGGACGACCATCTCAACGGCTGTTTTGCCAAGATGCGAACTGATTCACCACATTGATCTAGCCGATCAGGGAAGTTGAAGCAGCTGTCTCATTCGTGATGTTGTTCCCCGAGACGTGCCAACAGCCACTGCATGAAGGCTACAAGCATATAGTAATCCGTGCCGTCATCAATTGAGTGCGCCTGCCGTTGACAGGCGTGCTCAGCCTCTGTAGGGTGGTGCCCGACGTACTAAGCTACGCCGACTTCCCTATCTCGCGCGCATTCCGTTCTGTCCCTGCGCGTCTGATTCCCCGGTCTCCGCCGCTTCTACGCCAGAGTCTCCGTCCGTGATCCCTGGTTACGATCGTCCGGGTACTTGTCTGTCCAGGTAAGAGTCCGGGTCCATCTTTCAACCCAAGGAGTCCCACATGAGCCAGGAACAGTTTAGGCAATTCTGGAACCAACTGCAGGTGCCGCTCAAGGACAAATGGGACAAGATCACGACGCAGGATCTTGCCGATATTCAGGGCGATCTGGAGCAGTTCGGCACGGTGCTGCAGAAGCGGTATGGCGCACGGCAGAAGGAAGACGTGCGGATGTGGGCGCATCGACGATACTGTTGCTGGTCTGGAAATTACACCGGCTACGAAGGCCCTCGGGGGTGATGGAGGTGGCAGTATGGCAGCACATGATGAGCGAACGAAGAGGGGGCATGGGCCGCAGGCGTCCGGCGCCGCCGCGGAACGCGATGACCTGACGTGCAGCGAGGGGCAGATCGAGGATCTCCTGTCGGAGGGAGAATCGACGAAGGCCGAGCGTCTCAAAAGGCCTCGTGCACAGAAACCCTCGCCCAAGCCGCCTGCCGTCTAGCGTTAGGGCTGAGCCGGTCGGTGCATAGGTACACGGTAAATGGTTGTGCTAGAAGCGTGTGGGCGTTGCTGTCCGAAGCGACGAGGCCAGTCCGAGCTTCGCCAGGGTGAAGATCAGCCATTTGGACGGGTCGAAGTTATACCAGCGGGGCCCGTTGCGATAGTCGCTTTGGTACGTGTGATGGTAGTTGTGATAGCCCTCGCCGAACGTGACGAGCGAGACCCACCAGCTGTCGCGGCTGGAGTCGGCATGACCGTGCGGTTGGCATCCCCAGAGGTGGCAGATGGAATTGATGCAGAACGTCGAATTCAACACGGCAAATGTCCGGCCGACTCCCGCCAGCATGAAGCATCCGACCCCGCCGATCCAGCCGTTATGGGCATAGCCTATGAGAAACGTCAGCGCCAGCCCTGAGAGCACGATCGGCAGATAGTAGCGATGCTGCCACATGACCAGGGGATCTTGCCGCAGGCGTGACGCATATTTCTCATCGGCATAAGAGTTCCGCACAAAGAGCCACCCGCAGTGACTGTGCCAAAATCCGCGGCGTGCGTTGTACGGGTCTGCGTCGCCGTCGCAGTGAGCATGGTGCCTGATGTGATCCGCCCCCCACTTGAGGGCCGAGTTCTCCAACGCCCACCCGCCCACCACGAGAAGCCCGGCTTTGACCCATCCCTTGCATTCAAAACTTCGGTGAGCCAGCAGCCGGTGATAGCCGACGGTAATGCCCAAGCCGGTTACGACGTACATGAGGCCGAACATCATCCAGTCCAGCCAGGTGTATCCGTACCGCCAGCCGTACAGCGGAACTCCGATGATGGCGCCGACGCACACCAGTCCGAAGAGCAGGGCTGTCATATAATTGGGGTAGATCCGAGAGATCTGGCCGGACGTGGGACTTGTGGCGGTCATGCAATCGGTCTTCTCGGGATGGATACGAAGAGGGGCGCCCTGAGAGGGCGCCCCGTTCATAGGCCGACGGAACTTAGAAGCGATTCCGTCCGGAATCGTTGCCGCGCGGGCCTCCGCCGAAGCGTCCGCCTCCGGAACGGGGTTCCTGGGGCTTGGCTTCATTGACGGTCAGCGACCGGCCGTCCATTTGTGAGCCGTTCAACGCCGAAATGGCCGCTTGGGCCTCTTCCGGTGTGGACATCTCGACGAAGCCGAAGCCTCTCGATTGTCCTGTAAACTTGTCTGCGATGACGCGCGCGGACTCGACGGTGCCGTGCGCGGCAAACAATGTGGTGAGTTGCGATTCGGTCGCAGCAAATGGCAAGCCGCCGACGTATAGTTTTGAACCCATGGGGGTTCCTCCTTCTGAAAGTGACATTGTCAGAGACGCGAGAAACATTTCGTGAGGGGAAGGAGAGGGCCGAAGACGCGAGTAGTGAGGCGGCTAAGGTCAGGCTTCCAATCAGATTCTCGGCAAGAACAACATCGGTGATGGGCCGTTCAATTTTCCATCTGGTGCGAGACCCACCGCACAAGACCCGGTGATCCTAGCAGGTTCGTCAGCAAATAGCCATCTCTAGTTCACGGGCGGGTTTTTGTCCGCACGGCTCATCCGCCCGCCGCCTGCGGGCCGTGCCAAATGAGATAGGGCGGCTTTTTGATGCTGTCCGCACCGCGAGGGAAGAGCTGGATGGCATAGTGATAGGCGGTCTCCTGGGCTGCGAGACAGGTCATGGCTCCCAGCAGATTGGAGACCATGCGGAATACCGCTCCGTCGTCCTCCGCCACGACCGCATTGTAGAGTGCGCAGGAAAACATGCCGTCTTTGGCGCAGTGAGTGCTCACCACGAGGTGGGAGCCATCCGGAAAAGTCAGCAGGGGCTCCAGGTTGAGACGACGCATACGTGCTCCTTCTAGAGGAAAACCACTAGGAATCGATGAAGGCGTATCTTCGGTGACTTGCCGTGTGGCGGAAGCACCGGTACAGGAACGGCGGAAACTAGGGAATCGGTCGCGCAGGGACGGAGAGGCGGGGAGTGAGGAATGCGCGAGAGATAGGATAGTGACCGTGGTCCGTCGAACACCGTAGCACATCGACCCCTGAATAGCGAGCGGCGAGTGCCTGGTAAACTGCCGGCGGCAGCCGGTCTCAGCATCCCTCCTGTCTTTTCATCGGTGCGTCCTTTTCTGACCTCCTCCGTCTATAGGTGTGAGTGCCGGAATCATCCGCCGCTCTCTACAAGGAGGTGCTCCCATGCGTCCTCATATTTCGCTCGATGTGCGTGATGTGTTCAAGTCGGTCGCGTTCTATGAAAGAGTGTTCGGTGTGGCGCCACAGAAACAGGTGGCAGACTATGCCAAGTTCGACCTCAAGGCCCCGGCCTTGAATTTTTCGCTGGTTTCCTCCGCGGGAGAGGTGAGTGCCGTGGACCACTTGGGAATCGAGGTGGAAACGATGGAGGAGATTGCCGAGTGGAAGGCCCGGTTGCAACGGGAGGGCATCCTTGAAAAGGTCGAAGACAATATCGCTTGTTGCTTTGCGCGGCAGGACAAACTGTGGTTTACCGACCCGGACGGAAATGCCTGGGAGATCTTTACCGTCCATGAGCAACTGGCAGTGACAGGATCGCTGAGTCAGACCGGTTGCTGCGTACCCAAGAAGACAGGTGCTCATGAGCCGGCCACTTGCGGCGCCTGAGTCGGTGCAGTACCGTATGCAGGTCGGAGGCTGTCATGACGACCATGACCGAAGAGCTTTGGCAAGGGATGCATGACGGCCTCCGCGCCTTCATCGCCAAACGAGTCTCAGACCAGTCTCATGCCGAGGATGTGCTGCAAGAAGTGTTCGTGCGTGTCCATCGGCAACTGGACAGCGTGAACGACCCCCGCCGGATCGTCTCCTGGATATACCAGGTCACGCGGAACGCGATCGTCGATTACTACCGGAAGCCGGGGCGGCGGCATGAGATTCCGGCCGGATTGTCCACCGACATCGAAGCGTTCGGCGGCGAACTTCAAGAGGAGTCAGGCGATTCCGGGTCGGAACTCGCCGGCTGCCTGCGTCCCATGATCGAGCGGCTCTCCCAAGACTATCGAGACGCAATCAACCTTGTGGAGTTTGAGGGGTTGACCCAGCAAGAAGCAGCCAAACGAATGGGAGTTTCCCTCTCCGGCATGAAGTCTCGAGTGCAACGCGGGCGCAAACAGCTCAAACAAATGCTCGGCGACTGCTGCCTCATCGAGCTCGACCGCCGTGGTGGAGTGATTGAGTATCAAGCCCGCAACGAGGAGTGTGATCCCTGCGCCGGAACAAAGCGATCGAAACGGACGGACAGGGCATGAGCCGGCCTGGTCATGCGAGGCATATCCCCTGAAAGAGGATAGCCTCGCTCTCTGCAGAGAGAATTCATTCCAGCGGGGGAACAACTCCGGCAAACCTCAAGAGATCGGTGATTTCGAAGTCTCCAGGAGTGGCGGACGGCAAGGTCGGCTTCCAGTTCCTGTTGGCGTTGAGGTAGGAGTCCCTATCGGCTTTCAAGAGGCCGATGAAGACTTCGCCGACGATCCGGCTTCCCACCGGCCCCATCCGCAATCCGTCTTCAAGTACTTCCGCTTCCTTGAGGATGTAGTACCAAAGCGGCGTACTCTTATCCATGCCGAAGGGGGCCAGTTCAGACAGCTGTGCCGGAGTCAGCGGACGCAGTCCCATCACTCGCGCGATGGCTTGACCCGACGGGACCCCGAAGTTTACATGCCGCATGAGATTACGGGAGGCCAGCGACTGAATTCCATCATTCGGCAAACCGGGCGCAGGCCCGCGTGATCCCGGAAGGAGCATCATGGGCGTCGACAGTTTGCCGTCGATCTTCTTGTTGGGGCGGACGTTGACGTCGTCAAATTTGAAAAACGTCTGCCAGTCGACAAACCGCCGGGGTGCCCGTTTGCCGCCACGCATGTCCTTGGGGTCAGGATCATTGGGATCGACTGAATCATCGAAGATAAATGCGAAGAACGGTTGACCGTTATCCGGACCGAAGTTGAGTCGATAACTCGGACGGATTTGTGAATGGCCGAATCGATAGGCCGCCACTGCAAATTCTACGGGAATGAGCGGCTCCAGCCTGGGGCTGCGAAAGAAGGTGTTCTGTGTCCGGTCGGCGACTCGGTAGAACCGCGGCCCGGTCCGTAAGATGTCATTGACCCGATCCTGCCCGATCGTCAGCGGTAAAAATTCATTGAGTACGATCCATTGATAGTGCCAACGGACCTGTTGTTGGGCCTCCTTGAAGATGTCGTGGGCAGAACGAGTTGCATTGGCCGGATCGGCGCGTAGCCGATCGACGACGGCGTTGTGAAACATCAGCATCGCCAGATGAAACTGGCTGAGCACGAGGTGCTCATCGTTCCGGCTGTCTGCGATGAGTGCATTGTTGTTGACGTCGCGGGGCAGGTCGAACCGCTGAGCGCCTTTTCGAGAAACCTGTTCGGAACCCGGAATCGCTTCCACTTTGAATTTCATGTCACCGGAACTGGTGTCGTACAGTTCAGGTGATCCGGCAGGACCATCGCCGTAGACACTGTCGAGGTCAAACTCGGCCGTCCGGAAATTGGTGGTCTGTCTGGGATGGGTATTCTCCAGGATCGGCGCTTTCAGCGCGAGAGTGAGATCATGATCCAGGAACTGTCCGAAGAACGTGACGCCGGCCGTCATGTTTGGATTGTTGGGATTGTTCGGGCTGAACGCCGGATCAGTAATCGACAAGATCGGATCGGTCAGATTATCCCCGGCATCGAGGAGGCCTCCTTTCACGCCGAGCTGTTTCGCTTGTTCCCTGGATTCGTCGGTTTGTGGGGCAAAAGGCGGAAGCCCTGGAAACATGCGGCTGAACGTATCGTCTTGATGACGGGGATGGGTTGGGCGGGTGACATGCACCGAATTCGTGCCCGGAGAGTCAGCGGCTGCAATCGGCGTGGCCGCCAGTACGCTGGAAGTCAGCAGACATGCGAGCACGCTCGATGTGAATCGGCACATGTGATAAGACATGATGCGCTCCTCGTGTTGAAGGGCCTCCGCGGTAAATCGCATTGAGCAAGAAGCAGACCATGGCCGGAAAGATCGCAAACACACAAGAAAGTAGAGAAGTGCATCGCTCAATAGGACTGAGGCGGTGCGCTGAAGGAGGCACTATCCTACAGCCGAGGATGCTGTATGGTTTGTCCTGCCCGCTGAGGTGCGTGATGGGAATCGGCGCATGATGAAGATCGCGGTCGTCGGCGGCGGTCCCGCCGGGTTGATGGCGGCTGAGGCCGCGAGCGGCGCCGGGGCGGAAGTGAATCTCTACGACGCCATGCCGTCGGTGGGACGGAAGTTTCTGCTGGCGGGCAAGGGCGGATTGAACCTCACCCATTCTGAGCCGTTGGATGTGTTGCTGTCCCGCTATGGGCCACGCCGGGCGCAGCTCTCGCCGTTCATTCGCTCGTTCGGGCCGGATGCAATTCGCGAGTGGGCAGCCGGACTTGGAATCAAGACATTTGTCGGGACTTCGCGCCGTGTCTTTCCTGCTGATCTGAAGGCGGCACCGCTCCTGCGCGCCTGGCTGAGACGACTGCGTCAGCGTGGGGTGGCGTTCCATGTGCGCCACCGCTGGCGGGGATGGAGCGATGACCACAGACTCCGCTTCGAGACACCGTACGGGGAGCACCTCGTGGGGGCTGATGCTGTGATCCTTGCACTGGGTGGCGGCAGTTGGCCCAAGCTCGGATCGGATGCGGCTTGGGTGCCATTGTTACGCGAACTTGGTGTGTCGATTGCACAGTTGCGGCCGGCGAACTGCGGATTTGACGTTCACTGGAGCACCCATCTCACAACCAAATTTGCCGGGCACCCGGTGAAATCGGTGACTGTTCAAGTGGTAACACCCGGCGGAGGCGTGCATCGGCAACGGGGCGAGTTCGTGCTGACAGAGACCGGGGTGGAAGGAGGCGTGATTTATGGTGTGTCTTCAGTGCTCAGAGATCGGATCGAGAAGGAAGGGCAGGCGACTCTGATGGTGGATCTGGCGCCGGATCGTGATCAAGGCCGGCTCATGCGTGATCTGTCCAAACCACGTGGCAAGCGGACGATGGCGACGCATCTTGAACGTCAAGCCGGTATCGCCGGAGTAAAGTCGGCGTTGCTTCGAGAGGTGTGTCCCAAAGATGCCTTTGCCGATCCGGCTTATCTTGCCGAGGCCATCAAAGCGGTGCCACTCAAGTTGGTTGCGACCCGTCCACTGGAAGAAGCCATCAGTACGGCGGGAGGAGTGATGCTCGAAGAATTGGACGATCGGCTGATGATCCGCCGGTTTCCTGGTGTGTTCTGCGCGGGAGAGATGCTGGATTGGGAGGCCCCGACCGGGGGCTATTTGCTCACCGCATGTTTGGCCACCGGCTATGCGGCTGGCGCGGGAGCAGTCACGTGGATTCTCAAACGTCGAGCCGGATCCGTTTCAACTATCCGAACAACCCGGTAATCCAATCCCAGACGCTGCCGATCCAGCTCATAACCATGTCGAACCAAGTTTCGTCGACCGGGGCCGGTGGCGTTGGGACGGGGCGAGGTAACGCCTGCGGCTTTACCGGCGTGACCGGCGTGACTTGCGCCATCTGTTGCGGCGGCGTGATCGGAGCCGGTGCCGCTACAGGCGCGGAAAGCGGTTCGGCCGCGACCGGCGGCGCAACGGACGGCACCGGAACCTCAGCGGGGGATGCTTCCGGCATCGACCGGGCTTCTTCGATTTCCTGTTTGTATTGCGCGACGAGCACCTTGAGGGAGTTGTGTTGCTGCTTGGCGTCTGAAACCTGCCGCGCGAGTGTGCGGCTTTGGTTGACGAGAGTCACCACCTGGGCCTGCAGCGATGTCAGCCGTTCGCTTGCCCGCCGTCTCAGCACCGGCAACATGTCCGCTTCCCGTTGGAGCGCAGTGCGCAGTTCGGTCGCGAGGGCGTCTTCGGTTTGGTTGGCAGCCTGTAGCTGGGCGATATGGTGGTCGAGCGCCTGGAGATCGGCGCGTGTCGAATCGAGGGTGCGGGCTAGCTCATCCGCTTCGGCTCGGGCTTGTTCATAGGCACGCTGACTGACACAACCGGATGCGGCCAGGACGGCTCCGATCAGCAAACAGACCGTAATTCCAGGCGCGATAGTCGGTGGTGATGACCCGGCCGAGTGTGTCATGAGCTCCGTCCTCATTGGGGAACCGACGGCTGCCGGCCAAGGCTGGTCGCACATCGGTTCGGTGTATAGCTCTGCTAGTGTCTCAGAAGTGATCGATTCTGGCAAGTAGGGTAAACATTTTTTCAGTGATTTCTTCGCTTGGACAAGACGGAACGATTCGCGTACCATCCGGTCGACCATGGCTGGGACACCGCAGGCACCCAATCCGCTCCGTTTGTCCCTCTCCTGTGAATCCGCTCTGCTGGAACGGTTTCTCAAAGCCGAAGCGATGGCGCTGTGGACTGTGCGGGCATCACAACTACAAGACGTGCCAGCGAATGTCCACACATTTCTGCGGCGGCATGAAGCGGATGAACGCCGGCATCTGGCACAGTTTGAGACGTTGTTGGGCCATCGATCGTATGAACGAGAACGCTTGCCGTCCGTTCCACGGCAATGGCCGGCGTTGGCCGTGCATTTGTTCGGATACGAGGCGCTGGGGCTGGAGTTCGCCCTGCTGTTGGCCGAGGTACGACCGGATCTTTCATCCATCCTTGACGATGAGCGAAGACACGTCGGATTTTTCGAGCGGGAAATCGGCAAGATACTTTCCGCCGACCGGGCTATGGCCGTCCAAGCAAGAACATCGGCCAGGGCCTGGTGGCACAAACTACCGCGGACGCTTGATCGGTATCTAGGTGATCCCGTGTTCGAACCCTTCCGTCCGGCGCTCATCAATGACATTCTCGCCTCGATCCAACGGCAGTTCATTCAGATCGGGTTGCTGGAGATGTAATGACAGAGGTGAAGGGGTGCGTGGGATTATGCCTGTGGAAGTCCGCCGACCGCGCCGATCCTACGATATTTGTGGTCACGGTTGGCAAGGAGCTGTTCCACGGACAGATCGGCCAGGTCGAAGAGCTGATTCGTCAGAGCCTTTCCTACCAGGGTACAGACGGCTTTGGGCTCTCGATGGGCGCCGCCAATCGGCTCCGGCACGATGTCGTCAATGATGCCGAACTCGAGGAGGTCCTTCGCCGTCATTTTCAGCGCGGCGGCGGCATCCTGGACTTTTTGCGGGTTGTCCCAGAGGATCGCGGCGCAGCCTTCCGGCGAGATGACCGAATATACGGAATGTTCCAGCATCAAGACGCGGTCCGACACGCCTAATGCCAACGCGCCGCCGCTCCCGCCTTCGCCGATGACGACGGAAATGATCGGGACGGTCAAGCGTGACATGACGAGCAGATTCCGTGCGATGGCTTCCGCCTGTCCGCGCTCTTCCGCTCCAATCCCGGGATAGGCGCCGGGGGTGTCGATGAAGGTGATGATCGGTCGGTTGAACTTCTCCGCCAGTTTCATCAGGCGAAGCGCCTTCCGGTAGCCTTCCGGGTTGGGCATGCCGAAATTGCGTTGCATGCGCTCCTTGAGGGTCTTCCCTTTCTGATGCCCGATGATCATCACGGTGCGGTCGTTAAAACGGGCGAATCCTCCGACGATGGCGCGGTCGTCGCCGAACGACCGATCGCCGTGAAATTCCAAGAAATCCCGACAGAGTTCGTTAATGTAATCGAGTGTGCTGGGGCGTTGAGGGTGGCGGGCGAGTTGGGTTCGTTGCCAGGGCGTGAGATGCTGATAGAGTTCGTGTTCGACTTCAGCTAACTTGGCGCGGAGTTTCCTCAGATCGGTTTGCGCGGAGACTTTGCCGCTTGCCGCTACAGCGGACAGCTTCTCGATCTTTTCTTCGATCTCGCGAATCGGTTGTTCAAATTCGAGATAATCGCGCATAGTTCTCGTGACGGTAAAGGAAGCCGAACGCCTCCAGCCCCTGGAATAGTCCGCCTAAGATAACAAAGACAGGCCCCCTTTGCCTAGCACTTCTTCAATGTCGGAGACAAAATGTTCACTGGGTGAAACGGTCCAGTTTGCAAGAGGCGCCGTCTCGGCTTCCAGTGCCGCATCCAGTTGAAATGTGAGATAAACTGTCGTTCCGCCGGGATGCCGCTGGAAGATGTCGCGTAGACGGAGGAGCTGGTCTGGGGCGTCGGGCCGGTCGGCAAGCCGGATTTGTATCCGTTTCACCGCCTGCTTCTGAACCTCCGCCAGCGGTTCGATCTTGCTGCCGCGAAGTTTGGTGCCTTTGTCGCCGCGATCGATCGTCCCGGTAATGCGAACCAGCTGCTCCGGGGCCACGAGATCGCCGGCTGTTTTGAACAGATCGGGAAACACGATGACCTCGGCTGTGCCTTGCAAATCTTCGAGGGTGACATAGGCCATCCGATCGCCCTTCTTGGTCAGCATCGATTTGACCGAGGCAATGATGCCGCAGAGTTTGACTTCTTTGCCGTCCGCGCAGTCCGGGAGGCCGGCGGTTGTCGCGGTGGATAAGGCGCCGAGCGTCGTTTCGTAGCGGCTCAACGGATGGGCGGATATATAAAAGCCGGTCAATTCTCGCTCATATTTGAGTCGTTGGGTCTGGTCCCATTCCGGGACCGGTGGAAGCGGGGAGGCGACCGGCGCGTCATGACCGGACAACTCCTCGCCGAAGATGTTGGTTTGTCCGAGTTCCCGCTCCCGCTGCGCAGCGGCGCCGTCTTCGATTGCCTGGTCGAGGACCGCCATCAATTGGGCGCGTCGGGCGCCGGTGGAATCAAAGGCTCCCGCCTTGATCAGGCCTTCGAGCATGCGCTTATTCACTTTGTGGAGATCAACCCGTCGGCAGAACTCGAAGAACGAGAAGAACGGGCCGCTCTCATTGCGGATCGCCACGATGGACTCGACGGCACCTTCGCCCACGTTCTTGATCGCCGCCAAGCCGAATCGAATGGCGCCATCGACGACGGCGAAGTTTTTCTGGCTTGCATTGACGTCCGGCCCCAGCACTTTAATGCCAAGATCACGGCATTCCGTGAAGTATCCCATGATCTTGTCGGTGTTTCCCATGTCGGTCGTCATGAGGGCCGCCATGAATTCGGTCGGGTAATGGGATTTCAAGTAGGCGGTCTGGTAACAGAGCACGGCGTAGGCGGCGGCGTGCGACTTGTTGAAGCCGTAGCCGGCAAATTTCTGGATCAGCTCATAGAGTTTTTCGGCTTTCTTGTCGGGAATGTGTTTGTGCTTCGCGCCGTCGATGAATTTGAGGCGGAGTTTTTCCATTTCCTCCGGTTTCTTCTTGCCCATGGCGCGCCGGAGAATGTCGGCTTGTCCCAGTGAAAAGCCCGCCACCTTGTGAGCGATCGCCATCACCTGTTCCTGATACACGATGACGCCGTAGGTGTCTTTGAGGATCGGCTCCAACTCGGGCGTTTCGTAGGTGATAGGGACCTTGCCCTGTTTCCGCTTGATGAAATCGGGAATCAGATCCATCGGGCCGGGACGGTAGAGGGCGATAATGGCGATAATGTCTTCAAACCGGTCCGGCTTGAAGCCGGCGAGCAGGTCGCGCATTCCTGAGCTTTCAAGCTGGAAAATCCCGGTCGTTTTTCCGGAGGAGAGGAGGGCAAACGTCTTGTGATCGTCGAACGGAAGTTGATCGACGATCAGCGGGGACTTGCCGTGACGGCCCTCATTGATCAATGTTTCCGCCCGCCGGATCATCGTCAATGTCTTGAGGCCGAGGAAGTCGAATTTCACCAAGCCGATCTTCTCGACGTCGCCCATCGAATATTGCGTGACGATTTCGTCGTTGGCGCCTTTGTAGAGCGGCACGTGATCGGTGAGCGGTCCCTCGGAAATCACGACTCCGGCCGCATGGGTCGAGGCGTGGCGGGCCAATCCCTCCAGCGACTGCGCGACATCCATCAGTTCTTTGACCTTCGCGTCCGTGGCCACCAGTTCGCGCAGGCGAGGTTCCTGGTCGAGGGCCTCTTGCAGGGTGATATTCAGCTGATTCGGCACCAGCTTGGCGACCTTGTCCGCTTCTGCATAGGGCAATTCCAGCACGCGACCCACGTCGCGGATGGCGGCTTTGGCGCCGAGCGTCCCGAACGTGATGATCTGCGCGACATGGTCGGCGCCGTACTTCTCCACCACGTAGGTGATGACTTCTCCGCGCCGATCCATGCAAAAGTCCATGTCGATGTCCGGCAAAGAGACTCGCTCGGGGTTCAGGAATCTCTCGAACAGCAGCGCGTACTCAAGCGGATCGAGATCCGTAATGCGTAAGGCATAGGCCGCCAGGCTGCCGGCGGCTGAGCCACGGCCGGGCCCGACCGGGATATTCCGCGTGCGCGCGAATCGGATGATGTCCCACACGATCAGAAAATAGCCGGCGAATCCCATAGAGCAGATGACCATCAGCTCTTCGCGCAGTCGCTGTTCGTACATGGCGGACGGTTTGTTGCTGGGCCGCTCCTTGAGCCGCTCTTTCAATCCGGCGACGGCCAGGTATTCCAGATAGGCTTCCCGGTCCGTGAAGCCGTCCGGCACTCTGTACTGGGGGAGATGGGTTTTGTTGAGTGCCAGCTCCAAATCGCAATGGTCGGCGATGCGGCAGGTGTTGCTGACGGCCCCGGGAAACTCCACGAAAGCCGGAGCGATTTCTTCCGTCGATTTGACATAGAGCTGGTCCGTGTCGAATTTCATCCGGTTGGGGTCGCTCACGGTCTTGCCGGTCTGAAGGCAGAGCATCAGTTCATGTGGGCGGGCGTCTTCTTTCTTCAGATAGTGGCAATCGTTCGTGCCGGCGAGCGGGATCCCGAGCTTTTTGTGAATCTCCATCAGTCCGGCGTTGGCAACGCGTTGGTGGTCGAGACCGTTCGCCTGCACCTCTAAATAGAAATGCTCCTTGCCGAAAATTTCCTGGAATTCGCCGGCCACCGCCATGGCGCCGGCCATATCTTTTTGCCCGATCAGATATGGAATCTCGCCGCTGAGGCAGCCGGACAAGGCAATGATGCCGTCGCGATGTTCCTTGAGAATTTCCTTATCTATTCGCGGCTTATAGTAGAATCCCTCAAGATATCCTTTGCTGACAAGTTTGATCAAATTCTGATAGCCGGTCAGGTTTCTGGCGAGGAGAATCAGGTGATAGTAGTCGTTGTGCGCGAGCCCGCTGTCTTTTTTCGCATGGCGGCTGCCCATCGCCATATAGGCTTCACATCCGATGATGGGTTTGATGCCGGCGTCTTTGGCCTTCCGGTAGAACTCGATCGCCCCGAACATGTTGCCGTGGTCGGTCATGGCCACGGCAGGTTGGCCAAAGGCCTTCACTTGCTGTACCAGCGGCTCGATCTGGTTGGCACCGTCGAGGAGGCTGAACTGGGTGTGAAGATGAAGATGGACGAAGGAAGGCGCCATGGCGGAATTCTAGGAGGGTGGGGAAGGTGAAGTCAATTGAAGAGAGAACCAGGCTGAGGGGTTACCGCCGCCCGTCATACCACACCGACAGGAGTGTCTTGTCACGTAAGGTCCGTCGCCGCTGCAGGAAGACCCGGAGGATTTGTACGGCAATCTCTCGGGAGGAGTAGAGCGCGACTTTCCGCGACGAGGTGTCCAGCGGATGCTTCGACAAAATCGTGAAGCGGAGACCGCGAGGGCGCCCCCATGCTTTGAGCCGTTTGCTGAGTTGGATTTCTTCAAGGGCGTAGAGGTCCTGGGGAAATCCGCCGATATCACGGAAGGCGTCGTGCCGGCACACGATCAGCGCGCCGGCGGCCCATCCAAACACGATCGACATCCCTCTCCAGAGGTGAAAGATTCCGTTCGCCCACCAGGGTAACCCGTCCATGGCGAGCGTGCTCCCACATCCCACGCTCTTCCCCGCTTCGATCATCGCCAGGATGTCCGCCAATAGTCTCGGATTCAACAGACTGTCGGCATCGAGGAACAGCAGCCACTCTCCGGTCGCCTTCGCGGCTCCGGCATTGCGGGCCCGGCCGATTTGATTGATCGGTTCGAATACGACATGAGCGCCGGCCTGTTTGGCCAACTCAGCGGTTCTGTCGGTAGAGTTGTTGTCGACGACGATGACTTCTGCAGTGAGCCCTGGTGTGTTGTTGTGGGCCAGGGAAGTGAAAATAGACTCGATGCACCGAGTGATCAACCGCTCTTCATTAAATGCCGGGACGATAATCGACAGGTGCATGAGGACCCAAATAGGCCATGCTGTTGTCAGGGGGTTGCTGATCTTACGAAGATTGCGGGCCCACGTCCTTCGGTGAGCCCGTGGATGTTGTTGCAGGCACGAGTGTTCGCTCGTGCGAAGTGCTAAATGGTTACGTGTGGCACATCGCCCTTGCGCCTGTGGAGGTTTGTGCCGATGCGAGTCCGCTCGCGCTCATATCCCACCGCCGTGTAGTACAACGCCCGATCGAAAAATTGACCGAGCAGGCGTATCAGCTCCAGTTCTCCGTGCAGATCGACGGCCGTATCAGAGAAACCTTCGCGCTGGACGAACTCCACCATGTGCTCCCTCGTGGCCGTGATGGCCCAGAGAAAGTGGCTATAGGCGACACCTTGGGCTGCCCGGCGCGCGCCGAGCTCTGTGTACCGGCGCTCGATCTCGGCCTCAGTCATGTCCAGCAACCAGTTGTTCAAGTTCTGATAAATCTCACGCGTACGAGCTTTGAGCTCGTCTGGCGGGATCTTGTGCAGATCGCTGCATCGGGGGGAGTTCCAAACTTTCTCGCTGAGTTCGCGGGACAGCTGTTCGGAGTTTTTCTCGATGAGCCGCACTAACCGGCCAGCGATCATATCGTACCTCCATGAAATATACGGTTAGGTGGGAGCAGGCATCGATTCTTCTTGTGGAAACATTAGCCCACTGACCATACCAGCGTCAATTATACGTTTGTCGGTCGTAGATCAACGCAAAAAGCATACCGTCCGGAGAGGATTGAGCGATAGGGTGGCTCACGCTTAGCTCCAAAATGCAATGTGGCCGGAGGCGCTGTAGGGAGAATGGATCGGCTGTCGGTGACAGGCCAGAACTGATCTTCCCGGAAGGGAAAATTGTCGAAATTGCGGTGGTTCTCTGGGCGCCGTCGATCGTGCGCCCTGATTACCGTAATCGGCGAACCGCTATGGATGCCTGGCCGGGCCCGTATTTGGTTCTTACCCTATCCGCGGCTTCCAATAACAGCGGGCGCAAGTCCGGATGTGCGGGGTCCAATGCCAGCACAACCTTGTCGATGGTGTCGTCATCGATTTCGGAGACGCCATGGGACCGCGCATAGAGAATCAGCGCGAGACGAACCGTTCGATTCTCACGGGCCAGCACACCTCTCAGCATCGCGGCAGTTCTGCCGATGGGAGGAAGTTCCTGGAATTCTCTGAGTGTCTCGTGGAGAATCGGGGTCGTACCATTCGCAGGCGAAGTGGAGAGCCCATCTCGGCAGAGTGCGCGGAGCGTGCTCACCGGCCATCGTACTAAGCCGGGGTCCTGGAGCATCCCCAAGGCATCATAAGGAATGCCTTGGACGCCGCCATAGACAGCTTGCGTGACGTCCGACGCATCCCCCCAGAAGCGGCCCGTCTCCAAGAGGGTAATAATCTCCGCGATCTCCGCCTCGTTTGCATGGGGAATGACGGCCCGGTCCGATAAATGTTTAAGCCCCGCCTCGAGAACTTTCTGCCGCACGGCAGGGTCCATCTCTATGTCACTTGGCTGTCTCAGCTTCCGAAACGCGTGACTCAAGAGCGCCGTGATACGCGTACGGTCTATCGCGGAATGACCCCCAAACTCCCTTTGTACAGCCGAGGCAGCGCTGTCAAAGAAGTCTGCTCCGGTTGGTTCTGCAAACGACTTTCCTGCGAGCAGCGCGATCAGACCCGCAAAGTTGAGCTCATGCACCGATTCCGCCAATCGGTTCGCCTGATTCGACGTGTATCCGGGAGCCGATGTCTGGAGGGCGGTTGTGGCCTGCTCAACTAAGCGGTCGAACTCATTGTGATGCCGGTATCCGATGCTGGCCAATAGGGTGTCCAGGGATGAGCACCCGGTGCTGAGTTGAACGGCGAGCAGGGTGGCGAATAAGGCAGGGTGGAAGAATTGTCTGCGTAGTCCGGCGGTCATTGCTCGAATCATAATATCTCCAAACCTCTCTTTCAATCAGCGCTCGTCCTGTGTCACAACAAAACGGTTCGCTTGACTCGGTGTACGACGAGGTCTATCGTAGTCTTCGTGGGGGGAGTTAACGCCCCGAGGGAATATGGTTCATCAGGGGATCGAGCGAAAGAGGATGGTGTGCAGGACCAGCTTGTACTGGGAAGCCTAAAATCCTCCCAAGATCTCCGTCGTACCTAATCGTCCTCGGTTAGGTGCGTGCTCCTCCCACCCTAACTCAACCTCTTCGGTTCCATTCTTTCTGTCGTAGTCGCAAAAAATTGTCTACCAGGGTTTCCTCAGACGCCCATTCTGTGTAGAATGCCGCGCGATTTTTATGACACCGTGCTGTGAGGACAAATGGCCAAGCAACATCCGATTTCTGCGACATCCACTCCAGACTCCGCCAGATCCGAATCTGAGTCGCCCGTTCCGAAGAAAGCCGCCAGGCCAGCGCAACAAGTGACGGCGGTCGAGATGGGCGCGCGGCAGCGGGAGATTTCGGTTTCGGAATTTTTCACAAAGAACCGGCATTTGCTCGGCTTCGACAATCCGCGCAAGGCGCTGCTGACCTGCGTCAAGGAAGCCGTGGACAACGCACTGGACGCGTGCGAAGAGGCCGGCATTCTGCCGGATGTCACGGTGCGGCTGGACGTGGTGCCAACCAATGGCGCTGCGCCGTCGGCGAGCCAGGCCACGCGGTTCCGCATCACGGTGACTGACAACGGGCCGGGCATCGTGCGTCAGCAGATTCCACGCATCTTCGCCAAGCTGCTCTACGGCTCCAAGTTTCATCGGATGCGCATGAGCCGTGGGCAGCAGGGTATCGGCATCTCTGCCGCCGGCATGTACGGCCAGCTGACGACCGGCAAGCCGGTGCAGATCATTTCCCGTATCGGTCCCAAAGCCGCCGCGCATTTTTTTGAAGTGCAAATCGACACCAAGAAGAACGAACCGCTGGTCCATGAAAACAAGCAGATCGAGTGGACCCAGCCGCGCGGCACGCAGGTCACGCTTGAAGTCGAAGGAAAATACCAGAAAGGCCGGGCATCGGTGGACGAATGGCTGGAGCAAACGTCCATCGCCAATCCCCATGTGAGGCTGATCTATCACACGCCGGAAGGGGAGACGAAGGACTATCCCCGGACCTATCATGAACTGCCGCCGTCCCCGCGCGAGATCAAGCCGCATCCCTATGGCATTGAATTCGGCATGTTCCTCAAGATGCTGCAAGACACCAAGAGCCATTCGATTTCGGGATTTTTGGCAAGCGACTTTTGCCGGGTGTCGCCGCAGTTGGCGGACGACATGTGCAAGGCGGCGAAACTCCCGGCGCACACGAAGCCGCGAGATTTGAAGGGGGCCGCCGCCGAGACGTTCTACCGGACAATCCAAGAGACCAAGATCATGGCGCCGCCGACCAATTGCATCTCGCCAATTGGCGAAAAGGCCATTCTTTCCGGCCTCTACAAACAGATCAAAGGCGAGTTTTACACGGCGGTAAGTCGGCCGCCGGCGGTCTATCGGGGCAACCCTTTCATCATCGAAGCAGGGCTGGCCTACGGCCGTCGACCGGAAGATCAGAACAAGACGAAACAGCCCACCGCGCCGAAAGCCGAAGGCGAACATGAAGAGGATGATTCGGAACTCGCCCGCGTGATCCGGTACGCCAACCGCGTGCCGCTGCTCTACCAACAATCTGCCTGTTCGACGTTCAAGGCGGTGCTCGGTACGACCTGGAAGAATTACGGTGTCGCTCAGTCGCGCGGAGCCTTGCCGGCCGGGCCGATGGTGATCTTCGTCCATATGGCCTCGGTGTGGGTGCCGTTCACGAGCGAGTCGAAGGAAGCGATCGCCGACTATGACGAAATCCAAAAGGAAATTACGCTGGCCTTGCGGGAGTGCGGCAGGCGGTTGGGGTTATTCTTGCGCCGCCGTGAACGGGCCGCCAGCGAGTATCGGCGGCGGAACATCTTCGAGCTGTATATCGAAGAAGTGGTCGAGGCCTGCAATCGTCTCAAGGGCGGCAAGTTGGCCAAAGAGAAATTGAAAGGGCAACTCCAAAAGATTGCGAACTCGCGGACGGGTGGGGCGAAGACCGACGAGGCGTTGGGCAAAACCGGCGCGGGACCCGAAGGGCTGCCCCATTCTATTATCGTGACGGAGGAAGGGATCGAAGGCGAGGTGGATCTGGCCAGCCGGGTGGAGAGTGAGGCGGTCGCCGCGCCGGTTCAGACTCCGGTTGAAGCGAATCCCCTTCGCGATGAAAAACCGGTTGCGACAGCGACCAAGGCGCAGGGGAAGACACCGACGGGCATGAAGGGGAAAGATGCCAAGCGTCCCAAGGGAAAGGCCGCTCAGATGGCGCTGTTCAGCGGATCCGATAGGCAAGATAGACCGGACAGGTCAGATAGACGAGACAGACCAGTCTCCGCTTCGAAGCCACGAGGAAAGAAATAAGATCCATGGCGACCAAACAGCACAAGACGACTCCGGTCGAAAAGAAACTCATCGGGTTGGCCGATGTGGTGGTGACGGCGGCGGAGCGCTCGAAAGACCCGACCTTCGCAATTCCCATCCGGGCCCTCTCGAACGTCTCGTTCAACCCACGTAAGGGCCTGATCGAGATGGGAGATAAGAAACAGACCCGCTCCTTTTTCAACGTCGGCATGGCCAAGAAGTTCATGCAGACGATGCTGGTGGCGGACGCGCTGGCGGAATTGCAACGGGCCGAGCTCACGACCTCGCTCCGCGAAATTTACTACCGGACCAAACACACGATCCAAGATTCTCACGAGAACACGTTCGACACCCAGGACGAGTCCGATCCCGTGATTGAGGATTTGGAAGTGTCGCTGGCGGCGTTGCGGGAAGAGCTGCACGTGCGGGCGGAAAACAGCGGGAGCATTGTCGGCCCGGTGGTGTTCGGAGACGACGGCGACCGCGTGGACTGCTCGAAGCTGGGCAAGGGCGGGTATTCCGTTCCGTCCATTGTCGAACCGGAATATCTGGAGATCCGGCGCTGTACGGCGGACTTCGTCCTGCTGGTCGAAAAGGGCACCCAATGGAACCGATTGTCGGAGGACAAGTTCTGGCGACGCTACAACTGCGTGCTGCTGACCGGGAACGGTCAGCCGCCGCGCGGTGTTCGCCGTCTTGCCAGGCGATTGCATGAAGAATATCGACTGCCGGTCTACGTGCTGGTCGATAATGACCCCTGGGGGTACTACATCTATTCCGTTGTCAAACAGGGCTCGATCAATCTGGCGTTTGAAAGCCAGCGCATGGCGATCCCGAAGGCCAAGTTCATCGGCCTATCCAGTGCCGATCCCGAACGGTACGGCTTGCCGCGCAACGTCGGGATCAAACTCAACGAGAAGGACATCGCACGCGCGAAGGAGCTGATGAACTACCAGTGGTTCAAGAAGCCGTCCTGGCAAGCGGAGATCAAGCGGATGCTGGCGAGCGGCCTGAAGTACGAGCTCGACGCGCTGGCCAACAAGGATTTCCAGTTCCTCACGAAGAAATATCTGCCGGGGAAACTCAAAGACAAAGACTGGCTGGACTAGCCCGCATTATTCATGAACACTTCTGCTGCAATCGCCGATCCGCTGTTCCGACGAGCCTGCGGCCAGCGGGCTCGCCCCTCTGACCCTCGACGTACTGCACGAGTACGTCTCAAGTCCTTGGGGCTCCACGCGCTGGTCTCACGACGCGGCTTGGCGATTTCGCGACGAACTGTCATGAATAATGTGGGCTAGCCCGCGTTCTCTCATCTCCTCACATTCACGACGACACATTGGTGATGAAGATCTTGCCCGCTTGGACCGCACCCCTTCGGGACTGGCAGCGCCGCGCCATGGCGGCCGTGTGCGCCCATCCGACGGCGGACTTTCTGGCGATGGCGACGCCTGCCGCCGGGAAAACCCGGTTTGCGCTGCGCGTCGCGCATGAGTTTCTAAGAACCCAGTCCGCATTTCGCGTGCTGGTGGTATGCCCGACCAGCCACCTGCGCGCGCAATGGTCGGATGCCGCGGGGAAGGTCGGTCTGCAACTCGATCCGGCGTTGACGAACGAACAGGGCGTCGAAGCCTCGGACTATCACGGCGCCGTCGTAACCTACCAACAAGTGTGTCTGGCGCCGGAGAGCTTTCAACGAGCCTGCCGGGTCAAGAAGACGCTGGTCATACTCGATGAGCTGCACCATGCGGGCGACGGCAAGAACTGGGGCAAGGCGCTACGAACGGCGTTCGATCCGGCGGTGTTTCGCCTGGTTCTCTCCGGCACGCCCTTCCGCTCGGATAACAATCCCATTCCCTTCATTCGGTATGAACAGGGAGAGAGCCGAGCGGATTTCACGTACAGCTATACCGACGCGATTGCCGACGGCGTCTGCCGGCCGATCGTGTTTCCCAGTTACGAAGGGGAGCTGACCTGGTTTTCCGAAGGCCGCGAACATACGGCGACGTTTGAAGACGGGCTGACCTTCGACCGGCAGAGGGAGCGGTTGAAAACGGCGCTGCTGCAGGAATCCTGGTTGGGACAAGTGGTCGCGGATGCCCATGCGCAGCTCACTCAATTGCGCAAGGAAGAACAATCGGACGCCGGAGGGCTGATTGTCAGCATGGATCAGGACCATGCCCGCTGGGTGGCAGAGCTGATTGCGCGGCTGACTGGTACAAAAGCGGAGGTGGCGGTGTCTGATGATCCGGCAGCCTCGCGCACGATTGAAGCGTTTGCCACACACAAAAAACAGCAGTGGCTGGTCGCGGTCAACATGGTGAGCGAGGGGGTGGATATTCCGCGGTTGCGGGTCGGCGTCTACGGCACGAACGTGCTGACGGAAATGTATTTCCGGCAGGTGGTCGGGCGCTTCGTCCGTATGCAGGACGGCGTGCCGAATCCCCAACGGGCCTGGCTCTATTTGCCCAAGGATCCGATCCTGGCGCATTACGCCCGTCAGATCAAGACGGAGCGGGATCATGTGCTGGAGGACATCATGCCCGCCGGACAACGGGATCTCTTCGGCCGTGTCACGGTTTCGACCAATGAGTACATGCCGCTGATGGCCGTCGCACGGATGGACAGTGTGATCGGCGAGGAAGAGATGAAAGGGGAGGGCAGTGCGACGGCGGTGGCGGAACCATCGGTCTCACTGCACGAGCGGAAGCAGGATCTGCGCGATCTCCACCGGTTGCTCGTCGGCGCCGTCGCCAGAAACAGCGTGATCGATCATCGGCGACTCAATGCCGAGTTAATTGCGCGGACAGGGAGCCGCGTCGATCAAGCCACAGTCGAGCAACTGCAGAAACGCATTCAATTACTGCAGCGGTGGAAAGACCAAGGCTATGACGGAAAGCGGTGAAGCGTTTACATGGCGGCCGTCAGGTTGCGGCCGCTTCCTTCTCGCGCAGGTATTTGTCGAACAGGAAGGTGCCGAGCGGGAGGATCGAAGCGATGAAGGCCTGTATGGAAAACCTGTTGTCCCATTGGTATTTGCTGCGGAGTGTGGCCAGCCTGGCGACATAGAGCAGGAACAGAAATCCGTGGATCGATCCCGCCACCCTGACGGCCATCGGCATCCCCATCATGTACTTCATCGGCATAGCGATGCACAACAAGATCAGAAACGACGTCCCCTCGGCTAACGCGATCATCCTGAATGTGCGGATTGGGCTCATCGGCATCGATCTTTCTGCTTCTCCTTGTGAGAGGAGAAAAGCAGCCGGCATTTTCAAGGACTCTTGATGCAGGTGTCAATGAGGCAGCTAGGTCGCGAGGAAACTGGACGAGTGGGCGCCAAGCGGCTGAACCGGGCTGATCGCTCCTCTCAAATTGCACTCTGATCCCTGATTTGTCGCTCCGCCCGCTGGATGTGGTAAGCTCCCGACCCCATGCGTATTTTCGTGCTCGGGGTCGGAGCAACCGGTTCGTATCTCGTTCAACTCCTGACTCGCCAGGGCCATCATGTGACGTGCGGCGATCGAGAGCCGGAACGGGCGCGCCGTTTCCTGGGGGCTAAGCTTCCGGTGACGGTCAACCGGGTGAATGCCCGCGATGTTTGGAGCATCGTCAAGGCTGCCCGGGGGGCCCAGTTAGTCGTGAACGCTCTTCCTGCTGTATGTAATCGGATCGTCCTCCGCGCCGCGCTCCGGTTGCGGGCGCATTATCTCGATACGGCCGCTCATCTGACGAAGAGCCCCTTTTGCGCCGAACAGTTACAGTTCAGGCAGCGTTTCCATGAGAAGCGTCGGGCGGCTGTCATTACGGCCGGGGTTGCGCCGGGGCTGACCAATCTCCTTGTGGCGGCAGCGGCGGATTTGCTGGATTCGGTCGAGACCGTTCAGGTTCGGCTGTATGAATCCACTGAGAGCGAGCATCCGGTATCGCAATGGTCGGCGGAAGTGTCCTTTGACGAGGCAGTCTCTCGGCCCCGCGTCTACCATGGCGGCCGGTTTTCGCTCGGTCAGCGATTCGGGGAGCGCGAAATGTTTCGTTTTCCGGCGCCGATCGGTCCGGTGCCGGTCATGCTGGCAGCTCAAGATGAAGTCGTTACGGTGCCCCATGTGATTCCGCTCCGGTCGATGGATGCCAAAATCGGCGGATTGGACGCCGAGCGCCTGCGACGTTGGTATCGGCAGGGCAAGCTCAGAAAATCGCGAGGGCTCGTATCCTCACGCTTTCCGCGAACGCCGACGCCCGGCACGGTCGATCGTCTGATCCAGCGGGGGATCCTTCACAATGCACATTTTGCGGCGGCGGTGGTCGTTGAGGGTATCAAAGAGAACCGCCGGATGACGATTCGATGGGATGCCACCATGCCGAGCTTGTATCTGCTGTACCGGCAGGGTGAGTTACGGTCGCCCATCGCGTGGGCGACGGCGCGCATGGCGTCGCTGTTTGTCAAACATTTTCCCCGTCATCTCGCCGGTGTCCATCCTCCGGAAGCCTTGCCTGGGGAGATCCGGCGCGCGATCCTGCGCGACGCACGCGCCCGAGGGTTTCGTATCGTGAGGCGTGTGATACCGCGGGCACCTCGTGAGCTCTGACCAGTCCTGGTTCTGCGCCTTGCGCCGACTTTTCAGCGGGTGCTAAGATTCCAACGTCTCACTAGTTTTGGACTTGTTCAGGAAGCATCATGCCCAACATCACATTACTTGTCTCGCCCAGTTGCGGCGCCTGTCCCTCGGCCAAGAGCTTGTGGAAGCAGCTCAAAGTGAAGTACAGTTTTTCCTATCGGGAAGTGGATATCACGACGAAAGACGGTCAAGAGTTGGCGGATCGCCATTCCGTCCGTGCGGTACCCGCCACCATCATCGACGGGCGATTGACGTTCGTCGGGGTTCCGAGCCGGGAGAGCGCGGAAAAGGCAATTCAATTAAAGCTGAAACAGCGCGAAGGATAGCCCGCATTATTCATGAACACTTCTACTGCAACCGCCGACACGCCGCTGCGACAAGCCTGGCCGCGGTTTGTCTGCGGCCAAGCGGGCAGGCTCGCCCCTCGTGACCTCGACATACTGTTTCAAGTATGCCTCGGCCTCTCGAGGCTCCGCGTGCCCGTCTCGCTTGGCGTTTCGACGGTTTCGTCACGAACCGTCATGAATAGTGCGGGCTAGGAGCGCTATGGACGACGATGATAATGAGCTCCCGGATCTTCTCCCGCTCATCGCCAAGGGACCTCCGCCTGATTGCCCGATCTGTGGCGATCCCATGTCCTTCATCGACGGGGATTGGGCCTGCGTCGATTGCAACGGCGAATTACTGGGACCGGAAACGGGCTAACAATCCGTCATTCGACATTCGTCATCCGTCAACCGTTCAGATGAGAGCCTCTTTCCTATCGGTTGACGTATGACCATTGACGGTTGACGGTTTCTCCCATGCTGAAGATCGTCACCGGTCGATTCCATCCTTCTCTCGAATCCGCTCTGGTTGATCATCTCATACGCGCGAAGGCCGCTGACCCTCTTGCGCCGATTGGAATCTTCGTTCCATCCAAGCCGCTTGCCGATCGTCTTCGCACGCTGCTCGCCGTCGAACACGGGCTGTCGCTGCTCAATCTGCATATCTTGACCTTCCATCAACTGGCTCTGCGTCTGGCCGGAGACGGGCCGGTCGATCGCCCGTTGCCGCGGGTTATTGACGAGCTGTTCTTCGAACAACTCGTCCGCCACATTGTTCACAGCACGCTCAACAGCCAAGCTCCGTTACAACGGGTCGGGCAATCATTCGGCACATGGGGCGCACTCTGGGCGACGATTCGCGACTTGAAGGATGCGGGTGTCGAGCCAGGGCCGGCGCTGCAAGGCCTCCAGGAAGGCTATTTCGAGGAAGAAGACCGGGAGTGGCTCGGCGCACTTGTGACACTCTACGCGGCGGTGCAGGAAGCGGGCAGGACGCTTGGGATCGGGACACCAGACGACCTGGCTGAGGCGCTCATCCCCTCTGTTCCGACTGCTTCGTTCCTCCAGTCGCTGAGGGAAGTGTTCTATTACGGATTCTATGACCTGACGCAGGTGCAGCTGTCTCTGTTTGACGCCGTCAGTCGAGCCAAGGACACGACCGTCTTCTTCCCGCTCGAAGACGATCCGGCCTATGGATTCGCACGGCGATTTTTCGATCGCTATATCCAGCCGCTGGCGATGTCGGATGGTGCGGTGATCCGATTAGAGCAGGAATCGTCCACCGCGGCCCAACACTCCGTCCAGCTCAGCATACGGAGCGTGATTGGGGCAGAAGAAGAATTGGCGGCGGCCTGCCGCACGATTCTCGATCTGGTTGAGACTCACGGTTATCGATTCGGCGAGATCGGCGTCATTGCCCGTACGCTGGATCCGTACAGTGCGCATCTCCAGCCAATCTTCGACCGCCATCGGATTCCCTTTCGCACGACCGCGTCGCGGCCGTTGATTCAGGAACCGATCTGCAAGCTCATCTTGCAGCTGGCATCTCTGCCGTTGAACGATTTGTACCGCGCGTCGGTGGTGGATGTCGTGACATCTCCGCTCTATGCCACCGATTTGTATGATGACCTGTCGGCGTTCTACCGGCCCGAACAGTGGAAACAACTGGTTCAAGCCCTGCACATTACGCACGGGGTCGAGGAGTGGAAACGGCTGGAGCTGGTGAGCGACGTGTCATTAGTTCTCGACGGTGACGAGAGCCTCGCGGATTCTCTGGCAATTGCGCCGGAGGTCATCATCCTGTTCTGGCAGGTGGTCTCACAGCTCATACAAGACTGTTCGGCCCTGCCATCGCGAGGCACGATCGGTCGGATGGTCACGGCTTGTCGAACACTCGTCGAACAGCGCCTGCGCCGCCCTGATGCAGGGGAATCAGCTGCTGAGGACGTTCAGCTTGTTCGCCAAGCGATGATATGGGACGCCATCGATCATATCTGGATCACGCTCATCGAATTGGAGCCGCTCAACGAGGAGATGACCTGGGCGGAATTCGTCGAGCTGCTGACCCATGCATTCGAGCAAACGACGACGCCCCTGCACGATGGCTCATCAGAGGGGGTCATGGTCTTCGATGTGATGGCGGCGCGAGGGCTGCCCTTCAAAGGCCTGTTTGTCCTTGGTGTGAACGAAAAAGTGTTCCCACGCTATATCCGGGAAGACGCATTTCTCCGGGACCGCCACCGGCGCGTGCTCGACGAGACGCTCGGATTCAAGATCGACGAGAAGCTGACGGCGTATGGAGCAGAGACGCTGCTCTTCCATCTGCTCTATCAGGCGGCGCGACAACGGCTCTACCTCTCCTATCAACGGGCCGATGAATCAGGGCGCATGTTGGCTGCCTCTCCGTATCTCGGAGAAGCCCGGCGCCGGTTCGGTCAGGATGAGCAGCCGATAGAGATGGTGCCTCGCCGTCTGAGCGATCGAGTCCTGCAGCGGCCGACCATCAAACTGTTTCTCCCTCCGGCTGAACTGACGCAGTGGATGGCCCTGAACGGGCAAAACCCGATCGAGCTGGTCCAGGCGCTTGGGCGCGATGCGGAAACCTTTCGCCATGCGGCCGAGGCGCTCGGTCGAATCGAAGAGGATGGCGTGACACTGAATCCCTTCGATGGGATGACCGGAGCAGTCGAGCCTCATTGGACCCGGCTTATCGAACGGGGCGTCGCCCCGACACCGCTCGAACGGTATGCGCGTTGCCCCTTCCAATATTTCGCCGCGGATGTGCTGCGACTCGAATCAAGCCGCATGGCAATCGGGCAGGAACCGGATGCGGCGCTGGTCGGGACTCTCTGCCACGCCGCGTTGCGCCGTTGTTATGAATACCTCGTGCAGGCCGGGTGGCCGGCTGAACGGCTGGCAGGCGAGGCCATCGAGCAGATTGTCCGTGCGTCGGTCGACCAGGCGGCGACAGACCTGGACGCGCAGCATCGAACGGGCCACTATCTGCTGTGGCAGCTGGCGAAAGAACAGATCGGGATGCTTGTGCAGGAGGCGGTAAAAGCCGACGAAGCGGATCAAGCCGAGCATCCCTACGCGCCGGTTGCCTTTGAAGTGGATGGAGAAGGAACCATTCCCGGTGTTCTTGACGAAGGATTGTTGAAGATCCGTGGCCGCATCGACCGGCTCGACCGGAACCGGCACTCCGGCGCCCTCCGCGTGCTCGATTATAAGTTCAAGGTCGGTTCAGCCATGAAACCGGAAGATCGTCACCTGGCCCAGTCCGCGGTCCGCGGGTATCGGCTGCAACCTCCGCTCTATAGTTGCCTCACCGTTCCCGGACAGCTTCCACCGAGCCAGGTGCAGTTCCTGTTTCTCGCTCCCCAGTGGTCGACGCCGATCAGCCGCTCGACGTTTGAAACGATGTCGTGGGCATCAGATACCGGGGCGGTCATCCAAAACACGATCAGAATGTTAGTGAACGGAATCCGTACGGGACGCTTTTTCATTCTTCCGGACGGCTATTGTGACGGATGCGAATTCCGAGTGGTCTGTCGGCGAGAACATGCGCCGACCTGGTGGCGGGCCTATCGCGCGGCCGAACCGAAAGCGCTGAAGCTGCTTCGGACCCAGAAGGTGGCCGATGACTAACGAGCTCCTGATTCCGGATCGGATGGCTCGGGAGTCGGCCGAGACGACGTTCGATTACAACGTCGTCGTTGTGGCCGGGGCGGGAACCGGCAAGACGACCTTGCTCGTGAATCGCCTCGTCTATCTCCTCATGAAAGAGCCGGCTCCGGTCCCGATCACGCAGATCGTCGCGTTGACGTTCACCAACAAGGCGGCGACCGAAATGAAAGTGCGGCTGCGCGAGCGGCTCGCCGTCCTCGCCCATCCGCAGGGTGAGGGGATGCGGCCGGGCGACGGGGGAGCGGTCTCACCCGAAGACTTGCGAGAACGCTACAGGCTTCGCGGCGACGAAATTGCGGAACGGGCTCGGGCGGCACTTCACGATATCGAAAAGGCTCAGATCGGTACGCTTCACAGTTTTGCCGCGCACCTCTTGCGGCTCCATCCGCTGGAGAGTGGAGTTGATCCCGATTTCAAAGAAGACGACGGAGCGCGATTTGACGAACAGTTCACCGTTGCGTGGGATTGCTGGCTCGACCAGGAATTGAGCCCAGCCGGAGTACACCATCACCAGTGGCGATCGGTGCTGGCATCAACCACTCTCGAATCGGTCCGATCGCTGGCCTGGTCGTTGTGCAGTGAATTAGTCGATCTCAATGTTCTACAGCAGCAGCTGGCCTCGACGGTGGTGTCGCCGGCCCTGTCGGAATGGATGCGGCAACTGGGCGCCCGGGCGGAGCATCTCATGAATGTCTATGACCGGCCGAAACGCCGTAAGGCCGAGCACATGCTGGCCGCCACGGTATCGCTGTTGCGCCTGGTGGCGGAAAAGGGGTTGGAGGGCCGGCACGACGTGACGATGTCGGAACGTGAATGGCTCGGCAAGGAACTGGGAAACGTAGTCGCGGGATGGGAGAAGGGCGATTTCAGAGAGGCCGCTACGATGATCCAGACGGCGCAACAGCTTCTGTCGGTCGATCATGCATTCCTAAACGACCTGTTGAACTTGCTCGGTCCGGTCGTACGGAGCATCCGCGAAACGTTCGCCCGGCAGGGCTGGCTTTCGTTCGATGGGTTGCTGTCGCGGGCCCGGGCGCTGCTGTTCGAACACCCGTCCGTCCGTGAACGGATTAAACGGGACTATCGCGCCGTGTTGGTCGATGAGTTTCAGGACACTGACCCGGTGCAGTACGAAATCATCCTCGCCGTCTCGGAGCGGCAGGGGAGCCAGACGGCTCATTGGCGTGACATGGCGCTCGAACCGGGGAAACTCTTCATTGTCGGAGATCCCAAACAGTCGATCTATGCCTTTCGGCGCGCCGATATCGAGGCCTTCGATCGGGTCGTGGAGAAAGTCACCGCTGATGGTGGAATAGTCCGGACGCTGACGACGAATTTCAGAAGCGACGCCGCAGTCTTGGAGCCGGTGAATGAGGTTTTCGATCGGCTGTTCGAGCGCCGGCCGCTGGTCCAGCCGGCGAACGTTCGCTTGGAGGTGCGTCCTCACCGGCGCCCCGCATCCATCGAGCCTGGAGTGCGGCTCTGCGTCACGACGCCGGACGGTGAGGAAGAGGCTTTCGACGCGGCAGGGGCGACCAGAGCCGAGAGTGAAGTGCTGGCTCGGTGGTTGAACGACGAGGTCCTGAGCCGCCCGTCGGTGAAACCGGGTCATGTGGCGTTGCTGTTTCGAAAGCTCACGCAGGCCGATGCCTATCTTGATGCCTTGCGCCGGCACGATATTCCCTACGTCATCGAGGGAGAAAAGCATTTCTACCGTCGCCAAGAGGTGATCGATCTCGTCAATCTGTTGCGTGTCGTGGATCATCCCCATGACGAGATCGCTTTGACCGGTCTCCTTCGCTCACCGCTCGGAGGGCTGACGGATCGGGATCTCTATGAACTCAGGCAGGCAGGGCACTTTAATTTTCTCCATGCCGCGCACCTCGAGACATGGACACATGCCCGCGCCGCTGCCGTGAGGCGGCTCTATGAGCATCTGGCCTGGCTCCACCGGGCCATGCCGGTTCTCCCGTTGGACGAGGCGATCGAGCTGATGTTCGACCGATTGCCGCTTCTTGATCTGGCCGCTGCGTCGCTCCATGGCGAACAGGCCGTGGCGAATCTCATGAAGGTGAAACAGACGGCTGCGTCATTGGCAGACCGGCCCCACATGACTCTGAGTGGATTCGTGGATCTCATGATCGGCCGGCTGGAAGAACAACCGGATGAGTCGGAGAGCCCGCTTGCCGAGGAGTCCCTCGAAGCCGTGCATGTGTTGACGATCCACAAAGCCAAGGGGTTGGAATTTCCGATCGTCGTGCTGCCGGGCCTTCATCAGGGGAGCGGGCGGGAACGGGGTGCGCTGCAAGTCTCCTATGATTGGTCGAGCGGAACCTATGGCCTCTCCCTGGACCGGCATCGGTCGCTCGGCTCCTTGTTGGTCCAACATAAGCTGCGACTGCGTGAGGAAGCGGAACGGCGACGAGTGTTCTATGTGGGAATGACCAGAGCGAAGGAGTTGTTGCTGTTGTCGGGGGGGATCACCGCCCGCTCGGTCGGCGAAACGGTCTTCGAGCTGCTGCAGAGCATCAGCATGGGAGAGATTGGAGCCGCCTCGACCGAAGCCTTGAAAATCGGCAGTGGCACGATTCCCCATCGTGTTGTCGCGGCACCGGAACGAAGACGCCCCCGCCGACGATCGGACGGGGCGGCCGGTTCGGCATTGATCGATCCACGAGAGGTGGCAGCCCTGTGGGGGGTACGGAGGGCTCGATGGACAAAAGCTCGTGAGACTCCGCAACACCTGACGCCGACGACACTGGGCAAAGGAATGGTGCTGCTGAGGCGTGAAATGACTTCTGTTCGACAGGATGCGGCGGTTGGCCGGTTGGCCGGTGTGGTGGTTCATCGCCTGCTCGAGCAATGGGACTTTTCGCAGGACCCCTCCAAGTTACTCGGTCAGGCTGCCGCTGTCCTTCAGACCACCCTTGGGCCTGACGATGAGTCTCATGCTGCAGCGGTTGTTGAATCTGTGAACGAACTTCTTGTTGCCTTCGGGCGGTCGGACGCCTATGCACGGCTCCAATCGTCGCAGATCCTTGGCCGTGAAGTCCCGTTCATCATGCCGTGGGGTGACAGACAGGTTATGGAAGGGGTCATCGACGTTCTCTACCGGCTCGATGGAGAGTTGTGGATCGCAGACTATAAAACGGATGTGATCTCGACTGCCCAGGCTGCGGGTCGCGCGGAACAGTATCGTGTGCAAGGTCAGGTATACAAGGCTGCAGTGAAACAGAGCCTGAGCGCCGAACCTCGATTTCACCTGCTCTTTCTGCGGTGCGGCGCTGCGATTGAACTGTAGATGCGGGAATGTTGCAATGGCCGGGCGCGCGCATATCTCATCTGAAGGTTTTGCAAAGCTGGTTCGACAGGCGATCGCCGATCTGCCGCCCCCCTACGCCAAGCTGATGGAATCGATCGCCGTCGTGGTGGAGGAGGAGCCGCCGCGGGACGTGCTGGAGGATCTCGAACTCGACAGCGAGGACGATCTCTTGGGGCTCTATCAAGGCCAGTCGTTGGCCGATGACTCATTCTTCATGACCGGGGGGACGCAGCCGGCGAAGATTTCGATTTATCGTGGGCCGATCCTCCGTCAGTGTGAGACTCCGGAGGAGGTGGTACAAGAGGTCTACGATACCGTGGTGCACGAACTGGGGCACCATGTCGGATTGGACGACGACGAGATGCCGTACTGAGCGAGTCTCGCTGTGGGTGTCTCGAGGCTCGAAACCCGGAACTTAGATTTTCCCTATAGATGAGGTGCGGTGTGAGGGCTTGGTATATCCCCAGACCAGCATGACAATTCCAATCACAACCATGGGAATAGAAAGAATCTGTCCCATGGTGATTTGACTGAACATGAAGCCGATGTGCTGATCCGGCTCCCGGAAAAGCTCTGCGAACAACCGGCAGAGGCCGTAGCCGGTCAGAAAACTCCAGAAGATCGTGCCCGGCGGCGTGGTCCACCGTCCGATGATCCAGAGTGCAGTGAACAGCAGCAGGCCCTCAAGTCCCGCTTCATAGAGTTGGGATGGATGCCGGCAGGCCGGACCTGCTCCGGGGAATACCATGCACCACTCCACGTCGGTTGCCCTTCCGTAGAGCTCGCCGTTAATGAAGTTGCCGAGCCGGCCGAATCCGAGCCCGATGGGTGTGACGGCTGCGGCCAAATCCGCGACGGTATAGATGGGAATTCCGGTTCGCTTGCAGAACCACAGGAGGGCCACAATTGTGCCGAGCAGGCCGCCGTGAAAGGACATGCCGCCCTCCCAGACGGCGATAATCTTCAGGGGATGTTCCGCGTAGTAGGGGAAATTGTAGAACAGGGTGTACCCGATTCTTCCGCCAAGAAACACGCCCAAGGCCGCGAAGACCACCATGTCATAGACTTGATCCGGCGCAATGGGCAGATCCTTGCGAGCCGTTTTTCGTTTGATCAACAGATAGGCGGCAGAAAGGCCGATCAAGTACATCAAGCCGTACCAGCGGAATTGCACCGGGCCGAGCGCGAAAAAGACCGGATCGATGTTGGGGAACTGAATTGCGGCAAACGAGCCCACTCTACCTCCTGGTTGGTAGCAGCGGATCATATGGGAGGCGGTGCTCCATTGCAAGCTGATTGGTGAGTGATTGGTATGCGGGATAATATTCTCGCAAAGCGGCTCTGGTGGCTATGTGGAGCACCGGGACTGTTGGTTTTCTGAAACGATTGTGTCGCGAGCTGTTGGCAAAACAGGACTGTTTATGAGCCAGTCTTAATCGGACGAGGCAGAGGATAAATATTTCATCGGGATAGAAGCGGGTTGTGGCTGGCACGATTGGTGCTCCAAGGCTCAATCTGTAGACACACTGCCACAAGGGCCAGTGCAACACCTAAGGGAGGTTCATCATGTCGGAACAAGGGAAGCACGTTGCCAAGGTTGCAGCTATGATCGCCGGAGGCGCCGTCCTCGGGGCCGGTCTCGGGCTCCTCTTCGCCCCGAAGTCGGGTGTCCAAACCCGCAGGGATATCGGCCGGTATGCGAAGAAGGCACAGGTCCAGGCCCTTCGCTTGAGTCGCTCGGTTCAGGCCGGGGTGAAGGAAGTGATGAATCACCGGAATGAGTTCGTCAAGCCGTGTGAAGAGCCGCCGGTTCTCACCGCGACGCTGAACTGACGTGTAAGAAGAGTCACTTCTGCCGGCCTGACGCCGAGGCGCTCGGCTCAGGCCGGCAAGGGTGCGCGCCACTCGTCATACCTCCTGAGTCACCCGTAGCCTGCTTGAATACCTTCGACCTCGATGCTACAGTCCCGCCGTTTGGGGCACGGATGGCCATGCTTCAGAATGACCGATGACCAGATGTAGTGACCGTGACGCCGGTGTGCCGGAGTGGCGGAATTGGTAGACGCAAGGGACTTAAAATCCCTCGGGCTTAAAAGGCCCGTGCCGGTTCGATTCCGGCCTCCGGCACCATGAGAATCGGGGAGTGGCTGCATACGAGCGGATAGAGGGGATTCATGAACACAAAGGGCATTGTGGTGATCGTTGTGAGCATCGGGCTGTTCTTTTTCGCCATCGGGATTGGGGCGTGGGTCATGACGTCGCCGCTCGAGGCGAGCGAGACGCAGACAAAGCGGTGCAATGACTATGTGGATGAGTTGGATATGGTGAAGAAGTACAACTGGTTTTGGACTCCCTATCACCGGAGAATGGCATTTAACGACTGTGTCACGAAGAAGCTGGGCGAATCGAAGCAGCCGTAGTTGTGTGAATGAGCGATTTCGGCCTGGAAAAAGTGACTCGATGAAGCGAGCTGGTGCAGCGCAAGCACGACCCTGACGGTCGTGCTCAAATCCTGTTAGTACTCGTCGATTTCGTCCGTCTCATCGACCAACTCGGCTGTGACTTCGGCCGGTTCGGCAGTCCACTGCGCCAGCGGGATGCCTTTGGCTTTCAGAATGGCTTCTTGTTCGGTCCCCGCCGCCAGGGTCAGTTCATAATCAATCGTCTGCCGTACTTGAAACATGCGCATGGGGTCAGATCTCCTCAGAGCGATGGAGTACCGTCGATCAGGATTATCAGGTATGTATAGGGTCCGTATTACTCATGGGAGTATTGCCATAGCTGGAGCTGTACGGGAGCATGTCATCCAAGGCCTCCTTTCGGACAGTGGAAGTCTGAGCGGCATTGTAGGCTAAGGACCGAGAAATTTGGAAGCCCGATCGCACATACTGGAAGGAGGGCTGCCGCCCATCTGAGTGGGGGCCTGGCATCGCGCTACGAAAAGTATTATGATTGAAACCGGAGGCCGATGACGGGTTCCTGCGATGTTCTGACGTAGGAGGTAGGACGATGGCTGCCAAACGCACATGTCCGTCTTGCAACGCGGGGGATGCAAAGCAGATCAGCGAGATTGTCAAGCAGGAGGCCGCGGCTGGTGTGAAGAGCGGGTTGGCCCAGCAGTACAATCCGCCGAAGCAGCCGTGGGCCTATGTTCAGGGGTTCTTCCTCGCGATGCCGGTCAATGTCGGTATCATGCTCTCCATGACCTCGCCGGAGACGCCGCAATCGGGAACTGCGATGGCGGACGTGCTGTCGTCCGTTGGGTTCTTAAGCGTGTGGGTTGGCTATGGAGTCTGGAAGAACAAGGCCTACACGAAAAAGCTGGAAGAATGGAAGAACACCGTCGCCTCAAAGCTGCATTGCTTAAAATGCGGCCATGTGTTTGGCTCCTAGCCGGTTTTCTGTCGGCCGTTCTTCTCTCCTTGTACATGGCCGTGATCGTTGCTCGCAATCGGGCGTGACCAGATCCGGCGTAATCTCCCAACCGACGCGGGCGCTTTCCTTCTCGCCGTTCGAGTGACTGAGTATGGCGAGGTTGCTCTCCATCGTATTGGCCTTGCTAATCGGTGAATCGGCTTCCGCGGAGTGGGTGGCGGTCGAGAAGGACTATCTCGATCCCGGGCTCCGGACCATCTATATCGATCCCGATACCATTAGCAGGGAAGGGACCGTGGTGACGGTCTGGCAATTGACCGACTATAAGATGATGCAGGGAGGGGTGGGGTTCGGCCGTTTCATGATGAGTCCACACCGGTTCTTTTCCGCTAAGACTCAGAAACAACTGGACTGCGAGCCCAAGCGGATCCGCTTACTCGAGTACATCGAGTTTCTCCACCACATGGGGACCGGCCCTGCGTCTCACGGCTATGTGGATCACACCGCGTGGTTGCCGATCGAGCCCGCGAGCGTCAACCACGCCTTGTGGGAAGTTCTCTGCCGCCAGGAATAACCGAGGCAGCCGCCTCAATACAAGGACCGCTTACCGCATCGACGTCAATGCCAGGCGGTGAGGCGGTGCAATTCTTTTTCCCTGCCTTCGCTGTGAGGCTATCGCCCGGACCGGCACCATCTGATCGTGGGCCGAGAGGCCGAAGAGCGCTATGGCGAGCCCCCGGTATCTGGCCTCCAACTCACGGCACCGAGCGACGAATCGGCCGGCAATGAGCCGAGGAAAGTAGTCGCGGTGACGCTCGTAGAAGCGTGCCCGCCGTCCCCAGCGATTCGCCCTAAATACGAATAGCCTCAGGGCCAAACCCGCGAGATGGTTCGGTGATAACCGCATCGCACCCCTCTTCACGGGACTCACGACGATGGATGTGGATGTCGTTATGCCGGTCATGCTGCCTCCTCCCTTGTTAGGTGTCGGTGCTGTCGGCTGAAGGCCGTGATCTGGTGTCATAGATCTCAATGATCTTCGAGCCGGTACGTACACGATAATCAGGCAAGATGAGAAGAGGATTAGTAGGACATGAGAATATACTTAGAGAGAACGAAAATAGATGCGAGGCACTCATCCGTCACGTTGCGGTTCTCATGGGTGAGGCGACACCGAATAACCACGCAGGATGCTCAAAATGGCCGTCAGCAAGGCCGCAGCGAGCGAAGAGGCGAGGAGGTACATACCAAGCTTCGCTTGAACCGCTCGCTTCGATCAAAGGCGAGCGGATAGGTACCTTGCCTTGGCCTTCGGTACGTTGAGTCTCTGAGCAACGCGAGAACGACGCTGGCGGGCGTTTTCAGCATTCTGCTAGACTGCCCACATTGTGTCTCCCAAAGATCCATCCGCACCGAATTGGTGGCTCAGGGGCGTCATCGCGCGATCCGTTGGCATCGTCGCCATCGCCACAGGGTTCGTCGTCGGTATGGACGGACTCGATGATCCCACCTCACATTGGCTCCGGACAGCACTGGGACTGCTCGCAACCGGGATCGTGGCCCAGGCCTATGGGCTGTATTGCTCGATCAAACGGATGCGATCGTGAACGGTGGACGCCTGCTGATTGCCGGGGGTGATGAGGTACAGTAGGGGTTGGGAAAGTCGAGGCGGGGCTTGCGAGCCATAGGGAAAGTGTCTAGGTGTTGTGAGAGAATAAGTTAATATTCAGACTTGACGCCGTTGTCGGATCTACATGACCTTCCCCCGTTTATTACACCACCGCTGAGGAAGTGACCTCCTGTGTGAGCTGGGTCCCGGTTTGATAGTTGTGAATGAACTCCTGGGGTGTCACATCCCCAATGGTGCTGTGCGTCCGCTCCTCATTGTATTCCCGCCGCCACGCTTCAATCACCAGCTGTGCTTCCTGTAACGTCAGAAACCAGTGCTCGTTGAGACATTCATCCCGAAACTTTCCATTGAAGCTTTCGATAAACGCATTCTGGACCGGTTTGCCCGGCTGAATGAAGTGCAGCTGCACACCATGCTGGGCCGCCCACGCATCTAAGGCCGTCCCAGCGAATTCGGGACCGTTGTCCAGGATCAAGGTCTCTGGCAACGATCGGGTGGCGAACAGCCGATCCAGAATCCGGCACACTCGGGCTCCGCCAATCGACACATCCACCTCAATCACCGGCACCTCTTTCGAACACAGATCGGTCATCGTCAAACACTTGAATCGCCGGCCGGTCACGAGCCGGTCATGGACAAAGTCGATGGCATAACAGCGGCCTGGGTGCGTGGGCGTGGGCAGGGCCACCCGGGGCACCGCCGCGGCCTTCTTCCGTCGCCGCCGCCGTAACGACAGCCCTTCGTCGCGATAATAGAGCCGTTCGACCTTCTTATGGTTCACGGCCCATCCCTCTCGGCGCAACCGCACATAAATCCGAGGACAGCCGTATCGCCGCTTGGCCTCGGCAATCTCGCGGATCCGGGTCCGCAGTGCCGCATCGTCCTGACGCCGACTGCGATACCGCAGCGTGTTCCGATCGAGCGTGAGTAACCAGCACACCCGTCGCTGACTGAGCCCAAAGCGCTCGGTGCTCCACTGCGCCGCCGCTCGCTTCGCCTTGGGCTCTACCAGTTTTTTGCGGTGATCGCTTTCAGCGCCTGGATGTCCAGGGCTTGGTCCGCCACCATCTGTTTTAACCGCCGGTTTTCGTCTTCCAGCTGGCGGAGTTTCTTCACGTCGCTGACTTCCAGTCCTGCATACTTGGTCCGCCACTTATAAAAGGTGGCGTCCGAGATGCCGTGCTTGCGACAGAGCTCCTGCACTCCGGTGCCCGCCTGGGCGTCCTTGAGCACCGCAATGATCTGTTCCTCCGTGTGCCGTTTCCGTGTCATGGCCCCCTCCTGTGGGGCCCATCTCAGCACAGATGAACTTCCAAGCCAATGGTCTAGTTTTCGGGGGGAAGGTCATACACACGTTCAGTTCCCTTTTGATCGTAGCCAGTCCAAGAGTTGTCGTCTGCTTCGAGAAGAAGGGGGGCATTGCCTGACTTAGCCATTCTGGTTCATACTTCTGAAGCAATTCTCCTTTCAGTGAAGGGCGCGATGGTTAAGACAATTTGGGGCAGTACTAGAAAACCCGTAGCCAGTGAGCAGCTAGCAAACTTCTTTGCCAGTCAACCTGACATGGAGGGCACGCTTTACATTGGCTATCCAATAATAGGAACGCCAGAAGGTCCTTTTCGGATAGATGCCCTATTGCTTAGTCCAAACTCAGGTATCGTTATTTTCCATATTGTGGAAGGTAAAGATCCAAGTGAATTTGCTCTTGCACAAGACGAGAGCTTCACAAAGCTACAAGCTAAGCTCCTGCAACACAAAGCCCTCGTTAAAGGGCGTACCCTGGCAATCCTTCCATCCTGTGTTTCCTTTGCGCCAGCAATTACTAACACTTCAGCCATAACAACGTCTGGGCATCCGATCTGCAACCTGAAAACCATCGGAGGCTTCCTTGCCGGGCTAACAGTAGAGGAGAAACGGTACTTTCCTGCTGCAGTCGCTGCAATCCAGTCAATCTCAACCATCAAGAAAGGGAAGAAAAAGCGGGAGACAAAAGATCCTCTGTCGAAAGGGAGCAAATTAAGAGCTCTCGAGGATTCAATTGCAAACCTCGACAACATTCAGAGCGCCGCAGTAATAGAAACATTCGAAGGCGTGCAGAGAATCCGTGGATTGGCTGGATCTGGAAAAACAATCGTACTCGCGCTTAAGGTTGCATACCTTCATGCGCAAAATCAGGATTGGAAAATAGCGGTAACATTCCATACACGATCCCTAAAGGGCCAGTTTGAAAGTCTTATCAACACCTTTGTCATTGAGCAGACGAATGAAGAACCTGACTGGGATAACATTCACATAATTAATGCCTGGGGCTCTCCAGGTGAAGATAAATCTGGAATTTACTATAGCTTCTGCAAAGACCACGGCATTGAATACTTGGACTATAGAGCCGCGCGATCCACCTTTGGGTCAGGACGGGAATTCGAAGGGGTATGCGAAAAAGCCTTGCAGGAAACGAAACAGTTTAAACCCACATACGATGCGATCTTAGTTGATGAGGCTCAAGACTTTTCTCCCAACTTTCTCCTTCTCTGTTACGAATACCTTCGAGAGCCAAAGCGCCTTGTGTACGCCTACGACGAACTGCAGAGCCTGACGAACAAGTCCCTTCCCCCACCTGAAGAAATCTTTGGCAAGAGTGGAGATGGCCAGCCTCGCGTAGTTTTTTCTCCGGCGATAGCTGGGAAACCCAGACAGGACATAATTCTGGAGAAATGTTACCGAAACTCGCGCCCTATCCTAACAACAGCCCATGCCTTAGGCTTTGGAATCTACCGCGAGCCGGAAGGGCTAATTCAAATGTTTGACCACAAGGAACTTTGGCTCGATATAGGTTATGGCATTGTTAATGGACAATTTGAGGAAGGTAAACAGGTCACGCTTTCAAGGTCCAGAGATACAAGCCCCGAGTTCCTAGAGCTTCACTCACCGCTGGAGGATCTTATCAGGTTTAAGAGTTTCGCCACCGATGATGCGCAGATAGAATGGCTAGTAAGTGAGATCGTGCACAATCTTCAGAAAGATGAACTCCAGCCGGGCGACATCATAGTTATCAATCCAGATCCCATTACTACACGAAGCGCAGTGTCACAGGCAAGAAAGAGGCTATTGGAAAAGGGAATAAACTCGAGCCTTGCTGGAGTTTCAACAACTCCGGATGTGTTCTTTGAGGGAGATAAGGTCACCTTTACAGGGATTTTTCGAGCAAAGGGAAATGAAGCTGCGATGGTCTACGTGATTAATGCACAAGATTGCTATGCTGCTTGGCGTGGAGATTTGGCTCGTGTGCGAAACAGATTGTTTACTGCAATTACGCGGAGTAAAGCCTGGGTAAGAGTCATTGGGTATGGCGAGGATATGGAGAAGCTCGAGAAAGAGTTTGAAAGAGTGAGAAAATCCCAATATCAACTTCGGTTTAAGTACCCAACGGCTCAAGAGCGCGCACAGCTGCGAGTAATCAACCGAGATATGACCGCAGAAGAGAAGAAAAGAATTCGCCAGAAGCAGTTAAGCCTTGAAGATATCCTGGAATCACTTGAGAGCGGAGAAACAGTTCTTGATGATTATCCAGACGAAGTGATTGCTAAATTTAGAAGGCTGCTTGGACACGGAAAGAAGTGATAACTCAGAGGGAAATCTTACGCCAAGCCAGAAGCATAATTACCCAGGTTGTCTCTCTTAGCCTCTGCGACTCCCAAAACTTCCCGACGGTGCAACCACTTCAGGGAGGCGGAGTTCAAGTCACGGTCAAGGATGCGAACAGTCTGGCTGTAGCGCTTAAGAACGTTTCATATAACCATATATACAGAACTCTTGAAAAGGCTGGTGCATATCATCTGAAAATGATCGATGGGTCATTGATTCAGATGTTATACACATTCCAGAGTGACCACCTGTGGTCACATAGACTGGCATTTTTCCCCTCCCCAGACTTGGAAAGCTTCCAGACAGACCAGGAATCTTATCTGAATGACGACATCTTTGCAGACATGCTATCCCGTCCTGTGGTGCCATTCCCAATTCGCTTCGATTTCAATAGTTCTCCATCGGTGCATGTAGAGGTTGATCATCCGAAGAGCCATCTCACGCTCGGACAATATAAGGATTGTCGAATACCAGTGAGTGCGCCTTTAACCCCATATGATTTCATCGGTTTTATTATTAGAAACTTCTATAATACGTCCACTCGACCCTTTTCCAAATCCCTCAATCTTGCGGGCGAGGTTTTCGCTGAGACCATCACGGTCAGCGAATGCTCCATACCGCATTTCAGGCTACGATATTCTCATGGTGCTTCACCCTTATCAGCGACACGCTCACTCTCCATAATCTCTCGCGATCGGCAAAGAAAATACAAGCAACGAAGAAGGTAGATTATCTTTTTCCAATCCTTCGTCTCGGGGTGCGTGCTTGCAAATGCCTCTCGCTCAAGGAGGTCTCACCTGTAAGAGCAGGGCTCTTCATTGTCATCTAGAGAGGGTACACCTCCCAGATATGGAGACCAGTTCCATTACGGATAGTCATCTTGATGTAGGCGCCATTTTCGGTGGCTGTCTGCTTGATTTGATCTAAATGTTCGCCGACAAACTTAGCAGCCACAGGCCCCAATGGCCCAAGAGCTTGAGTGCAGAAAACTAGAAGCGTGGCTTTCATTTCAGTCGATCCAAGGGTGTTCGCTTCCGCCTTGTTTACCGTGAACTCAAAGTCTGAATCCACATTTCCATTACGAGATGACGAATCTACCTTCTTCAGGTCGAAGGCAAACCCACTTGGAACCGTAGCAAAAACGATTGCGATGGTCATTAGAAGTAGACGAGATAAACTGAGAAGCGTAATCATGAAGTGATCCTCCTTTGTGGATTTGTGACGGATATATTGAGCCGCGATCGAGGACTGAACTACTTGGATAAATTGCATTGGTTGGTTCTGATCTGCCTCGGTGGACTCGATCGGAAATGCGCGATGTTGCGATGGCCCTCCAAAGAAAGAGTGATGATCCTGCAAGCTTCTCGCCAAGGAGGCACCAGTAGGGGAAAATTGTGAGCACGGAATTAAAAACGCTAATTCTCTTCGCACCCTCTAGCTTTATATAGTTTTTCAAAAAATGGACTATTCTCTGTTTCCTCAGAAATCCGGAGATGAATTCTCTCGCAATGCACCTGCCTCTTAAGCGTCACAAGTTTCTTGTTTGCCTTTCTCCAGCCCTCAAGGGCACCCATGTTCCACTGCTGTATAAGCTTAATTGGTCCTGGCGCCACAATGGAAATGGCCTTATTGAGCCAATATAGTAATTGTCCTTCTTGGCTGGCTGTCTTAATCATGTCATCTGTCGCAATCAACCACCGAACAAACTTTACTTCTTCTTGGGAGAGCATAATCTCTTCTGGGTTTCTTGTTGGCTCTACATTGCCTGCGTGTGACGCCGAGATGAAGGAAGTAAAAATGGCAAAGGATATACCCAGCAACTTAAGGTAAGTCATGAGCCTTCACGGCCGAACGTACTGAAGGTGAAAGGGTCAGGAATCTTTGCATGGATTGCAATCGCACGACATGCTCCTTAGTCACCCCGCAACGTGAGTGTGTCGAGCGGATTGTGTCTGAAACCCACTTACCTTCCTCACTCATGTGGTCGGAACGGTAACACCGGTGCGTAGGATTACTCTATTCCTCTTATGGTTAGGATCGCTTGGATCTATCGATAAGGTCGATATGACATGTCCGGTCAGCCCTAGCGAGGATCAAGGGACAAGGAGCAAGAAGCTAGGATCAAGTCTGTTTCCGACCACGAGCCCATTCGCTTTCGGCCATACGCGCCGATCTTCATGCTAGAAGCCCAAGGGTGATCGCGCTATGATGCCGCGGTCTATTGGCCCCAATGAAAGAAACGTGAGGGAATGCAGTTATGGATGTGGATACATCATCGCGGCGATTGATTGCGGTCGGTTGTCTCCTGGCGGGCATCGGTGTTGCGGCCGGGGCGTTCGGGGCCCATATGCTCAAGACCATGCTGGAGCCGCCGATGTTGGCCGCCTACGATACGGGCACTCGCTACCAGATGTACCATGCGTTCGGGATGATTCTGGCTGGAATAGCGGCGAGGCTCTTCGGCGATCATCGGTTGGTGACGGCGGGATGGATTTTTACCGCAGGGATGGTGATGTTCTGCGGCAGTCTCTACGGGATTGCGCTGGCAGGGCAGAAGTGGATGGGGCCGATCACGCCGCTGGGTGGACTGACGTTTATCATCGGCTGGGGTCTGTTCGGTTGGCGGCTGTGGCAGAGAAAATAGGCTAAAGCTTGCGCGTCGTTCGTGAAGCGTGACGCGTATCTCGCAAACGACGAGATATGTTTGTCAGGGCTTCTAGGGCTGACACTTGGCGGTGCGTTTGGCGGAAATCGGTCCCCAGCCCCCGGTGTTATTCGCAAACGATCCTTCCAGCTTCATCGGCTCATCGAGCGTATCTTTCTTGTGTCCTTCCGTGACGAACAGCAAACTGTCTTCCTGCACATAGCCTCGTTCCTCCCACCGCAAATAAATGCTGTCGCCGAGTACGACGGCTTCGGCCGGTACGGACACGTTGGGCAATGTCTGCCCGGCTGGAGGGAAGACGATGGTCATTTTCTGTTCCTGGTGATTGTGGTGGTTGTGGATGATCCACTGCCAGGTCCCGCAGAGGCGGGCGAGACCTCTGGCTTGCCGGACCCCGTCTTTCCATTCAGCCAGTGACCACCAAGCCGCGAGCGCTCGTTGATGCGCCTCCATTGCCACCTGCTGGGACGCAAGGAGCAGTTCAGTTCGCTGTGTGTGGGGCACTGCTTGCGTCGGATCAGCAGCGGAGGGCTCCGCCATCAACCGGAAGAAGCCGTTGAGACTTGCGAGTCGGCTGGTGCCGCTGATCCAGTCCTGCCGTTCTGAAGCAGGAACGGATGGCGATGCCGTTTCTTCAGTCGGTCGGCTGCGAGAGTCGGCAAGTTGCCAGGCCGCCAGGGCTGCCATCAGTTCCTGAGCAGATTGAGACAATTCGGTGAGGCGGAGGTCTTTCGCCGCCTGGGCTGACAGTCCCTTCGCGCCGAGAATACGGGCCACATCGTTCAAGCCCAGCGCCGGGCCGACGGTGCTGGTGAACAGTGCCATGGCGCTGGCAGTGGAATTCACTCCAGCGAGTTGGGCGCCGTGGTCGACGACAATCTTTGATACAAGTTCCGGTGAAGATTTTCCCGCAGCGACTGCCGTCATCGGGGTCACGAGGCAGAGCGCCGCCGCCAAGAGAATGGTTCCCGTTCCAGGCAGGTTGGGACGGCTGTGCATCGGCGTATTTCGCATTGTAACACTCGGTACGAATGAGGTGGGGGCGTGTCTGTCTAGGTCCCTTGAAAGCAGGTTTTGAGAAACGTGGCGGTTCGTTCCCAGGCCAAGGCCGTCGCATCGGCTCGATAGGCGGCGGGTTTCATCTCGTTACAGAAGGCCTGAGCAGCATCCTGATACGTATGAATTTCGGTCTTCTTTCCATATTCCGAGCAGGCCGCCTGCAAGGAGGCAATCTCCTCATTGGTGGCCCAGGAATCTTGGCCGGCCTGGTGATACAAGAAGGACCCGGAGAGGTCCTTCACCGATTCCAACGGCTGAATCGTCTTGCCGTAGTAGGACACGGCGGCCCGCAGCCGCTTCCGGGTGCAGGCAAACCGCAATGCGTACGTGCCGCCCATGCCGTAGCCGACAACGCCGTGAATGTTCCGTTTCGCGAAGGTGCGGGTATTCAGATATTCACAACAGGAATTGATGTCGGTGAGTACGTTCGTCTCGTTCTGTTTGTCCATTAAGGCCGCTGCAACCTCATCATTGGCCGTGACCATGCCGCCTTGCCGGCCGTACAGATTGGGAATGATGACCACATAGCCCTCGCAGGCGAGCCGGGCGCCGAGGTCTTTCATTTGTCCGGTCAGCCCCCACCAATCGTGGAGGAGCACCAGGCCGGGATAGATACCCTGGACTTGTGGCCAGAACAGCAGGCTGTCGATCTGATGTTCCTTCGGCATCCTGGTTCTGAAATAGGGATCGACCATTTGGTCGGTGTGTGTGGGGATCGGAACGCCGCTGGGGAACCGCGCGGTCCCGGTCCCGATCTGTGGCAAAGTAAAAGGGGCAGTCTGTGTAGGAGTCATAGGGTTGACTATAGGGAGCCGTTTGCGGGAATGTCAACGGACCCTATCTCGGCGGAAGATCCGAGCTGATGGCGTATGGCTTATGGCCGATGGTAGGGAACCAGACCGGCGGATGATTCTTGCCGAAATGTGTATCAGACACGTGGGGGAAGATGAAGAAAAGGCAGCTTGGAATCGGATTGATCGGCGTTGGGCGCCATGGAATGCGCTATGCCCGGCACCTGCTGCATGATGCGCCGACCGCCGCGCTCAAGGCGGTGTGCCGCCGGCATCCGGAACAGGGACTTGACCTTCCCGGGGCGGAGGCGGTCAGCGTGTATGGAGAGGTTCGCGCCCTCATCGACGATCCGTCGGTTGAGGCGATCATCGCCGTCACCCCGCCGGTCTTTTCCCGCGACATCTGCCGGCTGGCGGTCCAGGCGCGCAAGCCGGTCTTGATCGAGAAGCCGCTGGCGGCCTCAGCAGAGGATGCACGAGCTATGGTGGCATCAGCCCGTGACGCCGGAGTACCGATTATGACGGCGCAGACGCTGCGGTTCGACACGACGATCCAGGAAGTGCGGACGCGTCGAGCAGTAATCGGGCGATCGGAGCGGCTGCTCTTGACCAGCCACATCGAACCGAAAGCGACGGCCCCGGACCATGCCGAGGGTTACGGCAAGCGGGGCGCGTTGATAGAAATCGGTATCCACATGCTCGATGCGGTTCGTTTTCTGACCGGCGATGAGGTGCGGGACGTTCGCTGCACCATGAATCAGCTTCCTCCTGCCGCACCGGAGACGATCGTCTCTGCGCAACTTGTGACGCAAGGCGGGACGGTGTGTATCCTCGACATCGCGAGGCTGCCGGGAGAACGTGTTGGAGTGGTTGAATGGATTGGATCGCAGGGGAGGCTCCAGGGGGATTGGCCCCGCCGCCGACTGCGTTGGACCAGCGGCACCGGTGAGATCAGAGAAGAGAAGGAGTGTCCTCCCTCTCAGACGGTCCTCGCCACCCTCACGGCATTTCTCCGGGCGATCGAGGATGGCACGCCTATGCCGATCACCGGAGAAGACGGTTGCCGTGCCGTCGAGATCGCGGAGGCCTGTTACCGCTCAGCCTGGGCAGGCGGCGCCTCCGTGATCGTCAATCGTCATTCGTCAAACGGAGGTGGTGATGGCGTGTGAGCAGTTGTCATTTCATCACCGATTGACGGTTGACGCATGACGCGTCATCGCGCTTACTACTCGGCCACGATATGCGTATCGGTCTCTTCGACGCCGTCGATGGCATGGATCTTGGTGATGACGACGTCCGAGAGTGCCCGTTCGTCCTGTACGCTGATGAAGACGAAGATGTCAGGACGGCCGAAACAGGGGTGAGCATGTTCAACACCGGGGATGCGTTTCAAAGCCGCGACCACGTCTTTGGCTTTCCCGGCTTTGACCTTAATGAGGATATATGCTCTGGTTGCCATGGGGTCCTCCTTAGTGTAGTGACCGTCCTGCCGCTCCCGGCATCATCTTTCGGTGGGAGATAAAGACATCATGAAAATTCTTCCCGGCATCTGCCAGCGCCCGCTCGCTGTTCCGAACCAGTTGCATGAAGTGCTGCAAGTCATCCACCGAGAGGTTCACTAATGCAAGCCCCGGCGCGAGCCGCGCAAGCACTTCCGTTGGGCTCAGGAGGACCGCATCGGCGAGCGCTTCCAGCACGTCCGGAGTCCAGCCGCCTGAGTGAAACTGCGTCACAACCTGTGCCGTCCGATCTCCGTGTTTGCGTGCCACCGCATGTTGCAAGAACTCCTGCACTGCGGGGTCCGTCTTGTTGGTGAACAGGGATTGCAGTTGGATGACGGACTTGATGATGCGATTGGCCTCCACGGTGCCTTCAGGAGGAAGCACGCGCGACTGTTCGAGTGTCGCGAGCACAGCCATCGCCGCGCCCACGTGAGGGGAGGCGGCTTTTCCCGATCGCTGTATCTGAATGGGAGCGGGTGAGGCGAAGGCAGATGGTCTCTCCGGAAGTACACCGTTGGTAGCATGAACCACAAGCATCCCCATACTAAGACAGGCCAGCCGGAGTCTACGTGTCGATCGTGGCACGATCCCAACGAAGGGTTCCTTCTGGGAGAAGGACCAGAGGTGCATGGGGGCGGATTATACCGCGTTCGGCCACAAGATGTTAGCGCCGGTGCTGCCCGACCGTTCTATTGAAACACTTCGGAAGAATTCCTATAATCGCGCCTCATTTCAGCGTGGAAAGGCTGGCTCTTGCATGCTCGCTAAGGTGACGAGCGCAGCGCTCGTCGGTCTCGATGCCCACCTGGTGGATGTCGAAGTCGATATTGCGGGCGGCCTCCCGCAATTTTCCGTCGTCGGCTTGCCCGACGCGACGGTGAAGGAAAGCCGTGATCGGGTCCGCTCCGCACTGAAGAACAGCGGCTTCCACTTTCCCGCCAAACGCATCACGGTCAATCTCGCGCCGGCGGGGATCAAGAAAGAAGGATCGGGACTGGATTTGGCGATCGCGGTTGGTATTCTCGTCGCGGAAGAAGTCATTTCGCCGGAGGCGCTGAACCGGCGCGTGCTGATCGGAGAACTCTCGCTCGACGGACGCGTGAAGCCGGTCACCGGGTCGTTGTCATTCGGCTTGGTGTGCCGCAAAGGATTCGAATTGTTGCTGCCGGCTGAAAACGGCCCCGAAGCCTCGCTGGTCGACGGGGTGTGCGTGTATCCCATTCAGACATTACCCGAGGCGGTGGAGTTTTTGAGAGGAGGCCAAGCGATCGCGCCGTGCGTGTCGAACCGCGGCATGATCGAGTCCGGCCGACCGATCGAGGACGAAGACTTCAGCGACGTGCGTGGACAGGATCACGCGAAACGGGCGCTCGAAGTCGCGGCGGCAGGCGGGCATAACGTGTTGATGGTCGGCCCTCCCGGGTCCGGTAAGACGATGCTGGCGCGCCGTCTGCCGTCGATTCTGCCTCTTCTGGATTTGGATGAAGCCATTGAAACGACGCGGGTGCACAGTGTCGCCGGTCAACTGGCGCCTGCGCGGCCCTTACTGACAGTGCGTCCTTTCCGCGCTCCGCATCACAGCATTTCCGACGCCGGTCTCGTCGGCGGTGGCACGGTGCCGAGACCCGGCGAAGTTTCGTTGGCCCATAACGGGGTGCTGTTTCTCGACGAATCGCCGGAATTCAAACGGGGCGTACTGGAGGGGTTGCGGCAGCCGCTGGAAGACGGCCACGTCACGTTGACGAGGGCCAGCGGGTCACTCAAGTACCCTGCGCGGTTCATGCTGGTCGCGGCCATGAATCCGTGCCCGTGCGGCTACTACGGGGACCGAACGAGGCCCTGCGTCTGCTCAGTCGCGCAGATTCGCCGGTACCGGGCAAAACTGTCCGGCCCGCTGCTCGACCGGCTGGATCTTCATCTGGACGTGCCGCCGGTGCCGGTTCGGGAACTGCGGAGCGAACAACCTTCCACCGAAGGGTCGGCGGCGATCCGGTCGCGGGTCGTGGCGGCTCGCGACCGCCAGCGTCTTCGCTATCGGAACGACGGCATCTACACGAATGCCCAATTGAAGCCGCGGCAGCTGAAACGGTATTGTGGGCTGGATCAGCCGACACAAGATCTGCTTGAGCAGGCCATGACCAGGCTACGGCTATCGGCACGGGCACACGGACGCATTCTACGCGTCGCGCGCACCATTGCCGATCTTGCCGAGTCTGATAAGATTGAGGCCATGCATGTGGCGGAGGCCATCCAGTACCGCTCGTTCGACCGCAGCCCGGACGCATAAGGAGTATTTCGGTGGCAACGTTGAAAGTATTTCTGTGGTGGTTTACGGTGGGCGCGACCATGGCGCTCTCCGTCATTATGGTGCAAGGCGGCATTCGAGAAGTCATGGAGGCGCAAGGCTCTGTCTGGGATCTCAAGCTTGCGGAACTCCTGATCACGATTATGGGAGGCGGCCTGCTGGCCGGCTGCATCGCCTTGATTCTCGACCGCATCAAGAAAGCGTGACGTAAATCAGTCAACCGAAACTCGACACCTGAAATTTGGTACTTGACCCCGATCATGGATATCGAAGTCGGCTCCAATCTCTACCGCAATTCAGACGGCACGATCGAAATCGAAGGGGTACCGCAAATCCAGGTGGCCCGGCATGCTTCAACAGGTGCGCTGTTGGTAAACTTTGCCTTGTTCGATGCGGACGGTCGGATGCTGGCCAAGATGGTGGACAGCACGCTGATGTTCAACGAGCGGCGCGCCTATGATGTGAACAAAACCGTCGAGCGTGTGGCCCTGAAGGAAACGGACTCGGGGAGGGTGTTGCTCCAACTTGATGTGAAAGCCCCCGGCCTTGTGTCGTGCTCACACGCGGAGTTTTACACGATGAAAGGCCATCTCTTCGAAGTGTCGGCCAAACAATGGAAGATCGAGAAGCAGACGAAGGCCGGCCAGACCATCGACGCGAAAGGCGGCGCCGTCTCGATCGGCTAGAGGGCCTTCACTTCGCCGTCACGGTCGGTACGACGACGACTCCGCCGTCTTTGACATCGACCGCTGCCGTATCTCCATCCCGAAATTCTCCTTTGACCAACAAGTGCGCGATCGACGTTTCCAATTCCTGCTGGATGAACCGCTTGAGCGGTGAGGTTCTGTAGGCAGGATGCGGGACTGCTAGTTTCGAAGACATTGTATCTTGTTCGCTCAGTATCCTAACGGATATACTCGCATCGCTTCTTAATCGATTGATCTTCACAAAAGAACCTGTTTCAAGATTGAAAAAGCATTCCTGAGATAGCAACGACGCGAAGATCGAGGAAGCACTCATGTGTGTTCAAGCAATTGGATACCTTGCTCATGATTGTATCTGCGATGCAGAGACTAAAGCTCATCAAAGATCGATTTTGAGAAAAATAGGTGCGAGTGCTTCCGATGAGATGGGTGGTGTCAGGGCGGCATAACGATTGCTAGACGTACTTTTAGAGTTCAATCAATCGAGGGGCAAGACAACCATGTCTCCCCTGTGGAAGCTGATAGGAGATAACCTCAGAGGAGGGCTGACGAATGCCGTGGGGACCGCTTATTAATTCGGAAATCTGTGCCATTCACGCAGCTGTTGTGCCAACTCCAAATGGTGATGGCGAGGTAATCTATTTCGGCGGCGACGAGCACAGCCCACCAGCATTACTGATGAATAGCATTGATAAGTCTCGCCGTTTCAATTGCCGAACAGAAGCCATCACATACGTGTCATCTCCACCAGCCGATCTGTTTTGTTGTGGCCATGCCTTCATGGCCGATGGACGACTGCTGATCGGGGGCGGAACAGCGACATATGAGGCCGAGGCTCCAGGCGAACATGGCATGCTTGGACACTTCACAGCCGAACGGCGCTGTTGGGTCTACAACCCGTTCGCGCCCGGTTTTTCTGAAATTGCTCGATTTGGTCCAGAGCCCGGTCAGGAGATGAACGATACTGGCGGAGGCCGATGGTATCCAACCATCTTGACTCTACCGAATGGACAATTGCTGGCCGTGGGCGGACATCCTGCGGGTGACGATACACGTCATGAGAATGACACGCCAGAGCGGTACTTGCCAGCGACCAATTCGTGGACGCGGATGCCAGCGCTTCCAGGAGTGGGTGGATATGCACGGATGCACGTGATTCCAGCCGATGGGCTTGTTCTCGTAGTGGATTCTGGCGGTGGAACCATGCGATACGACTCCTGGACAGGAGCCGCGACGGTTGTGACCGCTGGGCCTGCCGGCGGGGCCATTTCTTCAGTCATCCTACCCTTGTCACCTGAAGACAACTATCGTGCTCGAATTTTGGTGACCGGGGCTGTCCAACCGATGAAGCTTGATTTGGGGGCTACCAGTCCATCATGGCAGAACGCTGGAACGCGAGTTGGATCGGCAGCAGGAAAGGTTCGGAACAATTCAGGGGCTGTCTTGCTCCCAACTGGTAAGGTCGTGGTGGTTGGAGGAGCAGAGGATAGGGCGAACGACGCCACAGGGGTACAAGCACCGGAACTATACGACCCCGTGACCGATAGCTGGCAGACAATCGAAGAACCGGCTCAGCAAGTGCGCAACTATCATTCCACCATGTTGCTGCTTCCTGATGGACGTGTGTGGACAGCGGGTTCGAACGTGAATTCCGCTAGGACCGAAGGAGGAGTGGACCGCCGTGTGCTGAACGCCGAGATCTTTACGCCGCCTTATCCAGCAGGCACACGACCAAGGATATCCGATTGTCCATCGAATGTGGCGTATGGGCAACTGTTCACTGTGCGGAGCCCAGAGGCGGCGAGTATCCGTCGCGCAGCCTTAATCCGGTGTGGGTCAATGACTCACTCCATTAACCTGGACCAACGGTGCATCGAGCTCGCGATCAAAGGGCGTGAAGGGACAGCACTCACACTGACAGCGCCGCCCCATGGAGCCGTTGCCCCTCCTGGACACTACATGTTGTTCTTAATCGACGAAGGTGGCCGTCCTTGCCAGTATGCGCGGTTCATCCGAGTCGGTGGTGCAATGTACGTCATCACCGACCGCAGTCATTTCTCTGAGATGGAAGTCAGTACAATGGGCAACCCGGCGACGTTTTACGACGCGTTCTATGTCGTTATGGACGGGTTTGTGTCTGGCGATGCTGGGTTGCCGGGTGGACCATCTATCTTGTTTCAGTGGGGGAATGGGGGAGGTACCGTTCCCGGCATGAGTGCTCGGTTGGAACGTACGTTGTTTGAGAGCGGTAGTGCATCGCCTGGAATTGGGCAGAAGATTGTGCTTGTCTACTCGATCCGCTTTACCAACGTTTCTGCGTTCAGCGCCTTGGGTTCTGCCGAAATACGTTCTGTTTCCATTATTGTTCAGAGGGGAGGACATGAAACACGAGGCAACGTAACCTTGTTCAAGCGGAAAAATCCCTATATGGTCGACGGAAACCCTCACTGGCTCAGCCTCGACGTGCGCGTGCTGCAAATTGCTCAAGACGAAACATTCGCAAGCGTTACGCAAGAGGCTGATGTCAACGCCCCGTACAGGTTTCTCGATGGGGTACTTGCGGAGTTGCGTGCTCGCCCGGAAGGAATCACACATCCGTTCGAGCGCGACCTTAAGACCGACCAGGCCGAAAGCCCGCTTGAGCTTGCCCCAGTCCTCAGTGGCAAGAAAATCTATAACTACGCTTTCGCTCGCGTACGGTATCGGGCGCCGGTGGGGCAGAACGCCGAACATGTTCGGGTGTTTTTTCGAATGTTTACGACAGCGGCTGCCTCGATGGAATTTCGGCCGTCGACGTATCCAGTCTATACGACCGGGTCGACCGTGCGTCCGCTGATTGGTTTGGCGGGAAATGAGGTTGTCTCTATTCCGTTCTTTGCTGCGGCGCGTGTGGGGAATCTCGAATTACAGGATGATCCCCAAAACGTGCGACCGCTAAATGGGACGGGTAGTGACGAGGTCGAGTATTTCGGATGTTGGTTGGACATCAATCAGCCAAGCACTGATATTTACCGGCGTGAGCCGAACGCCAACGGTACCGGAGGCACCGGCCCACTTTTGAGTATTCAGGAGCATATCATCGATCAACATCAGTGTCTGGTGGCTGAGGTGAACTTCGCGGATGATCCGATACCGCCGGGAGCGACGCCTGGCGACAACGACAATTTGGCACAGCGCAATCTTGTCATCGTCAAATCCGATAACCCTGGTGGAGGTGATGGCCATCTCGTTCAGCATACCTTTGAGTTGCGCCCATCGCCTGTGTGGCCGAAGTTGCCCGAAGCGCTTCCGGCGTTGTCAGCACAGCCAACCGTGATTGTCCCTGAATTGGCACATGGCCATCATGTCGCGGAAGCAAAAGCAGGTGCTGCTGGTGTGTCAAAACCACTGATGCACGATCAGCTTCTTGTACGGTGGAATAATCTTCCGCGAGAAAGTGTGGCGAGGTTCTATTGGCCTGATGTCGATGTAAGGGAGTTGCTCGAAGTGGCTTCATTGAAGCCGAGTGCAGGTATGTGTCGGTTAGTCGATTCTCATACGGTAGAATGCCGCGTCGGAGATGTAACGCTTTTGCCGATTCCTGGCAATCGGGTTGTAAATATTCCAGGCTTACTCAGCGTTCAATTGCCGGATACTGTTCGAGAAGGACAGCTCTTTAAGATCTCCCTTCATCAAATTTCCGGCACCCATAGGAAAGTTATGGGCGCGTTTCAATTTACGATACCAGTCAGTCGCGGTCCACTCCTATTGGCTGCAGAAGAACACAGGCTCGCGCTCCTGCGCCATCGGGCAAGCATTCTCGCGCCAGGTAACCGATGGGTGCCGGTATTCGGACGGTACCTGGACGAGATCGCTGCGCGTGTGCGGGCGTTCGGAGGTGATCCAGACCGCATAGTGGCGTCTCCGGAGGGGACGGGTGGACACTGGTCCGGCACGGAAGTTTCTGATGAAACAGGCGCACGAGTCACGGGCAAGGTCGCGGAGATTCTGTATGACTGCTTCGGCGATTTCCAAGGCTTTGTGCTCGATGCGTGTGGCGCGACTAGGCATACCTTTCACACGAGGGAAAAGGCCATGGAAGAACTTGTGCATCGCGCTTGCAGAGCACGGGCTCGACTGACCGTAATCCAGTATGGTGCCGCTGGACATCAGGTGGTACGAATTATCTGGCACTGCACCTAAGATGAAGGGGGTGCTGGTGTGGTAATTGTTTAGTTTCGCTGGCAGTGGTCAGCTGGCGATGCCTAGTTTGATGTATCGTCTTAATACTTAATAACGGTCAGAAGCGAGGCTTGCGATTGAAGTCTGGTGACGAGGGTATTATGAAGAGTGGAGGCATAATGCCATTGGGAATCTGACGCCCAGGGTTTTCATCAACCGTCATCACACCCAGCCTCAAAGAGTGTAGGAGCCAACAGTCGGCCCTGTCTCGATCGGCTAGAGAGTGTTCACTCCTTGGTCACGGTCGGTACGACGACGACTCCGCCGTCTTTGACATCGACCGCTGCCGTATCGCCGTCCCGCAATTCTCCTTTGACCAACAAGCGCGCGATCGGCGTTTCCAGTTCCTGCTGGATGAGCCGCTTGAGCGGCCTCGCTCCGTAGACCGGGTCATAGCCCCGCTCGCCCAGTTGCCGGAGCGCCGCCGGACTGAGCGCGAGGGTGATGCGCCGCTCTTCGAGCCGCTGGCGCAGCCGCTGCAGCTGAATCTCCACGATTTGCACGAGATGTTCCGTGCCCAGCGGATGGAACACGACCACTTCATCCACCCGGTTCAAAAACTCCGGACGGAAATGCTGCCGCAGCTCATCCATGACGACGGTCCGCATCTGTTCGTAGCGGGCGCCCTGCTGCTGTGCTTCAAGGATTTGAGGACTGCCGATGTTGGAGGTCATGATCAGGACCGTGTTCTTGAAATCGACCGTACGGCCTTGGGAATCGGTCAGCCGCCCGTCGTCCAGGACTTGCAATAGGACATTGAACACGTCGTGGTGCGCCTTTTCGATCTCATCGAACAGGATGACGGAGAACGGGCGTCGCCTGACCGCTTCCGTCAACTGGCCGCCTTCTTCATAGCCGACATAGCCGGGCGGGGCGCCGATCAAGCGCGCGACGGTGTGCTTTTCCATATATTCCGACATGTCGATCCGGACAAGGTTCCCTTCGTCGTCGAACAGAATGGCAGCCAACGCACGAGCCAGCTCCGTTTTGCCGACACCGGTGGGGCCGAGGAACAGGAATGAGCCGATCGGGCGGTTCGGATCTTTGATGCCGGAGCGCGCGCGGAGCACGGCGTCGGCCACGGCGCGAACCCCTTCCTCCTGCCCAACCACCCGCTGGTGCAGCAGGTCCTCCAGCTTCAACAGCTTGTCGGTTTCGCCTTCGAGCAGGCGGGAGACGGGGATACCGGTCCAGCGGCTGACGACCGCCGCGATTTCGTCCTCATCGACTTCTTCTTTCAGGAGCTTGGCTTCGTGCTGCTTTTTCCCCAGCTGTTGCTGTTCGATGCCGAGCTCCCGTTCCAAACGAGGCAACTCTCCGTAGCGGAGTTCGGCCACGCGGTTCAGATCATAGGCGCGTTCCGCCTGTTCAATATGGCGTTTGACTTCTTCGATCGCTTCGCGTGTCTTACGCAGGCGCGAGACGGAGGCCTTTTCCGATTCCCACTGGGTTTTCAAGGTCTGGAGCTCGCGTTGTTTGTCGTCCAGCTCCGATTCGAGCGTCGCCAAGCGGGCCGCGCTCGCCGGGTCTTTTTCTTTCTTCAATGCTTCCCGCTCGATTTCCAATTGGAGGACCTTGCGCGAGACCTCGTCCAATTCGGCCGGTAAACTGTCGATTTCGGTTCGCAGGCGGGCCGCCGCTTCATCGACTAAGTCGATGGCCTTGTCCGGCAGAAACCGGTCCGAGATGTACCGGTGCGACAGCTTCGCGGCCGCAACCAGGGCGCTGTCCTTGATCCGGACCCCATGGTGGACCTCATACCGTTCCTTGAGTCCGCGCAGGATGGACACGGTGTTCTCCACCGACGGCTGGTCGACGAAGACGGTCTGGAACCGCCGTTCCAGCGCCGCGTCTTTCTCAATGTGCTTGCGATACTCATCGAGTGTCGTCGCGCCGATGAGATGCAGTTCCCCCCGCGCTAACAGCGGCTTCAACAGGTTGGCCGCGTCCATCGCGCCTTCCGCGGCGCCGGCTCCGACGACGGTGTGCAGTTCATCGATGAACAGGAGAATTTGTCCCTGGGACGATTGGATTTCTTTGAGCACCGCCTTGAGCCGCTCTTCGAATTCCCCCCGGAACTTGGCACCGGCGACAAGCGAGCCCATGTCCAGCGCGAACAGCTTTTTCTGCTTCAAGCCCTCGGGGACATCGCCCTTCACGATGCGGATGGCCAGCCCTTCAACGATGGCCGTCTTGCCGACGCCGGGCTCACCGATCAGGACCGGATTATTTTTCGTCCGCCGGGATAAGATTTGAATGACGCGGCGGATTTCGTCGTCCCGTCCGATCACGGGATCGAGCTTGCCTTTGCCGGCCAGCAGCGTCAGCTCCCGTCCGTACTTTTCCAGCGATTGATAGGTGCCTTCCGGATCCTGGCTGGTGACCCGCTGGCTGCCGCGTACCTGCTGAAGGCCGTTGAGCAGCCGGTCGCGCGTGAGGCCGAGCTTCTTCAACGGCCCGTCTGCTTGCGCCATGGCCAGCAGCACATGCTCGACGCTCAGATAATCGTCCTTGAGGGACTGTTGCTCGTCTTCCGCTTTGGTGAGGATGTGGGCGAGCCGCGTGGCCATGTGTAACTGTCCGGGAGCCGCGCCGGCGCCCTGAACTTGAGGGATCTTGGTCAATGCCTGCTCGACAGTCTGACGGACGGCCGGCAGCGTCACCCCGGTCCGTTCCAACAGCGCAGGAGTTATTCCCCCTTCCTGATCGAGCAGTGCGAGCAGGAGATGTTCCACATCGACGCCTTGATGGCTGCGCCGTTGAGCATGCCCCGCAGCTGTCTGCAAGGCCTCTTGCAACTTGACCGTCATTCGATTCATGTCCATGATCTGTTCCTTTATGCCGGTACCGTGTGGTGTGCGATGACTCTGTGATAATCATCGGCCTGTGTAAGTCAACTCATGAGCCACTTTCACAGAGGCTTGACCTCCGTTGAAATCCCGACTAGGGTACGTGCTCATGGGTGAACTACTGTCGGCCACATTTCATTTGTATCGCCAGGCTTTGCAGGCGACGTGGCGGTCGCTCGTGCGAGGGTGGCTGACGATCGTGGCGCTGGTTGGGTTCGGGCTCTTGTTCCTGGGTGCGGCACGGGTTGCGGGGCCGCTGGGGATGGCAGGTGGATTAGTACTGGGCATTGTCAACGCGGTACTGGTCGGCGCGACCTTGCGCCTGATCGAGCAGGCGCTGAGCGCCACCAGAACCATTCACCCATCCGACGTGGTAGAGAGCTTCGGTCATTACTTCTGGGATATCATTAGTGTCGGGTTTGTGCTCTGGCTGCCGATGATGGCGCTGGACATGGGGGTGCACGCCAATCCCTACGGCCAGTTTCTGTCTTCCGCAGTGTTGCTGCTGCTCTTTGTCCTGCTGAATCCGGCGCCGGAAGTGATCTATCAAGGCAAGCACGATTCACCGCTCGATGTCTTCAAGACCTCCTATGAATTTGTGCTGGAACATTGGATCGAATGGTTTCTGCCGTTCGTGCTGCTGTTGCTGCCGGTGGTGTTATCTCCCACCGGGCTTCGCGAATTCTTCGAGATCTCCAGCGGTGTCGGACGGGGAGCCGGGCTGGGACTCATCCAATTCCTTCTCCTGCCGTTCGCCGTCGTCGGGAGCTGGTTAGCGTATGCGGGGCTCGATCCCGATGCGCAGGAGCTGCTGTTGCTTGTGCTCACGCCACCGGCCGCGACGGCGATCTTGTTGTTCCGTGGCCACCTCTTTGCATTACTGCGCGGGGCATCAAGACGACAGCGATTGTTCGCTCGGCACGCCGATACTGGACTCTGAGTCGTGTGAGCGACCTGAACCACCGTCTCTGACCGTGGTTTTCACTCCGATGCCGCACGCATGTGCGGTAGCCATCCTGTCTAGACCGATAAACTGCTTGAGGCGGAGAGTGAAATAGTGTATGGATTTTCATACACGCTCAATATAGTCTGCTCGTTACCATCATCTTTTCTACGGTAAAGGCTCTGGCACGTGCGGCTGTCGATCTTTTGGCGCCTGTTGCTGACCTCCTTGGTGATCATCGCGGTCATGGGAGGAGTCAATCTGTACGCGCTGTTCCAGCTCAAGCAGTTGACGGCCATGAGTACGGAAATGGCCTCGTACCACTATCCGGCGGTCGAGTCGGCCAAACGGTTGCTGGGCTCACTCTATGTCCAATTGAACAGTGAGAAGAAATATTTGGCGACAAGAGACGCGGCGTTTCTGGCGAACTTCAACGAAGAGGTGGAAGAATTCCAGCGCAGCCTGCAGCAGGTCCTGAGCCGGGAAAGTGCGCCGGATGGGCAACAGTTGCTGTATGAGACGGGTCGGTTGCTCCAGGAACGATTGGTGTTGTTCCATGACGGTGTGGAGCCGTCGGCCGGCAAGATTCCGGCGCCCGGATACGAGAGCCGTCGTGATGCCATCATGGATCGGATGTCGGCTTCGATTCAGGGGTACGTCGACTTGCATGAAGCGCGGGTCAGCGTGGGCGTGAGCGAGTCGCGGGCCAGCGCGGTTCGAGCCCAAGCGGTCACACAGCAGCTGGTGCTGGTGGCATTGGTCTTTGCCCTGGGACTGGCCGGCGTCGCCAGTTACACGATCTTGCGACCCTTGCGTCAGCTGCAAGGGCACATCAAAGAAATCGGCCAAGGGAAGTTCGGTCAGCCGCTCCAAATTACGGCCCCGGCTGAACTGACGGACCTCGTCGATACGGTGAATTGGATGGGCGGGAAGCTGCAAGAACTCGATGACATGAAGGCGGAATTCCTCGCCCATGTCTCGCATGAGTTACGCACGCCGATGGCCTCGATTCAGGAAGGCACCCATCTGTTGCTCGATGAGATCCCGGGTCCCCTCACCCAAGAACAGCGGACGACCCTTCGGATCATGGCCGACAGCAGCCGCCGGCTGATTCATCTGATCTCGACAATTCTCGATCTGTCGAAAATGGAAGCCGGGATGATGGAGTATCGAATCGTTCCGGTCGACCTCAAGCGGGTTGCGAGCATCTCCATCAACAAAGTCCGGTTGCTGGCCGATTCCAAGCATATCCAGCTCGTGTTTGAGAGTATTGGCGAGCGGGCATGGGTCAAGGCCGACGCCCCGCGAGTTGAACAGGTTCTCGATAATCTGCTATCGAATGCGCTGAAGTTCGGTCCGGAAGGGAGTATCGTCAAACTGCAGATGAAGCCGGATCCTCATGCCGGCGTGCTTGAAGTTTCAGTGTCCGATTCGGGTCCAGGAATCGCGGCTGAAGATCTTCCCCATATTTTCGAACGGTTCTATCAGGGCCGCACGAAGGCGAAAAATTCCTCCGCCGGCAGCGGGCTGGGGCTTGCGCTGGCCAAGAAGGTCGTGGAAGCGCACGAGGGAAGAATTTGGATTGAAAGTGAAATCAAGAAGGGAACGACTGTACGGTTTGTCCTACGGTTGGCAAAACAGGGAAAGGTAAAGGGCGAATGAAACGATTCTTCACACGAGCCCTCATGTGCTCCTCACTGGTCTTGCTTCTAGGGGGGTGCGCCTCCTGGACGTCACCCAGTGCGCTCGATCGGCCCTATTTCGTGACGGATCCGGCCGAATCGAAGTCATTTCAAGCGCTTGCAAGGAAGCAAGAGGGCGTGGTGGCCAAGTGTGCCGAAACCAGCTCCTGCGATCATGCGTACTTCACGAGAGCCTTGATCGGCCTGTACGAAAGCCGCGAAGTCGCGGAGAAATATTTCGGGAAGGTCCTGGCGATTGCTCCAAAAGGCCAGTTAGCCGCCTCAAGCAAGGCGTGGATGGACCTGCTACACATGCATCCGTCTCCCAGCACGATTTCGTGGATCGATGCCATTGTGGGTTGGCCTGCCATTTGGAGGGCCAATGCCTCGTTGGGCCAGGCTGCTGACCGGCTGGTGCGGGATTTGCTTGATAGGGAAGTACTCCTTCAGCAGATACGCTCAACGAAGGAGGGAGATTTTCAGACGGTTGAGGCACTGCAGCGCGAACTCGCTGAGCGGGACCGCAAGATCGAGTTGCTCTCGAAGGGACAGGGACGATCTGATCCGCCCTCCGTGCAGAGCTTGCAAAAACAGCTGGCAGAGCGGGATCGCAAGATTGAAGAACTGTCGACACAACTGGAAGCGTTGAAACGAATCGATCAGGAAATGAGAGAAAAAGTGCGCCCGATTCGTCCTCCGTCGACGGTGGCGCCGATCCCAGTACCGGACCCGATGCCGTAACGCGATGTGGAAGGAATACCATGGAACAGGAACACATTCTGGTTGTCGATGATGATGAGGGGCTGCTGCACCTGTTGAAGATGCGGCTCTCCGCGATGGGATTTGCCGTGACTCCATGCACCACCGGGCAGGAAGCCGTCGGAGCAGCCAAGAAGAGGATGTTCGACTTGGCGATTACCGATCTGCGCCTGCGCGGCGAGGACGGACTGGACGTGACCGAGGAACTGTTGCGCATCCTTCCCGGTCTGCCGATCATCATTCTCACCGCCCACGGCAGCATCCCCAACGCCGTTGAGGCGATGCAGCGCGGCGCGTTCGGCTATTTGACGAAGCCATTCGATGACAAAGAACTCAAGGCCACGATCGAAAAGGCACTCGCGCAACAACGGATGAGCCGGGAAATTCAGCGTCTCAAATCACTGGTCAAGGAGCTCTACGGGCTCGAAAACGTCGTGGCGCGAAGTCCGGCGATGCAGCGGCTGTTTCAGCAGATTGCGCAAGTGTCCGATTCGGATGCGACCATTTTGCTCTTCGGCGAGACCGGGACCGGGAAGGAAGTCATGGCCCGTGTCATTCATGCGAACAGCCGGCGGAACAAGGGGCCGTTCGTCGCGCTCAACTGCGCCGCGATTCCGGAAACGCTGTTTGAAAGCGAGCTGTTCGGACATGTGAAAGGCGCCTTCACCAGCGCGCTCGGTGCCAAGCGCGGGCTCTTTCAGATGGCCAACGGGGGCACCCTCTTTTTAGACGAGATCGGCGAAATGCCGCTGGCGATGCAAGTCAAGTTGCTGCGGGCGGTGCAGGAACGGGAAGTGCGTGAGGTGGGTTCGGAGATCACGTCCAAGGTGGACGTTCGCATCATTGCCGCCACGAACAAAGATCTTGGCGAAGCGGTCAAACAAGGCACGTTCCGCAACGATTTGTACTACCGGATCTCGGTCGTGCCCTTGTTCATACCGCCGTTGCGCGACCGCCGCGACGACATTCCGTTGCTGGCGCAGCACTTCCTCAAACTCGCCGTCAAGCGGGCGAACAAAGAAGTGAAGGGATTCACGCCGGCAGCGCTGAATCGACTGATGGCGAACCCGTGGCCCGGCAATGTACGGGAGTTGGAAAACGCCGTCGAGAAAGCCGTGGTCATGTCTCGCCAAGACATGCTGACACCGGATCTGTTGCCGGCGGTCGGCGTCTCACACGAGCCCTCGCTCAAGCCGCTCACCGAAGCCAAGGAAGACTTTGAGCGGACGTATTTGAAGAACGTGCTCCAGCTGACCGGTGGCAATATTTCCCGCGCGGCTCAATTTGCCGGACGGTATCGGGCGGACTTCTACAAGATGCTCAGGAAATACGGGCTCCATCCGTCGATGACCAAAGGGAAGCTCGATCCGGAATTGGAAGAGATCGAAGACGAAGCGGATCTCACCGAAGCGGAGCGATAACGTTCACGGTTCCGGTACCGCTCGGTTTGAGGCTGGCCCCATCGAGAAAGGCCGCGTCAGTAATAGACGCGGCCTTTTGTGCTTGTTGGGCGCACATGCGCGGGAACACTCCAGGGGATTTTGTGGCATCTCCGGAGTGCAATGAGGCAGGTTGTCAGGGTTGCCCTCCGATATTGGTCGAGTGCTATAATGCGCGCCTCGCGTCCTGTGAATCTTAACAAGGAGGGCACAACATGACTGGGAACCGGCAGGAAATTCGGCGTGGCGGAAGAACGATCTTGATCGGAGCGGTACTCAGCTTGGGGATGGCCGTGGTTGCGAATCCTGCGAGTGCCGAGGAACAGTCGACAGTCAGCCCGCAGGGGGTGGGCATTCAAGCCGCCAGTTGGTTGCTCACGGTTCCCTATGGCGCCGTGAAATCAGCCTATGCCTTGAGCGGCGGCATGGTCGGGGGCCTCGCGTGGGTGGCCACGGGTGGAAACATAGAACCCGCGAAGGGCGTCTGGGTTCCTTCGATGACCGGCGATTACATTGTGCAACCGGAAAATCTCACGGGTGAAAAGCGGTTGCAGTTCGTAGGACCGGCATCCGGCGGATAAGTAAGTTCCGGCGACGAAGAGTCGGCGTGGCGCAGGACGACAAGAGCACGGGTGGTGTGTCTCCGGCGGCCAATTGCGTGGAGTGTGGGCTGAAGCGCTGGGACAATTAGACTTACGTATACACGTGTGAATGAGGGGTTACGTCTTTGCTGACGTAGCCCTTTTCTTTTTGTGCTGGTGGAAGTGACCGCACCTATCCCAAACCCTTGCGCATCCGTCGCCTGTGCGTCAACAGGGGGCTATTTTTAACCACACTGTCCGTGAAAACGGGGTAGAACCCCCGAGTAGGCAAATACGAGGGTTAACCCTGCTAAAAATAGAACTACAATTACCCAATCAGGCATGGGTTTAAAAGTTCAGCTGAAAAGGTCTTGATTGTTACAGAGGCCCCTGAGCTCCAAGATTTCTACAATCCTGGCGATCTCCCACATATTCGAGATCGTCGCTTCTTCGAGTGACATACTGTCACGCTTGAGGCGGTCAGTGCTCATCCGTTGGACACCACCGTGCCGTTTCCATACTGGGCTCGCCGCGCAATTCGTCGGGGCCAGGCCGAGGTTCAGTCATCCACGCCCACGCCGATCACGATCAGAACCGCATAGTCCTGCTTCGTACAGCCTTCGACCGGAGGCATCACTCCCCCTGGCGGAACTGGAAACGCAGTCTTCTGCGCGTTTGCCGGCGAGCACGAACCCCCAACCGCCGCCGGTGTATAGCGTGCGGCGCGGCAGGCCAGGTGCGTCACGTCGTAGAGCGTCGCGCCTTTATCGAGTTCCCAGCGCCTGTCACCATTTCTGTCGGCAGGATGAATGGTCAACACAGCCGTCAGGTCGCGGGCACCCGTGACCATGTATTTGCCGGAAGGGAGCGGAAAGGCCGGTGGCTCCATGATCAATCCGTGTTCCTCCAGCCACCAGTCTGTGCTGTCGAATTTCCAACGCGCCGGGGCGATGCCACCGGCATCCTTTAACCGTTTATAACTGTTCAACTCCACGCCCCGAGGACCCGGGTCGAGAGGCCAAAGACCCCACAATTGCGCACCGCTTCCGGAGGTCGCACCTGGATTGCCCAACGCCGCGATGAATTGCGTCGATATGCGCTGGAACTTCGTCTGACCTTCGCCTGCCGTGTGAATCGGCTGAGCCACGGCGGCTATCGCCAGCAACGCCGTCGCAAGGCATACGCGGCGAAATAGGCGCGGTGGTTTCCTCGTTAGCGCCAACGCGACACCTCGCTGTAAATGGACCGCAAATCTACACTGCGAATGGCTGTTTTTGGTCGAACGCGGTCGTTTGATGCCTGTGCCAGAGTTGCTCGTCCCAGTGCATTGTAAGAGGAAGCGGAAGAAGGGGCGAATCGTGAAGGCCATAGGAGCCTCGTAGAGAGCCTCATTCTACGAGGGTTGCAAAGGAGGCACAAGGTTAAGCTGGAGATAGGGGGTTCCGGGTCGAGCAACAAACAGAATAGAGGCGGTACTTATCCGCCGGCGGTGATAGGGGAGAGGCTTCGCCTGATGAGCCGCCGGTAGGCACGAAGAGAAGCACTGATGGGGTTTATCCCGTCGCCAGGAACAATCGTAAGGGCTCCGGGTCGAGCAAGCTTTGTTTGGAGCTGGCGAGAGGAATCGAACCTCCAACCTGCGGTTTACAAAACCGCTGCTCTGCCGATTGAGCTACGCCAGCTTCCTAATGATTTGAATGAGTTACACTTTTACAGACTATCGGCATTGGGGTCAAGTGTTCCGGGCGTGTTCTCACGGTGTTCTTGGCGGGGAGCTGCATGGCTAGGTCGAAGGAGTTACTGTGGCAGGACTGTACTGTTACTGATCGGGGATTGTCGTTGGATGTGCTTCATTCTGTAGGTAGTGAGATTGTCGTCTTCGGGTCCCGGCTCGTCGCAGCAGAGTCTGCTTGCAGGGCGGTGACACTTCACTGTTTCAGGGTGCGAACGTAGGCCAGTACATCCTGTAACTGCTTATCGGAAAGCCGCGATTTCCACGCCGGCATCACCTTTCCTGGGCGCCCGTCGTGAATGGTTCTGAGCAAGTCAACATTCAGCTTGCGTTGGGTCTCGGCAGAAGATAAGTCGGCCACATTCGCTCCAGCAATCTCAAGACCATCGCCTCTGCCACGTGGTCCGTGACACAGTATGCAGTGTTTTTCAAAGAGGTCCTTCCCAGTCCGTGCATCTGAGCCAAGGATGACATCCTGCTTCGGGACGGCGCGCTCTTGAGCTGACGCCGCATCTAGAGGTGCCGTGACCAAAACTCCGGTGGCACTCATCAGGCAAGCCACCACCGACCAGAGTTTCCAGCGCCCGGATATTATGGATGACATACAGTTTGGTCCCACCATAGTTGGTTCATTCAGACGTTCGTTCATGTGCGCACCCATGCGCCAGCTTGTGTATGACAAAGGTCGTGTCGCCTGCGATGCGCTGACGGCACAGTAGCAATAGGCCGGAGACCCTGTCAAGAAATGGCGCGGCTCCTTCCCCCTGCGGGTTTCGCTTGCATTGGCCGGCGCTTCTCATTATCCTCAGCACGCCTGACGGTTCGCCTGCCTAAGACGGCTGCCTGACCTTCGCAGGCGAATCTGATTCGCTGGAATAGGCTCAAGCCGTTCGATTCACCTTCGAGGTCCGCACTGATGAGTCAGACGCACGTTCTCGTCATCGACGACGATCCTGCCGTTCGTGAGGTCGTGCAGGAGACGTTGAGGGAAGAAGGGTACGTGGTCTCCACTGCCGTGGACGGTGCCCAGGGGTTGCAAGCGGCGAAAGAGACCCAAGTCCACATCGTCGTGGTCGACTTGCAACTGCCCGATACCGACGGACTCACCATCATCGGACGCCTGGCCGGGCTCGACGCGAACATCATTCCCATCATGATGACCGGATTCGGGTCGATCGAAATGGCCGTGCGGGCCATGAAAGCCGGAGCCTTCGATTTCATTACGAAACCGTTCGACCCTGAGACGGTGGCCGTTGTCGTCCGCAAAGCGGTTGAATTCCAGCGGTTACGTCAAGAGAACCACCTGTTGCGCAAGGCCGTTCGCGATGAATATCGATTAGAGCATCTGGTCGGGACGAGTGAGCCGATCCGCCAGGTGCTGGATTTTGTGCGGAAAGTCGCCGACAGCGACAGCACCGTCATGATTCAGGGGGAGAGCGGCACCGGCAAAGAACTGGTGGCCCGCATGCTTCACTTCAACAGTCTCCGAAAGGACCGCCCGCTCGTGCCGGTGAATTGCGGGGCGATTCCGGAGAATTTGCTCGAATCGGAACTGTTCGGGCATGAGAAAGGCGCGTTTACCGGCGCGGTGCAGGCCAGGATGGGCCGATTCGAATTGGCCAACGGGGGAACGATTTTTCTCGACGAGATCGGCGAAATGAGTTTGCCGCTCCAAGTGAAGCTGCTCCGTGTGCTACAGGAGAAAGCCTTCGAACGGGTGGGGGGAAATCGGACGATCCACGTGGACGTGCGCATTGTGGCCGCGACCAATCAGAATCTGGAAGACCTCGTCGAGGAGAAGCGGTTTCGCCACGACCTGTTCTACCGGCTCAACGTGATTCCGATCGTCATTCCTCCGTTGCGGGAACGCCGCAGCGACATTCCACTCCTGATCGAGCATTTCATGGCCCGGTTCAATCAAGCCAAGCGCACGGCGATCACCGGCATTGACCAGGAAGCGCTGCGGCTCTTGTCGGAGTACGAGTGGCCCGGCAACATCCGGGAATTGGAAAACATGATCGAGCGGTTGGTTGTCCTCAAGAAGCAGGGGGTGGTGACGGCCGGCGATCTGCCGGAAAAAATTGTGCGAAGATCGGCTGCTCCGGCGCTTCCCGAGCAGTTCATCCGCTTCAGCGAAGACGGGATCAACCTGTCCAGGGAAGTCGAGCAATACGAGCAGCACCTCATCATTGAAGCGCTCCGCAAAGCCAACGGGGTCACAACAAGGGCGGCCCAGTTGCTTCACCTCAACCGCACGACGCTGGTCGAAAAACTCAAACGCAAGGGTGTGGATCCTCGGGCGCACTCGCAGAGCCTCCCCCATTAATTTCCTCTCCGTTCTCTCGTCAAACGCTTGACGGTCTTCCCACTGTACTGTTGCCGATCCTGACAGTGCTTGCCTTGAGTGTGCATCAAACCCCCGTATTTCCCCAGTATCAGCGCTGTATTCCCTCGCGCGTCCTAGGGCACGGTCTTTGCTGATGCATCCAGCCGATGCGATTTCTTCGCTCGCCATACTGCCGGTTGCTCTGGGCCGTGGCCATTGTGATGGCCGGGGCTTCCCACGCTCGAGGGGAAGCGTCTGTCCACGCCGTGACGAAGCAGTCTCCCACGCCGTCCCTGCAACAGGCAGAGAGACCACCGGTTCAGGACCCGCCTGAAATAATCCCTCCGTTGCCTGATGATGGACCGCGTTCGGAAGAGGGCACCCATGCGCAGGGACGGGGAATCGCCGAGCTCGCATGGCAAGAAGGCTATGCCGCCTACAAGAAGCGAAAGTGGTCGGAGGCGGGCCGGTTTTTTGAAACGATTGTGACAAAACATCCGGAGAGTGCGGCTGCTTCGTCCGCGCAGGCGTTTCTCGCGGAAATTCTCCTGCAACAGGATGGGGCCGGGCCAAATCGCCAGGAGGCGATTCACGCCTACAAGAAACTGCTCCGTGACCATCCTCAATCGTCGAACGCTCGGCGCGCCGAGTGGCGCATCGGCGATCTCTACCTCGAACAAGGCTGGTTGCAGGAAGCGCAAGCGACCTACGAGCGGGCGATGGCTCATTCACTCCAGTTCCCGTTCGACGGCAGTCGGGCCTTGCTGGGGTTGGGCTACACGTATCTGGCGATGCGCCGTTGGAGCGATGCGGAACACGCGTTCGTGAATCTACGGAAACGGAGCGATCACGATCCGTTGCTTCGCTACGGGAATATGGGCCTTGCGCATGCGCTCTTCAGACAGCAGCGGGTCTCCGAGGCACACGCCTTCTACGAGTTCGGCTATCGGCGGTGGCCTGAGGCCTTCCGGCTCGAGCCTGTGGCGGTTCGCCGGTATGCCGTGACGCTGGCCGCGCTCCATCGTGAGACGGCGGCGCAGGATCTCATGGTGCTGTTTTATAACCTCTATCCTCGGCACGCCGACGCGCCGACGGCGCTGCTCTATGTCGCGGATAATGCGGCGGCGATGTCCAACCCGGCCAAGGCGGAATTCTTCTATGCCCTGATTCCGATGCTGTACCCCCAAACGCCCCAGGAGACGGCGGCGAACATGCGGATGGCGTCGCTCCGTGCGGAGCGCATGGCGCCGGCAGGTGAAAATTGGGTCCGGCTGACGGTGAATGCCATGATGCGCAATGTGCCGGTGCCGGATCAAACCGGCGCCCTGTATCACGCCATGCTGCGGGATGTTGCAAATCGACAAGCGGATAATCCGCTGGGAAGCGAGGCGTTGTTTCGCCTCGGCCAGTACTACGAGAAGGGCAACGATACGGACCGGACCGTGCGCACCTATCATGAGGCCGCGCTTCGCGGCGGGAGCGCGGGTGATCCGTGGCCCATGAAGGCGTCGGAACGGCTCTCGGCGCTCGTGAAACCCTGGATCGAGGCGGCGTTGCAGTCGCAGGACGACCTGACGGTCGTGAGTCTTTTTCACCGGCATGGGCCGAACGGGGGGCAATTCTACGCGCATTCACCGTCGTTGCTCGAGATTGCCGAAGCCCATCGACGATTAGGGTTTGTTCTGGAAGCCGTACGCCTCTATCAGCAGGCCGTCAAGGAAAAAGACCCGGCGCTGATTGAGCAGGCGTTACTCGGATTGGGCAAGACCTACTTGGATCAACAAGACGGGACGGCGGCCCGAAAAGTGTTTGAACGATACCGATTTCAATTTCAACCCGGCCGGTATGAGTCGGAGGCCCTGCATCTGCTGGTCGCCGCGATGAGGCGGCAACAGGATCTCCAGGGATTGCTGCAGTTGTGCCGCCAATGGCTGGTCCTTCATCCCGCGCATGGCGAGCGGCCGTTCATGTATCTCCAATTAGCCGAGACGCTCGGACAGCTCGAAAAACCGCGTGAGTCGGCACTGGCCTACGAGGAAGCGATCAAAGCGGGAGCCGGCCGATCGGTGGAGACGCTCTTGGCCTATGCCGACACGCTCTCGAGGCTGGATCGGCATCAGCAGGCCATTGCCGCGTATCTTGATGTCTTGGAGCACAAACCCGCGACGCACCACGTGGAGTGGATTCATCTACAAACCGCCAAACATTGGTTTGCGTTGAAACAATACGACCGCGCCACGGTGGCGTTGGCCGAAGTCGGTGAATCGGACGACCCGCTTATCATGCGCGTAGCCACGGCACTCAAGGGGAGTCTGCGGACCGCGCGTCGCTCAGTGGAAGAGGAGGAACTATGACAGTCACCGCACTACAGTCTGCCGAAGAACGGGACGTGCTTCAGGCCGCGTTTCACAGTTTCGACCAGGCGGCCCAGACGCTCCAGCAGTCATATTGCGCACTCACGGCCCGGGTGGAGCAGATGGATCTGGAGTTGGCGCACAGTAATGATGCCTTGCGGCGCCAACTGGCTGATAACGAAGCGATGCGCTCCCACCTCGACGGCATCCTGGAATCGTTGTCGACCGGGGTGTTGGTTCTGGACAACGGCGGCGTGATCGTCCGCAGCAACGCGCCGGCAGCCCATGTGCTGGGCATTGCCGCGACCGAGCTGTGTGGCCGGCGCGTCACCGAGGTGTTGGACCTGGTCGGACTCAGCCTCTGTGATCGTCCGCAGCGGATCGGCCAGTCGGTGGTCGCGATCACCCGCGCTCCCTTACAGACGCAGTCCGGTTGTTGGCCCGGCAGCCTGCTGCTGATCCAGGACATGACCCGCGTGTATCACCTTGAAGAACAGTTGCAGCGCAGGGATCGGCTGGCGGCGATGGGGGAAATGATCGGCCGGATCGCCCATGAGATCAGAAATCCACTGGGGAGCATCGAGCTCTTTGCCTCGTTGCTGCGCCGGGAACTGGGCGAGAGCGCTCCTGGATCGCTCTATGCCGAACAGATTTCCCAGGCCGTGCGCGCGATGGATGGGTTGCTCGCGAATCTCTTGGTCTATACCAATCCGGTGCGGACGCCGCACGGTTGGCACCCGGCGGAGTCGCTGATTCTCGACTCACTCAGTCTGGCCGCCCATGCCATCAGCCGAGTGCCTGTGGATATCCGACTGGACCTTGATCCGGGTATTTCTTCGATCTGGTGTCATGAAGGGCAAATGAAGCAGGTCCTGTTGAATCTGATCGTCAACGGGGTGCAGGCGATGCCGTCCGGAGGAGTGCTGACCATTCGACTCGAACATGATGAGGCGCGGACGCTGGGCGGGCCTGCAGTACGTCTGACGGTCCGTGACTCCGGGACCGGCATCGATCCGGCACACCGCTCGCGGCTCTTCGATCCGTTCTTTACCACAAAGGAAGAAGGGACCGGTCTTGGTCTTGCGATTGTGTACGCGATTGTCGAGGCCCATCATGGGCGCATCGATGTCGAAGGCGCTGTGGGCCAGGGCGCCTCGTTTGTGATTGTGCTGCCGTATCCCGTCCCGGTGGGGCTCTTGGCCGCAGAGGGGGCGGCTGCGCCGCGCCACGATCAAAGAGTCGAAGAAGAATCCGCCTGTGTGATGCTTGTGGAGGAGCGGTCCCATGGATGAACGCGAGAGAGGCGGCAGTGAGATGAATAGTGCCGACGCCACCGAACGAATCATGATCGTCGATGACGATCACTCCATGAGGGTCGCCCTTGTGGAGTCCGTGCGGCGCCTCGGCTATGTCGCGGAGGGATTCGCGGATGGTTCGGAGGCACTGGAGCATGTCGGACAGTTCCAGCCGTGGCTGGTCCTGACGGATCTCAAGATGCCGCGCATGAACGGTCTTGAGGTGATCAAGGAAATGAAGCGGCGTGCGCCTCGGACGACGATCGTGCTCATGACGGCGTATGGGACGGTCGAGACGGCCGTCGAAGCCATGAAACAGGGCGCGAGCGACTATCTGCTGAAACCGTTCTCAATGGATTTGTTGGAGCGGGTCATCACCAATCTCAGGGAAGGGCGGGACAGTGGGGGGAGAGCCGGTTCGTTGACCGGCTCGCCGGAACCGCGTCCGATTCTCACCCAGGATCCCGGTATGGCACAGCTCTTGAGCACGAGCGAAAGCATCGCCGCCAGCCATGCGACGGTGCTGATTACCGGAGAGAGCGGCACCGGCAAGGAACTGCTGGCCCGGTTCATCCATCGCCGCAGTCCCCGCGCGCACCGGCCGTTTATCGCCGTGAATTGTGCGGCATTGCCGGACGGGCTGCTCGAGAGCGAACTGTTCGGCCACGAACGAGGCGCGTTCACCGGAGCCCTGGTCAGGAAAATCGGCAAATTTGAGATGGCTCACACCGGCACGCTGCTGCTGGATGAAATCGGAGAGATGACGCTGGGACTCCAGGCGAAGCTGTTGCGGGTCTTGCAGGAACGGGAGGTCGATCGGGTGGGGGGACGCGAGCCCGTGCCCGTCAACATTCGTGTCATTGCCACAACCAACCGCATCCTCGCCCGCGAAGTCGAGCAGAACCGATTCCGGGAAGATTTGTACTATCGGTTGAACGTCTTTCCGCTCACGATTCCTCCCCTCCGGGAGCGACCGGCGGATATTCCCTTTCTGGCCCGCCATTTTGCGGCAGCGGCAGCGGCACGGAACGGCCTGGCGCAGCCTCTGTTGTCTGACGAAGCGCTGGCCTATGTGCAACGGTTGCCGTGGAAAGGCAACATCCGTGAGCTGGAAAACGTCATGGAGCGGGCCGTGGTGCTGGCCGGCCGGGGTCCGGTGTTGCCGGAACATTGTCCGGTGGAGAGTCGTGATGTTCCCGCGCAGCTGCCGATCGCCCAGCCGGCCAACGGCTCGCTCTGGGAGATGGAGCGCGAGTTAATTTTCAAGACATTGGCGAAAGTCAAAGACAATCGCACCCATGCGGCGAAAGAACTCGGCATCAGTATTCGAACCTTACGAAATAAGCTCCGCGAGTACCGTGTCGGAGGGGGGCCAATTTCGATGCAGATGCCGTAGCCGTCGGACTGGAAGAAGTTGCCGACCGGCATGATTTTCCCGGGCGACATTGAAGAAGGCTTAGGTTGAGGCTGAAGCCAAGGTTAAGAGAAAAGCTGCCTTAGCCGTGACCTCAACCATAGCCTAGGCTTCTTCGGGGGTATTGGGATTGCACGGGACCTGCTGTGCAGTGAAAGGAGGGGATGCCATGACGATCTTTGACCGGACCATGCGATTGTTGGAGCGGAGTTTGGACCTCCGCAGTGCGCGGCAGCGCGTGATTGCGTCAAATCTGGCCAATGAAGAGACGCCGGGGTATCGCGCCTCCGAGTTGAATTTCACCGAGCAACTGCGCTCGGCGCACCGGGGACGGCTTCCGATCGTCTTGACCGCGACGCAGTCCCGCCATTTCGGGGTGCAGGGACCGCAGGACGTGCGGGCGGTGACCGGAAAGTTGAGCGAAGTGCCGGCGGGTGATCTCCCGCTCGATGCGAACTCTGTGAATCTGGAGCTGGAGATGGCGAAACTGTCCGACAATGCCATGCAGTACAACGCCGCTGCCACGATCATTGCGAAAAAGTTCGAGGGGTTGCTCAGCGCGATCCGAGATGCACGGTAGCGCATCGCAATCAGCCGACAGCTGACAGTTATCAGCAGGGAGGTGTGTCATGGATATGATGGACGGGATGGCGGTATCGGTATCCGGGTTGGATGCCCAGCGACGACGGCTCAACGTCATTGCCAGCAATCTGGCCAACGCGCAGTCCACCCATACACCCGGCGGTGGGCCGTACAAACGGCGAGACGTCATCTTTCGCTCGGCCCCGGTGTCCGGTACCTTTCAGCAGACGATTCGCCGGGTGGCGGACGGGCCGACGGCGCGTGCGCTCGAAGGCGTCTCCGTGGCGCGCGTGGTCGAAGACTCCAAACCCGGACAACTGATCTATGACCCGCATCATCCGGATGCCGACCCCAAGGGGTTCGTACGGCTCCCCAATGTGAATGTGATGGAAGAAATGGTCAACATGATCGGCGCGTCGCGCGCCTACGAGGCCAATGTGCAGGCGATCAATGCGACACGCGCCATGTGGAACAAGGCCTTGGAAATCGGGAGGTAGCCATGAGCCAGATTCACGGCATCGGATCGGCGGTTCCTGCGATTCCCGACATAGGGTCGGCCGTGTCCCAGCCCGGATCCGGAGGGTTCATGGATTCGCTCAAGGCGGCGATCGGCAAGGTCAACGATGCGCAACTCCAAGGGGGCCAGGCCGTGGATGCGCTGCTGACGGGCCAGACCCAGGACATTCATCGGACGATGGTCGCCTTGCAACAGGCCAGCGTGTCGTTTCAATTGATGATGCAGGTCAGGAATAAACTCGTCACCGCGTACGAAGAAATTCAGCGCATGCAAATTTAACGGATTGAACCAACGAGACACCGATGAACAACCTGTTTGCAAAATTCTCGATCAATCAGCGGATGATTATTCTGGTCGCGCTGGCCGGGTCAGTGGCGGGGCTCATCGCACTGACGTTGTGGACGCAGCAACCGGATATGCAGGTGCTCTTCAGCAATCTGAACGGTGAAGATGCGGGAGCGATTATCGAGAAACTCAAGGAAGCCAAGGTGCCGTACGAAACGTCCGGCGGCGGCGCGACCGTCTTGGTGCCCAGTGCGCAGGTGCATGATCTCCGCCTGCAATTGGCGACACAGGGCCTGCCGCATGGAGGCGGGGTCGGGTTTGAGATTTTCGACCGCACGTCGATCGGTATGTCCGAATTCGTTCAGAAGCTCAACTACCGGCGGGCGCTTCAAGGCGAGTTGGCCAGAACCATTGCGCAAATGCCGGAAGTCGAGCGCGCTCGTGTCCATCTCGCCATTCCGGAACGGAGGCTGTTCGCCAGCGAGCAGGAGAAGGCGCGCGCATCCGTGGTCGTGTCCTTGCGGAACGGGCAGCAATTGACGAAAGCACAAGTGCAGGGCGTGGTGAATCTGGTGTCCAGCAGTGTCGAAGGGCTCCAGGCCCGCGAGGTGACCATCGTCGACGGGCACGGCCGGTTGCTGTCGGGTGCGGCGGCCGACGAGACGACCGGGTTGACGAACGCACAACTCGAGTATCAGCACAGCATCGAAAAGGACATCGAGCTCCGTATCCAATCGATGCTGGAACGGATCGTCGGGGACGGGAAAGCGGTCGTGCGTGTGTCCAGCCTGGTCGATTTTCGCAAGGTGGAGACGACGGAGGAACGGTACGATCCAAACGGCCAGGTGGTCCGAAGTGAACAGCGGGGCCAAGAAAAAGCCAGCGGGAGCAATGGAGTGACCGGTGGGGTTCCGGGTGTGCAGTCGAACGTGCCGCCGGGAACGGAGCAGGAGCCGGCGCAAACCAGTTCGAACAACAGCCTGACCAAGAATGAGACCGTCAATTACGAGATCAGTCGAACCGTCTCGAAAATCGTGGAACCTGTCGGAGCCATCAAGCAACTGTCCGTGGCTGTGTTGGTCGATGGGACCTATGAAACGGCCAAGGCTGGTGAGGGGCTGACCGGCGACAAAGCGACCGCCGAGTCCGGACGAAAATATGTGCCTCGCTCGGAAGACGATCTGAAGCGGATCGAAGAAATCGTCAAGAAGGCCATGGGATTTTCGGCAGATCGCCAGGATCAAGTACAGGTGGTCAACGTGCAGTTCGGTCTGGGGCCCGACGACGCGCCGGCCGCAGCCGATGCCACGGCCGATACACCGAACGCATGGCTGCCGTATCTGCGGTATGTCGTCGGGGGCCTGCTCTTTTTCATCATCTTCTTCTTTATCGTGCGTCCCTTGCTCGCGATGTTGAGCTCGACGGCTCAGGCCACGGGCCCCGACACGGGAGCCGGCGTGCCGGGGGTGACTGCAGGAGCGGCTGAATCGGCGCTTGCCGGGGGGCCGGATCGGGCCCAGATCATCGATATGGCCCGGAGGAATCCCGACACGACGGCGGTGGTTGTTAAACAGTGGCTGAAGGCCCCTTCAGGAAACGTATAACGTGTCTCAGAATCTGACGGGTGAACAAAAAGCGGCGATTCTCCTTCGCGCGATCGGTGAAGAGGCCGCCGCGCAGGTGATGAGGTTGCTCGATCCCAAAGAGATCAAGAAGCTGGGGAGCTTTATGAACGGCACAGCCCAAATTTCACGGGACCAGGAAGATGCGGTGATCTCTGATTTTAAGGACGCGAGTGCTTCGGGAGAGGTGCAATTCCAGGGAAAAGAGTACATCAAGAACATTTTGATTAAGGCCCTGGGTCCCGAAAAGGCGGCGCGTATCCTTGAGTCGATGACGCGGAGAAGTTACCCAGGGTTGGAGGCGCTCCGTTGGGTGGATGTGAAGACCATCGCCAAAATGATCAAAATCGAGCATCCGCAAACGATGGCGGTCATTCTGGCTCATCTTGAAAGCGAGCAAGCGGGACAGGTGTTGGCCGCGCTGCCGGAGGCCATGCGCGGCGACGTCGCGCTGCGGCTTGCGACCATGGAAGAAGTGCAGCCGGATGTGCTGGAAGAACTCAGTCAAAGCCTGCAAGAGGTGCTTCTCGCCAGCAAAGGGTTGGGCGGACAGAGCATCGGCGGAGCCGAGGTGATGGCCGACATCCTCACGCGCATGGACAAGGCGAGCGAAGGAGGCATCATGGCCAAGATCGCCGAGAAGAGCCAGCCCTTGGCCGATTCGATTCGCGCGCTCATGTTCGTGTTCGATGACTTGGCCAAGGTCGATGACCGCGGCCTGCAGGAATTGCTGAAGGAAATCAGCAAGGACGATCTACCGCTCGCGCTTCGCGGTGCCAATCCGGAGGTCAAGGAGAGAATCTTCAAGAACATGTCGACGCGAGCCGCCGAGATGCTGCGGGACGATATGGAGGCGAAAGGGCCTGTCCGGGTGGCCGACGTCGAGAAGGCGCAGCAGAACATCCTCAAGGTTTGCCGCAAGCTGGAAGAAGAGGGCCGCATCGTGATCGCCGGCGCGGGAGAGGAGATGGTCTAAATGGGGGTAGGAACGGCGCTACAGACCGTGATGCCGCGCGGGAAGACGGGAGATGTGCGACGGTCCCACGGTTCGATTCTGATCGTTGACGATGATGAACTGATCCGGGACTTGTTCCTGGAAATCTTCCGTCCGGAGGGGGTATCCGTCCGGGCTGCTGCATCGGGCCGGGAAGCCCTCGCCATGGTGAAGCAGTCCGTGCCGGCACTATTGATTGTGGATGTCTCGCTTCCCGACCAGGATGGCATCGCTCTCCTTGAAGCCGCGCAGATCATCGACACCCGTATCATCGGTGTCGTGATGACGGGAGCGCCGACCGTGGAACTCGCGGTTCGCGCGATGAAGGCCGGCGCGACGGACTTCTTGATGAAACCCGTTCAGAACGACGTGGTGCTGATGACGGCGCGCCGACTGTTGGAATTGCATCGGCTCCGTGCGGAGAACACCGTGTTGAAACATGCCGCGATCCGGTCCGGCGCGGTGCGGCTTGGGAACGTGCCGCTGCAGACGTTCGGCGACGACGGGTCGTTGCGGGGGGAAGACGGGCTGACGGAATTTGAACGCGGTATGGCAGAAGGTAGGCGGAATGCAGAAGAGGAGCGCCGGCACGAGCGAGCGGTCTTCGCAGATGTGGTGCGGACCTTCGAGGGGGCTCGATCCTCGCTCCGGCGGACATTCGAAGACGAGGTCGTGTCGCTGGCGTTCCACATCGCGACCAAAGTGCTGCACGAGGCGGCCGAGACATGCAAAGACCAGATCGTGGCGCAAGCCAAGGCGGCGATCGGTGCTGTGCGGGAACCGGGCGCTGTCGTCATCCGAGTGCATCCGGCGGATGCGCCGACACTGGCGGAGGCGCAAGCCCAACTCGCGGCGCAACGGGATCTTGCACTGACCCTGAAGATCGAACCGGTTCTCGGGCTCACGCGCGGCAGTTGCCTGCTGCACACGGCTAATCGTGTGATCGATGCCTCACTGGATGCACAGCTGCTGCGGTTAGGCAGCGCATTGAAGAACAGGACGGAACGTGAATCTTAACGCCGTACTCGACCAGATCGACCCCGTGGTAGTCGCGGGCCGGGTGGTACAAGCCATCGGCATTGTGATTGAGGGATCCGGGCCGATGGCAACGGTAGGAGAGTTGTGCGAGATCAGCAGAGAAGACGGCGGTGAACCGATTGCCGCCGAGGTGGTGGGGTTTCGCGGGGACCGCGTCTTGCTCATGCCGTTGGGGGAGATGCAGGGGATCGGGCCCGGCAGCCTGATTACGATGACGGGCCGGGTGGCGAGTGTGCCCGTCGGCCGGAGCCTGTTGGGCCGCGTGCTTGACGGGCTGGGCCGGCCGCTCGATGAGAAAGGGGACATCACGTCCGCCGTACGATATCCACTGCACGCCGGCGCACCCAACCCGCTCAAACGGGCGCGGATCAGGGAGCCACTCGATCTGGGTATCCGCGCGATCAACGGATTTTTGACCTGCGGCCGCGGACAGAAGATGGGCATCTTTTCGGGAGCCGGCGTCGGGAAAAGCGTGTTGCTCGGTATGATCAGCCGCTACACGAAAGCCGACGTCAATGTCATTGCGCTGGTCGGGGAACGGGGACGGGAGGTCAAGGAGTTCTTGGAGCGTGATTTGGGCGAAGCCGCGCTGCAGCGGTCCGTCGTCGTCGTGGCCACATCCGATCAAGCGCCGCTGGTGCGGCTGCGCGCGGCGCTCGTGGCGACCACGATCGCAGAGTACTTCCGCGATGCGGGGCAACAAGTGCTCTTATTGATGGATTCGCTGACCCGATTAGCCTACAGCCAGCGGGAAATCGGGCTGGCAATCGGTGAACCCCCGGCGACGAAAGGCTATACCCCCTCGGTCTTCACCATGTTGCCGAGGATTCTGGAACGAGTCGGCACGGGGCCTGGGCCCGGCGCGATCACCGGTTTGTACACCGTGCTGGTCGACGGGGATGACCTGACCGATCCTATCGCCGACGCGGTCCGGTCGATTCTGGACGGCCATATCGTCTTATCCCGCGCGCTGGCCGCAAAGAATCATTTCCCCGCGATCGATTTGCTGCAAAGCACCAGCCGGGTGATGCGGGACATCGTGGGGCGGGAGCATCAGGCCGCAGCTGGAACGGTGATGGAACTGATCGCCCGGTATCGGCAGTCCGAGGATCTGATCCTCCTCGGTGCGTACAAGCAGGGAATGAATGGGGCCCTCGACCGCGCCGTGCAGTTGCAGGACGCGATCAACGGCTACCTCCGGCAGGACATCGACCAACCGTCTCCTCTGGTCCCGTCGGTGCAGGGCCTGGTGACGTTGGCGAAACAGGCCGCATGAGCTTGGATTCGCTTCGCAGGCTGAAGGAGAGGGCTGAGGAAGCCGTCATGATGGAACTGGCACAGATCACACGCGATCTTGCAGGGATGGAACGACGAAGTGATGCGCTCACAGCCCAACTGGAGTCGGATGCCGCCGCGTTTCTGGTGCACGCAGAGCAGGGGATGGCTATTGAAGCAATGCTGGAATGGCAGGGCCGGATGGACAATGAGCAGGCGGCGGTGCAACGGAGCCGGCGCAGAATCGCCGAATTGACTGATCGGTGGAAGCAAGCGCAAGCCAGGCTTGTCGTGGCCACCCAAGAACGCAAAGTGCTGGACCGGCTTGCCGAGCGGCAACGGGCGGCGCATCGTACGGACGTCGAGCGCCGAGAGCAGCGGGCGACGGATGAAGCTGCGACGCGGCTCCGACTGTGGTCCGGAAAGAGTCTGCTATGAACGCGAGATTCGCGCAATCCACAGTAGATCGTATTTTCATCAGCGAGACAAGCCGCGTTCGGAGGACTGTGCCAACGGGAGCACGACGGGCCTCTCTCTGGACCATAGCCGCTGGAGTTGTGAGCTCCACAATTCTTTTGTGGGTGATGGTGCAACTGGGGCAAGCGTCGACGAACCCCAAAGGGAAACCGCCGCTGGCTCCAGCGACATCGTCGCCGGCTCCATCGCCGGCACAACCGGCTGCTGAGGCGGTTGGTCAACAGGCCGCAGTGGAGAACGGCGGCTCGTCTTGGACCCCGCCGGCTCCGGCCATCCATGGCCCGGTGCTGGAGGCTCCTCGAGAAGTGATCGACATGCTGGATTCTCGAAAACGCGACCTCGATCGGCGCGAGGAAGCGCTCCGACGGGATGAAGGGCGGCTGATGATGGTAAGGGCCGATATTGAGAAACTGTTGGCGCAGAATGAAGCGCTGGAAAAACGGATTCTTCAGGCCACCGGCAAAGACGATCAGCAGGTGGGGAATGCCAAGGCGCAGAAAGCCAAAGCGCTGATCGAGAAAGAACGCCACCAGCAGGAGCAAAAGGTCCAACTCGCCAAGATGTATGAAGCCATGCCGCCCGAAGACGCCGCGACCAGGCTGGAGCATATGCCGGATCCAAAGGCGCTCGAAATATTGCGCCTCATCAAGACGAAAACCGCCGGAGCGATCCTGGCCCAAGTCAAACCGGAGCGCGCCGCCAAACTCACCGAGCAGCTGCTCGCCCAGGCGAAATAGCCATCGAATGCTTCGGAAATGTTTGCACGCCTGCTCTCCCATTCGTCGGTAAGAATTACCCCGCTCACTCAGAAGAATTTTCCCAGCTCCTGCCACCCGGTGAGATGTTGCCCCTGAAATCTCGCAATTTGACAGGATTTCACTCGAATGTTCCCTGGCACGTGCTTTGTATTCTCCTGCTGCATGTCGATTCACGCCACCCGATAGATCGGTGTGTCTATGGATGTGAACAGCACAATCTTACAGCTTCCTTCACCGACCGCCGCGTCGCCATCTGAAGGCGCGGCACCGAGGCCTCAAGAGGTCAGGTCCCCACGTGCCGGTGGAACGAAGAAAAGCTTTGCGTCGGTTCTCCGCACGGCTCAGCAGAGGGAGGACAAGGCGCGGCCGCAACAATCGGATGACATGGAATCTAGACGGGCTGCGAAGTCCGATACCAGGACCGATCAGGGAAAACCAGTCGGGGACGATGCAACACGGTCACATGAAATCGAAGGCCGCGGCCGTGACGCGAAGACAGAACGGCTGTCGCAGAACCAAACCGATCAGTCAGATGACAAAGAAGATCGCGGCCGGGATGAGGGCGCGCTTGAGACGAGTGCCCCTTTTGACCTGGTTCGCGAGTGGGGCCAATCGGGCCAAGTGGTCGCGTCGGTGGGTGCGCCTGTCACTTCCTCGGGCATGTCGACGGATGATCCAGGGCAGGCCACTAACGAAGACGGTCTCCTGCAATCTCCTGAGAACAATGGAATAGCGGGAATTTCTGCGGCACCGGTGTTGGTGACGGCAGAGCCGGAGGAATCTGTCACGGCCACAACAGAAGAAACAGGCCAAGCGCCTGCGTTACCCCAGGGGACAACCGTATCCTTGGTGCAGCAAAGCAAAGCGGCATCCGCTACGCAGCCCATGCAAGAAACACATGATGCGCCATCCGGCCAGCTTCTTGATCCAAAGGCAGAGCCGGCGATCAAGGCTGTCGATCATGAGACAAGAGAACAGGGAGGAGCACCTGCTCAGCAGAGCCAGAATGAGAAACAGGCTGCACCTGTCCAGCCTACGGCTGAGGGTGGGAAGCAGGCGTCGGTTGTGTCGCAGGAGTTGTCACGACTGGATGCAGCCGGACCGCAACTGGCTCGGCTGGTTGAACCGCCGGTCCAGCAGAAACAGGCCGACGCAGCGGCCTATCCGCATCGGGATCTTCATGCTCCACTGCCCTCCCCTGATGCAGACGATGAGGAACGGGCGGGGAGGTCGCCGGCGATCGCACCGCATGGGCTGCAGGCGGGCGCTGATTCTGGACAGTCCTCCGATTTGCTCTGGTCCAACCAGGATGAACGGCAATCGGCGTCTGATGAAACTCCATGGGCGTCGCATGCACCGATGGCTCCAGCTCAGTCCGATCCTCCGGACGATCATGCAGCCCAAGTGATGACCGCCGGGAGTGCCGCCTCTTTGCAGCCTCGACCGGTGGACAGTCGTCCTGCGCCGCCTGCCGGCTCTGCGTCATCCCTCTCTCCGTCGCTGGATATCGAACCGTTTGTTCCTACGATGAACCGCTCGGTGGTCTTCGAAATCGCTGAACCGGACTTAGGCCGCATCAATATTCGTGTCGCGATGGCGAACGAACTGGTGCATGCCTATCTGTCGTCCGACCGGTCTGAGGTCGGGCAGTTTCTGATCAATGGGCAGGATCGTCTGCAAGCGGTGTTGCAATCGAATGGGTTGGAGATGGGGCAGTTCCGGGTGGATATCGACCGCCAGAGCGCGGGGCGGTCGTTTCAGCAGGGGCCGCCTCAGGATCAGAGCGGCATGTGGCAGCAAGCCTCGAATAGGGATTCACGCGAAACTGGGTTTTTTGAGCGGCACGAAGCGGCCGGCCTGTCATACGCCGGCCGACTGAACGTCGTGGCATAGTAGGGAAAGGAGCGTCGGCCATGTCGACCATATCCGGAATCTCGGCGGCGGAGTCCGCCACTGATACGACCAGAACCACCGGGTCCAAAGAATTGGGGCAAGGCGATTTCTTGAAGTTGCTTGTGACGCAACTCAAGCACCAAGATCCCCTGAACCCCACGAATAATACCGAATTCGTCGCGCAGCTCGCGCAATTCAGCCAGCTCGAACAAAGTGTGAAACAGGCGCAACTGATGCAGCGGAGCCTGGACACCCAGGCCGCCTCGTTCCAATTCACCCTGTTGCCGATGGTGGGACGCCAGGTGGGTCTGGATATGCCGTTGGTCCAACTGGGAGCAGGGCCGGCCACGATCCGGTACGCCTTGGACAAGGACGCCGCGAGAGTCAGTGTCAATATTCTGGACCAGCAAGGACAGGTCGTTCGAACGCTGGAATACGCCGGCCGGCCGTCGGGCCTCAATGTCGCCGAATGGGACGGCAGGAACCAGAACGGAACGCCGATGCCCGCCGGGGTGTATCGCTATGCGCTCTCGGCCATCGATGCGCAAGGCGCGTCGGTGACGTCGCAGGGCCGGGCGCAATTAACGGTGTCCGGGATTCGAATGGAAGAAGGAGCGGCCAAGCTGGCTGTCGGAGATCTCACCGTCGATCCGTCGGACGTTGTGGAGCTGCAGTAAGTTGACTTGTAAAGGAGGAACAGATCCATGGGAATTCTATCGTCGCTGTTTGCCGGTGTCAGCGGGCTCAATGCCAATGGCACGGCTTTGTCCGTGATCGGCAACAATATTGCCAATCTCAGCACGGTGGGCTTCAAGGGAAGCAAAGCCACGTTCGCCGATCTGATCAGTTCGTCGATCTCCGGCGGATCCGGCGCCATCCAAACGGGAATCGGCGTTGCCCTGACCTCCGTCCAGGGTAATTTCTCACAGGGCTCGTTGGCGACCTCGTCCAATGTGTTGGACCTGGCGATCGACGGCAACGGCTTTTTCATTGTGGAAGACGCGCAAGGCGGCACCTTCTATTCCCGCGCCGGGCTGTTTCGGTTGGATCGGAACAACAACGTCGTTGACCCCACCGGGTTTAAGCTGCAAGGGTTCCTGGCCGACACGACCGGCACCATCACCGGCACGATCGGCGATATCGCTCTGCCATCCACAACCGCGTCGCCGAGAGCGACGACCACGGCCCTGGTTGCAGCCAACCTGAATTCCGCGACGGCACAGACGGGGGTTCGTGGCAACATCGTCGGGTCGGCTGCGTCCGTCACAACGACCGCGGGGGGCAACAATTCCTTTACCATCGATCTGAACGGCGACGGTCCACAGGTGGTCACTGTGGCCAACGGGTTGACCGGTTCCGCGCTGGCCACCGCGATTCAAAACGCCGTGCGCGCGCTGGTTCCCGCCGACCCGTTGAAGGCCTCCGCATATACCGGATTCACGGCAACGGTCAATGCCTCCGACATCTTCACGTTCGCGTCCGGCATCACCGGGACGACCAATAACTCGACGACCGGCACGGGGACTGTCGTCGTCGCGGCGAACGGAGGAGACACCCTGGCGGGTAACTTGAACATGACGGCGCCTGTCTCGACGACAGGAACGGACTTCCTCCTGTCGGACCCTCCCGCCACGTCGGATTTTTCCACGTCCATGACGGTGTTCGATTCGCTCGGCAACAGCCATCTCCTGACGACCTATTTCACGAAGATCGGTTCGAACACCTGGAACTACAATGTGGTCGCGTCCGCCAACGATGTGGTGACCGCCAATTATGATTCCAGCAACATTGATACGACGCTGGGAATTGTCAAAGTCGGTTCCGGCACGTTGACGTTCGGGACGAACGGCACGCTCGACCGAGAGAGCCCGGTTCTCCGGTTTGATACCGGAACCGCGGCGGGCGCGGCAGGGGGGACGCCTGGACAGCTTCAAGTCGATTTCAACGGCGCCACGCAGGATCAGTTGATTGTGATGAACTTCGGGTCGAGCGTGACCACCGACGGAGGAACGGGATTGGACGGCACCACCCAGTTCGGGTCCACGTCGGCCCTGGTGCAGCAGACGCAGGACGGGTTTGCCGCGGGATCGCTGCAAGCGTTTTCGGTCGATGCCAATGGGACCATCAGCGGCCGGTTCTCCAATGGACAGCTGAGGGCGTTGGCCCAAGTCGTGTTGGCGAGGTTTCCAGATCCGATCGGCTTGACGAGGACCGGGAAGAACACATTTGCGCAGTCCGGCAATTCCGGCCAGCCTGTGACCGGTACTCCGGACAGCGCAGGGCTCGGGCGGGTGCTGTCGAATTCACTGGAATTGTCCAATGTCGATCTCGGTGAAAGTTTCATTGATATGATCGCCGCGCAGCGAGGATTTCAGGCGAACTCGCGCGTGATTACGACATCGGACGAAATACTTCAGGAATTAGTCAATCTGAAGCGATAGTCCGCAGTCTTGTTGGGCCGGGAGCTGAAGCTCTCGGCCCGATTCTCTCTCAACCTACCGCAGCGCGATACCACATTGATTCGGGCCATTGGTCCGTCAGTTTTCTGACGGCGTCAATCGCTTGGTTGACGCCGGCGTCGAGACAGAGGCCTGATTGGAGCCGGCCGCACACGAGTCCTCACGGAAACCGCATAAATGCTGACATTGCTGGTCGAGCGTGACCGTTGCTCGAGTGGCATATGCATTGCAGTCTTGCCCCGGCAGTACCGTTATGAGTTGAGAAGTCGAGGAGGATTCCATGGCGGATGCAGCTGCAGTAGATGAAAAAGCTCCGGTGAAGGCAGCAAGCCCCGTATTTCCGGTCAAGTTGCTGATTATCGTCGGTCTGTTGGCCCTTGTGGTTGGTACGGGCAGTGCGATCCTGGCGGTGAAACTGCTTGGCGGGGGGAGCAAGGGAGGTGAGACCGCGGAGGAGCACGGACGGGACGCACCGGCGAAGGCCGAAAGCGAGCCGCAATCCGGAGAAAAACCCGCGCAAGTCAGCAAGCCAGGCGTGATGTTCGATTTGGATCCGTTTATCGTCAATTTGGCGGATCAGCCGGAAATTCGCTATCTCAAGATCGTCGTCAAGTTGGAGGTCGAAAGCGAGTTGGTTGCCGCCGACCTATCGGCTCGTGTCCCCCAAGTGCGGGACACGGTATTGGTATTGCTCAGCAGCAAGGATGTCAACAGCGTGAGAACGCCGCAAGGCAAGTTTCAGCTGCGTGACGAAATCACGCAGCGCGTGAACGGACTCTTGTCCAAACCCGGTATCCGTGCCGCCTATTTTACGGATTTTGTCGTGCAGTAAGACGGGCTGACGCCATGGAGAAGGTTCTCTCTCAGGAAGAAATCGATGCGTTGCTGAAGGGCGTAGTGTCCGGAGAGGTTGACACCGCTCCGAAAGAAGCGGTCCGTGCGGCCGATGGGACGGCGCAATATGATCTGCTCAACCAGGAGCGGATTATCCGGGGACGAATGCCGACTCTGGAGCTCATCAACGACCGCTTCATCCGGCGCCAATCCGTATCGTGGACCGGCATGCTCCGGGAAGCCGTGGACTTCATTGTCGTCGGCACCCAGGTGATCAAATTCGGAGAACTGCTGAAAAAAATCCCGATGCCGTCGTCGCTCAACGTATTTCATATGCAGCCCTTGCGGGGCAACGGACTGTTCATCATGGACGCCTTCCTCGTCTACCTCGTGGTGGATTACTTCTTCGGCGGGAAGGCGCAAACGCACGTGAAACCGGAAGGACGGGACTTTACGCCGGTCCAGCTGCGGATCGTCAAGAAGCTCTTGAGCCACGCGCTGTCCGATCTGGAAAAAGCGTGGCAGGCCGTGTTGCCGGCGAAGGTGGAATACGTGCGCTCGGAAAGCAATCCCCAATTTGCCATGGTGGTGACGGCGTCGGAGATCGTGGTGGTGGTGACGCTCCAAGTGATTATGGGGGACACGACCAGGGAACTGTTTATTGTGTACCCGTACGCGATGCTGGAACCCATCAAGGAGAAGTTGTACTCGGGGCTGGTCTCGGATCAAATCGAGCAAGACAGCGGTTGGAACGGAAAGTTTCGTGAGAAATTGCAAGAGTGCTCTCTGCCCCTCACCGTTCGACTGGGCACGACGACCGTCACATTGCGGGATGTCCTCAATTTCGCGCCCGGCGATGTCATTGTGCTGGACCAGCGGCCGGGCGATCTCCTCGATTGCTACGTCGAGGGCTATCACAAGTTTCAGGGCACTCCCGGAGTGTTCAAGGGCAATCATGCGTGCCGCGTGAGCAAGTTCATCAACTGATCGGGAAGCATGAGGAGAAGACGGTATGGCTGATGCAAGTGTTGCGGCGCAATCAGATGCGAGTGGGACCACCGGAGCGTCCTCACCTCAACCGGCGGCGTTCCCTCCCGTGCAACAAACTGAAACGGGCGTGGCGTCCAAAAGCATCGAGTTTCTTCTCGACATACCCATGAGTGTGGCGGTGTATGTCGGCTCCACCAAGATGGCCATCCGAGACCTGCTGCAATTGGCACAAGGGTCCGTCATTGAGCTGGAGAAGCTCGCAGGGGAGCCGATGGATGTGATGGTGAACAACAAACTTGTGGCGCGGGGAGAAGTGGTCGTGGTCAACGAGAAATTCGGCATTCGCCTGACGGACGTGGTCAGCGCAGCCGAGCGGGTGCAGCAACTCGGCTAACGCACACGGAGGAGCGCCGGTGATCGATCTCTGGGACAGTCTGTTCCGCACATTGTCCGCCCTGGCGGTCGTGCTGGGTTTGATGGGCCTGGCGGCGTTGGCGGCCAAGCGGCTGCTGGGTCGCCGCGTCGGGCCGCCCGGATCCCGCCCGCTCATTCAAGTAGTGGCCAGCGGCTATGTCGCGCCTCGTAAGTCGATCGCGCTGGTATCGGTGGCAGGGGAGTATCTCATCATCGGGGCGACAGCAACCGATCTGGTGCCGTTGGGGCGTATCAGCGACGCCGCCAAGATGCAGGAGCTGCTGGCTTCAGCCGGCACCGAGCACTCGCTCTTAGCCCCGTCGATCGCGCCATCGGTCATCGCATCGTGGTTTCAGGGTTATTCAAGCGACTCCGTACCCTCGCACCATGGGAGCCGCCATGAACCATAACCGGCTCTGGTTGGCCATGGTCTGTCTCATGACCGTTCTGGCGGGAGTCGCCCCGGGGTCGATAGACCTCGCATGGGCAGGCGGACCCTCGGTCAGCATCGATCTGGGAACGGATGCTCCCAAACAGACCGCTGTCGTCGTGCAGATCCTGATTCTCCTGACGGTGCTGTCGTTGGCACCGGCGCTGTTTATCATGGTGACGTCGTTTACGCGAATTGTGATCGTGCTGTCCTTCCTTCGTCAGGCGCTTGGCACGCAGTCGGTGCCTCCGAATCAAGTGTTGCTGGCACTCGCCTTGTTTTTGACGATCTTCGTCATGGCCCCGGTGGGGCAGAAGGTCTACAGCGACGCGCTCCAACCGCTCATGGCTGAACAGATGTCGTATGAAGAGGCATGGCAAAAGGGGAGCGAGCCGATCCGGGGCTTCATGCTACGGCAACTTCGTGAAAAGGATCTGGCATTGTTCATCGATCTCGCCCGACTGCCGAAGCCGGAGAAGGTCGAACAGGTCCCGACCCATGTCATTATCCCGGCCTTCATTCTGAGTGAGTTGCGCGTGGCGTTCCAAATCGGCTTTCTGATCTATATCCCCTTTCTCATCGTCGATATGGTGGTCGCCAGCGTGCTGATGTCCATGGGCATGATGCTGCTTCCGCCGGTGGTGATTTCGCTGCCGTTCAAGTTGGTGCTGTTCGTCCTGGCTGACGGCTGGTATCTGGTCGTGGGTTCGATGGTGAGGAGTTTCCAATGACGCCTGAAATGGTGACGGAGCTGGGCCGGCAAGCGTTGGAGACCACCCTGCTGGTGGCGACTCCCATTCTCGCTCTCAGTCTGGTGATCGGGTTGGTCGTGAGCGCTTTCCAAGCGATGACTCAACTGAACGAAGCCACACTCTCATTTGTTCCGAAAGTATTGGCGTTGTTCGGCGCGATCCTGGTGTTTCTGCCGTGGATGCTGAATGTCCTGACGACGTTCACGGCGAATCTGCTCGCCAACATTCCGAATTACGCCCATTGAACAAGCGCGATGACGTCCACGCACACCATCCAGATTATGCTCCCGCAGTTTCAGGCCTTTTTGGCGCTGATCTCACGAATCGGCGGATTGCTCGCGGCGTTGCCGGTGCTGAGCGGGCGCTCCGTGCCGCTCAAGGTGAAGATTGCCCTGATGCTTGTCTTGGGAATCGCCTTGGCGCCCGTCATTCACGTCCCGTCCGTTCCCTTCGAGCCCTTCACGTTGACTGCCGGGCTGATGCGGGAGATGGCGATCGGGCTCATGATCGGGTTGGCTGTGCGCATGTTTTTCGGCGGGCTCGAGCTGGCCGGCGAATTGGTCGGCGTGCAGATGGGATTCGGCGTCGTGCAGTTGTTTGACCCGGCCACGATGCGGCAGACGTCGCTGGTCGCCCAGTTCTTCACGCTGCTGGCCTCGCTGGTGTTTCTGTCGCTGAACGCGCACCTCCTCGTGGTCGCCACGATCGTGTCCAGCTATCAAGCGATTCCGGCGTTCGACGCCGCCCTGCCCTCAGGATTGGGTGATGAAGTGCTGAATCTGGCGCAACATATGTTCGTCATCGGGCTCACACTGGCCGCGCCGGTCCTGGTGACGATTCTCTTGATCAATATTCTGCTCGCCGTCCTGGGGCGAGCGGTCAGTCAAATCAACGTCTTCGCGCTCAGCTTCCCGGTGACCATCGCGGGAGGCTTGGTCGTCTTGGGGCTGGCAATGCCCTTTACGGTGAGTTTGATGGCGCGTGAGATCGAGCGGCTCGAATTCGTGATCGACGGCCTGTTGAAAGCACTGGGTCATGGCTGAGAACAACGACAACAAGACAGAGAAAGCGACACCGAAGCGAAAAGACGAGGCCCGCAAAAAAGGCCAAGTGGCCATCAGCCGTGATGTGGTGACGGCGGCGATTTTGGTGGGCGGCGTCGGACTGCTGGCGGCCGTGATGCCGCTGGGCCTTGAGCGGATGACGGAGGTGGTCAGGCATGGTCTCTCGCTCTCAGTCTCCCAAGTCGCGCGCGACGGGATGACGGTGGAACAGGTCGTGACGATCGTCATCAGGAGTGCGGTGACGGTGCTGACGCTGACCTTGCCGATCATCGGAAGCGTGCTGCTCATCGGCAGCGCCGCATCGCTGGCGCAGACCGGATTGCTCTGGCGCTCGGATGGCATTCAGTTGGAGTTGGCCCGCATCAATCCGCTGAAGGGGTTGTCCCGGCTCTTCTCGCTCCGTTCAGTGATGGAACTGGTGAAGGGATTGCTCAAAATCGGGGTCATCACCGGGGTGGGGCTGTTTGTCGTACGACATGACGTGCTGCGCGTCCCCGGGCTCATGGATTTCGATCTTGCCGCGATCTTGGGTATGACAGGTTGGCTGGCGCTGAAGATCGCACTGGCGGTGTGCGGCGTGATTGTCGTGCTGGGAGGGTTGGACTACTTCTACCAGCGGTACGAGTGGGAACGCGGTCTTCGGATGTCCAAGGAAGAAATCAAGGAAGAACATAAGTCGGCGGAAGGTGATCCGCTCATCAAGAGCCGAGTCCGGACTGCGCAGCGGGATTTGTCGAGGAAGCGCATGATGGCGGCGGTGAAAACGGCGGACGTCGTGGTCACGAACCCCACCCACCTCGCGGTGGCACTGAAATACGATTCCACCAGGAGGGCCGCGCCCGTCGTCGTCGCGAAGGGCGCCGGTCTGGTAGCCGAGCGCATCCGGGAACTGGCTCGGCACCACGGTGTTCCGGTTGTAGAGCATAAATTCGTGGCTCGGACGATCTTCAAATTGGTTGAGGTCGGCCAGGAAATTCCCGGCGATCTCTATCGCGCTGTGGCGGAAATCCTGGCGTTTGTCTACCGGGCTCGCGGCCAAGGAGTCGGAGCAGGGATATGACGACCAGCGTGGAACCGATTCAGCAAACGTCGTTTATTAAACATCCCGACATCGTCATGTCCGTCGGGGTTGTGGCCATTCTGATGGTCATGCTGTTGCCGTTGCCGCGGTTTCTGCTCGATCTGTTGCTCAGCTTCGACATCACCATCTCGGTGGTCATCCTGCTTGTCGGGCTGCAAGTGCGGAGGCCGATCGAGTTCTCAGTGTTTCCGTCCATTCTGCTGATGGTCACGCTGTTGCGCTTGTCTCTCAACATCGCCTCGACCCGGCTGATTCTCCTCCACGGCAACGAAGGAGCCGGAGCGGCGGGCGAAGTCATCCGGGCCTTCGGCAATTTCGTGGTCGGCGGCAATTACACGGTCGGCCTGGTCGTGTTTTCCATTCTCGTGATCATCAACTTCGTCGTGGTGACCAAGGGGGCCGGTCGTGTGGCGGAAGTCGCCGCCCGCTTTACGTTGGACGCCATGCCCGGCAAACAGATGAGCATCGACGCCGATCTCAACGCGGGGCTGATCAATGAAGCCGACGCGCGCCGGCGGCGCCGCGAGATCGCAGAAGAGGCGGATTTCTACGGGGCGATGGACGGCGCCAGTAAGTTCGTTCGAGGCGATGCCATCGCGGCGATCATCATCATTCTGGTCAATATCGTGGGCGGCTTGGCCATCGGCATTCTGCAACAGGGGATGAGCCCGGCGGCCGCGGCGCAAACCTATACGTTGTTGACAGTGGGCGAAGGGTTGGTCGCGCAGATTCCCGCGCTGATCGTCTCGACGGCGGCCGGCATCGTGGTGACACGCGCCGCATCCGAGACAGATCTCGGCGGCGAAATGACCCGGCAGTTGCTCATCTCGTCACGAGTCGTTGGAACCGCCGCCGGGATTTTGCTTGCGCTGGGGCTGGTGCCCGGTCTGCCTCATCTCGCGTTCTTGGTATTGGGGGGGCTGGTCGCCTGGATGGCCTATCGTCTGCATCAGCGGGAGCAAGCGCCCGAAGTCGTCGCGCCGGCGCCGAGTGCACCGAAAGCGGACGAGGGGACGGCGCGGGTGGCGCCACTGGATTTGATGGAAGTGCAGGTGGGCTACGGGCTGATCGGGTTGGTCGAAGGCGCAAAGGGTACCGCGCTGCTGGACCGGATTAAGGGACTGCGCCGCCAGTTCGCGGAGTCGATGGGCTTCGTCGTGCCGCCGATTCATATCCGGGACAATCTCCAGCTGCGGCCGAACGAATACGCCGTCATCCTCAAAGGCGTGGAGATCTCGAAAGCGGAAGCGTTGCCGGGACATGTGTTGGCCATCGATCCTGGAACCGGCCAGCGGGGTATGGTGCAAGGCATCACGACGAAAGAGCCGGCCTTCGGCCTCCCCGCGTTGTGGGTGCCGGAGGAGGGTCGTGAACAGGCTCAGGCGGCCGGCTATACCGTCGTCGATGCCGGTTCGGCGATCACCACGCACTTGTCGGAACTCATCAAACGCCACGGCCATGAACTGTTGGGACGGCAGGAAGTGCAGGGGCTGCTGGACGAAGTCGGGAAAGCGCACCCGAAGTTGGTGGAAGAGCTGGTTCCGACACTCGTGCCGTTGGGAACTGTCGTGCGAATTCTGGCCAATCTCCTGAAGGAGGGTGTTCCGATTCGAGATCTGCGCTCCATCCTCGAAGCGATCTCTGATCAAGCGGCCGCGACCAAAGACCCCGAGGTCCTTACGGAATTCGCGCGCCAAGCGTTGGCTCGTACGATCACCAAACAGCATCAATCGCCGGACGGCACGCTTCAAGTCATCACGCTGGACCCGATGCTCGACCGGTCGCTGGCTGAGCAGGCGACGTCTTTGTCGTCGGGCGCATCGCTGAACCTCGATCCGGTCATCTCCAACAAGCTCCTGAGCGGGCTGAAACAGGCGGCCGAGAGGGTGGCTGCACAAGGCCTACAGCCGGTCGTGCTCTGCTCTCCTCTCGTCCGGCGCCACTTGCGCCGTTGGACCGACCGGATTCTCCGTGCGGTTCCGATTATGGGACTCAACGAGGTCGATGCGCTGGCGCGTGTGCAGTCGCTGGAGATGGTTCGGATCGATGTGGAACTTGCGCAACTGTCATGAGGTAACGGATGAAAGTCAAAACATTTCATGCCCTCACCATGCAAGACGCCCTACGAGAGATCAAGGAAGAGTTGGGACCGGACGCGATTATCCTCTCGTCCAAGGAAGTTCGGGAGGATGGTCGAATGGTACGCCTGTTCAATCGTCCGATCTTAGAGGTCATGGCGGCCTGTGAACAACCGCCGCCGCAAGCCGTCCCGTCATCTCGCGAGGAGACGCCCAGGAAAGAGGTGCATCGGCATGCAAGTCCACAGGCGGCGCCTGCCTCATCCGGGCAGGGATTTCAGGAGACGCTTGAGGCCATCTTGAACCCGGCATCCCTGGGGGCGGAGAGGTCTCGTGGCAAACCCGCCGGGGATGCTGGGGCCCCGAAGTCCGACGGGTGGAAACGTAGCCGTCTCCGTGAGCTGCGCGCTGAACTGCGTGAGTTGAGTCTTCTACTAGAGGGGGCGCCACAGGGGGTCCCATCCGCTGCAGGGTCGATGCCGCCGACGTTGACACCGCTGAGCCGCTCGCTCGCGCAGCAGGGCATGCGTCTGTCGACGGCCGACTCGCTGGGACGCGATGTCTTGCGGATTGTGGAGCAGGACACTCCGTATAGTGAAGCCGGCATAAGCCTGGCGCTGCAGCACACCCTCGCGCGCCGGATCAGGGTCAATGAATCGCTTTCCGGAGACGGCTGCCGCCGGGCGGTCGTGCTCATGCTTGGTCCACACGGGGCCGGCAGGACGTCGGCCGTGGCGAAGTTGGCTGCGTGGTGCCGGCGAGCATGGAATCGATCGGTGGCGGTCGTCGGGTTCGATGCCGGTCTCGCGGAGCCCAACGGCCCATTGCGCCAGTATGCCCGCGAACTGGGAATGCCCTTCGCGTCCGCACGTTCACCACGGCAATTGGCGGAGGGGTTGCGCCGGCATACCCGGGCGGATCTGTTTGTGATCGATATGCCCAGCATCGAATCCGGTGGAGGTACGCTCGCTGAAACACTGTGTCGTCTGCTCGGTGATGAGTGGGATATCACCACACAGCTGGTTGTGCCGGCCTCGGCATGTGAACAGGAGTTGTGTCGGATGGCCGAGCAGGCCTCACGCTTGCCGTCGTTGCGCTGGTTTTTTACCAGACTGGATGACACCAAGGCGTTCGGAACCATCGCGGAACTGGGATGCCGTGCCGATATCCCGCTTTCCTATTGGAGCGTCGGTGGGCGGGTTCCAGAAGACATCGAACCCGCGTCACCGGAGCGGTTGGGGGAGTGTCTCATGGCCCAACGGTATGTCACGCCCTCCGGGCAGGTGCATCAACGATCTCTCTCGAATTCCATGACGGGTGAGCAAGAAACAGCCGAGATGTGTCTTCATTCGAACGAATAAATAGGAGGAGTGGGGATGCAGAGCAGAACGATCATGCCGGAAATTTCGATTCCAGGCCCTCATGCGCCGCCTTCGCGTACGCACGTCATCGCCGTCTCCAGCGGGAAGGGCGGGGTCGGAAAGACCAACGTCGTGGCAAACCTGGCCGTGGCGCTCGCTCAGTCGGGAAAGCGGGTAGTGGTGCTGGATGCGGATCTTGGTTTGGGAAATCTCGACGTCCTCCTCGGTCTTGTTCCGCGCTACACGATCGAACACGTGCTGTCGGGCCTGTGCCCTCTGCATGAGATTTGCCTGAAAGGCCCTGCGGGCATCCAGGTGCTCCCCGCCAGCTCCGGGGTGCCGCATCTCACGAGTTTGACGGAATCGCAGCAAATCATGCTGCAGGAGCAATTGGAGCAACTGGCTGCCGAGACGGATGTGCTGCTGATCGATACCGGCGCCGGTATCGCTCCCAATGTGACCTTCTTCGCCTCCGCGGCTGATGACACGGTCGTCGTCGTGACACCAGAGCCCACGTCGCTGACCGATGCCTATGCGTTGATTAAAGTGCTGACGCGGCAATATCGAGAGCGACGGTTCAAGGTTCTGGTCAATCAGGCGAAGAGCCGGCAGGAAGCCGGAGATGTATTCAAGAAGTTGGACCGCGCCGTCGATCGGTTTCTGCACGTAGCGGTCGAGTACGTCGGCTGGATTCCGCAAGACGATTACGTGTCGCTGGCGGTTGTGAAGCAGAAGGCCGTCTGCGACCTATTCCCCGGTTCGCCATCGGCTCGGGCATTTTCCAGCCTGGCCGGGCAGGTGACACAGTGGCCCACGCCGGTCATTGCCAAAAGTGCCGTTCAACTGCTCCGCCAACAATTGGTCCGCCTGAACGCTGCGAGAGTGAAACACATGAAGGACGTACAGGTGCATCCATGACGAGCAAGACCGCCTATGTACGAGAGCGGGAAGCGGTACCGGGTGAAGAGGCCGGCCGGGAGCGGCTTATCAAGGAGTTTGCGCATGTGATTCGCGCGACGGCACACCGGCTTGCATTCCGCCTGCCGGCCTACTTGGACGCGGAAGACCTCATCTCCGTCGGTACGATCGGTCTCATGGACGCGATGGACAAGTACGATCCGACGCGGGAAGCGAAGTTCAAGACCTACGCCGAGTTTCGGATACGTGGGGCGATGCTCGATGAAATCCGCTCGATGGACTGGATCCCGCGCTCCGTCCATGAGCGTATCGGGCTGTTGCAGCGGACACAGGCCGAGTTGATGAATCGCTTGGGGCGTGCGCCGCATGATGAGGAAGTGGCCGGCGAACTGAAGATGTCCACGGACGAACTGGACGACTTTCTGACGCGCGCGCGAGGCGCGGTGATGGTGAGCATTGACGATCTGATTCTGCAGGACGCTGATGGGCAAAAGATCGGTGCGATGCTGGCCGACACGCATAACCCCGACCCACTGGCGATGCTTGTCAGCGAGCGGGAGCGTGAATGTGTCGGCGATGCCATTCAGAACCTGCCGGAAAAGGAACGCCTCGTGTTGACCCTCTACTACTTCGAGGAACTCACCATGAGGGAAATCGGCGATCTCCTCCATGTCACGGAGTCGCGCGTGTGTCAGATTCATACTAAAGCGATTCTCCGGCTGAAAGCGACCCTGCGGGCTGCGCGATGAACCGGATGGAGACGGACCAGAACCCACCAGGAAGTTTTTTCCTCCACAGGGCAGAAACAACCAAGGTTCCTCGTGTTGAACCGTGCTTCACGTTCTTGCGGTGGCATCGCGCAGGCATCATTGATGAAGGAATGCGGCTGATTATGCGTCTCTATGACGAAGAATCGCTGAGGGGGAGTAAGTGCCAGTCTTGGCACGAGGGTTGCTGAATGCACGGTGTGGTCACTGTCGCAGTGTTCCAAGGAGGCACGGCATGAATCGAGGCATCTATCCCATCTTATCCGGTGCAGTCGCGCACGAACGCCGCATGCAGGTCTTCTCAAACAATATGGCGAACGTGAATACGGCCGGATTCAAGCAGGATGAGCAGGCCTTCAAGGCGATTTTCCCCAAGCGGCACGCCGTGATCCCACCCCTCGGCCCGAGTACGGAATTGGCCCAGCAGATTGTTGCACGACCGCTGGGCGTGAGCGAGCGAACCTTCGTCGCGCCGTACCGTATGAAGACGACGTTCGAAGCAGGGCGCATTAAGTTGACCGGCAATCCCCTCGACTTAGCCATTCAAGGGAAAGCGTTCTTCGAAGTGAAGACGCCTCACGGCATCCGATACACCAGAAACGGGATGTTCTCGCTCGACAATCATCGCCGGCTGGTCACGAATCTCGGCTATCCAGTGATGGGTACCAAGGGAGAAATCAAGATTCCCGCAGGAAAAATGGAGATTGATTCACAAGGCGAGATCAAGGTGGATGACAAACCCGTGGGCGGAATCAGGCTCATGGAGTTCCCGGACGAGGAGATGCCTCAAAAATTCTCAGAAGGGTTGTATATATCCGACAAGGGGACCGTATCCAAGAACTCACTCGTCCAACCGGGGCATATCGAGGAGTCCAACGTCAATGCGATCGGCGAGATGGTGAAAATGATTCAAGGGATGCGCGGATACGAGACGGCACAGAAGCTGATTCAGACGTTGGACCGAATGACGGAAACGGCGATTCAGGACATAGGACGAGTGGCATAGTGGTACGGCGAGTTTCTTGTTTCGGATTGCGTGTACGGAAAGTCTGGTCAACGTGAAACTCGAAACTCGAAACTCGTAACTAGAAACGAGCGAACCGACGAAGGACGCAGGAGGAATCCATGATTCGAGCGATGTGGACGGCGGCTACGGGCATGACGGCTCAGCAGATCAATGTCGATACGGTTGCGCACAATCTTGCGAACGTGAATACGAATTCGTTCAAGCGCAGCCGGGCGGAGTTTGCCGATCTGCTGTACCAGATCCAGCGTCTGCCCGGGACGAACGCCTCGAACGTCGGTGTGTTTCCCGTCGGCATCCAGGTCGGCGCCGGTGTTCGTCCCACAACCGTGGCGAAGGAATGGCTTCAGGGAAACATGCGTCAAACAAACAACGATCTTGATTTGGCCATCGACGGGCCGGGGTTTTTCCAAGTGTCTCGTCCCGACGGCACGATCATGTATACGAGAAACGGGTCGTTCAAGCGCGACAATGTCGGGAATCTTGTGACCGGGGACGGCGACTTGGTGAACCCTGTCATCACCATCCCGTCCGGCGCGTTGAAGGTCGATATCGGGCAGGACGGCACGGTCTCGGTCCTGCTGCCGGGTGTGACGCAAGCGTCACAGATCGGACAGATCCAGTTGACGCGGTTCGACAATCCTTCAGGCTTGGTGGCGATGGGCAACAATCTGTTCATCGACAGTTTTGCCTCGGGGCCGCCGACGCAAGGCACCGGCGGATTTTCGACGGGCTTCGGTTCGATCCAGCAGGGGTTTTTAGAAAGTTCGAACGTCAATCTGGCCGAAGAGATGGTCAACATGATCATCGCGCAGCGAAGCTACGAGATTAACTCCAAGACGATTCAAGCGTCCGATGAAATGATGTCCATCGCCAACAATCTGCGTCGATAGGAGGTAACCATGTATCGGTTGGGAATCGTGCTGGCGGTGCTGCTGTGGCAGAACATGGCATGGACGCCTGATGCAGCGGAGGCCGGGCCGCGTGTCGAGGTGATCCCCGCGTCGATGACCAGCCCAGGCCCGGGTGTGCGACCACGCAATGGTGTGTTTGAGCGGGGCATTGATCATGAATTATCCAGTGAGCGGATCAAGAAGGCTATTCAGCAACATCTGGTAGGACTCTGGAGCCACCGGGTGAAGGACGTGCAGGTCGTGGTGCTGGATCCATCCGATCCAGTGGCGACCCCGTCGGGTGTTATGGATCTGCAGGTGTTGCCCGCGATCAATGAAGAGAGATTGGGGCGGCACACGTTTCAGGTGGTGGTCACGACGAATGGGAAACCCTGGCGCACGATCGAGGTGTTGGCCGATGTGACGGCGACGATCGACGCGGTCGTGACGAATCGATTGTTCAAGGCCGAGGAAATCCTCGACGCCACGGATCTGAAAACAGTCAGAACCCGCATCTATCAGCTGAATCATCCCTTTATCACCGATCGGGAGGAGGTCGCCGGTAAAAGTGCGGCACGGCCGCTCCCCGCCGATATGCCGCTGCGTCAGGCGTTTTTGAAGACACCTTTCTTGGTCAAGAAAGGTGATCGGGTGACGATCGAAGCCAAACGGGGAGGCCTCTCCATTCACACCTACGGGGTGACCAAGGCAAGCGGGCATGTCGGCCAAACCGTCATGGTGGCCAATCTGGATTCCGGCAGAGAACTGCGGGCGAAGATTGTTGCGCCGGGCGTGGTGCAGGTGGAGTTTTAACGCACATGCTGCATGAGGATGTCTCCCGTCATCGTTCGCCTCTACAAGACGACACGCAGCTGATCCAGGGCACGAGAGAAGGGAGTTGCGTGTTGCGCGTTGCGTGTTGCGTGATGTCGAGAAAGACACCTCGAACACTCGAAACTCGAAACTCGAAACCCGAGACTTGTTCCATCTATGGGGTGTGGCTGGCGGCAATTGTCCTCCTGCTGGGAGGCTGTTCAAGCCCTCCGCCCGTGTCGAGCAAAGTGACGGTGCCTCCGCTGCCGCCGCCCAAGACGGTCGGGTCGCTCTGGCAGGAAGAGAACGGACGCGCCTATCTCTATGAAGACATGCGTGCCATGCGGGTGGGCGATGTGCTCACGGTGAAAATCGTGGAGAAGCACAAAGGATCGAAGTCCGCCGACACGGCGGCGCAGCGGGAGTCCACGGTACAGAACCGTCTGATCGGAAGCGGGATGGGGTATTTGGGATTGCCCGGTATCCGCGTAAGCGATGAAACCCGCCGTGGATTCGGGATTGACGCCGAGGCCAACAGTAAATTCGGCGGAAAGGGCGCCACAAGCCGTGAAGGGACACTGACCGGCACCATCTCAACCATTGTGACCGAAGTGCTCCCGAATGGCGACCTCCGCATCGAAGGGCGCCGGGAAGTCACCGTCAATAGTGAGAAGCAGCTGATGACGATCAGCGGGGTCGTGCGCCGCGTGGATGTGGATACGAAAAACACCGTGCTGTCGTCGGCCATTGCCGACGCCAAGATCGAGTACGCCGGCCTCGGGGTGTTGGACGACGTGCAGCGCCCCGGGTGGTTTGTACGTATCCTGGACTGGGTCTATCCATTCTGAGGAAGGGAGTCTGATGCCGACCGCGACCATACATACATCTCAGATGAGAAGGTCGGCTTCGCGCAAGCCGATGAACGCCCGATCGTTACAGATGATGGTATCGAGCGGAGTCGTCCGGCGAGCGGACTGCGATCCATCGCTGGTGCCAAGCCGAAGAGAGCTGGCATTGTCCACCGTCACAGGTACGGCCCATTCACACGATACGTCCCTGGCGCAAGGGTGGCTTGTGCGGTTGTTGGTCAGGCGCAAGAGTGCAGCATCCCTGTAACACGAGAAGGGTACATCGAACTATGGCATCGCCCTTGTCACGACTGATTGTTTCGGCGGCATTGATAGGCGCGCTGCTCAGCCCTCTGCCGGCTGACGCGGTCAGAATCAAGGATATCGGCGCCATCGAGGGCGTGCGCGAAAACCAGCTGATCGGTTACGGCCTGGTGGTTGGCTTGGATCGCACCGGGGACCAGGTCATCGGCGGACAGTTCACCATCCAAGCGATGATGTCCATGTTGAACAAGATGGGCGTCAATCTTGTGATCGATCCGATCCAGTTGTTGACCCGCAATATCGCGTCCGTGATGGTGACGGCCAAACTTCCGCCTTTTTCCAAACCGGGGATGACGCTCGACGCCGTGGTATCGTCGATGGCGAATGCCAAGAGCCTTCAAGGCGGCACGCTGTTGCTGACTCCCTTGAAAGCCGCCAACCAGCAGGTCTTCGCCGTGGCGCAAGGTCCGGTGTCGATCGGCGGGTTTCTGGGTGGGACCGGAGGACAAGGCGGCGCGACCGTGTCCAAGAATCATCAAGTGGCGGGTCTCGTGCCAAGCGGGGCCATCATTGAAAAAGAACTGCTGGTCGATATCGAATCGTGGGAAAGCGTGTCGGTGTTGCTGCGACAGCCGGATTTTACGACGGCGATCCGCACCGCGGAAGCGATCGACGGGGTGTTCGGAAAGGGGAGCGCCGTGGCCGTCAACGCCGGCTCCGTCAAAGCGGTGATCCCGCCGGCGTTTCAGGGGCGTGTGGTGGAATATATCGCCTCCATTGAAGGGCTTGATGTGTCGGTGGACGCGGCGGCGAAAGTCGTCGTGAACGAACGAACCGGCACGGTCGTCCTTGGAGAACATGTGAGGATTTCCACCTGCGCCATCTCGCACGGCAATCTGACCATTTCGGTGAAGAACACGTTGAATGTGTCCCAACCGCCGGCTCCGCTGGTCGGTTCGACGTCCGGGCAAACCGTCGTGACGCCGGATGTCCAGACCGAAGTGAAGGAACAGGAGTCCCGGCTGATCGTGGTCGACGATACCGTGACACTGGGGGAGGTGGTGCGGGCACTCAATGCGGTCGGGGTCACCCCACGGGACCTGGTCGCTATTCTTTCGGCCTTGCGGTCGGCGGGATCGCTCCAGGCGAAGCTTGAGATTATGTAGACCGGACCGAGGTGGTGTATGGCTGATTCAGCTCATCCAGTGACCGGCATCCATCCATCCCTACCTTATTATATGTGGGGGGAAACAACGGGAGACCCGGACGTCAGCCGGCTGCTGAGGCCGGATCGGGCCGGCAAGCTGCCATCCGACCCAGCGGGGCCCGATCCTGTTGAAGCGCGGAAACAACTCATCGAGGCCGGGCGGCAATTTGAAGCCTACTTTGTCTCGTATCTATTGAAAGTCATGAGGGAAACCGTTCCTCAGGGGGTGATTGCCAACAAGCCGGGCGCCTATTTTCACTCTTTTTACGATCAGGAGATTGGTCTGCGGGCGGCAGAGTCAGGGGGGATCGGCATCACCGCGATGATACAAGACTACGCGCGACATAATCTTGCCGGATCCCCGACCACCCCTCAAGTTTCGGCGGTCAAAGGCCGATAAGGGGTCGACGGGGGAAGAAGATGCAACGCGCCAGAGGGGCATTGCCGGAATAGAGAGTCCAGGAGAAGGAGTCGGATCATGCAGATTTCAGGTCATGGGAAAGCAGACCACCTTGCGAAACTCTTGTTGGGCGTGCAGGACACCGAGGCGACCGGCGCCAGACAGGCACCGCTCAGGAAAGAGGCGGGCAACGATCAGGTCCACATTTCCGAGCGGGCGAAAGAGCTGCAGCGCATTCAAGCGTTGGCGCATGAGCCGGATCCGGCGCGACTCGCGCATCTCGATCGGATCAAGCAGGCGCTCGACAACGGCACCTATGATGTCAGCGGCCGGAAAGTGGGAGACGCGCTGATCAAGCAAGTCCTGACCGACGCCGTCTTATAAGCGATCAGGTCTGCTGACAAGACCGCCGTACCAACACGGTCGAGATTCAGGTTGAGGGAACGGACTCCTCACTCGGCTTGTACGTCGGCTTCAGCCCATACGGGATTGTTCACCGAATTCGCAGGGAACGCGATGCATTCTGGAACCTCCACAATCTTCGACCTGTCCCGACTGCTTGAACGGGAAGAAGAGGCCTGTCAGGCCCTCCTCGACACGGTGCATCAAGAACGGGCGGCGATCCGTACGCTGGCCGTGACGGAATTCCACTCCATCAACTGCCGGCGGCTCGCCGTGCTGGAGTCGCTTCAACGGCTGACCGACGAGCGGCAATCCCTTGTCCAGCGGTTTGCGAGGGAACAGGGCGTATCCAGTCCGACGGCCTCACTCCATGACGTCCTGGATCGGGTTGGTGATGCGACGGCCGGTGCGCTCCGAGCGCGGTACAACGGCTATGTCGGAACCGCGAAACTGGTGCGTGATGAGATCGCGCACAATGTCACGCTGATCGAAGGCATCCGCGGAGTCGTCGAGCAGGTTCTGTCGGCGGGTGCCCGTGCAGTGCCGGGGTCAGATCTCTACGGGCAGGGCGGCCGTGCCGCGCAGGCACCGCAAGCAACCGTCCTTCTTCAACAACAGGCATAACGATGGTCGGACTCAGTTCCCTCTTCGACATCGCGCGCAGTGCGCTGGTCACGTCGCAGCAGGCATTGGCTGTGACGGGGCACAACGTCGCCAACGTCAGCACGCCGGGGTACTCGCGTCAGACGGCGGTGCTGACGGAACGGCCGCCGATCAACGGCCAGCCCGGCATGGTCGGTACCGGCGTACAGGCCACCTCCATCCGCCGCTACGTCGATGAATCCGTCAACCGCCAATTGACCGTCACGCAGCAGAACCTGGGGCGCTATGCGCTCACGCGTGACGAGTTGTTCCGGTTGCAGAATATCTTTGGTGACGGTAACGATCAGGGTGTCGCCGCCAGGCTGAGCGAGTTTTTCAGCGGATTGCAGGACGTGGCGACGTCGCCGGGCGAGGTGACGGCGCGGTCCGTCCTGCTGGCCCGGGCCGCCCAACTGGCGTCAAGTCTCAATCATACGTCTGCGGAGCTGGCGACCGCCCGGCAGGCGTTGAACTTTCAGGTGCGGCAAACGGTTGGGGAGATCAACGATCTGTCGGCGCAGATTGGCGAGTTGAACAGCCGGATCGTATCCGCGGAGGTGACCGGTCAGAACGCCAACGATCTCCGGGACCAGCGTGATGTGATCGTCAATGAACTGGCCCAGCGGGTCGACATTACGACCATTGAATCGAGTGTCGGAGCACTCTCCGTTTTTGCCGCGCGCGGGCAGGTGCTGGTGGAAGGGGGATACGTCCGCCAGCTGGTCGCCGTTGAAGATCTGGACAATGACGGCATGCTCACCGTCGGGTATTCCACCGGCGGAAACAGGCCGCTCAGCATCGAGTCCCTGATTTCCAGCGGACGCCTGCGGGGCCTGCTCGATGTTCGTGACGGCACGATCCCCGAGCTGACTCAATCCTTCGACCGTCTCGCAGCCACCTTGACCAACGCGGTGAATCAAATCCATCGCGCAGGCTTTGGGTTGGATGGCACGACGGGGTTGGATTTCTTCAGCCCGTTGTCCGTGCTCACCGAGTCGGCCTCAACAAATGCAGGCTCCGGTGCGATCGGGTCCGGTGCCGTGCTCGCGCCCAGCTTGCTGACGTTCCACGATTATGAAGTACGATTCACATCCCCCACGGCTTATGCCATCGTAGACGCCACGACCGGCTATACGGTCAGAGGAAACTACGTCGGTACCGCCATCGCGGCTCCCTCGTCCACTACTCCGGTGCCGATCATCACAGGGTCGAACGATACCTTAACGGTCACCGTCGACGGGGTCGCGTCCGGCACGATTACATTGACAGGAGCGGCCTCACCGGGCTTGTCTTATGTTTCCGGCGATGCGCTGGCACTGGAGATCCAGACCAGGATCAACGCCGACGCGACGCTGCAGGCCGCGGGACGGGCTGTGTCCGTCGTTTTCGATGGCACGACCGGCCGGTTCGTGCTGACGTCGGCCGATTCCTCGGTGTCCTCCGCCGTCGATGTGACCGGAGGCACGGCCCGATCGACCTTGGGATTGGTGAGCGGCACCAGCACGGCTGCCACGGGGACGTACGCCGGTCCAGCAGTGCTGAATTTCGATGGACTCAGCGTCACGGTCACGGGCACGCCTGCCGCCGGCGATGTGTTCCGCGCCGACTCCTATACCGATGCGGCGAAGAATCTGGCCGTGGTGTTGGCGAGCCCTTCGTCGGTGGCGGCCTCGTCGACCAGAGCCGGCGCGCCGGGGAACAATACCAACGCGCTCGCCCTCGTGGCCTTACAGCACCGGCAATTCACCGGGTTGCAATCCAATACCCTCCACGACGCCTATCGACGAACGGCGGCCGAACTCGGTGTGAAGATTCAGACCGCCGAACGCAACAACGACGCGCAGGACATTCTGCGCGATCAGATCGAAACGATCCGCGCCCAAGTGTCGGGTGTGTCGATCGACGAGGAAATGATCAATCTGATCAAGTTTCAACGCGGCTTCGAAGCCGCGTCCCGTTTGATCAGAGTGACCGATGAGATGCTGCAAACGTTGCTCTCACTCAAATCGTAACCGATGAGGCTGTGATGCGCGTCACAGAATTGCAGACGTTCGGTCTCTTGGCCAACAACTTTCACCGGGCGCGCGCCCGGGCGCTGGAACTGCAACAGCAGGTGTCCACCGGCAAGTTGGTGCGCCAGCCGTCCGACGATCCCAGCAGCTTCAACCATATTGCCCAGGATAAAGCGTCTCTGGCGGCGATCGACCAGCGGCTGCGCAATATCGCGATTGGGCAAACCCGTCTGGATCTGTCGGATAAAACGCTGACGGGCTCGATGGAGTTGGTCTCACGTCTCCAGCAATTGGCGACGCAGTTCCGGAGCGATACCTATGGTCCGACCGAACGGGTGATCGGAAGTCAGGAGGTTCGGCAGTTGATGGCTCAGCTCCAGCGCTATGCCAATACGGATCTGAACGGACAGGCCATCTTTACTGGAACCAGCACACATGGGCGCGCGACGGGGCTGGGCATTACCGAGCCGGTCACCCTCACGAACGGCGTGAACGATCAGCTAGTGGTGACGATCGACGGAGTCTCTTCCGGCCTCATCGATTTGACGTCCGGCGTTGAAACGTTGAGCGGGACGACGCTGGCGGCGAGGATCCAAGCCGGGATCAACGCGGACACCGCGTTGGTGAATGCAGACAAGCAGGTCACCGTACAATTTCAGAACGGTCGCCTCACGATCGTCTCCGACTCCGCCGGGGCAGACTCCACTGTGTCGGTGTCCGGAGGATCGGCCCGGGTTGCCACCGGTTTAGCCGGAGGGAGTGCAACGACGGGCGCGGTTCCATTTGCCCTCACCGCCACAGTCGCTCCCGGTGTCGGGAATACAGGCGGGGTTATTGCCGGGGCAGGCGTCGTCGCGGATGAGAATCTGGTGACGATGGACGACTATGTCATTCGGTTTACCTCCGCGACGGCGTTCGACGTCCTTGATGTGACGGTTCCGGTGACGACGACGAGAGGAGCCGGGAATACGGGGCGCGCGGCCGTCATGGATGCCGGGATCACGGATCCGGCGCAGCTGAGACTGCATGCCTACCAAATTCAGTTCACCTCGTCGACGCAATACTCCATCGTGGATACCACGACCAGCACCACGGTCTCGTCCGGTAACACCTACGTCTCCGGCACGCCGATCGTCTTCGACGGTTTACGGGTCATCGTGGCGAACGGCCAGCAGGGGGGGCCGCAGGCCGGTGATACCTTTTCGGTCAGCCTGTCGCCGAGAACGGTGCTGAGCAATCAGACCTACATATCCGGCAGCCAACTCAGTTTCGAGGGGATCAATCTGACGCTGTCGACCGCGAGCGGTGCGCCCGCGGCAGGGGATCTTTTCTCTGTTGTGACGGGTATGCAGTATCAGGGCGATGACGGGGTGCACGCCATCGAGATCGGCCCCGGCCAAACCGTCCCGACTAACATTCCCGGCAGTCGCCTGTTCAGTTCGGCCGGCACCGATCTATTCGCCACTGCCAAGCAGCTGGTCACCGCGTTCCGGACAAACGATCGAGAAAGTATCTCGCAGGCGCTGGGCGGGTTCGGGCGTGGGCTGAGCGCCGCCGGCGCTGTGTTGGGTGAAATCGGCGCCATCTCGAATCGCTTAACGGCGAACAGCGCGCAGCTGGACGAAGCCAAAGGGTTCTTCACTCAGATGCTGTCGCAAACCGAGGATGTGGATCTCGCCAAGGCGATTTCCGACCTGACCTTACAGCAGTATGCCATCGAAGCGGCGAGTCGCACGTTGACCAGAGTGTTTGAAAATTCGCTGATGAACTACCTGCGGTGAGCACCTCCACTGTCAAGTTCCATGGCTGCGTGCCGATAGAGTGTCAGAAAGGATGCCATGTTGGTTCTCACTCGCCGACGCGGAGAAGGTGTGGCTATCGGACCCGATATCCGGGTCATTGTGCTCGGAACGAAGGGAGGCCAGGTGCGTCTGGGGATTGAGGCGCCGAAAACCGTCGAAGTCCATCGTGACGAAGTGCATGCCAGAATTCTCAAAGAGAATCGGCTGGCGGCGCAGACCCATGTCATCCCTCTCGACGCCTTTCGGAGCCTCATCCGCGACAAGCGTCGCCTGGCAGGGTAAATCTTGGCCATGAAGTACACGTCCAGCCGGCTGGGAACATTGGATATCAAGGAGGAGAGCGTTCTCACGTTTCCCTCGGGCCTGTTGGGCTTTCCTGAAAGCCGGCGCTACGTGATCCTCGACCACGACACGGCGGCGCCGTTCAAGTGGTTGCAATCGCTCGATGAGCCTGCCCTGGCGTTTGTCATCATCGATCCGGACCTCGTGCTCACCACCTATCGGGTCGAGGTGTCCGCCGAAGCCATGGCCGAAGTCCAAGCTCAGGGGGAGGAGGACCTGTCGACGGCGGTAATCTTAACGATCCCGTCGGATGATCCCAGCCGCATTACCGCCAATCTGCGAGGGCCGCTGCTGATGAATCCCCGTACGAGGCTCTGCAAGCAGGTGGTGCTCTCGGACGAAGTTCCGACCCGTCACCCGCTCTTTCCGCTCACCGACCCGGACGCCACCGCAGCGGACCGGCTCCCTCAGCCGGCCGAGTGCCCAGCGTAGCCCGCTTTCATTTTGTTGATATGTCACTGACCTGTTCACTGTGAGCGATGCACTCATTGCAGTGTCTTGGATTCGCGGACACCCTCGCTGTGTTCTCGATGGTTCGATCGTGAACAATTGCATCTTCTTATTGCCGGGTGCACAGCATGGGGTAGAATAGCCACACGCAGCATGGCGCCGGGCAACAGGCGGGCAGGCGCTTCAGCCGCCGTATCGACGAAATCCACCATGGCGAAACAGTTCCGAAGAGCAATGGAGCGCAGTCTGTTAGACTGCCTTGCCTACCGCGGTCTGATCAGTCAGGACAACTTGGATGCCGCCGTCGAAGAAGCCGTATCCCGCGGAGTGGACCTCGAAACCGTTCTCCTCGATAAGTATCGCGTGCCGAAAAGCGATCTCGGTGCGGCATTGAGTGAGTTCTATCAGTGTCCGTATGTGCCCCTCGATGAACGGACCGTCATTGATCCGGACCTCCTGAAAAATCTCAGCGTCGATTACCTCAGGAACAACTCCTGGATTCCGCTCAAGCGTCAAGGAACCGTGCTGGACGTTGTCATTAATGACCCTCATGACCTGGACAAGGGGCTTGATATCCGTCGGGCCTTTCCCGGTGTCACGGTCCGGTTTTCGGTCGGTCTCCGCCGTGATATTGAACAGTATCTCCTCGTCGTGACCGGGCAGGCAAACGGGGCGTCGATCACGGAGATTCTCGGAGAGCTGGTCACTGAGGCGGGATCAGAGAGGAACAGCGAGGCCGACAAAGGAGACGTCGACGAAAACGATTCCGCCATCGTGAGGCTGGCCAATCAGGTCATTGCGGACGCCTACCGGCTGAGTGCGTCGGACGTGCATATTGAGCCCTACTCGGAACAGAAGGAAACCGCGGTGCGCTTTCGCGTCGACGGTACGTGTTTTACGTACATGCGGATTCCCGCGGTGTATCGACGGGCGATCATCTCCCGTATCAAGATCATGGCGAACCTGGATATCGCGGAACGACGGAAGCCGCAAGACGGGAAGATCCGGTACAAACTGGCCAAGGATCGCCAGATAGAACTGCGGATCGCAACGCTGCCGACGGCCGGCGGCAACGAGGACGTCGTGATGCGGTTGCTGACGGCGAAGGAAACGATGCCGTTGGAAGCGATGGATTTTTCGCCGGACATCCTGCAGACCATCAAATCTCTGGCGGTACGACCACATGGCATCTTGTTGTGCGTGGGGCCGACCGGGTCCGGGAAAACGACGACGCTACATGCCGTTCTGAGGCATATCAACACCGACGAGCGGAAAATATGGACGGCGGAGGATCCGATCGAGATCACCCAGGAAGGACTGCGGCAAGTCCAAGTGCATCCCAAAATCGGCTTCACCTTTGCCGCTGCGATGAGGGCGTTTCTACGGGCGGATCCTGACGTCATCATGATCGGCGAGATGCGCGACAAGGAGACAGCCGACATCGCGATTGAGGCTTCGCTGACGGGACATCTCGTCCTGAGCACGCTGCATACGAATAGTGCGGTCGAAACAGTGACGAGACTGCTCGACATGGGATGCGACTCCTTCAATTTTGCCGATGCCATGCAGGGCATCGTGGCCAAACGTCTGTGCAAACGCATTTGTGAAGCGTGCAAAGAGGGGTACCATCCGACGCGGCAGGAATACGACGAGCTCGTTCAGGGCTATGGGGCCCGCTATTGGGAAAGGCTCGGAGTCGAGTATACGGACAACTTGGTGTTCTATCGAGGGCGAGGCTGCGAAGTCTGCAATAAGACCGGTTTCAAGGGGCGTGTGCCGCTGCATGAGCTCCTGGTCGGCTCGGAGGAAATTAAAGGCCTTATTCAATCGAAGGCCAGGACGGCGGAGATTCTGAACGCCGCGATGCGTGAGGGAATGGTGACGCTGGTACAAGACGGCATACAAAAAGTATTGCGCGGCGTCACGACGTATCGCCAGATTCGTGCCGTCGCCATGAAGTAACAACTCGAACCGTCCGGCTCACACGGGCGTTGCCATGTTACGGGGTGTTTTCCAGCAACGCAACGAACACGCGCAGCCGTGCCAGCGATTCGCCGGAGACCCGGATGAATTCCAACCCGCATCGATAGTCAGTTACCCACCGAACTCCGGCCAATCCGATGTCAACCGGCTTCGTACCGTCCGGAAGATCTATGTGCATCGACACATGCGTGTGTAGATCCGGGATGCGCTCAGCCGTCAGGGCGCAGCCCTCCGTCGAAATATTGAGGACCGTCCCCTGTTCCGACGGTGCCGCGTCCCCGAACATCACCGGAAGTTGAACCGCAACGCGTTGGGCCCGTCTGGAATCTTCACTCATCGGCATTTCTCCTGCACGGTTGGTCCAATGTCGGCGTGCACACCCTAGTGGCGCCCACTGTGCCTGTCAATACCCGGTCTCGTCAAATTGTAAGGCGCACAAGAACCGCACGACGCGAACGGCAACGTGATCACCACGGCCGATACGGTGAACCGCAGCCCGGCCGCCATTTGTATGAAATTAGGACGGCTGGGGTGTGCAGGCTCCGTCTCAGGCGGCTTGCGTGACGGGAAGGTATCCCCGTCGGAAAGGGCCGAGGGCTTGCACGAGGCGCAGCACTTCCTGTTCCAGGTGAGCATAGATCGGCGGCGCGTCTTGCAGCGCGCCAAGATGGCCGAGGGCTTCGAGGCGGCTGGCTGCCAGCACCACTTCGGGTGCGCACAAATTGCCCGCCGTACCTTTCAAGGAATGTGCGGTGCGCTCGACCGCCACGCTGTCTGCCTGGATTAGCCCCTCTTTGATGTTGGCCAGCATCGCCGGATACTGATCCAGGAACATTTCCACGAGTTGAGCAAACAGATGGTTGTCCTCGCCGATGTTGCGGAACATGGAGGCCGGATCGAAGACCCCGCGCGCGCTATTGTGGTCCTGGGCAGGAAGATTGGAGACCGTGTCCCGCGCCGTAGACGGCGCGGCCCAGCGGTGCAGCACCGCGCGCAAGGTCTCCATCTGGATCGGTTTGGCGAGGTAATCGTCCATGCCGGCGGCGAGACAGTTTTCCCGGTCGCCTTGCATGGCGTTGGCGGTGACGGCGATGATCGGAATGTGTCCTGGGCGTCGGTTGCCCTCTGGATCTCGTGTTTCGTTAGGCATGTCACGCTTCACGAGCGACGACTCACGCTCCCGAATGCGCCGCGTGGCCTCGAACCCGTCCATGACCGGCATCTGGCAATCCATAATGACTACGGCAAAGTCCTCCGTCTCCAAGGCCTTGAGGGCCTCCTCTCCGTTCTCGGCGACGAACGCCTGATATCCGAGTTTTTCCGCCATGCGGACAGCGAGCTTCTGATTGATGAGGTTGTCTTCAACGATGAGGATACGCTGCCGCGGCTTATGGTCGGCCAAGGTATGTCTGGTCACGAGCTGCGGCGTGGCCGGCGCAAGATGCCCGGGGTCAGGCTCAATCTCGCACGCGATTCCTAAGACTGTGCGGAGGCACTCGCGCAGCTGGTCGTGACGCACCGGTTTCGGCAGGTAGCCCATGGCCCCGGCCTGGCGGGCTTGTTCGGCATGGCCGCGTTGAAGCAATGAAGTCAGCACCACGATCCGCATACCCGCTCCGGCTGGGTCGCGACGGAATTCCCTGGCCAGTTGCAGCCCGTCCTTGCCCGGCATGATCACGTCCAGAATCGCCAGATCGTATGAGATTCCCTGGGCAGCAGCATCTTTGACCCGCTGCAATGCCTCTTCCGCGTCTTTCGCCACGTCGTCGATCATGCCCCATCCGGTTACGAGATGGTGCAGGATCATGCGGTTGGATTCGTTGTCGTCCACGATCAGAATCCGTCGACCTTCGAGGTCGTTCGAGGGAAGAATCGCGAGAGGGGAACCGACCTGTTTGGTGAACCGGGCCGTGCACCAAAACGTGCTGCCACGGTCGGGTTCGCTCTTGACACCGATGCGTCCGCCCATCAGTTCGACTAATTGTTTGGATATTGAGAGCCCAAGGCCCGTGCCGCCGTATTTTCTGGTGGTCGAGCTGTCCGCTTGCACGAACGGCTGAAACAGTTTGGATGTCGCCTCCGGTGCGATGCCGATGCCGCTATCGGTGACTTCAAAGCGAATGACGGCGTCCTCCTGTGTTTCCTGCTCCAGAAAGGCTTGCAGGGATACCTCGCCCCTCTCCGTGAACTTGAGCGCGTTGCCGACCAGATTCGTCAGCACTTGCCGCAGCCGTCCGGGGTCGCCCTGCAGGGCGGTGGGCACTGTGGCGTGGACCAGTCCGGTCAATTCAAGCCCCTTGGTTTCCGCCCGGCCGGCGAATTGGGCCAGCACCTCTTCGACGGCCGTGCGGAGATTGAAGTCGATGCGCTCCAGTTCCAGCTTGCCGGCCTCGATCTTGCTGCATTCAAGCACGTCGTTGATCAGGTGCAGCAGCGATTCGCCGCACTGCCGGATGGTCTCCGCATAGGACTGTTGTTCCGCTGACAGCGTCGTCTCCATCAGCAGACTGGTCATGCCGATGACACCGTTCATCGGTGTGCGGAGCTCGTGACTCATCGTGGCCAGAAATGCCGCCTTGGTCCGCACCGACTCTTGCGCGGTGGTCAGCGCCTCGTCGAGCTGCCGATTGCTTTCTTGCAACTGGGCGGCCGTGCGCCGGAGTTCCTGCTGCGCCTCATGGATCGTGGTCATATCGAGCGCATAGCCGCGCACGAGCCCGTGCGTCATTACCGGGCAGAAGGTCCAGGTGAAACTGGCCTCCGGTAGAAAGACGTCTTGGCCGTGACTCGTATTGCCGGACCGGAGGCACTCTGCGACCAGCTGCGGGAGGTCATGAGGCAGGATGCGTGGGAGCCCATCGGCTCTGTAGCCCAGTTTGGCAAGCCAGGCGGTCATGGCCGGATTGGCGTAGAGCATCTGGCCATACTGATCCAATTCGATGACAGGGGATGGAGTTTCCTCCGCGATTGTGGCCAGGCGGTCACGTTCTTCTCGGAGTCCTTCCTCTCGGGAAAGATCGCGCAGACTGATCAAGAGGCTATGCCCTCCGTCTTGACTCACAGTCTGGCACGTCCATTCGACGGGGACGGAGCCGGTTGTTCCATGGCGGAGGCGTGTGGTGACATGAGGCATCGGTTCCCGTGATGTGGATACGTGGTTCAAGCGACGCACCACGTCGGGGGCATCAGATTGTGTCAGAGCAGACCAGATGCCGGGGAAGGATTGCCCAACCAGAGTCGATGGGCGGTGCCGGAGCAGGCGCGCACCTTCTGCGTTGATACCGAGAATGAGATGGGCGTCAGTCAACACCATCACGCCAAAAGACAACCCATCCAGAAGGCCGGCAAAGGTCTGAGCGATGTTCCGGTCGAGTGGGCGATCGGGGGCACGCCGTTTCCGGGGAGTGCGAGCGGGCATTAGGCCGCCTCTTTATGAATGTCATCGAGATACATGGCAACATTGACCCGATCATGGGCCGGGTCGAGCACCTGCGCCACGGAACGCGGTTCGCGATCCTCGGTTTGTGCCGCCAGGTCGAGGCAGAGAGGAGACGCATACGATTCGCCGCGTGGGCCTCCGATGATCTTGACGTGCGGCTTCAGCCGGTGTTGGGGATTGATGGCGACCACGACAGCCTGCTCCCCGGTATTCAGGCGGACCAGACTGCCCGCCGGGTACACGCCGATGCTGCGAATCACGATTTCGATCAGCGATTTGTCGAATTGATTCTTTTCCCCGGCCAGAAATAGTCGGCGAACCGCGTCATGCGGCAGCATGGCCGGCCGTCCACCGCGGCGGCTGATCATTCCGTCATACCAATCGATGATCCCTACGATCTTGGCCAGCTCAGAAATGGCGTCTTGGGTTCGCGCGGACGGAAACCCGCTGCCGTCTCCACGTTCATGATGTTCGGCGACGACTCTGCGCACGTCATTATCGAGTCCCTCCAATTCCGCGAGCGTGGCGATGCCGAGCTCCGGGTGTTGGCGCAGCAAGAGGCGCTCTTGGTCGCTGCACTCATCGCGTCTCCGCACGAGGTTGTGCGGGAGGCGCGCATACCCCACGTCATGCAGGAGCGCACCCAGACCGAGTTGGAATTGCTTCGGCTCATCGAGTCCGCTTTCGGCGGCGACGATCAGCGACAGGATGCAGGTGTCAAGCGAATGCGCCGCCAGTGAGCCATCGAAGCGTTTGAGTTTGTGAAACGCGTACTGCGCCATCAGCGCCGCACGATCGTCGGCGATCTGCGTCAGTATGTCGGATACGACGGCTTTCGCTGCGGCGGGGGAAGGGGGAAGATTGTGCTCCAGGTCGGCAAAGATCCGCTCCATCGCCTCTTGCGCCTCGGCGTACATGGCGTGCGCCGAGGCGGTCTCCGGACGAACCGGCTGCTGTGGTGCCTCGACCGCCTCCCGGGACGCGGGGATCCCGGCTGCGCCCGACTTGTGGTCGCGTGCAGCGGCACGCACATCTTTTCCCTTGCTGATGTCGATGGTCACTATCCGGATGCCGCAGTCTTTCATCTGCTGTATGGTCGCAACATCTTCGACCCGCCACCTGTGGGACAGGAACGGAGTTCGGTACCAGGGGACATCAACTCCCGCGACGAACATGCCGGGAATTACGTGGTCAATGGAAATGTGTTTGAGCCGAGCGTGTGCTGCCATTCGTTGGATGCTTTCGTCCGGATCGACGCTCCGGCGAGACGACATGGGCCAAAGTGGGTTATGTGTCCTATCGGTCGATGCGACTGGAACTTGACTGATTGGGCCGGTTGAGACGTCGCTGAACGTAGTACGGGACGTCTCCGCGAGAGGCCGGTAGGCTCAAGATGTGGAGAGTTTTCTCCGACACTACCCCTTAGGAGACGGTTAGTTCCGAGATCGGAACCCCACCGGAGGCGTCATAACAGCAGCGGAGTATACCCGCGCGCTTCGCTTGATAAGGAGCCGGTATGAACGAAGTTATTGCATCTACGCCCCCAGCGACGTCTTTCTTGACGGTCGGTTTGCCGCTGAAGATTTCACTCGTGGTTGAGGGGCAGAAGGCCATGTACGGTAGTGCCTTGCTGGGCTGGAAAGAACATGCCTGGCTGGTGTGTGAATGGCCGTTGCAGTTGGGTCATGCGTCGCATCTTTCGGCCGGGACGCCCTGTACGATCAGCTATCTCCTTGATGGAAAGCTGGTCGGCTACAGGACGGAGGTTCGGGATGTGATTACCTCGCCGGTGCCGCTCCTCTTCATTGCGTTTCCCCAGACGGTGGAAGAGATGCATCTGCGCAAACATGCGCGCGTCGCCTCAAGCGAGCCGGCGTTGTTGACCAGAGTGGATCAGAGGCCCGAGCATGTTTCCGTGGTCTCTCCGTCGGACTATGCAGGCGGGTTGGTGAAGGATGTCAGCCGCGGGGGATGCCGCATTGCCTTGACGAAGACGCCCCCTTGGATCAGGCCCGGGGTGTCCATTCGCCTCGAATTTGAACTGCCGGGCTTGGGGCATGTGACCAACCTGACGGGAATTGTCAAAAACTCCGAGGACCGTGATGGGACCGATATCATCGGTATCGAATTTCAGTTCGACGGATTGGAATTCATCGAATACCGAGGGTGGGGTGGATCGGTGAGAAACGCGATCGAACAGTGGGCGGCCCAAAAAGCGGGCGGCGTGTTTCCTCTCGGCTGACCGCATCAAACTTTCCTGTCTGTCCGGCAAATCTTGCCCTGTCGTGTCCTCTTCGGTTGTGTGTAAGCCACAAACAGCGGGGTTCTTTTCGCATTTGCACCGAAAGGACTGGCACGGTCCTTGGAAGGATCTGTGCTCGTGGTTGCTTCGGGAACGCCGTCTTCGGACGAAGAGGGGCTGTGATGAATCGAGTTGAAGGAGTAAATGGGGTGGGGATCATGCCCGATGTGGAGCCGTGCGCGACGGTTGAATCGTCAATCGAGGCTGCATGGCCTCGCATGCGGAATCTTCTGAGGGAAGCCGCCGTCCTGTTCCAGGATCAGCCGATGCCGCTCGAAGTGTGCCTCAGTATCCGGCAGTGGTTGGCTCAACGGAGCACCCGACCGGACCCCCTCGCGGAAGAGTTCCGCATGTTGCGGGTCAGGCCGGCCGGCCTGCGCACGCGCGAGCTTCGTCCGCTCATCGGCGAGGACATGCTTAATGAGTGGGCGCTGTGCGCGGAGACCATCGACTACCTGATGACGATCATTGATAAGATGCGCCCCGCCGCTGTGCTGGAATTCGGCAGCGGGACCAGCACGGTTGCGTTGGCCTGGGCGATGCGGCGGCTCCACGGACCGTCACCGGAGACGCGGGTGTTCAGTATCGACCAGTCGGCGGTCTATATCGAACGAACTCGACAGCAGCTTGAACAGCTAGGGCTTGCAGATACCGTACGTTTTCTCCATGCAGATCTGTCCGTTCAGACCATCTGCTCGCTGGAGACCCGGTGCTACAGGCTTCCGCCTTCGGTCTTGACGGAGTGGTTCGGGGCCGTCCGTCCCGGTCTTGTGGTTATCGACGGGCCTGCCGGAGAGAACGGCGCCCGCTTCGGGACCCTTCCGCTGGTCCGCGATTACCTGGCTCCGAAGGCGTCGATCTTCCTCGACGACGGATTTCGAGACAGCGAGCTGGAGTCGGCCGATCAATGGAGCCGGATGGGATATGTGCGGTGGGACGGAGTGCGGTGGGAGGGTAAAGGCCTGTTGTGCGGCTCCGTGTGTTCGCCGGCACGCCCGGCGGTCGAACAATGGTTAGCGCAGGTGCAGAGGGAACTATCCGGGAAGCGGAGTGAGCCAGTCTCGCGGCGCTCGGCGCAGGGCCGAGCGTTCACAGAAGACGCGAGTTTGCAGATGGCCGCCAACAGTCAGGTCGCGGTTGTCTCGGCGCCGAGCGGTGCGGTGACACCACGCGCAGACCGCACCGTCTCAAAAACCTGTGTATTTCTGAACACCTATTACCCTGGATTTCTGGAACAGCACTATGCCGTGTGTGCTGGGCTAGACCAAGTGTCCTATGGAGAGCAGCATCGGTCACTGCAAGCAGCCTGCTTCGGCGACAGCGACTTCTATTCCACCGGGCTTCGGCAGGCGGGATGGAACGCGGCCGATATCATTGCCAATTGCGCGCCGTTGCAACGCCGATGGGCGGAAGAACATGGCCTTGATCCCGCGAGCACGTCGGGGGACATCCTGCTGGCGCAGATCAGAGACGCCGGCGCGCAAGTACTCTATTTGCAAGATCTCAGCATGGCGACGAAGGAGTTCATCGCCGCCGTCCGCCCGCATGTCGATCTTATCGTCGGGCAAATCGCTTCACCGATACCGACGCAGGCGTATCTGGACGGGTTCGATCTGCTCATATCGTCGTTCCCGCACTTCGTCGATCAATTTCGCCGGCAAGGGCGCACGGCCTATTATCAACCGTTGGCATTCGACCCGCGTGTGCTTCAACAGGTGGGCCAGCCGGCCCGCGAATTTCCGCTGACGTTTGTCGGCGGCCTGTCGCCGGCGCATCGCGAGCGGCAACAGCTCCTGACGAGGTTGGGCACGGCGCTGCCGTTGCAGTGCTGGGGCTACGGCACCATGGCGTTGGCCCACTATGGCATCGGCGCGGAGCGGCTGCATGGCGATGTCTGGGGGCTGGAAATGTTTGCAGTGCTGGCCCGATCGTCGATGACGGTGAACCACCATATCGACGTGGCGAAGTCGAACGCGAACAACATGCGTTTGTTCGAAGCGACCGGATGCGGGACGCTGTTGGTGACGGATTATAAGGACAATCTCGCCGACCTGTTCGAGATCGGATCCGAAGTGGTCGCCTATCGATCTATCGAAGAATGCCAGGATCTACTCGCCTACTACCTCCACCATCCTGAAGAAGGCGCGGCTATCGCCAAGCGGGGCCAGACGAGGACCTTGCGCGAGCATAGCTATGGCGCCCGCATGGAACAGACGGCCGACCTGCTCGCGCGCCATTGGGACCTCAAGGCCGGCCGCCATCGCCTGCCGGACCCTGACCTGGGCCGTGTGTCGTATGCCCATCGGCAGATTGCCTCCCATGAGGTGACCGCAGAGTTGGCCCAGTCCTGGTGTTCGGACGAGATTCCGCGAAAGCAGCGGGCGCTCGTGCAGCAGGAATTGTCGGACCTGTACCGAGGTCGGCCTCCCAAAGTATTCCAGGTCCTGGCCGACGCGCTGGAGCCGCATGTGCGTCCGGGCATCGGCCTGCTGGAGGTCGGCTGCGCGAGCGGCTACTACTACGAAGCGCTCGAATATCTGCTGAAGACCAGGCTGTCCTACGTGGGAGTGGATTTCTCGCCCGCCATGATCCGTCTGGCCCGCACGTACTATCCACAGGCGCGATTTGAAGTGGGTGATGGAGCGGCCTTGCGGTTCGAGGACAACGCATATCCCATCGTCGTGTCCTCCGGCGTACTGCTCCACGTCCAGAATTACGCTGCGCACATCGCCGAAGCGGCGCGTGTCGCCTCCGGCTTCGTAGTGTTGCACCGGACGCCGATGTATCGTACCGCGGCCACCGCCTACTTCAAGAAACTCGCCTATGGCGTTGAGACATTCGAACTGCGCTTCAACGAGGACGAACTGTTCGAGCTCTGTACCCATGCCGGATTGGAGTGTGAGGCACGTGTGGAATACGACCGGCAGGACGGCCGGGATGAGTTCGATGCGACGTATGTGTTCAGAAAGGCCTCCCATGCCGCATGAAGGGTTTCGCGGGTCGCGCGCGCTGATTACCGGCGGACTCGGGTTTATCGGCTCGACGCTGGCGATTCGCCTGGTCGAACTCGGTGCGCGGGTCACGCTGGTGGACAGCATGATTCCGGAATACGGCGGCAATCTCTGGAACATCGAACCGGTACGAGATCAGGTGCGGGTCAATATTGCCGATGTCCGGGACGAGCATGCCATGAAGTATCTGCTCCGGCAGCAAGACGTCTTGTTCAACCTGGCGGGGCAGACCAGCCACCTGGACTCGATGGAGCAGCCGCAGGCGGATCTGGAAATCAACGCGCGGGCACAGCTCTCCATTCTGGAAGCCTGCCGGCACTACAACCGGGATATCAAAGTCGTCTTCGCCGGCACCAGACAGATCTATGGCAAGCCGGCGTATCTTCCCGTGGACGAAGCGCACCCGCTGCAACCGGTGGACGTTAACGGCATCAACAAGCTGGCCGGGGAGCTGTATCACCTCCTGTATCATCAGGTCCATGGCATCCAGACGACCGTCCTGCGGCTGACGAACACCTATGGACCCCGCATGAGGGTCGTCGATGACCGGCAAACATTTCTGGGTATCTGGATTCGTCGGCTGCTGGAAGGCCGGCCCATTCTGATCTATGGGAGCGGCACCCAGCTCCGTGATTTTAATTACGTCGACGATGTGGTGGAGGCGTTGCTGCTTGCGGCGGAATCGAAGGAGGCGAACGGACAGGTGTTCAATCTCGGGCACGACCATCCGGTCAGCCTGCGGGAGACCGCCGAACAGCTGATCGCGTTGCATCCCGGCGGGACCTGTGAGCTCGTACCCTTTCCCGCCGCGAGGAAGGTCATCGACATCGGCGACTACTACGGCGATTTTGGAAAAATCCGTCGGCAACTCGGATGGACGCCACGTACGTCTCTTCGAGATGGTCTCCGGCACACTCTGGAGTTTTATGAACGTCATGCAGCTCACTACTGGCCGATCGCAGTCGCCGCCTGAGTGGATTCCGGTCGCCGACCCCGGCGCGGAAACAGCGGTCCTACGACCTGCTCTTCAAGAAGCTATCGAGAGGGTCTTGTCCTCAGGCACCTATATCCTCGGCGACGAGGTGGCGGCATTCGAACAAGAATGGGCGGCCTATCTGGGGCTCCGCCATTGCGTGGGCACGGCGAGCGGGACCGATGCGATCGCACTGGCGTTGCGGGCGGTTGGCGTGGGGCGGAACGATGAAGTGGTGACGGTCGCGCATACCGCAGTTGCCACGGTGGCCGCCATCGAAGTCATCGGCGCCATCCCGGTATTCGTGGACATCGATCCCGTGACACGCTGCATCGATCCCGATTTGATTGCGGGGGCAGTGACCTCGAAGACGAAAGCGATTCTTCCCGTGCATCTCTATGGGCAGCCTGCGCCGATGGAGCCGATCCTGGCCATCGCGGCGTCGTACGGCATTGCCGTCGTTGAAGACTGTGCGCAGGCGCATGGCGCGGCCATCGACGAACGGAAGGTCGGCACCTTCGGCCATGCGGCCGCGTTCAGCTTTTATCCGACCAAGAACCTCGGTGCGTTGGGAGACGGCGGCGCCGTTGTCACAACCGACAGCGCGGTGGCGCAACGGCTTCGGGAGCTGCGCGAATATGGCTGGCGCGAACGCTATGTCAGTCATGTCCCCGGGGTCAATTCGCGCCTGGACGAACTGCAAGCGGCGGTCCTGCGAGTCAAATTACCGCTGCTCGATCAGCGTAACGCGCGCCGGCGATCCATCGCCGACCGCTATCGGCAATCCATTGTGTGCTCGGACCTGATTGCCCCCACCCGTATTCCGTCCACCACCCATGCGATGCACCTCTTTGTGATTGAGTGCGAAGACCGTCCGGCCTTTGAGGAATCGTGTCATCGTCACGGCATTCGGACTGCCCGACACTATCCACTACCGATTCATCGCCAGCCCGCCTACGCCGGACGTATCAGAGGCGGAGAGCGTCTCCCGATGACCGAACGAGTAGCCGATCGGATCGTGACGCTCCCATGTTTTCCCGATGAACGCGAAGACCACATTCTCCGGGTGTGCGAACAGCTCCGAGCCTGGTCGAATTTGCCACGACATGAGCGCCAAAACAGGACGGCGCATTCCTGTCTGAGCATGGAGGGCTAATGCGGTACTACTGCACCTATTTCGATCGCCACTATCTCAATCGGGGACTGGCCCTGGTCGAGTCTCTGCGGCGTCATGAGACCGCCCCATTCAGGCTGTTCGTTGTCTGCATGGACGAGATGACTCGCGCGGCCCTTGACCAACTGGCCGTGCCGGAGATCCGGTCGGTTCCACTCCATGAGATCGAGTGGCGGGACGCGCGGTTATTGAAGACCAAAGAGGCTCGCTCGCTTGTCGAATACTACTGGACCATGACGCCGACGATCATTCTTCGGATCTTGGAACGCCATCCCGAGATCGATCTCCTGACCTATCTGGACGCCGATCTATGGTTCTTTTCCCCGGCGCAACCGATTTTCGACGAACTGGGCCGGCACTCCATTCTTATCCACGAGCACCGGTTTTCGCCGAGCCAGGCTGAGCTCGGGCGCCACAACGGCCGGTTCAATGTGGGCCTGCTCTGTTTTCGGCGGGATCGGAACGGCATGGAGGCGCTGCGCTGGTGGAGAGCGCGCTGTCTCGAATGGTGTTTCGCCCGCTATGAACAGGGCAAGATGGGGGACCAGTTGTATTTGGAAGATTGGCCGGAGCGGTTCCAGGGTGTCAGGGTGCTGCGACATCCGGGAGGGGGGGTGGGGCCATGGAATCACGACCGATACGACATTCGAGGCGCGACCGATGGCCGGATCACCGTCGATGGCGCTCCATTGATCTTCTATCATTTTCACTCGCTCAAGTCGGCCGGTCCTGATCTGGCGATTCCGGTGGCGCATGCCCACTATCGTTTGACGATTCCCGTCTTGACACATTGTTTTATCCCGTATCTGAAGGCGCTCGATCAGGCGCAACAACGGCTCGCCGAGGTTGAGCCAGGCAGCCGGTGGGGGATGGAGCAATCATTGGACGTCGCACCGCAGTTATCGGTGTTGGCGCGGCGGGCGCTGGCGGATAAGCTGGCACCGGTGACGCATGCCTATCGGAAGGTATCACTCAATCACGAGTGGGATGCCTATTGCTCGGAACAAGTGATCGACCGGACCGATGCGCCTTCGATACCCATACAACCGACGTCAAAGGAACAACCCATGGGAGATGGATCAACCCAGCATGACGGGCTGTTCTCGCTTGGCCAAAGCCCCGTGGCCCGGGACATCCGCACGATCTATGTCGTGGGCGCACATCGGTATCAAGAACAGCACCTCTTCAACCGGCTTTTTCCGAATCTCGAACGGATCTATTTATTCGAGCCGTTGAAGGAGTTGGCGCAGGCGCTCATGCGCATCGAAGCGGCGGATTCTCGTGTCAGAGTATTCCCGTTCGCCTTGTCCGATCAGAGCGGCGAACAGGACTTCTACGTCACCAACAACGACGGAGAGTCGAGTTCTCTGCTGAGACTTGGTACACACCGTGAGATTTTCCCTCACGTCAAGGAAGTGCGGGTCACAAAGGTGCAGTGCCGGACGCTCGATCAGGTGATTCAAGAATACCGGTTGCCGATGCCGGACCTGTTGCTGCTCGATGTGCAAGGGGCGGAATACAAGATTCTCTCGTCGGTGTCCGCCTCGGTGAAGCGCCATATTCAGATCCTGTATGTCGAGGCGAGCCTCGAAGAGGTCTATCAGGGCGCGCGCGTCTTAGACGACCTGACGTCGCTGTTGGCCGACAGTCATCGGTTGGCCTCGTTTGCCCCCTTGTCGCCGGAGTCTCCCACCCATGGCAACGCCGTATTCGTGAATAGGCGCTGCACGGAGCAGCCCCCGGCTGAACCCAACCAACACGTGGTAGCCGAGGAACCGCTGATCTCGGTGATCGTATCCAGCTACTGTGCCGAGGCATTTATGCGGGAATGTCTCGACGATTTGGCGAGCCAAACAATGGTAGAGCGCATGGAGGTCATCATTGTCGATGCCGCATCTCCTGAACGGGAGCGGGATATCGTGTTTGAGTTTCAACAACGTCATCCAGGTCATCCGCAGATCACCTATGTCAGGACGCCGAGTCGGATCGGCGTCTACGCCGCATGGAATCTTGCGCTCCGATTGGCCCGCGGCCGCTATGTCACGCCGTTCAGCACCAACGACCGCCTCAGCCCCGACGCCTATGAACGGCTCGCCGATGTCTTGGACGCGCACCGGGACGTGGCACTGGTCTATGGCGACACGTATCTGACCGATCGGCCTCATGAGTCGTTCGACCGGCACCATCGTGCCGGGATGTGGCAATGGCCGGAATACAGCTACAGCCAGCTGCGGAGACAGTGCTGTGTGGGACCCCATCCCATGTGGCGGCGAGCGGTCCACGACACAGTCGGCTATTTCGATGAAAGCTATGTTGCGCTGGGCGATCAGGATTTCTGGATTCGCCTCGGAGCGCAACACCGGCTGCTGCACATTCCGGTTGTGACGGGGCTGTATTGGCGTTCACCGGAGGGCTTGTCGAACCGCGCCGAGATCGCCGCGCCGGAGGAGCGCCGGCTGCGCTCGACCTACCTGCCGTCCCCGGAGACCGTGCACCCCACGGCCGAGGTGACAGTCGAAACGACGTATGACTGCTCGGTGATTATTCCTGTGTGGAACCGTTGCGAATTGACTCGTGACTGTCTCACCGCGCTGGCGAAGACAACCGAAGGCGTGTCATGGGAGCTGATCGTCGTCGACAATAACTCCACGGACGGCACGCAAGCATTCCTCTCCTCTCTGGCAGGCGACGTACAAATCATCCGCAATCAGGAGAATCTGGGATTTGCCAAGGCCTGCAATCAGGGAGCGCAGGCCGCACGCGGGAAGTATCTGGTGTTCTTAAACAACGATACGGTTCCGCTGGACGGTTGGTTACGCGCCATGGTCGCCGAGGTCGACGGACATCCTGAAGTCGGCATCGTCGGGAGCAAGTTGTTGTATGGAGACGGCACCGTGCAGCATGCGGGTGTGGTATTCCTCCGATCGCAGCTCTCGCCGTACCACATTTACAGTAAAGCTTCTGCGGATCTTCCTGCCGTGAATGTCCGCCGCGAATGTCAGGTGGTTACCGGGGCCTGCATGCTCATCCGACGCAAACTCTTCGAGGAGATTGGAGGATTCGACGAGGGGTTCCGCAACGGCTTTGAGGACGTGGACTTGTGTCTCAAAGCTCGTGAAAAGGGGTTCCGGGTCGTCTATCAGTCAAGGAGCGTGCTCTACCATCTGGAGAGTCAAACGCCGGGGCGGAAACTGCATGAGGAGGAAAACTCAAAGCGGTTGCGGGAGCGATGGGGATCGCATTGGTGGCTCGCCGACGAAGACCTGCACTACCACGCCGATGGTTACAAACTAGTCGGCAGCGAATCGACCGGCGAGTATGTGGGACATGTGCGGTTGATCGAGGACATCAAAGACCGCGCCGCATGGTCGCATGTGGCCGCTACGCAGGCGGCAGCGCAAAAAAAAGACTGGAACGGCGTCAAGCGGGAATTGAGCCTGGTCCAGGACTGGCCGGGCGATCCCTATGTGCTGTCCTGGGCAGCGATGGTGTGTGAACAACTCGACGAGCCGGCGCTTCGGCATACCTTCCTCACCCGGTATCTGGAGTTGAACGATTCGCCTGCCGTACGCCGGTCGCTGGTGCGGTCGTTGCTGGCGCACAAGAGTCTTGCGGCGGCAGAGCAGCAGTTGAAAACATTGCTCGCGGGTTCTCCCGACGATGCCGAGGGGCTGTTGCTGAGGGGCCTGCTCTGTATGCAACGGGAGCAATACCGGGAGGCGGAGACTGCGTTCTCCTCCGCCATGCGACACGGGGCGGACCGCAAGAAATGTTTAATGGGGATGGGCATGGCCTCGCTGGGCCGAGCCTATGCGCAGGGTGCGTGGGAACGATTCATCGAGGTGCTGGCCGATAATCCCGATGATGCCGACGCGATTCACTGGCTGCTTCGGGCCGGAACAGCCCAAAACCGCTGGGAAGATCTGAGCCTGCAGCTGCGGGCGTATGTATTGCGGAACCCGCGCGATTTAGCGACGCGGTTCGCGTTGGCCGGTGTGTTGCTCCGGGCGGATCAGATCGAGGCAGCCCGGCGGGAACACGACATTCTCCGGGCATCGGACCCGACGTACGACGGTCTAAAGGCGCTGGAAGAAGCCATTGTCAGGAAGGAAGCCGTGCTCGCCATGGATGGCGCGTCGTTGGTGAATGGTGAAGCGTGAAGCGCAGTTCGCTCTCAGTATGAACCCAACGGATGACGGTTGACGAATGACGAGGAACGGTTTCATGAGACGGGCACTCATGGTGCAGCTGGCCCGGTTGGGCGATCTGCTCCAAACTGTTCCAGCGATCACCGCGATTACGGCGGCTGATCCGGCGTTGGCGGTGGATCTCCTCTGTCCCGCGCCGCTTGCGCCGATCGGCCGGATGCTTCCGGGCATCGCCACGGTATTGGAGTGGGACGGCGTGGTGTGGAGCCATTGTGCCAAGGCGACCGGCTCAGGACTGCAATCGAAGCATCTGCAAGATGCGGAGCGCCGCATCAAGATGCTCGCGCCGCGACAGTACGACTGTGCGTATGTGCTGAATCAGCATCCGCGCGCGTTGCTGGCCGGAGCGCTGCTCGCACGTGAAATGATAAGTCCGCGGCGAGAGGGGCCGCTCGGCGGGCAGTTAACGCCGTGGGCAGCCTATATCAGGGATGTGGCGGTCACTGGGAGAGGGCGACAGGTGCATCTGGCCGATGCGTTGTGCGGCATCTGCGGCGTGCAACCATCCGGGCAGCTGGCGGCCCTACGTCGGTCCTCCTGTGCGCTGCCGGGCGAGTTGGATGAGATCGGGCAGTCCGAAGGACGGTGGGTCGGGCTGATCGTCGGAGCGGGCGACGTGGAGCGCGTGGTCCCGCTCGATACGTGGAGACAGTGGATTATCCGCTTCCTCGACCAGGATCCGCGCGGACGCGTCGTCTTGATCGGTCAGGAAAGGGAACGGGGAGGCCAGCTCATCAATTCGCTCCCGCCGTCGGTGCTTGGGCGTCTCTGGGACGTCACCGGGCGGACCTCGTTGACTGAACTGGCCGAAGTCATGGTCCGTTGCCATCGGGTGATTGGCTCGGATACGGGCCCACTCCATCTTGCGGCGGCACTGGGTGTCACAGTGATCGGGATATATTTCGCACGGGCACGTGTGCACCAGACGGGGCCGTACGGATCGGGGCATCTGATTTGGCAAGCTGGGGAGGCAAGGGAGAACATGCCGATGAGCGCCGGGTCTATCCGGCCAATCCGATGGCCGATCGAAGAAACCGTGGCGGCTCTGGTGGAGGGGCGCATAGGTCGCAGCGAAGGATGGACGGTATGGGACAGTCATTGTGACCGATGGGGAGTCTACTATAGCGAAGCGAACCACAGCCCGACCCCACCCTACGAGCGGGAAGCACTCTGGCGCAACATGTGTTCTGTCGTCCGATGAGGAGAGCGGCGTGAGCTATGTGAGAGAAAACCTTGAGGGCCTGCGCAAGACGGTCCCCGCGTTTGTGGAAGCCGTCATGTCGTCCGCAGGCAATAGATTGTCGATGAGCTCGTCCCGCGAGGGGAGTGTCACGGCAAAGTGCGACGGCCAATGGGTGCACAGCGCCTACGACCCTCGCAAAGAAGCTGGGACATGGGCAGAGGCGCAGCGGTGTGAATGGAAAGAAGGGGAATTGGGGGTCGTGCTGGGCGTCGGATTGCTGTATCACGTCGAAGCACTGGCCGCCATCAAACCGTCCGGGAGCCGGCTGGCCGTCGTGATTCCAGACCCATCGGTTATGAAAGACGCGGCCTCCGCGCGGCCGATGGGTCCCTGGTTCACTGACGTGGAATGGTTGTGGGGGCCGGCGCAGGCGATAGCCGAGCAGTTGGGCGCCTATTCGACTCCGCTTCGTGTGCTGACCTATGGGCCGGCGGCCCGCCTTCATGCGGAATTCCATCAGCAACTGGAAGCCGCATTACGCCGAGCGGTGTCTGAACGGCAAAGCGGGCGGTTGCATGTCGCGGTCGTCGGTCCGATCTACGGAGGCTCGTTGCCCGTTGCCCGGTATGCGGTCACGGCGCTGGAAGCGCTGGGTCATCGCGTCAGTTGGATTGATCACAGCGTCCACCGGTCCAGTTATGACGCGTTGGGAACGTATCGTGAGGCACGGCACAGTCAGATCATGCAGGGGCGACTGGCCGAGATCCTCGGCCTGAGCACGATTACCCGCCTGGCGGAAGACCCGCCAGATTTAGTCCTGGCGATCGCACAGGCGCCGCTCACGCTGGCCGTCCTCGAGCATTTGCGCAAGAAGAAATTTCTCACGGCCATGTGGTTCGTGGAGAACTACCGGCACTTGACCTACTGGCAGCAGCTGGCCTCCGGCTATGACTATTGGTTTGTCATTCAGCAAGGAGCATGTCTCGAAGCATTCACCCGCGCCGGGGCGCGCTCCGTCGCCTATTTGCCTATGGCCGCAGATCCGGCGATCCACAAGCCGCTGGCGCTGACCGAGGCCGAACGGGCGGAATACGGCGCCGATGTGTCGTTTGTCGGAGCCGGCTATCCGAACCGGCGGGCATTGCTGCCGCGCTGGCTGTCGGACGAGTGGACGTTCCGGCTCTGGGGGAACGAGTGGGAAGGGGCGGCCGACCTTGCATCGGTGTTGCAGCGGTGCGGGGCCCGCATCGACACCGAGACGTGCATGAAGGTGTTCAATGCGAGCGCGATCAACCTCAACCTGCATTCGTGCGGAGGGGACCGGTTGGACCCCGACGCTGATTTTGTGAATCCCAGAACGTTCGAGCTGGCGGCTTGTGGGGCGTTCCAGCTAAGCGATGAACGGTCGCTGTTTCCGGATCTGTTTACGGATCAGGAGGTGGTCCGGTTTCGGTCTGTGGAAGATGTGCCCATGTTGATTCGCACCTGGCTCAATAATCCAGACCGCCGCCGGGCTGTCGCGGAAGCGGCGCGCCGCCGTGTGCTGGGCGAGCATACGTATGAGCATCGGATGAAAGAGCTGTTGACCTCCATCGGTGTCCGGCAACCGGATCGAATCGGGGCGCTGCTGCGCGGAGACCGGGATGCCGGGACCTTGGCTGCTCGTGCCGCCTCCGTACCGGAACTATCCAAGCTGTTGCGGCAATTTCCGCCAGGACAACGAGTGGAGTTGAAAGACGTGGCAGCCGGTATCCGCGCAACCGGGTCTGGACGTGAGTTGAAGCGGGAAGAACTGCTCGTGTTGCTGCTCGACAGCTATCGGGCGGAAACGCGAGACCTCGTATGAAAGAGTATTTCGAGTTACGGGTTTCTTGTTTCGCGTCCAACACGAAACCGGAAACTCGAAACTCGCAACTCTGCTAGAGAGTGGAAATGAAGCAAGTATTGATCATCAACATTACCCGCATGGGCGATTTGGTCCAGATGGGTCCGTTGCTGGCTCGTCTCCAAGAAGAATGGCCCGGCGTCGCCGTGGATCTGGTCGTCGACCGCCGCTTCGCTCCCGTGGCCTCTATGCTGAAAGGGCTTCGAAACGTAGTCGGTTTCGATTTTCACGAACTGATCGATTCGAGCCGCGCTGCCGCGAAGGACGTCGTGTCGTTGTTTGAAGAGGTCTCAGGATGGGCTCGGCCGTTGGCCGAGCGAAAGTATGACCGCCTCATCAACTTGACCTTTAGTCGGCCCAGTGCCTTTCTGGCAGGCTATATCGGTGCGCCGGATATTCGTGGGGGAAGAAGCGCGTGGGATGGCGGCATCGTCATTGACAATACGTGGATGGCCTACTTCACCGACATCCATCGGTTCCGCCGGATCAACCGGTTCAATCTGGTTGACGTGTATACGCTGGGGGGCAGCGGGCCGGGCGCGTTTGCTCCGCTCCAACTGACTCTGACGCGGGAATCCCAAGAGTGGGCACGCCGGTTTCTGGCCTCGGCGGAAGAGACGCGGGCACAGTGGATTGCCGTGCAGGCCGGAGCCAGCGACGTCATGAAGGCCTGGCGACCGCAATCCTTTGGGTTTACTTTGGCACGTGTCAGCGAACGATGGCAGGGGGGGATTGTATTTATCGGCGCGGGATCGGAGCGGGAGACAGTCGCGCAGGCCATTCAAGCCTATCGCAGCGCAGGTGGCCGCAACCCTGTTCTAAACGCCACGGGCCAGACGTCGCTCGAACAACTGGCTGCGCTGTTGGCGGAATGCCGCCTTCTCTTGACGAACGACACCGGCCCCATGCACATCGCGGTGGCAGTGCAGACGCCGGTGATCGATCTCTCGGTCGGGCACGTGGATTTTCAGGAGACCGGCCCCTATGGATCAGGGCATTGGGTGTTGCAACCGGAGCTCGATTGCGCGCCCTGCGGATTCGAGCAGGTGTGCGCGCACCACTCGTGCAAAGACCGGCTTCTGCCAGACCACGTGGCGGAGCTTATACTGTATGTGCTCGGCGGTGGTCCGTTTCCATCCGGTGTCTCGACGTATCGTCTCTATGAATCTGGAGTCGATGAGGATCAACTGGGCACGTTTCGACTCAGAGCAGGCCGTGAACCGGCCAGCACAGCCTGGTATGCGGCGTTCTGGCGACGGTATTGGTACGAATCGTTTACCGGCCTACTGAGCCAAGTTCCAATGCCGGACGGTCCTGCTCCGGACGCCGAGGATGCGATACGCCGTCTTGTCGCCATGCGGCCACGACTGGACGCGTTGTGCAAAAGGGCCGAAGACATTGTGCGGACGGCATGCCGCATGCCGATTGCCACAGGGGTACTCGCGTCGCTTCAGCAAGAACAGGTGCGGGAGCGCGAATCCACCATCCACATGGGATTGGACAGTTTGGCGACCGCCCCCCTCACGACCGAATTTATGAGAACTCTCCACAACGATAACGTGCAGGGGGTGGATCGTCTGGCGCTTCACCATGCGAATGCGTATCGCCGCTGGCGGGCACAACTCGCCGATATTCAGCGGCGTCTCTCCAGAGTATGCGATAAGCCGCGTAGCAAACAGCTGCGAATGGTTGCCGGTGCATCTGCCGTTGCCGGATAAGAGTCGAGGCAGAACGTCACCGGCTATTGTACGAGGAGGAGACTGAACATGCGTGTGACACTCGATCAGGAGCAATGGGAGGCCAGGGTAGGGGCCACGATGGGGGACGTGCTGGCTGACGTCAGTGACCGGGCGCAGGCGCGATCGCGCATCGTGACGTCGCTGCGGGTCGATCAGCGTGCGATTACCGACCGGGACCTCGACGCTGGGTTCTTAGGCGAGGCATCCGGGAAGTTCGCGCGGCTGACGGCGGTTTCTCAATCGATGCACGATCTCATGGAGTCCGCGAACCAGTCGGCTGCGCGCTATGCGCTGGATCTGAGCAAGGAGGGATACAGAGTCGCCAGCGCGTTCCGCGCCGGCCTCTCACAGATGGGCGCGCTGGATCTCTGGCTGGGTAAACTTGCTGACTATCTCGAGTTCGTAGAGGGAGGTCAGGCATCGAGGCACAGCGCTGAAAGCGAGCAGCCGCTCAGCGCATGGGTGCGGGAATTGCTCGAGGCGCGTGCCGGGCGGGACATCGTCCTGATGGCCGATCTCCTCGAATACGAAATTCTTCCGCGCTTGCAGTCCGGTGGGTCATATGAAGATCAAAGTCGACACGTATAAGAGCGAATCCTTGATCGATTCCAGCCTTACCCTCAACCTCCTCAATGTGCGTTGGTGCTCATTGTGCCGCGATCAGTTGCCTGTGTGCCGGTTGCTCAACCAGCTCAAGTCCCCGGTCATTCGTCCGATACAGCAAGCAATCAGCTCACAGGCCTGAGCCGAGAATACGCTTCTGCACGGATGACGGAAGCAGTGATCCCGATCACGTGTTTGTATCAAGGAGGAAGAGTCAATGGCACTTATCGTTAATAACAATCCTGCATCGATTGCGGCGCAGCGTAACCTCTCGGTAAGCACCGGGGGCTTGCAACGGTCCGTCGAACGGTTGTCATCCGGTCTCCGGATCACCCGCGCAGCGGATGATGCCGCCGGTCTCGGGCTGTCCGAGTCCTTGCGGGCGCAAATCCGCAGCATCAACCAGGCCACTCGAAACGCTTCGGACGGCATCAGCTTGACGCAGGTCGCCGACGGAGCCGCTGCTACCATCGGATCACTGCTGGCCCGTCTCCGCGAATTGTCGTCACAGTCCGCGAGCGGCACGGTGGGCAACACCGAACGGTCGTACATCGACCAGGAATTCGTGGCGCTGCGCTCTGAAATCGACCGCATAGCGCAAACCACGGAATTCAACGGACAGGCGTTGACGAGCGGTTCGTCCATCAGCTTCTCCGTCGCCATCGGGTTCCGGAGCGGCACGGGCAACACGCTGAGTCTGGACCTGAATGACATCACGACAAACTCGTTGGGGATCGGTACGGTGAACGTATCGACGTCGGCCAATGCGTCCAGCGCTTTGGCGAACATCGATAACGCCATCAGCGCTGTGGCGACCGCCCGCGCAGAATACGGTTCGCTTCAGAACCGGTTCGAGGCGACGATCGCCAATCTGCAGGTCACCGGTGAAAACCTCACCGCTGCAGAATCCCGTATTCGCGACGCCGATGTCGCCTACGAAACATCGGTGTTCACAAAGAACCAGATTCTGGTGCAGACCGGTATCTCGGTTCTGGCTCAGGCCAATACTCTGCCGCAACAGGCATTGGCCTTGCTGCAGCGGTAAGGCACGTAACGGGGGCGGCCGCTCGAGATGGGCGGCCGCCCACCGGTTAGGTTCACACGGAGGCTGCCATGATTACACCGGTAAGCAACAAGGCGGATCTCCTGACCATGCCCCGCAAAGGGGGTGAACCGGACAAGGCAGCGGCCACACGGCCGGCTGCCGCACGGACGCAACCGGACTCCCCTCAAGATGCGTCTCGGTCGACTGACCGGGCCGTCCTCGATCGGGCGGCGCTCGATCACGCGGTGGCTACGGTCGGCGAAGCGCTGAAGTCGGCTGGTACGCAGGTGAAGCTCCAACTTGACCAAGAGAGTGATCAGGTGGTGGTCAAGGTGCTTAAAGATTCCGGAGAAGTACTCCGCCAGTTTCCGCCGCAGGAATTGCTGGAGCTGGCGAAATATCTCTCACAAGAAGGAATGCTCCCGGCGGACAAAGGAGTGCTCATCGAAGGGCGAATCTAAGTTCGACTGGGGATACGAAGCATGGCGACGATCAGCTTCGGGGGGTTGGGCAACGGACTCGATTTCGGTCAAGTGGTCGACCAGCTCGTCAAGGTCGCCCGTTTACCGGTGGATCGCCTGGCCGACAAGAAAGCCTCGCTGAATTCCAAATCGACCGACTATGCCACGCTGAGCACCAAGCTGGTCATGCTGCAGAGTGCCGCGGACAAGCTGCGCCTGTCGACGTCTTTTGACCGGACCGGTACGAGCGTCTCGGACTCAACCGCACTCTCCGCCGCCGGCTCCTCCACCGCCACCGCCGGGACATACTCCATTCGGATCACACAGCTGGCTCAATCACACCAGCTGACCAACAAGGCCGCCAAGGCGGTCGCTGCGACATCGACTGATATCGTCGGCGGTCCATCGGGGACGTTCACGTTCCGTGTCGGCAGCGGTGCGGATCAAACAGTGGCGCTCGGCTCCACGGCCACTTTGGAAGACTTGAGAACCGCCGTCAACGATTTGGGGGCCGGCGTGACGGCGTCCATCATCAACACCGGGTCCGATACGACCCCCGCCTATCGGCTGGTGTTGACGGCCGTTTCCACAGGGGCTGCCAACGGTGTGACGATCGTGAGCGACGACACGGATCTCGATCTCGACAACGGCAGCGGCACAGGCGGTGTGGATACGCTGCAGGCCGCCCAAGATGCCACAGTTGTCGTCGGCGATCCCAATCAGAACCCCGTCACGTTGACCCGCAGCAGCAACGTCGTGTCCGACGCCATTCCGGGCGTCACGCTGACGCTGCTGAAGACGACCGGCAGCTCAACGGTGCAGGTCGGGGTGAGCCGAGATGTGGCCGCGGTCAAGGCCAATATCACGGCCTTAGCGACGGCCTATAACGACGTGGTGAAGTTCATCAACGAGCGGAACACCTACGATACTGCCACCAAAAAAGGTGGCCTCTTTTTTAATGAGCCGACGGTCCGCGGGGTATTGACGCAGCTTCGTACGGCGCTGTCATCCAGCGTGGCCGGGCTGTCGTCGGTGAGTACGGCGGGAGAAATCGGGTTCAAGACCGAACGCGACGGGACGGTTACCATCGATGATGCCAAACTGGACAGTGCGCTCGCGTCCGGCTATTCCGCGGTCAAAAACCTCTTTATCAACCAAACGTCGAGCACCGGCATCGCACAACTGATCAACAATGCCGTCGATGTGCTGGACGATGCGGTGAGCGGGGCCTTGACGCTCCGGAAGAACGGACTGACCAAGCAAATCACCGACCTGACGGCGGAGATTGCCCGCAAAGAAGACGCCGTCGCCCAATACGAAGACCGGTTGCGCCGTCAATATGCCGCGCTGGACGGTTTGTTGGGGCGCCTGCAAAGCCAGATCGGCTTCTTACAGACCAGCAGCACGAACCGGCAATAGGTCGAACGGGGGAAGGGACCCATGCTGACTCAATATGCCAGGCAGTATCAGCAGACACAGATCATGACATCGTCGAGTGTGCAGATTATCGTGTTGCTCTACGATGCCGCGATTCACTCGATCGAGTCGGCGAGGGCTGGGATCGAATCAAATAACCTGAAGGAAAAGGGACAGACAATCGGGAAGGCCATCTCCATTGTCGGAGAATTAAACAGCGTCCTTGATTTCGAGCGTGGGGGAGAGATCGCGACGTCGCTTCGTAGGTTGTACGACTATATGTTGGCCGAGTTGGTGACGGCTAATGTCCGTAACGATGCCCGGTATTTGGAAGGCCCGCGCCGGTGTCTCATCACGCTCCGGGAAGGCTGGCGGGAGGTGGCGGCACAGCAACAGCAGCCGGTGGGAGCCGCTCGATGATCTCTCAGATGGCGGCATCGGACATGGAGGGCAACGAGGTCGAAGGGTGGACGCTCGCGGCCGCGGGGGCAGCGGAGCGGGGGCAATGGGACCGAGTCGAGGAGTGTTATCAAGAACGGGAGGCGGCGATGAATCAGGCCGTGCTCTCGCATGATCAGATCGAGTGGATGCTGGCCGTCGATCGACGGATACAGGCGCAGGTCTTTGTAGCCAGGGCGGCAATCGCGGAACAGTTGCGCCAGTCGTTTGCAACTCGGTTGAGACTCAAGGGACTGCGCTCAGGTATCGGAGAGTTGGGGGGTAGTTCAGGGACACTTCGGATGAAGGCGTAACCCCGTATGACGGCATTTGGACGCGATACCCCAGGAGACCGCCCCTCGCACTTGTCGATGATTCATCGGCTCGCACAGGCGGCGGCAAGTTCGGGGGGGGCAGAGGAAATCGTCGCGGCGGCATGGGCCGAACTCCCTTTGCTGGTAGGTGCCGACGCGGCCGGACTGGTTCTGTTCAAGTCCAAGCGGGTGTGGATCTGGTCAAAGCCGGATCAGCATAAGCGGGGAGACCTCTTGCGAGCCCGATTGTCGGATCGATTCGATCCATCGGCAGAGCAGAGGCCGCTTTTGCAACCGTCCCTCCGCGCCGTGCGCCGTGCGCATTTGTCACTTGTGCCGAAGTGCGACGATCCTGTTCGGCTGCCGGAGGACCAGGCCGGCTGTGTCTTGGAAATTGATCTGGCGATCGGCGGATCGAAAGTCGGTATCCTGCACGTCGAACGCCCAGTCGGCCCGTCGTTTACGGATCAAGAGAAACAGGTGCTGTCCACCTGCGCAGCGTTACTGGGGTTGGCCTTTGGCCGTCTTCAGGCGCAACAAGCGCTTCAAGATCTCGCGCAGCGAGATTCTCTGACCGGGGTCATGGCACGGGGCGCGCTCGAGGAGCCGCTCCAGCGTGAGCTCAAGACCGGACTGCGGTACGGCACGCCGGCCTCTTTGCTGCTGATGGACCTCGACTATTTCACCACCGTCAACGACCGGCTGGGCCATGCCGCGGGCGATGACGTGCTGAAGGCTGTGGCGGCATTGGTGCAGGATGATGTTCGGGCGGTCGATTGCGTCGGGCGATCCGGGGGAGAACAATTTGCGGTCGTGCTGCCCCATACCGATGTTCAAATGGCGCAGGTGTTGGCTGAGCGGATCCGTGCCGACATCGAACGCCGTGCGTTCATTGTCGAAGACGGGCAGGTCCGTATCACGGTGAGTCTCGGCGTCGCGTCGCTCCGTGATGCATCGATCACCGACGTGAGCCGGTGGATCGCAGCGGCCGACGCCGCGTTGTGCGAGGCCAAGGCACAAGGGCGCAATCGTGTAGTCACGCATCATGCCTGCAACCCGGCCCCGGTCCAGGCGGCTGTCTTGAGGGCTGCCTGAGTAAGGCTGCAGCGGTGGTCAGCGCATCACTATCGGAGAGTCGAATCATGGCGGACGACCGTCGGGAATGGATTCGCATCGACGATACTCTGTTGCTCGAGTATCGGCTGAGCGGGGAATCCGCCGAGGCATCATTTCGCGGACACCCGAGTGTGACCCCGGACGTGATCGCTGCTGCGGTTGGCAAACCGACGGCGGATTTGCTGGCCCGTTCCGGCGATACTCTCAACGAGTCCGCGCTCTTGCCGTGGGTCATGAAGGTGGACTGGCTCCTCGAAGTCATCCTGAAGACCCTAGCAAAAGCGCATCCGGGCTGCATGGAGATCGCGCGGATGACGAACGTCAACATCAGTGGAGGCGGCATCAGTTTTGTCTCGCCGCATCCGTTCAACGCCGGCGATCGGTTGGAGCTGAAAATCATTCTACCTCCGTTTGTCCCGATTCACACGGTCGTCAACATCATCCGGACTTCTCCGGATCCTCACGGGCGAGGCGTTGTGCTTGCCACGGAATTTGTCGATCTCGGTGAGGACGAGCAGGATCGCATCATTCGCCACATCATTCAGACCCAGGCGGAACGGCTTCGCACCTGCCGCCACCAGGCCGTGTCATCCTGAGCGAGCATGGTGACATCGGTTGTTGGGAATCCCAGCGCCGCAACTACTGGTTCATGGCCGGGAATGTGCGACGGCACTTAAGTTTGTCACGGCAATGCCGATAACGGCGTGACCATGAGTAATGTCGTACCAGCGCCATCAACCCTCCATGCCAATGGGATGCCTGTCTCTGATGACGAGATTTTGACCGTCATGGATGTAGCGCGCTTTCTCCGGGTGCCAAAATCAACGGTCTACAAGCTCGCGCGAGTGGGCGAACTGCCGGCATCAAAGATCGGGAAGCATTGGCGTTTCCTCCGCAGGGACATCCACGAATGGCTGCGCAGCCGGTCCCAATCAAACTGACGTGTCCTGAGGCCTCTCTTCTTCCACCGTTCATCCAGCATGCCTCCGGCCGCATCGTTCACATTGCGCATGATCAGAATGCAAGCCGGAGCTCTCTAAACCAGGCCATCTCTCAGGTTCCCGCAGGAATCTGCCGATAGTACACCGCGCAGGCCATGCGAACGAGAATCCACGGCGACTCAGAGGACGCTGTCGGTCCAGGCGTGGTCCTCAACTGTTAGCCGAAGGGGTAAGGAGGCGATATGCCGGCTGATCCGAACATGAAAATCCTGGTGGTTGACGATATGACGACCATGCGACGAATCGTCAAGAATATTTTAAAGCAGCTGGGATTTGCCAACATTGAAGAAGCCGAGAACGGGCAGGAAGCCCTGCAGAAACTCCGCGCGGAACCGTTTGGATTCGTCGTGTCCGACTGGAACATGCCGGTGATGACGGGCATCGACATGCTGCGGGCGATTCGGGCCGACCCACAGCTCAAAACCCTTCCAGTTCTGATGGTCACAGCCGAAGCTCAGCAGGCAAATCTGGTGGAAGCGATCCAGGCCGGGGTCAGCAACTACATCGTGAAGCCGTTCACGGCGGAAACCATGCAGGAGAAGTTGCAGAAAATATTCAAGTAATGTGACCAAGCGCCAAACGAAGTGGTCTGCGCTGGATGGGATAGCGCACGGGAGGGTAGCGTGCACAACGGCAACCTGAAGTTGTACGCAGAGTTGGGCGAATTGGCGCGGTTTGTCGAACACGCAATCCGTGCTCTGAGCCAGGCCGGCGCACCGATCGCCTCCAGCAGCACCGGCTTACCGGCGGCCACCGCTCACTTGATCGATCTCAGTAAGCTGACGGAAGACGGCGCGCTCGAAGTGATGCGCTTGACCGAATTGATTCAAGATAATCGCAGTCGGATGCTCAAAGAGCTGGGGGCGATCAGTGAAATACTGGAGACAGTCGACTGCACGACCTTGGCGCAACGCCTTCAAAAGACGGTTAGTGGGCTGGCACAGGACGATAAGCTGCTGATGGAGATCATGACCGCGCTATCGTTTCAGGATCTGGTTGCCCAGCGCGTGAAGAAATTGGTGGGGATTCTCAACGACGTGCAGGACAAGCTGATGGAGCTCGTCGTCGTGTTCGGTATCCAAGAAGATGTGAACGGCGCTGCCGTGACGGGGAAAACGGGTGAACTGCTCAAGCAGCTGGAAGCATCGAAAACGACAGCCATCAAGCAGAACGTCGCCGACGAGATTCTGGCCCAGTTCGGATTTAACTAAGGCGCTGCGACCTACTGAGCTGATTCATGGACATCGCCACTATTTTGGGAATCGTGCTTGCGCTGGGTTCGATCGCCGGAGGCCAGGCGCTGGAAGGCGGGCATCTTGGTTCCATACTGCAATTGACAGCCTTCATCATCGTCATGGGAGGGACCCTCGGCGCCTGTTGTGTGCAAAATCCGTTGCCGGTCCTGCTCAAAGCGGTGGGGGCGCTGTCACTCGCGCTGGCCGGGCCGCACCAGGACAACAAGGGAACGATTAAACTGATCCTCGATCTCGCCAACGTGTCACGGAAGCAAGGGCTGTTGGCGCTCGAGGGCAAGCTCAAGGAGATCAAAGATCCCTTCATGCGGAAGGGTGTGCAGCTGATTGTCGATGGCACCGATCCCAAAGCGGTCCACGAAATCCTCGAAATAGAAGTCGAGCACCATGAAGAACAGGGGATCTTGGCGGCCAAGGTCTGGGAGGCGGCCGGCGGGTATGCGCCGACCGTTGGGATTCTGGGCGCCGTGCTCGGCTTGATCCATGTCATGGAAAATCTTGCCGATCCTTCCAAGCTGGGCAGCGGCATCGCCGTGGCATTCGTTGCCACCGTCTACGGTGTCGGGGCGGCCAATCTGTTCTTCTTGCCCCTCGCCAATAAGATCAAACTGAAGCTGAAAGAGGAGGCGGGTGCGCGAAACCTGACCATCATGGGGCTCGTGGGGCTTGCGCACGGAGAGAACCCACGATTGTTACAGGAAAAACTCGAAGGATTTCTGTCTCCCGCCGATCGGATGAAGGAGACAAAAAAATGACGTCCTTCGTGAAGCACCGTTCGTATCTCGTGAAAACCCAACGCGAAGATAATGCCCGCGCTTCACGCTTCACGCTTCACGACATACGGTCTTAGATGGCCAAGCACAAACACGAAGAACATGAGAACCATGAGCGGTGGCTGGTGTCCTATGCGGACTTCATCACACTGTTGTTCGCCTTTTTTGTCGTGATGTATTCGATTTCGGCCGTCAATGAAGGAAAGTTTCGGACGGTGAGTGAATCGATCAAGGCAGCGCTGAATCCTCTGTCCAACCATTCTGGCGAAAACCGGATCATCAACGTCGGTGAGGCCAAATCGGTCCAACAGGGGCGGAATCCCTCCGACGCCAAGTTGGCTGTCCTTCGACGCATCCGCGAGCAGATCCAGGTCATCAGCGACAAGCAAATGAAGGACCTGGTGGCGTTCATCACAGTTGTGCAAACAGTCAACGGCGACATCGTGATCACGATTCCTGATCGGCTGCTCTTCAACAGCGGAGAAGCGACTGTCCGAGCGGAAGCGCTCCCTTTTCTTAAAGGATTGGGCGGGGTCATCCTGGAGATGAACCGGCATGCCCGTGTCGAGGGGCATACGGACAATGTTCCGATCAGAACGGCACAATTTCCCTCCAACTGGGAATTATCTGCCGCCCGGTCGGTGATAGTCGTGCGGGTGCTGTCAGAACTCTTCGGAGTCCCGACGGACCACCTGGAGGCCGTGGGGCATGCCGATACCAGACCGGTGACGGCCAATCTGAGCCCCGAGCAACGGGCGAAAAACCGGCGTGTCGAAATCATCATCTTGGAGCATGCCCCGCCTGCATCGGGCCTGCTGCCGGAGGCGGGACAAGACGGAGCTGGTTCTGGGAATGAGCAGCCGGCAGAAGTGGGTGCGTCGGTCACACCGGTGGTTCCCGAAGAAGGGGCGGCGCTCTCGCCATAGGGCTGCTCCAGAGTCGTTCAGCATCAGCCGATAATGACGACGGGCTCCTGATTCGCAAGGTTGAAACCACGAGAGGAGGCCGGAGCAGCTGGCCGGCGAACACAATGGAAGTGAATGACCGACAGTTAGCTCCGGTAGGGGATCTGACGATCTTCGAGGCGGAGGAATTCAGAGAAGCCTTGCTGAAATTATTCGCCAACGAAGGTTTGGTATGTCTGAATTTGGCTCACACGAAGCGAATCGATACGGCGGCCATCCAGCTGATGTGGGCTGCGAGGAAATCCGGACGGCTGTTGGTCACGGGTATTCCTCAGGACCTGCAGGCGAAACTGGCTCAACTTGGAATCTCCGAACCGCTCAGCGAGTGATCAGCCGAAGTCGACCGTAGGTCGACAGGACAATATGAGGTTCACGATGCCGCCTCTGCTGGGGAACCGCACGTCCCGATCGTGTGGGAGGCGTAGAACGGAAGGGGGCCGGTGACCAGGATGCTGGGCGACGAATCTCATTCGGCACGGGGATCCGATGCCGATGGCTCGAACGGAGAGGTGGAAGAGCTTCGAGGGCATCAGCGGGCATGGGAAGAATTTGCCAGCTGCGCCGTGCGGCTGATCCCGGTGTTGCACGCGCAGATGGCTTCCGTCACCGGCGAGACTGAGCGAGCCGCAATGGAGTTGCTGATCCATCTGAGAGTGTTGGCTTCGTCAGAGGCCGGGGTGAACAAGGAAGAGAGGGCGGCCAGTTTGTCGAAGGTCGTGATGGCCATGCAGTTTCAGGATATCACCCGTCAGAAATTGGAACATGTTGGTCAGGCATTGGACCAGCTCAAGATCCAGCTAAGGGCCTTGTTGAAGGGGCCGCAGAATGAAGAGGCGAAGGCTCAACTGGCCGTGCTGCAGCAGATCGAACTGAACTACACCATGGAAGAGGAACGCCGTCTCCATGTCGCGACAGTGAGTCCGGATTATCAAGAACCGGTGCCGGTCGATGTGGAAGCGGGGGGAGCGGAAAAAGACGCGGTCACATTGTTTTGACAGCACGGGCTGCGAACGGCGGAGGGTCGCGGATTCGGTTTGCCAGACGTGGAGGACAAGATGGCCAAAACAGCACTCGTTGTTGATGATTCAACCACCATGCGGCAGATGGTGTCTTTCACTCTGACCAACGCCGGCTTCATCGTCGTCGAAGCCGAGCACGGGAAAGATGCCGTCAGCAAGGTCGCCGGGGGGGCGAAAATGGATATCGTCGTCACGGATCTGAACATGCCGGAGATGGACGGCATTGCGCTCATCAAGGAATTACGACAAATGGCGAATTTCAAATTCACGCCGATTCTGATGCTGACAACCGAATCGGCCATGGAGAAGAAGCAAGCGGGCAAGGACGCTGGCGCAACCGGATGGATCGTCAAGCCATTTAATCCGGATGTCCTGCTGAGAGCGATCGCCAAGGTGCTGCCAGCATGAAGACGTCAATCGTCAAACGTCATTCGTCAATGGAAAAGACGTGTGGGTGCCAGCTTCTACGATTGACTGTTGACGCATGACGAATCACGCGGAGTAAGCGATGAGTAACGATTTCGCACAATTCCAAGATGCGTTCTTTGAGGAGGCTGCTGAACATCTTGCGGCGGTTGAAGAAGGTTTGCTGCAGCTCGAGCAGCATCCGAATGATTTGGATCTCCTGAACAAGATCTTCCGTTCGGCGCACTCGATCAAGGGTACTGCCGGAATGTTTGGCTTTGCCGCGGTCGCCCAGTTTACTCACAAGATGGAGACACTCCTCGATTTGCTGAGGAATGGACAGAAGGCCGGGTCTCCGGCCGTCACAGACTTGCTTCTCAAATCGACCGACTGCCTGAAGACGTTGATCGAATCGGCCCAAACCGGATCGGGCATCGATGAGGAGACTGTGCAGCGGCTTACGGCGGATCTGGCAGGGGCGAGCGCGTCCGATGCTCAGCCAGCCGCCGCACCGGCGCAGCCCAGTCGCGCAGACCGGACCTACACCATTACCTGGACCCCTCCCGACTGGTTGTTTCAGAGGGGCCTCGATCCACTGCAGATCATGAAGGAATTGAACGACCTTGGGAGACTGGCCAAAGTTGTGCTCAATACCTCTCGGCTGCCGGATCTCTCCGATCTTGATCCCGAGCGCTGTTATTTGTCTTGGGAGATCCTGCTGACAACAGGAAAGGATCGGAAGGTTGTCGAAGCCGTGTTTGAGTTCGTCCGAGAGGACAGCGTCCTTTCCATCGAAGAATGTGAAACGTCCTCCGTGAAACCTATCTCGCATTCGGATGTGAGCGTTTCACGAGATACGAACGACGAGCAATGCGTCGAAGACGGAGAGCCCACGCCCCTTGGCGAGATTCTGGTCGAGAGCGGTGCCTTATCCCGTGACACGCTTGACAAGGCCCTCGCGCAGCAAAAGCGGGTCGGCGAGATTCTTGTTGAGCAAAAGGTCGTCACGCCCCAACAAGTCGAACTGGCCCTCCAGAAGCAGCGACAGCAGGAAACGGCCGTGCAGGCGAAGAAATCCGACGCGACATCCATCCGTGTCGATACGGACAAAATCGATAAGCTGATTAATCTTGTGGGAGAGCTGGTCATCACGCAGTCGATGTTGAGCGATCTGGGATCTCGCTTCGAGATGCGACAGCTTCCGGTGCTGCTCGAGCGAATGGCACAGCTGGAACGGAATACCCGCGAGATTCAGGAGCGAGTGATGGGGATTCGCATGCTGCCCATCGGCACAGCGTTCAACCGATTCCCAAGGCTTGTGCGCGACTTGTCCGCCAAGGCGGGCAAGAAGATCCAGCTCGTCCTGTCCGGGGAAGAGACAGAACTTGATAAGACGGTCATCGAATCCATTAACGATCCGCTCACGCATTTGGTCAGGAATTCAGCCGACCACGGCCTCGAACTGCCGGAGGAACGGCTCGACAACAACAAACCAGAAATCGGGACCATTCGGCTGAACGCCTGTCATGAAGGCGGCAGCATCTGCATCACTGTGGAAGACGACGGGCGGGGGTTGAATCGGGAAAAGATCATCGCGAAGGCGGTGAAGCAGGGGCTGATCGCCGAACATGAGAAGCTGTCTGACGATCAGATCTGGGCGCTGATCTTCAAGCCGGGATTCTCGACGGCGGAAAAGGTGACCGATATCTCCGGGCGAGGCGTTGGTATGGATGTGGTGAAGCGGAACATCGAATCTCTTGGCGGAACGGTAAGCATCAAGACCACGACCGGGCAAGGCACCACCTTCACGCTGAAGCTGCCGCTCACGCTCGCTATCATCGAAGGAATGACCGTCCGGGTCGGCAAAGAGACCTACATTGTGCCGTTGCTGTCGATTCTGGAGTCGATACAGCCGAAGCAGGGATCGGTGAAGACGGTAGTCGGAAGGGGAGAGTTGATCAATGTGCGGGGCAGCTATCTGCCGGTCATTCGGCTGCATGAAGTATTTGCGCTGCAGCCGGAGCATACAGAGCCGACGAAAGGAATTCTGCTGATACTGGAGACGGAAGGCGAGCGGGTGGCGATCATGGTGGATGAAATTCTCGGTCAACAGCAGGTCGTCATCAAAAGTATGGAACAAAACTTCCGCAAGGTGGAAGGCATCGCCGGGGCAACCATTCTCGGCAACGGAACCGTCGGATTGATTCTGGACGTGCGAGGCCTCCTGGAGATTGCCCAGCGCGAGGAGGCGGTGGCGGTGTAGCAGCGACGGAACCGGCGGCGATGGGGGTGCTGCTCTGATGAAGATGACCACCGATCGCTGGATTGCCGTTATGGCGGTAGAGCGGCTCAAGTTCCTGTCGGTGAGTCCGATAGCGAAGTATCGATCTCTTGATGGGATGGGGCGGTGGTGCGGGACTGTGCGGCTGACCGCGAACCCGTCATGACCGAGTGGAGAGCGGTGGGGCATTCAGCAAAAGGAAGTAGGCTATGCCAGCGTCGGCGCGTGAAACTTCGATCAAGGAATGTAATCAAGCAGCGGGTCGTACTACGGACGGCAACCAGTTCCTGACATTCAATCTTGGAGAAGAGTGCTACGGGGTCGACATACTCCGCGTCAGGGAGATCAAAGGCTACTCGGCTGTCACGAAGATCCCCAACACGCCGGCTCACATCAAGGGAGTGCTGAATCTTCGTGGCACGATCGTGCCGATTGTGGAACTTAGAACCAAGTTCGGCATGCCAACCGTGGAATATACGGCCTTCACCGTCATCATCCTCGTTGTCGTGCGGGACAAGGTGATAGGGCTTGTGGTGGATTCCGTTTCCGACGTGTTGAATATCGACAAGAAGGACATCCAGCCCCCTCCGCAGTTCGGAGCCAACGTGGATGTGAGCTTCATGAGCGGGATCGGAAAGTCCGGTGAGAAGTTGGTCGCACTGCTGAACATGGAGCACTTGTTGGTTGACGGAGACATGTCGGAGAGCAGTGTTCCCACGGGGGAAGCATAACTCAGAAGGAGTAGATGTAGAGAAAAGCAAAGCAAGGAGTCGCTGGTCACGCAGGATTCCGGGCCGGGCGCTCATTCGGTGGGTAACGGGCCGGTCTCCTCACGTCAGTGTTCTGAGTCGTCTAGTGATTTCACTCAGCGGTGGGCGGTGTACATCCCGGCCTATTCAATTTGGAGGCGTCACGATGAAAAGCTGGTTCACTAATTTGAAGATCCGCTGGAAGCTGCAGCTGAGCTTCTCACTGATAAGCGGACTTATCCTGGTCGTCGGTCTCCTGATTATCATGGGTGTGCTCTCGTTACGTGAGAACCTCCGGATTGTCTATGAAGACTATACGATCGCCGGGACCAACCTGGCCCATGCGTCGAACAATCTCACACGGCACCGCTATGCCGTCCGTCTCGCCATGTCGGCCTCTAACCAGGCGAGCGTCAACCAGCGTAGTGAGGCGGCCGGCCAATTGAAGGCGGAGATTCTGAAACCGGTCAATGTCTATGCCGCCACGACACTCCGAACGTCACGCAACGGGCGGAACGAACCTCAGGACCTTCAGGAATTCCGTCAGAAGGTGGAAGAGTATTTTGCCGTATCAGAACAGATCCTGGCGTTTGCGCATGAACGTGTCGGCAGAGGGGAGAAAGCCGAGCTGGCAGGTGAGCACGCAAAGACTTCAGACGCGCTGATCATGCAGGTGGACCAGAAGCTGGAAGGGGCCCTCACGGCGCTCGATGAGTTGTTACTGACGGTCGCCGATGTTGGAAAGGACATGAACGAGGAGGGGAGCGCAACCGGTGAAAAGGCGGTTTGGACACTTATTGTAAGCATCGCCGCGGTGATTGTGCTCGGATTGTTTCTCGGATACCTGGTGACGCGACTCATTGTGGCCAATATGACGAATCTCTTGACCGCCGCGCAGTCGATCGGGAGCGGCGACCTTGAAGCCCGCTCGTCCGTCCATACGCGGGATGAAATCGGACAGTTGGCGAGGGTGTTCAATGAGATGGGAGACAATCTTAAAGCGGCCGCGGCCAAGCAGCAGGAGATGGCCACGATCGCTCAGGAGCAGGCCGCCCAGTTTGCGCAGGAGCGCGACAACTGGCAAGACGAGTTCAAGGTCCGCGACGCCATCATGAATTTAACCACCAACGTCTCGGAGTTTGATCTCGAGGGCAACATTGTTTCGCTCAACGACAAATTCTGCGAAGTCTCCAAGTACTCAAAGGAAGAATTGATGGGCAAGTCCCTCGCGGTTGTGCGTCATCCGGACATGTCTGGAGAGGTCATCAAGCAGATGTGGGCGACGATTGAACAAGGGAAGATCTTTCATGGCGTCGTCAAGAATCGGCGCAAAGACGGAACCCCGTACTATGAGGATGCGGTCATGGCGCCGGTGCTCGGCAAGAACGGCAAGCCACGCAAATACGTGGGTGTGCGGTATGACATCACGGAGCAAGAAGTCGCGCGCCAACAAATGAAGGGAATCGTCGACGCGATCGATCGGATGTACGCCACCGTCGAGTTCACGATGCAGGGAACGGTCATCACGGCCAATGAGAATTTCCTCAAGTGTATGGGGTACGGTCTTGACGAACTCAAGGGCCAGCACCATCGCATATTCTGTGCCCCGGCGTATGTGAGCACGGGCGAGTATGCCGCGTTCTGGGAGAAGCTGAATCGGAACGAGGTGGATCGGGGGACCTATCGTTGCGTCGGCAAGGGTGGACGGGAGGTATGGCTGCGGGCCAGCTACAATCCGATTTTAGATGAGCTGGGGCGGCCCATGAAGGTCGTGGCGTTCACCACCGACATAACGGGAGAAAAGCAGGCGGAGATCGCCGTTGATGGGCTGATTGCCGCGGCGGCTGGCGGTCAACTGAAAGAGCGGATCGAGACGAGCCGCTTCGAAGGACAGTCGAAGCAGCTGACCGAGAACTTTAACCGGCTCCTTGATGCTGTTATCAAACCCTGGCAGGAGGCCCAAGAGGTGCTGTGGGCACTAGGGAATTGCGATCTGACCAAGTCCATGAGCGGGAATTACCAGGGAGATTTTGAACAAATCAAGGACAGCATTAATCGGGCCATCTCTAAATTGCAGGAATCGATGGTCACGGTGCGGGAAGCGACGGAAAGTGTCTCGCTTTCCGCGGAGGAAATCACCAAGGGCAATGAGGATCTTTCACAACGGACCACCCAGCAGGCGGCATCCTTGGAGGAGACGTCCAGCGCCATGGAGGAGATGACTGCTACGGTGAAGCAAAATGCCGACAATGCCCGGCAAGCCAATCAACTGGCCGTCGCGGCTCGAGACGTGGCCGCCAAGGGCGGCGCCGTAACCGGCAGCGCCGTCGAGGCGATGGGCGAGATCAATAAGAGCAGCAAGAAGATCGCCGACATTATCACGGTGATCGACGAGATCGCCTTTCAGACGAATCTGTTGGCCCTCAATGCTGCGGTGGAGGCGGCGCGGGCCGGGGAACATGGGAGGGGTTTTGCGGTAGTGGCCGCCGAGGTTCGAAACCTGGCCCAGCGCTCGGCGACTGCGGCCAAAGAAATCAAAGGATTGATCAATGAATCAATTCAGCGCGTAGCAGAAGGCAGTGAGCTGGTCAATCAATCGGGCCAGACCCTCAACGAGATCGTGACGTCGGTCAAACGGCTCACCGACATCATCGCTGAGATCTCGGCGGCCTCGCAGGAACAGGCGAGCGGGATCGATCAGGTCAATACGTCCGTGATGCAAATGGATCAGGCCACGCAGCAGAACGCCGCGCTGGTCGAAGAAGTAACCGCCGCCAGCCAATCGATGCGGGCGCAGTCCCTGTCGTTGAGAAAGCAGGTGTTGGCCTTCAAGATCAAGGTGACTGAGGCGGAGAAGGCGGCCATGCCTCCCGTGCATGAGATGAGAGAGAACACGGCGAGGGCGATACATGAGACTTTTGGCGACCTGAATATGGGGAAGCTCAGGCACACGGACAGAACTGACAAACGGGTGAAGCCTAATGCGGCTCCGTCGAAGGCGGAGCGCCGCGAAGCACCGTCGAGTGACGCTGCAAGCCTGCAGGCAGCCGTGCATGCCGGAAACGGGAAGGATCGGAGCAGGACTGATGAGGAGTTTGAAGAATTTTAGTCCCCCATGACGCGAGACAGGTGGGATTACGAGATACGCAGGACCGGATAAGGCTGGTCGTGCGTATTTCGCGCGCCGCGCTCCTCGCGATCGCCACAGAGAGTCCCCCAGTTCAAGGCCACCTGTCATCACTCAGTTCGGTCAAGAATCGACGGTAATCAGCCGATAAGAAGCAGGGGCTGGCCGCGCGCCGTGTCCCCTTGCGACCTGAGCCATGGGAGTGTCGCCCGTCATGGAATTGGCGATTACGGCAGAGGAATATCAACAACTATGTGCGCTGATCTACGCCGAGAGCGGCATTGCGTTGGGTGAAAGGAAGGCGTCATTGGTTGTGGGCCGGTTGTCCAAACGCCTCCGCGACCTCGGGCTGGCAACCTTCACGGAATACTGTGAAAAGGTAACACAGGACAGAACCCGCGAAGAATTCACGCGGATGCTGGATCTGATTTCCACGAACAAGACCGACTTTTTCCGGGAACCAGCGCATTTCGAGTTTTTGCAGAAACACATCCTGCCGGAATGCGCGCGCGCCAAATGCATTCGAATCTGGTCGTCTGCCTGTTCGACCGGGGAAGAGCCCTATACCATCGCGATGGCACTCTACGACAGCGTCCAGAGTCCGGCCGAGTGGGATTTCAAGATTCTGGCCTCCGATCTATCGACCCGCGTCTTGGCCAAAGCCGCGTCGGGCACCTATGACGAAGAGCGCGTGCGTACATTGCCGCCCAATGTGATCAAGCGGCATTTCCTCAAAGGGCGGGCCGCCAGCGTCGGTCTTGTGAAAGTGAAGCCCCATCTGACGGACATGGTTCAATTTCGACGAGTCAATCTCATGGACGAGCGGTTTCCCATCACGACACCCCTCGATGCCGTGTTCTGCCGCAACGTCATGATCTACTTCGATCATGCAACCCAGGAAACACTCGTCAATAAGTTCCACTCGTATATCAAACCTGGGGGGTATCTCTTCATCGGCCATTCGGAAAGTCTGCAGTGGGCCAAACATCCATTCAAGCTGATTGCTCCGACGATCTATCGGAAGGAGCCATGATGGTTATGGCCCAGGCCGACTCTGATCATTTCGCCCATATCCGGCGCATGCGAGACAATCGATTTCCGCATGAAATCGCATCCATCCTGCCGGGGGAATTCTTTGTGAGCGCCGATCCCATGATCGTGTACACCGTGCTCGGGTCATGCATCTCCGCCTGCATTCGCGATCCGATCGCCCGAGTCGGAGGGATGAATCATTTCATGTTGCCGGAGCCGAAAGAAGGAGGCTACGACTCATGGGGAGAATCAACCCGATACGGATCCTATGCCATGGAGTCGTTGATCAACGGGATTCTCAAGCGAGGGGGGCTCAAGAGTCGCCTGGAGGTCAAACTGTTCGGGGCAGGGAAAATATATGAAGGGAATATCGATGTCGGGGCGCGCAACGTCGACTGGGTGCGGGAGTATTTGCGTGCGGAAGGGTTGATGCCGGTCAAGACGGATTTGGGCGATGTCTATCCGCGCAAGGTGTACTACTTCACTGAATCGGGGCGGGTGTTGCTCAAGAGGATCGAGCGTTTGAAAAACCGGACGATTGCGGACCGCGAGGCGGAGTATGCGGAAACGATGCGATCGATGACACAGCAGCCGGCGGAGGATGTGACGCTCTTCTAAAGAAACGTGAAACGGCGTTCGTATCTCGTCGTTCGCAAGTCCGGAACGGGATACGCTTCACGAGATACGAGGTACGGATGGAGAAGATTCGCGTGCTGACAGTCGATGACTCCGCACTGATGCGGCAGGTACTGACGACTTTGCTGTCGAAAGACCCGGATATCGAAGTGATTGGAAGCGCGCCGGATCCCTATATCGCCCGTGAAAGAATCAAGGCGCTGAATCCTGATGTGCTCACGCTCGATGTGGAAATGCCCAAGATGGATGGCCTGACGTTCCTGGAGAAGCTGATGCGCGGGCATCCGATGCCGGTCGTGATGGTCAGTTCCTTGACCGAGGTCGGCTGCGAGACGACGTTGCGGGCTCTGGAACTTGGGGCGGTCGATTTCATCACCAAGCCAAAGATCGATTTGCGGGAAGGCATGGAGGAGGTGGCTCAGGACTTGATCGGCAAGATCAAGGCCGCCGCTTCCGCAAAGGTCGGAGGTTCCAAGTTTCATGGTTCAAGTGTCAAGGCGGCCCCGAAACTTGACACGCGCAACTTGAAACTCGGATCTGGTTCGGAGGCCATGATCAAGACGACCGATACGATCATCGCCATCGGAGCGTCCACCGGTGGCACCGAAGCGGTCAAGGAGATTCTGATTCAGATGCCTCCGAATACCCCTCCAATCCTCATCACGCAACATATGCCGGAGCGGTTCACAAAAACGTGGGCCGACCGGATGAACAGTCTCAGCCGGATTGCCGTCAAGGAAGCACAAGACGGAGATAGTGTGTTGCCCGGCCATGCGCTGGTTGCTCCGGGTGGCTATCACATGGAATTGGTCCGAAGCGGAGCCCGGTATTCTGTCCACATTAATCAGAACCCTCCGGTTAACCGCCACCGCCCGTCGGTGGATGTGCTGTTTTCGTCGGTGGCCAAGTGTGCCGGTGCCAACGCCGTGGGAGTGATCCTGACTGGAATGGGAAACGACGGCGCGAAGGAGTTGTTGACGATGAAACAGGCCGGTGCGTTCACGATCGCACAGGATGAAACAAGTTGTGTCGTATTCGGCATGCCGAAGGAAGCCATCAAGCTTGGCGGCGCAGACAGAATATTGCCGCTCACCGATATTGCAAGCGCAATCTGTGTTCATGCCAGTCGCTAAAATAAAGGAGGACTCATGTCGATGCAAACAAAAGAGCGTGTCGTTCCGAATGGAGTAGTCCTGGACGTGACGGGGGATCTCACCTACGCGAACCGCGATCACTTCAGGGCAGCCGTCGAGTCCGTTCGGAAGCGGGGCTACCGGCACCTGATTCTGAACATGGCCGAGGTACGGTTCGTTGACAGTTCCGGATTGGGCTTGCTGGCCCTTGTGGCTCAGAACTTCAAGATGAATCAAGGCAAGCTCAGTATGCTGAAGCCGCAAAGCTATGTGCGGGATATTATGACGCTGGCGAATATTCCCAAGCTCATCCCCGTATACGACAACGAAGCCGATGCGCTGGCCGCTTATCAGATGGCAGCCTAGGCCAGCCATCGTGAAGTGTGGTTCGAGAAACGTGAAACGTATCTCGTTTGTCGCGCGAGTCTCGCGAGACGCGCGAGAAAAGCGGGACTGGTCGGAAGCCTCACTGTTCCGGGTCACGCCTTTCTCGCGCACCTCCTGCGAACGGTGCGGTACGAGCGTGACACAGCGTCGATAGGGGGGGTGTGATGTCGTCCACGTCAGCTGAACAGACAACTCAGGCGGTCTCGCACACGGTGCTTGTGGTGGACGATGAGCCGGTGTCACGCACCGGGATGGCGGCGCGTCTGAAACGGCTTGGATATCGAGTGCTTGAAGCCGGCGATGGAAAGGCCGGACTGGAACTGTTGCGCCGTGAGCGCCCGGATCTGACGATTCTCGATTGGATGATGCCGGAATTGGACGGGCCGTCCGTGTGCGAGCTGGTCCGGCGTGACCCTGAGATTTGTTCCAGCCAGATCCTCATGATGACCGGCCACGACCAGCCGGATCAGATTGCGGAGGGCTTGGCCCGTGGTGCTGATGATTTTCTCAGTAAGGCGGCCAGCTCGCAGGAAGTTGCCGCGAGAGTTCAGGCCGGGATGCGTGCCGCGTTGATGATCCGGCGGTTGGAACATGCCACAGGCGAGATTCGGCGCAAGCAGGACGCGATAGAACGGGAATTGCAATCGGCCGCGCGGTATGTGGAGTCCTTGCTGCCGCTGGCCGGTCCGCTGCTCCCGGGAGTGGAGTTGGCCCATGCGTATCGTCCGGCGCTCACCTTGGGCGGAGACCTCTTCGACGTGCTGCGGTGGGACAACGACCAGATCGGGCTCTATCTGCTTGATGCCTCCGGCCACGGAGTTGCACCGGCGCTTCGGTCCGCAGGGCTATCGACATTCCTGCGAGGCGGCGGGCTTCGGCATCAGCCCGGATCGAGAGATCCGGGCGGAATCCTGACCGAAGCCAACAAACAATTTCCCCTATCGGAAGAGGGAAATTACTTCACAATCATCTTCGCTCGCTTGGATGTGAAAACGAGGACACTGTCTTTTGCGTCAGCCGGCCACAACGGGGCGTTTCTTCATCACCAGTCAGGCGGCGTGACCTGGCTGAAGAACAGCTCGCTGCCGCTGGGATTTTCCGTGCCCAATCTCTATGAAACGATCCGTCTACCAGTTTCCTTATCTCCGGGCGACCGCTTGTATCTTTTTAGCGACGGTGTCTATGAAGTGCCTGCGCCGTCCGGTGAAATGTGGGGCCAGGAGCGATTCGCGCAAGCCGTGATGGAGTCCGGGGACCTTCCGATGGCTGACGTGATTACACGGTCGGTTGAACGGGCGGCTCAGTGGTTGGGACATGGCCACTTCCCCGACGATGTTGCAGTCATGGGTGTCGAGCTTAAGGATGAGGCGTCGGTGAACGGCGAGCGGGGGAACACGGCACGATGAGCGCCGATCAGGTGTTCAATCTGGACGAGGCGTTGGTGCGAGCCGATCATGACCTGGAGCTTTTCCAGACGATGGCGGCACTGTTCATGGAGCACGGTCCTAAGGACTTGGCCGAGATCAAGACCGCACTCGCTGCCCACGAGGCTGAGGCCGTGGGGCGATTCGCGCATCGGTTAAAGGGGGCGGTCCTGCAATTCGGCGCTTCTGCCGCGCTGGAGGCCGCACAACAAATGGAACAAGCGGGCAAGCAGGGGGATATGGCGGCTGCCGCCAGTCTGTACAATGAGCTGGAGATCCAACTGTCCCGACTTGTCGATGCGCTTCGCCAGGCCGTAGTCAAAGGACTCGCCGCATGATTGTGCCGAATCCGTTCTGCCATGTCCTGGTGGTCGATCCCTCTCCGGAGATTCACGCGAGGATTGCGCGTTTTGTGGAAGGGAAGGGAGTGTCTGTGACAGCGGCCCCAGATCCCTCCTCCGCGGTGGCTGCCATGGACCGGGGGGGGCCTGATATCGTCATCACCGATTTGTTTCTTCCCGGCAATGCCGGCCTTGCCTTGACCAGGGAAATCAGAAGCCGCCATGAGCTGTGTCCTGTCATCGTCATGGCCAGGGATGCTCCGGAGCCGGTGGTTACGCAGGCTCTCCGCGCGGGGGCCGTCGGGTATCTCCAGAAGCCGGTGAGCGAAGAAGGCCTGGAACGCGCTTTGGCGCGTGCTCGGCAGCATGTGTCAGGCGAGCTCATGGATCTACCGGAGGCATCCCGATTGGAGTGCCGGTTGACCATGGGGCTCGATCTGGATGGTGTCCCCCGGGTCATCGCATGGCTCATGAACGTGAGTGTCCGGTCGTTTCCCGAGTCGCGACAGTTACAGGTAAGGGGCGCGTTGCAGGAATTGGTGTTCAACGCCATTGAGCACGGGAGTTTGGATGTCTGTTCTGACGATAAGCGGAAGGCGCTCTATGAGGGACGATATGATGCGATGCTTGAGGAGCGGAGAAACGATCCCCGCTACAGAGATCGCAAGGTCGTCATCGCCGTGATCCGTGATCGGGACAAGGCATGCCTGACCTATCGTGTCACCGATGAAGGGAAAGGCTTCGACTGGCGGCGAAGCCTTTGCCAATCCCAGGACACCGGCAGGGAAGATGCCAGTGGGCGGGGTATATTTTTGGTGCAGGCCTTCTTCCCGACCCTTTCCTATAACGAATTGGGCAATGAAGTGACATTCACGGTGCCGCTGGGCTAGATTTCAAGTGCCAAGTTTGAACGCTCAAGGTGAGAGAACAGTCTCTGCATACTTGAAACTTGCAACTTGAAACTTGTTGGCGGGTTAGAACACCCGCAGATATTGCACCGTGCTTTCGCCCTTGTCGGCCTCGCGCCGCAATACGGCAAGTGCCGTTTTCGTCGATTCGTTCACAGTGATGACCAGGCGGGCGGAAAAGAACTCTGATTTGATGTCGTAGTCCGTGCGAAGCCGTTGGCCGATATCCTTAAAATTGCTGATTCGGTCGAGATCCACCTTGGTCTTATAGGGCCGTCCTTGCACGATCTCTGTGGCCATCGATTGCGTGATATCCGTGTCCAGGGATTGGATGACGAGAAAATCGGCGGTGTTGATGTTGAGCGGCGCGCTGCCGTCCAGCGGATAGACCGTCACATAGCGTGACAACCGGTCAATGATGTCCGGCGTAAAGCCTTTGATCAGCCGGAGGTCGGCGAGCGACTGGAGCCGCTCATTGGCGGCTCGGTACGCCGGTCTCTGCGATTGGTAGTACGCGCTCTCCGCGCCGGCCGGCCGCGGATTGTCGTCCTGGTCGGTCCAATCGATCAGGGCGTCGACGAGATCCGGATTGAGTTGGAGCAGTTCGAACAGCCGACGGATTCGCTCCGTTGTGGTCTTGAACTTAATCTGATCGTTCGCCGCGGCGATGAAGTCGTTCAGGTTGAGTTTGCCGCGTTCGTCTTGGATCTGGGCGCTGAGGAAGCCGTCGCCGATCGCGTAGTTCTTGATCGGCATGGCCCAGAGGTCCGTCGGGGCGTCGAACTTCTCACCGGTTTGCTTGTCGCGCAAAAAGTCCTGCTGCAGCACGGCGCGCGCCGCTTGCACGGCGGCGCGCGTCAACATGCTCGCCTTGAAGTTGTCCCGGAACGCGGCGGCTTCCCGGTACTCCCGCCGGGCTTCCGCGTCGAATTCCAGGATGAGCGCGACCAGGAGAGTCAAGACCAGCAGGGCCAGGAGCAGCGCAACGCCCCGTTCATCAGCCTTTCGCATAACTCAACACCCGCACAGTCGCGTCGAGATTGACGGGGTTGTCGAATTTGGGACGGATCTGCAGATGACGGACCTGCAGATCATACGGGGCTTGATCGATCGCTGTGAGGAAGGCCAGCAATTCGGGCAATTGCACGCCGTCGAGCCGCAGATCAACCGCCGTCTCTTGATAACCCTGCGGAAGGGACTGTATTTGGGGCTGCATGCCTGCGATCCGATCCCGAACACGCGACGTGGCGGCCGCTTCTTCCATAAAAGTCAGCAGCGAAAAACGGCTGTCGGCCGGCGGGAGGCGATTCTCGGCCTTCGCCAATCGGTCGTGCTTCGCCGCGTATTCTCGGCTCAGCAGCGCCAGCTCGTGAAGGTCCTTCTGTTTGCGCGCCGTCTGTCGCTCCAACCGGTCAAGTGTGGAGAGGAGGGGATCGACGGCGAGCACAAAGAGCAGGCTGAGTCCGATGACGATCCCGCCGATGAGCAGGATGGTCCGTTCACGCGGGGCCAATTGCTGCCAACGTTCGCGGAAGGTCTGCATCATGGCCGCACCGTTACGGTCATGCGAAACACCACTTGGTTGGGCGCGGCGCCTACGCGGGTTTCCGTCACCGTGGCGTCCTCGAACTGGGGGTTTGCGATGAAGGTGTGTTTGATTTTGTCCACGGCGTCGAAGGAGGTTGTTTCGGCTTCCATCAGAATGGTGCCGCCGTCCACGGTCAGCTCGCGGACCTTCACGGAGGTGCCGGCCGGCAGCTGCCTGACAAATGTCGACAGCGTCCGCAGCACCTTCCCGTGCCCTTGTGAGCTATCGATCACAGCGAGCGCTTTGTCCACCTGTCCCATGCGGTATCGGGCCTGATCGAGTTCGTCGCCGGGCAGGGCGCTCGATCCAAAGACCTGTTCATATTGGGTCTGGAGGGCGGCCTTGAGCTTGGCGACCCGTTGGTCTTTCAACATCAGATGGATGGAAAAGTCTGCGAGGGCCAAGAGTCCGATGACCACTACTGCTCCGATCATTAGGCGGCGGTCTTGCTTGGAGATAGCCGCTGCGGAAGCCGACTCACCGCCGGCGGACTTCAAGTCGAGCGCCAGTCCGAGCGGCGACGGTGTGAACCGCCAGCGTGGCTTGACGATCTTGGGGTGAATCGCCAAGCCGAAGGCGATGGAAAAGGCTTTCGGACTGTCGGCGCCGAATCCCTGCCTGGGGCCGACGGGATAGAGCCCTAACTGGCGGGCCACGAATCCGCCCACTTCCCGAAGTTTCGCGCCACCTCCCGATACCCAGCAATGGGTGAACCGTCCTCGCTCGGTCCCTTCATAGGCTTGGATGGTAACGCGCAGCTCACGCAATAGCGGCTCCAGCCAGGCATCCACATGTTCGACGGCCATGGCGCGCTTACGCCGCTCCGCATCGGCAAAACTGCATGCCTCCCGTACAGCTAAGGCATGGGTCAGGTGATTCCCTCCCCAGAGAATGGTGCGCAGCACCACCGGCCGTCCTTCATGGATCAGGCAGAGCGTGGTCTTCGAGGCGCCGACATCGATGATGACCAAATCGTTCGGGACGCCGCCGTGTTCGCTCCGGAGATACTGGGTGACGGAGAACAGCGCCATCGCATCAACGTTGATAGCCGACGGCTCGACATCGGCCTGGGCCAAAAATCGGAGGTGTTCGGCCACCTTGTCCTTAGGTGCGGCGGTGACCAGGACGTCCGAGCCCTTATGCTCGCGGGGCGCGCCGTTCGCGGTGTGTCCAGGCGGCAAGACGAGGCTGCCGATCGCCAGTTCGTCCAGCGGCATGGGCACCAGGTTCTCCACTTCGAAGGGAACCACCTGCGCGAGCTTGCTGGAATCTTTGAACGGGAATGACAGGGTGCGGATAAATAGATCCTGGCAGGGGATGGCGGTGACGAGCCGGTCCGAGGCATAGAGACCGTGCTGCCAGAGAAATCCGCGTAAGGATGTGACGCGCCGAGCCGGCTCCAGGTCTTCCGGCCTCGTGAAGGGCATCGGGTGCTGGAAGTAGTCGATCGATTCGCGCCCGCTCAAGCGGCGGCGGAACCGGACGGCTTTCAATCCCGTCTGTCCGATGTCAAGTCCGACACATTCCGTGACGATGGCCATGCAACCGCTTTCGTTTCAAGGTTCAAGGTTCAAGGTGTAAGTCTCAAGGTTCAAGGCGCGAGTTGCAAGGGGCAAGTTGCAAGATTGACGTGCATCGAAGGCGTTCGCGTAGATATGAACCGTGCCTCTTGTAACTTGCGCCGTTCCCGATACTTTACAACGCAATCCTGGCCTGTGCCAATGGACCGACGATTTTTACAGTGAGCGTAGTCCCGGCCGGCAGGGGAGGTAATCCCAGGGCATCGGCCTTTGAGGCAAAGCCGGTGCCGGGCGTGACCGTCACGGTCAAGGCCAATTGGCTGTTCTGTATCGGCTGCTGGAGCGTGACGGTTCCTTGCCCCGTGAATGACCCATCGACGCCATCGCCGTTCAACTCCGTCACGTTGCAGATGGAATCTTGGCAGGCTACCCCCGCGGATACCTTCGTAAAGGCCAAGGACAGGGTTCGCCCATTACCCAACGGAATGTGATCGATTGCCAGGTCCGTCGCGTCGGCTTTCCACGTGCCCGTGCCTTTCAAAGAGCCGGTTGCTGTGTGCACGGAATCAATTTGATGAGAGAAATCTCCGCTGAGCACGCCGTGGCTGACGTACCGACCGAGGAGTTTGGAGAGATCGATCTGTTGGAGCTGGCCTTTCAGGGAGACGGATCCTTCCGCCAGGGACCATGACGGGGTGGTCAAGGCGGCTTTCGCCAGTCCCGTGTTGAGCGCCGCGTTATCCAGACGGGCCTCGACATCCAGGCGTAACCCGCCGGTTAATGCGGCGAGCAGGCCGACCTTCGCATCCAGGTGCGCCAATTGAATCGGCGCCCAGTCCGGTTTTGTCAGGGTGACGTTCCGCCAGGTCAGGCCCAGCGGCCACGCCGCCGTCCAGTTCGTCGCACGAACGTCCAAGCCGGTGCTTCGATTCAATTCGGACAGGGCGCGTGCGTGCAACGCGTCATAGGGAAAGGTTGCCGCCATTCCTGTTGCAACGGCACACAGGCCGACGGTTGTCCACATCAAGATTGGCTTCCACGCCCCCGGCCATGCCGTAGTCATGACGACGCTCCGATCGTCACCCACTCTCTCACCGTCCAGGGAGGCTCATCGGACTGTTGGAACGTCACTTCGAGCAGCAGCGCTTTGGGCACCTTGGTGGCCGCCGGCCACTCGTCGATCCATATACGGCTTTGCCCGTCGAAATAGCGCAAATTAAAACCTTTCACCCGGTCGGCCAGTTCGAGTTGATCGAGTGAGTCGTCGGTGAGGCCGTAGAGATTCTTCTTCGCGAAACGCATCAGGCGGTCGCCGTCGCGTGTGTACACGACGCGGATGGTCTCGGTCGTCGCGCCGCCGGTACCGTCGCTCATCGTCAGAAACGCGAGCGTATCGGCCGGCTGCCCCTCCAGTGTTCCATTGATGCCGGTCCAAGGGAACGGTTTCTCATGGGAGCTCAATGAGATTTCGTCGGCCATGACGCGCAGCACTCTCCTCATCGTTTGCTCCTGTGCCGCCCGGTCGCGGCCCGCCTCTGCGAGGCGGGTCGTCGTAAGGAGCGAGCCGAACACCATCGCTGCGACGGTGGCGAGCAGCGTAATCGCCACCAGGACTTCGACGAGGGTAAAACCCGCATCGGGTCTAGAATGTGAGGCCGGCGAAGACATACGTGCTTACTTCCACCGCTTCCTCAGACACCCCCCGCGGCCACGATACTTTGATGCGGACTTCGCGGATCAGCGGCAGCGGCGTTGGGGCGATCGTTCGCTTCCATTTGTAGCCTGGGGCTCGATCGCCCGCCGCCACCGTCGCCGGCGCGCCGAGCGGGACGTTCCTGAAATCGCCGGTGGTTTCTCCTATAGGGTATACGCCGACCAGTTCCGCTTCGACCAGTTTTTCTTGGGCCAGCAGCGTCGCGGCCCGCAGTTCGGTGGCCCGCTGGTGCAGGTCCAGATCAAAATTGCGGAGCCCCAAGAGAATCGGCAGGGCAATGGCCAACAGGGCAATGGCCAGCAACACTTCGAGCAGCGTGAATCCCTGTTCGCCGGATTTCCCGGTGAGTGAGGTCTGCAGCATGACTATTTCGCGGCGGCCTGCAACAGGATCTTGACTCGGTCCGGAATCGGGCGGGCTCTCGTGAGATCGAACCGTTGGTCGGAGGTCCGGATACGGCCGGTCAGCGGGTCTACCGCCAGGCCGAGCAGACTGTTGCCGGCGTCGGTCAGATACACCGTGGCGGGATCGATGCGGCCGTTCGGAAAAAACGACAGATCGGCCCGCCCGTATGTCCGTTTGGTGAGGCCGACGGAGACTTCCGTGAATCGAATCGATTCGGGGAGCGACAGCGGTGTCGCCCAGGTGGCATCGAGCGGGCGCTTTTCTTCCCGGCCGTCCACCACCATGGCCCAGTAGGTTCCCCGGTCGAGATCCAGATAGAGTTTGACCTGCTTTTGGGTCGTGGCGGCCATGCCTTGAAGCGAACGAAGCGTGCCGATGAATTTCCGTCCCGTCGAACTCAAGTCTTCCCCGATGACGATCCGAGGGATGACCAGCGCCAGGACTCCGCCCAGGAGAAACAGGACGATCAGCATTTCCAACAGCGTAAAGCCCGCCGAAGACGGTGAGGGGTGAGGGGTGAGGGGCAAGTGGTAAGTGGCAAGTGACGAGTGGACAGGGGACCTGAGACGTCCGAGTCGATTGACGAATGACGCATGACCATTGACGTCTTATTCCTTGTCCAGATTCCAATTGGTGATGTCGGCGTTGACGCCTTCGCCGCCGACTTCCCCGTCGGTCCCGAGGGACAGGACTTCGTAGTCGCCTTTCGGGGTTGGGCTCAGGTACTTGTAGGGATTGCCCCAGGGATCTTCCGGGAGTTTCGGCAAATACCCGCCGACCTTCCATTTTTTCGGAATGACGCCGACAGTGGGCTTTTCCATCAGGGCCTTGAGCCCCTGTTCAGTCGACGGATAGACGCCGTTGTCCAGTTTGTAGAGCTGCAGCGCGCCCTCGATGTTTCGAATCTGCACCTTGGCTGCGGTGCGTTTGGCGTCGTCGGTTCGGCCCATAATGCGAGGGACCACCAACGCAGCGAGAATGGCCAGAATAGCCACCACCACCATGATTTCGATAAAGGTAAAACCGCGATCATTGCCAAGTAGGCGGCGTGATGGATGATGGGTGATGGGTGATGAGAGGAAATTCACAGTTCGCAGCCGGCTCTTCCACATTCTCCATGTCCCGTGGACCGCTTCACGTATACCCATTGAATACCTCCGTTCAGTGTTCCAAGCTCGTGTTCGCTCTTCTCTCACCACCGATCACTCTCTTTACCGCACCATTTGCCCCATTTCAAAAATGGGCAGGAGAATCGCCACCACGATAAAAAAGACAATGACGCCCATAGCCAAGATCATGATGGGCTCCAGGAGCGACGTCAATCGGGTGATGACCCGCTCCACTTCGCCGTCATAAATCTGGCTCACGCGGCGCAGCATCTCTTCCATCTCGCCGCTTCGCTCGCCGACGGCAATCATGTGGGTCACCAGCGCCGGAAATTCGCCGCTCCGTTTCAGCGGGTCGGCAATCGTCTCGCCTTCGCGGATATTCTGCCTCGCGCCCTCCACGGTTTCTTCGAGCACCCGGTTGTTCATGACCCGCTTGGACACATCCAGCGCATCCAAAAGCTGGACGCCGCTGGCTAGCATCGTCGCCAGGGTACTGCTTAATCGGGAGATCGAGACCATGCGCGCAACGTCGCCAATCAACGGCAATCGCAAAATCAGGCGGTCCGCCGTGATCCGGCCCCTGTCGGTCCGGACCGATCGCTGCACGAGTACGATACCGACGATAAGAAGGCCGGCAAGCAGAAGCCAGTAATCCGCGAAGAACTGGCTCACCGACATCAACGCGACAGTCGGCCAGGGGAGCGCCTGCTGCATGTTGGTGAATACCGCCGTAATTTTCGGTACGACGAAGGTCATCAAGAAAAATAGGACGGACACCCCGACGAAGAGCATCAGGGCTGGGTAGAGGAGTGCATTGGTCACTTTGTTCTTGAGCGCCAGCTGTTTTTCCAAAAACTCCGCCAGACGAAACAGAATCTGATCCAGTGCGCCGCTGGTCTCCCCGGCTCGGACCATGTGGACGTAAATGGGGGAGAAGTCCTTCCCATGCAGTTCCAAGACGGCGCTCAGCGCTTTTCCGCCACGAATCTGCTCCCGGATGTCGGCGAACAGCGCCTTGACCGGTTTCTTTTCCGCTTGATCGACGAGCACGCCCAACGCGTCGACCAACGGGAGTCCGGCAACCAGCAGTGTGGCGAATTGCCGGGTCATCAAGGCGAGATCATTGGCGGAGAGGGAGGGGAATCTGCCGGGCCGGTAGCCGACGGTGACGCGACTGTGATCCTGTGGCCGTGCTGCCGCGCCCTGTTCGATGACATCGGTCGGAAACACGCCGTCCTTCCGGAGCTTCAGGCGCGCGATCTTGGCGTTTTCCGCGTCAATGATGCCGGTTGCGGAGCCGCCGTCGTTCCGATAGCCACGGTACTGATAGACGGGCATGGCTAGACTTCGATCTCCTGCTGGGTGATGCGCATCACTTCTTCCAGTGTGGTATGGCCTTGCAAGACACGCTCGGCGCCTTCTTGCTTGAGCGTCACCATGCCCTTGGCGACGGCCGCCTGCTTGATGGCCGTCGAATCCGCTTTGCCCCCGATCAGCCGCCGGATATCGTCATCAAATATCATGAGTTCGAAAATGCCGGTGCGTCCACGATAGCCGGTTTGCGAACAGGCTGCGCAGCCTGCTCCCCGGTACAGGATTCTGGCCGTTCCCGGCGCGAGGTCAAGGCGGCTCAGTTCCTCCGTGCTTGCCTGGTAGGAGCGTTTGCAGTCCGGGCAGATTCTTCGCAGCAGCCGCTGTGCCAGCACGGCAACGACCGACGAGGCGACGAGAAAGGGTTCGATCCCCATATCGATCAACCGGGTGGCGGCGCTGGCGGCATCGTTCGTGTGGAGCGTGGAAAAGACCAGGTGCCCGGTCAAGGACGCGTGGATCGCGATCTCCGCCGTTTCGCGATCCCGAATTTCTCCTATCATGATCACGTCGGGATCTTGCCGGAGGATGGACCGCAAGCCCGTGGCGAACGAGAGATTGATTTTAGGATTGACCTGCATCTGGCCGATGCCGAGCAACTGATATTCGACCGGGTCCTCAACGGTGATGATGTTCTTGTCCGGCGCGTTGATGTGGCTCAAGGCGGCATACAGGGTTGTGGTTTTGCCGCTGCCGGTTGGGCCCGTTACGAGAATGATGCCGTGCGCGAGCTGGATCAGCTGGTGAATCGCGGAAAGCCGGTCTTTGGAGAAGCCCATCTCCGACAGATTCAGCAGGCGGTTCTCTTTTTCCAGCAGCCGAAGCACCACCCGCTCGCCGTGGGACGTGGGCAGGACCGATACGCGCAGATCGACGTCTTTCCCGGACGTTCGAATTGCGAATCGGCCGTCCTGCGGAAGCCGTTTTTCGGCGATATTCAACCCGGCCATGATTTTGATGCGCGCGATGATGCTGGCTTGCAAACGCTTCGGTGGGGTCAAGACCGGATACAGCACCCCGTCGATCCGGTAACGCACGACCAGTCCGCGCTCGAACGACTCGAAATGGATGTCGCTGGCCCGCTGTCGAACGGCCTGGAACAAGACTGAATTCACCAGTCGGATGATCGGGGCTTCGTCGGTCGCGTCCAGCAAGTCCTGCGGCTCGTCGAGCTCATGAGCCAGTTGATCGAGGCTCTCGCTTGCGGCGATGTCCTCCATCACTTCTTCGGCGCCGGCCGGGCTGGCGGCCTCGTCGTAGATCTGGTTGAGGCGGGCGAGTAGAGACACACCGGTCGTCAATACGGACTTGACGGGTTTGCCGAGCAATAACCGCAGGTCGTCGAGTGCGACGGTCTCCAGCGGATCGGTGGAGGCGACGAGAATAATTCCGCCTTCGTATCGGAGCGGGAGCACGCGGTACCGGCGGCAAAACGCGATAGGGACTTTTTTGATCAGCTCGTGATCGATGGCCGTGGAGTCCAATTGCGGCATCCAGGGCAACCCAAACTGGATTGCCAGGCCCTCCAACAGTTCTTCCTCCCGAAGCGCGCGTAAGTGCAGCAGCGCCTCGCCCAGGCGGCCGCCTTTTTCCCGCTGATAGGCCAGCGCTTCCTCGAGCTTGGCACTCGGCAGATTGAACTTGTCCCCCAGGATGCGACCCAACAGGGGCTTCCCGTAGTTGGATTCCATGCGAACAGATTCAGAAAAATTAGCCACGTGACCTCAGTCCGATTTTACTTAGACGGTGTACCCCCGCCGTTGTCACCCGCCTCGCGAATGGCGAAATGGCAGCGCAACTGCTTGATAACCATACTCTTCTCTTGAAGGGCCTGGCAAGGATCGGCGCGAAATACGCGTTCTGGTTTGCGCGACTCAGCGGAGTTCGTAGGTGATGGTCGAACGCTGGTCGTTGCGGACAATATCAAGCTTGACGACCTGTTCGTTTTTCAGCTGCTGGAGCAAACTGAGGATCGTGCTGGGATCGCGAATGTCAACGCCGTTGACCCGCTGTAACACATCCCCTGTTTGCACCCCGATCTTCTCATAGAAACTGGCGGGTGCCATGTAGTCGATCCGAAATCCATTGAGCGTGCCGTTGGTCATATGCGGTATCGCTCTCGCTTGGGTCAGCAGCTTGGGCAAATCATTCATGGCCGACTCGACTTCTCGGCGGTCAATGACCTTCCGAATGGGGGTACCCGGTCCCGGCGGCGCGGAAGAGGACGAGGCGGCGGTGGCGGCGGTGGGATTTCCGGCTACCACCTGTTTCTCAGCAGCCTCCAGCTCCAGCCATTCCTCCAGATTTCCCCGGCGAACAGCTATTCCATCGCGCCGGATGTCGGCGACTTCTCCCAAGTCTTGAATGTGATCGTGGAGGCGATAGAGGACGTGTCTCTTGGAGGCCAGCTCTTCCACGATTGCGAAAAAGCCCTGCCGGTCACCCATCACAACTCCGATCAGCCGGATTTTCGTCGCTGCGCCAATCGAGGCTCGGGCCACCGATGCGCCGGGGTCTTGGTGTGGTGAGCTCTGAGCGGCCGTAGGCATCGCAAACAGGCCACTGGCGCGGATATCTTCCATGTACTGAGCGGGTGAATAGGAGACTGGACGGACGGAGCCATGGCCGCCAGATTCGGCTGGGGCGGTCGGCATGACGTAGAGCGCATCCGCAACGAAGGCGTTGATCGAATGGGCGATCAGCAGTCCACCCATGACTATGCAGATGAACAAGCCGATGTATCTGAACGGCTGCTTGGTCAACGGTGACAAGGGATCTGCTCCGATTCGGACTTGTGCACATAGTACTCGGTCAGGGCGCCGGCATGCAAACAAAGGGCGATTCCGAAAAGTGCGCCGTAATCGATAGGACCCTCTGGCGGAGGGATGTTCCCCTGAATATGTTCCAAACTGGCCACCAGGGACGAGACTCAGCTAGTTCATCAATCGATGAATCTGTCTTATTCTCTGCTTCTTCTTGTCCGTCAACACCGGTAGTCTATAATGGCCTCATATATGGGGATTTTGTAGGGAGCGACCATGGCCGTGGCCTGGTTGCGCGAGCATGTATGGGCATGATTTCTGCTTCAATGCCCTCACAATAGGTTTGGGAGGAGGCTATGTTGATCGAGCGTTCAGGTCAGGCAACGGAGACTGGGGTGTCTCCCGCGGAGCGGTATGAGCGCGGCCTTGCTCTGAAACAGGCGGGGCAGCATAAGGCGGCCATCGTTCAGCTCGAGATGGCGGTGGCTGATCCGGCTCTTGCCCTCAAAGCCTATGCGCAGATCGGGCTCTGTGCCAAGACGATTGGCCAGTTGGAAGACGCAGTGGCGGCGTTTCGAAACGCACTCTCGGCTCCTGGCGGGTCTCCGAAGGAAACCGTTCAGATTCTCTATGTATTGGGGCGCACGCTCGAGTCCTTGGGACGGGTGGAAGAGACCCTGGAAGCGTATCGCTGGATCAGGAGGGAAGAGCCGGACTACCGCGACGTGGCGGATCGCATCGAGTGGTTGAGCACCCGCCGGCCGGCCACGGCGAGGAAGAAAAGCACTCCTGAAGACCTGCAGAGGACCGGCAACTTCCTGAAGGTCTGGAATGACCTGTTCGGGGCGTCCAAGTAATCCCACCGATCAGTTTCTTCACGCACCAACGGACTCATGGAGTGACTCCGCAACTTCCGTCGGTCGTGGAGGGAGCAGTGGCTACTCCTTGACCACGAAATGCACGCTCCGGTTTTTCTGCATGCAGTCGGCACTGTGCTCGAAGCAGAGCGGGCGGTCTTTGCCGTAGCTTGTCGTTTTGATCTCGAGGGACAGGCCAAGTTGTTGGAGGTAGTGCTTCACGGTCTTGGCGCGGCGCTCGCCCAAGACGAGGTTGTAGGCGGACGTGCCGACTTCATCGCCACGGCCTTCCAGCAGCACGCGCGTCGGATGCTGCTCCTTCAGCCGCTTGGCATTGGCCTCCACGATTGTGAGGGCGTCGGGGCGCAGGTTGTCCCGGTCGAAGTCGAACAACGCATCCATCAGCAGTCCCGCAGACAATCCCGACGCATTTCGTGAGGACAGTTCGGACTGCATTTCCGGACTGGTTCGTGATCCGGATGAAGCACCGGTTGAGTTGGCCTCCTTAATCGCCGGCTCGCCGATTCGTTCAGCTTGCGTCCGTTCAGTTCCCGTCCCGGATCCTGATTGAGTGGCACAGCTTTGAGTCAGCAGTGTGGCCAAGGCCAGCGCGCCGAAGATTCCCACGTCTCTCCTATGCGGCATACGTCCTCCTCTGTGTCTATCCGGTAAGATGGCGCATCGATACTCACAAGGCTGCGGTTTTCACCTGTTCATACACGGCGCTGATCTGTGGGGGCGCTCCCCATCTGAGCACGGCCAATGCGTCATCGACGTACTGCTGCGTCCGCATGCCGTTGAGCACGCAGGTGACGCCCGGTGTGCCGGCAAGGATCCAGAGCGCTTTTCTCGATAGCGATTCGCCCCGGCGAGATTCCGGCAAGAACGGATCGATCACACGGGCGACCGCCGCGGTACGAACACGGCTTCGCTCCGTTGCTTCGCGCCGCAGGCCGCGCAGCAGGGCGAGGAGTTCAGGAATATAACGGTCCCGCCAAGTCTCCCAACGTTCAGACAGGGCCCCAGTCAGATGGCGGGACAGTGTTTGCAGTACCTGGTTGACTCGTGGAGCGATCATCTGGTGTTCGATCTGTTCCCAGTGTTCCAGACCCTGGATTTTGGGGCGTAGGGCGCGCAATTCCTCTGACCAGTTGAAAAACTCGACAGGCGCCGCACCGTGCCCGTCATAGGGAACCGCCGGCGCGATCAAGTCGCGGTATTCTTGCTCGATTGCGCCGACAGCGTCAAGCTGGCGGGCCACGTCGATGGCCGCGTCTTCCAGCGGGAGATCCGCCAAGCGCAGCATCCCGCTCTGCGGAGTGGGCATGGAATTCAACGGTCGATTCACCAACACGGCGACGCCGGCTTGTTGCGCATAGTCCAAGACGGTCTGCAGATTGGACACGCCTGTATTGGCCGTCATGGCGGCTCCCGACTCGAACAAGTTCATGGGCAGTTGCAAGACGCGGAAGTGATGGGTTCCGGTGCCTGCCGAGCGGGCTGCGGCTTGTGCCGCCTCAATCATGCGGGAGAGCGAAGTCGCTTCGGGGGCGTCGGCCGGCGCTGTGGCGGTATTGGAGGAGACTCCGTAATACTGCAACCGTCCAGCCGCCACCTGCGACTCGAAATAGGCGAACGCCCGTTCGAGCCGATCGTAGAACTGCGTGCGAAGTTCCGACAGATCGCTCTCGCCTCGGTGCGCGGCTTCGGACAGAAAATATTCCGGGTTGTGCAAGAGACAGACGTCCAGAGTGGCCAGCCCAAGGCGGTCCAGCGACAGGGGCAATTGGTCCGCCAGGAATTCCGGGTGGATGCAATGCCAGACGCCATCTCCATATTTGACCATCTCAGGATAGGGCACGCCGGATTTTTCTCTTGCTTCGGCCTGCTTGAGATTCTGCCCCTGGACATAGCCGATCTTGGAGACGACGACGACTTCTTCACGCCGTATGTCGCCGGCTCCGATGAGTTCCGCCAGCACGGACCCCACGAGGCGCTCGCTGTCACCGTCCACATAATTGGTCGAGGTATCGATGACATTGCAGGAGGTGCGCAAGGCCTTCTTGAGGGCCTCTCGGTGCTCTGGTTCTTGTGCGGTCACGCGATAGGTGCCGAATCCCAGGCGCGTCACGACAAGTCCGGTTGTGCCCAACGCCGTAAAGCCGCTGGCGAGCGCGGCGTCACCGGCTTGTCCGATCATGCGTGAGGTGTAGCCAGCCGTCCCATAGACGGTGGCATGGCCGGCCAGCTGCCTGCCTTGCAACAATTTGGGTTCATGACCACGACGATCCGAGCCGGCCCTGTGCGCGTGCAAAGTGTCCGCGACGGAGCGGGGATCGGTGACCGGCTGTTGGCACGAAAAGTTTCGACAGATGTAGAGCGCCGGTTTGCCGCCGACCGGCTGTTTGCCCGCCAGGAGAGGCAGCGATGACGGCGTCTTCAGATGGCCGGTCGCCACGATTCGGTTTGGCAGATACTGCTCCGCAACGGCATGGCGAAGCGCGCGGAGTTCGTCCGCCTCGCCGACGAATGCCAGTTCGACCGGCCCTTCGGTCAGGAAATCGACCAGGGCCAAGCTTTTAGCGAAGGCCCGTGGATAGCGGGCGATCTGTCGTCCGTAGGCCCGCACGGCACCGACGGCTGCGTCACGCCAGTCCTGCCGGTCAAAATGAAACGAGAGCCTGGCCAACGCCGAAGCGGCTACGGCGTTGGCGCTGGGAACGGCTCCATCGGTGCCTTCGCGGGCTCGGAGAATAAGCGACTCGTGGCGCTCGGCCGTGGTGAAAAATCCGCCCTGCTCGCGATCGAGAAAATCCGTCATAAGAAAGCCGGCGAGTCGCGCTGCTGCGTGGAGATATCGTTCATCGGCGCCTGCCTCGTACACATCCAACAATCCTTCGGCCAGGTACGCATAGTCCTCGAGATAGGCGTTGAGATGGGCGCGGCCGGTTCGCGAGGTGCGCAGCAAGCGGCCGTCCGGCCCGGCATGAACCGTGAGCAAGAAATCTGCTGTCCGTTGAGCCTGCTCCCGGTAGCGGTCTTCACCGAAGACTCGGGCCGCTTCAGCCATGGCTGAGAGCATCATGCCGTTCCAGGATGTGATCACTTTGTCGTCGAGTGCAGGGGGGATACGTTCCTGCCGGACTCGATAGAGGACCGGCTTCGCGCGTGCGGCCGACTCCAGCAATTCATCGACCGTGAGATCGAGCCGCCTGGCCACGTCTTCGATGGGCCGCAGGCGATTCGGGATATTTGTGTGCTCCCAGTTGCCCTCCTCGGTAATGTCATACAGCTCGCAGAACCGCCGGGCCTCCTCCTCATTCTTCAACGCTGCCCGCACCTCGGCGGGCGTCCAGACAAAGTATTTTCCTTCGACTCCTTCCGAGTCCGCGTCCGTGGCCGAATAAAACCCGCCGTCCGGCCCCGTCATTTCCCGGATGACATACTCGATGACTTCGCCGGCGACGTGCCGGTAGAGCGGCTTCCTGGAGACCTGATAGGCTTCGACATAGACGCGGGCCAACAGCGCATTGTCATAGAGCATCTTCTCGAAATGCGGCACGAGCCAGCGCGCATCGGTAGAATAGCGGGCGAACCCTCCGCCGATATGATCGTAGATGCCGCCGGCCGCCATCATATCGAGTGTCTTCGTGACCATCGTGAGTGTCTGGGCCTCGCCCGACCGCCGGTGGCAACGAAGCAGCAGTGACAATCCCGCTGCCGGTGGAAACTTCGGTGCCGTGCCGAAGCCGCCGTGAGTCTTGTCAAAATCGTCCTTGAATTGGGTCACCGCGTCATCGAGGGCCGTGTCGCTCACGGACATGGGGGAGGCGATATGGCCCGCGCCCTTCAGCCGTGCCGTCATGTCCTGCGCTTGGGCCTGGATACCCGCCTGGTTGTTTTTCCAGACATCGGCGATTTTCTTCAGCAGCGAGCCGAACCCCGGCCGTCCCCACCGATCTTCGGGAGGAAAGTAGGTACCGGCGAAGAAGGGCTCCTGATCCGGTGTCAAAAACACGGTCATGGGCCAGCCACCCTGGCCATGATTCATGGCGACCGTGGCCTGCATGTAGATTTCGTCCAAGTCCGGCCGTTCTTCCCGATCGACCTTGATGCAGACGAACTCGCGATTCATGATGCCGGCGATCACCTCATTCTCGAACGACTCGCGCTCCATGACATGGCACCAGTGGCAGGAAGAATAGCCGATCGAGAGTAAAATAGGGCGGTTGTGCTCTTTGGCGGCGCGCAACGCGTCCGGCCCCCAGGGATACCAGTCGACGGGGTTGTAGGCATGCTGAAGGAGGTAGGGACTGGTTTCGTGAATAAGCCGATTTGGAGAGTTCGTGTGGGCCGCCGACGACATAGGAGGCACCCTAGCATCGTGGCGTGAACAGCGTCAACGGAGGCTGGCCGCTGGTCGCTCGTATCTCGCGAAGCGTATCTCGTTCTTCGCGCGAGACGCGCGAGAAAAGCGGGATTAGCCTGAAGCTTCACTGTTCCGAGTCGCGCCGGTCGCGCTCGTCGCGCCTTTCTCGCGCACATCCTGCGATCGACGCTTCACGAACGACGCGTCTGTGGTAGTCTTGGCCATAGGAGGGAACGACGGCACGAATGAATGAGATCGGTCCCTATTCCAACTATCGCCTGACCGTTCGATTGGAGTTGGCGAACAAGCCCGGCGTCTTCGCCCGTGTGGCGGCGCTGTTAGCGGAGGAACAGGCCAATTTAGGCGCCGTCGATATTGTGTCTGCGACGAAAACCCGAATGGTGCGCGACGTCACCTTCGACGCTCAAAGCGAAGCGCACGGCGAGCACGTGCTCGCGCGGCTGGCCGCCTTGCCCGATGTCACCGTGATCTCGGCCTCCGATCGTATTTTCCTGCTGCATCTCGGCGGTAAGATCCGCGTAGAGGGGAAGATTCCGATCAGCACCAGGAATGTGCTGTCGATGGTCTACACACCCGGTGTCGGCCGGGTCGTCCAAGCCATCGCACAGGACAAGTCCAAAGCCTATGCCTTCACGACCAAGTGCAACAGCGTGGCGATCGTCACGGACGGGTCCGCAGTGTTGGGGCTCGGGAATCTCGGCCCCGAAGCGGCGCTGCCCGTGATGGAGGGCAAAGCCATGCTTTTCAAGGAGCTGGCCGGCATTGATGCCTGGCCCATATGCCTCAATACACAAGATCCGGATGAGATCGTGCGGATCGTGCAGGGGATTGCGCCGGGCTTCGGCGGCATCAACTTGGAAGACGTCGGCGCGCCTCGGTGCTTCGAGATCGAGCGGAGGCTGAAACAGTCGCTCGACATTCCCGTCATGCATGACGATCAACACGGGACCGCGGTCGTCATTCTGGCTGCTCTCACCAATGCGCTGCGAGTGGTTGGGAAACGGCTGGAGGAGGTCCGCGTCGTCGTCAACGGACTTGGCGCGGCGGGGACGGCCTGTTGCCGCATGCTGTTGGCAGCGGGCGTGTCGCATCTGCTGGGGTGCGACAAGGAAGGCATCATCTTGTACGGCGAGGCGGAGCAGTTACGCGCCTGCCGGACCGATCTGGCTGCTTGCCTGACTCGTGATCGGCCGAGAGGGACCTTGCGTGACGCGCTGAAGGGCGCCGATGTCTTCATCGGGCTGTCGGTTGGGAATATTCTGGCTGCCGACGATCTGGACGCGATGGCGACGGATCGGATTGTCTTTGCGATGGCAAATCCGGACCCGGAAGTGCCGCGGGAATTGGCGGTGTCGCATTGCCGGATCTTGGCCACCGGCCGCTCGGATTATCCCAATCAGATCAACAATGCCCTCGCATTTCCCGGGATTTTCCGGGGGGCCCTCGACGTGCAAGCCCGTGAGATCAACGAGGCGATGAAGCTGGCAGCGGCCCAGGCCATCGCCCGCACCATTCCTGACGGTGCGGTGAGCGAAGACTACATCGTCCCCAGCCTGTTCGATAAAACAGTCGTTCCGAACGTCGCTCTGGCTGTGGCTGCTGCCGCCCGCGAGACCGGCGTGGCGAGAAGACGAGTCAAAATGACCGATCAGCCGGTCCCAGAGTGACTTTCGCCGTTATCAACAGGGTCCGGAAACCTTGTCGACTCTAGCCTGAAGCCCTTCTGACCGCAAATCGCACTATGCTAGAATACCCCGTCGTCACACGCGGGATGGGCCATGCCGTTTTCAACCAGCAAGTACATCAAGTTCCGCCAAGGAATGCAGAAGCGCATCGAGTCGTTGCGCTCAAAGACAGACGATAGCCTGGACGTTGCCGTCGATACGATGATGGAAGAGCGGGTGGACGGATTTTTCCGGGTCGAGCAAGGACTCGAAGAAATCATCAGATCGCTCATCGAGATTGAAGAGGAGCTGGAGTTGATTCGCGATTTGTCCGGCGCGATGCGCCTCGAATCCCGATTGGAGTTTGTCGAAGAACGATGGGACGAGTTCGACAGCGAAATTCGAGAACGGCCGCGCCGGCGTCGCAGAAAAATCAATCTCGCCGACATGCTGAAAGCCGCAAGCGGCGGAAGCGGCGCGCTTTCGGACAATCCACACGGAGTCAACAACGCGCTGGACGCGTATGCGGTCATGGGGGTGGAGTTCGGCAGTTCTCTCTCCGAGGTGACCGCCGCCTTTCGGCTCAAGGCCAAACAGCTGCACCCCGACGCCAATAACGGCGACCGCAGTTCCGAGCCGGAACTGCGCCGCATGTTGGAGGCCTATCAATTTCTCAAAGAGTATCTGAGCTTGAGCAACACCGAGCCGATGCGCCCGCCCGATCGGCCCTACAGCCCGGCGGAGTAACCCAGCTGTGATGACGCGACCACACTACATTACCAGCCGCCAGGCGCTGCATGAGTTCTGCTCGGAGCTGAAAGACAGCCCGCGTCTGGCGCTCGACACTGAATTTGTCGGCGAAGACAGTTTTGTGCCGAGGCTTGAACTGATTCAGATCGCGACGGATTCGACGGCCGCCGTCATTGATTTTCCCGCCGTGTTGGATGGAGGGTCACTGGAGCCGCTGTGGGACATTGTGTGTAATCCGGCGGTGCAGAAAGTCGTGCATGCCGGGCTGCAGGATCTGGATCTCTTTGCGGTGCATGCCGGTCGAATTCCCAAACCATTTTTCGATACGCAGATTGCCGCTGCGATGGTTGGGTACGGTCCACAAGTGGCCTATGCCAGCTTGGTTCAACGGGTGCATGGGAAGCGATTGGACAAGGCGCATACGTTCACGAATTGGAGTGCCAGACCGCTGTCTCCTGATCAATTGTCGTATGCGCTTGAGGATGTGACCTTTCTCCTTGCGATCCACGACCATCTCCAGGCGCGCCTTTCCGAATTCGGCCGGCTGGAGTGGATTGGGGAAGAGTTTGCCCGTTTGGAAGACGCCGTCGGCGAAACACGCGGGGAGCCGCAGGAACGGTATCAGCGAGTGCGGGGGTGGGATCAGCTCAAACCGAAATCGCTGGCCGTCCTTCGAGCATTGGCGGCCTGGCGTGAAGGAGAAGCCAAACGGCGGAACGTCCCACGTGGCCGGGTTCTGCGGGACGAGGTGCTGCTCCAATTGGCCCGGCATCCCCCGCGCAGCGTGCAGGAACTCCGGTCCGTCCGGGGTGTGCACGGATCGGAGGTCGATCGTAACGGCGAGGCGCTCGTGGGCACGATCCATCATGCGCTCGCGCTTCCGCCATCTGCCTGGCCGTCGGTTCCCAAAGAACGGAAGCCCGAGCCGGAGTTCACCGGTCTCGTCGAATTGCTGCAGGCGGTGCTCAAGGCGCGTGCCTTTGAGCACGATATTGCCCCCACCCTGTTGGCCACGACGTCGGATCTCCAGGCATTGGTCGATGCCAAGACAGGCCGAGGATCCTTAGATCTTCCGCTTCTGAGCGGCTGGCGACGGGTTTTCGTGGGCCAGCTGTTGCTGGACGTCCTCGATGGCAAACTGGCCGTGTCGGTTGATCCCAAGACCGGGGCCATTGCCTGCGCGTCCCCCTCAGTCTCCTGATCCTTTACGACCGTTTCCTTCTTGTCGCTGTCCAAAAGGGGACAGACGCAAGTGTCATTCTTTGTCATCTCGTGAAGGCGTATCTAATCCGTTGAGAATGTGTGAAGTTTCTCCCCGTGGTATCGTGACGGTGCCCGTGAAGATTGGTACGGTTCTCGCTTTTGCCAACCTGGAATCTGATGGTGGGGTAGGCGTCGGTTCCCTATGTCTTCACTCAAAAAATCGCTGTTCGACTTCCTGGTTCCCGGGGGACTCATTTTTCTTGCCGCCATGGCATTGTTGCGTCCTCACGGGCTGCCGCCGTGGGTGCAGGGGCCGGTCCATGCGTTTCCATTCGTCGTGCTGGCTTTCGGATTATTCTTCGGCTGGTATCTCTCCAGCAGCCGGTTGATCCTGTCGTTAATCGTCTTGAGCGTAGCCGACCGCGGACTGGCCCTCCTCCCACCGGCAGATCAGCCTGGGGAGTCCGCCCATCATGTGATGTTCTCCGCCCTCGCCCTGCTGTTGCCACTGAATCTCATGGCACTCTCTCTCATTAAGGAAGAGGCTATGTCATCCTGGCGTGGAGCCGTGCGGTTGCCGTTAGTTCTGATCCAGCCGGTCCTGGTGCTATGGTTGGCTCAGCCGGGGCAGGCCTGGATCGCACATTCGTTACAACAGCCGCTTCTGCCGGTCTTGAACACCAGTTGGACGGCGCTTCCTCAACTGGCGCTCTTGGCATTCTCGGGCGCCGTCTGCTTGATCGGTATCCGATTCGCCCTGAACAGAAATCCGCTCGACAGCGGCATCTTCTGGACCGTGATCGCCTCGTTCGTCGCCGTGCAAGGATTTCACCACGGCTGGATGCCGACCAATTTCTTCTCGGCGGCCGGATTGATACTCTTCGTGACGCTGCTGCAGGCCTCTCATCAGGAAATCTACCGGGACGAGTTGACGGGCGTTCCGGGGAAGGTCGCCTACGACCAAGCGGTCGCCGGTCTTGGGAACAAGTATGTGTTGGCCGTCGTCGGGATCGACCAGCTCAAACAATACGGAAATCAGCACGGGAAATCGGTGAGCGAGCAGATCTTGCGGCAGATCGCGCCGAAGATCATGGCTGCGGCCGGTGTAGGAAAGGTCCACCGATTGGCTGGTGAGGAGTTCACCGTGCTGTTTCCAAAGAAATCAGCAACGGAGACGTTGGTTGATCTGGGAGCGATCCGCAAGGTGGTGGAAGAGACCCAACTTTATCTGCGGGGGCGCGACAGGGTGTGGGAAGGGGGAGGCGCGGCCAGGGCGAAATCCCGTGATGTGGCCTTACCGGCGACCGTGAGCATCGGTGTGGCCGAATCGGGAGGGGCCCGGTCGTCACTTGCGTTGGTCACGAAAGCCGCGTACCGGGCGCTGTATGAAGCGAAAGGGGAAGGGGGAAATCGTGTGAAACGGGGCGCGGTGTCAGCCGATGTCCACAAGGTCTTGTCTGACGCTACCGGGCGGATCGTGGCGTACAGCGAGTTCGAGCCGTGATCGTGCCGTTACAGCAATTTCTTGATCGACTCCGCCGGCCTGGCCAGCATCGCCTGCGCGCCCCTTTCCACGAGCGGCCGTTGAATGAGATCCGGATATTTGACCATTAACTCAATCAGTTCATCATCCGAGATCGTTGTTTTCGCCAGGCCCAGCTCTTTGTAGATATCTTCCTTCGTCCGCAACACGTCTTTCGGCGCCAATCCGGCCTTCTTCAAGAGGCTCTTCAGCTGCCCTGTGGTGAAGGGCTGTTCATAATAGTTGATCGCGGTAAACGGTGTGCCGCTCTCCTTCAAGAGTTGCACCGCCTCGCGGCAGGTGCTGCACGTCGGTTTCTGATAGATCGTGATGTCCGCCATGGGAACTCCTTTGATGAAGAAGGTTGTCTTGACGCGATTTTTCACGTCGTGATAGATCGATGCAACACTGTGCCGAGAATCGAACGAGGATCGAACAATGCCGTGGGCTGGAACCAGTTCATCAGGTCACTACGCCTGTGCCACCGCCTCCCAACATACGCTGAAAGATCTCCGCATCAAACGCAAGGGCCAGCCGGTGTTCGTACTCGGCCACCTGCTCCATCGTAAAGGGCACGAGGCGGCGTTCGAAGTGTTCAACGATCGGATCGCGCTCGTCAAGTTCGATGACGGCGGAACTGCCGGCTACGATCCGATTGAGCTCCTGCTCCCCACCGAGATTGATGACAAGGGCGTCGCCTATTTTGAAATCCGCCGCTGCGGCGCTTGCGAGATCCTGTTTCCTCTGACACAGGAAGAAGCCGATGCGGAGCAGGAGCCGACGTGCTGTCCGGAGTGTCGTCGCTAGTCTACAAACGGAGCAAACTCCAGCGCCTTTTTCAACAGGCAATCGCCGGCGTATCCCTGCAGTGCCATCGGCAGCATGGCGCCTTCGATGACCCGCACAGAGGAGACACGAAACCCCTCCTGGACTATTCGCCCCTCCAGCTTCATCGCGTGACAAATCTCCAGTTTCTTCCAACTCAGGTTGGACAGGATGTGGTCGGGTGCCAGTAGTTTCATATCCGACACCGCCCCCTCAATCGCAACCTTGGCCGCGATGCGTGTTTTGTCTTTGGGCTGCTCGCTCACCACGGCGAATGCCACCACATCGTCTTCGGCGAGGGAGGGACTCGGCCCTGTCACCGACAGGATCGATGCCAGGAGGCAGCCTATGGCGATGATTGCCCGCATGAGGCACCGCGTGGGGCTGGAACTATTTGCTGCACCATATCGTCTGCGTCGCATCACCGCAAGCCCGCAGTATTCATGACAGTTCGTCGCGAAATCGCTAAGCCGCGTCGTGAGACCGGCGCGCGGAGCCCGGAGGACCCGAGGCGTACTTGTGCAGTACGTCGAGGGCCCGAGGGGCGAGCCCGCCGTCCGCCGGATCGTCGCAACAGCGGATCGGCGATTGCAGCAGAAGTGTTCATGAATACTGCGGGCCAGTGCAGTATGCCAAGCGCACGGGCCCATTTCAAGGACGGTGCAGCGATTTGAGTTCATTCGTGGTAGGGTAAGCGGGAGCCGCCCCATCCATCCTCAAGCGCTTGTGAGGTGCGACCATGCCCCATGATTTTATGCCCGGACTTGCCGGTGTTCCTGCCGCGACCTCTTCGATCAGCGACGTCGATGGACAGCGAGGGGTGTTGGAGTACCGAGGCATCAGGGTCGAGGAACTCTGCGCGAAGTCTTCGTATCTTGAAACGGCGTATCTGTTGCTCTTCGGGCATCTTCCGTCGACGGCAGAATTCCAACGATGGACCACGGATGTGACCCATCACCGGCGCATCAAATTTCGTATCGTGGATTTGCTCAAATGTCTGCCCGAACAGGGCCATCCGATGGATGCATTGCAGGCGGCGGTGGCGGCGTTGGGCATGTTTTATCCGGGCCGTGAGGTGAAGGATGGTGAGAACAACTATTGGTCGGCAGTACGCCTCGTCGCCAAGTTGCCCACAATCGTTGCGGCCTGGGCGCGCATCCGCCATGGCGACGAGTATCTCCCGCCTCGCGACGACCTCGGATTTTCCGAGAATTTTCTCTACATGCTGACGGAATCGGTTCCGAGGCCTCTCTGGAGCGAGGTGTTCGACGACTGTATGATTGTGCACGCCGAACATACGATGAATGCCTCGACATTCGCCGGGTTGGTCACCGCGTCCACGCTGGCCGATCCCTATACGGTTGTGGCCTCGTCGATCGGGGCGCTGAAAGGGCCGTTGCACGGCGGCGCCAACGAGGAAGTCGTTCAGATGCTGAAAGAAATCGGTTCGCCGGAGCGGGCCCAAGCCTACGTGGAAGACAAGCTGCGCGCGAAACAGCGGCTGATGGGGTTTGGCCACCGCGTCTACAAAGTGAAAGACCCGCGGGCAACGGTGCTGCAAGGGTTGTGTCAGCGCCTCTTTACCGAATGCGGCAGCTCTCCCTTCTACAGCACGGCGTTGCAGATCGAACAGGCGGCGGGAGTGCTGCTCAAGGGCAAGGGGATCTATCCCAATGTCGATTTCTACTCGGGCATCATCTACGACAAGATGGGGATCGACACGGATCTCTTTACGCCACTCTTCGCGATGGCGCGGGTGGCCGGCTGGTTGGCTCACTGGCTCGAGCAGTTGCGGGAAAACAAATTATTCCGTCCGGATCAAATCTATTCCGGTGAGCACAACCGGCCCTATGTGCCGATCGATCGACGGTAAACGCGCGGCCTTGTCCCCCCCCCACATGACTTCCGACACCCCTTGACTCCTCGGGCGTCGGGTTTATCTACCTCCCAGACAGTGCGACGCGGCGCAGCACGAGTAACGAAACAAACACGCGACAAGTCAATGATAAGGGAGGTCTATTATGACACTCGTACGATGGGATCCGTTTCGTGAGCTGGAAGACATGTCCGATCGGTTGAACCGTGTGTTTACCCGTTCTGCCTCGCGTACGTCAGGGGGGAAGGAACAACTGACAGTTGCCGACTGGGTTCCGACCGTCGATATCAGCGAGACCGACGGTGAATATCTCATCAAGGCGGAATTGCCTGAAGTGAAGAAGGAAGATGTCAAGGTGACGGTGGAGGACGGCGTGCTGACACTCCAAGGGACGCGCCACCAGGAGAAAGAAGAGAAGGGCAAGAAGTACCATCGAGTCGAACGCTCGTACGGAAGTTTCGTACGGAGTTTTACGCTACCGGAGTCGGTGGATGAAAGCGGCGTCAAGGCCGAATACAAAGACGGTGTCTTGAACCTGCACCTCCCGAAGACCGAAAAGGTGAAACCGAAAGCGATTGAGGTCAAAGTCGGATAAGCCGGCTTAAGCAGTTGGTTCCGAGGGACAGGGCCCGCCGCTCGGCGGGCCCTTTTGTTTTTCCCCACCAGTCCACATCACGTACAGTCGCTTCTTGCCCTTGTGCAAGCACGGGGTTGGAGTTTATCATGGCGCCCGCGAACGATTGACCCCTCTTACAGATGGAGCACGGCATATGACACAAGACCAGACCAGGCCCTCAGCAACGACTCGAATCGAGCGGGATACGATGGGCGAATTGGCCGTTCCCGCCGCCGCCTATTATGGGGTGCAGACTGCGCGCGCGATCGAGAATTTTCCCATTAGTCCGTTGCGCATGCCTCGCTCCGTGATTCGGGCGATGGGCATGATCAAGCGGGCGGCTGCGACCGTGAATCATTCACTGGGGCTGCTGGAGAAGAAGCCGGCCGAGGCGATCAAGCAGGCGGCGACCGAAGTGGTCGAGGGCAAGCTGGACGCCGAGTTCCCGGTGGATATTTTTCAGACCGGCTCAGGCACCTCCACGAACATGAACACGAACGAGGTCATTTCCAACCGCGCGACGGAGCTGCTGGGCGGCGCGCGCGGCAGCAAACTGGTGCATCCCAACGATCATGTCAATCTCGGCCAATCGAGCAACGACGTGATTCCCACCGCCATTCACATCGCCGCGTCCGAGACGATGCAGCAACAGCTCTTGCCGGCCTTGACCCGTTTGCGCAAAGCCTTGGATCGCAAGGCCAAGGAGTTTGACCAGGTCGTCAAGATCGGCCGCACGCATTTACAAGATGCCACGCCGGTACGGCTGGGGCAGGAATTCGGCGGCTATGCCCGCCAGATTGAGCTGGGCATTCAGCGGGTCAAGCGAGCGCAGGAAGCCTTGAGCGAAGTGGCCCTTGGGGGAACCGCCGTTGGCACAGGTTTGAATTGTCATCCGAAATTCTCAGCGAAAGTCATGGCGGTCATTTCGAAGGAGACCGGCTGTGTGTTCAAGGAGGCCAAGAATCACTTCGAGGCGCAGTCCGCCCAGGATGCGCTCGTCGAAGCGAGCGGCGCATTGCGCACCATCGCGGTGAGTCTGATGAAGATCGCCAACGACATCCGATGGCTGGGGTCCGGCCCCCGTTGCGGTCTGGGCGAAATCAATTTGCCGGAAACGCAGCCCGGCTCCTCCATTATGCCGGGGAAGGTCAATCCGGTCATCGCCGAGTCCGTCACGATGGTCTGCGCGCAGGTCATCGGCAACGATGTGACGGTCACGGTGGGCGGGCAGGCAGCGAATTTCGAGCTGATCGTCATGATGCCGGTGATGGCCTATAACCTGCTCCAGTCGATTGAATTGCTCGCGTCCGCCTCCAACAACTTTGCGGCGAAGTGTATCGAGGGCATCAAAGCGAACGAAGAACGCTGCAAGAGCCTCATCGAAGAGAGCCTGGCCATGTGCACGGCTCTGGCGCCGGCGATCGGCTACGAAGCGGCGGCGAAACTGGCCAAGGATGCCTACAAGTCCGGCAAGACCGTGCGCGAGGTGGCCAAGGAGCAAAAAGTCCTGCCGGAGAAGAAGCTTACGGAGCTGCTCGACCCCTGGCGCATGACCGAACCAGGAGGGCCGGTGGGAAGCGCGGGCGGATAGGCGGTGCGGGGTTTCCACATGCCACAATGGGTACGCATGCTCCGCATGATTGACAGATGACCGCTCCAACGACTCACGATCTTTCGGACGCGGCTCAGCACAGGATTATTTCCCTTATTGCCACGGAACTCGACGCCGGGACCCGGCAGGTCGCGGCAGCGGTGGCGCTGCTCGACGAGGGCTCGACCGTTCCGTTTATCGCGCGGTATCGCAAGGAGGCGACCGGCAATCTGGACGATACGCAGCTGCGTACCCTGGAAGAGCGCCTGCGCTATCTTCGCGAATTGGAGGCGCGGCGTGCCGCCGTATTGGCCTCGATTGAGGAGCAGGGAAAACTGACCGATGCATTGCGTGAGCGCGTCGAGGCGGCGGCGACGAAGCAAGCCGTGGAAGATTTGTATCTGCCCTTCAAGCCGAAGCGCCGCACCCGCGCACAGATTGCGCGCGAGGCTGGGCTGGAACCGCTGGCCGACCGCCTATTAGCCGATCCGATGCTGCATCCTGAGCAAGAGGCGCTCGCATTCATTCGTGTGGACCCTGCCGCCGACGGGATAGAAGCGATCCATGTGCCCGATGCCAAGACGGCGCTGGAAGGGGCGCGCGACATTCTCATGGAGCGGTTTGCCGAAACGGCCGACCTGCTGGCCGCGCTGCGGACACGCCTATGGGAGCAGGGGGTGTTGACCTCGACGGTGATGAAAGACAAGGAGCAGGCCGAAGCGGAGAAGTTCCGCGATTACTATGCCTATGCGGAGACGATTAAGACCATCCCATCGCATCGGGCGCTCGCGCTCTTCCGGGGCCGGACACTCGGTGTCTTGAAGCTGGAGCTGGGCCTGGGAGAGACGCTCGACGCGGTCGCCCCGCATCCTTGCGTATCGATGATTGCGGCTCACGCGGGAATTCAGGACCGCGACAGACCAGCCGACAAGTGGCTGGCCGCGGTGTGCGACTGGACGTGGCGCGTGAAGGTCCATTCGCAGCTCAGCATTGAACTGCTGGTGCAACTGCGGGAAACGGCCGAAGCCGAGGCGATCAAGATTTTTGCCCGCAATCTTCATGAGCTGCTGTTGGCAGCACCGGCCGGTCCCAAGACCGTGCTCGGTCTGGACCCCGGCATTCGCACCGGCTGTAAAGTGGCGGTCGTCGATGCGACCGGAAAACTGTTGGACACGGCGACGATCTATCCGCACCAACCACGCAACGATTGGCAGGGTTCGTTGGAGACACTCGTGCGCCTTGTCATCCAACATGGCGTGGAATTGATTGCGATCGGCAACGGGACAGCGAGCCGCGAGACGGATAAGCTGGCGGTCGAGGTCATCAAGATGGTCGCCGCGCACAAACCCGAGCAGAAGATCGCCAAAATTGTGGTCAGTGAAGCAGGGGCGTCCGTCTATTCGGCCTCGGCGTGTGCAGCGGCGGAGTTTCCACAGTTGGATGTCAGTGTGCGGGGCGCGGTGTCCATTGCCAGGCGGTTACAGGACCCGCTGGCCGAACTGGTCAAGATCGAGCCGAAGGCGATCGGGGTCGGCCAATATCAGCATGACGTGAATCAGCGGGCCTTGGCGCGGTCTCTCGATGCCACCGTCGAAGATTGCGTGAATGCCGTCGGTGTGAACGTGAATACCGCGTCGGTGCCCTTGCTGGAACGGGTGTCAGGGCTGAATAAGGCGCTGGCCAAGAATATTGTGGAGTATCGGGACGCCAATGGGCCGTTTTTAAACCGGACTGCCATCCGGAATGTGCCCCGTCTTGGCGAGAAGACCTTTGAGCAGGCGGCGGGTTTTCTGCGCATTCCCGATGGCGACAATCCCTTAGATCGCTCCGCCGTTCATCCGGAGGCCTATCCAGTCGTTGAACGGATTTTGACAAGGCTCGGGAGAGGGATTGCCGAGGTGATGCGCCAGCCGGCCGCCTTGAAAGGGTTGTCGCCGGCCGACTTTACCGATGAGAAGTTCGGAGTGCCGACGGTGCGGGATATTCTCACGGAACTCGAAAAGCCGGGCCGTGACCCACGCCCAGAATTCAAGACGGCGACCTTCCGGGAGGGAGTCGAAGCCTTGAGTGATCTGCAACCCGGTATGGTGCTGGAGGGCGTGGTGACGAATGTGGCAGCGTTCGGGGCCTTCGTCGATATCGGCGTACATCAGGACGGGCTCGTGCATGTGTCGATGCTGGCGAATAAGTTTGTGAAAGACCCGCATGAGGTGGTCAGGCCCGGGCAGGTGGTCAAGGTGAAGGTGCTTGATGTGGATCTGAAGCGCCAGCGCATCGCACTGACGATGCGGATCGATGATGCAGCCGGTCGTCCAACTGCTCCGATACAGTCCGGGAGCGAGGCAGCCCTCAACTCGCGCGGGCGTGGGCAGTCGGTATCCGGCCAAGCGGCGGCACGAGCGCCCCAGCCGCTCGGCGCAATGGCGATGGCGTTGGCGAAGGCCAGGCAAAAAGTGTAGCGATACGCGGCCGTTTTACTCCGGTCAGCTGAGATGCTTCGAGATAGACATGCCCAGGGTTTTAGAAATTGCTAGTTTGGAGGTACTTGTGCTGAGTTTCGATTCAACAGCCAGCTTCCACAGCCACACGTTTGGCGGGACGCGTCACGACATTATTGGTATGGCGCCCAGGGTCTTGGCAAGCGATTGATGCCGTCCAGCGCGGCGACTTTGTAACATTCTGCCAGCGTCGGATAGTTGAAGACGGTGTCGATGAAATAGTGGATACGACTACGATGCGCCATGATAGCCTGACCGATATGGATCAGCTCCGTCGCGCCTTCTCCGATGATATGGACGCCGAGTACTTCATGCGTCTGCCGGTGAAACAAGAGCTTGAGCATGCCGGTTTCGTCGCCCATCAGCAGCCCACGGGCGATTTCTTTGTAGCGGGCGATGCCGACTGCATACGGAATCCCGGCTTGAGTGAGTTCTTGCTCGTTCCGTCCCACCATGGAGATTTGCGGAATGGAGTAAATGCCGTAGGGCAATAACGACGTGTCGATGCGATCCGGATGGCCGAAGGCATCGCAGGCGGCGTGGCGGCCTTGCTGCATTGAGGTCGCGGCCAGGGCCGGAAAGCCGATGACGTCGCCGGCCGCATAGATATGCGGAACCGCAGTCTGAAAGTGTTCGTTCACCCTCAGGCGACCCCGAACATCCGGTTTCAATCCCGCCGCTTCCAGGTTGAGCCCCTTGGTCGCGCCAACCCGGCCGATCGCATACATGAGGGTGGATGCCTGGATCGGCTTGGCGTGTTGCAAACCGACATCAATCGAATTGTCTGGGCTCCTCTTGATCGAGAGGACTTCTTCGTCGTGATACAGGATGACGCCCAGTTCTTTCATCTGGTGCTGGAGCCTGTCGATGATCTCGGCATCGGCAAACTCTAACAAACGAGGGCGTTTGTCGATGAGAGTTGTGGGAACTCCCAGTGCGGCGAGCATGGAGGCGTACTCTGTGCCGATGACCCCGCCTCCGACGATGACGATGGAGGCGGGAAGATGTTTTAAGGTCAGGAGCCCGTC
>DCZO01000014.1:103246-168762 GCA_002331335.1 Nitrospira sp. UBA2082 | reverse complement strand
GCCGACGGCAATGACAATGAAATCGGCCGTATGTTCGATCGGGCCGCTCCGGTGTTGGATGAGGAGACGGTGCGGATCGAGAAAACTGGCTGATCCGAAAATCATATCGACCCGGTTCCTGGCCATCTGATCGTGCACGATCTTGATCTCGTTCTTGATGACGTAATTGGCGTGGAGGGCGAGTTCCTCGATTGTCACCTTTTCCTTGAGTCGGTAAGGGGTGCCATAAATGCTGCGCTGTGGAATACCGGAGAAATAGAGCACGGCTTCGCGCAGGGCTTTGCTCGGAATCGTGCCGGTGTTGATGCAGACGCCTCCGACGACTTCCTTCCGCTCGATCAGCCCCACTTTCTTGCCGAGCTTGGCTGCCTGCACCGCGGCCTTTTGACCGGCGGGTCCTGTGCCGATGACCAGTAAGTCGTAATGAGCCATCAGTGCCCCCAGAATTGAAACTACGGTTGAGGTTCAGGAAACACACGCGCCTGGTCTGGGCTCAACCGTACGCTGTTTCACCTTCGCTCGCTGTCACCAAGGAACGGGCGACCTCGAAGCCCTCTTTGATGTCCGGCAGTTGGGTGAGCGCCGGTGTGACTTCAAGGTAGCAAATGGTGCGTGCTCTGTCGACGATCAAGACAGGAGGAGGGGCCAGGCTGAATTTCCAGTGAGCGTAGATCGCGGCCAGCCAATACAAAGAAGTTCGAAACAACCAGCTGTAGCCTCGGGGGTGGTGAGACGATATACTGAAGCGTGACGGACTCCTTCGGCCATAGGCGCTCCCTTTCGATAAATCTTCTGGCGGTACTCGTTGCGGTGGCGCTGCAAGGTTGTATGACGGCAGGGCGTCAACCGGTACAAGAGGAAGTCAGTATGATGACGCTCACCACCGGTCCACGGGGAGTGGTCTGTTGTGTGCTGGTTAACGGAGAGTCGAAGCAAACCGCGCTGGCGCAGACAGCCGGCGGACTCGTTGGTCGGTCTCGGATCGAAGTCGGAGGCCGGCGCTATGGTTCTGATTGCTCAGGCCTCGTTCGAGGTGTGTACGCCAGTCAGCGGGTTGACCTGCACGACGGACTGGGCGAGTTGGATGGCGGCAATGGAGTGGGGCGCATCTATACGCATGTCGTTGAGCACGGGCGAATTCACTACGGTCCGACCGTTCATCCTGGGGACCTCGTCTTTTTCCACAACACGTGGGACTTCAATCGCGACGGGTTGCCCAACGATCCGCTGACGCATGTCGGAATTGTCGAGACGGTCGAGCGCGACGGGACGGTGATCTTCGTGAGTTGGGTGTCAGCGGGGGTCGAACGCTATCGGATGAATCTCCGACACCCCGGCATCCATAAAACCGCCGAGGGGCGTGTCCTCAACGACCACATGCGCCGGAAGGGGGCCGGTGATCCGGAGGCCACCCGATACCTGACCGGGCAACTCTTCGCCGCCTTCGGGACGGTGCTACAGTAGCCTTTCGCCGATTTGCTTGCTATGCACATAGACCACTGTACAGCCGAAAGACGCCAGAAAAGATTGCTAGAATAAAACGCCTCGCCGAAGGCCGTATCAACAAAAGTGCCACACCATCTCATTGTCCTTATGAGTTCCTGCTTTCAGGGGCTGAAGCCATCGACAATCTAGAAAAGAGTCTCTTTTGCCGCGATGATTCTCCCATACCAACCAACTGACCCAATAGAATCTTACTCTGCCTGATATAAACCCTGCGGCATGTTCCTGTGTTATTGGGTCTGTATATTATATATGGTCATCCATATACCATCATCAATACCAACCATTTGCTGGATGGGAATAGATCCATCTGCATATCCTTTTTCAAAATCAGACCGCTCCTTTTCAAAAAGAACCCGTACTTCTTTATCGGATTTCTCGGATGCCTCAAGGATGAAAGACTTTGTATATCCTGCGGCCTTAAAAATTCGTCTGGGCCCAGGATTGGTTGCAAAAATGTTGAGAGCAAACTTTTGCGAGGCGGTTATAGAGGCATTGTCTTGTTGTGGAACGATCTTTGTTATCTGCAAATGACCAGTTGGAATGTCAGGTGGTGGATTAGTAACCTCAGTTGGGGAATGCTGAGATTGGGGTCGCTGTTCCCCGTGAAAGAAAGTCCCAATCCTAGTCAGTGAATCCGTAAATGATCCAAAGCCGATTATTATCATCCCGCCCACGGCAAGTACCGCGACCACAGGGTGATTTTTTATCTTGTATAACCACGCATCAGTTCGTGACTCGCTTGAAGTCAGGACTGGCTGTGTAATTGGAGGTGAGAATGGTGTGATTGTGTGTGGTGATGGCTGTGCATTTGTGAGCGGAGCGGTATCTTCCTGAAAGAATTCCAGGCGGCTGAGAATAGATTTTAAACGAGGTAGTTTATTGTATATTTCGTCAGTGAGATCATCGATTTCACGTTGGTATTGATCTGCAAACAGATCGAAGTCTGTTCTGACAGTCAGAGGACCGACATACTCTTTGAGAACCTCTTCTGTGGTGAAAAGTTCTTGTAGCAATTGGCAGTTATAGTCTAGCCACCCTGTAGCATCTAGCCTGAACTGGTCAGGTGCTATTTTGGCCTGAGCCAGGAGAAATTGTCCGCGAGAGAATTGTCGTTGCAGTTTGTCCTCTGCCACTTGACGCGACTTGCGCAACTTGGTTTCACGGTCACTTGTCATGGCGGGATTCTATCTGGTGATTAGACTCGTCGAACTGCACCTGCCCATGTGCCTCATTCCAGACCATTCCCCCCACATCTCATAGTATGACTAGATGGCGGAGGCGTGGTTCCGATGCGTGGATGTTAGAGGTGTGGATTGCAAAAGGCAATGCCACCAGCAATGCAACTTCGGTATTGCAGGGGAGCAGTGTCAGCCAGCCATGAGGCTCAATTCTTCGATGCGTGAATGGGCCGGGGCGAGTTTCTTGATCGTCACGTAGAGGAGGGGCTGGTTCGGTTCCGCCTGTGCTTTGCCGACTCGTGTGCTCCACGTATTGAAATCCTTGTCCCCTTCGAGCAGAAGGATAACCTGGGCATTCTCAGGAATCTTGTCGGTAAATTCTGGATGTTCTCTGAGGTACCGATCAAACTCCATCCCGAGGAGGCTGTTTCGTTTTTCGTAGGTGTTCATGGGAATCGGCCCTCCAAGAACCGCGTCTGATACGTTTCCCAATTCAGGTCGATATCCTCGTCAGCCAGTGTCAGGGCTTCGTCATATGGGAGGTGAAGCTGCTCTTTTTCCTGTTCGCCGTCTCTATTGTAGCGGTCAATATGGGAAAAGTCATGGGCGCAATCATAACGGATGATGGGTTGCCAGGTGTCATGCACCTTCACCTCAAGCTGCACCATGAAATGGACCACCATCCCGTGCTCAGTTTTGTGGACATGGCGCTTCCTCGCACCCTCTCCCAAGGCTCTAATGTATTGTTTTTCGCCCACTTCACCGTCTCAAATTGTAAGGGGCTAGAAGGCTTTCTGCTTCCCTTCTCTCTTTTCCCAGGTCGCGTGTCATGCGAGCGGGGGTGGGATGCCCTAACGTGCGCGCGTCGAATGAGCACCGCCCCTAATTTCACGTGTAATTGATCTGGCGTGCCGCGTTCCGCGAGCACTGGGGCATCCTACCCCCAAGCGAGCCGAGTTAGTCCTTGCCCAGGCGCAACCCGTTCTACTTTTTCTGCGGCTCCAGCAGTTTGTCGCCCTTCTTGAAGACCCCATAGATGGCTTGCGAGGGGCAGGCGTCCAAGCAGAGACGGCAGCTTTCGAGGCAGCGCGACGGATCGAACTTGTACGGGGGGGTGGAGAGCCAGGCGCTGGTGGGGCAGATGGGCACGCAGACGGCTTGGTGGGTGCAACGGTCCGGGTGCCGGATGAGGTGATCGCGAATGACCATCATGGGTTTGACTCCTTCGAAGAGACCTTGCGAGAAGATCTCAAACATGTTTCTGTTCGGGAGACTGCTCACGTCCACTCCTTGACGAGCGCTTTCAGCCGATCTTTCAACTCGGGGATCTGTTCGACGTTATTGTGAATCGCGCCGAGGATCTTTTCCAGCCTTGCGGAGCGCAGCGCTTCTTTATCCTTCGCGGCCAGTCGGTCATATTCCTGGTACGCGTCGCGATGTTTTGGTTCCAGAGATTGCCTGGCGTCAATCAGCGCCTGGCCAAACTCCCACGCTTCCGGTGCCAATGGCGGTACGACGACATAAGATCCGTCGGTAAATGTCACAACGGCGGCGCCTTGTTTGCCGGTGAGCGGGATCACTGTCTCGACGGTTTTTCCCTGGCAGGCATGCCATTCCAGCAGCAGACCAGGGAACCGTTTCGTAAAGGCCACCTTTTCAAGATTGGCCTTCCATTTGTCCTCGGTTGGCATAGGAGTTGGTTGGACTGGGGTCCTACATTCTCTTGAGGGGAACAAGTGCATCCGGCACTGGATGGTCCGGCATGAGCAGCCTTGTGACAACCTCACCTTGTACGACATGCCGTTCCATGATCTCTGTGACGTCAGCTTCCGTACCGACCCAGTACCAGACCCCTTCCGGATAGATGACGACGCTGGGCCCCAGTTCGCAATGGTCCAAGCAGCCGGCCTTGTTCGCACGCACAACCCCTTTTAAATTGAGCCGTTTGGCTTCACTCTTAAAGTGAGCGTGGAGCTTTTCTGAGCCCAGATTTGCGCAGCAGCCGCGAGGGTCGTCCTTCGGCCGTTGATTCGTACAGACGAAAATATGGCGCTGAAATGGTGGCATGGTACGAGAGGCTAGGCCGGCATGGTGGCCGTATTGAGCCGCTCCATCAGCAGCCTGACATCCGGCCCGGCGAGCAACGGCGACTGGCCTTGTGTGGCCTCCAGAATGGTGATGATCTCCTGCAGCCGCACGGACGCGCGGAGAAATTCGGCACCCTTGGCCAACTCGGATTCCTGTCCGGCACTCAGTTTGTCGTATTCGGAGCGGATGTCCCGGAAGTCGCGTTGCAAGTTCTTGTGCATCGAACAGGCCGTGCAATACCACTTGGGACTTTGATCGGACGAAGGAGACAGGCGGTCGTAGGGCCGGCCGAAAAAATCCTTTCCCAACGAATATTTCATGAGCGGGCCGCCCGACGCACCGCAGCCCTGACAGGTTCCCGTGTCCATGGCGCTCTCCTTCCGGATTCTTGTGGATCGGTCGAAGCGAGAGCAATCTTACACCACGGGTTTTTGACGTGTCCAGTTGCGGCGCAGGCTCTGCTATATTTTTATGATGATCACGGCACGACGAAACATCGGAGGTCAAGTCACCCGTGCCGGGATATTGGTACTGACCCTCTTCATGGTTGAGCATGGATATGGAGGACTCTGGTACTGTACCCAACCGGATGGGTCAGTGCGCTTTCAAGATCGAGGTGGGACCGGGTGCCGTAAGCCGGGCGCCTCGCCCGAACTCCAGTCAATCCGATTTCCCAACCGAGGCGGTTCTGCTGAACTCCAAGCACAGCCGAAGCCGGCCGATCCGGTGGCTGTACAGGGACAAACACCGGCGCAGGAGTTGTCCTCCCGGCCTTTTTCACCGGCGTCACGAACAATTTCTGCCGTGAGCTATCGTGACTTGACTCCAGAATGGCGTGCCAAAGGCTGGAATATCCCCAACAAAGGTGATATTCAGCTGTTGCAAGTAGATGTGAGGTATGGGCCCGCTGGCACCGGCCCATTGATCACAACCGATCATCATTTCATGGATGAAGCCCGGCAGGCCTTGGGCGTAGCGGTGCTGGCGGCTGCCAAGGCCGTGCGGTACGATGCGCGATTCCTTCAGGTGCAATTGACCATGCCTATGGTGGCGGGATCGTTTCACAGCGGAAAGCAAGTCGATGGGCCGAGCGCGAGCGCCGCCTGGGCGGTGGCAGTGACTTCGGCGATTTTGGGCGATGCGCTGCGGCAGGATGTGTGCTTCTCCGGAACGATCGATATGGATCTCGTTGTCGGGTCTGTCGGAGGGTTGGAACATAAGATCGAGGGCTGCCGCCTCTTGCCGCAATTTCATGAGTTGCTCATACCGGCGGGACAACAGACTTTTGCTATTACCGATAAAGGAATGGCACGATCCATCAAAGTCACGGAAGTCTCAACATTGAGCGAGGCCTATGAAATCGTCACAGGCCAACCGCTCAGACCGGCTCCACTAGGTGCGCGATGATTATCGGTGTTCCCAAAGAAATCAAAGACCATGAATATCGTGTGAGCCTCACGCCGGACGGAGCGACCGCGTTGTGCCGGGCCGGGCATGAGGTGTGGGTTGAGCCATCCGCCGGGCAAGGGAGCGGGTTTGCCGATGGCGAGTATCGCCAGGCAGGGGCGTCGATCGCCGGGTCAAAAGAAGAGGTCTTTCAGAGGGCTGATCTGATCGTGAAGGTTAAAGAACCCTTGCTGTCGGAGTGTCCTCTGTTTCGGCCAGGCCAGGCGCTGTTTACCTACCTTCATTTGGCGGCATTTCCCGAGTTGACCAAGGCGTTGTTGGAAAGACAGATCACGGCCATTGCCTATGAAACGACCGTAGCCAAGGACGGCAGCTTGCCGATGCTCAAGCCGATGAGCGAAATCGCCGGACGGATGTCGGTGCAGGTGGGCGCGCAGTACTTGGAGAAAATTCATGGCGGCCAGGGTGTGCTGTTGGCGGGTGTGCCCGGTGTGAAGCCGGGCCATGTGGTAATACTCGGCGCCGGTGTCGTGGGAACCTCGGCCCTCCGCCTCGCCGTGGGGATGGGCGCACAGGTGACCGTGCTCAATCTCGATGTGGAACGGCTGCGGTATTTGGACGATCTCTATGGAGGGCGTATTATGACGCGCGCCGCAAGTGCCGCGGCGATCGAACACACGGTGTGCGACGCGGATCTGGTGGTTGGGGCGGTGTTGATTCCCGGCGCGAAAGCTCCCAAGCTGGTGTCGCGCGCCATCGTCGCCCGGATGAAGCCCGGGGCCGTGATCGTCGATGTGTCCGTGGATCAAGGGGGCTGTTTTGAGACGACAAGGCCGACGACGCATTCCGATCCGGTGTATGTCGTGGACGGAGTCGTGCATTACTGTGTGGCCAATATGCCCGGTATTGTGCCGCGCACGTCGACGTTCGCGTTGACGAACGCGACCCTGCCGTATCTTCTCCGGCTCGCATCGGAGGGCGTCGATCGGGCGATCCGCACCGATGTTGGACTGGCAAAAGGGGTCAACTTGCGGGACGGGCAGGTGACCTGTCAGGGGGTGGCGGAGGCCCACGGGTTGCGTTTTACCCCTCTCTTGTAAGACAATCCCCATCCCGCATGTTGTTTCTCACGCTCTCGTCGGGGCGTAGCGCAGCCCGGTAGCGCACTGCGTTCGGGACGCAGGGGTCGGAGGTTCAAATCCTCTCGCCCCGACCACACCAAGCTTGCTCGGTCCGCCGGCTCATCAGGCGCAGCCTTTCTTCGTTGATGCCGGCGGATAAAACCCTCAAGCAGTATCCGCTGTTTTTCCAAACCGCACTTCGTGTGGTCCGCGCACTATTCAGCGTAGTATCGTTATAGTTGTGCGCGGATAAACACCTCCAGAGATTTCAATCCCAGTACGTGCTCGGTCCGCCGGCTCTTCAGGCGCAGCCTTTCTTCATTGTCGCCGGCGGATAAACACCACCAGTAACATTCATTCCATGGTTTAACCACGCTTGCTCGTGCCGTTGCCTCATCGGCGTCCGTCATCTTGTATTGACCGCAACCGATAAACACCTCAAGTAATTCCCTTCTCGGCCCCCGCGTGGAATTGCAAAAGACGTGACGCTTCTGGAGAGGTGTGAGAATATCCGGTGAACGTGCGCGGCCGCAGAAGCCAATGCCTGGTCACGATTACAGCGAAGCGGATGACTGAGTCGGGAGGCGAAACGTCGGTTCGTGCGCACATCGTCGTGAGAGGCCGTGTGCAAGGTGTCGGGTACCGTGCGTTTTCAGTCCGTGTGGGGGCTCGCCACGGGCTGTTGGGCGGGGTCAGAAATCTTGATGACGGCCGGGTGGAGTTGGATGTCGAAGGGGCACGGCCGGCGATTGAGGCATTGTTGCGGGAATTGAAGATTGGCCCGCCGGGCGCTCATGTGACGGGCGTCGAGGCTGAGTGGAAGCCGGCGACCGGACGGTTTTCTGGTTTTACGATCTGGTACTAGCGCGGGGTGAAGAGGGAGCGATTGCGAATGGGGCGATCACGTGGGGCACAGCTGGCAGTAAATGATGTGCGACGACGAACCGTCGATGACCATGACGAGGCCGTTGTCGAACACGTCTCCGACCCTGCCGACAAGGAATCCGGTCGTTCCGAGGGACTGGATACGCTGAAAAGCTATCTGCGGGAAGTCCGCCGCTCTACACTGCTGACGTTCAAACAGGAACAGCAATTAGGCAAGCGGGTCATGGCCGGTGACGAGCAGGCACGCCAGCAGATGATCGAGTCCAATTTACGTCTCGTCATCAGCATCGGCAAGCGGTATATGCATCGGGGGTTTCCCTTTTCCGATATCGTCGAAGAAGGCAATCTCGGGCTCATCAAAGCCGTCGAAAAATTCAATTACAAGCGCGGCTTCCGGTTCAGTACCTATGCGTCCTGGTGGATCAGGCAGTACATCGAGCGGGGCATCATCAATCAAGGGAAGCTGGTGCGCCTACCCGTGCATGTGGTGGAGCGATTGAACCGCTATCTCGGCAAGGTCGAACAGTTGGTGCAGGAACTCGGGCGTGAGCCGCTCGCGCGAGAAGTGGCTGTGAAGATGAAAACCTCGGAGGCGGAGGTCGTGGACCTCAAGCAACTGGTCCGGACGACCTGTTCGCTCGACAGTCCGATCAACGACCGGACCGATACATTCCTCCGCGACGTGATCGAAGATCCTGCCGGCCTGTTGCCTGACGAGACGGCCGATGGAGTGCGACGCCGTGCGGAACTGATCGCCTGGGTAAAGGAGTTGCCTGAGAAAGAACAAACTGTTATTGTGTCGCGGTTCGGGCTCAATGGTGACGAAGCCAAGACGCTGGAAGAAATCGGCCGCGAGATGGGATTGACCCGCGAACGGGTGCGGCAGATCGAAGTGACGGCGCTGGTTCGGCTTCGGAACACCATCGAGCGGAAAACCATGACACAGGCAGATTTGCTCTAACTCCGTGGCCGCCATCGACTACCGATCACTCATCCGCGAAGTCCCGGACTTTCCCAAGCCCGGCATTCTCTTCTACGACATCACGACACTGCTGAAAAACGCCGACGCGATTCGAAGCCTGGCCGACGAATTGGCCGGTCGATACCGTACACAGCAGATCGCGAAAGTGGTGGGCATCGAATCCCGCGGGTTCATCTTCGCCGGGATTTTGGCGGCACGCCTCGGAGCCGGGTTCGTTCCTGTTCGCAAACCGGGAAAACTGCCGGCGGATTGTTATGAAGTCAAATACAGTTTGGAGTACGGCTCGAATTCCCTGGCCATCCATCGCGATGCGATCGGGATGGACGAGCGGGTGCTGATCGTGGACGATCTGTTGGCCACGGGAGGCACCGCGGAGGCGACGGTCGGTCTCGTTCGCCAGCTTGGCGGGGAGATCGTCGGCCTCGATTTTCTTGTGGAGCTCAAAAGTCTGAACGGCCGTGACAAGCTGACCGGCTATGAGGTTCATTCCACCGTTCTCTATCCGTAGTCCGTCACCCCTTGTCAAACAAGAGATGCCGTGTTATAGATGCCGCACTTTTTTCCCGTCGTGGGCTTGTCGAAGAGAGTGGAATCGTTATGGCGACGAAGCCGCAAGCGAAGAAAAAGTCCGTGAATAAGTCCAAACCAGTGCGGACCGCTCACAAGAAGGTCGCCCCCGCGGTGGCCACGGCGCCCGTAAAGCGAGCCGCCGCCCCCGTGGTGACCGAACCGGTTCGACCCAAGGAAACGGCGAAGGAGCGAGAGGCGAGAGAGCGCCGGCAGGAAGTGCTCCACCGGATGCTGCTGGGCAAACGGCAAGAAATCATCAGAGAAATCGAAGAGAGCTTGGGACAATCGCTGACGGAGGATCAGCAGCGACGGCTGGAGTCGGCGCGTGATGTCGGCGACCAGGCCTTGATGGATCTTGAACGTGAGCTCGGGATCTCGTTGATGGAGATGCGTAACCGCCGCCGGCAGTCGATCGATGAAGCCTTGATGCGGCTGCACGAAGGGACGTACGGCATGTGTGCCGAATGCGGTGTCGAGATCAGCGAGAAACGCCTGCAAGCCGTTCCGTTTGCCAAACTCTGCGTCGAGTGCCAATCCAAAGAAGAATTGCTCGAGAAAATTGAGCGGGAAGAAGACCGCGATTAGGCTCTGTGACGCGTCCCCTCGACGTTCGCTCGACGCACACCTCCTCCCCCCGTCACCAGGTACTGTTGCCGATCATGGACAACCGGGTCATGTGCTATTGAATCGGTTGAAGAGGAGCCACCCGTCACTGGTATTGCCATGAGCGCAGGTGTGTCTCAACCGGCTGTCGTGCTGGCCAGCGGGGGGCTGGATTCCACCGTCACTGCCGCCGTGGCCCGGCGTGACGGCTATGACCTGTACCTGCTGACCGTGGCGTATCGACAGCGGCATGCCCTCGAAGTGGAACGGGCCGGCCAGGTCGCGGCGGCGCTGGGTGCTCGGCGGCATCTGATCGTCGATGCCGATCTGCAGGCAATCGGGGGATCGGCACTCACAGGTGATTTCCCTGTCCCGAAAAATCGGACGGCATTCGATCGGGGGCGCGGGATACCCATCACCTATGTTCCGGGAAGAAATCTGATCTTCTTATCGCTGGCGGCGGCATACGCGGAAGTGCTGAATGCGTCCGTGATTTATTTCGGTGCCAATGTGCTGGATTATTCCGGCTATCCGGATTGCAGTCCGGAATTCATCCGAGCGGTTGAAGCAGCGGTGCGGATCGGGACAAAGGCAGGAGCGGAGGGGAAAGGAATGGAAGTGCGGGCACCCCTCATCAAGATGACCAAGGCCGACATCATCAGACTTGGCGTGACGCTGAAGGTCCCGTTCCACCTCACCCACAGTTGCTACGATCCCATCGGCGCATTGGCTTGCGGACAATGCGATAGTTGCCTGATCCGGAGGCGAGGATTTTGTGAGGCAGGAGTTGTAGATCCGGTTCCCTATGCGGTACTCTGAGCCGGCGAGCAGCGTGGCCATTGAAACGAACCTGACGAACGGGATGAAGACATGAACCTACCCATGAAGGTCTCACGGGCGGTGTGGATGAGTGTGCTCGGGCTTGCGCTGGGGGCCGCTCCGGCGTGTAGTCAGGGCGAGTCCCAGCCGCAAAGCCAGGCGGTGGCCGTGCCGGTGGACCTGCAAAGCGGGGAGCAGAAGTTCACGGCCAATTGTTCCGCGTGTCACGGAGTGGGCGGCGTGGGAACCAAGCAAGGGCCGCCGCTCGTCCACAAGATTTATGAGCCCAATCATCACGGCGATGCCGCGTTCCAGCGGGCCGCCGCCAACGGTGTCCAATCGCATCATTGGGAGTTCGGCAACATGCCGAAGATCCCTGGTGTGACGTCGAGTGATGTCGATCAAATTGTGAAATACGTCCGCTGGCTTCAGAAACAAGCCGGCATTTTTTAGCCGGATATTCTTAGCCGACAAGACCTTTCTACTGCCTGATTCAACTTGTCTCGTCCACCAGACGCTTGGTTTGTCCCGTACCCTTGGTGTCAGCTCCCTCGCCGCGTTAGTCCGATTCATTCCAAAGCCCAATAAAGTATATGCGGCATGCGACGTGCCTTGCCGTTGGGTTGGGGAAGCCACCTGCGGATGATGGTGTGTGATGATGAGGTTCTGGCGTTCCCCACGGGTGCCGGTACACATCAGTTCTTCAGCGCGCAGGGGAGGCTGCGTGGCGCTGGCGGCGGGCAACGCAGCAGGCGCGACGCAGCGACCAGGAAATGGAGCATAGGACCGAGTGGCGCTATTGTTCGCTCGGATGGCTCTGTAGATTCGCTCTCAATATATAAGGAGTAGCAATCAACTGGAGGGGGCCGTGCCGGTGATGGGTGCTCTCGGCCCCCGATCCTTGTGGCACCGTCGCCATGAACTTGTGACGCGGTCTTGAGGTCCGTCCACTGTCCTGTCCCTAAGGCAATACTCACCCTGACCCTCAAGTCCCCTTGCCGACTGTTTCACGATCGTAAACTTTGACGTTATCCTCCTCCGTGCTTTAGTCTCCTTTTCGCGGGCCGAAAAGCTCAGTCCCGGTCATCGCGGGGTCTGTCCCTCTTCCCCCCCCCTGTAACGCGTGCGCCCGAACACGCATTGACGGCCTGCGTGTTAGAATCACCCGGTACGCGAGCAGACGACGGGCTCAGATGGTGGAGCAAGAGAATGCCGGCCTGTAAGCTTGAAGGAGAACGACAATGGCGGGAATGTTCGGCGACAATCCACTGGAACTGTTAATCCCCATCGCGATTCTTATTGCCGCGGTCATTGTATTCGCGTTTGTGACGGCCGGATACTAAGCGGATCCGCTGCAAGGCCTGGTGCCTGATCCTTCCCTCCCAACCTACTCACAGGTTGACGCCTCCACTTCGAGTACCGTCTGAGAACAAAAGAGGGACGGTAGCGGGGTGCACCTTGTCTTGTGCCTTCCCGGCGTTCCAGACATTCATGCTGCGGCTGATCGTAGGGGAGTGTAAGCCCACGGCCGCCCGAGTGCTGACAGTCTGTCGCCGCGAGCCAGGTGGGTGCGGCGAATGACCACATCGCGTCCTGTATGGGCTGCACAAAGTCAGAGGCCGAGCCGGGAGACCGCTGGAGGCTTAGTATGCGTCGTGGCCAATCGTTCTGCCGCTGGGCGCCCGGCTAGTCCGTGCTTGACAGGAACCGCATGGTTCCATACACTTCGTCACCCTTCAGATGAGGTGAGGAACAAGTCGCACATGGAACCGTCTCGTCTTCCGCATCCTCACCGTCTCCACCTCTCAAACCGTGTGCTCACCACCATAGGAGCGTGTGTCCATGAGTGATGCCAAAGACACCACGATTGCCTTGAATGTCCGGTTGAAACCCTCTGAACCGTCGGCCCACCCGCGCGCGGCGAACTATTCCAATGTTGGTGTGGCGCAAGGGATTGCCCATCTCGACTTCGGTTTCATCGAGCCGGCTGTGCTGGCCGCAATTGCCAAGACCGCGAAGGATGGGCAGGCAGCCCCGAAAGGGTTGGATGGTCATCTCGTCACCCGTGTGGCGATGCCGTTGGATGCTCTCGTGCGTCTGCAGCAGCAGATTCAGCAAGTGCTGGTGGGTCTGCGCGAGGCAGGGCAGGGGAAGGCGAAAGGATAAGTATGAAAAGCGAAAATGCTCTTGAAAGGAGTGCAGCATGAGGACGCAATTTCTAGTTGTCGCTCTGGCTGGGTCGCTCATGGGGCTGCTGACCGCGAACGTCAGTCTGGCCGAGACGGTGGCGGAGCGATTCGAGAAGGCAATGAAGAAGAAGGCGGAGTATTGCACCACACACAACATTCAGCCAAACAATCGAAGGTGCGACATTCTGAAACTTAAGCCCGCCGATCCGCTGGCGACCGAAGAAGGCCGCTTCGCCCATTCGATCAAGATCCCCAATCCGGTGCCAGAAGATAGTGGATACAAGCCGGGGATGACACCGGAACAGTACTTCGACCATCTCTGCAAGACCGAAGCGGGGGAGTTCATTTTTAAGACGGTAGAGAATGTGGAAGGCCTGTACATGATGCGGCCACGAAAGAGAGCCACGGATTATGAACTAGAACATCTCTATACGCTCGAAGATCCTTATGGGCACACAACAGATGAATCCTATCTCGTGCAGGATACGTATGTTCAACCTTCAACTGGCAAGTATCAGTTCTTGGAGATGCCCTTGTCTAAATCCTCTAGCCCGGACGAAAGATACCGACGGTATTATCGAGACGAGAATGCACACCCTGGAAGAAAGTATCAAACAGCGATAAACGGGCAAGGCGTGTTTGTCCCTTATATCGTTGCAGAAGCGATAGTGCCCGATATCAAGAGCCGGTATGGGTACACTTGGCGGGGAATCAGCCGTTCTCATGACAGAGAGTTGGGAATTGCTGGGGGCGAGCTCATGGTTCTTGATCTGAAAATGAATGAAATTCTGGCCGTGCGGCGCGGGTATATGCGAACCGGCTTTGTTCGTAACAACCTCACAGGAGTTTGGTGGATGACCGGTCCGAGTTGTCCTAATCGTGGGACCAACCTTACCTTCAAGTTCATTCAAGAAGTTCTGAAGCCTCTTCCATCTGAGGTGAAGGAGAAGAAAGATGGCAACTGATATCAAAGCTTGGCTTGATTTTGCTATCCAACAGATGGCCGCAGAGTCTTATCTTGACCAATTTACTGGGCAAGGTGTCTCACTTCAGCAAGTCCTTGTAGATGGCAACAATGATCGCCGCGTGATTTCGATTGACCAGTTTACAGGTAAGACCCAGTTCACAGATCTTCAATCCCAGCAATTTGCCCAGCGCTATCAGGTCGTCGACCACCACGCGAACGATGCCACAGGGTTTTCAGCGACGTTGATGAAGGATACCCAGACTGGTGAATATACCCTTTCGTTCCGCAGCACGGAGTTTCTCCCCCGCATACAGGGGGGCGATTGGGAGCGGGATGGCCTTCCGGGGGCGGACGGCGAGATCTTCGATCAGGGCTTTGCCCTTGCCCAACTCGTCAGCATGGAACGGTATTATCGGGAGTTGACCGCGAATCCCCTGCTGATGCTGCCTGCTGGAGCACGGCTCAACGTCACCGGGTATTCGCTTGGCGGGCATCTGGCCACGATCTTTACGGAATTGCATTACCAAGATCCGAACATTCAATTTGGACAGACGACCACATTTAACGGGGCGGGACGGGGCCGGATTGTTGAGCAGGGGCAGGACGGCCAACCCGAGGTGCAAAGCATTCGGCGGATGCTGTTGGATCTCGAAACTCGTATCCTTGCCTTCGATCCGACCGGAAGCCGATTTCAAAGCGGGGCATCGGGGAACATATATGCGGAACAAGCCTACGATGAGGCACGTGCGGCGATGCACACGCAGTTTGTGACATTCGGGACACTCTCGATTGGATCGACGGGAGTTGGCGAGACTCGGACGGGCGGGGCGTTCGACAAAATCACACAACTTATTGGCAAGGGATTGACCGGCACCGATGTGTCCTTTGTCGTGAATTCCGGCATTCATGCCCCGTCAATCTCGGTCTTGATTGAAGGTCAACCGCAGATCGAAGGGCAAAACGAGCAGGGGCAGCTCCAGATTGGGAACACCCATAGTATCACCTTGTTGGTGGATTCGCTCGCTGTGCAGGCGCTCTTTGAACGACTCGATCCCGACCTCATCCAGACAGATATCGAACACATCCTGCAAGCCTCCTCGAACGCCCGGGCGGATACGTTTACCACGACGGCTGATGAGCACGTCGCCGAAGGGGATACGCTGGAGCGGGCCCTGGATGCGCTGCGGGCGCTCGTTGTGCCCACAGCCATCGACAAGAAGACTGACTTTAACGATGACACGGGTGGATTTGGCAACCTCCTTACCCGCACTGAATTTTACAGCCATCTGGCAGAAGTACAGGCGGCGACCGCCAATCAAACCTTTTCCATCGAGCCGCTAGTCCACCGTGATGCCCAAGGCCGGGTCGCGCCTCGGTTGACGGGAGCGGAATTAGTTGCGGCCGCACAAGATTCTGGGGACAGCGGATTGGCGTATCGGTATGCCCTGCGGGCACTGAATCCCTTTGCGGTGGTCGGCGCGGATTATTTCGGCCTCGGCCATACGGCCGAGGGCCAACTCTCCTTATACGATTCAGCCACGGGATTTGGAGAATTGACGGCGCAGTACCTGACGGATCGGGCAGCATTTCTTTTGGGCAAACTCGATCTGACCCTCCACAACTTTCCCGCGCCAGTGACGCCGTCCCTCACCCATTATGCCGATGTGACCACCGGGACTGACGTGCCCTCGACCTCTCCACCATTCCAACGCGAATATCTCTTTGGCGGGTTGGGCGCGGATACGTTGCACGGGTCGCGCTTATTACCGACCAATGACCATCTCTATGGGGGCGGCGGGAACGATTCACTTTTGGGGGATGGTGGTGACGACTATCTGCAAGGGGACAGCGGGGATGATCGGCTCGATGCGGGGACTGGCGGCGACACATTAGTCGGCGGGCTGGGGTTCGATACGTATGTGCTAAATCCTGATGGGACCGACACGATTGAGGATGGGGACGGACGCGGGATGGTCCAGGTGAATAACCAATCCCTTGTGGGCGGCGTCCGCAAAGCCGGCGAGGCAGACCATACCTATAAGAGCCTCGACGGCCAGTTTACCTTCGTTCAGAGCGGCAGCACCCTGACCATCAACAACACCCTCACCATTCAGAACTGGGACCCCGGCGACTTGGGCATCACCCTGCGCAATCTGTCGAGCCTGCCCACTGGCACGCCACCCACGATCGATTACACCAACGGATTACCTACACATTTCACCGATGTCAGCACGGCCACCGTGTCATTTGATATTGGCCCGATCGGTGGGGCTGGCTTGGGGTTCAACGAGATCGTCTATACGGGGAGTGGGAACGATGACATCTTTGCCCATCCACTCAGTCTGGGGAATCACCAGTTTCGTGGGGGCGCGGGCCACGACTTCTTGGAAGGCGCGCTTGGTCATGACCGACTGTATGGCGAGGCGGGGCAGGATTGGCTGGTCGGCGGCGATGCGGGCGATGATGTACTTGACGGCGGCGAAGATCGAGACGTCCTCATCGCCAGAGCTGGCCAGGATCATCTCCTCGGCGGCAGTGGGGACGATCTGCTCCAAGCGGGAGCGGGACGCGATTGGCTCGACGGAGGGGCAGGCAACGATACCCTATTGGCGAGTTCGACAAATGCGTTCGAGGAGGAGGCGGACTATCTTGATGGCGGTGACGACAACGATTTTCTCTGGGGCGGTCAGGGTGACGATGTGTTGCTGGGTGGGGCGGGGGACGATCGGCTGCGCGGGGACAGTCTGGTCGATGCCTATACAAATCTAGGCTGGGCTCCCGCAGGCCAGTTCCTTGTGTTGCCGCCGGAGGTGCAATTCCGGCCAGCAGGCGGCGCTGATTATCTCGATGGCGGTGCCGGGAATGACACGCTTTACGGAGACGGCGGCGATGACGTGCTGCTCGGGGGCATTGGGCTCGATACACTCTACGGTGACGATGAGACGCTGGACGGTGAGCAAGCTGGTGCAGACCTCCTCGACGGCGGGGCAGGGAACGACCAGCTCTTTGGCGGCGGAGGAAGCGATCGTCTCCTGGGCGGGGCCGACAACGATGTTCTCGTCGGCGATTTCCTCAACGATCCCGTCGGTGCGAACGATTGGCTGGATGGTGGGAGTGGAAACGATACTTTAGCCGGAGGACGGGGCGATGACGTCTTGGTCGGTGGGGCCGGTCGAGATACGCTCTTGGGTCATGAAGGGGAGGATATGCTGGACGGCGGAATCGGGAATGACAACCTGCAAGGCGGGGTGGGGGTTGATGTGCTCTGGGGCGGGGCCGGCAACGATCAGTTGGCTGGCGACGAGGGGAATGACCAGCTCTTTGGCGAAGCTGGCGCGGACACGCTGACCGGCGGCGATGGAGACGACGTCCTCATCGGCGGGGCCGGGATCGATACGCTGATCGGCGGGTTGGGCGCCGATACCTATGTCTTTAATCTGGGCGATGGACTGAGCGATGGAACGGGCGAAGGAGTGGAATCGATCCAAGATACACCGGGGGAAGGCAACAAGATCGTGTTCGGCCCCGGGATTCATGCTGAGGCGATCCACATGGGCATCGGGTCCCTCGTGATCCGCGTGGGATTGACCAACGATGCCATTCATATTCAGGGGTTCGATCCAGCCACTCCCACTGTGTCGGTGGGAATCGACACGTTTGAGTTTGCCGACGGCACGATCCTCACGCAAGCGGATCTGATCGCGAAAGGGTTCGACCTGGTGGGGACTGCGGGCGACGACGCGCTGGATGGCGGCGATCTGTACCGGGGGATCTATGGGCTGGCTGGGAACGACGTCCTGACTGGCGGGGCGATCGACAATGTCCTCAATGGCGGCGATGGCAATGACCATCTTTTAGGCGGGAGTGGTACCGACGCGCTCTACGGTGGAAGCGGAAGCGATGTTGTGTTTGGGGAAGGGGGGAACGATCAGCTGTTCGGCGAGGCAGATGCCGACGTGATGCGGGGTGGTGATGGCGACGATGTCCTGAGTGGTGATGCCGGCGATGACAGCCTTGAGGGTGAGGCGGGGGCCGACGTGCTGGCCGGTGGAATCGGGGACGATCAACTGCTCGGCGGAGCGGGAAGCGATACGTACCGCTTTAATCTGGGAGATGGGTTCGACTCCGTATTCGATTCTGGTCCAGGCAGCGATACCGATACGGTGGTGTTTGGCAGCGGCATCACGCCCAATTCGGTTGTGCTCTCCACCTCGTTTGGACAAATTGTGATCAAAGTGGGGGTCGGGTCAGATGGGATTCGATCGGGGTCCGTGGTTGATGTGTTTGGCTCACAGACGATCGAACAATTCCGCTTTGCGGACGGCACTTCCCTCACCTACGCGGATCTCGTGGCGCGCGGCTTTCTGATCGAAGGCACTGAGTTCGCCGATACCCTCACTGGTACGAGCCTCGCCGATCGATTGCAAGGCGGGCTCGGCAATGACCGGCTCGAAGGCCTGAACGGGAACGATTCCTATTTCTTCAATGTTGGTGACGGGCTCGATACGATCATGGATAGTGCGTCGGTCGGTGCAGGCAATGAAATAGTGTTCGGCGCCGGCATTACCTCAACGGATCTTCGCCTCGATCTCACCCCGGATCAATCCCATCCCAATCTGAGCGATCTGCTGATTCGTGTTGGAACAAACGGCGATGCCATTCATCTCGATATGTTCGATCGGAACAATGTGCTCGGCGTTCGCACAGTTGAGACTGTCCGTTTTGCCGACGGCAGTACCCTGTCTTACGAGCAACTGCTCGCGCGCGGATTCGATCTCACCGGTACCGAGGGCGATGACGATGTGCGCGGGACGAATGTGACGGACCGGATTACGGTCGGCGGCGGTGCCGATGTGCTCCGTGGTGAATTGGGTGACGATATGCTCGATGGCGGGATGGGCAACGATCGGTTGCTCGGCGGGCAAGGGAATGACCGGTATGTGTTCAGCCCTGGGTCCGGGCAGGATGTCATCCAAGAGTTCGCTGGGGCGTTCGATGAGCTCCGGTTTGTCGCAGGCATCATTCCGTCCCAGGTGACCGCCAGACGGGATGGCGGGGATCTGGTCATTGATGTGAATGGGGGAAGCGATCGAGTGACGATTGCCCACTTTTTTGATTCCCCGGTGTTCCAAGTCGAACAGGTACAGTTTGCGGACGGCACGGTGTGGAATCAGACGCAATTGCTGACGAGTGGGCAGCGGACGTTCAACGGGACCAACGATGCGGATGTGATGCAAGGCGGTTCGACGGATGATCAGCTCAACGGCTTTGACGGTGACGATACGCTGATTGGGTTGGCAGGCCAGGATGTGCTTGATGGTGGGCCAGGCGCCGATTCGATGACCGGTGAGCTCGGTGACGACCGCTATGTCGTCGACCAGACTGGCGACGTTGTCGCGGAGTTGCCGGATGAAGGACTCGACACGGTCGAGAGCACGATCACCTATACACTCGGGGTCAATGTTGAGAACCTGACATTAACCGGGAGCATCGCGATTGATGGAACGGGAAATGCTGGTAACAACGTGCTGACCGGTAACAGCGCGGCCAATGTGCTGACCGGCGGTGCGGGCAACGACACGTATGTGATTGGGACCGGCGACACGGTCGTGGAATTGTCCGGCGAGGGCAACGACACGGTTATCGCTGATCAGACCGGCCAGCTGGGGGCCAATGTCGAAAATCTCACTCTGACTGGATCCGCGAATCTCAACGGCACAGGAAACGAACTGGACAACGTCCTGACGGGCAATAGCGGCGCTAACGTCTTGACGGGCGGAGCCGGAAACGACACCTATGTGATCAGCGCGGGGGACACCGTGGTGGAGGATGTGAGCCAAGGCATCGACACCGTGGTGACGGATCACAGTTATACGTTAGGGACGAACATCGAGAATGTGATGCTTACAGGGAATACGTCACTGGTTGCCACTGGCAATGCGTTCGATAACCGTTTGCAGGGCAACGGATCGGCTAGTGTGTTGCGAGGCGGTCTCGGAGATGACACGTATGTCGTCCTCGAGCTTGACCTCGTCGTCGAATCAGTCGGACAAGGCGTTGATACGGTTCTCACGGCTCAAAATTACACGCTGGGCGCCAATGTTGAAAACCTCACGTTGCTCGATACGTTTCCTACGCTTGAAGTCGGCCTGACCCAGGGCACAGGACAAACGGAAAGAGTGGGGCCCTCAAACAGCTACTCGGGAGTAGGTAACGCCCTGAGTAATCTGCTGGTTGGCAATCGCGGGGACAACCTGCTTGAAGGCCGGGGTGGAAATGATGTGCTCGACGGCCGCCAAGGCATGGATATCTTAAAAGGCGGAGCCGGCGCGGATACGTATCTCTTCGGCTTAGGCTACGGCCAGGACGGGATCGACGATGAGAGCTTAGGTGGAGAGAGTGACACGATCCAACTGTCGGCAGGCATTCTTCCAACGCAAGTTGGCGTTGTGCAGTCGGATGGTGATCTTGTCCTGCGCATGCCTGGTTCGCAGGATGAATTGCGTCTGCTCGGCTTCTTCGTATCTTCCGCGCATGCGCAGAAAACGGTGCGGTTCGAAGATGGAACGGTGTGGGATGGTGCCATGCTGCGCGCGCTGGGCGCCGACCCGGGGCAAGGTATCACCATCATCGATGCTGATCGTGGCGACAATGTGCTGCGAGGAGGCATCGGACATGATGTGCTCACGGGTGGAGACGGCAATGACACCCTGATCGGGAACGGCGGCAACGATATTCTTAGGGACCTGGCCGGGAACAACATGTATGACGGGGGGAGCGGCGACGATTCGCTCATTGGCAGCGGCGGTAATGACATCTTCATGTTCGGACGTAGGTATGGTCGCGATGTGATCCACGTGGATCAACTTTTTAACGACATCGTCATCACAGATACCGATCAGGTTCAGATGGTGGGACTGAATCCCAGTGATGTCATCATCATACAAGCCGCTTCAAGCCTAAGCTTTACGATTACAGTCCTCGATACGGCGGATCAGCTTATAGTGCAGTTCCGAAACGATACCTATCAGTTTGCTCCCGCGCCGGTTACGCTGAACTTCGCCGATGGCACGAGTCAAGAGCTGGGTTTTGGTACCACGTTTCCCACTGCGCCGTCCCCGGCGGTATTCAGTTCTGTGGACTATGCCTTGGGGATAAACGAAGCCAATCTCGTCCTTGTCGATAGTAATAGCTCCGTGGTTCCAAACGCCCGCGTTGGAATCGGCAACGGCTTGGATAATGTCATTCTCGGGAACACTGCCGATAACGTCCTGGAGGGAGGACCCGGGAACGACGTGCTGAGCGGAGGGTTTGCGCGATCGGTTGAGAGTGTGGCCTTCATCGACACCGGCAGCGATATCTTGTTGGGGGGGGAAGGGGACGATGTCTTGTTGGCGTCGGGAAATGTGGCGTTTCCATTCGATTTCGGTATCGGCACGGATCCGAACCCTTTTAACACGCCAGACGATATCCTCATCGGTGGGCCCGGGAACGATACCTACTATATTCAGCATGCAGGCCAGACGGTGACGGAGGTACTCGGTGAGGGTGTGGATACGATCAAGAGCACCGTGTCCTATACATTGGGCGAGGATGTGGAGAACCTGATCCTCATCGATCCCACTCACGTCTTCGACAACAATGAAGATCTTGTGCCTTCCCCGCCGCTTCATGGCACGGGCAATGAGCTGGACAATCTTCTCATTGGATCGGCGAAAGCAAATACCCTGACCGGCGGCGCCGGCCATGACACGCTGTGGGGTGGGAATGCCATCGATCCAGAATCCGGAGCGCCGGCCTCCGGAAACGATACCTTGGTCGGCGGCGAAGGCTTTGATACCTATCTGTTCAACCTCGGCGACGGTGTCGATATTATCGAAGATAGAGCGACAGTCGGCGAAGGCAATCGGATTCAGTTCGGCACAGGGATTGGTCAAGGCGATCTCACCTTCACTCACGACGAAACCACCCGGACGCTCACGATTCAGGTTGGCAGCAGCGGGGCGGATCGGCTCATCCTAATGAGCTTCGATCCAACGAATGCCAACGGGTCGTTGGTGGTTGAGACGATGGCCTTTGCGGATGGAAGCCAGGCGAGTCTCGTGGCCCTCCTTGGAGGCGTGCCGAACCAGACGCCGACGGTGGCCAATCCAATTGCCGATCCGACGGTGCCGGAAGGGACACCAATCAACTTCGCAATTCCGGCGAACACGTTTAGCGATCCCGATGCAGGCGATTCCCTGACCTACAGCGCGAGCCTGGCGGATGGCACGGCGCTGCCGACGTGGCTCAGTTTTGATCCGGTGACGCGTACGTTCAGTGGCACACCGGACGATGCACAGGTCGGGAGCCTAGCTCTACGGGTAACAGCGACAGATACGGGCAGTCTCAGCGCGTCCGATGTCTTCACGCTAACCGTACAGAACGTCAACGAGGCGCCAACGATGGCGACACCGCTGGCGAATCAAGCGACATTGGAAGATGCACTCTTCAGCTTCACCGTACCGGCGTCAACGTTTACCGATGTGGACCAGAGCCATGGCGATACGCTGACTTACAGCGCGACACAGGTTGGTGGAGCGCCTCTTCCTGCATGGCTGACCTTCGATCCGGCCACTCGGACATTGAGCGGGACGTCGGGCAACGGGGATGTCGGTACATCGGCTCTGACGGTGACAGTCACCGACTCGGGGAGCCTGAGCGCCTCGACTACGTTCAACCTTTCCGTGCAGAACGTGAATGATGCGCCGATCCTCGCGAATCCGATCGCCGATCAAACGACTAGCACGGGGGCCGCGTTCACCTTCACGGTTGCGGCGAACACCTTCGCCGACGTCGATGCAGGGGATTCATTCGCGTATAGTGCCACGCGGGCGGATGGAACTGCCTTGCCGAGCTGGTTCACATTCACTCCCACGACGCGGACCTTCAGCGGTACCCCAGCTGATAGCGATGCCGGTTTGTTGACGATCCAGGTCACGGCCTTAGATAGCGGCAGTCTCAGCGTGGCCGATCTCTTTGATCTGACGCTGACTGTTCCTGACCGCATGCTGACGGGCACCGACGGAAACGACATTCTCGCGGGCGATGCCGGACACGATCAACTCTTTGGGCTCGCCGGCAACGATACCTTGAACGGCGGTGCGGGCAACGATCTGCTCGATGGCGGTACCGGTAGCGATACCATGATGGGCGGCACCGGCAACGACACCTATGTGGTTGATGCCGCGGGAGACGTGGTGACGGACCTCGCAAACGAAGGGGCCGATACAGTGCAGAGTAGTATCACTTACACCCTTGGCAGCAATCTAGAAAATCTCACATTGACCGGGACCGCGGCGATCAATGGTGCTGGCAATGGACTCAATAACATCTTGATCGGCAACAGTGCCAACAACACCCTCAACGGTGGGGCAGGAAACGACCGCCTGGACGGCGGTCTCGGCAGCGACACGATGGTCGGTGGGACGGGCAATGACACTTATGTCGTCAACCAGGTGGGCGATGTCGTGAGCGAGACCGCCGGCCAAGGTACCGACACGGTTGAAAGCAGCATCACATTCACCCTTGGAAGCAATGTCGAAAGCCTGGTCTTGACCGGCACGGCTAATATCAATGGAATCGGTGGCTCCGCTAACAACATCCTGGTCGGCAATAGCGGCAACAATACCTTGAGCGGCGGTTCGGGAGACGATGCGGCCGACGGTGGCCCCGGCAACGATGCGTTGTCTGGCGGGAGTGGCAACGACGTACTCGTCGGCGGCGATGGGGTCGATACGCTCGACGGCGGCTCAGGAGACGATCAGTTGCTCGGCGGGGCTGGAAACGACACGATGACCGGCGGCAGCGGCGGCGATCAGTTCGTCGGGGGGAGCGGCAATGACCTCATGACCGGTGGGTCAGGGAACGATATCTATCAGTTCTCGCGCGGTGATGGGCAGGACACGATCAGTGATTCCGACCCGTTTGTGGGTAACCAAGACCGGGCGATATTCGGCGCCACGATCAACCCGCTGGATCTTGCCATCAGTCGACAAGCCAACGATCTGCGACTGGCGATCCATGGTTCGACGGACCGGATAACCCTCCAGAATTGGTATCTGGGCACGAACAATCAGATCGAGACGATCGAGGCCGGTAACGGGCAAACGTTGCTCAGCTCGCAAGTCGATCAACTCATCCAAGCGATGGCGCAATTCACGCAGCAGACCGGCCTGACCTGGGATCAAGGCATCGATCAGCGGCCGCAGGACGTGCAGGTTGTCCTGGCGGCGAATGGCTGGACATGAGAGTAGGGGGGGCAGCGGTAGACTTCGCGACGGTGTCCGATCTTCACTATTGTGACGACGTGCGCAGCGTCATCGATCGCATAGACAATGCGATAGTCTCCTTGCCGAACTCGATACTGATCGTGCCCGGAAAGCTTTTCGCAACCTGATGGACGAGGATTGCGGGACAGGCTCTCGAGACGTTCCGTCACACGGCGAAGATCATGTTTCGGGAGAGCCCCGAGTTCGCGTTCAGCCGATTTCTTAACGAGAAGGTCATAAGAGTCCGTCACGTTTGAGATCCTTCAGGATTTGATCGAAGGGACGAGCGGGCTCCTTGCTCCGCTTGTCGAAGGCCTCTAAATCGACCGCGTCCTCGCGTAGGGCTTCGATCACGGCGGCATTGATGAGGTCTGAAACGGAACGATCGGTTGTGGCCGACTTGATCTTGAGCGCGCGATAGATCTTCGGTCGTAGATAAACCGTCATGCGGGTATCACTGGCCATAAGAACCTCCTCAAAAGCGTTACAACGTTAAGACGTCATGACACTTTAACATCGTGACAACATAATTGGAAGGGTTCGCTGAGAGCGGGGCGCTCATTGAAGGATTGAAGTACATGACTCGTACTGCATCATTCCTTGACCCGGAATCCAATCCACCTGTCTCGGCAGCATCCATTGCGGACACCGGCCTGATCTGTCTCCTCATTCTCGCTCGATTGTACGATCTGCCCGCCGACGGCGCGCAGCTTCTCCACCAATTCGCCCAGCCCGGCCAACCGCTGTCCAACACGGAGCTACTGCGCGCAGCCAAACATATCGGGCTCAAGGCCGGTGTCCATCAAACCCAGTGGAGCAAGTTGCCTGGGACACCGTTCCCCGCGATAGCCAAACGGAAGGATGGCCGTTATGTCGTGCTGGCCAAGATCGAAGCCGAAAAGGCGCTGATTCAAGATCCGGCCGAAGCGCGCCCGCTCATCTTGTCTCGTGAGCAATTCGAATCGGCCTGGACCGGGGAACTGCTCCTCTTTACCAAACGGGCGAATCTGCGCCTGCAAGACCTGAAATTTGACTTCACCTGGTTTATTCCCGCGATCGTGAAGTACCGGAAGTTGTTGGGTGAAGTGCTGGTCGCCTCGTTCTTCTTGCAACTCTTCGCGCTCTTGACGCCGCTCTTCACGCAAGTCGTCATCGACAAGGTGCTGGTGCACAAGGGCTTTACCACGCTGCACGTGCTGGCGATCGGCATGATCACGCTGGCGGTCTTCGAGGGCATCTTGGGCGGGCTGCGCACCTATCTGTTTGCCCATACGACGAACCGTATCGATGTGGGCCTGGGCGCGCAACTGTTCCGTCATCTGCTGGCCCTGCCGCTCTCGTACTTCGAAGCCCGGCGTGTCGGCGATACGGTGGCCCGGGTGCGGGAGCTGGAACAGATCCGCCAGTTTCTGACCAGCAATTCCGTGACCGTGGTCATCGACGTGATCTTTACGATCGTCTTTCTGACCGTGATGTGGTTCTACAGCCCCATGTTGACGATGGTGGTGATGGCTTCGTTGCCGTTCTATGCATTACTGTCGGTGGCGATCACGCCGGCGATCCGGGCCCGGCTGCATGAAAAGTTCAATCGAGGGGCGGATAATCAAGCGTTCCTGGTGGAGACCGTCAGCGGCATGCAGACCGTCAAGGCGATGGCGGTCGAGCCGCCGCTGCTTCGCAAGTGGGAAGAACAGCTGTCCGGCTATGTACGGGCGAGTTTTCGCGCGACGAGCCTAATCACCGTGGCCGGTCAGGTGGCCACCGGTCTCCAGAAGATTACGACGGTGGCCGTCCTCTGGGTCGGTGCCTATCATGTGATCGGCGGGGAGCTGAGCATCGGACAGCTGATCGCCTTCACCATGCTGTCGGCCCAGGTAACGGGGCCGCTGCTGCGTCTGGTGAATTTGTGGCAGGATTTCCAGCAGGTCGGCATTTCCGTGCAGCGGTTGGGTGACCTCCTCAACACGCAGCCGGAACCCTCCTACAATCCCAACCGCACGACGCTGCCGCACGTGGCGGGGCAGGTGCGGTTCGAAGATGTCACCTTTCGCTATCGGCCGGATGCTCCGGAAGTGCTCCACAAGGTGTCGTTTACGGTCGAGCCGGGGCAGGTGATCGGCCTGGTAGGGCGGTCGGGGTCCGGCAAAAGTACAATCGCCAAATTGATTCAGCGTCTCTATGTGCCGGAACGCGGGCGCATTCTCGTGGACGGTGTGGACTTGGCGCAGGTCGATCCGGCCTGGCTGCGCCGGCAAGTGGGTGTGGTACTGCAAGAAAACTTTCTCTTCAATCGGTCGGTGCGGGACAATATCGCGTTGACCGATCCCGGCCTGGCGATGGAGCGGGTGATCCAGGCAGCCAAGCTGGCAGGCGCCCATGAGTTCATTCTCGAAATGCCGGAGGGCTACGATACGCTGGTCGGTGAGCACGGATGTTCGCTTTCCGGGGGGCAGCGCCAGCGGATCGCGATTGCGTGGGCGCTGGTTGCGAACCCACGCATCCTCATCTTCGACGAGGCAACCAGCTCGCTGGACTACGAATCCGAGGCGGTCATCCAACGGAATATGGCGCAGATTTGCAAAGGGCGCACGGTCTTCATCATCGCGCATCGGTTGAGCACAGTGCGCCCGGCCCACCGGATCTATGTCGTTGAACGGGGCGAAATCGTGGAGCAAGGCTCGCACGAGGAGTTGCTCCGCATGAACGGGCTCTACACGAGACTGCAAAAGTATCAGGACGGCTCAGCGGCAACATCTCGTGAGGGATAATAGTCGATCTCGTTATCCCCGACTATCTTGTTCGTCTGCCAGAAGACGAGATAGACAAGACAGACCGAAGAGACGAAATAGACGAATATTGCGCTGAAGTCACATGGCATTTGGAATGATTGCGCGGCATTGGAGAGTGTGGAAGGCGGCGTGGCAGGCTGAGTCAAGCCGCCAGATCGGCACCGCGCCGGGCGGCCGTGCGACGGAGTTTTTGCCGGCGGTATTGGAAATTCAGCAGGCGCCACCGTCACCAATCGGCCGGGCAATTCTCTGGACTATACTGGCGGTGTTTACGTCCGGAGTCCTGTGGGCCACGTTCGGCCGGATCGATATCGTCGCTACGGCTCAAGGCAAGATCATCGCGAGCGGCTATTCCAAGACGCTCCAGCCCTATGAAACCGGTGTGATTGCCGCGATTCACGTGCAGGACGGGCAAGCGGTCGAGAAAGGCGAGCTGCTGATCGAGCTCGATCCCACGCTTAATCGCGCCGATCGGGACAGGGCGGCCAATGAATATCGGGCCGCGAAAGTCGAGGCGGCCCGGTTGCGGGCACTGGTAGCCGGGCACGAGTCGTTCGAGGTTCCCGCCGGCGCAGATGAACAGCATGTCTTGCTGCAGCGGCGGTTGTTGCGCGAGCAGTTGGTTCAATACCGGGCCAGGGTGGCGGCTGCGCAGCATCTGATCGAGCAGCGCAGGGCGGTGCTCGATCAGACGGAAGAAAACGTGCACCGCCTGGAAGCCACGCTCCCGATGGAAACGGAACGGGCCGAGACCTATCGACGTTTGATGGATCACCAGGCCGTGACGAGGTTGGATTATCTGCAAATCGAAGAGCAGCGCATCAACAAGACGCAAGAGCTGGCCGGACAGCGGAAGAAGTTGCTCCAGGATCAAGCCGCTCTCTTGGAAGCAGAACAGAACCATCGTGCCCTCGTGTCAGAGTTTCAGCAGTCGAAACAGGCGGAGCTCTCGGCTACGGAAACCAAGGCCGCATCGCTGGCGCAGGAGATGGCCAAGGCGGGACAGAAGGCTGACTTCCAGCGGTTGACGGCGCCGATTGCTGGCGTCGTCCAGCAATTGGCGGTGCATACGGTCGGCGGTGTGGTCACACCGGCGCAGCAACTGCTCATCCTTGTGCCGCAGGAACAGGCTGTCGAGGTCGAGGCGCAGGTAGAAAACAAAGACGTGGGATTTGTGAAAGAGGGACAGCCGGTCGAAGTCAAAATCGAAACCTTCCCGTTCACGCTGTATGGGACGGTTCCCGGACGGGTGGTGACTGTCTCAGGCGACGCGGCGCCCGTGGAAAAAGTGGGGTTGGTCTATCCGGCCAGGGTAAGCATGGACCGGAGCACGATCGACGTCGAGGGGAAACCGGTTCATCTGGCGCCAGGCATGGCGGTGACGGTGGAGATCAAGACCGGGCAACGGCGGGTGATCGAGTATCTGCTCAGTCCACTTCTCAAGTCGGTGAAGGAAAGTCTTCGCGAACGGTAATCCGCTCTCGCTTGACTTGCCTCCCTCCCTCACTCACACTCGCCTTCATGTACGATGTGCCTGAAAGCGAATTGCTTCGGCTGCTGGCGGATCGCGCCGGGATTGCCGCGGACTATTACGATATCGCCGGCACGCTGCATGTCACGACCGATGAGACCCGCCGTGCGATACTGGCCACGATGAATTTCCGCGTAGAAAGCCGCGCCGAGCTGATCGAAGAGCTGACTGCGTGGGACCATCGGCCGTGGATGCAAGGCTGTGATCCGGTTCGCATTCTGCGGCAGGGGGAAGCGCCCGGCCGCTGGTTGCTGCATGTGCCGTGCGAGAGTCATGAGGAGCCGGTGATTCGGGTCCGGTGGTGGCTAGTGTCTGAGAGCGGCGAGCGATCCCATGAGCGGGAGGAAGGGCCTGGTCTTAAGGTCGAAGAAGTCCGCGTCGTTGCCGGACGGCGATTCATGCGCATGGAGTTCACCCTTCCGCACGCATTGCCGCTCGGGTATTACAGCGCACACGTCCAGGTGCAAGGCGGGAGTGTCGAGCTCGCTACGGGGTTCCGCGTCATCGTGGCCCCCGCACGCTGTTTCGTGCCCGAATGGTTCGAGCGGGGGACGCGTCTCTGGGGGATCGCCTTGCAGCTCTATTCGTTGCGAAGCGACCGCAACTGGGGGGTGGGAGACTTTCAAGACCTTTCGGCAGTGGTGGAATGGGCCGGAACGCAGTTGGGTGCCTCGGTGATTGGGCTGAATCCCTTGCACGCGTTGAAGAATACGACTCCCTATCATATCAGTCCCTATTCGCCGACCAGCCGGTTGTTTCTCAATGAGCTCTATATCGATGTCGAGCAGGTTGAGGAATGTCGTACAGATCCAACGGTCCGTGCTTGCCTGGCCGATGCGACGTTCCGCGCGCGACTTGACGCCGCCAGACGGAGCGAGTTGGTCGAGTATGAGGCGGTGGCTGCGGCAAAGCGCACGGTGCTGGGTCTGTGTGCTCAGGCGTTCGCACGGGAAAACTTTGAGGGTGGTGACCCTGATCGTTCACCGACGACCGAGCGCGGGCGCGTATTTCAGCAGTACATCCGGCAAGAAGGGGAGCCCCTGGCCCGCTATGCGTTGTTTCGAGTGCTGGAGGACGAGCAGCAGCGTGAGCCCTCGTCGCCAGGCGTGTGGATGGATTGGCCGGAGCCCTATCGTGACCCGTCCTCGGCTGCCGTGGGTGAGTTTAGGCGCCGGCATATGAGGCAGATCCACGCGATTCAGTACGTCCAGTGGTTGGCGCATGGTCAATTGCGCGCCCTGGTCGATAAGGCCGGCCAAGCCGGTATGCCGATCGGGCTTTACTACGATCTTGCACTGGGCAGTGATCGTGCCGGGGCTGATGGGTGGCGCTTTCAACCGGTGCTCGCGATGAAGGCCGATTGTGGCGCTCCGCCCGATGCGTTTGCTCCTGACGGGCAGAATTGGGGATTCTCCCCGGCCGATCCGCTACGGCTGCGGGCCAGCGGGTATGAGTATCTCATTGAATTGTTGCGTCGCAATTTTCGCTATGGCGGGGCCATTCGACTCGATCATGTGATGGCGTTGTTTCGGCTGTTCTGGATTCCACGCGGCCTGCCTGCGTCGAAAGGCACCTATGTGCACTATCCGGCCGAGGACCTGCTGGCAATCCTCGCCTTGGAAAGTGTGCGGGCCCAGGTGCTCGTCATCGGGGAGGATTTGGGTACCGTGCCTGACTGGGTGCGTCAGAGACTCGGAACGGCCGGGGTCCTGTCGTATCGCGTATTTTATTTTGAACGGACGTGGGAGGGGGGGTGGAAGCCTCCGGGAGCCTATCCGTCGCAATCGCTTGCCGTTGCCGCAACTCACGATTTGCCGACGCTCAGCGGGTATTGGGACGGTGCCGATATTGCGACTCGCGCAGAACTGGGTTTCGTTTCTTCGGAGGAGAGCAAGATGTCGGCATTGGCGGAGCGGCAACGAGAAAAAGCGGCGATCATGGCGGCATTACGTTCCGAGGGGCTTTGGCCACCCGGTCTGCCGGACGATGCGGCCCATGGTCCGGCGATGACCTGGGAGTTGGCTCGCGCGATTCATGTCTATCTGGCCCGTACGCCTGCCTGGTTGGTGTTGGCCAATGTTGAGGATGTGATCGGCGCGCGGGCGCAGACGAATGTGCCGGGAACGGTCGACCAGCATCCAAACTGGCGGAGGAAACTGATACCGACGGTGGAAGAACTGATTCGCGATGACCGGTTCGAACAGCTTGCGGCGGAGTTGCGTTCGTTGCGGCCCCGTGTGTAAGAACATGCTGTATGCCCATGATCATTCCGGTGCCCTCCTCGATTGGCCATGACGCAGCGTAACCATCTTATCCTCTCCATTGCGGCCGCCTGCTTCCTGATCATCTTCATCATCGAAGAATTCGCCCCTGCGAATGTGGTCGGCGCGTATGGCTATGTGTTGCCGATTCTGCTCGTCGCAACGCTGCGCAGCCGAACGCTGATGCTGGTGACCGTGCTGGCCTGCGTGGTGGCCACCTATTCGGGCTTATTACAGCCGACCAAACCGGGCCGGTTTCAGGCGGCGGTCATCAATCGCAGTGTCGTGGCCGGTGTGTTATTGCTGGTGGCATACCTCGGCATGAGTTGGGAGGAGCGGAAGGCTCGAGAAGAAGATGCGCGGGCGGCGCTGGCGCGCGAGACGGAAAATCTGCTGAAGGCAAACGCGCAGCTCGTGGAGGCGAAGGATCAGTTGAATCGATCAGAACGGTTGGCGGCGGTGGGACAACTTGTGGCGTCCGTTGCGCATGAAGTTGGCACGCCGCTGCACTCGATTGCCTGGCATGTGCAGGCCTTGGCGGAAGAGCCGACGCTGACGCCTGAGATGAGAAGACAGGTGACGGTGATCGATGAACAACTGACACGGGTGGTGCGGATTATTCAGGATTTGCTGTCGTCCACGCGGCCGCGTCAGCCTCAGCCGAGCTGGTTGCCTGTCGAGGACGTCATCAGCCCTGCGGCCGTGCTCATGGAACCGGCCTTCCATGCCAAAGAAATTTCCTTTACGATTGAGATCCCGGCACAGCTTCCGCGCATCTGGGCCGACGGGGAGAAGATGCACCAAGTGTTGGTGAACGTGCTGGCAAACGCGTTAGCGGCCACTCCTTCCCATGGAGCGGTCAAGATCTCAGCGGAGGCGCGCGAGGCGTCGTCCGATGAACTTGAACGAGGCCGCCGTGTGGCCGATGCAATGTCGCCCTTCGTCGTCATGATTCTGGTGCAGGATACGGGATGCGGGATACCGGAGACCGACGCACAAAAAGTTTTCGAACCGTTTTTCACCACAAAGGCGGTTGGCAAGGGAACCGGGCTGGGGCTATTCTTGAGCCGCGAAACCGTTATGGCGCACGGAGGAAGCTTGGTGCTCAGCAGTGAAATCGGGCGCGGCACGACCGTGACCATAGTCTTGCCCGGACTCCAGACCGAGCCTGTACATGCAGAGGAGAGAGCCTAATGCACCCCGCAACCGTTCTCGTGGCTGACGATGATGCGGTGGCCCGTGACCTGTTGGCCGACGCCTTGAAGAAGGAGGGCTATGCCGTCGAGGCCTTCGCCAGCGGTGAGGAAGTCATCGCCCGCGGGCGTGAAGGGCATGTGGATGTGGTCTTGACCGATATCCGCATGGGCGCTGTCGACGGCCTCACCGTGTTGCGCGAATTCAAGCGGATGAGCCCGAATACAGCGGTCGTGGTGCTGACGGCGTTTGGATCGCTGCAAGGCGCGATCGAGGCCATCAAGCAAGGCGCCTACGACTATCTGGCAAAGCCGTTTAAGCGGGAAGAGATCACGTTGGTGGTCAAGCGGAGTCTCGACCATTGCCGGCTTCTTCGAGAAAATGCCCGATTCCGTCAAGAATTGAAGACGAAGAGTGATTGGTCTCCACTGGTGGGAAGCAGTACCGCCATGCTGGACGTGTATAAAATGGTCGCTCGGGTGGCGGAGAGCAGGAGCACGGTCTTGCTCCAAGGAGAAAGCGGTACCGGCAAGGAACTCATTGCCCGGGCGATTCATGCAAACGGGCCCCGCAGGGACAAAGCGTTTGTGCCGGTGAATTGCGGCGCCTTGCCGGACACCTTGCTGGAATCGGAAATGTTCGGCTATGAAAAGGGGGCGTTCACCGGAGCGGTCGGCACCAAAGCTGGTCTCTTTGAAGCCGCCAATGGGGGCACCCTGTTTCTCGACGAAATCGGAGAACTTGGCCCGGCGCTGCAAGTGAAACTCCTGCGGGTGATGCAGGATCAGGAGGTGCGCCGTGTCGGAGGGACCGGTTCCGTGAAGGTTGATGTACGGATCATTGCCGCGACCAATCGCGACCTGGAGCTGCTCGTCAAGGAAGGGAAGTTTCGCGACGACTTGTTTTATCGATTGAATGTCGTGCCGATTACTCTTCCGTCCTTGGTGGATCGGCGGGAAGATATTCCCATGCTCGTCCATCACTTCTTTGAGAAATACCGGGCAGGATCGTCGCACGGCGTGCACGGGGTGTTACCCAAGACGATGGCGTTATTGACTCAGTATCGGTGGCCCGGCAATGTGCGAGAACTGGAGAACGTGATCGAACGGGCTGTCTCGCTGAGCCATGGGCCCCTGTTGACGCCGGACGATCTGCCGGATGCCATCCGGCAAGAGTCGATCGATGGCGCAGAGGGGAAATCCCCACAGGGCGATACGGCCAATGATGCGACACTGACGCTCGAGGAAGTTGAGAAGCGGCACTTGATTCTGGTGCTCAAGGAAACCAAGGGAAACAAAGTCAAGGCGGCAAAAATTCTAGGAATCGACAGGCGTACGCTTTATCGAATGGCAGAGCGGTTCGGCTTGGATATTGGCGAGGAAGCTGAAGGGGCTGAAAGAGAGGCAGGAAAAAGCGGCGACGCATGAAACAGCAACGGCCGCGGCCTCGTGGCCGCGGCCGTTGCAGATAACCGCGGAGAGCGTCACTTCATGGAAAAAAATGACTGTGTCGTGTAGGGGTGCGAGACGATTTTCAGCTTGTTCTTAATCAGTCGCAGTTGGTTGTTCGCGCTTTCCGGAGCCGGGGTTTGAACGGGGATGAAGCTTTCCCATAGGGTGCGCTTGCCCTCCGCCATGACCTGTAGGCGAAGGTCGGTGGTCTGATCTCCAGACGGGGTTACGGTGGCTTCAACGCGATTCTTGATCACACCCCAGCAACAATCATACAGGTATTGAATACCCTCGGTCTCATCCCGATAGTTGGTTGTCACCGTTGAATCATTTTTCCATTCGACGTTTGTATAGCCGCTGGTGGTCAACACCTCCGTGACGGCCGCTTTGACTTTCTCTACGGGGGCTGCGAGCTGAACTTGAACGACATCGGGTTCGACTGCCTGTGCCGCGCTGCCCAATCCTACGAGGAACACTGCGGTGACTAGGGCCCAACCGGTCCGTCGCATCATCGTGCACCTCCGTGTGATCATCTTGTTGGACTCTCCGCTAACTTGTAGACCAAGTGCGTATCCGTCTGCGTGACACCTTCAATGCTGTGGATGCGACTCAGAACCAGTTGCGTCAGTGCGTCCTGATCCGACACTTCCACGACTGTGATGATGTCCGGCTTCCCCCAGCAAGGATCGATCGTCAGAATCTCCTTGATGTTGGACAGCGCTTTCACTACGGCTGACGTCTGCCCCGGTTGTACGTTGATCAGGATATAAGCCCGATCCAACATCGGGGTGACTCCTGGCTCGGGTAAATGGATCTGATAGGCGATCTCTACCGGAGCCGTTGTGGACGCACTATAGCCAACACGCGGGGCCACTGTCAACGGGGCTTTGGCCTTCGATGTCGGGGGAGTTTTTGATGGAGGTACCTGTCTGAGTTTGGGTTTTTGCATAGGGCTCACTTTGGTGCGACAAGGACTTCGACGGTGTATCGGTCGCTGACGTTGGTTAAGTCCGTTTCGAGACGCTTCGGGCTGCCAATGCGGCCTTCAGGATCGTAGACAAAGCAAAAGAGCGTAGTGCATTTTTTATGGGCTAAATAGAAACCTGTATCCGCCGTCACTTGCTCGGCGATGTCCTTGTCGGTGAGGCCGGGCCGAGTCTTTTTTGCCACAATGGCGATCCGTTCCCTATTGAGCAACAGCGTGGTTTTCGGTGCCCCGCCTGAGTAGGGCGGCGTCCATTCATCGGTTCCGACTTCGTCGAATTCCAGCCGTAAGAGGGCGCGCAAGAGGTCTGCCAAATCGTGGTCATCGTCTATCTCGATCGTCGGGCGCGAGTCTGTTCTGAGGCGTAACTGGCGTGCAACGGCATGAAGCCGAAGGCAGACCTTTCGAATCAGGTGCAGCGTCTCCTGTTCGGAGAGAGGCTGAGTGACAGGAACAGTTTGCGCCGTCTGGACGGCGACCGGCTGAGTTGATGTCAAGGGCGAAGGAGGCGCCGGCTCAGGCGCGGCCTGTTGTGTCGGCGCGGGTTTGGTCTCACGGGCGATGGAAACAGAGGGGGTAGAGGGAGACACAGGCGGCGGTGCTGTGACGGATGATGGGGCTGAAACAGGTGGAGCTGGAGGTACGATGGCCACCGGTGCGGGCGTAGCGGGTGGTGGTTGCGGAACCTGCGGTTTCGGGAATTGGCCGGTTGCGGTTGGTTGGACCGGCATTTTGGGAAGCGACTGTGTCGAGATCGGCGGTATGGGGGGAGCTGGTGCAGGAGGTGGCGGCGGACTGGCCGTTGTTGCGGGAACGGGCGGAAGAGAGGTCGTCATGCTCACCAAGACGGACGTGGGGGCGGTGACGTGTACCGGTTTGGCTGCCATCGTTGTTGATGGTGCCGGAGGAACCAGCCGCATCTGTGCGGTACTCACCGGGCTGACCGTACCGGTTCCCTGGGAGACAGGCGTGGCCGGGGGAGGCTTGAGCCCCTGCAGTTCCAGCTTTTTATCATCCAGGATGAGTATCAGGCGTTTGACCGCCGTGATACTCTGCGCTGTCTCCGCCTCGTTCGAGGTGTGAAGCGTGTAGTGCTGATAGTCGCGAAATTCTTGAGACCGTTCGCCAAAGACCTGTTTCACACATTCACGAAGCTGTAATTCGGCTTTGGCCCTCGCGGCATCCCGATAGGGGAACCCCTCTTGGCTGAAATCATTGATCGCCGTGAGCACTTCGTGAAGTCGTGCGGTTCCGTTGGCAATATCCTCGAGGGAGATCTTTTTCGGCGACTGGCGAGGGTGTTCTGCTGCGCGTGTACGTGCCATGGCGATGTGGGAAAGTCTAGCCGAGGGGGTCGAACTGGGCAAGGAAACAACGGTTTTTAGCGAGGGGCGGCATGGCGGCGTTGCAGGTCGAGGGGTGTGTGACGGACAGCGGGGCCGCGGGCGGTTTTAATCACACCACTGGATGCTGCCGGGTGATGCGGACGCTGTCGAGGGGGCACGATGAATCGGCGGAAGAGCAAGGACTGCGGCAACACGAGCCAGCAAGGTTTCCACGGAGAACGGTTTGGAAAGAAATCGATCCGGTTGGATCTCGATCCCTTGAGCGGCCAGATGGCTCAGGGAATGGCTTGACATGAAGAGCGCGCGCAGTTCCGTTTTGAGCGAGAGAATCTGATGGATCAGATCATGTCCATTCACCCGGGGGTAGGGATTCGTGACGGAACTCAAGTGCAATTCAGCGGGAGGCAGAAACAGATCGGTCAACAGCAAGTCAATGGGAGTGGCTGAGGCGGTATAGATGGCCATGGCCTCCGAACTGCCCTCGGCTTCCCGCACGTGATAGCCGGCATGTTTGAGGCTTGTGGTGCATAGCAACCGCATGGAGGGGTCGTCATCGACCACGAGAATGTGCCGGAGAGAATTCGATGGACTTGACCGATGGCCGACCATAGTGGATGTTCCGTGGTGTGCGATGTCTATCTTCTTATCGGAAGACGGAACAAATACTTGATGCGTGCTGGTTCCTTTGAAAAGCGTTCTCCGACCGCAATAGGCAGCTGAAGGCTGCATCCTCGCTCATTTATTGAAGAAATGGGTCTGATGAGGGGTCGCAACCTGAGTGTGAACGTGCACCCTGGTTACGGTATTGATGGGTAGGAAGCGGGAGCTTGATTCTGGTATCCTGGGCACTCTTCAAATGGCCATCCCTCGAAGGATATTCCAGAGTGTGCAACGATTTGCGAGGAGTACTTCACCATGACCAATGAGCCAAGGAGGGGGACGATGTCTTCCAAAGCAGGGCGTAGTGCATTCGCCTTCTTATGCGTCGCGTTGTTATCGGGCTGTAGTGAGAATATCGTCCGTCCACCTGAACCGGAGCCGCTGCCGGCAGGTCGGCCTCCCCTGGCTTCACTGGGAAAATCCATGATCAGTGTTCCCATTTCTGTGGATCTGTCGGCCATGCTCCACCATGCCAACGACGAGGGTGTGATTCCGAAGAAGTTCGACCATTGGGGAGCGCACATCAAGAGCCCCAAGGGCATGGATTTCAAGTACTATGCTGAACGGGATGATTTTGCGATCAACCCTTCCGGGACGGCCTACGCCACGAGCAGCGAGGGAGAGAGGAGTCTTCGTGATTGGTGGAAAGGGATGACGGCGACCGGGTCGAGTGTCGCTGTGAGTGCCGGAGTGCGGTATAAGGCCGAGGTGCATCCATCGGTGCACACGGCTGGTCTGCCGGTCCATTGCGGGGAAGGGAGCGAATGGCCACGACGGGCTACCTTAGATGGCAGTGTCGCCATGGGGATCGCTCCGAATTACAATGTGTCGGCGTCCGTCATCGGTGTGGCGATGAACACGATTGACCAGTGCCTGATACGCCCCGCCGATCTGGATCCGACCCAAGAAGTCAGACAACGAGTGGCAGACAGTGTGCGTGTAGGACTCACTCGCGCGGTCGCGCCAATCAACGCCATGACCGTCAAATCCCAGGTGGAACAGGTGTGGAACGCGTTACGCACCCCCATTAAGCTTGACCAAGACATGTGGCTTCAGCTCAATACCGACATGGTTGGGCAGAGCGGGGTGTTGAAGGGAGGCCCCGTCGTTGAAGGTGAGATCCAGCTCGTGGCGAATCCTGTCGTCGTCCGCGGCTCCGAACCTGCGGCGGTCGCAGCGACGCTCCCGCCGCTTGGCATGCAGGCCGTTGCTCCGGGGTTCCGGGTTGCAGCGGAGGTTCAATTGGACTATGCCTCACTGTCCCAGACTCTTGCGAGCCGGCTCAAAGGGAAACAGCTTCAGGTCAAGGGAGACGTCGTGAAAATTACCAATGCGGCGATCTCCGGCCATGGCGGCAATCAGGTCGTCCTGCGAATTGATTTCACCGGGGATGCCTATGGCCACGTGTACATGATCGGGAGGCCCGGGATGAATGTGTTGACCCAGACCGTCTTCATCGGAGATCTCCGCTGGGATCCTGCCACAGAGCAACTGTTGCCGAAAGTTGCCAGCTGGCTCTACAACGTCACGTTCCGAGAACTTGTTGCAGACCAGGCCGTCTTCGGGGTGACATCCGAGACCGACCGTATCAAGAGTCTTCTCGCGGCAGCACTGAATCGCCCGTTGAGCCCCACGGTCTCGATGCACGGCACCGTGGCGTCGGTGCAGGGGGTCAACGTGTCCGCGGATGCCAACGCACTGCATGTCCAGCTGATGAGTGAGGGGACGTTACGCGCGACGGTCGGGGGGGGGAACTGACACCTGCATCGTCGAGCGCTGGAGAGTTGTCCCGCATCACGTCAGGCCGGAAGCCGGCGATATTCGATCTGAATAGCCTGGCCGCCTTCACTGGCGGCCAGGCAACACACCGTTCTCAACTCTCCTAGGACTGTAGGGGCTCGACAGCCCGTTTCGAAGTCATCCGTTCACACCCTCCCGCACAGGGGCTCAGGGGCCTACTTCCGAGGTACTTCCATTGGATGTGGCGCAGGCCTCCCCAAGGGCTATCCTTGTCTCAAGCGAGACGAATGTAATCGCCTATATCACAAGGAGAATGCCCATGACTTGCTCACGTTGCCGGGGACTAATGGTAGAAGATCACCTCTTCGATTTTGAAGGTTCCCATGGACATATGTGGGCGACCAGCGTGCGATGTATGAATTGCGGCCATGTCCATGACTCCGTCATTGCGCAAAATGGCCGGTCTCAACAGGCGAAGGTGACGGTGGTGGTTGGGGTGAGTGGTGAGCCGGACTATCAGGATGACGAAGTCCATCTTGGGGTAGAGTCCTTCCTGAGGCGTGCCGCCTGATGATCTGACTGTGAGGTCTCGAATGCGTCCGCGGAAAATGTGTGGGGAAGAGACGCAGCCCCATCAGGGGAGCCACATGTCCTCTATGCTCATCATAGCCGATGAACCCAAGATTCGTATTCTGTTGCGTGCCGTTCTCGAACGCGCCGGGCATAGGGTGACCGAAGCCGCAGACGGACGAGAGGGGGTCGCGCTCTACCGTCAAGAGCCGGTGGACTTGGTCATCGCAGACATTCACATGCCAGATTTGAACGGGCTCGACTTGATTCTCGAGTTGACCAGCGAATTTCTCAACGTCAAAGTGATTGCCATCTCCAGGACACAGGGTAAGGATATAGGCGGGATCGATGTTGCCAAACTGTTGGGTGCTCGCCAGACCTTACAGAAACCCTTTAGTCTTGAGAGGTTTCGTGCCGCTGTGGCGTATGAACTGGCCCATTAGTCATTGTGCCTAGGTCCTGTGCTCCCTCTTGGGAAAACCATCCTAGGATGGTATCCTGATCACGTCCGTACCTAATATCTGCCGCACCTGTTGTTGTACCGAAACGATGTGAACACCCTGCACGGAGCAGGAGGACCTATGGCCGGCTCCACACGCATGTCCCAATTTGCGAAGCAGGACCTCTGGACCAGGGATCTGACGACCATGTCATGGCTCCAACGGCTGGGTACACAGGCGCTCCGGCTGGCCACTGCCGTCGGTATGGAGTTCCGCCATCGCTTGCTTGATGCGCGGGCGGCCGGGCTGGTCTTCACCACGTTGCTGTCAATGGTCCCGTTTCTCGCCGTGATGTTCTCCGTCCTCAAGGCGTTCGATGTCCACCATGTGATTGAACCCTTCCTCGCCCAGGCCCTGGAACCGTTGGGACCAAGGAGCAAGGAGATCACGACCACCATCGTGGGGTTCGTCGACAACATCAAAGTCGGCGTGCTGGGGGTATTCGGGATTGCCGGCTTGTTCTATACGGCCTACTCGCTGATCGACAAGATCGAGCAGGCGTTGAATGCGATCTGGCAGATCAAGCAGGGACGCACCTGGGAGCGAAAGTTTGCCGACTATTTGAGCGCCGTGCTCGTGGGACCCGTTCTCGTGGTGAGCGCGTTCGGCTTGCTGGCATCACTTCAGAGTCACACCCTGGTCCAACGTCTCGTGGACATGGAGCCGCTTGGCACGTTGCTGGTGTGGAGTGGCAACATGGTGCCCTTCGTGATGCTCTGTGCCGTGTTCACCTTCTTCTACAAGACGATCCCGAATACCCATGTCCACGTGCGCTCGGCAGCGATCGGTGGTGTCTCGGCGGCCGTTCTCTGGATTATCGCCGAAGAAATCTTCGCGAAATTTGTGGCGGCGTCCGCCAATTACAGCGCCATCTATTCGAGTTTTGCGGTCCTCATATTGTTCCTGCTGTGGCTCTATACCGGCTGGATGATTGTGCTGGTCGGGGCGCAGTTGTCATTTTTTCACCAATATCCCACGGCCTATTGGTCGCGCCTCCTGTGGGAGCAGGGGACCTACGTGTTCCGTGAGCAACTGGCCCTGAAAGTCTTGCGAGTCCTGGGGCATCACTATCTCAAGGGCGATCGACCGTTGAGGCTGCCGGAGTTGTCGAGCGAACTGAACATCCCCTTGTCTCTGGTGGAGGAGGAGATTGAACGGCTCGTCGAAAACGGGTTTGTGGGTCGCCTGCAGGAACCGGAAGGGGTGAGTCTCATCAAGGCTCCGGACCTGATTTTCGTGAAAGAGGTGCTGGATTCGGTTCGCAATGGAGCCCCGCCGTGGGTGGTGCCCCACCTCGATCTCAGCGATCCGGTGTCGGCTCTCTTGCACCGCCGGAATCAGGCGGTGGAACGCGCGTTAGTCGGAGAGACGGTGCAATCGCTCCTCCAAGACCAACCGCCGTCGCGGTCCACTGAGGCTTGAAAGTGTAGGGGATCGGTGGGGTGTATTCGGCACCAACAAAGGGGGCTAGCGCCGATGAGGCGGGCGGCACGAGCAAGCTTGGTTTGGTGCCCCCGATACGAATTGAACGTACGACCCGCGGTTTAGGAAACCGCTGCTCTATCCAACTGAGCTACGGGGGCGTGACCGTGACTGTAGCGCATTGACGGGACGATTGGAAGAGGAGACCGTTCGTGCCCTCAGCCGCAACAGCCCCCGGCGAAGACCTGCCGCTGCCGGTAGGCATTCCAACAGGCCGCGCAGAGTTGAACGGTCGAGTGGGTAAATCCGTCGACCGCCTCCGCTCGCCGCTCGACAAACATCCCGCAATCGGAACAGGGCCCGGCAGCCGCCTGGTCAACGAGACGTTCTTCCAGAACCATGGGACACCTCCTTGGTATTCGGGCGGATGCGCTGGTTGCAGATCGCCGACATGAAGAGACGATTGCGGCGCAGACTGAGGACATTGTTCCGCAGTTGCCCCGCAGCCGACCAACTCTTGGCCTGGTGTAATTCTTTCTGCAAGCCATGGAGTTGCTCGTTCAGCATTTCCACAACCCGTTCCAAATCCATCAACCGGTTATGTGCAAGAGTCAGTGGATGCTCCATTATTGCCATATCGACCTCCTGGTTAGAGTGGGCAGTGGCGGATCACGCCGATCAGCACACCTTCGATGTGAAATTCATCCGATGACTGCACGATGAGGGGTTGCATGGCCGCATTGGCCGGATGCAACTCAATGTGTTTGTCTTTCTTGAAATAGGTCTTGATCGTGGCTTCGCGATTCACGAGCGCCACGACGGTTTGCCCGTTTCTTGCCGTCTCCTGCTTTCGCACGACCACGAGGTCGCCGGGGAGAATGCCGTCGTCTTTCATGGATTCTCCCTTCACGCGCAGGGCAAAAGTCTCACCGCCCTTCAGCATGCTGGGAGGAATCTCGACCAGTTCCGATTGTGGAACCGGTTCGATGGGAGAGCCGGCAGCGACCGTTCCGGCCATGGGGATGGTAGCCTTGTGCTGCAATTGCTCCAGCACCACGGGAACGATACCGGGAATTCGTCTCATGCCGGATTCGTACCGTGCGACTGTGACGCGGGTGGTCTGAAGGGCGTCCGCGAGCTGTTGCTGCGTGAGCCCTAATCCTTCTCGAATGCGCTTGAGATCTAGCGATTTCATCGTGTAACCAATGGTTACACTCTTTTTATGCCCCTGTCAAGCGGTATTTCTCATGATTTTGTGAAAAATGCAGAGGGTCTGTGCATAACTGGCAAGCCTGGAGCGTGATTTCAAATTTGATGATGTGTAAAGAACCCCCAACAGCATTCTCATCCAGGATTGAAGGTTTTTGCCTTCAACCCATGAAAACACCACAAGATATTGGGGGAGGCAGGCGCAGCGTTTCTATGATCAAAAACTGGGCAAGCTGGTCGCCACGGTCGTCATTGCTGCGCTTCATGCAGCAGAACGATTGTTATGCACAGAGATATCCACAGAAATTGGGGAGACCGTAACCTAGTCGATGATCTCCTCATTGAGCGCCACGGTCTTGATATGGGCGAAGACCCGGTCCCCAGGTTTGATTCCCAAGGTCACGAGCGACTTTCGAGTGATACCGGCGACGAGCGGCGCTCCGATATCCAGGAGGACCTCCACCGAGGAGTGGTCGATCTCGCGGATCTCCTGAACCGTCGCCTCCAGAACGTTCAGCACGCTGGTCGGCGCATTCGATTTGCCGATGACGAGACTGACATCGTTGGCCAGGATATGCACACGCACCGCTTGCCCGATGGCTGACGATTGAAGCGGTACAAACAGACGTCGGCCTGAGAATTCGAGCTGACTGAGACCGTACTGCGGTTCATGCCCGACAATCTGAGTATCCAAGACAGCTCCAATTCGATGCGATCCAAAACTGCCTCGATACGTCACGGACGTCAGCAGCTCGTTGAGCGTGCCGACTCCCACAAGCCTGCCGTCCTTCAAGAGCGCGACCCTATCCGCAAGTTGGAGAATTTCGGTAATGGCATGGCTGACATAGATGACCGGGACGGCCAGTTCTTGATGAAGCCGGAGTATGAAGGGGAGCAGCTCTTGCTTGCGTTGAATGTCGAGCGAGGCAAGCGGCTCATCCAGAAGGAGCAGTTTTGGACTCGTCAGTAGCGCGCGGCCGATCGCGACCCGCTGTTGCTCACCGCCGGAGAGTTTGTGAATGTGACGTTCAAGCAGATGGCCGATATCAAGAATATCGACGACCTGCTCGATAACAATGCGGCGCTCGTCAACGGGAATTCGTTTGTAGCCGTACAGAAGATTCGCGCGCACGTTGTAATGGGGGAATAAGCGAGGTTCTTGGAAGACATACCCGATCGGGCGCTTATAGAGCGGAAGGGACAGACCTATTTTTTCGTCCTGCCAGATATCATTGCCGAACCGCATGAAGCCATTTGGAGCCTGCTCAAGTCCGGCCAGACATCGCAAGAGCGTGGTCTTTCCAGACCCGGACGGTCCGAAGATAGCGGTAATCCCCGACAGTGGAACATCTAAATCGACGTTTAGATGAAAGGTCGGAAATCGCACATCAAAACATGCCAGCAAACGGCTCATGAGACATGTATGGGAAATCGACGGTTCGTAATGTACACGGCCAACAGCACCAGAAACGAGAAAGTTAGCATGAAGGCAGAGATGGCATGCGCTTGAGCATATTCCATGACTTCCACATGCTCAAAGATGGTCGTGGAGAGGACGCGTGTTTCTCCGGGGATCGATCCACCGACCATGAGGACGACTCCGAACTCACCCATCGTATGGGCGAAGCCGAGCACGATGGCGCTGATATAGCCGCGCAATGCGATGGGAGAGATCACGGTCAGAAAAGCATCGAGTTTCGAGGCGCGGAGGGACCAGGCGGCTTCCAAGGGAGCCTTGCCGGCGGCTTCAAAGGCGCTTTGCAAGGGCTGTATCACAAAGGGCATCGAATAGAAGACTGAGGCGATCACCAATCCGGTGAACGTGAAGGCGAGAGAAAGATGCGCGATTTGGCCCAGCGGCCCATAAGGACCCAGGGCGATGAGGATGTAGAATCCCAGAACGGTGGGGGGGAGCACGATCGGTAGCGCGACCGCGGCTTCCACAATCGGTCTCAAGCGGGAACGGGTGTGAGCCAGCCACCAAGCGAGGGGAGTGCCCACGATCAGTAGAACGATCACGGTTATCGTGGCCAGTCGCACGCTGACCCACAGCGCGCTCAGATCCAGCTCTGTCAACGCTCCCATGGCTACTTCAACTCATACCCATAGTAGTGGATGATCTTTCTGGCTTGCGGCCCACCAATAAACTCCAAGAGTGCTTTTGCCGCAGGATTGTCCTTGCCCTTCGTCAATAAGATTACGTCCTGTCTGATGGGTTCATGAAGATGGGTCGGAACATCCCAACGACTTCCCTGTCCCTTGATCTTTGGGGCTAGGACTTGCGATAAGGCCACAAATCCCAGCTGCGCATTGCCGGATTCAATAAACCCCATCGTCTGTCCAAGGCTTTCTCCCATGACAATCTGGGGTTGGAGGTTCTCCCAGAGTTCCAGCTTTTGCATGGCCTGCATCGCCGCAACGCCGTATGGCGCAGTCTTGGGGTTTGCGATGGCCAAACGTTTGAAGGTTTTCGAACGTAAGGTCTCTTCTCCCTTTACCAAATCGGCATTCGGACTCCAGAGCACAAGACGACCGATTGCATAGGTGAAGCGGGAATCCTTGACGCCGAACCCCTCGTCCTCCAACAGCCTGGGGCGGTCCATATCAGCGGAGAAAAACACATCGAACGGGGCGCCGTTCTTGATTTGTGAATAGAAATTGCCGGAGGATCCTCCCGCCACCTGCAGCTGATGGCCGGTCGATTTTTCGAACTCCAGTGCGATTTCACGGAACGGCGGCACAAAGTTGGCGGCGACGGCGACCAAGACCTGTTCGGCAAAAACCGGTGTGACCGCCGTTATCACGGAGGCAAACAAGCACCATGCGAAAAGTTTCAGTTTCATGGTCAATCCTTTCTACATCCGGACTCGAACCGACGCATAAAAATAATCACTATCCCGGTTTCCACCACTGGGCATTTGGGCAAGGATGGTGGGACTATTAAAATAGGATCCTTTGAACCAATGGACATATCCCACATCGAAATCAAGATTTGCGTTGATTTGCCATTGGGCTTGCAGCTCAAGGTCATGCCCTAACGACGTCCCGGAATTCCCGGTTGTGTCCCGCAAGCCGGTGTTTCCGAAGAAATCTGTATCCTGGGCGAGGAACCAGGCGCGATGTCTGAGCATCAAAATCCAATTCGGTGTCGGGTTGAGGAATACGCGCCAGCCTGGTGAGATCAGGTTTGTTCTGGAAAACGGACCCCAAATGCCGGTTGGCCCAAATTCCCATCGCCGCGCGCCAAAGAGAGTGTCGAAACCTTCATTCTGGCCGTCGCCCGGTTGGCGATCTCCGCTGGCATAGTCGAATTGAAACACGAGTCGAGGAGTCCAGGGAATGTTGAACATGTAGCCGGTTTCGAAATGATTAAAATAGGCGAAGTGATCGGTGATGCCACGACGGCCAGTTTGCCATGCGGTCTCTATTTCATAATCCGGTTCGCCCGGTTTGGGGTCCTTATACAAGCGGCCTCCAGCAGTCGAATAGGTCCGGTGCGTGGCCCCGTCGGGTACGCGCTGATCGTTCAGACCGAAATAATAGGCGTCAACCTGGAACCAGGGGAAATGCCGGCTTTCCAGATAGGTTCCCCAAAAGAATTGGTTGTGATATTGCTGATCGAGCCGCACGTCGTCCCGCACGACCGGTTGTGTCGCGAATGCCCGGATCCTCCACGTATTTCCCTGCGCGAGTTGCCAATGAAACCCATCAAACGAATTGACGGTGTTTCGGAAAGCGTTTCGCGCAACCAATCGCCTGTTGCCGAGGTCCAAGGTCATGCGTCCAAAGTGAAAATCGGTCCGGAGCCCGGTTCCCATGACGTTGTTTACGGTCAATGATCCGAGGAGCTGGAGGACATCAAATTCATTGACCGTGGTCGCATCCCGGAAATCCCCGCGATCTCCATCGAGAAAGGAGCGTGAGTCCTGCCCTTCGAACAGAAATCGCACCGGGCCGTCGCCGCCTAAGCCGATGCGCACGCGCGACCGCAAGGCAATCTGGGCGTCTGTTTGTCCGTTTCCGATCGCCTGGTTCGCTCGCCACGGGTGGTCGTACGATTCGAATCGAGTCCGGTTTTCAAACCCGAGATCCAGCCAGTCCGGCAAGTGAAGGGCTGTCTTTTCGTACCGAATCCAATCCATCTCTCGCCGTCGATTCAAGACTGCGTCGGCGGGTTCAATCCAATTTTTCCCCGAGCGATCCGTGACTTTGAAATACTCTTCGTCGGTGATCACGTGCTTGTCGTGCATCAGTTTGAGTACCGGGTCTTCCGTGTTCTTGAACTCCCATTTCCCATCCTTCTGCACCAGCTCACCGTATTCAACGGCATGCACGGATCCGACTCCTGCCAACATGAGCATGGCGGATACAACGGCATAGTGAAATATCCTCATGGGACCAAGGCTCCTAAATGTCTCTTTGAATACAAGGGCTGGTCATACAGCGCGTATGGGTTGGACTTTTCCTGTTTCGCTGGTGTCGTACCCGCCCAATGCTTCGATCTCGTTCCGGAACAATTTGCTGGTCAAGGTCTCGAATAGATGGGCCAAGGTCGGGTGGGACTTCAAATACGACTTGGGTACCACCAGGTCGTAGCGCGCGGCTTGCAGCGGCACGAAGTCAAGGTCGAAGAGTTGCGCGGCGGATCGGATCCCGATTCCAACGTCGGCCTGATGCCCGGCAACGGCTCGCGCTACCTCGAAATGCGAAGGCACGATGCGGTCATAGCCTCCAACTTGAGTCGGATCTACGCTTGATTCCCGCAATCGTTGCTCGAGCAACAGTCTTGCTCCAGACCCCTGTTCCCGATTGACCAGAGTGACGGTCGGTTCAGCAAGATCAGCGGCGGTGCGAATGGCCTTGGGGTTGCCCCGTCGAACAAGAAATCCTTCTTCCCATGTCGCGAACGTCACGACCTCGTAGCCGGATCCCTTCAACGACCGTCTGAGAAACGGCATGTTCGATTCGCCGCTCGTGGGATCGAAAAGATGCATGCCGGCCACATGCACCTCACCACGTTGCAGGGCCTGCAGGGCTGCCGTGCTGCCCATGGTCCATCCCACGACGGATGTCCGGTCTTTTTGCCGTCGGAGATGCTCGCCGGCCAAGAAAATCGCCGGGTCGCATCCGGCCACGGATATTTCTTGCTGGATCGTCTCACGGTCGCGGGAGAGCGTCACGCGAACCTTTTGGCCGGACCGCGAGCCGCCTCTGCTGGAGATGTAGCCGTCCGCCGGCACGGTGAACGAGAGCTGCTCGCCTAGGTCGGGTACAGGCCGCACGATCATCCGCTTTCCCACCGTCGATACTTTGACCCGGACCGGGGATGAGTTCTGGTCTGGTTGAGGCAGATGACCGATGAGGTCACCAGCAATTACGTCCTCGGAGGGGGCAAAGCTGAACAGGTCTTCCACACGGCAGGCGAGAATTGCCGCCAACTGGAGGGCTACGGCTGTTGTCGGTAAATATAGATTGGCTTCGATAGAGGAGACAGCCTGTCGAGTAATGCCGGCCCGGCTTGCGAGTTCGCTTTGAGAATAGCCTTTCTGCATTCGGCAGGACTTAAGGCGATTGGAGAACTGCGCAGTGTATGCGGGGTGCCTGATCCGAGGCAACATGACTGAGCGTATAGCAATAATACATGTCGCATGTCAATAATAAGTGACAAAGTTGTGTTTGAATGCCAATAAAACGATCACCAAGCAAATCAATATATATACTTGTGTGAATCAAAATAATTTGTAATATATATTGTTGACAAAGAAACATCAGATAATATATAAACTGCTTGCATCAATCATGATCGGAAATGTCGTGATTGCTTAATGGCTCGATGAGGAAAGAATTGAAGGTTATGTCCAGGGCAGGTCAAGCGACAACAATCCAGCATTCAGACCAGACGGTCGAGCAGGCGATACTGCTGGCGCTCAAAGGCATCCGATTCGGCTCTGTGGAAATCATCATTCACGACTCGAAAGTGGTTCAGATCGAACGGAAAGAGAAGATGCGCATAGATCGTCAGTAATGGCCCAATTCAGAATGATGATTCGGCAGTACTAAAAGAAAGTAACGATCCGCGGCAGCTGGGCGATCCCAATGAGCGGAACCCACGCCGTAGCCGCTGTTTCATTAATTAAACAGGCGAACTGACCGGGCCACCGGAAGTTCCCATGTCATGGAGGTAACGACATGAGAATTTCCGGTTTCATCATCTTGCTGGCAATCATGATTTCTCTCACACAGGCAGAGCCCTCGTGGGCTGTTGAGGAGGGGCAGTTCGTCAAGAAGGATGGCAAGTGGGAGTACTATTCCGGTGAAGATCCCGGCTTAAAATATTTGTATCAGAAAGGAGTAATTACCGAGGAAGAGTACAGTAAAGGGTTGAAGCTTATTGAAACGAAGGAACGACTCACGAAGCCGAACTTCAATATCGATGTGAACAACGGATTGAACATCCGTGTCGGGGAAAAATTTCAGCTCAAGCTTCGGTTGCTGACGCAGGTTCGCTATACCCACAGCATTTACAATGAAGCCTGGGGGACAATTGGAGACTCCAGAAATCCTGAGATTCTCGGTGGCCAAGTCGAGTTCCGTGCCTACCGGTATCCTGAGGATTCGAATAAATTTAATGTGTCCAATCTGCAGCTTCAATTCATGGGCCACGCCTTCGATCCTGACTTTCGCTACAACGTTTCTTTGGCGGCGAACCAGCCGGCGTTTGACCAAGAAGGAGGAAGCGGACGAGTCAATCTGCTCGATGCGTATATCTCGTCATGGCACATTCCCTGGGCCACCATTCAAGTCGGACAACAACGCGTCTGGTTCAATCGCGCGTTGATCACGTCTAATGCCACGACCACTTTTGCTGATCCCATGATTGTGCAGAGGGTGTTCGCATCCAACCTGCAAGGCAGCCGAGACATCGGCATCAGCATTATGAGTGATGAGGAGAAGTATAAGTTTAACTATGCCATCGGCATTTGGGGAGGGGTGGGGGCAAATCTCACGCGAGAGGGGACTGCAGTCAGTCAGAATGTGTTACCCCAAACCGGCACCCCGGGGGCCCCAAATGCGGGAACGACCAGAACGTACAACTATGATACCCGCATTCTAACTGGAGAAATGATGTATACGGTCAGGTTGCTCTATAAAATCGCGGGCAATCCGGGATACGGCCAGGGAGATATTCTCAATTCACGCACCCCGCAAGCTGCCATTGCGTTCGGCTATGCCTACGATCCGGCTCAAAACTATTTGAGTTCAATCCGATCCGATATCGTCGAGCGGGCGTTTCGTCAGCGAGTGACCGCTGCCTATAACGGCCGGTTACTCGGCGGCGGCATTTACGATTTTCACACATTCGAACTGGATTTCATCGCGAAATACCGGGGCTGGTCGATTCAAGCTGAAGGATTCTATCGAGATCAAAATGTGCGAAATAGCGATTCCGGAACCAGGCCGTTCGATTTGAATACCATCCCGACGAGCCCGCTCGCCGTCGGTCCTCCGGTGTCCCTTGGTGATGCGTGGGGCTGGTATGTGCAAGTCGGGAAGTACGTGATTCCGCGCAAGCTTGAAGTGGCGGCTCGATACGGCATCCATGATCCTTCCATCAGGCAGAAGCAAGATTTGACGAAGGAACTGGGCGTGGCAGTCAGCTACAGCTTTGACGGCACGTACAATAATCGACTTATCCTCGATTATTCGCATATCACGATGGGAAGCGGCGGGCGCGCTCCGGACCGGTTCCCGTTCGAGAACTTACCGGGATTCGGTTTGGATCTTGTCGAAAACCGGTTCAACGTTCAGTACCAATTCTATTTCTAATGTACACGGAACAGCACAGACATAAGGAGATTCCCATGCGATTTACTCATGCTCTTGGTCGGTTGCTTGCTGTCGCCGGCATCGTTGCCTTCACCGCAACACTGGCTCCAGTCGCGTATGCCCAATCATCGGAAACGTTCACCATCGCCGTCTCCAGCAACCTGAAGGATGTATTCAGAAAATTATTGCCCCTCTTCGAAGCGCAAGACCGCGATGTCAATGTGCGAGTCATCTATGCGCAGTCGAAAACCCTTCTCAAGCAGATCGAGGAGGGTGCTCCGGTGGATGTCTTCGTGCCTTCCTCGTATGAGGAACTGGACCAGCTTGAACAGAAAAATCTCATTCTGCAAGATACCAAGCAAGTGTATGCCCGCACATCGCTGGTTTTGATTACCAACACCGCATTCCCCGCCACGATCGGCTCCATTCAGGATCTCGAGACCCTGCCGGTGCGGTACATCGCGATCGGAGATCCCACGACGTCGACTGTCGGTAAAGACGCCGTCCAATTCCTGAAATACCGAAAACTCGAACCTCGACTGAAGTCTCACTATCTTTTAGGTGAACACTCTAAAGCGGTGCTCGATCTGGTTTCCAAGGGAGAAGCTGAACTTGGTCTCGTGTATCGAACCGATGCCGTCCCTGTGAAGCGGGTCCGTATCATCGATGCCGCACCTGCCGAAAGCCATAGGCCTATCACGTATGGGTTGGCGGCACCGTGGACGTCCGAAAATGTCTTTAGAGCTCGCGACTTCATCGCGTTCTTGCTGTCTGATCGGATCCAGACGGAACTGAAAAAATATGGATTTGAACAAGAGGTTCTTGACGGCGGCAGTACTCAGCGACAGGAGGAGGGCAAACCATGAATTACAGGAATTTCGCCGAGAGTCACTATGTCGCACGAGCGGCCCGTGTGGTGCTTTTTATCGGTATTGCAATCCTAGCCGGTTGCGCAAGTGTGTCACCGGTGCCGGAAATGGTCATCTATAAATCGGGGCTGAATCAGGTGTACTTGGAAAAGGACCCAGACTCCGCGTCAAACGCCCATCCGACGACGCTGTCTCAGAGCGAGGTCGGCGCGCTATTACGAGGAGTACGGGTATGGAAAGATCGCAATCTTATCCACCGGCTCTATGCGGGCGAACCTGAGCGGACAAGAGGGTTCCGTAATGAAGAAGTGAAGATACTTGCTCCGGCTCTTTCCAATGCCTTACAGCTGGCTTCACCCGATCAGCGCGTCTATTTCCACCTCAGCCATGCGACCGAGTATGGAGAAGAAGAGACGACCAGCGGATGGTTGTATGTTCGAGACAATCTGCTCCATATCTCATTGAGCGAGATTCATGACCGACATAGCCCGGGACCGGAAATCACCAAGTATGATCGTGTGATGCCGAATGTGCCCGAACAGGCTCCCGCCTTTCATGCGACGTTTGAGCCGGAAGAGTATTTGCACACGGTCCGTTCAGGTTGGAGGGTGTTTACGGTTGACCAGCGGGAGGAACTACAGATTCGGTACCGGGAAGCGCTGGATGCGCTGACGAAATCCCCGAAATCTTGAGCGACATTGAAGGGGCGACTCATCCAATGATGACGAGGATAACCCCATTCATGAAAGACAGAGAAGGAGGGAAGTTGATCGTGAAGATAAAGCACGTAATGTCCATCACGGTGGTGTTGGCCGGATTCCTCCTGTGGTATGCGGCCGTTCAGGCCGCTGAGCCGGCGGTCATCCTGAATGTCTCGTACGATCCGACGCGGGAATTGTATCAGGAGTTCAACGCGGCATTTGCGAAGTATTGGCAAAAGGAAAAAAGTCAGGCGGTCGTGGTGAAGCAATCCCATGCGGGATCCAGCAAACAGGCGCGGGCCGTCATCGATGGGCTGGATGCCGATGTGGTGACGCTGGCGCTGGCCTATGACGTGGATGCGATCGCCAAAGTTCGACTGTTGCCATCGGATTGGCAGAAACGGTTGCCGCATAACAGTTCACCCTATACATCGACGATTGTATTCTTGGTCCGCAAGGGAAATCCCAAAGGCATTCGGGATTGGGATGATCTTGTGAAGCCCGGCGTGGCTATTATTCCGGCGAACCCGAAAACGTCAGGAGCGGCGCGCTGGGCGTACCTGTCGGCCTGGGGCTATGCGTTGAAGAAGTATGGCAATGATGACTCGAAAGCCAAGGAGTTCATCGGAAAGTTTTATGCCAATGTGCCGGTGTTGGATTCCGGTGCCCGGGGGGCCACCACGACATTTGTGGAACGAGGGATCGGCGATGTGCTGGTGGGATGGGAGAACGAGGCGTATCTGGCACTCAAGGAACTGGGCGCGGGGAAATTCGAGATCGTGACTCCATCGATCAGCATTCTGGCTGAACCGACGGTGTCGCTGGTCGACAAGGTGGTGAAGAGGAAAGGCACAGAGGTTGTGGCACAGGCCTACCTGCAATACCTCTACTCTGATGAAGGCCAAGAGATCGCCGCCAAGCATTTCTACCGCCCTCGTACCGAGGCCGTAGCGGCAAAGTACGCCGGTCAATTCGCGAAGGTGAACTTGTTCACGATCGACGACGTCTTTGGAGGGTGGCAAAAGGCGCAACAGACGCATTTTGCGGACGGCGGCGTGTTTGATGAAATCTACAAACCGAATAAGTAGTCAGCCGGATGCCGGGTTCATAAGAGGGATGCCATGAACCTACTGATCGTGGGGGGAGACTCTGCAGACGTCTTCCGGCAACGAACCGCTGACAGGACGAGCCGTGTAGAACATTGGTCAGGGCGGAAGCGCCGTGATCTTGTCCGGACCATCCCGACAACGACGGAGGCGGTCGTCGTCGTGTTGGATCGGGTCAGTCATGCGCTCGCGAAGCGGGTGCGGGGGGAGGCATCGCGCAGGGGCGTTCCGGTGTACTTTCTAAAAAGAAGTCGACGGATCGACGCCGGCGCTCGCCCAGATTCGGCCTGTTTTGACCGGCATCTATTGGAGTTGTTCGATCAATGAGTAACCCGGTCGAAAGAATTCCGCACATCGGGATTGTTGCCGGAACGGCGGAGGGTGCCGCCCTCTGTTATCGGACCGTGTGTCAGGAGGCGGAAAGCGTGATCGGCCGTCGATATGTCCATCCCGAAGTGACGCTCCATTCGTTCTCACTTCACCGGTATCTCGAGGCAATCGATCAGGACGACTGGGCGGAGGTGGCTGCTCTCATGTCGCAATCGTCAGCCAAGCTGACACGAGCCGGTGCCGACGTCATTATTTGTCCGAACAATACCTTGCACAAAGCCTTTCGCCTGGTGGAGTCCCAGGTTCCCTGGATTCATATCGCGAAACCAGTAGTGAGAGAGGTGGGAGCCCGTTGCTGGCATCGAGTGGGAATTCTCGGCACTCAGACAGTTATGGAAGGATCGGTCTATTCGGAGCCACTACATCAGTTAAACCTCGACCTCATCGTTCCTGAGCGGGATGATCGCGCTCGAATTCAGCACATCATCCGACATGAACTGATTGCAGGAGTTCGTACAGTGAAATCAGTGCTGTTTGTCCAGCAGGTGATTGCGGAGATGGCGTTCAATGGAGCAGAGGCTGTGATCCTTGCCTGCACGGAGTTGCCGTTCCTCATGGCCGGGTATCAGGCGGCCGTTCCGCTGCTGGACTCGACACGCCTGCTGGCGCGAGCCGCGCTGCATTACCGGGTGCAGGAGGTCCGGAACTCAGAGGGGAGTCACCTCGTCAATTCCCGAGTCATGACAAGCGTGCAAGGAACATGATATGTGCCAATCCAAGCCAATCTTCGATGGAAAAGCACATAACTGCAGGGGCAGTTCGATACGCGTGAAAAACACCCTGAGCCTAATAAGGATGTGCCTCTCATGCGCCTCATGTTGAAACAACCCAGCGTCCTCCCGGGATTCGGCCTGACTCTTGGGTTTTCTGTTTTTTATCTTAGCCTGATCGTGTTGATTCCACTCAGCGGCCTCTTTGTTAAAACCAGTACGTTGTCGTGGGATCAGTTTTGGGACGTTATTACGACTCCGCGAGCCATCGCCTCTTATCAACTGACATTTGGCGCCTCGATGGTCGGAGCGATCATCAACGGCTTGTTCGGATCGATCATTGCTTGGGTGTTGGTCCGATATCGCTTTCCCGGACAGTCACTCGTCGACGCGCTTGTCGATCTTCCCTTTGCCTTGCCGACTGCTGTTGCCGGTATTACGCTGGCCGCGATTTATTCGCCGAATGGATGGATCGGGCAGTATCTCGACCCGTTGGGCATCAAGGTGGCCTTCACACCGCTTGGGGTGCTGGTCGCATTGACCTTTATTGGATTGCCCTTTGTGGTTCGCACCGTGCAACCGGTGTTGCAGGATTTGGATCGAGAAGTGGAGGAGGCCGCAACCACGCTGGGCGCCAACCGATGGCAAACATTTCGAGCGGTCATCGTCCCCGAACTCTGGCCGGCCCTCCTGACCGGGATGGCCATGGCGTTTGCCCGTGCCGTCGGGGAATATGGGTCCGTCATTTTCATCGCGGGTAATATGCCGTTGAAATCGGAAATCACTCCGCTCCTCATCATGACAAAATTGGATCAGTACGATTATACGGGTGCTACCGCGCTGGGCGTGGTCATGCTGGTGACATCGTTTGTTCTGGCCTTGGCGATCAATCTGCTGCAGTGGTGGAGTACGGCTCGCCACATGAATCAATAGGAATCTATGAAGCCCATACGCGTTACCGCTGACACTGATTTGCAATGGAAAGATTCACTCACAACCGAGAGCTCCCTTGTCCGCAGGCTGCTTATTGCCGCGGCCTTCTTCTACTTAACGCTCTTTCTCTTCATTCCATTGGCCGCAGTCTTCGCTGAAGCGTTCAAGGGCGGGATGGCCGCCTATGTCGGATCGTTTCTCAATGAGGATGCCCTCGCGGCCATTCGTTTAACGCTGTTGGTCGCGTTTGTGGCGGTGCCGTTGAACGCTGTGTTCGGGGTCGCCGCAGCCTGGGCCATTGCGAAATTTGATTTCGTCGGCAAACAGATTCTGGTCACCCTCATTGACATGCCCTTGGCCGTCTCGCCGGTCATTTCCGGGTTAATTTATGTGCTGCTTTTCGGTGCGCAGGGTTGGTTGGGACCGTGGCTGGCCGAACACGACATCAAAATCATTTTCGCGCTGCCAGGCATTGTGCTCGCGACGATCTTTGTCACCGTTCCGTTTGTCGCACGCGAGCTCATTCCGTTGATGCAATCGCAGGGACGGGATGAAGAGGAAGCGGCCATCACACTCGGGGCTTCGGGCTGGCAGATGTTTACGCGTGTCACTCTCCCGAATATCAAGTGGAGCCTCCTCTATGGGGTCATCCTCTGCAATGCACGCGCCATGGGAGAGTTCGGCGCGGTGTCGGTCGTCTCCGGCCATATTCGAGGATTAACCAACACGATGCCATTGCATGTGGAAATTCTCTATAACGAATACAATGCCGTCTCGGCGTTTGCGGTGGCGTCGCTCCTCACGCTACTGGCCATTGTCACACTTGCGGCCAAAGCCGTCGTCGAACGGAAAATGCTGTCTCCAATCATTGTGGCTGATCCAGTGCTACCCGTTCAGGCAGGGAGTTCGCGATGAGCATACAAGTTGACCATGTCACGAAGCGCTTCGGAACATTTACGGTGTTGAATGATGTGAGCCTTCATGTAGAGGAAGGTGAGCTGGTGGCCCTCCTTGGTCCGTCCGGTTGTGGTAAAACGACCTTGCTGAGAATTCTCGCTGGACTGGAACGCCCCGATCAAGGACGCATCTTTCTGCAGGGTACGGAGGTCACGGATCAGCGGATCAGTGAACGCCGTGTGGGATTCGTCTTCCAGCACTATGCGTTATTCCGCCATATGACCGTCGCGGATAATGTCGCATTTGGGTTGACGGTATTGCCCAGAACACAACGGCCTTCTGAGACTCGCATACAAGAGAAGGTTCGTGAACTGCTTGGGCTCGTCCAGTTGCAGGCGATGGCCGACCGCTATCCCAGCCAGCTGTCGGGAGGGCAACGACAACGCGTGGCGTTGGCCCGAGCGCTGGCCGTGGAGCCAAAGCTGCTACTGTTGGATGAACCATTTGGGGCATTGGATGCGAAGGTCCGGAAAGAGCTCCGGCGCTGGTTACGGCGACTCCATGACGAGTTGCATATTACCGGCATCCTCGTGACGCATGACCAGGAGGAGGCGTTAGAAGTCGCAGATCGTGTCGTGGTGATGCATCAGGGAAATATCGAACAAATCGGCACGCCGGACGAGGTGTATGAAAATCCGGCGAATCCGTTCGTGTATCGCTTTCTTGGGGATGTCAATGTGTTTCATGGACGTGTTTCCGAGGAGCAGATTGAGCAAGAGCGCTCCGAAGGACGCTCAGGAGGAACATCGGAGAGGGCCGGCGAACGGGAAGTCACATTCGTTCGCCCCCATGACTTAGAACTGAGCCGGTCCCGCACGAATGACGATCAGGTTGAAGCCACTGTGCGGACTGTGCTCACCGCTGGGTCGCGAGTTCGGGTTGAATTGATGAGTCAAATTTCCGGGCAAGCCATCGAGGTTGAATTAACCAAGGAACGATACCGCGAGCTTGCTGTTGGGGAAGGTGAAGTCGTATTCGTGCATCCTCGGCATCGGAGGGTTTTTAAAATGCCGCCGCCATAATTCGTTTGTCTTGTGCTGCTCGTTCAAATGAGCGCTTTCTCCATTGCCGCTGGGGGATTGCCCAACAGTAAGATTCACGAGAGCGTCCAAGCCGAGTCTGGTACTTGCCGGGTGGGGTAGTTGATATGCGTGCCTTCCTATGTGGTTTGTTCTGGTTAGGGTTTTCGTTCGTGTTTCCTCCGCTATCGACTCAGAGCGCTTCACCCTCCGACCGCCCGCTTGACCAGCTTCCCGATTCGACGCTCGTGTATGTCTCCGACTACTTTTCGTTCGTGGGCCAAGACAGCCAGGGGCGAGTAGCGTTCGCATTGGACAACAATCGTGGACGGGACGGGGAGGCCTATCAGGCTCAGCATTTTCTGGTGCTGCACGATGAGACAACTGGATGGGCGAGGCTCGATGGAAACAACGGGTACGAGAATGTTGGGAAGGAACTCAAGACGATCCCTGGTTCGCCGTTCTTTCAATTTCAAGGTACGCCACGAACGGGCATGACGATTGTGGGCGAGAGCAACCGGCTTATGCTCAAAATTGAGCCGATAGAACCGCGAACCAAACGGCGGCATGACGGAGCGGCCGTCTGGATGGGGTCGGCACCGGCTGTGTTGACCTGGCGGGACCGGGTCATTCCAGGGCGAGTGATCTATGAATACTTCATGATGCCGGAATTCAATCGCCTCACGCACGCGTATTGGGACCTGTTGACCGAATACCAGGGGTTTTATTTAAAAACAGGGACGGATGATGTGTACCTGCATCGTCAGCATAGTGAGCGTCTTGTCCCGCTCATGGGCATCCTGGATGGATTTGCGGTTTTCAACGGTGCAACGGACTCGATGAAGGATTTAACCGTTACGGTGCTTGACCATGAACAAGCCCGGGGCTTGTATCGCTGGCCGACCGCCTGGCGTATCACTTGGACGGGGTCACAGGGGCCGGCTGTGCTGATCCTCAAACGAGTCACAAGGACCGGCATCTGGAACTGGGCGATCGGTGGTTTCTCGATGGTGGTGGTCGATGGCGAGCTGGAGTATGGGGCCAAGAAGCGTCCTGTCTATGGACTCGTGGAAGTGATCATGTGAAGGCCGGTTCCTCATCGTTCTCGTGGTTACACGCCGTTTCCAAATCCGAGTTGCCGCCAGGCTTCATACACGATGATGGCGACGGTGTTTGACAGATTGAGGCTGCGGCTCTCCGGGAGCATCGGAAGTCGTAATCGCTGTTCTTTGGGAACAGACTCGAGTAGGGCTGCGGGAAGCCCTCTGGTCTCCGGACCAAAGATGAATACGTCGTCGTGTCTGTACGTGATCAGATCGTACCGCTGCGTGCCTTTCGTGGAGAGGGCAAAAAGGCGGCGATCCTTGAAGCGGTCTGCGCACTCGGTCCAGCTGTCGTAGACGCTGATCTTGGCGAATTCATGGTAGTCCAGCCCGGCACGGCGCATTTGCCGGTCATCCAGATCAAACCCGAGCGGTTTCACCAAATACAGCCGTGCCCCCGTATTGGCGCACAGCCGGATGATGTTGCCGGTGTTCGGCGGAATTTCCGGCTGGTACAGGACGACATCGAACATCAGGCGGGCAGTGTATCACGCCACCCGCGTTCGGCACGATGCGTAAGGAGGCCCCTCAGGGACAGAGTTTAGCGGGGAGGATGGTACCCGTGAGGGTTGAGGCTTTGCCAACGCCAGGTATCGGCACACATGTCGGCGAGGGTCCGTTCAGCCCGCCAGCCGAGAGTGGCCTTCGCCCTGTTTGGATCGGCGTAACATGCCGCCACATCGCCGGGTCGACGCGGCGCGATCTTGTAGGTCACCTGCTTGCCGCTTGCCTGTTCGAAGGCCCGTATGATCTCCAACACGCTGTAGCCGGTTCCTGTCCCGAGATTGACCGTGAGACATTCCGCCGGGTTGGTCCAGTGCCTAAGCGCGTCCAATGCTTTGAGATGTCCAATGGCGAGATCTACAACATGAATGTAGTCCCGCACACCGGTGCCGTCGGGGGTGGGGTAGTCATCGCCGAACACATTCACATGCGGGCGGCGGCCAATGGCTACCTGCGCTATGAAGGGCATCAAGTTGTTCGGCGTACCCTGCGGGGCCTCGCCGATCAATCCGCTCGCATGCGCACCGACTGGATTGAAATAGCGGAGAATCCCAATGCGCCACGAGGCATCGCTGCGCTGCACATCCCGCAGCATGTGCTCGACCGTCAGTTTGGTCTGTCCATATGGATTGGTCGCCGAAAGCGGATGATCTTCTGTCAACGGGAGCCGTTGTGGATCACCGTACACCGTCGCGGAGGAGCTGAAGACCAGTGTCTTGACGTCACAGGTTCTCATCGCCTCTAAGAGACGTAGTGAGCCGACGACATTATTGTCGTAGTAGGACAGCGGTTGCTGGACGGATTCGCCGACGGCCTTGAGGCCGGCAAAATGGATCACAGCGCGCGCGCCGCTGTCGCGCAGAGCCGTCACCAGCGCCGCCTGGTCCCGGATGTCGCCGCGAATCAGGCGGAGCCGCTTTCCGGTGATCCTGTGTACGCGTTCGAGCGATTCCGGATGGCTGTTGCTGAAATTGTCGAAGACGGTCACCTCGTGTCCCGCCTGGAGCAACTCGACGCAGGTGTGCGATCCGATATATCCGGCACCACCTGTAACAAGAATCACGCAGTACCTCCAGCTGGATTATTGCGCGTGGTTTCCCTCAGGTCGAGGGTATCAGATCATGAGGGGAGGTCAAGGAGGAATTGAGAGGGCGGGCAGGCACCCCTCGGTTCACTAGAACGTGTAGACCAGCAGGCCGTTGACCTGGAGACGCATGTAGACGCTGGTAATTTGTGTGTAGTCCGCCATGACCTTGAACAGCCAGGGTTTGGACAACTGCTTCGTATAGGCCGCATGCGCATCACCTCCGATGCGGAATACCGCAGATCGTGCAGCCTCATCGATGTATTGCAAGGCAGGACCGGCGGCGACATACACTTCATCGTGATTCTCCATGTGGTAGGTTGCGGCAAACCTCGGGATTTGATTGACGAATACCTGAGGACTAAAGTATCCGCCGGCCAAAGGTTCTCGGGTGCTTGGCTGAAACCCGCCGTGATTCTCTCCGTAGTGTGTCAGGTGGAACAAATATTCACCGGCAATGTCCCACTGCTCCTTTTGCCAGAGCGGCACCGACAGTTTGGTGTCCACTCCGACCTGCGTATTTGAGCTCAGCCGCTCCGCCGTGACCCATCCTACGAAGGGGGTGATCTTCACGTGAACCGAGTCGAGATCGAACAGCAGGTCGCTGTAGAACTGTGTCGAGCGGGCCAATCCCACGAGCTGTCCGGAGTCACGCGAGCCGACCAATGCCGCGAACGAATCATAACGAAAGTCTCGCTTGACGCCCGGGCGGATCAAAAATGTCGGCCGCTCATACGTGTACTCGACTCGATAGGCCATGCCGTCACCTCTCGGCGCGGTATGGTACTCGATCATGGCGTCGAGGCGGTTGGAGGGATTGAGCCGGAACCGATTACCAAATGAAATGTATCCGCCGGTCCGGTCGTCCGTGGAGTTCCAAAAATGCTCGGCGCCCACTTCGACATGGGTCGTCGTAAAGGGCGTCGCGTCGAACTTGCCGCGCGTGCCGAGCCGAACCCCATACAATTCAAACGGTCGTTCCGGTTGGGCGAGGACACCGAGCACTCCTTCGACCGCCGGCTCTCGCCCTTTTGACATGTCTTGGCGCAAGGCGGTCAGATCCCCCGGTTCCCGTTTCGTGCGCGTTCGTGACAGATTCGCATGATAGAGCGCCAAATCATTTTGGCCCAGCCAGGCATAGGCTTTGGCCAGCCCCCGATGGGCTTCGGCGTTGTAAGGCTGTACCTCCAGCACTTTCTCATATTGCTCGACAGCTTCTTGGCTCGTGGCTTTGTTTCGGGCGAGATGCGCAGCGTACTTCAGCCGCATCATGGAATCGTTCTTCCGCTTCAAGCCCATCCGGTAATACTTGAGCATGTCTTTTTCGCGGTAGGCATAGCGCGACCATTCCAATGCCTGAGCTTGTGCAAAGGCAATCTCGGCATCGTCGTCCCACCGGGCGAGATAGCGATCGAATTGCTCGATCGCCTTGTCCTTTAAGCCTTGCTTCTCATAGGCGACACCGAGGCTCCGCATGGCTTCGCGATGGGTCGGGTCGCGTTCGACAACCTTTTCAAAGGCTTCGATCGCTGCTTTGTAGTTTTCGATCTCGAGATTGGAACGCCCGCGAGACAAGTACCAGGACTCGACGAAATCTTCGGCCTGCCCTGGAGTGGCTGCCCAGGCTTGGAAAAACAGCAACGCACACCACATGAGCAAACGGGCATATCTCATGACGAAAACCTTTCTCTCCTTCATTGTGCACTCGGGAGTACTTGTTCGATCGGAAGCGTGTGTGTGTGTAAATCGGCTGGAACAGACAACGGTCTGAGTCCCACCCGCCAGACGCCCGGCAGCCGTTGCCGGTAATACAACGGTTCGAATACGCATCCGGCCTGGAGAACATGCGGAGCGGAGTCACCCGCGGCGCGACGTCCCCAAACGAGGAGCCCGAGCCCGCGGGAGGAACGGTCACGTAGAATTGCCCAATGTGATCGATCGCCGACTTGAATTCTGACGGGAGCAAAGCAGCGTCGACGGGGAATCCGCCGCCGCCGAGTCACCGTCGGCCTGGTAGCCCGCCACAGTCCGGCCAGCATGTGGCCAGCCATGAGCAGGGGATTTCGTATACGAGGCTCATGCGCATGAGACCATGTGGAAGGGTCGGAAAATAGGTTCGTCACCAGCCACTGCCGCTGTCTCTCATCGAGCGGACTGAACGCTGCCCCGCAGGTCACGCCTTTCGCAGGAAGATGCTCGTGGTAGATAGCGCCGGCGCGAAAGGACATCGGCGAGCGGCCCTGCAGGACGACCTCGAAGGCTTCCGGAATCGTGTCTGTAGAAGGCGTGGGAAAGGACAAGCCGGACAGGCTGAGGTCGTCCGTCGTGCCGGCCAGGCGGAAGCCCGGGGCATGCAGTTCAAACGACAGTCGTTTACTGACTCGTTCCTCGCCCCGCCGTTGCGGCCGTTCCCAGGCCATGGCTAAACCGGCAAGGAGAAGCACGAGATTGACGCCGGCCCAGCTGAGATTAAAGAAATACGCGTCTCGTTCGATGCCGAAAAACCAGAATTCCCAGATCCCCTTGGCCATGGCTACCACGGTGATCAGCGTGGCGGCGAGCACACTTATGGATGAACGCCAATCAAATGTGCGTCGCTGCGAGACGATGCCTTTGGGTGTGACTTTGAACCCCAGCCGTTTCGGCAGGAACAGATCGAACATCGACCGGAACAACGGGAAGGCCACGGTGCTCTCATAGGTTGATGACCAGAGCAGCCGGGGCCAACCCGGCACCAGAGTCGAGGACAGCAGCGGAAGGATGACCATGAACGGCAGGACATGCGCGACGAGCACAGACACTTCTGAAAAAATCGGATGGAGATGGAAGAGGAGAAAATACAAGGGCGTGGCCCAAAAGATGACGCGCGCCAACGGAAAGAAGAAATAATACAGCGAGGCAAAATAGCCTAGTCGGTGCCGAAGCGGCAGTCCTCTGCACAGCAGGGGATTATCCTTGAAGAAGATTTGTAGGCATCCCAACATCCACCGGCGCCGCTGCACGACATAGGAAGAGAGGTTCTCCGCGGTCAGGCCGACGGCCAGGTCCTTATCGACAAACGCAGATTTCCAGCCTTTGGCATGGAGATGCTGGCTGGTATGGATGTCCTCAGTGATGCTCATGAGGTTGAACCCGTTCACCTCTCGAATAGCGGCCCGTCTGAACACCGCCCCGCTGCCGACAAAAAAGGCGCCGCCCCATCGGTCTCTGCCTCCTTGAATGGCATGATTGAACAGGTCTTGTTCATTAGGAACACGGGTACCGGTGCCGAGTGCGCGCTGGAAAATATCCTGGTTGTAAAAATGGTGCGGTGTCTGTACAAAACCCATCCGGGGATCGGCAAAAAACGGGACGGTTTCCTGTAAGAAGGTCGTGACGGGGATGTGATCGGTATCGAACACCACCACGAGTTCACCGTTGGTTTCTGCCAAGGCATTATTCAGGTTCCCTGCCTTCGCGTGACGCTTCGGCCCTTTGATATAAATTGCTCCATAGCGTTCGGCCAATGATTGCACGTCTTTGCGATGGCTGTCGTCCAATACGTAGATGTGTTTGTTGCCGTAGTCGATGGCTTGCGCGCCGATCAAGGTCTTTTCGAGGATGTCGCACGATTCCGAATAAATCGGGATGAACACATCGACGGAAGGCTGAAACCCAGCCGTCGGCGTCGGGACGGAAACCGGTGTGGTGCGACGTGCCACCCCCATCTGAACCATCAACAAGACGACCGTGGAGAACGCGTACACTTCTGCAGCCCAGAGGCACAGGCTGATGAAGGGCCCGCCAGGTTCAATCCAATTCAAGGTTTCACTGAACCGCCAGGCCAGATACTGCACACAGAGGCCACATCCGCAGACCAGGAAGGCCAGCGTGAGTACCCAATGCCACCGGGCGATCAGAAAGAGGGACAGTGTGACGGCACACAGTTCCCAAGGGAAATGGGCGGCGAATCCAATGAAGTCGAAGGGCCGGAGAAAGGCAAAATATTCGTCGTATCGGCGAGCCTGCTGCAGTTCTGTCGCCCGGGCGAACCAGAGCCAGTTATGAAGATAGTAGGGGGTGTGTGTGCCAGCCAGCGCGTTGGCATGCAGGACCGGAAGTTTGATCTCCGCCAAACGGCGCGCGAGCTCCGGATGGTCCAAGGCGGCCAATGCATGCACGGTGGCATAGAGGGGAAGCCCTTCGAGTGGCGAACGTGGTTCCCCCGTCACGGCATACCGGTCGAAAAACTTGCCGCGTGTCCGCCACTCCGACCAGAAGAAATCGAGCATCTTCTTCCGGAGCGCCGCTTCCGACCGGTTGAACCATTGGGCATCCAATGCCACGCGCCAGAAGAGAGGGAAGGCGTCATAGCCGAAGGCTGCCGCCTCGCCTGAACGTGGATGTTTCAATAAGAAATGTCCGTGCTCACGGTCGAGGTACACCACTTCCGGGGGAAGAACGGTCCGCTGTTCGTCATAGAGCCAATGCAGAAGGGCGTAGGAGCTCTCGATTATGTTCCGCCAGTCGTGTTGGGTATCGATCGAGGCGAAGACCTCGTAGGCATAGGGTGCAAGATACGCAACATGAATCGTGGGATAATCCTCGTGGACCGACCAGTTTCCGGCCGTCACATAGGAGCCTGATTGCAGATGCAGTATTTCCAGATCCCAGATGGAATGCAGGATCGCAAGTGCGTGACGCTCGTATTCCGTATTGTCAAACCGGCGTGCCGCCAGCACCAGAGCTAACGCAATATCGGTATCCGCGTCAGTGGCGGTGTGGATCGACAGAACCCTGCCGTGCCACTTCCAGGCAAAGAGCTTGTCGTTTCGGACTTGCAGGTGCTGTTGTGTCCAGTGCCACACGGACTCGAAAGTGCTGCGATCGTTTGACCAGACGGCCCGCAACATTGCATAACCCTGTCCCTCCGACGTCGTCACGCCCTGCTCATCGAGGCTGATCACCCTTCCATCGCGGATATAGGTTTGCCGGTAGAAACTCCACAGCGCCGATAGGTCGTCCTGTTGTTGAATCAGTCGGTCGCTGGATGGGCTTGAGGTTCTGGCATCAGCCGACATGCCGGCAGGAACGAGCAGGCAGAGAAGCGGCAACAGGACGATGCTGGATAAGCGAAAGTACGGCATTGGGTGCGGTCATAGGCGCCGGCTGCGGATTAAAGCACAGCAAGGGTTTCCAGGCAATAGGAAGTCGCTGGCGGAGTAAAACTGCTCCTGAATTGCAATTGTGGTTCTCTACGTTATAGTGAGCCATGCTCCAGAATGCACCTTCCGCACCGACCGAGCGGATTCTTTTTGCGCTGGAAGATTGTATCGAGCGGTACGTTGCAGAGCGGCGGAGCCGCATTCCGCCGTTTGTCGACCGCCATTTCTCCCTCGAACGTACTATCGCACTTCAGAAACGCTCGCTGCTGAGCGACCTCGTCTGCTACCCGATCAATACGATGTGGGCGATTCCCTATATGTTCATTAAGAAAACAACTGAATCACTCGGCAAGCTGGGATGGACTAGCGTGCACGGACTTCTCTCCATTGTGCCATCCGGTATGAAGCGTCGTTATCAAATAGAACTCGAGACTTCCATCCGAAACGAGTTCTTGGAATGGCCGATCGACTGGCATTCTGGGGCGGAGTCTCGCCATGCCCTGCTCCGGATCCTGAAAGGCGAGGAGCGCGTTGCCCCCCTGTTGGCCTCGGCGGAATTTTCCAGCCGTCTCGATCTCGCTATGGCGGACATCAACCGCCTCATCGAAGCGTACGGTGCCAATCGCTCATTGGCCTCGGATCTGGCGGGGTCGTTTCTCACACTCACGACGGGCTGGTTGATGTTCGGTGACCATTCACTCGGCATCGAAGGAATTGGAGAGCGGCTGGCAAGCAAGCGCGCGAAGGACAAAGCCGCCTCATCGTTCTTTTTGGGATCCGGCCTCGGGTCGATGTTTTATTCCGTTTTCCCTCCCAAACCGTCTCTGTGGGAAATCGTGCTTGCGACGGTAGCAGTCGGCATCCTGCTCACGATCTGCGGCATGAT
>DCZO01000014.1:95463-103183 GCA_002331335.1 Nitrospira sp. UBA2082 | reverse complement strand
TGCTCGACGACATCGAGGACCGGCTGCATCGTTTGAGAAGACAGGTCAAGCCGGCGATCAAGCAAATCGCAGCTTAGGGGGTCTGTAGGGCGTCCTGTTCCTTGCCTTCCACGACCGGTTTCAAATAAATTTCCACACGACGGTTTTCACTGCGGCCCGTGGCAGTTGCATTGCTCGTTTCGGGCTGGGCTTCCCCCCGGCCTTCCGTACGGACGCGGCTGGAGTCGACACCGGCTGCGGTGAGGGCGCCGGCCACTGCCAGCGCGCGCCGCTCTGACAGTTGCTTATTGAAAGAATCACTCCCCTGACTGTCCGTGTGTCCGATGACATGGACCATGGTGCTGTCGTATTGTTTGACGACGCCACCCAATTTGGAAAGTGCTGTACTGAATGAAGGCTTGACGTCGGTGCTTCCGCTGGCGAACGATGCTTCGCTCTTCAGGTCAACCTCGATTGAATTGTCCGGGAGTTTGCGGAGTTCCACATCGTGGTTGGCAAGTTCCTTGGAGAGGGCCTCTTCGATGGCTTTCTTCTGTTTGTCCATATAGAGACCGACGCCGCCACCGGTCAGCACACCAACCGCAGCGCCGATGGCTGCCCCGCGTCCGCGGTTCTTGCTGTCGATAGCCGCGCCGGCCCCTGCACCCACGATGGCTCCTAGAGCCGCGCCGATCTTCGTTTTTTGGTAAGGGTCGTCAGCACAACCAGTGAGTAACGCAAGCCCGCATACCATGACAATACCGTGACGCAGCGCCCTGTACATCATTAATCCTCCAGGTAATGGATGGGATAACAGCGGAACACATTTAGTGGATGCGCTCCGACACGTTATCTGGTTGAGATATATACAAGAAACCAAACGATCGCGCAAAGACGGTCAAAATACCAGAAAATTCCAGATCAAGCCCGAGCGGTTTCAGCAAATGCACCCGTGCGCCGGTATTAGCGCACAAACGGATGATGTTCCCCGTATTCGGCGGAATCTCCGGTTGGTAGAGGATACTATCCAACATAGTCAGGCTCGGAATCGGAATCTGCAGCTGGCAGCCGATGGTGTCTCGCTGATCGCAAGAACAAGGACAGCCCCGCAGCAGGGATATTCCGCCTTTTGTGTCGCTTCTTGATATAGTGGGTGCTGAGTGCGGTGGAGGTCAAGCCAGAACAATGGCGGCGATAACTGCGAAGCACGACCGTATCATCTGCCGGCGATTCCCTATCGGCGCCGTGCTGACCATACTGCTGGCGTGCGTTCTGGCAGCCGGCCCATATGCTGCCGCGGATGATGAAGCCAGGCCGTCGTCTGAACGGGTTGCTGAACAGGCCAAAGCTGTGTGGGAGAGTGGGGCGCCGCTTGCCGCCTTGGAGTTGCTTGATCAGGCGACCCAAGCCGATCCGGAAGCGCTGGCATTGCATAAGCTGCGCGGCGATATCCTGGCCACATTCCGGGGACCCAAGGAAGCCGTGCAGGCGTACGATCTGGTCCTTGCCACACAGCCGGCGGCATTGGATGTCCGGTGGGCGAAGTGGAGTGTCTTGGTCTGGTGGGGACAGGACAACGAGGCCATCGCGGAACTGCGCCGCATCGCCCACATTGACCGCCGGAATCCGCTGATCCACTTCAGGCTGGCTCAGGAACTTCGAAAGATCGATCGGCTGGAAGAATCGCTTGAATCCTACACACAGGCCGTCCACTTGATGCCGGACATGCTGAGCTGGCGATTGGCCCTGGCGCGGGCACGGTTTGACGTCCTGGATTATCAAGGGGCGGAGGCCGAGGTACAGACCGTGTTGCAACGGTTGCCGCCTGGCTCCCACTTGGAGATTCCGGCCAAGAATCAACTGGCACAACTCTACGAATCGATGGAGCGGGGGCGGCGCTTTGCTCCCGTGCTGACGCCTGGCGCGACGGCGGCACAGCTCAAAGAATGGGCGGAGATCCGCGCCGACGCCTGGAGATTGTTCGCCGCCGGCCGGTACGCAGAGGCCGAGCCGATGTATCGCAAGATGCTGGTGCTGAACCCCAAGGACACGCTGGCCACACATCAGCTGGGTCTGACCCTCATGCAACTGGGCCGGTGTGAAGAGGCGCTGGCCGTGTTTGGGAAGATGTCCGATCTCGATCCGAGTGAAGAGGATTATGCGGATACGACCTATCGAATGGGCCAGTGTTTAGTGGAACTGGCACGGTGGGAGGAAGCCTTCCTGCATTTTCAAATGCTCTACGACGCGGCCGTTGAATTCGAAGAGGCCAACAAGAACATCGCGTTGCCGGCCGGAACCAAGGTGTTGTCGAAAGAGAAGATCGCGCGGTGGTTGGATAAAGTGCGCCCGCATGTTTCCGAATTGGCCACATTGCAGGCGCAGGCGGAGAAGTCCGCCGGGCCCTCCCATGAGTCGGCGCAGGTGGCTGAGCCTTCAACAGAGGCGGTGTACGCAAAAGCGGTTGCACCGGTCAAGCCGCAACGAGTGCTGGACGCCAGCGCGGCGCTGATGGGACGCGACGCCGATTTTAGCTGGTTTCGATTCGTGATCCCGGCGGCCAAAGTCGTCCGGGACGATTTTCCGACCGGTGCGCATGACTTTATCCCGCTGAGTCCGGGAGACACGTTTCCCGCGACACAAGGGGAGATCTATCTGGTGTTCGGCCTGGTGTCGGCGTCGTACGATGCCGTGCCGCTGACTGCGCGATGCACGCTGGAAACGTTCGTGATGGCCGAGCCGCAACAGGTCATTGCCCAGGATCACGTGCTGACATCGATGAATGACCAGTCCGGCTATTTCATGCTGAGCCGCCCCCAAGGCGGATGGCCGACGGGGCTTTACCGCTGCGGACTCTTCGCCGGCGAACGCACCTCCGCCTATACCCTGGCCGACGAAGTGAGGTTCAGAATTGTGGCAGTGCGATAGTCACTGGAATGATGGCGAAGGATAGCGCAATCCGCTGGAAGGCGGGCCTATGGGATTCAGGGAATCAGTACAGTGCGGCCGTGGTGGTCCGGCCAGGATTGAATGCGGTCGGATTTCGGCTTCGTGGCACGATTCATCTTTCTGTTCGACCGATTACTGTCATAGTGCTAGGCTTTCCTTGCCATGCCAATCACAGTTCTTGAGCCGACAGCCGCTGCCGTTACCAACCGAGCTGGGGCGTCCGAGGCCTTGCCGCCGGCGGCAGTGTCGGCACTGTGGCATGGCCAGATGATCGAGGCTATCAAAGTGGTTCGCCTTGAGCGCCACGTCGATCTAAAAGGTGCGAAAGATCAGGTCGATGCCTATCTCATCCAGCAGCCGGTGCTGAAGAAGAAGATCGAGCAGAGGCAAACCGACACACGGGATGGTCTGCTGCGCTGGGCGGCCTTTCTGTTGATCGGCGGGGCCGGGCTTGCCTATTTCCTCCAGTAGAAGATCGTCGAACTGTACCCGCCGCGGCGGTACTAATCCTTTGTCGAATGCTACACCGTACAAGTTGGAACGGATCTGTGGCGGCGTGACACAGGTATAGCCGCCTCATCTCCCTGCTTCAAACGCCTCTTCCGCAATCGATCAATCGCTCCGTTCATCTTTGTCACGACCACTGGTGGATATCCACCGGTAGGGTTGCCTCATGAGGCATGCGTTCTCCACGCCGGAAGAATGTGACGTACGAATGATTGCTATGCACCAGGTGTGCGTACCAGCCTGGGCGCATTCACACTTGGGGGAAATCTTCGCGCATCGCAATGATCATGGCATGTCGATTGCTCACTTATTGATGCATACAGGTGAGATGTGGATGTCATCCAAGCGGCAGACATCAAGCGGGTTCTTACCAGTCTGGGGTTGACGATTGCGATTGCGGTGGCTGACTGGTGGACTCTTTTCGGTCCGGTAAGTGCTGTGCTCTATGTGATTCCCGTGTTGCTCGTAGCGCGGGGGACTCAGCCGGGGGCCGCCTTGTGGATGGCGGGACTTGCGTCCGGTTTGAGCCTCTTGGATCTGTTCCGAACAACCACCGGCTACCCTCCGATGTGGGCGAAGATGGGCGAGCTGGTTCCTGTTGTCCTGGCCCTGTGGGCGGCGGCGATACTGGCTCCGCCGAGGAGACAGGAGGAATCCGACCGTCCCGCCGTGGCACCGGACATCGAGGAGCAAGTCCTCCGGCGCACGAAAGATCTTGCTCAGGCGAATAGAGACCTGGAGACGCTGCGCGCGGAAGCGGTGTCGCTGTTGGCGGCGCTCGTCAAGTCATCGGATGATGCGATCATCGGCATGAGCCTTGAGGGCACAGTGCGGAGTTGGAATGCCGGTGCCGAACGTGTCTATGGCTATGCACCTCACGAGATCATCGGGCTGCCGATCACCGACCTTTGTCCGCAGGATCGGCTGGATGAGGTGCCGGCCATGTTGAACCGGATTGCGAAGGGCGAGCATGTCCGCAATGTGGAAACCATGCAACGTCGGAAACGAGGCAGGCGGTTCCATGTCTCCCTGACGGTATCCCCCGTGAAAGATGCCGATGGGACCGTGGTTGCCGCATCTGCCATCGCACGGGATATTACTCAGCGCAAACGGATTGAGGCTGCCTTGCGCGACAGTGAGGCGCGGTTCCACATGATGGCCGATACGGCTCCCGTCATGGTGTGGATGTCAGATCCTGATCAAGGGTGTACCTTCTTCAATAAACGATGGTTGGAATTCACCGGACGGACGTTAGAGGAAGAAATCGGCAGCGGCTGGTTCCTTGGAATTCATGCGCAGGATCAGCCGCGATGCCGTGACACCTATCAGGAGGCGGTCCGGCAGCAGCAGCCCTTTACGATGGAGTACCGTCTTCGGCGCGCGGACGGGGCGTATCGCTGGATCGTCGATACCGGGGTGCCGCGATTCGAGCCGGACGGGACGTTGAGCGGCTATATCGGGTCCTGCATCGATCTCACCGAGCGCAAAGAGATGGAAGACGAGTTGCGGAAAACCCTCAAGGAGAAGGAAAGTCTGCTCCGGGAAGTGCACCACCGGGTCAAGAATAATCTTCAGGTTATTTCCAGCTTGCTTAATTTACAAATGGCGACGATCAAAGATGCACAGGTGGCCCAACTCTTCAAAGAGTGCCAGGTTCGCATTTCATCGATTGCGCTGCTCCACGACACGCTGCACCGATCCAGCGATTTGTCGAGCATCAACATGCCGGAGTATCTGCGAACGCTGACCGGACATGTGTGCCGATCCTACGGCGTCGATCCGACGCATCTGATACTCGAGTTGGCGGTGGAAGACATCGCCTTCGACGTGGATACGGGGCTGACGTGCGGCCTCATCGTCGATGAGTTGCTCTCCAACTGTCTGAAACACGCGTTTCCCAACGGCCGGTCGGGACGGATCACCGTGGAACTGCGCGCGGAGGAGAGTGAGTGGTTTCTCCTGCGTGTGTCCGACGACGGTGTCGGACTGCCGCACGATGGGGTGTTGAACAATCCGGACTCCCTGGGGCTTGAACTGGTGTCGTTGATGGCGGACAAGCTGGAAGGTACCGGCTCGCTCCAGAGCGGAACGGGAACGGAATGGTACGTAAGGTTCCGTCCCGTGCGTTACGAAGAAAGGATGTGACCCATGAGTCCCACGACGATTCTCGTTGTCGAGGATGAAACCATCGTGGCCAAAGACATTCAGTGTACGCTGACCCGGCTTGGGTATCGGGCGCCTGCGACGGCGACGTCGGGCGAGGAGGCGCTGCGAAAGGCCGCTGAGATTCAGCCGGATCTGGTCCTGATGGACATCGTGCTCAAAGGACCGATGGATGGGGTGGAAACGGCGCGGGAACTCCGCGCGCGCTATGCCGTGCCGGTCGTGTATCTCACCGCTTACGCCGATGACTATGCTCTCGAGCGCGCAAAAACCACAGAACCGGCGGGGTATCTGCTGAAGCCGTTCCAGATGGCTGAACTTCGGCCTACGATCGAGATGGCGCTTCATCGCTCCCACACGGAGCGTCAGGCGAAAGAGAGTCTGCGCTGGCTGGCCACGACGGTACGTTTGGTGGACGATGGGGTGATCACGACAGATTGCCTCGGTCGAATTACGTACATGAACGCCGAAGCCGAATCGATAACCGGGTGGGAGGCCGGTGTTGCGGTTGGATATCCGCTGGAACTGCTGTTGGGACCAGTTGGTGGCGAGTCCGGATGCAGGGCTGGAAACGTGGCGGAACAGGCTGTCGCCGAATGCCGGATTATCCCGATTGAAGACCACGTATTGGTCACAAAAAGCGGGTCTCGGTGTGTCATCCACGGCCGTGTAGCCCCTGTCGTAACTGAGGAGGGGACGGTCATTGGGGCCGTGGTGGTTTACCGCATTCGGGCCGCATCGGTTGTCGAGCGAGCTCCGCATACCTCACGTGAGGCGGATGAATCTCAGGCCCACGCCGGGCCTACGATGCGCGTGATCAATCTGTGTGCGTGGTGCAAACGGGTTCCAAGCCCGTCAGGGGAGTGGTACGATTTGCACACCTATATTACGGAACGGTCGGGTCTGCAATTCAACGGAGGGCTCTGCCCTGAGTGCATGGACCGCTGTTTTCCATCGGCGCCCGAGCATCCGCCCAACACCGATCAGCCGGCTACTGGCTGCCGGTAATCTACTTCGATTGTAAAGCCCAGGTCTTGAATCATGCCCCAGACTTCTGGCGCCGGGGCACCTGGGGTCGTCAAGTAGCCGTTGACGAACAGCGAATCGGCCGGATAGAGCGCCAACGGCTGGAGGCTGCGGAGGTTGTGCTCACGGCCTCCGGCAATGCGGAGTTCGGTCCTCGGATGGAGGAATCGAAACAGACAGAGGACGTTCAAGCAGCGTTGCGGGGTGAGGTGGTCGGCCTGTTCCAACGGGGTACCGGCGACCGGGTTCAGCATGTTCAAGGGAATGGAATCCGGCTTCACATCACGCAATGCCATGGCCAGGTCGACTAAGTCTTCATCCTGTTCGCCCATCCCCACGATACCGCCAGAACAGATCTCCAATCCGGCCGCCCGCGCGTGCTTGATCGTCAACAGGCGGTCTTGAAAGGTGTGGGTGGTGCAGATCGACGGGTGAAAGGCTTCGCTCGTGTTCAAGTTATGATTCACCCGATCGACGCCGGCGGCTTTGAGACGCTTCGCCTGCGGTTCGTCCATCAAACCGAGTGAACAGCAAATCTGAATCGGGACCTCCTGCTTGATGGCGCGTACCGCTCCGGCAATCTCGTCGATTTCCCGGTCCAGGGGGCTTCTCCCACTGATGACGATGCAATACCGCTGAGCTTTCGAGGCGGCGGCCCGGCGCGCCCCCTCGATCATCTGTTGCTGCGGCAACAGATTGTAGCGGTCGATCGGGGCCGTTGAAATAGCCGATTGTGAGCAGTAGTGGCAATCCTCCTGGCAGGCCCCGCTCTTGGCGTTCTGCAGCATCTGTAGACGAACCGTACGGCCGAAGTAGGTGGACCGAACGGCAAAGGCGGCATGGAGAAGGGGTAAGAGGTCGTGGTCCGGAGCCTGTAGCACGGCGAGCGATTCGGCGTTGGTGAGGGGTTCGTCGCGAAGAGCTTTCTGCGCAAACATCATGTAATCGGTCATCTCACAGGTCCTTTGTCGACAGTGCGTGCGGCGGCAGTGTGTTCATGAAGCCGCCTGCTCCGCCTAGTATGCACGATGCAGTGCAGTGGTGCCGGCGATATCGAAGGGGAAACCTACACGGTTTCAAACGGAGAAGCAATGCC
>DCZO01000014.1:0-95377 GCA_002331335.1 Nitrospira sp. UBA2082 | reverse complement strand
GCGGTGAGCGTGTTCCACCGAGCGCAGCGTCGGCAACGGCCGGACCATTCTGTTGATTCTTGCTGACACTGGGTGCAGATGTAGGGGACGACAACCCGCTTTTTGAAGCTCAACGCCTTCTTGAGTTCGATGATTGCCTGCTCGAATTGCTGTTTGCGCAGATAGAGGTTGGCCATGATTTTGTGATAGTCGAGTAAATGATCCTGAGGGCCTTCGATCGTCGACAGCTGATCGAAGGCTTCATCGACCATTTCGAGCCGGTAATAGAGCTTGCCCAAGTAAAACTGAAGCACGGGGTTCTGCGGATCATGCTGGAGCGCTTCCTGATAGACACGGATGATTTCGCCCGGTTCTCCCTGCTCCAAGAACAGCTCTTCCAGTCGGTGGAGGATAATCACGCTGCGTGTCTTTGTGTAGACCTTCTTCAAGATCTCGACAGCATCTTTCGTCTTGCCTTCATGGAGCAGGATCTCACCGAGCCCGATGTAGGCCGGCAGGAAGCTGCGGTCCTTCTTGATCGCGCCACGGAAATACCGGCGGGCTTTGTCAGGATGGCCGCGTTCGAGCAGTTGCCGGCCGACTTCGTATGTGCACCCGACCAGGAGCGCTTCTTCGGCCTGTTTTTCGGGGTCGGGCAAATGAGCTTTCAGCAAGCGATGCTGGATCTCCAGCGCCTCGCCCCACTTCTCTAGCCTAATGTTCAAATCCCGCTTGCGAATCATGGCCGTCAGGTTATCCGGCTCGATTTTCAGCATCTTCTGGTAGGCCTGGAGCGCTTCTTCGTACCGCTTGGCGCCTTCGAGATCCTTGCCCAATTCCAGCAAAATTTCGATGTTTCGGTCGTCCACCCGATGAGCGTGTTGATGCAGCCGGATCGCCTCGGAAAAGTTCTGCTCGGACCGGTAGATGTTTCCCAGCCACAACAGGGAATCGACGCGGTTTGGGTCGATCGCCAGCGCCTTTTCGAAGAGGGTGATCGCCTCCATCGTGCGCCTGGACATGAATGCATGGGTGCCGTCACGGTGGAGGGTGTCCACCTTTTCTTTCCGGCGCACCAGCCGATTGCTCCGCCAGTTCAGAATGACATGCGCCGTTTGTTGCAGGCCAACGGCAAACGCAACAAAGACGGCGCCGGCGGCCATGGAAATCAAGACCAGGGTGACGGGGCTGAGGTCGAATTCAGCCGTCGAGCTGGTGTGGATGACGATGGTGCCGGGATTAAGTTCGCGGAAATAGCTGTAGATGAAGACGCCGGCGCTGACGAAGAAGATGGTGATCAGCAGTCTGAGCATGGCTTAGACCGTTTTCTCCGAGGCGGTTCTCCTGACGATGATCCGCCGCTTCGGCGTGGCGACGGGAGCGGGCGCCTTCTCGGGAAGCGGGACCTCTTTTGCGTCACTCCACAGCCGTTCTAAACCGTAATGCGCCCGGGCATCCTGCCGGAAAATGTGGGCGACGACGTCGCCGAAGTCAAGCAAGACCCACTGCCCAGACGTCGTTCCTTCGATGCTCAATGGCTTCTGCCCCATCCGAGAGAGCGTACCGTCGATATGGTCGGCAATCGCGCGAGTTTGTCTGTCGGATTCCGCTGATGCAATCACCAGGTAGTCGGCCACAGAGGTCAGTGGGGCGACATGCAGCACCTGGACATCGACGGCCTTCTTGTCGAGCATCGCCTTGCCGACGGCGAGGGCGGTGGCCTTGGCTGTTTGTGTGATCTCAAGCCTCCTGATACAAGCGCTGCTGCAGTATATAAGATTCGACCAGAGGCGGCAACAGATTTGCCAGCGTCGTCCCGCTCCTGATCCGATGTCGGATGTCGGATGCGGATGTTGAACAGGGAGGAATGGGTAGGCAGATGATGCCTCGGCACGAGGGGAACACGATATCCAGTCGGAATGACTCTCCCGTATCGAGCTGCGCGAGTGCCTGGAGATCCAGTGCTGGCAAGAGGGGCATCGTCGCCAGTGACTGGAAAGATTGTCCCGGCCTGGGAACGACGACAAAACGACAAAGACGCAGCAACTCCAGAGGATCTTTCCAATTGGGGAGGTCGAGAAAGGCATCGAGCCCGATCAGGAAGTACAAGTCGGTCGAAGGGCCGAATTGGTGCTGGAGCGTTCGGACCGTGTCGATTGTATAGGATTTTCCGGCCCGTCGGAGTTCTATGTCCGACAGCCCAAAGGCCGGTGTGTTGGCGATGGCGAGCCGGACCATTTCGTATCGGTCTTTGGCGGGGGCCAATGATCCCTCACGCTTGTGGGGTGGATCACTGGTAGGGAGGAACAGCACGCGATCAAGTTGAAGCTTGTCGAGGACGTGCCCTGCAATAGCCAAGTGGCCGTTATGAATAGGATTAAAGCTGCCGCCCAAAATTCCCAAACGCATGGGTAGAATGGTCAATGGTCAATGGTCAATGCCACGGAAAGAATATCCCCCAATGCCGGTCATTCACCATTTAATCATCGACCATGCTTCCTTCAAAGAAGGACCAGATTGTCCCGGTGGATGACTTCTTCGTATTCTTGTGGCCCGATCAGTCGGTGGATCTCCTGGGTCTTGAGGCCTTTCATACGTTTCAGCAGATCGGAGGAGAAATTGACCAGGCCTTTGGCAAATTCTTTTCCGTCCGGATTGAGACAGCCGATCGGGTCGCCCGCCTCAAACTGCCCTGTGACATCGACGATGCCGGAGGCCAGGAGACTTTTGCCGCGTGCGGCCAATGCGTCGACGGCCCCTTGATCCAGGCGGACATGGCCGCGGGGACGGAGGGTAAAGGCGATCCACTGTTTCCGGCTATTCAGGCGGCGTTCGCGCGCCAGAAAGAGGCTGCCGCCAGGCCCTCCCGAGAGGACGCTGGGAAGGAGTCCAGCCCGTTCACCGTTCACGATCAACGTGGAGACACCGTATTCGCCGACCTTCTTGGCCGCTCGAACTTTGGTGGCCATGCCTCCCGTACCCTCAAAGGTGCTGGAGGCTCCGGCACGGCGTTCGATGTCTTCGGTGATATCGGGGATGAGCGCGATCAAGGTCGCGGAAGGATTCTTTCGCGGATCTTCCGTGTGGAGCCCGTCGACGTCGGACAGAATCACCAGCAGATCCGCATCGACCAAATGGGCCACTTCGCTGGCGAGCGTGTCGTTGTCACCGACCCGGATTTCTTCAACGGCGACCGTATCGTTTTCGTTGATAACCGGCAGCACGCCGAATCCAATCAGTGCCGTGAGTGTATAGCGGGCGTTTAAGAACCGACGCCGGTCGGCGAGGTCTTGATGTGTGAGGAGCACCTGAGCAACTTGAATGCCCAGGCGTTCGAACGCCTTCTCATAAGCCCACATGAGTCGGCTTTGCCCAACTGCCGCCGCAGCTTGCTTGACCGGCAGGCTTTTGGGGTACTCCGTGAGCCCCAATTTCTTGATGCCGGACACAATCGCGCCTGACGAGACAACCAGAACTTCTCGGCCGCCGGCTCGGAGAGCGGCGATCTCGTCGGCCAGGCGCTCAATTTGCTCAGGGCGCAGACCGGTTGATCGGGACGCGATCAGGCTACTGCCGATCTTGACGACGATGCGTTTCGCCTGGGCTAGGGTTTCGTCTCGCATGGCGTAGTTCTCAGGTCGTCCACCTGTTTACCGACGAAGCGGATCAGGTCGTCGAGACCTTCTCTCGTCGCGGACGAGACAGAAAAACAGGTATATTCGTGGCGTCTGCAATACGCTTGGAGTTGCATGAGCCGGTCACAGGCTCCGCTGATATCGATCTTTGTCGCGACGACGGCGAAGGGTCGGTCGTTGAGTCCTTCGTCGTATGCCGCGAGTTCCTGCCGCATGACCTCGAAGCTCGTGATTGGTTCGTCGGGTGCCCACTCCGAGACATCAATCAGGTGGAGCAGGAAGGCCGTGCGCTCAATATGACGGAGAAACTGAAATCCCAGCCCTTTTCCGTGATGCGCACCCTCAATGAGTCCAGGGATATCGGCGACGACGAAACTGCGGTCCGACCCCCAACGCACAACGCCCAGGTTTGGTGTCAGTGTGGTGAACGGGTAGTCGGCGATTTTCGGCCTGGCCGACGAGATGGCCGCAATCAGCGTCGATTTCCCGGCATTCGGAAAGCCGATTAGGCCGACGTCGGCAAGCAGTTTGAGCTCCAGCCGTAACGCCCGTTCTTCGCCGTCAGTTCCCAGGATGCACCGTGTCGGAGTTCGATTTGTGGATGTGGCGAAGTTGCTGTTGCCTCGGCCGCCCCGCCCACCGTGCGCGATCACGACCGGTTCACCCTCGGTGATCAGATCGGCCAGCACGTCGCCCGTGGTGTCATCGTAGACGACAGTACCGACCGGAAGAGTGATGAGGATATCTTTCCCCGTTCGTCCGGTACAATTGGAGCCGCCGCCGGGGCGTCCGTCTTCCGCCTCGTAGTGTTTCTGGTAGCGAAGGTCCAAAAGGGTTGTGAGCCGGTGAGACGCCGTGAAGACCACATTGCCGCCGTGCCCCCCGTCTCCTCCGTCGGGTCCCCCACGTGGGACGAACATCTCCCGGCGGAAACTGCAAATTCCGTCTCCACCTCGTCCTGCTCGCACGGTGATCTGCGCTTCGTCGACGAACATAACTACGCCTGGGTATGGTTAGAATGATCGGAGTATACCCGACCTGCCCCGATGAAGGGAGGGGGGGGCGTTCTCGTTCAGCTTGCCAATGTGAGCGAGCGCGAGGGGAGAATCAGGATTTGGCGGGAGCAGGATAGACGCTGACCTTCCGTCTTGCGCGTCCGCCTTCGAATTTCACTGTGCCGGTCACCCGTGCAAACAAGGTATGATCCCGGCCAAGATCGACGTTGAAGCCAGGGAAAAACTTTGTGCCGCGCTGACGGACAATGATACTGCCTGCCGTGACGGTCTGGCCGCCATATGCCTTCACGCCCAGATATTGCGGATTGCTGTCACGACCGTTACGCGAAGATCCGCCGCCTTTGTTTGTTGCCATGGAAGGTCCTTCTCCTGCCTACTAGGCTGTGGCAATGCCCTTCACGAGAAGTCTCGTGAATCCTTGCCGATGTCCGCGTGTCCGGCGGTAATTCTTCCGGCGCTTCTTCTTAAAGACGGTGATCGATCTGGTGCGGCCTTGCCGTACGATTTCAGCGGTGACTTTCGCACCCTGTACGAGCGGTTGTCCAATGACAGGACCCGCCTCACCATGGACGAGATGCACCCGATCGAGCTCAATCACGGCGCCGACATCGCCGGGCAATTTTTCGACTTGAATCGTCGAGCCGGCTTCAACCCGATATTGCTTTCCACCTGTTTCGATTATTGCGTACATGTCTCATTTTCTCCACATGCGACCGAACCATGTAACATAACGTTTTATGAGGTGTCAAGAGCCTCGCTGGAACATATCTTTGGCCATGGCCAGGGGCGGTACAAGCACGATGGCGGTTCCCCCTCTTCCGGAGGGCTTGGAGAAGAGGACCAAAGCCAGTATTCTCGCACTACGACCTCAAACTGACTCGGGGCGGCAATTCCCGAGTATGCGTGTCTGTGTTCGTTGAAGGAGACTCCGTGCCGACAACCCGATTTATCATTCGGACCTACCATCGAATTCCTCTTCGTAGTGAGATGTATTACATGGGGGAGGGATTTCTTGGAAAAGGGACGGTCATCAATTTATCCCGCAACGGGTTTCGGGTACTTGGCGATTGTTTGGTCGTGCCGGGAATGGAACTTGTGGTGCGGCTGTCCCTTCCAGGCCACGATGCACCGATAGAGATCCAGCGGGTCGTTGTGCGCTGGGTTCGGGGCCTGATGTTCGGAGTCAGAGTGATGAAGGTCAAGCCGGAGGGTGAGCATCGAATCGGAAACTTCCTCAGCGCCCGCCTGCGAGCCGACTGCGCCTTGCCGTAACGGTTGTTCAGCGTACAAGCCTGTGTGCGCCAGTCGCTTTCAACCACTGTCGTTGATTGCTTGACGCGTATTCAGCCCCACGTTATAGTTCGCGCAGATTGCACAGTCGGAGTGATGGCTGTGTCTTTCGGAGGAGTGTCGCTCATGCTGGAACCTGTTGAAAAAATTTGGATGGACGGTAAATTCGTCGCATGGCAGGACGCGAACGTCCACATTCTGACGCACTCGCTTCATTACGGTCTGGCGGCATTTGAAGGGATTCGTTGTTACAAAGGCACGTCCGGGTCGGCGATCTTCCGGCTTCAGGAGCATGTCGATCGGTTGTTCGATTCCGCCCATATTGGCATGATGGCCATGCCCTATGACAAAAAACAAATCGCCGAGGCCATCATTGACACCGTACGCGTGAATCGGCTCGATGCCTGTTATATCCGTCCGCTGGTGTATATCGGCTACGGATCGATGGGGGTGCATCCGGGAAACAACCCGATTCGTGTGGCCATCGCGGTATGGAAGTGGGGCGCCTACTTGGGGGACGATGCGCTGGCGAACGGAATGCGCGCCTGCGTGTCGTCGTTTACCCGACACCATGTCAATGTGTCGATGACCAAGGGGAAAATATCGGGCTACTACGTCAATTCAATTATGGCGAAGCGGGACGCCAAGTTGAGCGGATTCGACGAAGCGATCTTGCTGGATGCCGAAGGGTACGTGTCCGAGGGGTCGGGAGAGAATGTCTTCATCGTCCGAAAAGGGAAATTGAAAACGACGCCGCTCACGTCGATTCTCGAAGGGATCACCCGAAACTCCGTGATCGAACTGGCTCAGGAGCGGAAAATCCCCGTGGTTGAGGAACGGTTTACGCGGGATGAAATGTATGTCGCTGACGAAGTCTTCGTCACCGGCACGGCCGCCGAATTGACTCCTGTCCGCGAAATTGACAATCGGACGATTGGAACCGGGAAGCCGGGACCGATCACGCTTGCCTTGCAGAAGGCGTTCTTCTCGATCGTGCGCGGGGAGGATCCTGCGCATGAGTCCTGGCTCACCCGCATCTGATCAGACATCATCCGTCAACCGTCAAGCGTAGATCATGGAGCTTGAACGTGTTTCGTTTGACGAACGACGATTAACGAATAACGTGTAACGGCTGGGTTACTGACCGGTCGATGTAGCGCTGCCCGAGGAGCCGGATTCTGTCTGAGGCTGAGCTGGGGGCGCAGGAGCGGCCGGGTCGCTTTTCTTATTCAGGTCGATGACGGTCGAAGCGAAATTCTGTTGCTTGGCCAAAATCGCCAGAGTGAGCGAGGTCACCATGAACACGGCCGCAACAGTCACGGTCAGCTTACTCAGAAAGTTGGCTGGTCCACGGCTGCCAAATACGGTTTGACTAGAGCCGCCGAATGAGGCGCCGATCTCTGCGCCTTTGCCGGACTGGAGCAGGATTGCTCCAATCATCAGAAAGCAGATGAAGACATGCACGATGACGATCAGTGTGTAGAGCATTTACGGTCTGGCTCCAATCGATTGGGCAATGGTGGTGATTGTAACAAAGGAGTCCGCTTGGAGACAAGCCCCGCCGATCAACGCGCCGTCGATCTGATCGGATTGTAATAAGGCGCCGATATTCTGTGGCGTCACGCTGCCTCCGTACAAAATTCTCGTGGTATCCGCGACATTCGCAGACCACATCTTCGCGAGAAAGGCCCGAATGGTCCGGTGCGCGGCAACAGCTTGGTCGGTCGTGGCTGCTTTTCCGGTTCCGATGGCCCACACCGGTTCATATGCAACGGTGAGGGCGGTCACGGAGTGAAGCGAGAGGCCGGCCAGCGCTCCATGTAATTGTTGCTGGAGCACCTCCTCTGTTTTTCCATCTTCACGTTGGGCGAACGATTCTCCGATGCACAAAATGGGTTTGAGGTCGTGAGCGAGGGCGGCGCGGAGCTTTTTCTGAATTCCGTCGTTCTGTTCGCCGAAGAGCGCGCGGCGTTCCGAATGCCCGAGGATGACGTAGCGGCAGCCTAGCTCCTTGAGCATCGGCGCGGAGATCTCGCCCGTGTAGGCGCCGCGATCTTCCCAAAACATGTTTTGCGCACCCAGTTGGAGCGGTGACGAGGAGCCAAGTGCTGCGCGGACCGACTCCAGCGCGGTGAAGGGCGGCGCGACCACATAGTCAACCGCCGGGGAGACGGAAAGCCTGGGGGTGACCTCCCGAACGAAAGCCGCCGCTTCTGAGGCGGTCTTGTTCATTTTCCAATTGCCGACGATGAGGATGGTGCGCACGTGCCTCTGGTTCGATTCCTGCCGGGGTGAGAGGGGTGGCTAATTGTCACGTTCCGGCAAGGCGACGAGTCCGGGAAGCTGCTTGCCTTCGAGCAGTTCCAAGGCGGCGCCACCGCCGGTCGAGATGAACGAAATACTCTCCGACACGCTGGCTCGATGGACGGCCAGAGCCGTTTCTCCGCCTCCGACGATCGTGAGGGCATAGGCATCGGCGATCGCGTGCGCCATCGCGTGCGTGCCTCTGGCATACGCATCGATTTCAAACATTCCCATCGGGCCGTTCCAGAGAATCGTCTTGGCGTTCTGGACCGCGAGGTTGAACAGCTTGACGGAAGCGGGGCCGATGTCCAGCGCGTACCATCCCTTCGGAATCTCTTGAACCGGGACGATCTTCGTCTCCGCGCCTGGTTCGCGGCTTGCCGCGACGACGCAATCGACCGGCAGGTAGAATTTGACACCACGGGACAGCGCATGCTCTTCGACGCCTCTGGCGAAGTCCAGCATGTCGTTTTCAACCAGCGAATTGCCGATCTCCATCCCCTTCGCTTTCAAGAACGTAAAGGCCATGCCGCCGCCGATGATGACCTTGTCGACTTTCTTTCCCAGGTTTTCGATCACGCCGATTTTCCCGGACACCTTCGCACCGCCGAGCACTGCCACGAACGGCCGGACCGGGTTGGCGATGGCGCCTTCGAGATACTCGATTTCCTTCTTGAGCAGCGCGCCTGCCGCCGCGTCTTTGATGAACTTGGTGATGCCGACGGTGGAGGCGTGGGCCCGGTGCGCGGCGCCGAAGGCGTCGTTGATGAAGACATCGCCGAGTGATGCTAGGGCTTTGGAGAAGGCGTCGTCGTTTTTCTCTTCGCCGGGATGGAAGCGCAGGTTCTCCAGGAGGAGCACGTCGCCGGGCTTCATTTTCGCCACCAGTTTTTCAGCGGCCGGGCCGATGCAATCCGGCGCAAAGACCACGTCTTTTCCCAGGAGACGCCCCAATCGCTTTGCCACCGGTGCCAGACTGTATTTGGGATCGAAGACCCCCTTCGGCCGTCCGAGGTGGGAACACAGAATGACCTTCGCGCCTTCGTCCACCACACGATTGATGGTCGGCAGCGTGGACCGGATGCGGGTATCGTCGGTAATTTGAAGCGCTTCGTCGAGCGGCACGTTGAAGTCTGCCCGAATGATCACCCGTTTGCCGTGAAGCGGCACATCATCGATCGTCTTCTTGTGCAGATTCATGGACGCTCCTTCGCGTGGCGCATCGGCATGCGATAGTCAAGAGCCGGAAGAATGCGGACCGACTCGATCTCTCTACAGCTGTGCCTTAGCGGGCGGTTGTCTTTCCAGCCAGCACTTTGATCAAGTCGCGGACGCGGCATGAATAGCCCCACTCGTTGTCGTACCATGCCGTGACTTTGACCATGCGCTTGTCGACGACATTGGTCAACGGGGCATCAACGGTGGCGGAGTGATCATCGCCTTTCTGATCGATCGAGACGATGGGATCTTCCGAGTATTTGAGAATACCCTTGAGCGGACCGTCCGCAGCCTTCTTGAAGGCCGCATTGACCCCTGCGATGTCGCAATCCTTCTCCGTTTCCACCGTGAGATCAACCAACGACACATTCGGGGTCGGGACGCGGATGGCGAGGCCGTCCAGTTTTCCCTTGAGTTCGGGAATGACGAGATGCAGCGCCTTGGCTGCTCCTGTACTTGTCGGGATCATCGACATGCCGGCGGCGCGGGCGCGGCGGAGATCTTTGTGGGGAAGGTCCAACAACTGCTGGTCGTTCGTATACGAATGGATGGTCGTCATAATCCCGTGCTTGATGCCGAAATTTTCCAGCAGGACTTTGGCGACCGGCGCCAGGCAGTTCGTTGTGCAGGAGGCGTTGGAGACGATGTGATGCGCCTTTGAATCGAACGTCGCGTCGTTGACGCCGAGCACAAGAGTCACGTCAGGGTCTTTGGCCGGCGCTGAAATAATGACTTGCTTCGCCCCGGCCGAGAGGTGCTTGCCCGCGCTTTCCCGATCGGTAAACCGGCCGGTGGATTCGATGACGATGTCGACATTCAAAGACTTCCACGGCAATTCTTTGGGATCTTTCATCGCCAGCACTTTGATGGGCTTCCCATCGACGAGAATCTGGTCTTCCTTGGCCTCAACGTCGGCTTTGAGGGTGCCGTGGACCGAGTCGTATTTCAGCAGGTAGGCGAGCGTTTTGGCGTCCGTTAAGTCGTTGATGGCGACAATGTTGATGTCGGGATCACCCAGAGAGGCGCGAAACACATTGCGCCCGATCCGTCCAAATCCGTTGATGCCGATCCGAATAGCCATAATATGTGGTCCTCTACGTAGGTAAAATCATGAATACTGCGCGAAACCAACAGTTTAGACCGCGATAGTAGCCAGGCGGTTTCATCCTTGTCAAGATGTACATGCGAGGTAGTGCCGTTCTCATCGTCGTCGACCGTCGCTGCTCTGTCGAGGGGAGATCGGGCCCACGGCACCGATGGGATCTTCTTGCTTGTCAGTCAGGCTCTTGGCTACAGTTTGAGACCATGAACCCTGACCACACATCTCAAATGGATCATGCCACCGCAACAGCCGCGCAGGCATTGGAGTGGCCGCGCCTGCTCGAGTTGCTGGCGCAGCACGCGCAGTCGGCGATGGGCATAGCGCGGTGCCGGTCGTTACCGCTTTCGGACGAGCTGGCCGGGGCGCGCCTGCGCCAGCAGGAGACGACGGAGATGGCGAGCCTGCTGGAGGGAGGCGAGCCCATGCCCACCTTGGCGTTCCCCGACATTCGGGAGGCGCTGAGTCGCGCCGGCAAGGGAGGTGATCTCGAGACGCACGAGTTGAGGGACTGCGCTCTTGTCCTGGCGCTTATGGAAGACGTTGAGCGGGTGATGAACGGATGCCGGGCAGAGGCGCAGGCGCTGGCGCAGGTCGTGGAGCCGCTTCAGGGTACGAAGGGACTGCGGCCGATCAGGTCGGCGATAGAGGCTGCGATTCACCCTGACGGCGCGATCAAAGAGTCGGCTACGCCGGAATTGCGCCGGCTCACGCATCATGCCCAGGGTTTGAAGCAGGAGATGCGGGAGCATCTCGATCGAGTTCTCCACTCACGGAAGTACGAGGAGATTCTGCAAGAGTCCTACTTTGCCCAGCGTGAGGGGCGCTACGTCCTGCCGGTGAAGGCCGATATGCGGGGGAGGATTCCCGGCATCGTCCATGACGTGTCGGCCAGCGGGGCGACCGTGTTTCTCGAGCCACGCGAGTGGGTCGAGCTGAATAACGCCATCAAAGTCGCCGATCTGGACATCGAGCGGGAAGTCCGCCGTATCTTGCGAGAACTCACGACGTTGGTCGCCGCCAAGTCTGGCCAGATTGTCTCCGGGATGGAAGCGCTGGCCGAATTCGACTGCATCGAAGCGAAAGCCGAATTGAGCCGTTGGCTAAAATCCAACCCTGTCGCGTTGAACGAGCAAGGCTGCGTGGTATTGAAACAGGCACGACACCCGTTGCTCATGGCGGCCAAAGAACGGGTTGTATCGAACGACATTGTGATGGATGGGGCAAGCCGTGTTCTTGTCATTTCCGGTCCCAATACGGGAGGGAAAACCGTCACGCTCAAAATCGTCGGCCTCTATGCGCTCATGGCACGGGCCGGGTTGCATCTGCCCTGCGCACCGGAGTCCGAGATGGCGATTTTTACGCATTGCTATGCCGATATCGGGGATGCTCAGGACTTGAGCCGGGATCTCTCCAGCTTTTCCGCCCACATGACTCAAATGGTCCAGCTCCTTTCAGACGCGGGTGCCAGGGCTGGGGCGGGCGAACCGGCCGCGTCCCGATCGCTGGTATTGCTCGACGAGCCGGTCACCTCGACCGACCCCCAGGAAGGCGCGGCGTTGGCGGAGGCGCTGCTCTGCCGGTTGGCCTCGCTCAATATGAAAGTGGTGGTGACGACACATTATGGCCCGCTCAAGGAATTGGCGCAGACCACTCCCGGCTTCGCCAATGCCAGCGTGGAATTCGATGTCGAGCGGTTGGCACCGACCTATCGATTGTTCATGGGCATTCCGGGCGGCTCATCCGCGTTGGAGATCGCCGGCCGGCTTGGCATGGATGAAACGATTGTGAACGACGCGCGGCGGCGATTGCGACACGAGAATCGGCGGCTTGAACAGTTGATGGCGGATTTACAGCTCAAACAACGGCAGTTGGCTGAGGAGACGGAACGGGCGCAGCGAGCGAGAGAAGAAGCCGAACGGGCGGCGGCTGAAGCGAAAGCGCTCCAATTGAAGATGGAGCAAGCCGAACAGGAGGCCCGCAAGGGGCTTAAGAAGAAACTGGGTGAGCAGTTTCAGCGTGCACGGGCCGAGGTTCAAGCCACGGTCGATGCCGTCAAACGCGAACAGAAGCTCATCAAGGTGAAAGAGGCCAAGCAGCGGCTCAGTGAGCTGGAGGCCCACACGCGACAGGAATTGGCTCCCGCCGGTGAACCGGTTCCAGTCGAGCAGTTAGGCATCGGTGATACCGTGGAGATCACGGGATTGGGGATGACGGGCAGTTTGCTGGAAGCGCCTCAGGGGAAAAAACGGGTCCGCGTCAAAGTCGGTGAAGGAGAAGTGATGGCGACCGTCTCGAATCTGATCGGGCTTGCACGCGGATCAGATGTGTCGGCTCCTCCGGCAGCGCCATCAACCGGCCCTCGCCGGTTTTCGACAGGGGGCGGGCTGGGCCTCGACGAACAGACGGTGGTAGATGTGCGGGGCCAGGCAGCCGACGATGCGTTGGACCGAGTCGTCGCGGCACTGGACCGAGCAGCGTTAGCGGGTGAGCGGTTTGTTCGTATCATCCACGGCCACGGCACGGGCCGGCTCAAATCCGCCCTGCGCGAGTACCTCAAAGATTCGCCTTATGTGGAAGAGTTCCGCCCCGGTGATCGTTCCGAAGGCGGGGACGGGGTGACGATGGTGAAGTTGCGGTGAGAACAGCGTACCGAGTCTCTATGCTGAGCTGTGCTGGTTGATCGTTGTCTGAATTTGATTGTTCAAGCGAAGTGTCGTTGCCAGACGCGACCCCATTCTTGTGACGTTGCACCAAAGGTAACCCGGTCGACCTATACTGCTTCCACTCCCATCTCCTCAACATCGACCTGAACCTCGATCAGCTCTCATTGGAAGAAAATCTGGTTATGAAGGAGTCAATACGGTGCCGGGAAACCGTTAGTGGGTACGGTGCCAGGCCCCTCTACCAAAATTTCCAATGGTTGTGTAGCGTGTAGGGTATGGGCCAAGACGTCCCCTTCTCAACATGATGTGGCCATGTGAGAGGTCATGTGAAAAACAACCTTGTGATTCTGTTGTTTGTGTTCGCTGCTGCTGGCTGCTCCTCGCCTGCTGAAAAGATCGATACGAGCTCGTTCGGTTCATTGGAGGATCAGCAGGATCTTGCCGGTTATTATCGAGACCAGGCGGCGATTCTGAAGGAGAAGGCCGCCATGATTGCCGAAAGCGCCGTTCGGTACGAGCGGCTCTTCGGCCCCCAGTCGGACTGGGTTAGTGGGGCGCAACAGCTTTCACAATACTATGCCAACGCGGCTCAGGATCTAGAACGGAGAGCTGACGCGCATGACCAAGCTACGCGAACGAATCGGCAACGGGCCCGGTGACCGGAAGGAAGGGTACGGAAGCGATAATGATGGGCCGATAACCACAAAGAAAAGGAGGGACCAATGAAGCCCTCAATTCGTTCTCAGGCGATTGCGCCGGCGATTGCAATGGTGCTGGTGGTGTCCGGTTGTGGGACGACTGTCGACCAAGGGAAGCGCGGGCTCCGATGGAATCCCTTGTCGGGTGGGCTGATGAAAGAGTCGCTCAAAGAAGGGTTCTACTTCCGCGCGCCATGGAATGACGTGTTTGAGTACGATGTACGGTATCAGAGCTTTACGGAGAAGGTCGACGCCCTGACCGCCGACGATCTGTCGGTGACGTTGCATGCCGCGATTACCATGCGCCCCATGGCGGATGAAATCTACTTTCTCGCGCAGGAGGTGGGACATAATTGGTATGGCCAGCTGGTCAGGCCACAGTTCCTTTCGGCTGTCCGGGGAGTGGTCGCGCAATACACCATGGTCACACTGCCTGAACGGAGCAGCGAAATAGGCAACAAGATCGAAGCGGTGATGGTTGAATCGCTCAAGGGGCGGCACCTGGATGTGTACAGCGTGGCGTTGTCCGAGATCGAATTTCCTAAGATGGTGTTGAAAGCCATCGAGCAAAAACAAGCGAAGGAACAGGAAAAGGAGCAGAAGGAATTCGAGCTGGTGATCGCGCAACGCAACGCCGAAATCGCCAGAATCCAAGCCAAAGGCGAAGGCGATGCCCTTCAGATCCGAGCCGAGGGCGAAAGTGAGAGTGTGCGCATCCGTGCAAAGGGGCAATCGCAAGCGCAGGAGATCATCACCAAAACCCTTACGCCGGACTACCTCAAATTCAAATTGTACGAAAATCCAAACACCAAGACGATCATCGTGCCGGAGAAGTCGAATGTGCCGATCATCGTGAATCCAGGGGCCGACCATTCGCGTTGAAAGGGATTGGGACGGCCACCCAGGTTGGTCCTGTGGCGGCCTATGTATGATGGGGGCTGGCTTTGATGTCTTGGGGCTCTGAATATCTACCGCTATCCGACCTGCATCATTAGATTTCAGTGTGCGAAGACTTTTCTACCCGTTGCGTGTCCGAGATTTCGATCGTTTCCGGTAGTAGTCGAGGAATTCGCGCGGTGAGAGGACGGTCATCCCCTGGCGTTGTTTCGGCGGGAAGTGCCTTGTATTTCCTGTGATCAAGCAGTCGGCGTCGCCTGCCAGGGCTGATTCTAGGAATGGCTCGTCGCTCGGGTCCGGAAGCCTGACCGGTAAGGGGTTGCCCGCTACGCTGAATCCTTCCGCTTTGATTTGGTCCAGTAAGGCCTGGGCATGTTCAGCGCTGAATTGAAACTTCGGTCTGGCGAGGACCTCTTCATATTCGGTGAGGATTCTGGCATCGAAGCACAGCCGCACGGTGCCCGATGCAATCATGCGGAGGATTTCACCCGGCGGGCCGAACGGAGAGAGAAGCCCAGCCACCAGGACATTCGTGTTCACCACCACCTTCACCGGCGGCGGGCCTTCCGTGCGGCCTTGATTTCAGCCGCAATGTCCGTGGGGGACAGATGGTCCGTGCCGGCTTGGACCGACTGCCGTTGCATCTTCTCCACAGCAGCCACCGCTCTCGCGCGTCTGACGGCCGTCAGGGATTCTTCCAGCGTCTCCTCCGAGACGGCGGACAGAATGGCGATTGGTTTGCCGTTCGACGTGAGGATGATTTCCCGCTCGCGAGCGAGTTTGGTCCAGACTTGTCCGGAACGTCCGCGCAAATCCCGCACCGTAATGAACTTCATCGTAGCTCCATGATTGAGTGACGATAGGGTATACGATCGAGAGCCGATCGTCAACCGACTTATTGGATGTGATGCTTTGCCATGCGGTAGCGGAGGGTGTTGCGGGTCAGCTTTAACAGGCGGCTGGCTTCGGAGATGTTTCCGGACGTTTTGTGGAGCGCTTCCTCCAGCATCTTTTTTTCCATCTCCTGGAACGAGAGGCCGAAGGCCAGGAGAGACAGCTTGGGTTCGGAGTTGTGTCTTTCCGAGCGCGGGGCGATCCGCACCGATTGTGGCAGGTGATCGGGCTGGATAACCGGCTGTTTGCACGTGATAGTCAGCCATTCCACCACATTATGCAGTTCGCGGACGTTCCCGGGCCAATCATGGCGCTGGAGTATGGTCAGCGCATCCGGTGCGATGCGTGTGATACGACACCCATGCTCCTGTCGAGCCCGTTCCAGAAAGATCAGCAGAATCGGCTCGATGTCCTCCCGCCGCTCGCGCAGGGGCGGGATGCGCAGTTGATAGACGTTGAGCCGATAGTAGAGATCGAGGCGGAAGCGGCCGGACTTGATATGGGCCAGGAGGTCTTCGTTGGTAGCGGCGAGAACACGGATGTTCACTCGACGACTGTGGGTCGCGCCCAACGGATCGATGCTGTGGTCTTCCAGCACGCGGAGGAGTTTTGCTTGGGCGGTTGCGCTCAGTTCTCCGATTTCGTCCAGGAACAGCGTACCGCCTTCCGCGACCTGGAATTTCCCCGGCTTGGCTTGTTTGGCATCCGTGAACGCGCCCGGTTGATAGCCGAACAGCTCCGCCTCCAATAGATTTTCAGGAATGCCGGCGCAATTGAGGGCAACCAGAGGACCCTGTGCCCGTGGGCTTGCGGCGTGAATGGCCTGGGCAAACAGCTCCTTCCCGGTTCCGCTTTCTCCCGTGATGAGGACGGTTGCGTCGGTCACGGCTACTTCCTTGGCGAGGTGCTTGATCAGATTCATTTGTGGAGAGACGCTGACAATAGGGGCGAACGGATCCGGTGGCGAGGTGAAACGGGCCACGCCAGGTTGGCTGGTCGCTCGGCTGACAGCCGTCCGCAAGTCCTCCAGCAGAATCGGTTTGGCCAGGTAATCTGCGGCGCCGGCCCGCATGATTGTAACGACATCTTGAAGGGAGTAGTGGTCACCAATCGCAAGCACGGGCGGGGACTCCGGTGCCCGGCGGGCATAGTCTAAGAGGGGTGCCAGTGCCGGAGGGCTTCCTTCGCCGATGACAAGGTCGGGGGACATCTCGGACCAGAGGGACAGTCCTTCTGAGACAGAGTGTGCTACGTGAATGTTTGCGTGCGAGACAACCGCTTGGAGCAGCAGCCGCAGGTCGGAGTCTTTGGAGACAAGAAGGACCTTTTGAAGGTTCATCGGAGTGCTCATAAACATAGCCTCCAGCCGAACCATCGGCACGCTTATAGCCTACACCTCTTCACCTGACGAAAGAAAGGGGGGCCATGGGGAAAGGGTCGGGATGAAGCGAACTCAACAGGGGGAAACAAGGAGGGAACGTAGAAAAGCCCGGGAACGGCGGGCCGGGTGACGGGTATTCGGCATCAACCCAGCCCGCCGTTCACGCACAAGGAGAGAAGTTCCGATCCTTACTCGTCCTTACAGAACGTTCGCTCGTACGCGATGATCTGCCAGGCTTCTTCTTCGGTGAGTACGTTTCCCTTCACGAGGGCAGGCATGCCGGTGCCGGGACTCCCGTTCTTGATGACCCAAAACAGTTCGCCGTCGTTTCGCTTCTTATGAAATTTGCAATTTGTGAAATTTCTGGGGCCTGGGGTTAACAGCATTCCACCGGCGCCGTCACCTTCTCCCGTCATGCCATGACAGTTCGCGCAGGTGCCCCTACCTTCGTAGAGATCTTTTCCCTTGGCGATTACGTCAGAGGTCACTGTGAGCGGGCTTTTCATTTTTCGTACGTCGCTTCGTTCAGCGTCCGGGACACGCGGCTTCAGTGGATCAGACTCGGGGCCAGCCCAACCTGCCGTACTCCACAAGGAAACGGCGAGGAGACTGCACAAGGTCACAACCAAACGCTTCCCTCTCATGGTTCCTCCTTGGTGATTGCGACTGAAGTTCCTGCCAGATGGCCGCTCGCGCTGCGCGTCCGGAGGCAAAAAGTTCGTACTCATGATAACACGATATTATCCTCAGTGGCAGCGTCCATGTCGCGTTGGAAATGCTCAGATTTGAAGTGGCGTGAAGGCTGGTCTACCAACATGAGGACCTCACCGGGCCAGATCTCAAAGATCCGGCCCGGTGAGAGACTAGCATGATATGAGCGCAGTGTTCAGCACTGCGAGTCGTCAGGGGACTTCGACGATATCTTTATTCATCGGCCCGAGGACGGAGAGCAATTCACCCTTCTCCTTCTCCGGGACGTTGAAGGTATCCAGCGCACTGACCAGGTCTTCCACGAGTGCGTTGAAGGCCGCCGTGGTGATCTTCATGCCCTTGTGCGTAGTTTTCATGTCTCGGCCTGAATAGGTGCAAGGGCCGCCGCTCGCTGCGCACACTTGTTCGACCAAGAGCCTATTGAGCTTCTTGAGGTCGGCCTTGGCAAAATAGCCATTGATCCGGGAGTCACCGCCCACGTTGCTGATGAACTTGGTGACAACCGCTTGAATCGCGCCCTGTCCACCCAGCCGATCGTAGAGGGATGCATCTGCGGCAAAGGACGTTGCGCCGCTCAGCGTCCACGAGGCTGCGACGGCAACAGTAATCCCCATAATCTTCTTACTCAGCGACATGTCATCTACTCCTTTGTGTGAGAATGAATTGATTGCAAAACCGCTGTCCCCCGCTCATTCATTACGGGTTCCAGGGGGTGTTCGGCATCAATTTATCATACTTCTTGGGGTTCTGGTTGGCGATCACCACCGCAATCGCGCCGCGCAGTGCGCTCGTCAAGGAGTGAGTCACGACCGGATAGGCCCCCGGCGATTCCGCGATCATATCAAAGGTGGCTGCGCTGCCTGGACCGACCACATAGGTCTGAACTCCGGTGAACTTGTTGGCCGGGTTGCCGCTCTCGTACACATTGTCCCAGATTTCGGCGATGGGATGGAGTGCAGAGAACTCGTTCGGGCCAGCATTCACGAAATAGATTCGTACCCGCTCGCCGACCTTGACTTCCAACGGCTCGCCCCCTGGGAAGAATGGATGGTACTTGAAGATACCGCCGTTGAAAATCGTATTGTCAAACTTCCGATCAAACATCGCTTGCACATTGTCCGGGTTCTTCCAGAACTCGGACTGTACGAGGACGAATTCACGATCAGCCTTGGGCCAGGCACTGGCGTCTTTCGGATCCACGATGATCGCCCCGAACATGCCACGGGCGACGTGCTGGATCATGGGGCTCGCGCCGCAGTGGTAGAAAAACACACCGGGCTTCTTCGCCACGAAAGAGAACTTATGTGTGTCTCCAGGTCCAACCGTCTTGTGGTAGTTCTTCAAGAAGTCGAGCTCAGCCGCATGAAAGTCCATCGAATGCGGGAAGGAATTATTCTTGTCGCCGATGAGTGTGAAGTTCACAGTATCACCCTCGGTGACTCGGACGACCGGTCCGGGCATCTGACCGTTGAAGGTCCACGCTTTATACTTCGTCCCGTTGCCATCGATAACGATTTCCGATTCGGTCGCGGTGAACGTAACATCATGGACCTTCGCCCCCGCAGAGCCGGGCATGGTGATACACCCGCTGGCTCCCAAGAGGACGGCGAGTCCTAGCGTAGATGTGAGCAAACGAAACCCCTGCATATGTGCCTCCCTGTTATTGTTATGACCAACAGCTACTCGGGAAATAAATACGACCAACAGTTATTTGGGGAAATAAACAGCGCGCATTTTATTCTTCCTCCCAGGGCCCGTCAATATTTTCGTTAAAGAAAGTAGCGGGTCATCTCGGCACTACGTAGATAGCCAAGTACCTCTGTTAATCTTGAGGATACAAGGGGGTAGCGTTGTCGTGTACGTATCGGAATTGATGTGTATCTGAATTGATTCACGCGATGCTGTTCACAGCACTCGATGTGCAACATTATTAAAGTTTCTGATTGCGTTGCGCAATAGTCACATTCCGGCGAAAGCCATCAGGTTTCGCTCTCCGAATCGGGCTATGCTGGAATTCACGTGAGAATTCTTCTTCACTCATCCGGGCGAGCCTATCCAACTGGGGCGCGAGTGTCAGCGTGGTCGGTTGGAAGGCCGGCTCCTGCGTCGGTTCTGCCCGTAAGTTGAATGGACACACATCGAGGCAATCATCGCACCCGAAAATTTTATTGCTTATGCCTCGTTGGAGCTCGGGTGAAATGGTGCTGGCCTCACCGCGCAATTCAATAGTCAGGAAGGAGATGCAGCGGGTCGCATCAACGACATAGGGTTCGGCGATGGCGTTGGTCGGGCAGGCTTCAATGCAGAGCGTGCAACTGCCGCAGAGATCGGAGGCCGGCTCGTCGGGTTCCAGCTCCAAGGTAGTTAAGATCTCACCCAGCAGCAACCACGAGCCCTGCTCCGTAGAGACCAAATTGGAATGTTTGCCGATCCATCCCAACCCCGCCTGTTCGGCCCAGGCCTTCTCCATTATAGGGCCGGTATCGGTATAGGAACGGGTGACCGCATCCGGTGCCAGGCGGCTAATGGCCTGTTCGAGTTGCGTGAGTCGATCGCCAAGGATTTTGTGGTAATCCCTGCCCCATGCATAGCGTGCGATGCGGCCGTAACCGGGCCGTTCATCGGCGTGATGATCGGTCAGATATTTGAGGCCGACCGAGATGATCGACCGGCAACCAGGAAGCACCTGCCTGGGATCTGCGCGCTTCTCTGGCATCCGCTCCATCCAGGCCATGGTGCCCTGGTAACCTCGCCGGAGCCATTCCGTTAGCCGATCATAAAGCAATTGGGAGATTCGAGTAGGGACCGGCTTTGGACCGGGGTCCTGCTGGTCGCTGACAGCTGTTCGCTGATTGGTTTCAGTAACCCGCGCGACGCCAACCGCGTCGAATCCCAACGCACGCGCTTCTCGTTTGATCGATTCAGTCAGTGTCAGGGGTGTCATGAATGAGGGCCAAAGTAGCATAGTCTCTTTTCTTGCGGCCATCGGGGGGGGCGCGTAGAATCTGTGACATACGGAACAGATGTGGGGAGGCCCTATGCTCGCGACGCGTATCAGGCAAAAGGAAGGCACGTTCTACTTCATCGCCTACAAGGCAGCCGACCTGCTGGAGAAGGTGCGCTTCACCAGCCGCTACTATTTCGAAGGCGAGGAAATCGCGCAGAGCCGGATTGCCGAGCACGATGAAGTCGCCCAATTCATTGCCGGGATCGAACGGAGCGAAAAGGGGTTTCAGCGTGTCCTGAACCGGCAGAAGATCAAGCAGATCGTAAATTTTTATGAGACGGTCGTTGCGCAACCCATGATTCCTGGCACCGTGCTGCTGTTTACCGACGAGACGCTCCGTTTCCAACCGGTGGGGGGATCAGAGTCGATCGGCCATCTGAGCGAGTCGAAGGGGAAGTATCTGGTGATCGACGGCCAGCACCGGCTGGCCGGGCTCCACTTTTTTCAGGCCAAGCACCCGGACCAGAGCTCACAAGTCGAAGTGCCCTGCCTGCTGTTTGACGGACGCAGTGGCGACTTTGCAACCGAGATGTTTGTCATCATCAACTCCACCCACACGAGAATCAACCGGTCGCATCTGGTGGATCTCTATGAAAAGGTGTCGTGGGAGAGCCCGGAAAAGAAATTTACGGCCAAGGTCGTCAATCTGTTATACAGCGAAGAAGACTCGCCGCTGCGGTACAAGATCAATCGCCTCGGCGGGCGGAGCAAGCAAGAGAAGTGGGTGTTGCAATCCGAGGTCTTCAACGAGCTGCTCAAGGTTGTCACGGCCCACAAACGCTGGATAGAGTCGCACTTGGGCATGAAGGCCGACCGGTGTTACGCGCTGGTGCGTGATTATCTGAAGGGCGTGAAAGAGGTCATGGAGGAGGTGTGGGGGCATAACGAGCGCTATATGTTTACGCGCGATGTCACGCTGAAGGCCTTGATCCGCGTGCTGGACGATCTGATCATAGACCGCAAACTCATCAAGGATTGGGATGAGCAACACTCACACCGGCCGTTCACCGAGATCGTGAAACCCTGGGCGCCGCTGGCCAAAGAATTCCGGGCCGACGGGTTTTACGAACGGTTTCCGGCGAAAGGCCAGCTGGAACGCGTGCGAAAGGTTCATCAACGATTGTTGGATGCGATCACCGGATAACATACAGTCGATCAGCTGGCCGCTCATACTCCTAGCCGTTCTGTTCATGGCTCAGGGGCCGTTGGTAGGGTTCACTGCGTCGAGTGCCGACACGCTGGAGATTTCGACCGAACCTGCAGGTGGTGTGCGAGCAACAGCCCGCGTGCTGTTTCCGGCCAAGACCGAGGTCATCCAGGGGCTGTTGGCCGATTATCCACGTTGGCCAGAACTTTTCGAGATGCGCATGAGACTAGCCGACTGGCATGTGCGGGACGGGGTCGCCACTATCGACCTTCGGCTCGAACATGCGTTGCTTCCCGGAGAGCGGCGGCTGGTCACGGAGTCTCGCACGTTGCCCGGCGGAGGACTGGTAACCGAGCTGAAGGGTGGAGATTTTAAGCAATATCATCGTGTGTGGACGCTACGGCCGGCTGGCGGGGGGAACGAGACGAGCGCCGACTTTGAACTGCTCTTTGAACTGGACTCGCTTGTCCCCGACTGGATCATGGCCATGGCTGTACGGCATGAGCTGGAAACGCACTTCCGTATTGTAAAACAGAAGGCACGTGAGCATTCCGGGCGGGTGCTGCGCCCATGAACTCGTCACGGTTTGGTCCACTCGCAGGCCTCTACGTCATTCTCGATCCCTCAGTCGGTCCGAGCCGATCCCTCGGCGATATTCTCAAGGACGCGGCAGGAGCTGGCGCGAAGTTGTTTCAATATCGGAACAAGTCCGCCTCCATGAAGGAGGCCTACGTTGAGGCGATGGAGCTGCGGAAGATTGCTGCAGAGCTTGGCGTCACATTCATCGTCAATGACCGGTGCGATCTGGCATTGGCGGTCGAGGCAGACGGTGTGCATCTGGGACAGGAGGACTTGCCGTATGGCGATGCGCGCATGATGATGGGAGCCGGCAAGCTGATTGGGTTGTCTACCCATAATCCAGAGCAGGTCCAAGAGGCCGATCGTCTGAAACCGGACTATATCGGGTTCGGGCCGATCTTCAAACCCGGCTCCAAGCGGGACCATGATCCAGTGGTCGGCGTTCAGGGCCTCAGGGAGATTCGGCGGCTCACCGCGTTGCCGATTTTTGCCATCGGCGGTATGACAGTCGAGAATGTGGCGGATGCCATCAAGGCGGGAGCCGATGGCGTTGCGGTGATTTCCGCAATTGTGGCCGCGCCAGACGTGCGGCACGCGGTCACCGGCATCGTGTCGAGGATGTCATCATCAGCTTCGCCAGCGCCTTAATGGCCACTGAGCCGGCCAATCGAACTGTTGATTGACGAAAGCGTCGGGATAATCCTGACTGATAGGGGAGCGGGCCCAAGACCGGTACACCTGCCTGCTTCCGAAGGTGCTCGACGGTGGTCCGCTCCTGAAGGCGCGCCAGTTTCGATCGGGCCGGCTGGGTCTGGTTCAGCACCAATGCCACAACGGGAATCTTTTTTCGGCGCAGAGCTTCGATCGTCAACCGCGCGTGGTTGATTCCTCCCAGTCCAGAACGTCCGATGACCACCGCCGGCAGTTTCAATCGTGCGATCAGATCCATCACATCGATGTCTGGCGTGATTGGCACCGATACCCCGCCGACCCCTTCGACGACGGTACAACCATATCGTTCGGCCAACAGGCGGTAGACTTTTCGGATGGTCTCCGGATTGATGGTTTGCCGTTCAGCCCGTGCTGCGGCCAGCGGGGCCAGCGGCAAGGCGAATCGATACGGGCAGACCGCTCCGAGTTGTTCCTCGCTATCGATGACGGAACGGAGCCGCGCGGCATCAGATTGAACTGCGTTGGAGGCGGAGACCCCGGTTTCGATAGGCTTCATCACACCGACTGTGTGGCCGGCCTTTTTTAGGGCAACGGCCAGCGCGGCGGCCACGAGGGTTTTGCCCACGCCCGTATCTGTACCGGTTATGAAAATGCCGTGTCCCATATTATGGATCATGGTTGATGGTTGATGGCGCGGAACTGATCAGAAAGTGTTGAGTTGTATCTGATAATGCGCAACGTAATCGGCATCCCCCATTAACCATTTTTCATGAACCATTCATTTCTTGTTACAGGTTCCGGCTGTCGCAATTCCACACCTGGCCGGAGACATCGTTCAACTGCACCAGATGCACGACCGTCCGCGCTGCTTCTTCCAATGACGGAGGACGGCCCAGCGCATGGTCCGGCCATCCGCTGCCTTCCGGGAAGATGTCTGCCGTCAAACCGGTCTTTTGCCAGCCGGGCAGCACGAGGTTGACCCGGATGTTCTGTGCTCCCCATTCCCACACCGCGGTTTTGACCAAACCGATTAATCCGGCTTTCGACGTCGCATAGGCAGCTTGCCCCGAAGCGCCGTGAAAGCCTGTGTGGGAGCCGATCACCACAATGCTGCCGCCGCCTCCGGCAAGCAACACAGGCGCCATCGCGCGCAGACAGTGAAATGTGCCGGTCAGATTCGTTTCGATGACGTCATGCCAGGCCCGTTCCGGCTGGCGCACCAAAAGGCTGCTCTCGGCGATTCCCGCGTTGCAGATGAACGCGGCTGTGAGAGGCACGCGGCTACGCCATGTGTCGATCATCTGCTGGACCGAGTCGGACTTTCGAATATCCGCTTGGTACAGATTACCCGTGCCCCCCTGTGCCTGAACCTGACGGAGCGTGGTCTCCGCCTCCGGTTTGTTCCGGCTGTAGTGGACACCGACATGCCATCCAATTCTGCCGAATGCAACGCTGATTGCGCGGCCGATGCCGCCGGATGCGCCGGTAACCAGCACAGCCGGGTGGGGCCTCGCGTGATCAGCCCGAGTCGAGACAGTCGGCTTTTTCGACGATGAGCGTGCCATGCATGCCGGATTATGCGAGGAGGAGTGTGTGAACGCAAGCAGCTGGCGCCACGGGGAACCGACGGTTGCTTGCCGCAATTGCGACGCCTATGGTACCGTCGAGCACGTGCCAAATCGGAGATTGTTCGTGATGATGGTATTCAGAAAGAACAAGGCGCTCGTACTGGTAAATATCCTATTGGCCGGTAGTCTAGGAGTGACAACGATTGGTGCAGAAGAGCCCTTTACAATCGCGTCATCCGCCGACTATTTTCCCGATGCGCCCGGCAGCCGCTGGACCTACCGCGGACAGATGTCGGAGGGCCCACTGCAGACCATTGAGAACAAGTTCTTCACAAATGTCTCGACGGTCACCGGAACCAAGACGATCAAGGGCGTGGTGGTGACCGTCTTCCATGATACCAATCCTGGCAATCACGGTCCCTCGGATAGTTACTATCGCCGGGACAGCGTCGGCATTGTCTATTACGGGGCCGACCCGGGGACGCCGTTGGAAAAACAAATTACTCCGTACCAGATCTTCCGTTTCCCCGTGAAGGTGCCGTCCTCATTCCAACAGTTCGATCGGACAGGGATCGATTTTGGGATGGATCTGGACCGCGACGGCACCGATGAGAAGACAGATGTGAAGGGGTGGAGTACAGTCCAGAGCCGCGAGACGGTCACCGTGCCGGCCGGAACGTTTCCGGATGCCATCAAAGTCGAAGCCAAGATGACCATGCGCATCCACCTCTCGGCCAGCCGCCGCACGATTGCCGGACTGGACGTCATGACAGCGTGGTTCGCGAAGGGGGTCGGGCTCGTGAAATACTCGGAACGGCAGGAGATGGGCGCCGTCAAGGAAGATCGGGGCGTCGTCGTAGAGCTTTCGGAAGAGCTGGAAGAATACGAGATTAAGCAGCCGAAAGGTTCAGTCAGCGGCCTCGAATCCCCGTCGGAGGGTATTTTCGCTGATCACGCGGGCGATCATGAATTGGGCCAGGTAATCCTCGCCGCCGGCTTTCGCGCCAATCCCTGAGAAGCGATGCCCGCCGAAGGGCTGGCGTCCGACTAAGGCACCGGTAATCGGCCGGTTCAAGTACAGATTCCCCACATCGAACTGTTCACGGGCCAGCGCGAGATTGGCCGGACTCCTGGCATAGACGCCTCCTGTGAGGGCATAGGAGGTTCCATTCGCCAGGGAGAGCGCCTCCGTAAAACTTTCCGCCTTCATGACAGCCAACACGGGACCAAAGATTTCCTCCTGCGCCAGCCGGTGATGGGGTTCGACATCGACAAACACCGTCGGGCCGACGAAGTATCCGGCTTGCTCGACCGATCGCTGTACGAGCAGACGGCCCTCTCGTGTGCCCTCGTCGATGAATCGTTGAATAGCCGCCTGAGCCCGCCTGTCGATGACCGGGCCCACCCTTGTACCGGGGGCCGCCGGGTCGCCGATCTGCAAACTCAACACGGCTTCCCGCAACCGTGTGACGAACCGATCGAAGACCGCACGATGGACGATGGCCCGTGAGCAGGCCGAGCATTTCTGTCCCGCATAGCCTGTAAACGACGTCACGATTCCGGCGATCGCCTCATCAAGATCCGCCGTTTCATCGACGATGATGGCGTTTTTTCCGCCCATTTCGGCAATGACCCGCTTGACCATCGGTTGGCCGGGATGCACGCGGGCGGCGTCGGCCAGAATGCGGAGTCCCGCAGCTTTCGATCCCGTGAAGGCGATCGTGGAGATCTGCGGATGGGCAACGAGTGCCTGACCGATTTCCGGTCCGCCTGGCAGACATGTCACCACACCGGGTGGGACGCCGGCGGACAACAGAATCTCCGTGAGCAATTGTCCCAGACGAGGAGACCGTTCCGACGGCTTGAACAGGACGCAGTTGCCTGTCACCAAGGCGGCTGAAACCATACCGGTGGGGATAGCGAGGGGAAAGTTCCAAGGAGCGATGACGGCTGCGATGCCGCGAGGGCCGTACACGCGGTGGTTTCTCTCTCCGGGCCTGTCACCCAGCCGCGCCGGATTCGAGCGCCGGCGCATGTCATCCGCATAGTAATGTAGAAAGTCGATGGCTTCGGCCACGTCGGCGTCAGCCTCACGCCGGGGTTTGCCTACTTCAAAGACTTCCCAGGCGGCGAGTTCGTAGCGCCGGCGCCGCAGGTGTGAGGCGGCTCGGTCCAGAATCGCCGCGCGTTCTTCGGCGGATACCCGGTGCCAGCTCTCGAATCCGGCTCGCGCGCGTTCGACCGCTCCATCGACATCGGCGACAGCAGCGCTTCGTACCGACGCCACTGACTCCTCCGGGCGGAACGGGTTGTGCGATGTCAGCCAGGGGCCGACGAGTACCGGTCCCCCCGCCTCCGTTTCCCACTGCTGCCCCAACCGGGCTCGAACGGATGCAATCGCGTCCTCCATCGCACAACGGATCGGTTCTTGGGAAAAATCGCTGTGCGGTTCGTTGGAAAATACCCGACGGTCGCTCGTCGTGACGTGGTGGATGCGGGTGGATGTGACCGGCGGAGCAAGAAGCTGTGTCAGGGGTTGAGACTCGACGTACTCCTTTCGGAGAAAGGATTCGTTCGACGTGTTTTCAAGGAGACGCCGCACTAAATAGGCCATGCCAGGCAACAGTGCTCCGACTGGAGTATAGAGCCGAACTCTGCGGCCGAGTTTCACCATAGCCTGCTGAAAGGGTTCGGCCATGCCGTAGATCATTTGATACTCCCGCGCATTCGGAGGCAATCCACGTGCGTCAGCCACGGCCTCGATTACGGCAAGAGTTCTCAAATTGTGTGTCCCGAAGGCGGGACGAATGACATCGGCGTGGTCAAAGAGCACTTGGATCAATCGTTCGTAGTTGGTGTCCGTCTCCGCTTTCTGCTCAAACAGCGGCACCGGCCACCCGGCTTGCCGATACCGGACTGTGTCCGCATCCCAATAGGCGCCCTTGACCAACCGAACGGTGATCGGCGCCGTTCTTGTTCGTGCCCAGGCGATCAGCCTTCCAATGTCCTGCTCCGTTTCCCGATGATAGGCTTGGAGGGCAAGGCCGGCATAGGGATAGCCGCGATAGAGCGGTTCGGCAAAGAGCCGCGTGAAGATCTCCAGCAGCAAAGGCTTCAATTCCGCCTGTTCCATGTCGAAGATTAATCCCGCGCGCAGGGCCATTGCCTGATCTACCAACGGACGGAGACGGGACGCCACAGACCGATAACTTCCTTCGAGATCGATCGGGTCCAGCTGCGATGAAAGGGCGGAGATCTTGAGCGATAACTGCACGCGCGGCAGCGGTCCCAGAGAATCGTGTTCGAGCAATGAGACGGAAGGCCAGGTATCTGCGGCGCGCGTCAAATTCCTCAACGCGTTCAGGCAATGGTCGCGATAGCGGTCCGCCTCCTGTTCGCTGATCGTGGCTTCTCCTAAAAAATCGACGGACCAGGCGCGCCCGTCCTTCCAGAGGTTGGCCAGGACCGGCAGCGCCTCATGGGCCGAGGCTCCGGCGATGAAGGTCCTGGCCATCTGCTCGACCTGGTTTCTGATCGACTTGCCGGTCAATCGCGCGCCCAGGCCTGTGGCGGCCATCGCCTTCAAGCCCCACTGGAGCCCGAATAGCTCGCTGCTCAATCCGCCGAAATATTCCTCGGCGAGCGAGACGACCCGCTCATCGTCGGCGATGACGGGCAGGACGTCGATGAAACGAAACAGCTGCGCCTTGAAGGCGTCGTCCTTCATCGCCAGATTGATTGCCGATTGGGACCACCAGCGTCCCTCGAAGATCGTCGGTGCATGGCCGGCGGAGAGTTGCGCAAGATATTCGCCGATGCGAAGAACGGCCGGTTCGAGCGAGGCAGGAGAAGTCATCGTGGGCATTCCGGGTGAAAATCCATGTCTCGTCGTACGCAGTATACATGGAGTACGCCGATGGGTCATGGCTTTGCTTTTCCCCGGTTGAGCCATCGGGGTATGACCCGACCGGCCCATTTCATTTCCTGCGCCGCATCGCTTATGATGCAGCGGTCGGTATTTGGATCAGAGTCGGGTGAGCAAGGGAGGACTGAGTTATGGCCGATGAACATTCACACACGCACGGCGGGCCGCAGCCGCAAGGGACCGCCAATTTTATTCCGGGCGTCAAGCATGTGATCGCGGTCAGCAGCGGCAAAGGTGGTGTCGGCAAATCGACCGTCGCTGCGAATCTCGCCTGCGCGCTCGCGCTGGCCGGCACGAAAGTCGGGCTCCTGGATGCCGATTTGTATGGGCCCAATATTCCGATGATGATGGGGAGCACCAAGGGGCCGGAACAGCAAGATGGAAAGATTCTCCCGGTGGAAAACTACGGAGTGAAACTCATCTCTATGGCCTTTCTGGTGCCGGAAGACACGCCCCTCGTCTGGCGCGGTCCGATGGTTCATCAGTATCTTCAGGCGTTTTTCCGCGACGTGCTGTGGGGTGAACTGGATTATCTGTTGATCGATCTGCCGCCCGGCACCGGCGATGTGCAACTGTCCTTGTCCCAAATGGTACCGCTGGCCGGTGCGATTACCGTCACGACACCCCAAGAAGTCGCGCTCTACGATGTGCGCAAGGGCATGGCCATGTTCCAGAAGGTGAATGTGCCGCTGCTGGGCATCATCGAAAATATGAGCTATTTTGTCTGCGGTCACTGCGGCGAGCGGACAGAGATTTTTTCGCACGGCGGCGGTGAGCGGGCGGCCGGGAAGGTCGGCGTGCCCTTTCTGGGGCGTATTCCGATCGATCCGGCCATCAGGGACGGAGGAGACAGCGGGCATCCGATTGTCGTGTCCGACCCGGCGTCGCCGCAGGCGGCGGCATTCCGAGAGATTGCCAAGAAAGTCATGGACGCGCTGAGTGGAACTGAGAAAAGCGGTCCATCTATCGATAGTTTGCTGAAGAAGATCAAGCAACCCTTTACAGATAACTGATTGTCTGAACGGAGGCGGTGATGGCGGAGTATGTACGAGTGGCGGGAACGGGTGATGTGCCGCCTGGCCACGGTCTCGAGGCCGAGATCAATGGGAAGACATTGGCTGTGTTTAACGTGGGTGGCACGTTCCATGTGATCGACAACACCTGTGCCCATCGCGGCGGACCGCTCTGCGAGGGAGAAGTCGAAGGGAAGATCGTCACCTGTCCCTGGCACGGATGGCAGTTCGATGTAACCACAGGCGAATGCACTAAGAATCCTTCGGCGAAAGTCGAGGTATATCAGGTTAAGGTTGAGGGACCGGATGTGAAGGTGCTTTTGTAGGTTGAACGGGAGCAGATCGCGCATAGCCGATGGCCGATGGTTGAGAGGGAACTTTGACCGGAGAATCACCGAAAGATCCTTGCCGGTGCCGTCGGCTATCAGCCAGCAGCTCCGAGTGAGTTCATGACATGGCTATGACCGCCAAAGATCAAACCGATCTCGCTGCTGCGCTCGTGCGCCTCTACGTGTTTTTGACCCAGTATCTCGATCGCTGTTCCGATGAAGCCGCCCGCGCGGGTAATCCGAACGAGGAACTTCAGTCGCATCTCGATGAAACCAGACGGCAACTCCTGGACATTCTTTCCGCCAATCCCGTCGTAAAACGGAAACTCACCGAAGAGTGCGACCGTATTCTGGCACTGGGCGCCTCCTGTGTGCAGTCAGGTTCCACGGACCAGACGCTGCGCGATGCGATTCAGGCGGAACGAGCGGTGCTCCGCAACAAGACCATCGCGCTGAGTGATCTCGTGGCGGTGTTTCGCGCGCTGGCATGACGTATGAGCCTAGAGGGGTGTGATAGGCATCAGCTGGCCGGACTTGATGATCAGGTCAGGGGATTCAGCCGGCCGGTCGAATTCGAACGGGCGGGAGAGAGCTACCGGGCGCTGCTACGATATGAAAGGGTCCGTGTGGTGACAGAGCTGTTCCAGACCCAGGATGCCGCGTTGTTGGCCATGATCCAGCTCTTGCAGAGCCGGGGCTATCGGCAACTCAAGACGCAGAAGAGCTTTAGCAACGGTCTGTATCTTGGCTCGCAGGAACCCTGGGTGGAATATCCCGATCTACCGGAAGCCGAGCCGGAGCGAGCCGGCTTCCTGGCAAGAATACTCAGTTGGTGCCGTCAGGGTTCGCACAGGAACAGCCCCTCATGAGCTTTATCCCCCTCAGCGATCTCCGATCCTCTTCGGCCATGGGCTCCTCCGGTTCTTTTTCCACCGTCAGCCATCAGCCCGCTTCGCCCGCTCAGCGAGGCGAGCCATCAGCCGTTAGCGCTTCATCTCCCATCGGCCGTCCGCGCCTCCCATCCTGGTTCAAAATCGAAGCCACAACCGGTCCGGACTATCTGGACATCAAGCAGACGATGGAACGGCTCCATCTCCATACCATCTGCGAAGAAGCGCGCTGTCCAAATCGCTGGGAATGTTGGAACGCCCGTACGGCCACGTTTTTGATCCTGGGCGATATCTGTACCAGACGGTGCCATTATTGCTCGGTGGAAACGGGCCGCCCGCATGCCGTGGATCACGAGGAGCCGATGCGGGTGGCCGAAGCGGTGCAGGCGCTCGGACTCCATCATGCCGTCATTACATCGGTCAATCGCGATGAATTGCCGGACGGCGGGGCGGGGGTGTTCGCAGAAACGATCCGGCAGATCAGACAGCTCAGCCCGGGCTGCACGATCGAAGTCTTGATTCCCGATTTTGAAGGCAGTGAGGACGCGCTGGCGATGGTGTGTGCGGAGAAACCAGAGATTCTGAATCACAACATCGAAACAGTCTCTCGGCTATTTCCGTCGATCAGGCCGCAGGGTAAGTATCAGCGGTCGATCGAGTTGCTACACCGAGCGAAAGATCAGGGGATGACGACCAAGTCAGGGTTGATCTTGGGTATGGGAGAGACGCTGGACGAGGCCCGTGAGGTCATGGGGGATCTTCGGAACGTGGGCTGTGACATCATCACCATAGGCCAGTATCTTCAGCCGACCAGAGCGCATCTTCCTGTGGCCCGATTCTATGATCCCTCTGACTTTATGTCGCTGAAGGAAGAAGGCCTTGCGATGGGTTTTGCCCATGTCGAATCGGGCCCGCTTGTTCGCAGCTCGTATCATGCGGAGCGACAGGTGTCCAAGAAGAACGTATAGGACACGGTTATGAGCCGCCATATTCTCATCGTCGGCGCTCATCCAGACGATATGGAAATCGGGATGGGCGGAACCGCTGTGAAATTAGTCGAGTCCCAGGCCGTACTGACCTCCCTGATTCTGACCGACGGTGGTCGTGCCTCGAATCCCTTCGGCTGGACTGAGCGAGAGATGGCGACAGTGAGACGAACAGAGGCTCTGCGGGCTGCACGGATGTTGGGAGTGCATGACGTTCTCTTCTGCGATCAGCCCGATGCCACCGAGGAAATTGATACCCAGGCGGTTAAACGGAAATTGATTGAGCTGCTCGTGCAGTTGCAGCCGGCCGAGGTGTATACGTTGGATGAAGAAGCCGATCGGCATCCGGCCCATCGGTTGGCCGGACAATTGGCGCGGGAAAGCATCCTGGAGTCAGGTATCGTCCCGCCCGCCGGCCTCTGGGCGTATGAAGTCTGGGGACCGTTGGCAACCTGGGACCGACTTGAGTACATCGATTCCGTTGTGGCCAAGAAGCTGCTCGCGATCGCGGAACATCAAAGTCAGGTGGCGACGATCCCCTATGGGGAAGGCGTGTTGGGGTTGAACCGCTGGCGCGCCGTGTTCGCCGATCCCAAAGCAGCCGCTCCGGCCGGTGCATATGCGGAAGTCTTCCGGCGGGTTGCCATTAGTCCGTGAGCATCCATCAAGCACCCGCAGGGCTCACCCTCGCATCTGTCATGCTGAATTGCTCTCTTGACCCGAAGGTCAAATCTTTTTCCATCCTGTGAGCACACAGCGATGGGCAATCAGCGGGGTGAATTGGGTAATGTCGTGAGCGATGTCGGTCATGAACCGCTCGGCAAGGGACTGGTCTTCGAAACATTCGAACACGTCATCGAGAAATCCCCTACGAAGGAGCGGGTGGTGGAGAAATTCATGGCCTGGTCCAGTCGCGACTTCGAGCGGATACTCGATAGCCTCGACCCGTTCAAGATCAAGTTTCTCAAGCCAACCTCGTCCTTCCTGCGCCGACGGTCGCTCATTCAAATAGGTCTGAAAGCGCTCTCGCTCGATGATCCGCCTCTGCTGGATCATCACTCGATCTACCACCTGCCAGAGTGAATCGAATGTGCCATGGGACGGAAAGGTCAGGACAAGCTGGCCGCCCGGGTGAAGCCGTTCGATGAGCCCACGGACTGCCTCAAACCGATTGGGCCGAAAGAACATGACGGAGAGATTGCCCGTGACGCGATCAAACGTCGCCAAGTTAGACGGCAGGAAGCGCATGTCCATACACTCAAACCGGAGCCAGGGTAATTGTGAGCCTTGAATTGCCCTCGCGCGAGCGACCTGGCCGGCACTGACATCCACCGCGAACACTTCTCCACTAGGGCCAATATGTTCGGCCAGATAGAAAGCGGGGATACCATAGCCAGAGGCGACATCGAGTATCCGCAAGCCCGGTCTCAGGTCCAAGTGCTGAAGTAACGATTCCGCGAACGGCGTGGACCAATAGTCGTGCGTTGGCAGGGGCCAGCGCGCCGTGTGGTTGCTCATGACGTGATGAAACTCATGCTGAGGAGGTTAATGCATTGGTGATGAGTGCCTGTGCTTCTTCCTGTATCCTCTTCAGATGTTCCCTCCCGCAGAAGCTCTCGGCATACAGCTTGTACACGTCTTCCGTGCCGGACGGTCGGGCGGCGAACCAGCCCTGCTCAGTGACCACCTTGAGTCCTCCGATGGCGGCGCCGTTGCCTGTAGCAGTCGTCAACATGGCCGTGATCTTGTCACCTGCCAAGGTTGCGGCTTTGACTTGATCCGGAGATAGCTTTGAGAGAACAGTCTTCTGTTCCGGTGTAGCCGGGGCGTCAATGCGTTCGTAGACTGGCTCGCCTAATTCAGCGGTCAGCTCACGGTAGAGTTGGGCCGGGTCTTTCCCGGTTTTAGCCATCATCTCGGCTGCGAGCAGGTCCATGATGATGCCGTCCTTGTCGGTGGACCAGACCGTGCCGTCACGGCGCAGGAACGAGGCCCCCGCACTTTCTTCACCGCCAAAACCGAGCGAGCCATTGAGCAAGCCGCTCACAAACCACTTGAACCCGACTGGTACTTCGACGAGCGTTCGTTTGAGCTTGGCCGCGACCCGGTCGATGAGGCTGCTGCTCACCAATGTCTTGCCGATACCGGCATTGGCGTTCCAGCCGGGACGATTGGCGAAAAGATAGGCGATCGAGACGGCGAGGTAATGATTGGGATTCATCAACCCTGACCGAGTGACGATACCGTGCCGGTCGTTGTCCGCGTCGTTACCGAAGGCCACGTCGAAACGGTCCTTCAGGGCGATCAGATTCGCCATGGCAAAGGGGGAGGAACAATCCATCCGGATTCTTCCGTCCCAGTCTAACGGCATGAAGCGGAAGGTGGGATCGACGGTCGGATTGACAATCTCAATATTCAGTCCATAGCGTTCCGCGATCGGTACCCAGTAGGCGATGCCGGAGCCGCCGAGCGGGTCGATGCCTAATTTCAGTTTGGCGGATCGAATCACATCCATATCGATGACATTGCCGAGGTCCCCGACATAGGCAGTCATGTAATCGTGTCGATGGATGGTGCGTGCACGTCTGGTGGCTTCAGTGGATACGCGGTGCACGCCGACAAGCTCCTTCGCCAGCAAGCCGTTGGCCCGATCTTCGATCCACTTCGTGACTGCGGTATCTGCCGGGCCGCCCTGCGGCGGATTGTATTTGATGCCTCCGTCTTCAGGCGGGTTATGTGATGGGGTGATGACGATGCCGTCTGCCAAGCCGGAGGTGCGGTCACGATTGTGAGAGAGGATCGCGTGGGAAATGACCGGCGTTGGGGTATAGCCCCCGTCATTGTCGATCATGACCTCGACGCGATTGGCGGCTAGGACTTCGAGGGCTGTCTGAAAAGCCGGTTTCGAGAGGGCATGGGTATCGAAGCCCAGGAACAGCGGGCCAGTCGTGTCTTGACTGGAGCGGTAGTCACAAATCGCTTGAGTCACAGCTAGAATATGCGGCTCATTAAAGCTTTTCTTGAAGGATGATCCTCGGTGGCCGGACGTTCCAAAGGCCACGCGCTGTTCTCGAATGGCGGAGTCCGGTTTCTCGGATAGATACGCGGCCAAGAGTACAGGGATATCGACGAGCATGGAAGGTAGGGGAGGTTTACCGGCAAGCGGATGAATAGCCATAGAGACGTGTAGCCTCAGAGTCCATCGACTGTCAACCAGGGAGGCCAGATCAGGGATATTCAGTTCTCAAAGGCGGAAACCATGTGGTCGCAGGGAGAGCCTTTGGTAGATGTGCTGATTCAGCACGAATATTTTCTCACCGCGAATTGAAGGCTTGCCCCCAGAGTTTCTAGCTTTCACTCCATTCTTTCTGTAAGATGCCCACGAACCTATACGTATTTTCAAGGGGATAGCGTGTCAGCCTTGCGCCGTGGTCTTATCCTTCTCCTCGTCCTCGTCGTATCCGCAGTTGCCTTCCTGACATTCTCCAAGCAATTGACGGGCGAGGACTATCTCAAGGAATTTGTCCTGCAGCAGCTGGAGGAAAGCCTCGGGCGAAAACTCGATGTGCGTCATGTCAAATTCGTGATCCTTCCCCGTCTGCGCGTCGAACTTTCCCAGGTCACGATTCACGATCCCGATTCAGATCAGGTGTTCTTGTCCGCCAAGCGGGTTGATCTCGTCGTGCGGCTGTTGCCGCTCTTTCGCAAGCAACTCGTGGGGAAGCGGTTGCTGATTGAGGAGCCGACCCTCACGCTTCGACGCAATGAGGCGGGTGCTTGGAACCTCCCGGAAGGGTTAAAGGAGGACGAGAACACCGGACGGCACACACTGGAAGCAATGACCCGAATATTTATGATTCGGGAGGTGACGCTTGTCAATGGCACTGTCACGGTGATTGATGCCTCCAGAACGGATGGCGTACGTTCGCTCCCCCTTGAGCGGGTCGATGCGAAATTGCTGGTTCGGCCGAATCGTGGGACAGCTGACCTCCATCTCTCGGCTGTTCATCCGAGTGCTGCCGGTGTATCGGCGGTCTCCCTGGACGGTGTGATCAAACAAGCGGAAAAGCCGGTGTCGCTCACCGGTAACGCGCCCCACGAGACGGCCCCATTGTTTCAGTTCGATGGCCGTCTCGACGCGTCCAATTTGGACCTGCGTGCCGCGGCGGATTTTTTCGGTGCTCGCCCGATTCCGGATCGTCTGCAAGGTCTGGTGAATCTCCAAGGCGTGGTACGAGTGATGCCCGGGGTGGCCGGGTATGACCTGGTGCTGTCCGATCTCTCGGCACGGCTGAACGAGATGACCTTGACTGGAAAAGCCAGCCTGGCCGGTATCATGACGCCGCAACCGACGTTTGCCGTGACAATCAGCAGCTCGCTGGTGACGTTGCCACAATTGTTGCAGACGATACCCCTGGAGTGGATCAACCCACGAATTCAGACCTTGCTGGTTGATCGGCAGATTGACGGCAAGGTGCAAATGATCGATGCGACTCTGACGGGGTCGCCGGCGGCCGGTGTGCCACTGTCGACGAGCGGAGAGTTTCGTATCCAGGAAGGGCAGGGCTTAATCGGCCAAGACCGTGTTGCCGCGAAAGACCTGGCCGCCTCCGTGTTTGTGGAGCCGGGGCGTATCCGTATCACTGGCGTGACGGGAGAGTATGGCGCGATTCACCTGACGGAGGGCAAGGCCGTCGTGTCATTTCTTGAGGCAGGCCCGTGGCTCGAACTGGAAATCACGGGAACCATGGCCGGGTCCCATTTGCTGGACTTCCTTGCCAAGACGATGAAGATTGAACAATTGACACGGGTACTGGCCGGCGTCCGCGACGTAGAGGGCACGGCACAGCCGACGTTCCGGCTGGTCGGACCATTAAATCAACCCGGTGGAGTCACGTTTGCCGGTGGAACGATCGTGGCGCAATCCATCAGTCTCAGCCATACGGCGTTACCGGAACGGTTGACGGGTCTGCAAGGCCGGTTCATTCTCGCAAACGGCTCAACACGATTTGAGCAGGTGACCGGCCATCTCGGGGATGCCGAGGTGCAGGTAGAAGGAACATTGACCGGCGATGAGGCGAGCCTGTTTCAAAACTTCGACGTGCACGTGCGCGGAGGAGCCATACCGATGGCACGGCTGGCGTCGTTGCCCGCGATCGCCCCGGGCACATTCGAAGGAACGGTGAGCGCGGACGTCACACTGTCCGGCTTGATGGCGACACCACATCTTCGCGGGTTGGTGGTACTCGACGAGGCCAAGCTGAACGTGCCGGGGCTCGGCGAAAAGCCCGCAGGCGCGCCGGCTGCTCTCGAATTCGAGGGCGATGCCGCCAAGAGCGGTGGCGTGGCGATGAACCGCCTGGAAGTGGTCCTGCCTTCGCTGAGAATTCCTGTCAAGGGGCACGTGCTGATCGGCGAACGCTTCAGTATCGATGCATCGGCGGCGACCGGCGCCGTCTCGCTCTCGAGATTGCCGGAATGGATTTCTAAAGGCGGGCTTGAAGCCGGTAATCTCGAAATTTCACTCGACATGAAGGGGAAGGAGAAGGACTGGAACGCCTGGCGTATTACAGGGTGGCTGGCGCTCACCAACGGTCTGATGACGGCGGGGGGAGTGGAGGGCCCTCTTCAAGACATTTACGCTCGTGTGAAATTGGTGCGTAATGGCGCTGAAGTCAAACGGCTGGCGTGCAAGATACGAGACAGCGACGTGGCGTTCGAGGGGTCTGTCAGAAATTGGACGGCCAGACCGATCATCACTGGAAAGATCGAGTCGAACCAGATGGACCTGAGTTTGCTGATTCCCAAAGGGGACCGGTCGCCTATGCGGGAATTTCTCGAAACCTTAGCGGAGACCGGCCAGGTAGAGCTATCGGCCACGGCCGCGCGCAGTCATTACAAACACCTCAAGTTCGGCTCCTTGTCGGCACGTGTGACGATGCAGGACGGTGTCTTTGACATCGATCGCATTTCCGCTGAAACGGCTCGTGGCCAGGTTGCCGGACGGCTGGTAGCCCGACTGCCACGGAAAGAACCGGCGGATGTGGAGCTGTCATTCCGCGCGACGGGTGTGCCGGTCGAGGAACTGTTGCGGCTGACCAATACTCAAGTGCGCGGTGCCACCGGTGACATGCGGTTAGTCGGTTCCATTCGCGGGCACGGGCGCAATCCGCATGGAGTGTATCCCTCGCTGAACGGAAAAGCCGAGGTGTTGTTGGAACACGGGCGCATCCCCAAGTCCAACGAGCGGGCGGTGTGGAAGATCATCAGTCTGCTCAATCTTCCCGCGGTGCTGCAAGGGAAAGTCGATCTTGAGAAGGAGGGGCTGCCCTACAACCGGATTTCCGGGACGTTTGCGATCCAGAACGGTTTGTTTCAAACCGAGAACGTCATCATCGACAGTCCGATCTTGAAGATCACGGCTGCCGGCAACTATGACCTGCCGACCGATCAACTTGATCTTGTGGCGGCCGTCAGCCCGTTCGGGTCCTATGCGAAATTTCTGAAAACCATTCCGCTGTTCGGCCGCATTCTGGCTGGCGAGCGCAAGGGGTTGGCGACAGCGATATTCGCCGTCAAGGGCGCCGTGGAGGATCCCGAGGTCACGTACATGCCGGTGCGATCCTTTGCATCCGGTGTCTCAGGATTGGCTCAGTTGGCGGTCGATGTGCTGACGAATACGTTGTCATTGCCACTGGATCTCGTCACCCCTGACGAAGACGAAGAAAAAAGCGACGTTCCTCGAACCGCCTCGCCCTCCGAGCCTGTTCCTCACGAACCGAGATAAGCTCTGTCGGATCTGCCGGGCACCTCTCTAAATCCTCCAATTAGTTGGTAAGAGCTGATCCCGGTGATACGCTTGAAATATTGACATGCTGCTCAGATGAACAGGACGTCACCAATCGTGATGAATGGGAGGGCGTATGCAGACGGCTCCGTCAATCACCCCAGCGCTTGCTGATCACCGCGAGGGATTTTTCGTCCATCGAATCCAAAAAGGGTATGTGGCTTGGATTGGGCTGCTACTCTTTCTCTATTCGGCTCTGTTCTTCACATTGGCTTTCTATGGGGCCCATCTCAAACCGCTCTTGGCACTATACGGCGGCGGTTCATTAGAGGAACGTCAGGCCGCTGCCGATGAGATGTTGATGCTGAGTGAAACGGTATGGGTGGCTGTGCCCATCCTCTTTTTCGGTTCGGTCATATTTAGTCTCATCATGACGCGACGAGTCGCAGGCCCACTGTATCGGCTTGAAGAGAGTATGCAGCACTGGGCACGGGGTGATCTGCGATGGAGAATGAGGTTTCGCCAAAGCGATCGATTGGATGAACTGGCTGAATCGGCCAATCAGGCCGCCGAGAATATCGAGCACGCGATGGCGTCCATTCACCACTACACCCACGTGATCCATACGGGGTTGTCCAAGGTAGATCAGGTGGGATCACCGATTCCGGTCGAAGTTCGGCAAGCCATCGATCATATCAATCAAGTTATTCAACGATTTAGATACACACCTTTTGGCAAATAGCGGGCACAGAGGCAATGACCACTCGTGTGACGAATGACTCGGGCTTTACGCTGATTGAAATGCTGGTTGTCTTGGCCATCCTGGCCGTGCTGACATCGATGGCGATCGTGTTCCATCGGCATGCCTTGGCGAAAGCGCAGTCAGTTGAGGCGGAAGTGGTGCTGGGGGAAATCAGTCGGCTGGAAGCCGTGTATCACGCAAACCATGGAGTCTATACGGACGATCTCAAGGCCCTCGGGCTTGCGGTTCCCGCAGCGCTCAAATATTACAAGGTTGGCATCAAATTGGATCATGGCGGAAAGGCCTTTCATGCGACAGCGCTCCCGCTCGTTGATTCAGGAACACAGTTGGCAGTCGTCTTGACTCTGAGTAGAGATGGACAGATGAGCATAACCAAAGCTGATCCAGCAGCACTCGTCCTCCTGGCTGGAGGCCAATCCAGCAGCAACAGACTGCCGATTGGAGCTCAAGGAGATGGCGGGCCGGCAATCGAGGCAGGGAGAAATCAACCCAAAGGTAATTGTCGGTCAGGTGGTGAGGCCACCGTTGCAGAAGACGGCTTGCTGGATAATAACTTCTGCTTGAAATAATGCCACACAGTATCTAGGCACCGATGGTAGTCTGTCTATAGGACGGAGCGTTCACCGCAAGTCCCAACCCTGCGGTTGCCCAAGGCTGAAGGTGTGCTCCGGTATAATGATACCCCTCCATCACAGGATCAGTCGCTAGAAGCAGAGGCGTATCCAAGTCCAAGACCTCGAATCCCTTGATCCCAAGGACCAGACCGAAGGAACAGCCCATGGCAAGGCGTGATTCGATCATGCCGCCGATCATGAGCTTGAGTCCGGATTTCAACGCGAAGGACGCGATCTCCTTGGCTTCGAGCACGCCGGTTTTCATAATTTTGATATTGATATAGTCTGCGGCCTGCTGGCCCACGACGGTACGCGCATCGGCGAGAGAACGCACCGATTCATCGGCTGCTACGGGAATGCCGGTGGTCCGTCGAATGTGGGCCAGGCTCTCCAGATCGTCCCGCTCCACCGGCTGCTCCAGCAGCAGGAGTTTCCCACCGAAACGCCGTATCCCGTCGACAAAGGCGAGGCATTCTTCGCGAGAGAAACCTTGATTGCCGTCGCCGATGAATGCCACGTCGGGTAGGGTGTTGTGGACGGCTTCCACGCGGCGGATATCCTCGTCCACATCCTTGCCGACCTTCATCTTGAACAGGCGAAATCCCTTCTGGTGCCAGTGACGTGCCAGAGCCAGTGTGTCATCCGCAGTCCCGATGGGAATCGTGATATCGGTTTCCCGTGGACGCACGTCGGCTCCGCCCCAGAACTGCCACATCGGGATGTCGGCGGCACGGCAGCAGGCATCGAGGAGAGCAGTTTCCAGCGCGCAGCGTGCGGCCGGCTGTTCCGGGGCCTGATCGGCCATCTGCTGGGCCATCTGGCGGTAGTTCTGGATCGAGTGCCCGACCAGCAGTTTCGCCAATAGGGTAAGCGTGTCTAAACAGGATGGACGGTCTTCGCCACCTACTTCGGGAAAAGGTGCCGCTTCCCCAAATCCGCAAACGCCGCTCTGTAAGGTAATTCGGACAAAAATGTTTTCGGCAACCACACGGGCCCCGGTGGCCACCACAAACGGGTCCGTCAAGGGAATGTCGATCGGCCAGAATGTCACCTCGGCGATGCTATTGTCCTTCATCGTTGAAGCACTGGCCGATTATGAGTGGATTCACGTGGTGTAAGCAGGGTATGGTGGCGGCTATCCATATAGACAGGCGGTCCTTTGGGTATGGTAGCTGGAACCGGCGTCCGCCGCCAGCAGAAAAACGAACTGCCGGTTAGTGTGTGAACCTCGACATGCTTACCCGTCGATATCAACTCCGTCTCTTTCTTGGGCTGCTCGTCTTGGTCGGGTTGTATCTGCTCTTGCCGCTGGTCGTGTCATCTCTCCTGACGTACGGACTCCATCGGTATGGGTACGAACATGTCATGGTGCAACTGGGATATCCCGGATTAGGGGGCATGCGGATTCCTGTTGTGTCCTTTCGTCAAGAGTTGGGCCGGGAAAAGCTGCTGGTATCCCTGACGAACATCGATATCCACTATAGTCTGCCTCAGTTACTGCAAGGACGTGTTGGACGGGTCGTGCTCCCTGATGTCGCCATTCAGATTTTGAATACACAACCAAGGAAAGCGTCTGAAGGAGAGCAGGCATTTGCCGATCATGCCGATGAGGTTGAATCGCCCTGGAGTTTGCTGACGGCTGGAGACCTCCTGCACCGCCTGCCGATCCTCCCGTTCGACGAGGTGCAGTTGGATCGTGTGACGATTTTTCGCGAGCAGGCCACCGGACCGCTCCGTAAAGTCAATGTGTCCGGCGCCCTCATGTATCGAGACGGAGAGATCGGAGGGCAGCTGTCTTTTCAAGGCAGTGAGACCGCTTCGTATGGGCTGACCATTGCAGGCCATTCGGCCAGCACGTGGTCGGCGATGTTGGTGTCTCAACGACTTCAAGCCGTGCCAATCGTCTCCTGGCAGTCGCAAGCCAATCCCAACGGGGCACAGATTGAAGTCACTGGACGGCTAGAAGTCAATGTTCGCGAGTTGGCGCCGTTCATTGCGTTGCTGGTCCCGATCGGCCCTGAACTGGGAAAGGTCTCCGGGCATGTGGCTGTCAGCTGGTCTGGTGTTGCCGCAACTGATGCGGTGCTCACGTCGCTTTGGCATGATCCTCGTACGCGGTTAGCCGGAGCTATTCAAGCGCAGGTCACCTTGCCCGCGCTCAAGGGAGTAGCGAAGCATGTCACGGTGGCCTACAAGGGTGCCTTTACCGGCAATGCCGGGCAGATCGCGTGGACCCTGGACCCTGGGGTCTTGCTCGTGGCAACCGTCGACGTGCATTCGCGGATGATTCCCGAGTCGATCAGGAAGGTGCTCGATCGGGGAGACCAGCCGATCCGGATTAACAATGCGCAGCCTGTGCGGGGGACATTGTATTGGTCAGACTCACCCATTCGCATGATCGTTGAAGGGCCGTTGCAGTTCGGCTACGGGACAGCGTCCGGGCCGCTCGTCGTAGAGTTTGAAGCAAGCCGTGCCGAGGGGATCGGCGCTGAGTTGGTATCGGTATCCGGGACGTTTCGAGTCGAGGGTATCCTGCCGAAGAGAGTGACATCGGCGCTATCCGCGCAAGAAGCAGTCGCCGGAATACGAGGGTCGCTGTCCCTGGTGCGTTCACACGTTCAGGCGATATTCCTGCCGGCCTCGTTGATCACAGCAAAACAGGTAGAGCGAGAAGCAGGAACGATTCCAGTCATGACGGTGCAGGTGGCCGAGCAATTCTCTGTCCAATGCGACGTGGCGGACCTGCATTGCACGGCGGGCCCGATTGCAGTGGCGATTCGCGCACCGGCTATGAAGATGATGGGACGGCAAATTCGTCTCGGTCAGGGGATGGTAAGGCTGGAACAGTCAGAACTCACTCAGACATCATGGAATACACAAGGTAGTGCGTCGATCCATTTAATATCACTCAATATGTCTCCTTGGGAACTTCCAGAAACTGATTGGACGGCTACATTTGCGGCGACACAGTCGGATGTCAACGCAGATTTTCGGATTGCGACACAGGCTCAGGGTGTACTGGTTGCGGCCACTGTCGAGCAGTCACTGAATGCCGGGCAAGGAATGTTGCGGGCGGCAATCGGGCCGATCGTATTCGATGGCGCAGAGCGCCGGTTGAGCAAGTTGGTGGGCGAACTTCCAGCATCCATTGAGATTACCGAGGGCCAAATGGCGGCGACGCTCGAGGCCGCATGGTCGGGTGGGATGGGATCTCCGGCACAAACCTTTCAGTTGACCTCTGGGAACGCCACAATCTCAGCCGACAAGCTGGCTGTGCAGTATCAAGAGTATCGGGCAAAAGGCATCAGTTCGACCGTGGTGCTGCACGCGCAAGGGCTGGAATCAATTGCGACCACGCGGCCGGCTCCGATTTCTATCGCTTCAGTCCAGACCGGGGTCGAGATAACGAATTTGGCCACAACTCTCCAAGGAACTTGGACGCTGTCGCACCATCTTCCGATCGTCGAGATCAAAGAATTCCGTTGTAATCTGTTCGGAGGGACTATTACGAGTCCTGGCCTGGCAGTGGATCTCGCGAATCCTGTTGCACAAGCGACCGTTTCGCTGCGCGACCTGGATCTTGCCAAAATCTTGAGCGTCGAGCAAAATCAACACCTCCAGGGGACCGGAACATTGGATGGCACAGTACCCGTGTCCATTACTCAGACGGGCATCGCCGTTAAGGACGGCATCGTTTCAGCGCTGCCCCCGGGGGGGATCATCCGATATGCAACGGCACCGGAATCGGCTAAGACCATTTCGGATACGACGAGTCAGCTCCACCTGGTGACGCAGGCGCTCAATAATTTTCATTACTCGCTGCTGCGAGTTGGTGTAGACTACGGCGAAAGTGGCACGCTGTTCCTGAGCGCGCGATTGGAGGGAAGAAACCCCGATCTCAAGAAGATTCCCCCGATCAATTTCAATCTTACGGTGCAAGAACACATCCCAACTCTCTTGAAAAGTCTACGCTTAGTCGAGGATATTCAGGGGGCAGTTGAAAAGAAACACAAGCGACCATAGATGAGGGTATCGATGACGCAGAACAAGAGAGTGTGGGGTCTCTGGGGATGCATGGCAGGAATAGGAATCGTGGTCGCTCTGGGAGCCTGCACGCCACGAGTTGAAGTCGCGGCGCCGGATAAGCCGATCACGATCAACCTCAACGTAAAAATTGACCACGAAATCAGGGTTAAGGTTGATAAAGAGCTGGACAAAGTACTTTCGGATGACAGCGGCTTATTCTAGGAGGATGTGAAATGGTGATGTGGAGGAAAGCGATGGCGCTCAGTGCGGTCCTGGGAGTCTTGGCCGGTGTGCAGCCGCTGCTTGCACTGACCCTTGAAGAGGCGAAGGCAAAGGGACTGGTCGGTGAGAAGTCCAACGGGTACTTGGGCGTTGTGGCGGCAGGAAACGCCGAGGCTCAGGCCCTTGCGAGTGACATCAATCAGAAGCGGCGCCAGGCCTATCAGGAGATTGCTCGCCGCGACGGGACAAGTATGAGCATGGTTGAGACCCTGGCAGGAGAAAAAGCGATCGAAAAAACCAGACCCGGCAATATCGTCGAAGGTCCCGGCGGCTGGATCAAGAAATAGCAGCCTCACCCATACCGATCGTTCTCCCAGGGGAAGGCCGTGTTGGAATATCCGCGCACTTCCCAGAACCCTTTTTCATCTCGGTCAGCGAACGTAATTTCTTTCACCCACTTTGCGCCCTTCCAGGCATAGCGTTTTGGCACGATGACACGCACCGGTCCGCCGTGGTCCCGTGTGAGGGGTTTGCCATTCCAGCTGTGGGCTAGCAGCACATCGTCATCGTTACAGGCATCGAGCGGCAAATTCGTCGTGTAGTCGTCGTAGGACTTAAAGAGGACAAACTTAGCGAGCGACAGCGGTTTTACGACGGAAATGAGGTGCTTGAAGCTGATCCCTTCCCAGTCGTTATCGTAACGGCTCCACGATGTCACACAATGGAAATCAGACCGATCCTTGAACGGTGGCTGACCTTGGAATTGATCCCATGTCCATGTCACGGGATTCGAGACAAATCCCCCAACCGTGAGAGTCCATTCCGATAAGGGGATGTCTGGCTTAAACCCAAGATCCAGCACGGGCCAGGTGTCTACGAGGTGCTGCCCCGGTGGCAATCGGTCGTCCCCTTCATAAAATACTTCTCGCTCTTCCCCGCCTCGCCGGGCCTTGGCCCATTGCTCTTTCGTTTTGGTAAGTCGATCAGTTGGCTCCATACCGGCCTCCCGTTGGTCAGGGTACGGGAATCACGGAGCCTCTGGCAAGCATATTCCTTGGCAAGATCTTGGCGACCAGTCTGGACTTGCACGAAATTCCCTTGATAATCATAGGCCTGTAAGTCCAACAGGGGCTGGTACACTTGAGGGACCAGCTCGGCGTGAACTACTCCATGGGACAACCTCCAATCCATCTGACGGTTCTCGTCTGTTGCACCGCGTTATGTGGCGTACTTGGCATAATGGAATTTCCCGCTTATGCGGCTTCAGCGAGCGAGAAAGCGGAAGTGAAACGGGCGCCGACCGTGGTATCCCCACGGCCCGTTCCCAAGCCGCTCCTTGCTCGCAAAGGCCGGTTATCGGACTCCCGGACGGGCATGGTGTCGAAGAATAAGAAGCCCTCGAATCGACAGGCGCGTAAGGCGTTGCGCGGGCGCAAGCCAATGCCGTCTGAAGCTGCAGTCGAGTCCATGCCGGATCTGGCGCATCACGGTCTTTTAACAGGGCCCCATCGGTATCACCTCGATCGGGGAGATCGGAGGAGTGTTGTGATCACTCCCCATCCAGGTGACGTGGTCCTCGATTACTTCCTTGAGCTGGACAAGAATCGGGACGGAGTTATCGATCCGTTGGAACGGGCAACGGGGCGGTTAGACATCGAACGGGACGTAAGCCCCCGCTAGCTGGTTCCACCGTACCCTTCGAGCCTACAGTTCCTAGGACTTAGACCGAAGAGAGTGTTGGAGATAATGGTTCAGTCAGCGTAACCCTCACTTCACGAGGTGCTCGATGCGCCTAATGCTTTTCGTGCCCGTCCTTGTCAGCCTTGGATGTGCCGCTGCAGACACATCGATGATCGATCAAAGAGCTAAAGGTCCTGAATCTTGCACCGCTGGTCTGAGACAATCTGCAGGCCACCAAGGCTCCGAGATCTCCTGCCGGCCTCAGCCCGGCTTGATAGAACAAGTGGGCAATGCCCTCAGCGGAACAGCCTCTGCATTCAGAGCCCCTGGGCCTTAGCCAGCCATCGTACTTCCTTCAATTCTTCCGCCTCCCTCAGTTCCGTTCTCTCAGGTTTGATATCCAGGTCGCCGGCGGGTGGTTGCGCATCATCGGCCATCGTTTGCGGGGCGTGCAGCATGAGGGCCTGGCACGCCTTCCGTCCCAATCCAGGAGGGGAGTCCGTAAGAAAATGCCATGGGGGACGACCAAATCGGTAGGATGCGACATTGACAGTGAGCAGGAGGACTCTCCATGATACGTGATCACATTGCTATGTCGAACGGTATACCGGTTACCCAAACGGCAAACAAGACCAATATGGGGAAGGTAGTGCTCGCCGCCATTGCGGTGAGCGTCATTGCCGCCTTCTTTTATTTAGACCTAGGCCGCTATCTCTCTCTGGAGGCCCTGAAACAACATCGTGATCAGCTGGTGCTTTTCACCGAAACACACTATGCCGCCTCAATTCTGCTGTTCATCTTGGCCTATATCGTGGTAGCCGGTCTGGCGCTCCCCGGCGCCGTGATTCTCACACTGGCCGGCGGGTTTCTGTTTGGAAGTGTGGTGGGCACGTTCTTTGTCAATCTGGGCGCCACGACGGGGGCGGTACTGGCCTTTCTTGCTTCGCGCTATCTTTTACACGATGTCGTGGAGCAGAAATTCGGCAAGTGGCTCGGGCCGTTTCAAGAAGGGTTTGCCAAGAACGCGTTCAGCTATCTGCTGACTCTGCGATTGATCCCGCTCTTCCCGTTCTTTGTGGTCAATCTCGTCTCAGGGCTTACGCGCGTCAGCATAGGAACCTATGCCGCGGCCACAGCGATCGGGATCATTCCGGGATCCTTTGTGTATGCCTATGCCGGGCGCCAACTTGGATCCATCAATACGTTGAAAGAGATTGCGTCGCCGAACGTGATCGGAGCCTTTGTGTTGTTGGGTCTGTTTGCCCTGATTCCCATCGTGTACAAGAAGTTCACGGCAAAGCCGGCGTGATGGCGGAGAGGACAACTGGAATGAGCCGCTACGACGAGCCGATGGTCCTCCCCGACGACGAGCATAACCAGCAGTTGGTCGCCAATGTACATCCATCCGATTGGGTGAATCCTGAACCAGCCGGCCGCTACAACATCGTCGTCATCGGAGCCGGGACTGCCGGCCTGATTACGGCGGTCATTGCCGCGAGCCTGGGGGCCAAGGTTGCGCTGATCGAAAAACATCTCATGGGCGGGGACTGTTTGAATGTCGGGTGTGTGCCGTCAAAAGGTATCATTCGCGCCGCGCGGGCGTGGGCCGATCTCCGAAGATCTTCAGAATTCGGCCTTCATATTCCTGCCGGGGTGAAGTATGACTTCGGGGCTGTGATGGCGCGGATGCGAAAATTGCGCGCGCGAATCAGCCACAACGACTCGGCGCACCGGTATAAGAATTTGGGGGTGGACGTCTACATCGGCAGCGGGCGGTTTGCCGGGGCTGACACGATCCAGGTCGAAGGACCGGCGGGAAATCGAACGCTGACTTTCGCACGGGCTGCCATCTGCAGCGGTGCGCGTGCGGCCCTGCCTCCCATTCCCGGGTTGCTGGAGGCGGGCTACCTTACGAACGAAACAGTCTTCTCGCTGACGGAGCTGCCTCCGCGTCTTGCCGTGATCGGGGCCGGCCCCATTGGCTGCGAACTGGCCCAGGCTTTTGCCCGCTTCGGAAGTCAGGTTTATCTGATTGAGGCGATGCATGGGATCATGCCGAACGAAGACCGTGACGCGGCCGCGATCGTCGAACAGCAGATGCTACGCGATGGAGTGACGCTGCTCTGTTGCGGGAAGGATGTGAAGGTTCAGAAGACCGAAGCCGGGAAGCATCTCACGGTTGATTCGCACGGTCAGCAGTACGACGTGACGGTCGATGAGATCCTGGTCGGCGTTGGTCGGACCCCGAATGTCGAGGGTCTCGGGTTGGAGACCGTGGGGGTTGAGTATGACAAGGCCGGAGTGAAGGTGAATCACAGATTGCAGACGACGAACCCCAAGATTTACGCGGCCGGCGATATCTGCTCGCGATACAAGTTTACCCACGCTGCCGATGCGATGGCGCAAATCGTGATCCAGAACGCGCTGTTTCCGCATCCCTTCGGGTTCGCCTATGCCAGCGTCGATTCGCTGACGATGCCCTGGTGTACCTTCACGGAGCCGGAAGTTGCGCATGTGGGGCTGTATGAGAAGGACGCGAAGGAAAAGGGCATCGAGGTCGAAACCTATACCTATAAGCTCGACGAAGTGGATCGTGCGATTCTCGATGGGGAGGACGAAGGATTCGCCAGGATTCATATTCAGAAGGGCACGGATAAGATTGTGGGCGCCACGATCGTCGCGGTTCATGCCGGAGACATGATCAGCGAATTCTCGGTGCTCATGAAAGCCGGCGCCGGTGCGAAGACGCTCGCGGGCACAATCCATCCCTATCCGACCCAGGCTGAAGTAAACAAGAAGGCGGTCAATCTCTGGCGCAAGGCGCACTTTTCACAAGGCACAAAGAATATCCTGACGAAGCTGTTCGCGTGGATGAGACGAGGGTGAGGGAGTGGAGATGATGGGATGCGCATGAGACTCCTGTATTTCCTAGCCCTGCTGGTGTTTACCGTTGTGGGCTGCACCACCTTGGAAAACAGGACGTTCACCACAGATGGTGTTGCGATCCACGGCTATGACCCGGTGGCCTACTTCAGCCAAGGCAGGCCAGTCAAAGGCAGCGCTCAGTTCGCGCACCAAAGTGCAGGAGCGACGTGGCATTTTGAGAACGAAAAGAACCGCGACCTGTTCGCAAATGACCCTGAGGCGTATATGCCTCAATACGGGGGGTATTGCGCCTATGCGATGAGCAAAGGTTTCATCGCCTCAACGGCTCCCGAAGCGTGGACCATCCATGCAGGCAAACTGTATCTCAATTACAGCCTGCGCGTCAGAGATAACTGGGCCGAAGACCTCTCTGACAACATCAGAACAGCTGATGACCATTGGGCTGAGAAGATCAAAAGCCTAGCCGACAGGTCCTGTTGTTGATCGCGACAACCCTGAAGCACCCATGGGTGACCGTTGCCGCCGCCCTGGTCGTGATTGCCGCTCTTGGGTACGGCGCTAGCGGACTGCGCTTGAACGCCAGTTACGACGCCTATTTCGACACCAATGATCCGCTGCTTGCCGTCAACAACGATCTGGCTGATAAGTACGCCAGCGACGAAAGTGTCATTATCATTCTCGAGAGTGTGGAAGACGACATGCTTGTTCCTGCCCATTTTGCGGTCATCGATCGTATCAGAGCCGCTGAGCGAGCCTTCCCATTTATTAAGCGCGTCAGTTCCATTGCCGACTTCGTTGATCTCCATCCGGAAATTGATGCCCTCCAGATTGAGGGGCATGATGGAACCACCTCAACCAAACCTGCCTTCGTCAATCTCAATCGCGACCGTTTGTTGAGTGATGAATATGTACGCCGCCTGCTCTTGTCGGGAGATGGTCGGTTCGCGCTTATCGAAATAACTTTTGCTCTGCCTAGCGACGGAAACGCCAATGTGCTGCTGGATGCCATGGCGCAACTGCGGGCCTTCGTTAAACAAGAGATAAGCCTCGCTCAGGTTCCAATCATTGCCCACTACACCGGTACGTTACCCCTGAAAGAAGCCTATGTTCTGGTGGTTCGACATGATTTGAAGATGTTCCTGCCGGCCTTGATTCTGCTTTTCCTGGCGACCCTCTGGGTACTCTTTTCTAGCTTTTGGGTCGCCGTCGCCATCCTCCTCAACGCCCTTCTCGCAGTGGTGGGTGCCTTCGGAGTTGCCGGGTGGTTAGGATTCGAGCTGGCATCGATCGCTGTGTATGTCCCCGTGATTATTGCCAGCATGGCCATCGCAAGCGCCGTTCATGTCACCACATCATATCTCCATAGCCGTGCGGACGGGCAGAATCCAATGGAGAGCGCCCGGCATGCGCTGACACTCAATTTGTTGCCGCTCGCTCTCACCAGCTTCACCACGATCTTGGGATTCCTAGGACTCGCATTCAGTCCCTCGCCGCCGGTGCGGACTGTTGGATATATTGTTGCGTTCGGCATTGCGTTGTCGTTCGTGTTGACGGTGACTCTCTTGCCGGTATTGCTGTGCGGCGTGAAGGTGACGCAGGGTCGAGATTTGCGCGCCGTTTTTCAGATTCCCCTGTTGATTCGATTCATTACCGCCAATTCTCGGTCGATCGTGGCATTGTTTACTCTGGTGGCTCTTCTTTCCGCTGCGGGAGTGTTTGGCAATGAGATTAACGACAATGTATTTGAATATTTCCCGGATAGCCATGAGTTCCGCCAAGATACCAGGCTTATTGATGAAGAGTTTAGTGGTGTGAATAAGATTAGCTACTCTCTTGAGACGGGCCAACGGTACGGGGTTTTCCAGCAGGTGTTCCTTGAAAAGATGGAAGCCTTCGCACTCTGGCTGCGGACACAGCCGGAGGTAAACCGTGTGGTGACCATCGCCGATCTTCCTCGAATCCGCCACGTGGTGGGGGTGCGAGATCCATCATCATTGATGCGCTATCGACGAATGGCAGAAGACAACACGCCGGCTGCCTTGTCGCTGCAGCATCATGTATCCGAAGACTACTCGGCGCTTCATGCGGCGGTCTATCTCAAAAACCTGGACGCACGAGCAATGATTGCGTTCGATAATCGGGTCCGTGCCTGGCTCGACCGTCATCTCACGCCCTTTTCCTATCAAGGCGGTGCTGGCCCCAATCTCACGTTCGCCCAGCTTGGTCAGAGAAACGCGGCCAGTATGGTCTACGCACTTGGTATTTCTCTTGTCGCGATCGCGCTCATTGCCGGATTGATTTTACGTTCTGTCAAGGCCGCATGGATCGGTGTCGTGTGCAATGTCGTTCCTGTTCTCGCGGCGTATGCGCTGTGGGCGCTGGTGGATGGCAAGATTGCTCTGGGGGGAGCGGTGGTGCTGGGCATGATCCTGGGCGTCATTGTGGATGATACGATCTACCTTCTGGCGAGGTATCGGCGACTCAATCAGACTCAGAGCGACATGGTCATCCCGGCGATGCTCAACCAGGTTGGACCGGCTCTGATCATCACGACGATGACGTTATCAATGGGGCTGTTGATAGGTCTGCTGTCCGATTTCTCTCCTATTCTGGCCATGAGTAGTCTTTCTGTCTCCATTATCTTGATCGCCTTGGCAGCGGATCTTCTCGTTCTGCCGGCATTGCTACAACTTAGCTATTCAATACAACCTCCTTCGGCAAACGGTGTCATAAGGGTTTCATGAAAAACACGAATCCTCTTGTTGCCTGGCCAGCGTCTCACGGCAGCACAAACAGTCCGAGACAAGTGTTCCGCTGCTTTGCTCCTCCGCGGTGGGGTCCGACACCAACGCGGACCTGGTTCGCTCAATGGAGTGAGGAGTTCTCTGATGGTCCCTTGGTGATGAACAGCAGGCATCAGGAAGCGCTGGCGAGGTTAGCTCCTGCCCTGTTGTGTGGGGAACAATCCGCCATGAATCTCTTTCAGATTGAAGGCGGACATTTGACACGCCAAGCTCTGAATGTGAGCGTGACGCTCTTTCACAGCCTCGAGAATGACGAGACTGCCCACGAAGCAAGCTTGCAAGTATTACGTGCCAAACTGCCGGCTGCCAAGGACGAACATGCGATTAGACGACGGTCGCAGGCGTACTTCGCGGGCCTAGGACGAGCTGAAACCGTCGCTCACCATTTCGGACAAGTGTCACAATTGGATAGCGCCGTGTGCGCCATCATGTGGTACATGCAGCAGAGTGCGGTAGGCGGCAACAGTATGATTGGTCAACTGGTTGAACGCATTAGGCACGACGAAGCACGGCATGTCTCGATCTGCCGCCGGCATGCGTTTGCCTTAGGCCTTTCCCGTGATGACCATTCGCGCTTGGGGGAACTCGTCCGTGGCGACCTGACACGCATGCTTGAGTACGTGGCCGATTCCTTTGAGGATATTGGCATCGATGCGGGCTTGTTATTCGCTCGCATCAAGAGGGGAGCGCTTTGATGGCTGCGCACTTTGCGGCAAAACGCCTGAAGCTGCTCGGCACTGGTCGAAGCCTGCCGGGGCCTGCGGTCAGCAATGAAACCCTGTTTGAAGCGCTAGAGAACGCCTGCAATCCTCGCGCGGTGCGACGCGCAAGAAGTATTGCCTATCGGCTTGGGATCACGCATCGCCATGTCAGCCGTGATCTGCAAGTTCCACTCAGTGGCACACGTATCACGATGCAGTCACCGCAGTTATGCCACGCTGCGCTTTCCGGAGCTATGCTGGAAGCGGGAATCGGCATCGATTCGGTAGAGTACCTTATTGGCCATACCTCATCCCCTCACACGCTGTTGCCACCCAATATCGCTTGGGTCGCCGACGAACTTCACTACACGGGTCCTTATCTTGAACTGCGTCAGGCATGTACTGGTTTCGCCAACGGGCTGCAGATCGCGTCGGCAATGGCAGCCGCGAACGCGCTTCAGACAATCGCAATTGTCGGAAGTGAGACAGGGTCTCCTTATTGTGATATTTCCGACGCGTTTCTTAGCAACGAACAACTCGTGAATTACGTACAGATGGGTGATGGCGCCGGCGCTGTGATCGTTGGGCAGGACGATGGATCTGAGGACCAGATCCTCTCTAATATTTTTGTAGGTCAGATCGGTCTTGGGCGGGAGCCAGGCTTCTTCATTGAAGGCGGGGGATCTTCTCAGCCGCAGTGCAGCATGCAGGTGCCTGTGTTTCGACATCACGTGCAAGCCGTGCGGGAGCATGGGGGAGAGCTGTTTGTGCGTGGCGTCGAGGCCATGATGCAGCGCGGACATTCTCTGCGGGAGTTCGACTGGATTGTGCCCCATCAGGCCAATGGACATTTGGCCCATCTTTTCAGCCAATACTTTGATGTGCCAGAAGAGAAGATCTATGTCACCGCGGATAAACTGGGGAATCTGGGGTCAGCGGCGATTTGGGTCAGCCTCGATATGCTGCGCCGTTCTGGGGACCTGAAAAAAGGGCAACGCGTTCTCATATTGGGCGCCGAAGCGAGCAAATTCTTGTATGGTGGATGTGTTTATCAATATTGAAAGGTCATTTCCCATATCCTGAAAAAGTTTGTAACGCGATCGATGTTCAACCTATCGGTTTCAAATCTATGGGTCACAACTCGCCTTCCAGTCCGAGCCATACTCCTCAAGCAGCCTTTGCATGGTTGAAACGCATGTCCTCCAGCGCGCTTCACCCCTGGCGCTATGTGACTGGTGCGCGTGGTCATGGCCTCGTTGCTGGACAGGCTAAGCGTATTGGCTCGCGCCTGCTGTACGAGTATCTTGCGCGGCGCTATCCGTTCAGCGAGTGGACGACCATGAACTATGGCTATGCGGAACTGGGGTCCGATGAGCATCCCCAGAGCGTCGGCCTCCGTGACACAGAACGCTTTGCGCTGCAACTCTACAGGTATGTGGCCACCTTGGGATCGCGGGAAGATCGGTTCACCGACCTGGATGTGATCGAGGTTGGTAGCGGACGCGGAGGCGGCGCGGCCTACCTCGCACGGACCCTGAAGCCAAAGACTTTCGTTGCGCTGGATTTCTCCCACAGTGCCACAGCTTTAGCGCGTGCACAGCACCACACAGACACAGGGCTGGAGTATGTACAAGGAGACGCGGAGAATCTTGCCTTTGAGGCTTCGAGTTTCGATGTCGCGCTTAATATCGAGAGTGCCCACTGCTATCGTTCAATTCCACGCTTTCTGGCGGAGGTGCATCGGGTGCTTCGGCCCGGAGGAGAGCTCCTTTTCGCAGGCTTTGCCTCACGACGAGGAGGCGCTCTGGAACGTCTGCAGACTGAACTGGCGGAAAGCTCGTTACGGCTGCTGAGGCAAGAGGATATCACCGCCAATGTGGTTCGCGCGCTCGAATTGGATGAGGGGCGGAAGTTGGACTTGCTTCAGCGACGGGTCAGGGGTCCGTTCAAGACCTTCGCGCGCGGTGCCTATGCGATGCAGGGTACGGCGATGCGGTGTGAGCTTGAGTCGGGCCAAACCATGTATATGGCCGCCGTCCTTCGGAAAGACTGATCGAGTCATGGAAGACGTGGCCACCGCACCCGGATGAGCAAGGATGAGTAGCCAGGGTAGGTCTGGCCGCGGTTGTACCGGCGGCTGAGGATTTCGTATTCGCCTTCAACTGATAACAGTGCCGCAAGCACTTTACGAGCTTCGGCGATGGCGAGGCCTGTCCCAAGACAGGTATGGGCGCCGGCCCCAAAAGGGAGGCGGCGAAATCGCGGGTCAATAGCGCGTTCAATGTCAAAGCGAGTCGCATGTGGAAAGTGTTTCTCTTGTTTCATGATGTTATTAAAGACGATGAGCGCCCGTCTTCCCTTGCGAAAGTGATGGCCGCGAATCTGACAATCAGCCACCACGGCGCGAAGGACGACGTTGGACGGCGTCACGAGTCGAAAGCCTTCGTCGACGGCCCGCTCAAGCAGCTCAGGCCTGGCGCGTAGTTTCCCAATTTGCCTAGAATCAACCAACAGCGTGAGGACTCGCGGCATGCCGTAGGTGATGAGTTCTGTGGCCCCGATCATCACGATGATCACCACGCCCTTCGCTTCTTCAAACGTGAACCCGCAAGATCGCATGTGCTGCGTCAGCGATTCGTCGCGAATATCCTTATCCTCGTAACTTTCCCGGATATGCGCCGAAAGGCGCTCGACAATCCGCTTTGCGTTCTTCAGGTCGCTGTCAGACAGGCTGCGCTTGCCAAGACCGGCCAGAGCAGTGAATTCGGTAGCCAAGGCGAACATATCCGCATAGGCCCCTCGTTCATTGTGTGGGTCAACCCTGACGCCGATCAATTCGCAGGCCATCCGGCTCGAGAAGTCCTTCATGAATTCCACCACGTCAACCACTCGTCCAGCCAGCAGATTCCCTCGAAACTCATCCACGATGTCGTTCGTGGCTGACCCGATGAGCGCTTTGATATATTTCGACGAAAATACCTCCTGAAGCCTGCGCTTCAGGTCCTTGTGCTCTGGTCCGTCCATGTTGAGCAGTGCGTATGGCCCAAGCGCCTGAGTCACAAGAAACCCCAGGCTGCCAGGGGAGTGAGAGTCAAAGTGCTCGGTGTCCATCAGGACATCGAGAGCGATTTCGGCATCACTGATCACATAGCCAACACGGGGTACGTACACGACCTCTCCAAGGCGTCGTGATAACTCCAGGAGTCCGTAGGCAAGGGGTCGGTTGAGGAGATACACCAACCACTCATTCCACTGCGCCTTATCCATCGTTCTGTTTCCCGGAAGCGTTGTGCGAGTTTAGCAATTGATGCGGCAATCCGAATGGTACCCGCCTCTGCGTCTATCTGGAATGCGCGTTGGTGAATGCCACCGCGCCGAAAATCGCACGGTCTGTCGCGGCTAGCTCCACTGATGCTGTCATCCCTGCTTCCCATAGTGTGTACCAAAATCCGCGCGCGGGGGCTAGATCCCGTTTCCAGCCTGCTGCTTGCTGAACGCCCGGCGTTCACGCACAGCCGTTGTCGAATCCGATGCATAATCAGCATCCTTCTCTGTCCTGGCTATTTCATCCTCCGGGGGTCTGGATGTCGATGCTCCAGACCTCAACTCTGTGACAGAAATGTGATGCTTTTGCGAGGCTGACGTGAGAGGGCGGCGTTATTGTGGGAAAGACGCTTTCTTGCAATTTCCTGATAAACCAAGGAGGATGGGATGCTTCATAAATTGATTATGGGCGCGCTGGCAACGGCGATCACACTATCCGGGTGGGGGACCGGCTCGGCATCCGCCAACGATGATTGGCAATCCCCCGGCGTGTACACGATGTCGAACGATCCGGACAGCAATGCGGTCCTGGTCTTCAGACAGCATGGAGACACCCTGGTACCGGCAGGATCGTTCCCGACGGGGGGCAAAGGATCAGGTGGCGGCCTGGGCAATCAAGGGGCCCTGGTTTTCAGTGATGATGGAGATGAGCTCTTGGTGGTGAATCCCGGCAGCGACGATATCTCGGTGTTTCAAATCCACGGCCGCCAACTCAGACTGACGGACCGAGTGCCTTCCGGGGGGACTCGTCCCATCAGTATTGCCACGCATAATGATTACGTCTATGTGTTGAACGCGGGAGGGGCCGGCAACATTGCAGGGTTCGAGCTGACGCAGCATAACAAGTTGAACCCGATCGCCGGATCCGTTCGGCCGCTCAGCGGGGCGAGTACCGCTCCGGCACAAATTTCGTTCAATCCATCCGGAGATACGCTGGTCGTGACGGAAAAGGCGACGCAGATCATCGATACCTATGCGGTCGACGAGGATGGTGTGGCGTCTGGTCCCGTGGCGCAGCCGTCCAATGGTGCCACCCCGTTTGGATTTTCCTTTACCCGGCGAGGGGTGTTGGTGGTCAGTGAGGCGTTTGGCGGCACGCCGAATGCCTCCGCGGTGTCCTCCTATACGCTTCGTGACGGAACCTTGAACGTGCGGAGTGGGTCAGTGCCCACCTCCCAAACGGCTGCCTGCTGGATTGTCATCACGAAGAACGACAAATTCGCCTATGCCAGCAATACCGGCAGTAACAATATTTCGAGTTACCGGGTCGGCCGGAGCGGGCGATTGGCGTTGCAGGAAGCCGTGGCCGCCTCCACCGGCGCCGGTCCCATTGATATGGCGTTGAATCGGAACAGCCGGTTTCTGTATGTCCTCAATGCAGAGGCCCGTTCGATCGAGGCCTTTCAGGTCAATCGCGCCAATGGGCGCTTGACCCAAGTGACCGGCGTGTCTGGCCTCCCGGGTGGGGCCAATGGCCTTGTGGCCCGGTAACCGCCTGCCGTGTCCGATCCGTGGTCTCAGGACCACCCAGAAGCCTTGCATCGGCGAGGCTTCTGGGTGTCTGAGGACGGACGAGTCGATGGGAGTACTGGAGCGCTTACGCCGGCGCTGGTCCGGTCATTGCCGATTGGCCGGCGATGGACAGGATGGGGAACAGATGGCACCTCGCGCGATTCTAGTCGTTGAAGACGATCCTGACATCGCCCAGCTCGTGCAGCTCCATCTGCGCGATACGGGGTATGAGGTGGATGTCGCGCAGGATGGCCCGGCCGGGCTTCAACAGGCCCTTGCCAGATCCTATGACCTGATCATTCTCGATCTGATGCTGCCTGGCATGGATGGATTGGACTTGTGCCGGAAACTGCGCGCTTCATCGAAGTACAGTCTGGTCTTGATGGTCACGGCCAAGTCGACGGAGCTGGATCGGGTGCTGGGGTTGGAAGTCGGGGCAGACGACTATCTCGCCAAGCCGTTCAGCATTTTGGAGCTTCTTGCACGAGTAAAAGCCTTGTTTCGGCGCATGGATGCCCTTCGCGCACAGGCTCCTATCGGGAAGTCTCTCACCATTCGTGCCGGCGACCTCGTGATCGAGGTCGATAAACGAAAGGTCCAGCTGCGCGGCCGATCGATTGAGTTGACGGCCAAAGAGTTTGACCTCCTGCTCCAGTTTGCCCGGCATCCGGGCCAAGTCTATACCCGTGCCAAACTCTTGGATGATGTGTGGGGCTACTCGCATGAAGGGTATGAACATACCGTGAACTCTCACATCAATCGGTTGCGTGCCAAGATTGAGGATGACAGCAGCCGGCCTCGGTATATTTTGACCGTGTGGGGGGTCGGCTATAGCTTTTCCGAGGAATGGTCGGATCGGTAGGGTCATGTTCACCACGCTGTATGGAAAGCTGGCGGCCGTGCTCTTCGGGCTTTTTTGTGTGATCGGCGCCGTGGCCGTGGCGCTCACGCTGTATAGCACGCGCTTGTACTTTCAAGAGGTCAGCCAGAAACTCAATCGAACGCTTGCCGAACGGATGGTGTCCGATCAGGTGCTGATGCAGGAAGGACGGGTCAATGACGCGGCGCTCAAAGACATCTTTCATCACCTGATGGTGATCAATCCCAGTATTGAGCTGTATCTGCTTGATCCTCAGGGCGCCATCATGACGTTTTCGGCCCCTCCGGAAAAGGTCAAACGACAGCGCATCTCCCTTGACCCACTTGAACGTTTCTTATCCGGTGCTGAGGACTTCCCGATTCTGGGCGATGATCCTCGTGATGTCACGCGCCGGAAAGTGTTTTCGGTGTTTCCCATCGAAACCTTGGACGGCTCCCTCGAAGGCTATTTGTATATCATCCTGGGCGGCGAGGAGTTTGATTCGGTCATGCAGGTGCTGGAGGAGAGTCACATCCTCCGATTGAGCGTCTGGACCGCCGGAGCCATCTTGGCACTGACCCTGCTGGCCGGGCTGCTCTGTCTGAAACTTCTGACGAGAAGACTCAACTCGCTGGCGTCGGCGATGGAGACCTTCAGGCGCGCGGAACTGATTGCCCAGTCGGACGTCTTGTCTCCTGCCGAGGCGGAATCATCCGCAACCGGACGCGGGGATGACATCGATCAGTTGGAGACGACCTTTTCCCACATGACGAGGCTCATTCGTCAACAGGTCCGCCGGTTGAAAGAAACCGATCAGTTGCGGCGGGAACTGGTCGCCAATGTCTCGCATGATCTGCGCACGCCTCTCACCAGTCTTCAGGGATATCTGGAAACGTTGCTGCTGAAGGAAGGCATGCTCTCAGTTCAAGAGCGGCAGAGGTATCTGGACATTGCCGTGGCGCAGAGCAAACGACTCGGGGAACTGATCGGAGAGTTGTTTGAGCTTGCGAAACTGAACTCGCAGGAAATGAAGCCTCGCCTCGAATCGTTTTCCCTGGGAGAACTAGTGCAGGACGTGATCCAAAAGTTACGAGTGATCGTCGAGGCCAAGCAGGTGACGCTTCAGGCGACGTTAGGAGGAGAGCTCCCCCGGGTGTCGGGTGATATCGGACTGATCGAACGGGCTCTCGAAAACTTGATCGAAAATGCCGTCAAATACACGCTTCCGGGGGGGCGAGTCACGGTAATCCTGAGCCGCATGGGCGAGAAGATCACGACACAGGTCACAGATTCCGGTTGCGGCATTCCACCGGAAGATCTGCCGCATGTCTTCGACCGGTACTATCAAGCCGGGAAGAAACATCAAAAAGGTGACGCGGGGGCTGGGCTCGGGCTCGCAATCACGAAGCGAATTCTCGAGCTGCACGGAAGCGCAATAGAGGTGCAGAGTACCGTCAATCAAGGATCGACCTTTTCCTTTCACCTCGCAGTTGCCCAGCCTGCTGTCATCCGGGATGCGGTCCCGGCGGTGGAATGCTCGCCCCACACATGAACCCCGTGGCCGCGCAGCGCATACGCCCGTCCTGGTCCTCCCGCGGACACGCGGTGTTTTCTGCTGAGCCATGGCGGCATCACGCGGCCATATTTCAGGAAAACGATCAGTCTGTGACGAAGAGGTCATGATTTCGTGAAGATTTGTTGATCATTGTTTGCGAACATGCCGATGAGTCCATCATGCCTTCACGGATGAAGGCCGATCGAGCGGGTTGGTCAGGAACTCTCGTGGTAAACCACAGGCGTTGAACGCGGCTTTAGGCCGGAGGATGAGGATGAGTACCAGCGTGACCACATATCGGAATTCGATTCCTCCCGCCGGATCGCCGGGGGGGACATCGACGGTGAGCAACGTCTCCCGTTTGATCAGCGACGAGAAGCTGCTTGTGTCCCAACTGCGGGCAGGGGAGGAAGAGGCATTTGCAGCCGTTGTGACCCGCTATCAGCAAACACTCATCCGAATGGCCATGCGCTATGTCACCGATCGAGCGGCGGCTGAGGACATCGTGCAGGAGACCTGGATGGTGGTGATGAACGGGCTGAATCGGTTCGAAGGCCGATCGTCCCTCCATGCATGGATCTGTGCGATCCTCATCCACAAGGCCAAGGATCGAGGTGTGCGTGACAAACGCCAGGTGTGCTTCTCGGACTTCGAGTGTGAAGACGAGAGCCATGCTAGTCCGGTTGACGCATCCCGTTTCCGATCGAGCAGGGAGTGGGTCGGGCATCCGGCATTCTCCCTGACTCTCTGGGACGACCGAACTCCGGAGAAGCTGCTGGCGTCGAACCAAGCAGGGGTCTGTATGCAGCAGGCCATTGAGGCCTTGCCGGCACCTCTCAAGGAAGCGTTGATCCTTCGCGATTTCTATGGGGTAAACACCAAAGAAGCCTGCAAGAGGCTGAACATCTCGGAAACCAACCTGTACGTGCGGTTGCACCGGGCTCGGGAACGAGTGAGAATGACGGTCGAAACTGCTCTGGGATGAGGCTCGGATATTCAGAGCCAATGGCCGCGTGGCTCGGGAACGGATCCCGTATCCGCCGCTTCGCTTGAACAGCCATCGCAAGGGTGGGTTAGGCTGTAAGAAATTCAACCATTGTTCGACCAACGGGCTGGCTGTGCGCATGGAGGAAACGGCACTGTGGATGCTCACCCAATGAGACGGAATCTGTCGGCACGCATACTGGCGATGTGGTGCGCGCTGGTGCCGGTCACCTCGGTGCTGGCGGAGGGCGGTGCTGGGCTTGAGGTGGGGAAGTTTTCTGCGAGCGAGCCAGGCGCCCGCCTGCCGGATGGGTGGAAACCACTCACCTTCAAGAAGATCCCCAAGTTGACCACGTACGAACTGGTAAGGGACGGCGAGCGTGTCGTCGTCAAGGCCATCAGCGATGCGTCTGCCTCCGGATTGACCAAGGAGGTCAGGATCGACCCCAAGGAATTTCCTTTCGTGCAGTGGCGATGGAAAATCGACAATCTGCTCAAGACCAGCGATGTGACCCGCAAAGACGGCGACGATTATCCGGCCCGCCTCTACATCACGTTCGAATACGACCCGGACAAGGTGAGTGTGGGGAAAAAACTTAAATATAAGGCCGGCCGGGTCTTGTTCGGAGATATTCCCATCGGCGCAATCAACTACGTCTGGGAGAGGAAAGCGCCGGTGGGCGCGATCATCGATAACGCCTATACGGATTTCGTCAAAATGGTGGTCGTCGAAAGCGGACCGCAAAAGCTCGGCGTCTGGACCGACGAATCCCGCAATATCTACGAAGACTATAAGAACACGTTCGGCGAAGAGCCGCCCCTGATCAACGGCGTCGCCATCATGAGCGATACGGATAATACGAAGGAACGGGTGACGGCCTATTACGGCGACATCGTGTTTCTCAGGAAGTCGCCATAGCGCCGTTTGCACAAACAAAGAGGGCCGGTCTGTGCAGGACCGGCCCTCCGAAGACACCTCTGCGCGGTACCGAGTGGGAGCGCGGATTCAGCAAGAAGATTACTGGATGGAATTGGCGTAGCCGCCCCGTGTGACTTCCGCGCGTACGGTGTCGCCAACCTTCTTGTTGCCGCGGATTTTCTTGGTCTCCTGGCCGACGTAGAGTTGAACTTGGTTGCCTTCATAGTCTTCGACTGTATACATATCGCCTTTGATCTGCTTGACGGTTCCGCCGATCGTTCTCCAGGCGGGACCGGGCTTCTGATCATGATGGCCGGCCATGGGAGCGGAGCCGACCTCCGGGACGTCGCCGACTGCTTCGGCTGCAACGGCGGAAGAGGCATGAGAAGAGGACTTCTTGGTTTTCTTGGAGTTGTCAGCTGACGCAGGGGAGGCCATCATGGTCATGGCCAGGGCTGCGATCATGATTGTCAAAGAGGTATGGGGAGTCTTGTTCATTGCACCCTCCTTCTGTGTAAGTGACCTGTGCCATATGAACAGAGTTCAGCAAGGCATATGCCCGACCTAACAGGTCAGGTAGTCCTTAGGTATCAATGTGTTATGGACTGAGAAAGAGACCTAAGGCATTTACAAGTCTGACAATGGGTGAAAATTTGGCGGACAGTGTGCAGTTCTGCCCAAGATGATCCATTGACGGAGCACTTGATGCTAATTCAGATCGAACGGTCAGGGCAGTGCTCACAAAACTCGTATGGTAAGGTGGCCCTTTCTTCGGGCCAGCGGCCGAGTCTTGGGCAAGCTGTGCTCGGCGGGGTGAAAAACCTTCTCACTCGTCGGCCAGTATTAGCCATCTTTCAGGCCAATCTGCGGTGCAACTCGGATTGCGGGTACTGCAACTTACCCTTGAACGAAGGTCGCTATGAGATGACACGTGACGAGATCCGGAAGGTGTTCCGTGGTCTCTATCAGGATGGGCTGCGCCTTGTGTTTGTGCAAGGCGGAGAACCGCTGTTACGGCGTGATTTGCCTGACATACTTGAAGATCTTGTTCAGATTGGATTTCGCGCGACCGTGATTACCAATGGGACCAGGTTGACGGCTGATGTTGTTCAACGATTCGAAGCTCTTTCGGTATCGCTGTCAGTCAGCCTCGACACGCTGGATCGCACAAAGTATGAGCGTATTCGTGGGGCTGACCAATTGCCGCAAGTTCTGGCCGGTCTTGACCTGCTCGATAGCTATCGTGCGCCTAAATTTCTCATCTGCATCGTCAGCGAACTCAATCGGGATGAAGCGGGTGATGTCGTCCGGTTCGCCCGTGGAAGGGGGTTCTTGCCGGTGGTCGGCGCCTATCATTGGGATGTCGGACTCTATGGGAAGCACGATCTCTCTCTGATGTACGAGCGCCGACGAGCGAGTATGGTGTTTGAACAACTGCTGGCGAACGATGAGATTCCCCCCGGCTATCTTCGGCAGTATGCCAAGGATACGGTGTCATGGTTGCGGGGAGAACGGCTCGCGCCTTGTGATGCAGGGCGGTATAGCATCGCCATTGACGCCTCGGGCAATGTGTCGCCCTGTTTATCTTTGTCTCATACAGGGAATCTGCTTCAAGACTCGCTCGGTGAAATACTTGCGCGCTTTGATCGACAGAGCATCCAGGATTGTTCCGATCGGTCTTCATGCAATCGAGTGGATGGCCGGGTGATCGGATCGGTGCTGCGCCATCCGATCAAAGCCTGGAGGACGCCAGTCTCATGGTAACGAGGGAAGGATGATGACGCGGTGGTGTGCGATAGGGATGTTGGTGGTGGTGACGGGCTGTTCGACGGTCCCCACTCGATTCACGCCGGCCAATCCGATTGCTCCATCGGAGTTCTCTCATCTGCTGTTCGAGAAGGTCCTGGAGGCGCATGTAAAGGACGGAGTCGTCGATTATCCTGCCATTCAAGTAGACGAGCGTGTGGACGCCTATCTGGCTCGGCTAGACCGAGTTGATCCCAACACCTTTGCCACGCGGAATGAACGGCTGGCCTTTTGGATTAATGCGTACAATGCGTTCGCCATCAAGGGCATTCTCGATCACTATTCGCCGATGACCTCTGTGGGACGGTATCGGTACTTCATCGGTCAAACCTATCGGGTCGGCGGGGCCAGCATCAATCTCTATGACCTCGAGCGGAAGGTCCTGATCAAGCAGTTTCAAGAGCCGTTGATCCATTTTGCCATCGTCTGCGCATCCGCATCGTGCCCGAAGCTGCAGCCGTGGGCCTACCAACCGAATCAGCTGGATCGCCAGCTCGATGTTGCAGCCAGGGCCTTTATCAACGATCCCACGCGGAATCGGTTCGACCGGAAGCAGAGAATTGCTTCAGTTTCAAAAATCTTTGACTGGTTTGAAGAAGATTTTGTCGCTGCGGCTGGATCGATCTTGGCGTATGTGGCGCGGTATGTCGATGATCCGGCATTGGCGAAGGAACTGGCGCAGCCCGGATATCGCGTGGAATTTCTCGACTACGACTGGAACCTCAACGGAATTCCACCAAAGGAGACAGCCGATGCTGGTGCATCCTGACGAGAAAGTGCCGATTGCCCGGTTGCTCACGTTCCTGGAGCATGGGGAACGCATGGCGCATGACTGCGCGAAGGCCCAGGCGGCTTTGGCGGAAGATTCAGGAGCCCAACGATTTCTTCTGCAGCAAGCGAAACAGGAGGCCATGCATGCGCTGGTGTTTCAAGGCGCTATCGTGTGGCTCGCGCCGAAGAATCTCGGAGTTTCGCCGTTTCTGCCGGCCATGGAAGAGTATCGCGAGCTGCTTCGCGGGCGGCTGGCCGACAACAATCTCCTGGAGACTGTGCTCGCCGAGCAAGTCATTCTTGAAGGTTTGGGCGAAGCGATTCTGACTCACATTGAACGAGGTCTGGCCAAGCGTGCCGCGCCGTTTGGACGAATCCGCCGTATCTTGCTTCGACAAGAAGAAGCCCACCATGGTTTTGGACGCCGCTGGCTGGAACGGGCAATCGCCCGAGGTGAAACAGACGCGCCTGCACTTCAACGGCAGGCACAGAAGTACCTTGCTCTCTCAGACGCCATGATCCTGGATCTCAGCGATTTATTCCTCGCGATCGATGAAGATCCGACGGTATGGGCTGTCGGCGTGCGGACGTTTTTGCCTGAGTGGTTGAGAGAAGGGACTGAAAATCAAGGCCGGATCGCGCAGAATTGAGGAACGAACGATGGTGTCGGTCGTCATCCCTGCTTATAACGAAGAGAAGGCGCTGCCACACACATTACATGCGCTCTTTTCGCAACCTGGAGACTACGAGGTGCTTGCTGTCGACGGTGGGAGTACCGATCGCACGCGCGCGCTTGTGTCAGAGATAGCGAACGGCACTCAGCATTCAGTACTCAGCACTGTTCGTCTTCTTTCTGCGCCGAAAGGCCGCGCTTCTCAGATGAACGAGGGGGCCAAGCAGGCGAGAGGAGAATGGTTGCTCTTTCTTCATGCCGATACCCTCTTGCCAGCAGGGGCGATTCAACGGTTGAACGAGATGGAGACTGATCCCACGATTCAAGCCGGTGGGTTTATGCACCAGTTTTCCGGAGACGATTGGCGACTCAGGGCGATCTCGTTTCTAGACAACTTCCGCTGCACCCGCAGCAGAATTATCTACGGCGACCAGGCCCTCTTCGTCCGCCGTTCCCTGTTCGAGCGGCTGGGGGGATTTCCCAACCAACCGATCCTCGAAGACGTCGGCTTCTGTGAACGGCTCATCAAGGTTACGGAACCGCTTCTGCTGTTCCCCCCCGTTATTACCGATGCCCGCAAGTTCCTGAAGATGGGCGTATGGCGAAGTTTCCTCCGTGTCTTGCTCATCATCCTTCACGTCGAATACCGCCTGCCGGTCCTGCCCCGCGTGTTTTTTCAGGATATTCGCTAGCCTCCTCCAAGCCTCGTTTACCTTTCCGTTCCTCCTCCGTCTAACTCAGCAGACGAGGCTAGAAGGAGGGGCTCATGAATCGAATCCATACCAAAACGGGTGCGCTGATCCTGTCGATGGCGCTGCTGTTGTCAGGCTGCACCTCCACGCTGGTGCGCGATGATGTGAAGCGGACTGCGGGAGTGGAGGGACATTGTTCAGGCAGCGAGTGGGTAGACGACTCGTCCATTGCGGTCCTGCCGGTCCCGGTCGTGGCCTTTATCGTCCCCCATTTCGATCTGCACAAGGTCTCAGGAGAGCCGTATCTTAATCGATGCGGGGTATCGACGAGAGTCGTCAACCGCGAGGTGACGATGAACCGCACGGCCTGCATTCCCGCCGGGCTCACGCGCATCATCACGCTGGGCGTGTGGCAATGGTGCCCGTCGCGGGTCACCTGGTCGGCGGATGTGCTGGGCGAGACGCCGCAGCCGGCTAGCGCTCGGCCGGACGATCGTTCAAACCAGAAATCCTAATCATCAACTCAATAACAGGAGTATAGCTATGCGACATTCATCTGTCCTATTCACCCTTCTCGGTGCGGTCGGATTCGTGGGATTACTGAGTGCGTGCAGTGACGGATCGCCGTCGGCATCCGCTAGCGCGGGCGGAGCCAGTGGAAGTGGATCGGCATCGGCCTCCGGAACGGTTACCGGTTTCGGCAGTCTGTTTGTCACCGGGAAGAAGTTTGAAACAAACAATGTGCTGGTGAAAGTCGACGATAGCGGTGAAACGTCATGCACGATTGGTCTGCCTGCTCCAGGATCGGACGATAGCTGCGGTATTAAGAAGGGCATGGTGGTTACGGTCAATGGGTCGTTTAGTGGTAGTCAGCATAGGGCCTCCACGGTGCGGCAGAAGGATGCGGTCGAGGGATTAGTGCAGTCGGTGGCTCTAGACAAATCAAGCCTTGTAGTCATGGGGCAAATTGTGCTTGTCGATAGCACGACCATTATCGACAACAACATTACGAATCGCGATCTTGCGACATTGCAGGTGGGGGTTGATCATGTCGAGGTCAACGGTCACGTCCAGCCCGGGGGCATCATCCAGGCAACATTTATCGAAAAGAAATTGGCAAATATCACACCAGAGGTGCGCGGGTATGTAAGCGGCCATAACCATAGTGCTACGCCGAAGACCTTCAAAATTGGAAATCTCACAGTGGACTACACGAACACACCACCACTTGGACTAAGTGATATGCCAAGTCCTGGTCCTAATGGCGATGCTTGGAACGGTTTGTTTGTTGAGGTGAAAGGAGGACAGTTCACGCCGGGGCCAAATCAGCAGACTGAAGGCACGCTGCTCGCGACAAAAGTCGAGCCGGAAGATCGTGGTATCGGCAATGACGTGGACGAATTTGAGGTCGAAGGGTTTGTGACGAATGTCGTCTCAGTCAATACGAATACCAGGGTTGCGCATTTCTTCATTGGTACTACAGAGGTGCGGACCACCAGCAACACGGAGTTCCGCGAAGGGACGATCGATGAAGTGGTGCTAGGGGCCAAAATGTCCGCTGAAGGTCGACTGGATAATGGCGTCCTTATTGCAAAGCATGTGAAATTCAAGGAGAGCGCGCGATTGGAAGGAGAGGTTGAGTCTGTGACGGGATCAGCGCCTGAGTTCACTGTCAAAATTAAGGGGCTGGCAACTGTCACTGTAAAGACAGATAGTCAGACAAGAATCGATGGTTCACTGGAAGCAGGTCGTCAAGTTCGCGTGCGTGGTCGTGTGATCAGTGGGAATACGGTCATCGCGACCCGTATACAGGAGCGATCAGGCAATGATGTGGAACTCCGGGGGACAGTGCAGTCGATCAATGGCAATGTCATCGTCATCTTGGGCGTGTCAGTCGATACAGGTACCATTAATCACTTTGAGAGCGTGAGTGGGACATCCATCAGCCGAGCGACATTCTTGGCGGCGCTGAAGGAGAATGAATCTCTGGTCAAGGTCAAAGGTGCATGGAATGGAACGGCGGTCATTTGGGATGAGGCAGAGTTGGAGGATTAAGTAGACTCGCAGCAGTCGGCGGGGTAGAAAGAAATCGACGGTGTGGTTTCAAGAAAAAGGAGATCAATGATGAATCGAAGCAGTTGGAAAGAAATCATCTTGGGGACGATCGCCGGGCTGTCGCTGCTGACGTCGCCGGCGGTGGGGCAGATGAGCACTCCGGCGGAGGAACCACCGGCCCGCACCGATAATCGCGGTCCGGGTTCCCTGAACAGTGGCCCTGGCTCACTCAACAGCGGTCCCGGCTCGATGAACAGCGGGCGGGAGGACGGTGAGCACGGTCACCGAGGGCGGCATGGCCATGATCGTCAGATTGTGGCTCAGGCCACAGATGACATTCGGCAGGAAGATCGGCGGATGGATCGGAGAGAAGACCGGAGGGAGGACCGCCGGATCGATCGAAGGGAAGATCGTCAGTTTGACCGGCGAGAAGATCGACGTGAGGATCGGCGGCTTGATCGAAGAGAAGATCGACGAGAGGATCGTCAGCTCGAGAGGCGTGAGGATCGCCGAGAAGATCGGCAAGTAGATCGGCGGGACGACCGGCGTGAGGACTCACGGTCCAATGCTGGCGGTGTTTTGCGAGGGCTCGATCGTGCCGATTATGTCGCTGGTGAGCATGGGCGGGAAGGTCGGGAGCATGCCCGCGAGGTCCAAATGGACCGACCGAACAGGCCGGAAAGAATCGATCGTCCCGACAGGCCGGACCGACCTGACCGACCGGACCGCCCCGATCGTCCGGAACGGCCGGATCGGCCAGAGAGACCGGACAAACCGGAACGATCCGGACGGAACTGATAAGCGGCAATTTACCGGTGGGTAATTTGAGAAGGCAGGGTGCCCGATTGATCCGGCATCCTGCCTTCCGTCTGTCTTAGAAAAACATGTTGAATAGGAGTCGCTCCGACGTTAAGTTACCCTCGTTTCTCGTGAGCAGAATACGTCGAGATCAACCTCCGGGGGAGTGGCAAGAATGAGATGGGGAATGTATCTGAGACGATGCGCGTTCGTCGTGAGTGCTCTTATGGGGTGCGTTACTGCATTTCAATCGGAAACGCTGGCTGCTGACGGAAAAGAAAAGCTCGGGCCGGAACAACGACCTTCGACCGAACGAAATTGGCAAATCAGCCTTACGCCCAGCTATAGCCGTGGGAATTTTGGAACCGACACTACGAGCGAGTTTGTCTACGTCCCCACATCGATTCGGCGGCTCTTTCGCGATGGGGATGTGACAGTCGTCATTCCGTTTGTCTCTGTGACGAGCAACGGCTCTGCCACACTCGTTGGTGGTCAGCCAGCGCCAATCGAAGAGGATTGTTTTCGAAGAAGTGGAACCGAATTTCGTTTTGACAAACCAGAATGTGTGGCGTTGCTCAATGCTGGCCGGGCAGCGTCGAGACAAAGAGTGACCCATTCCGGTCTCGGCGATATCATCCTGAGGGGGCGGTACTATGCGGTTGAAGAGAAAGAATATATTCCCCTTATCGCTCTGACAGCCCGGATCAAAGTCCCTACCGCCAGTGAAAGTAAGGGGCTCGGCACGGGGGCGCTCGATCATGGTTATGGGGTGGAATTGTCCAAAATGCTCGGCGACAAGTGGATCACATTCCTCGACGGTGGATACAATTTCATCGGCGACCCCGAAGGTAGAGAGCTGCAGAATCAATATTGGTTTGATGTAGGAGGCGGTCACTATCTCACTAAGAGCTTCCTGATGAGCGTCTACTATGAGGAATATCGGACATTGGTTGCCAATCGAGTCAACATTCGGGATTTCTTCTTTGCCTTCAACTATAAGATGTCGGATGCCTTGCGATTCAACGGAGGTGTTACGGTCGGCGTCTCCAATAGCGCCCCGGATTATGGCGTTTCGCTCGGCACCAGCTATCGGTTTTGACCACTATTCAATCATTTGAGACTGTTTACCTCTCCGTCGACGATCCGTCTAATGAGTCAAGTAGGCCGAAACAGACGGTCCATCGGTAGTGGGCCAGGGTAACTGGAGCAGACCCATGCCGTCGGACCAGGCTGACGATCCTACTGATGCGCAACTTGTGACGCGCAGTCTTGCGCGTGATCACGAGGCGTTCGGGCGGTTGATCGATCGACATGCGTCCGCGATCGTCAACCTAGCCTATCGGATGGTCGGCAATCAGGCCGAGGCGGAAGACCTGGCGCAGGAGGCGTTCTTAGCGGCCTTTAAAGCGCTGCCGACCTTTCGGGCCGATGCCAAGTTCTCGACCTGGCTCTACCGCATTGCGTCGAACAAATGCAAAGATTGGCTGCGGGTCAAGCGGCCGGGGCAAGGGCAGTATGATGTGGATGCAGACGAACAGCTCGATTTCCATGTCGCGGAAGACCGGACGCCAGAAGCGCTCTTGTCGCAGCAGCAGGTGGCCCAGGAGCTGGAGCGGGCGATTCAGCGGTTGCCGCCTCTGTACCGGGAAGCATTCGTCCTGAAGCATCTCGAAGGTTTGAGTTATGAGGAGATGGAAGAGATTCTCGGCGTGAGCGGCGACACGTTGAAAATGCGGGTGTACAAGGGGAGGGTGCAGCTCAGTCGTGAGTTGGCGACACTCAACCCCAACCCGTCGGGTGAAGCGAACAGGGTGGATCGATGAATGATCAGGATCTGTTCGTGCAACGGTTCTTGGATGGTGAGCTGACGCCGGAGGAGCGGGCCGAATTCCTGCAGGCAGTGGATGCCGATCCTGGATTGCGCCGGCGCTGGCTCAATCTTGAGTTGGTAACCGCGGAAGCGGCGCGGTTGCCGAGAATTGTCCCTTCTGCCGCGTTCCTTAGCCGGGTAAAAGCGCAGACGGCCCCGGTTACTCCCGGCCTCTGGAATCGCCTGTGTGCGCTGTTCACGATGCCTCGAACGTTGGAATGGAACCTTGCCGGGGCAATGGCGGCGGCCTGCCTGGTTCTGGTTGCGGTGGCGGGATTAATCCAATTCGGACCGGAGCGGATCGTGGAAGTGCCGGTGGCGGCTCCGCCGGTGCAGACTGCCTCCTTCAACTCCACGTTGGAGCCGACAGTGTTCGTCCGCCTGGTGCTCTTGCAGCCCGACGCGCGTTCGGTTTCGGTGGCGGGGGACTTTAACGGATGGAATCCGGCGAAGACCAAACTGGAACGGACGGACGGCGGGATGTGGACGGTGACGCTTCCGCTCAAGCCGGGCCGCTATGAATATATGTTCGTCATCGACGGGAAGCAATGGATCGCCGATCCCCTTGCCGCGGAAGGTACCGGCGATGGCTTCGGGTCACAGAATGCGGTGCTCGATGTGGAGATTTAGCGTGCACTCGGATTTTCTTGCAACAGGCCTGATGCTTCAGTACTCTCTCGCTCATGGGAATAAGACTGGAGCGACCCAGCCGCCTTTGCCGGACGGTCTTTATTGCGCTCATGCTGTCAGGCGGTCTGGGGGCCTGTGCCAAATCACCGGTGATAACACCGCATATGCCCAAGACCATGCCCGGAGTGGTGCGGTTTACGGTGCTCGCGCCGGGGGCGAAGCAGGTCTTTCTCGTCGGGTCCTTCAACAGCTGGACCAAAGGAGCGACGCCCATGAAAATTGTGAACGGCTCGGCGCTCTGGACCGTAGACGTTCCACTGAAAGAAGGCGAATACACCTTCATGTATCTGATTGACGGGGTTCGGTGGCTCACGCCCCCCCTGGCTGAGGATTTTGTCACTGATGGATTCGGGCAGACGAACGGTGTCGTGGTTGTACGGTAGGACTATGAGAAAGCACACCGGCGTAACAATCTGGGTGTTGAGCGGGGTCCTGGTGTTCGCCGTTGCTCCGGCGTCCGCCGAACCCCTCACGGCTCACGATCGGGAAGAGGTCAACCGGATCGGCTCCGCGCAAGGCCGCTCGGCGGGCGAGATCAATCCCTTGCTGGATCAAGTCAGCAAGGTCGGAGAGAGAGGGCTTCCCACCGAATCGTTGCTGAACAAGGTGAAGGAAGGTCTGGCGAAGGGGGTCGAACCCCAGCGCATCGATCCGGTGCTGCGGCAGATGACATCTCGGCTTGAAGCCGCGCATGAAGTCTTGGAAGAAGCCAAAACACGTGGCATGACGGAGGGGAACCGGCAGCGCGCGCTGGAGACGATGGCGGAAGCCTTGGCACGAGGAGCCACGAAGGACGAGGTGCGGGAGCTAAGCCGGTTGTCGCAAGACGGCCGACATAAAGCGACGCAGGAAGAGTTGGCGGCCGGCGCCAAGGGTTTGGCGGTCATGAAAGAAGGCCGCATTCCTTCCAAGGAAGGGACCGCCTTGGTAGGAGAGGGGATTCGCCAAGGCTACCGCGCCTCGGAACTGCTCGACCTTGGCCGGGAAGTGAAGCGGCGCGGGTCGGATTTCGAAGAAGGCCGTGCCAGTCTGCAACAGCTGCGCGAACAGGTGAGCCGTGGTGAACGCAGCGACAAACTGTTCCGTGAGGACCGGAGCGGGTCCAGTGACGGTGACCGGGGTGAGCGTGGCGATCGAGGCAGCCGAGGCGATCGGAGCGATTCCGGGCGCGACCGGTCCGATCGACAAGACCGGTCCGGGGGAAATGACCGTCAGGATCGGATTGACCGTCCCGACAAGGTAGACCGTAGCGACCGGCCTGATAGACCGGATCGAATTGAACGCTCCGAACGGCCTGACCATTCCGGTCGTGGACGAGACTGATTTCCTTTCTTACACACCCTCCTCTCATTCGAGACCTATCGACGCACGGACGTTTCGTCATTGATGAACTCCTGCTAGAATGCGCGCGTGGACGTCATCGCGACGCACAGCAATGCGGATTTTGACGGCTTGGCCTCCATGGTCGCGGCACGCACGCTCTTTCCAGAGGCCAAGTTGGTCATTCCAGCCGGCGCTCAAGAAACGCTGCGGAATTTTCTCGCCGTTCACGACCTCGATATCACAAAGCTGAAGGACATCGATCTGACACAGGTCACCCGACTGGTGCTGGTCGATACCCAAGAACCAAACAGGATCGGCGCGCTCAAGGCCTGTCTTGACAATCCGTCCGTCGAGGTCGTTGTATTCGATCACCATATCGAAACCGACTCGGTCTGTGCGGGACGTTCTACGCAGTCCGTCATCCAGCCGGTCGGGGCGACCACGACTATTCTCATCGAGCAACTCCGACAACGACAGATCCCGGTCACGCCATTCGAAGCAACGGTGATGGCCTTGGGCCTGTATGAAGAAACCGGATCGTTTGCCTTTCCGTCCACAACCAGCCGGGATTTCGAGGCTGGCGCCTTTCTCGTCGGCGCCGGCGCGGATCTGAATATGGTAACGGACACCTTGCGCCGTTCCCTCGATCCAGATGCGGTCACGCTGTTGAACGATTTCTTGGAACACAGCGAAGTGCATTACCTGGAAGGCCGGAAGGTCCTGGTGGCGACCAGCACGATCGACCGTCGCCATGGAGAAGCGGCTGGTGTGGTACACATCCTTGCCGAGTTGCAGGGAGTCGATGCCGTCGTAGTCGCGGTCATGATGGACGATCGAGTCGAAGTGATCGGGAGAAGCCGCAGGCCCGAGATCGACGTCGGGTGGATCGCGAGGGAGTTCGGAGGCGGGGGCCATGCCGTGGCGGCGGCTGCCACGGTGAAAGGGCGGCCGCTTGCGGAGGTCAAAGAAAAACTGGTCCGGCTGTTGACCACCCACTATCGCCCGACCCTGTTGGCCCAGGACGTCATGACTCGTCCGGTGAAAGCGATTGAGACGGATACAGCTGTCACGGAGGCCGGGCAACGGATGACTGCGTATGGACTCAATGTGTTTCCGATCCTGGATGAGCAGGACCACTATGCCGGACTGGTCAGCCGGGAGTTGATTCAAAAGGCGCTGTTTCATCGGCTCGGCAAAATGCCGGTGCGGGAGATCATGCAGACCGACGCGTACCAGGCGCGGCCGGAGACACCGTTCCATGACGTGGAAACCGCGATGATCGAGCGGAACCAGCGGTTTGTCCCGGTCATCAAAGACGCCAAGGTTGTCGGCGTCATTACCAGAACGGATTTGCTGCGGACCTTGCACGACGATGTGCTGAAGAGCGCCAGAATGAAAACCCTGCGCCCCAGCGCAACCGAGGCGGAGATCGGAGGGCCGCACCGCAACGTCAGAGGACTGTTACAGAGCCGTTTGCCCCATCACCTGGTCACGCTGTTGGAAGAAGCCGGGCAATTGGCTGACCGGTCCGGAGTGTCGCTCTTTGTCGTCGGCGGCTGCGTGCGGGATCTGCTGTTGGGCATCAACAATCTTGACCTGGATCTCGTGGTTGAGGGCGACGGCATCGCCTTCGCGCGAAAGCTGGGTGAAATGTTGCGCGCGCGTGTCAAGACTCACGAACGGTTCGGGACCGCGATCGTGCTCCTGCCGGACGGATTCAAACTCGACGTCGCCACCGCGAGGACGGAGTATTACGAGTACCCCACCGCCTTGCCGACCGTCGAACAGGGCTCGATCAAGAAGGATCTCTATCGGCGCGACTTCACGATCAATGCGCTGGCCGTTCGCTTAAATGGCCAGCGCTTTGGCGACGTCCTGGATTTCTACGGCGGACAGCGTGACCTGAACGACAAGGTCGTGCGCGTGCTGCACGGACTGAGTTTTGTCGAAGATCCCACCCGTGTCTTTCGAGCCATTCGATTTGAAACCCGTTTTGGCTTTCATCTCGGCAAGGACACAGCGGCGCTTATCGCAGGGGCGGTTAAGATGAATCTCTTTCAGCGGCTCTCCGGCCACCGGCTGTTGGAAGAACTCAAGCTGCTGCTGAGCGAACGTGAGCCGAAGCAAGCCGTCAATCGGCTGGCGGATCTTGATCTGCTCCAGTTTATCCATCCGAAGTTGAAGTGGTCAGACCGGCTACACGTCCTGTTAGATGCAATTGAGCAGGCCGTCGATTGGTACCGGCTGTTGTATCTGGACCGAAAGATGGATACCTGGCTGGTCTACATGATGGGATTCTTGGAAGTTCTGCCGGGACGAGCGGTGACGGATGTGCTCAAGCGATTTCCATTTTCGGAGGCGGAAGCACGTACGCTCAAGGCGGCTCGGTCCGGCTCCCAGGGGATCATACGCCGGCTCACCGGAAAATCGGCACTCAAGCCGTCCGAAACGTACCGCTTACTGTCAGGCCTGTCCGACGAAACCCTGCTTGGCTTGATGGCCAAGAGCAAAGGCGACTCGATGAAACGCCAAGTGTCGGCGTTCTTGACACACTATCAGCACGTGAAGCCAATCCTGACCGGTGCTGATCTGAAAGCAATGGGGCTCAACCCAGGACCGCAATTCAGAAGAATTCTTGATAGACTGCTTGATGCAAAACTCAATGGAGAAGTGAAGGCAGAAACGGAAGAACGGGAGTTGGTGCAGCAGCTCGTTTCGAGGATATAGCCTGATCTCTGGTTCAATAGGGCTGCTTGAAGCCAGAGAAAGGATCCAACGCCTATGCAAATTATCTTCTCATTCATGCTGCTGGTCGTTCTAATAACCATGGAAGGATGCATCTTTCGCGCCTACCCACCATATAACCCCCTATCGCAGAGCACCCGTTGGGAGGGAGACCAAGGGTTCTTCGAGTACCAAATCGATAGCCAGACCTACGTTATTGGCTATTCAAACTATATGCCGGATCATCCGTTCTTGACAGGCGACCTGCGCTTGCGTTCCGTGAACCGGTTGATACAGGGCGCACGACAATATGCGCTCTATCGCGCAGCAGAGTTTACCAAGGCTCAGGGGGAACAGTTCTTTGCAGTGTTGCTTAAAGATGATTGGTATGCGACTGGGTATGTTCCCACTCGTTTGACTTCCGGTGTTTCTCGCAGATACGTTAAACCAAGACATTTGCAAGTATCGCCAGGAGCCTGGGTGATGATCAGGCTTGTGGATTCGAGTGCGGTGGCTCTTGCGAAGGAAGATAATCATGTCTATTCGGCTGACACAGTCTTGGCAAAGCTCGCTCAGGAAAATAGCGGATTGTCGGGCTATCGTGAGCCAGTGACATCACCAAATTATACAGGACAAGACATTGCCCCAATATTTCCACGTTGGCGTGTGTCAAGTAGCGGATATGACTCTGTGCCAGTTCCGGCGATTTATTACGAGGGAGATATATTTGGGGGTGATTGGGTTTTGTTTAAGCCAGGATTTAAGGTCACTCAAGCGGAGCCTGGAAGATTTACCGTTGCTATCTGGCAGGAGCGTCTCATCTCTCCGCTACAGATACTGTGGCTGTGCATATCGCATGCTGAGCATGAGGGATACAAGATGTTTAAGCTGGAAAATTGGATGGTGGAGGAACATCTTGGCGGGAGATATGGAGACTATGGTGGGATGGCCTGGTTTAGGAACTCAGTTGATGTTGTGCTGCTACAGGAAAAAGATCCTGCCAGTTTCGCGCCTGTCTTTGTCGTTGAGGAGATCCGATCACGTTTAAGCGCAGGCCGTGGGCCCCTCCCGTATTGAAACACCTGAGAGGTAGCTATCTGCAGCCCACCAAGCAATGCCCCTTGTGTAGTTCAAGGGAATGATCATAGCTGAGACTTTGTTGGGCAGGAGCAGAGTGGCTGCTGCAGAATGATGAAGCCTACTGGAAATGCCATAAGCCAGTTACAGATGAGACAAATCTGCTCCGTGCTCCTGCTGTTTGTGTTGCCGACGCTGGGCGCGTGCGCGGCTCCCATTTATCCTCGATATCAGCTGGTTACTGAGGACAGCCACGGCGTTTCTTCGCTTCTTTGTAAGTATTGCGAGGGCACTGTGCCCCAGCATGGATATTCCGACTACCCGATTGATGAGCGCACCTATCTCGTGACGTATCAAGGATTCAATCCCACCAAGGCTGGGTCATGGAGGCATCTGTCGCATGAGGAATGGATCGAGATGGCCCACGACTATGTGCTCTATCAATCTGCAGAATTAGCGAAAAGGAAGGGGGCAAGGCAGTTCGTGATCCTGCATAGAGATGACTCAAATCAGTCTTGGCGGGTGTGGATCCCTGTTAGGCATAGGTATGGTGGCTATGGTGGTCTTAGAGAATTTATCATGGGATTTCATCCAGGTGCGCGCGTTCTGATTAGGCTCATTGCTGACGATGGGGGTTCGATTTTAGCAACTGCAGATCAACTGTATAAGGTCGACACACTGATGGCAAAGCTCATGAAAAGTAATGCGGAGCTAGCCAGGCACCAAGGAGTGGACTTCTCTCCTAACGACAGCACGCCCAATGAGCACCGGTTTATCCGTTGGCGTGTGCCTGTGCTGCTCGATGATACTGGGCTTGAACCATCGTTGAGAAATCGTAAAAGCTTGTTGTTAGACACCGAAATTATTGAAGATGCACGCGGAGTGCTTAAGGGTGCGTTATGGAGCAAAATGCCATTGTTCGGAATTGCACTGGAAAAGCGTAAAAGCTATTTGTTGGAGACCGAAATTACTGCAGACTCACGCGGAGTGTTTGAGATTGTGCAGTGGAGCCGATCGCCACGCTCCCCTATTGATCTACTCAGGGAATGTATGAAGATTGCCGACCGCGAGGGGTATCCGGCGTTTAAGTTGGAGGACTGGACCACAGAGGAATATCGACCTGGCAGATCTTGGGATGATTGGAACGATTGGAATGCATGGTTTCGGACAAAGGCGAGACTGGTGTTACAACATCAGAAAGATGCTGATAGCCTCGATCCAGTTTTCGTCGTCGATGAAATCCGAGAAAATGTTATGAGGAAGAGGTGAGGCAAGACCGAATCGATTAGTTCATCGGTGTGATTGTCGCTGAGACTTCGTTGGGCAGCAGCAGGGTTGCCGTCGCGCGGTTTTGTTCGTCCGGCTGAATCAGCGCGAACAACGGCACCGGTTGCGGCATGCCGCCTGGCGGCAAGGCCAGCATCGCTGGAAAGTCGATCAAGGGCGAGAGGGTTGTTTGGCCCGCCAAGCGGAGGCGAAAGGCCATCAGCACATCGCGTAGCCGTTCCGCCTTGTCCTGTTCAGACAGTTCCGCGATCGGCGCAATCCCGATGTCCCAGAGCGGTTTGGTAATCGTGATCGGGAAGGTCAGGCCCAGCTTCTTCGCATCCTCCGTGACGTCGATCAAGATGCCTGCCTGGATGGCTTGCTGGCGATTGGTGATCAGTTGAGGGACAGAGCCCTGAGCCTGTGTCTCCGATGGCTCGTCTGCCTGTGCCTTATCCTCGATCTTGGATTCCGGGGCAGCAGATACCGAAGGCGTGGTTTCTTCCCCTTCAGGCTTGACCGGTTCGGACTGTGTCTGATGCAGGATTGTGGACTCCTCCGGTAAAGTCGGCAGAGCGTGAGTCAACCCCTCGTACACCTTCTTGGCGGAGTCGGACCAATCCGGATTGAACGGCCGTCCTGTGAAGGCAGCCTCGGCCGCTTTTCGTTCGTCGTGCGTGAGCATCCGTGGGTTGTGTGTTGTATTCATGGCCAGTAGATAAGCTGGGAAGACGACAAGTCAAGAGTCAGTCTACATGAATCTGTGGACTAATCGGGCAGGCGGCGGCCTTTCGTCTCCGGAGCGAACAATAGCACAAGAAGTCCAAGCAGATAGATCAGCGCGATGGTGCTGGCAGCTTTTCCAAACGATCCCAATGTCGCCACCAGCCAGCCGGTGAGAAACGGTGATGCGGAGGCTAGCACCCGGCCTGCGTTGAAGCAAAATCCAGCTCCGGTAGCGCGAAGGGCAGTTGGATAAAGTTCCGGTAGATAAATGGGGAACCCGCTGAAGATGCCGTTATTGAAGAAGCCCAGGATAGGCAACAGCATCAGCACTCCGCTATAGCTGGATGGTACGAGATACGTGACTGGGAGCATAATGAAACTGCCAAGACACATGAAGGCGAACACCGGCCGGCGACCGAACCGGTCTGCCAATGGGCCGAAGCCGAGATAGCCGAAGATCGCACCGGCATTCAGCGCCATAATGGCGTAACTGACGTACTTGGTGAGGATGGCCGGGTCCTGTCCCTTCAAATCCGGCAGCTCACGAATCAGCGTCGGTGCCCAATTGGTCGATCCCCAGAGGCCGAAGACCGCTACGAAGGCCAATGCCGACCCCACCAATGTCGATCGCCGCAACTCTCCATCGAAGATGGCAGTGAGAGGAACGGCCTGCTGCTCATGCGCATGGGTCCACCGTTCCGGTTCCTTGACCCACCAGCGGACGAACAGCGCGACGAAAGCTGGAAGGACACCGATTACAAAGAGTCCACGCCACCCGTAGCTTTCCTTCAATGTCAGATTCATGGTCGCAGCGAGAAAGAACCCCACGGCCCAGGCGGACTGGAGTACGCCTGCGGCCCGCGCGCGTTTGTCATCCGGCCAGGTTTCCGCCACAATGGCTGCCCCAGCCGCCCATTCACCACCGATGCCGAGCGCTGTGAGAAAACGTGACAAGGCGAGTTGCCACCAGGTCTCCGCCAGCGCTGCGGCGCCGGTAAAGACAGCGTAAATGATGATCGTGGCCATCAGGACCTTTGTCCTGCCGAATCGATCGGCCAGAATGCCGAATGTAATCCCACCGATGGCCCAACCGATGAGAAAAATCGAAAAGATGATGCCGCCGTACCAGCCGATTTGTTCGGTCGTCGGCGGACCGCTGCTTGTGTGCAACAGATCGTGGAGGGCCGGATGCAGGACAATGGCGTAAATCGTCGCATCCATCGCGTCGAAGACCCATCCCAGCCAGGCTACGAACAACACCAGCCATTGATACGGTGTGACGCCGGATCGCCAGGATCGCGCGTTCACTGATAGCCCTCGCGACTGCGGCGCCGCCGTATTTGCGGAGCGCGTGTCGAGGGCTTGCCTCGATGAGTCGGTGAAGCGGGCGGAGGGGTGAGGGGGTGCATCGGTCGGAGCAGGCTAGAGTTGTTTGCCGCAGGTGTCAAGGTGAAGCGCTTGAAACCCACATGCTATAGTCCTTCCATGGCGCGAATAGACTACTACCGAATCTTGGGCGTCTCCCGCGAAGCGTCCGACGAGGAGATCAAGAAGGCCTATCGCAAGTTGGTGTTCGAGCACCACCCGGATCGCAACCCCAACAGTCCTCAGGCTGAAGAGAAGATTCGAGAAATCAACACCGCCTATGAAGTCATCAGCGACGCGGAGAAGCGTCGGAGTTATGACCGGCTCTCTTGGGGAGACGAACCGCGTGCCGAAGCTGTCGATCCCGGTGTCGTGCTCGAACGGATGGAACAGAAACTGTTCGACGAAGGGCGCAAAGAGCTCTTTGCCCTTCTGATGCAGAATGTGTCACGGATCAAGGCGGAGTTGAGGGTGCTTCGGGCGCGGACGATCGCCGAGCAGGGGTATGATTCATTCCTCGAACCGGTCGTCGAAAGGCGGGCGGCGGAGATTGTCGAGGAGTTTGTGACAGAGGACATGCAGGGACGCGCGCAGCGCCTGGTCGAAGTGGCGACGGAGATGATGTTATCCCAGGGGGTCGCAAAGCGGAATGACGAGGGCGGGGTCCGTTCGCTCCGCCACCGGCTAGATGCGTCATTCAGAAAAGGCCGCCTGCATGGCATCGCTTCGGCATTGGAGCTGTTTTACGAGAGACAGTAGCGGTTTGATCTGCTGACCTTGAATGGACGGAGATGCAGTGGCCTCAACTCATGAGGAGTGATATTGCCGGGGGATGCGCGGTCCGATCGTGCAGAGAACTTCATAGGCGATCGTGCCGGTCCATTCGGCAATGTCGTCGGCGGTAATCCGGTCGGCGCCCTGGGAGCCGATGAGGACGGCTTCGTCGCCGATGGTTGCCCCGACGATCTTGGTGACATCGACCATGATCATGTCCATGCAGACTAGGCCGGTGATCGGGGCGCGTTGCCCATGGATGAGGACACAGCCACGATTTGAAAGACGGCGACTCACTCCGTCCGCATATCCGACGGGCAACACCGCGATTGTGGTTGGTTGTTTTGCGGTGAAGGTGCCGTTGTAACTGACTTTGTGCCCGGGTGGAACGGTTCGGAGTTGAGCAATGGACGTTCTCAGGGAAAGAACCGGCTTCAGTTCGGGGACAGGAACGGACTTGGGCAAGGTGTGATACCCATAGAGCATGATGCCGGGGCGAACGAGTGAGAATTGCGCCTCCTGAAATCGAACTGCTCCGCCGCTGTTGGCCGCATGAATCAGCGGCACCCTGAATCCGCTTGCCGTCACGATGCCGATGGCCTTGCGAAAGCGAGCCACCTGCTCCTGTGTCGTGTCCGGAGCCGGCCCATCGGCGTCCGCCAGATGGGTCATGAGTCCTTCCAAATGCAGCGTGCGCGGGAATCCCTGTGAGCCGAAGAGATTCGCCAGTTCATCCTGTGTGAGTCCCAGACGCCCCATGCCGGTTTCCACCTTGAGATGAATGGGGTAGGGATTTTGGAACGACGAGGCAGCTTGTGCCAGCTTGGGGAGGGTACCGGCGTCGCTCACCACGGGAGTCAATTGGTGAGCGAACAAGTCTGGGAATTGCTCCGGAAAGACAGGCCCCAAGATGACGATCGGCGCGTTGATGCCGGCTTGCCGAAGCGCGATCCCCTCCTCAATTGATACCACCGCGACACGGGACACCCCTTGGCGAATCAGCGCTTTGGCCGTTTCGACGGCGCCATGGCCATAGGCGTTCGCTTTCACGACGGCCATGATGTCGCAGCCGGGAACGAGCGTTTTACGGAATTGGGTCAGGTTGTGGACCAGGGCGGTCAGATCAACTGAGGCACTGGTTGGGAGAAATGTCGAAGTGGTTAACACGCTGGGGGACAGGGGAGAAGCCTGAATCTCAGACTTCCATGATCTCCTGTTCCTTCTTCTTGATGACGTCGTCGATCTTCTGTCCGAATTGATCGGTGAGCTTTTGGGTGTCCTGTTCGGACTTCCGCAGCTCGTCCTCGGTGAGCTTGGCATCTTTTTGGAGTTTCTTCAACTCTTCGTTCGCATCGCGCCGGAAGCCGCGAATCTGCACTTTGGTGTCTTCCCCATGCTTCTTGCAGATTTTCGTCAGTTCTTTTCGGCGTTCCTCGGTCAGCGGGGGGAGTGGGACGCGGATCATTTTCCCATCGTTGGAAGGGGTGACTCCCAATCCGGAATTGGCCAGCGCTTTCTCGATCTCCTTGATCAGGTTGGGCTCCCATGGTTGGATGGTGATCAATCGCGCTTCAGGTGTGGACACGTTGGCGACCTGTTTCAACGGTGTCATAGTGCCGTAATAGTCGACCCGCACACCGTCGAGAAGGGCGACCGAGGCACGACCTGTGCGGAGGCCGGCGAGGTCCCGTTTGAGGTGCTCCACCGCTTGTTCCATGTGGGTGATGAGTTTTTGCCGAACCACGGCTGCGTTGGACATGGCGATACTCCGTGTTGAGGTCAACGTTGGCCGGCGGTGACCAGAGTTCCGATAGGGTCGCCGGTCGCCACCCGCTTGAAGTTTCCCTTGATCTTGAGGTTGAACACGATAAGCGGAAGATTGTTATCCATGCAGAGGCTGATAGCCGTCGAATCCATCACCTTGAGGTTTTGATTCAAGATGGCCATGAAGGGAATGTCGGTGTATTTCGTGGCGCCAGGATGTTTCATTGGATCGGCGTCGTAGATGCCGTCCACCTTGGTGCCTTTCATGATGACTTGCGCGCCGATCTCCATAGCACGGAGCACAGCGGCTGTGTCGGTTGAGAAGTACGGGTTACCCGTGCCCCCGGCGAAGATCACTACGCGGTTTTTTTCCAGATGGCGAATGGCTCTCCGGCGGATGTATCCTTCCGCCAATTGGCGCATTTCAATGGCGGATTGTACACGCGTGTTGATGCCGATCCGTTCGAGGGCATTTTGGAGTGCCAAGGCATTGAGCACAGTGGCCAGCATGCCCATGTAGTCGGCAGACGCCCGCTCCATGCCGGAAGCACTGGCAGCAATTCCTCGGAAGATATTCCCACCGCCGATGACGACAGCCACTTGAACATCGAGCGCAACGACGGAGGCTATTTCAGCCGCCAGGCCTTCGAGGATGGAGGGTTGGATGCCGTAGCCCTGCTCACCGGCCAACATCTCCCCGCTCACTTTCAGAAGGAGGCGCCGGTATTTGGCAGTGGTCATGCTTCGCCCAGTTGGTAGCGGGTAAACCGGCGGATATTCATGTTCTCGCCGATCTTGGCTATTTTTTGGGACAACAGGTCTTTGATGATGACGGCCGGGTCTTTGATGAAGGATTGTTCCAGCAGGCAGTTTTCCTGGTAGAACTTTTCGAGTTTGCCCTCCACGATCTTCGGCCAAGCGGCAGGGGGCTTGCCCATTTCTTTGGCCTGTGCTTCGTAGATCGCGCGCTCCTTGTCCTGGACCTCTTTGGCGATATCTTCCCGCTTCACGTAGGTCGGCTTGGCCGCCGCCACCTGTAACGCGAGGTCGTTGACAAACGATTTGAACTCCTCATTGCGCGCAACAAAATCCGTTTCGCAATTGACTTCGATAAGGACGCCGATCTTGCCTCCCATGTGGATATAGGAGTGAACGAGCCCCTGGTTGGTCTCGCGCCCGGACTTTTTCGCCGCCGCCGCGAGACCTTTTTGCCGGAGATAGTCGATGGCCTTCTCGATGTCGTTCCCGTTTTCGGTGAGGGCCTTTTGGCAATCCAAAATGCCGGCGCCGGTCTTTTCACGAAGTTCTTTTACGAGCTGACTTGATCCTGCCATGGTCCGTTATCCTTCGCCGTCTGGGGTAATGGAATCGTTCGCTGCCGTCGATGATCGGATTTAGGTCGCCGGAACACTTTCCATACGAGCGGCCGGTTTCTTGTCATTGGCCGCGGGAGACGCCTGAAATTCCGCTTCTTCACGCTGTGTCTTGAGGTGCGCGCCTTCGATGCACGCGTCCGCGATCTTGGACGTAATCAATTTGATCGACCGGATCGCGTCGTCGTTCCCTGGGATCGGGTGCGTGATATGATCAGGATCGCAATTGCTGTCCAGGATGGCGATCACGGGAATATCCAGCCTGGTCGCCTCTTGTACGGCAATTTTCTCTATACGGGTGTCCAGGATGAACACGGCACCCGGCAGGCTCCGCATGTTCTTGATGCCCGACAGATACTTTTGGAGCTTGGCGATGTCCTTCTGCATCAGAAGGATTTCCTTTTTCTTAAGGCCATGCTCGCTGGGGTTCTGCAACGTGGCCTCCATCTTTTTCATCTTGTCGATGCTGCGGCGGATCGTTTGAAAGTTTGTCAGCATGCCGCCGAGCCACCGCTGATTGACGAAGAACATATTCGCCCGCTTCGCTTCCTCTTCAAGGATCTCCGCAGCCTGGCGTTTGGTGCCGACGAACAGAATGGAGTCTCCGGCCGCTACGGTATCTCGAACGAAGGCATAGGCCTGCTCCATGCGGGTCAGGGTTTGCTGCAGATCGATGATGTAGATGCCGTTGCGTTCGCCGAAGAGGAACTTCTTCATTTTTGGATTCCAGCGGTTCGTCTGGTGCCCGAAGTGCACGCCGGCTTCCAGTAATTCCTTGATCGCTACGACTCCCATGCCTTCACCTCCCTTCAAGGCTTGCAGAGCACCGCAATGGGCGAGGGGCCTTAAGCCCCTTATTCTCAAGCCAGGCGGCGTGTGTTCACGCCGATGTTGGATTTGAATAAATTCCCATCCGCCGATGGGCGGAATAGGATGGCTTCACTGTCCGATCGTCAACCGACCGCGCACGCTATCACAGTCATGTTCGCTTTTCAAGCCGGCGGGGGAGCAGGTGGTGGCTATCTATATGGTTTCTCTACGATTGGCCATGGGGATGACCGTACACACGTCCGAGCTAATGGTCACCGAATCACCGTCCTGACCTGCCGCCGGTCGGTCAGCACGATTCGCTCGAGGCGTAAAGTCAAGCAACGGGCCCATCGTTCATGTGGAAAGCTCTCCTGGACGCCCGGTGCGCGTGTTAAGAAAGGACTCCCGACACCGTTCTCTTACTCAATAAGGATAATTTTCTGTCAACTTCCTTGCCACTACATCTGCTGACCGCCGTTGTAGTAGAAACATCCCGCCAAAAATGTTAAGAATTCAACTTGTAGATGCTTCCGAGGCTCTGCTCCGACAACGCCAGAATATGCTTGCCGTTGAGCGTTCTGAGCATAGACTGTATCCTCAACTATGACTCTGAATACGAGTACTGCCGATGCAAGCCGAGCGGTTCCAAGTCTTGGCATTGTCTCGCGAGTTAGCCGCCAAGCTACAGACCCCGTCCCACAAGCCGAAGCCGTCATCAAACATCTGTTCGGAATTAGATCTGAGACGGTTCCCTCTTTGTTTGATGTCAAGTTTCGGGATTGTGATGGTTCTGTTGGCCGACGCGACTTTGCAACGCACTGGATTCACTGGTATCCCGCGAAGATGTTTCATCGGATTCCACAGGCAATCTTGACCGCTCTATCGCCTCAATCCCCCTTGGCCATTCTTGATCCGTTCTGCGGATCAGGAACAGTGCTGCTAGAGGGAATCCTCAGAGGGCACCACGTGATCGGTATTGATGTAAACCCTATAGCGAGGCTTATCTCCCGTGTTAAGACCCGACCGCTTGATCCCCGGCACGTTCGGCGTCACCTGGCTGGAGTTATGCGGCGTGCCCGCCTAACCACCATTTCACGCCGTAAGGACGACGCCCTCGATTTTTGGTTCAAACCCAGGATCAGAAGTACGCTACAGAGTCTCTACAATTCCATTCTGGAGATAGAGCACGTGCAATGTAGAGAATTCTTTGAAATTGGATTTTCAAGCGTCATCCGTCACGCCTCTTTTGCAGACCCGCGAATAGCCCCGCCGGTTAAGCTCAACGCTCAGCGATCCAAGACTGCAAACCGCAAATATCGGGCCGACCTCGATCGAGCCTCTCGTCTCCGCGTGCCCGACGTCTATGAGCTATTTGATGCCGCGATAAAAGACAACCTGAGGCGGATGGGGGAGCTCTTTGCCTCTCCGCGGCTCGGGATTGCAACCGTCTTGCCCCCAGTCTGTGAGGCTGCTAGAACTGGACTGCCTGATGCTTCAATAGACCTCGTCATTACATCGCCTCCATATTGTGGTGCCCAGAAGTATGTCAGAAGTCTTCGCCTGGAAATGTTACTGATGGGAATTGGTACTGCTGATATCGCATGCACGGATCGCCGAACCCTAGGCACAGAACGCATCACAAAGTCCCAAGTGCAGAATGTATCTCAAACACAATTCGCCGACATGGATGCACTGATCGACAAGATCCGTTGGCGCAATCCTGTTCGGGCCACAATGCTTGCCCATTACTGCAATTACTTAACTCGATTTGCTAAGGAGCTCGCGAGAGTTCTCAAGCCCAATAGCAATGCTTTCGTGACGTTTGGAACAGATCGTATGGCAGGATACGATGTTCGGTGTGCGGAGATATTTGCACAAACAGCCACAGCAGCGGGACTTAACCATATAGTCACTCTTGTAGATAAAATCCCGAGTCGGGGAATGATTACAAAACGCCACTCCACAGCAGGGACGATATCCGAAGAACACGTGGTGTGGGTTCGATCCTGAATCGTAGTCTGTCCCTGGTACTGCCTGGACGTATCATGTCAGATGAGCTTACGGCAAAAATTAAAGTGCTCAATGAACGAATATGGGAAGACCGGGCACGGCTACCTGTCATCGATGCGTGGCTCTCAAACTTCACCGGGCAGATTGCCACCGAAGGCATCGAACGATTGCACGCGCTCCATATCCTCGCCCATTTCATGTACTTCGGCTCACGAGAGACGAGAGCGCTTCTTCGGTCTCTATATAGAGAGGCATATCGGTATCCAATCATTGAACGGATTCGTAAGGCTAATAGTGACTCATTAGATAGAGCCTTAATCAGCGCGCGATTCGCCATGGAATTGCGGGAGACCAGATTTTTAGGAATTGGCAATCCGGCGGAAAGTGGGACGCACCTTCTCTATTATTTCCGGCAGGAGAACGGGCTGCCGAAGGACCTCTTCATCAATCCGCATGAGATCTTCTCACGGACCGCAACAGGAACAATACTCAGGGCTCCTACGGTTAGACACTATGTATTTATAGATGATATGTGCGGCTCGGGACATCAGGCGCAGGAGTATTCTAAGGAAATTATCGCAGAACTCAAACGCCTAGCGCCCACTGCCCATGCTGCGTATTATGTTCTCTTCGCGACTAGTCATGCTTTGGCGACGATTCGCGCTAATACCCTCTTTGATGATGTTAATTGCGTCTTCGATCTTGATCCGTCCTTCCAGTGTTTTGGTGGCACATCCCGTTACTTTTCTACTACTGATCACGAGATTAGTAAGGATACTGCTCGTGAGATGTCGCTCCACTATGGCCACAAGTTATGTCCGGATCATCCGCTTGGATATGCCGATTGTCAGCTCTTGTTAGGGTTTCACCACAATACGCCTGACAACACCTTGCCGATCATATGGTTTGATGAACCTGGGGCGCAATGGCACGCGATGTTCAAGCGCTATCCCAAACTGACGATTTGGTAGGATCATATGCCTGAATCTCGACCAAACCCCTTCAATGTTACCAAGGCATCGGATTTCAACGATGAGGAAATCGCCGCGTATTTCGTGGATATACCGGGACCGGGCTTTAGTGCATTGGCTAATCCTACTTCGCCGATGCCAATGCTGATTCGAGGCGGCAAGGGAAGTGGCAAAACCCATCTAATGAGATATTTTTCCTACCCTCTGCAGAAACTACGACATAGCCCAGACTTTGTTAGAGGAATCCGGGAGGAAGGATATATCGGAATCTATCACCGCTGCGGCGGTCTCAACGCATCTCGATTTCGCGGCAAAAATCAAACGACGGATGTATGGGACTCGATCTTTTCCTATTACATGGAGATCTGGTTGTCTCAATTGCTGCTATGCTGCGCGGCTGACTTTGCGTCCGCAGCAGGTGAATCAGTGGCTAGCCAGACCAATGCTGTAAGGACATGTGTGGATCTTCTAGACAGCCGTGAATTGATGGGCTCGCCGACAACCTTTACTGAGTTCGCAGACCGCTTACACGAGTTTCAGCGAATGCTGGACCTTGAAGTGAATAATTGCGCCCTGACAGGGACCCTTTCGGTGAACATCCGAGCGACTGCAGGGCGCCTCGTATTTGGTATCCCCAAGGTGCTTACGTCCAAACTGGAATCGATGAAGGGACTGCAGGTACTCTACCTAATCGACGAATTTGAGAATTTGACTGAATCCCAGCAGCGATATGTGAATACGCTTCTCCGCGAAAAGGAATTACCATCGTCTTTTAAGATTGGTGGTCGAAGTTATGGATTTAAGACTTTCAAGACACTTAGCGGAGAGGAAGACATCAAGGAAGGATCTGAGTATGAAGTACTGCCACTCGATGTAAGACTTAGAGATCACAAACAATACAAGAATTTTGCTGAGAGACTGTGCGCGAGGCGGCTAATCCAAGCTGGCTATGCTCCGAGCCCTTCTACGAATTTAGATGATTTGGCAGGGATGCTGATAGATGCGTTCGAAAGACCGGAATCCGATTCATTATTGACCGCCGATACAGCCTTTGTCCTTGAAAAATATAAGGGACGAGATCTTCCATATTTTGCCAAACTGCGCCAACGGCTAGGGGATGGTTCTTCGGCTGGCGTGGCGCCTGGAATAAGAGGCCAAGCGGATATCGAAGCAGTCGTCCGAACCCTTGAGTTACCGCAGTACCCGATTCTCGAAAAGATAAACATATTTCGCCTATACCAGGAGTGGCGCACCTCTAAGGACCTCAGGGAGGATGCCTTAAGGATCTCAGAGCAGTGCAAATCCTTCTTGAATGGTGAGCGGACGGGTGAATACGCGTCTCTTGTCGAAAAGCGGAAAGCGGATATGCTCGCACAGATGCTACGAGAGTGTGATCAGCCACAGAGGTATCTCGGATTCGATTCATTTGTCGAGATGTCTGAAGGCCTACCCCGGAACCTTTTGGTGATACTGAAGAATATTTTTAGTTGGGCCACATTCAACGGGGAGCGCCCGCTTTCTGGGGGGAAAATATCTGTCGCTTCCCAGAGGCAAGGCACGAGAGATGCTGCAGAATGGTTCTTCGATGATGCGCGAATGCCCGGTGACGATGGTGCTTCAATACGCGCCGGTGTTAACCGTCTTGCGACACTGTTTCGTGATGTGCGATTTTCTGACAAACCATCTGAGAAAGCGGTTTGTACATTTAGCGTTAATCTTTCAGCGTGTTCCACCGAAGCGCAGCGAATTGTCAACTTGGCAGAGAAATGGTCTCTTCTAATAGTCGTCGCAGGTGGGCAACGTGATAGAAACACAATGCGCGTTGACGAAAAATATTACATCAATTCCATGCTTGCGCCGAAATGGGATCTGCCGGTGGCGCGCGGGGGCGCTCTTGAGCTTAACCCAGATGAAGTCAACAGTATTTTCGCCCCGGGCCTTACAGCGGCGTACGATGAGCTCTTGCGCAATCGAGTTGATCGGATGATGGCGCCGTTCTTCGGTGCGCGCAAACGAATAGAAAATGGAGAATCGGCTGGGCAGGCGGGGCTGCCGCTAGAAGGCCCCAATGTCTGACTATTCCATCTTTTACAAGAAGGCTTGGAATGCTGATGCGATGTGGCCCTCGTTCAGCTGGGATGTCTTTTTGTCTGCATTTAATTCAAGTGACAGGGTACGAACCGTCTTTGAGCGAGTCTCAGCTGGCCAAAAACATTGGTTCATTAGTCCGGAGTATGGATATAGGGAGAACGAGCTGCCAAAGAATGGGATGTGTTTCGTTTCACATGAGACAGATGAAGCCACAGTTGTCCAAAGTTACTTCGCCTCTGCGGATATCGATTTGACAAATATGTCATTTTGCATCGATATCACTGGTTTCATGAGACCTCACCTTCTTGTAATGATGAAATATCTGTCACTGAAGGGAGTCAAGCGATTTGATGCCCTGTACTCGGAGCCCATTCAGTACGCAAAGAAAGAAAAGACGCGTTTTTCAGATGAGGTCGTCGTGGAGGTTCGTCAAGTTGCTGGGTTTGAAGGCAATCATCGGCCGGAATCCAACAATGATTTATTAATAATCGGGGCCGGTTATGATCACGCACTGATCGCCCATGCCGCCGAATACAAAGAGAGCGCACGAAAGGTCTCGCTCCTAGGTTTGCCGTCTTTGAGGGCCGATATGTATCAGGAAAATGTCCTGAGAGCCTATCGCGCTGCAGAGCAACTAGGTAACACGGCGGCGGATAGCGCTGATACCCACTTTGCTCCGGCCAATGATCCTTTTGAAACGGCGAATGCTTTGGGGGAGATAGTTCAGAATGTCGGTCGGAATCAGCAAGTCACAAATCTCTATCTTTGTCCCGTATCCACTAAGGTTCAAGTCCTTGGGTTTGGACTTTACTACCTGACGGAATGGGTAGGAAGACACTCTAGCATCATCTTTCCATTCTGCCGTACATATACCCGTGAAACGAGTGTAGGCTTGTCCCGGGTGTGGTGGTATCAGGTAGAGTTGCCGTAGGCTTCCACGATGGATATAGAGATTAAGTTCAGGAAGTTTAGATTCGATGCTTGTGTTCCCAAGTACGCCCACGGCTCAGTCGAGGACGCAGGACTCGATCTTAGCTATTGTGCAGATCATCCTGTAACGCTTGCTCCCGGCGAGAGATCACTTCTCCCGACGGGAGTAGCAATCGAACTTCCTGCGGGATTCGAGGGGCAGATTAGACCACGTAGTGGATTAGCGCTATCGCGGGGACTTACTGTGCTAAATGCCCCTGGAACTGTCGACCCTGGATATCGAGGAGAAGTCCGTGTCCTATTGATCAATCTTAGCGATACTCCTCAAACGCTGAATCCCGGAGAGCGGATCGCGCAGCTGGTGATTGCTCAGTACATATCAGTGCGACTTCAGGAGGTTTCCACCTTGGAGCAAAGCAAGCGGGGCGACACGGGTTTTGGAGATTCTGGGACTTAATATCCCCCGGCTGAAGGCAACGAGAGAGGGGGACCGTTCCAAAAGGTGGGCTAAGCAGCTTTCTCACGGTGATCGGTTTGTCCCGTCCGCAGGTGAATTCTCTTTCTTTTCAGGTATGGTAGATTGCTCCCCCCGGACATCGGTTGAATAGGGTTATCCTCGTGCGACCCGTCGTGATGTCGAGCATGAGCCGGAAGGGCAACTGCTACGATAACGCGCCGGGCGAGAGCTTCTTCAGTTCGTTGAAGAATGAACTGACGCGGTATCGACACTTCCCGCATCACGCGGAGGCTCGGTATGCGATTGCGGAATAAATGTAGGTATTCTATAACCGCCTGCGCCTCCATCAAGCGCTCGGCTATCGGAGTCCGGAAGAGTTCGAACAGCAGGAGGGTGAGGCCTAGTCACCGTGTCTGTTTTTTCGGGGCCACCTCACTAGCTGAAAGCACTCAATAGGCCCTGTTACAATTCAAGAAATTGGCGTTCATTTCCCTGAAAACGCTACGAGCAGCTCTTGCTGTAGCAGAAATAATTTCCGGAGTCATGGATTGACAAATAAACCAGTGATGAAAAGGGGAGAGCAATATCTTCTTTTTGAGCATAGCATTACAGAAGTAAATGAGAGCTCTATTGTCAGTATCTGGGGAGCCATAGTTAAAACGAATGAACGGCATGGATGGATGACCGACTGCGATAGCAGGCACCCCTGATTCCTTCGCAAAGTGCGTCAGGCTATTCATGAGTTGCGTGCCAAGATTCTCTAGCTGTGATGGAACATTTAATCTTATGATCTTGCGTAGGCACGCAAGTGCAGCCGCAATGGAATCATGGTTTCTGTAGAAGGTGGAGGTCATTTCAACATCAAGGATTCTATCAAGGAGGATGTTTTTGCCAGCAAGTACGGAAATGGCGTATCCATTGCCAAGGGCTTTCCCGTAGGTTACTAGATCAGCCTCAATGTCAAAGATCTGTTGGGCTCCGCCGCAGGAGATTCTAAAGCCGGTTCGGATCTCATCTAGAATAAAAATAGAACCATGGGATTTGCAGAGGTTTCGCAAGGTATGTAAGTACCCGCTTTCAGGTAAGTCCACCTCGAATGGCATTACAATGACGCATGCTATCCGGTCGCCATATTTGCTGAATGCAAGTTTAGCCTCAAGAGGATTATTAAAGGTAAGTACCACGGACTCGGCCTTTGCATGGTCCGACACCCCTTTTGATTTAGGTGAGCACCAATCGTGCCACCCATGAAGTCCCCAGCGCAAGACGATGCGACGTCCTGTGATTGATCGAGCTAGCCTGACAGCGGCGCCAGTGGCATCAGAGCCAGTTTTCAGGAATACAACTGATTCCAATTTCAAAGATGTCGAGAGTATTGTTTCAGCCAGCTCAACCTGATCTTGAGACATGAAAGTAGGATTTGGCCCGTTGCGTAATACGTTCCGTACTGCCCTCGAAACGTCTTTGTCTCCGTGTCCTAAGACAACGGATCCGTGCCCCAGCAAAAAATCGACGTATTTATTTCCATCTACATCCCATATGTGGCAGCCTCTAGCCTTCTCTGTATAGAGCGGATATCCACCGATTCGTCCGTGATTCGGATAGTAGATGGTAGGGATGGCTCGCGCAAATGCATCTACTGTCTGCGCACGAAAAAAGAGCGCCTTGGATCGATCGAGTTTTAGCGCATGGCCGTTTCTAGGGGTGAGGCAAGTGGTGTTTAATGCCATGTTAAAAAAGTGCTCGTAGGTGGTTTCCAAAAGCGAAGTTGTTCCCAGTGATCGATAGTGTTATGTCGAGAGACTTTACGTGATGCCACCATCCGATCGGTATGAATAGGATCTCGCCAGGTTCTAGGATAATATTCGCAATGAATGCATGTTTTAAGAGAGGGTAGTCCGATAGTGAAATGTTTTCAAAATCTACTTCGCTGTGGTATCCATGCTCGTTGTAGACGAGGTGTAGTTGTTTGGATGGAATTAGAGTAACGGATTTACGGCCTAACAGCTGGGCCATGTATACGTTGCCTAGATCACGGTGCATTGGTGTCATGCTTCCTGGAGGCCCTAACCAAAAGAATACGCGGCCATCGGTTGAATTAGCATCAAAATAGCGGCTGTCAAATTCAATGTCACCAAGCAATTTTTTGAAAGGCGTTCTTTCCAGGAGGTGGTCGTGTGCTATTAAGTAGTAGTCTGCGTTGGTGGCGTTCTGATTCAATAGGTCAAGATACTGAGCGAGGTGTGTTTCTACCGTATGGTCAATAAAGGCATCTCTGTGGTCGTTATGCGAGCGACCCTTCTGATATCGGACGAGCTCGTTGCCGAATTCTTTCCGGAAAAAGTCTAAGTTCCATTTCTTCAGTGCAGGCCATTTTTCTACAACATCAGTAATGATAACTGGGCGGTTTGTGCAGTAGTAGTCTCTATGGAAAACAGTAGATGATAAGTTTGCAAGCTTGGGAATACGTTGAAAGTCGTATTGCTGTGATTCTAACTCAAGGAGAGCTTCTGCGAGCGAAGTCCATTTATTAAGGTCTGAGGCTGTACGCAAGATTGCGGGGAACAGAGGGCTGCTTCGTATCTCGCGAAGCATGGCCGAGGCGTGTGCCTCTTCGTATCCACTAGCCATGAGCTCGTCCAATATCTTTCGCTCGACGACCCCCATAGCGAGATTACGCGCTGCCCACTCTATCCATCTCAGTTGGCTTTGCATGGTTGTAATCAGGTGGCTCAGGTAAAGCGGACCTGAGCCACCTCAATGTGAAGGGATTATTCGATCGCAATGCCAAAAACTGATGTGCTTAGGTCAACTGCTGAGCGGTTCTCAAGATCATGGAGTTTCCTGATCTTTGCCAGCTCTGAAAAGAGGACCTCTCTGAGCTTGGTCTCTAATTGCTTGCCCTCTGCTACGCTCAGGCGGACACTTCTTATGTCAAATACTATAAGAGCCGACAAGTCTTGGTTAGTCGCCGGCATCATTCCTCCAATAAAGAAACCGCTTAGAGGCTTCAGCTGTTTGTTGGGTGGCTGTGACACAAAATCGTCCATATCGGAATCCTTTCATTAGAGTTATGGGCTAAGTGGATAGCACGGCTGTCCTCCAGCGTCTCAGATACCTCTTAGCCTATGAGGGTGGAGAATCCCTTTCTGTGGTCACGTGAAATCTTGCCTAATTTCTGTGATCTATGACGACATTACTTCTAATACGTCCCTGCCCAGCCAGGAAAGAGCAACTTGGAGATATACGCTAGTTGGTCTCTCGTTCAGCATGTATGAATGCCCAAATGAAATCCAGTTGTGTGTATCTGCTGCGACCGGCTGAATCAGTAAACCATTCTGGATTTGGGGCACCAATAGCTCCGGTGACATGAAAGGATGCTGTGGAGGGATCCGGGTTCTGAGGATCTTGCTGCCAGGCCACTTGTGCGGGATTAACGGTCAACCGATTGGCCCCACCGCTCAGACGACCGCTTGGATAAAGATATGTGCCGTTAGGATAAACACGACGGCCGTTGATGACTATGTCATCCAATCGGTCTCCTATAGTAGAACGGGCATGACATCCCATGCATGATGAGGTGGTTTGCATCCCATTCTCGAGTTGCGTATTCCCAAGAATAGTAGGGCTACCGGTGGAATCGATAAAGTCAACCTGTGTGCCTCGCAGCACATAATTTTCCCAATAACTGCCCTTTAGAGAGCCGGGAACTTCACGAAGCCTTTGCTCAACGAAAACCCCAGTGGAGGATCGAGGGTTGCGGAATTTTGTATGGCGATCTCGATCCGGAATCTCGGGCGATGGATTTTCCGCATGCTCGAATGTGGCCCAGAACCAGTTTGGAAGATCCTTGCTTGTCATATGAAAGCCGGTCAACCCCCATATTGATTTGTCATCCGCTGCGGTATAAAAGCGATTTGGAACCCCTGCCTCAATTTCTTTTCGAGTAAACTGGCGCCACGTCGCTTTCACATTAATAGTGCCGATTGGGAACTCCACTTTTCTTTGGGTTTTACGAAACCTCTCTTGGCCATCCAGACTATAGAGGTTTTCATTTAGAATAAAATCAAATCCTACTTGATTGATTCTAGACTCCTGACCGAGTTCATTTAGTTTTGGAACAGACCGGGCTAAATCAAAATGAGGATCGTTAGCAAGATTGCCTTTGATTATATTCATTTTCGGGGGAGATAGGAGTTTGATGTATTTGCCATCGAGCTTAGCTTTCACATCCTCCCAAGGCGAAGGGCGAGCTCCGTTTTGTAAAAATACCTCGTTCCCATTTGTGCTCGTAATCTTCCACGTTTCCCAAACCCTTAAACCAGGATCGCCGGGTCTCTTTGAAGGATCTGGCACGCCGCGTTTCCCTTCCAGCGCGGGCCTATTAACTTCAATAAAAAGATCCCAAGCAAATTTATCCGGATTATTCACGGCCGGGTTCGGATCTTTGATTTGTGAATGAGCTGACAGTGGCGATCCAAGCCATAGGCCTACGATGAAAATTCTTAGCAGAACCATCATCTGAGCAATCTTCATATTGCTTCTCCCTCAAGCATCTAATAATGGGGGCAGTCGAAGTCTTCCTGATGCTGCGGAACGGTAGCACCGGCGTGTAGGATTATTCTATTCCTCGGAAGGTTAGGATCGAACAGCTCTATTGTTAGGGTCTAAAGTACTGTCCGTAGGTCCCTATTTGATGCAGGGTAGCAGGAGCGGGATGAAGCAGGGAGAGGGCGTCGAGGACTTACTCTTTCAACTCAGCCAACATGTAAATTGCAGAGATACTGAAAAGGTGGGTTTGACCTTCCCCCCGAAAACTAG
>DCZO01000034.1 GCA_002331335.1 Nitrospira sp. UBA2082 | reverse complement strand
CTGCGGCTTAGAGGACCTGTTAATTACTTGGACGGGAACTTCTTAGTGAGGGTATTCAGCGCGTCGGTGACTTCCTTAAAGGACCCAGCCATCTTGTCGAGTTGGGTGCCCTTCTTGAGGATCTCGCTTGCGACTGCCCGGAGCTGCCCGTCGAACTTGATGACTTCACCGGCGAGGCCGGCGGCATTGTTCAACAGCCCTGCATAGGCGGTGATTTCACGCTGCTGCTCTTGCGCCGCCTCTTGGGCGGCCTTGGTCTCTTGGATAGAGGACTGGAGCTGTTGAGTCAGACGTGCCGTATACGCTTCGCGATCCCTCATCTCCGACTCCAGAGTGGCGTGGGCTTCTTCACTTTGACGGAGCCGATTCTCCATGCCTTTGATCGCGTGAATCCATGTTGACACGTCCCCGGGACCCAGGGAGGGAGACTCGGGGATCTCGGTTCCCTTTTCGATGGCCTTCATCGCCGGCCCCAACCATTCCACGAATAGCATCACCTCGCCGAGCTTCACATCAGGAGGAGATGACGGGGATGCCGCTGGCTTTCCATTAGCCGAGGAGTCTGCCGACGATGCCTGGGCCGCCTTGGCAGCCTGGGCCTTTTTCGCCTGCTGCGGCTGGACCCATCGGTGATACTCCAGCAAGACCGCAATAGAATGGCGGCACATCGGATCTTCCGATAGCGTGCACGAACACTTCGAAATGAGCTGACCGTCTTTTAAACGGACAGTCTGTTCATAGAGGCCGGAATTGCCGATGACGGCCGACGTGATTTGTGAATCATCCGCTTCCACGATGCGCACACGGTTTTCCGCCACATACTGGCGGCCGATCCGGAAGGCGTTGGTTTCGACCACCGATTGAATCATCTGTGGATCCAATAACCCCAACCGTTCAGCGCTGCAGGCAATTTTGTTTTTCATCATCATGGGCTCCAGCTTGATAAGCGGCTCCTCAAGTGTGCCCCTCCGCTTCGCGACAGTCAAGTCCGGATCTGCATCATACCCCTTATACAGACAGGGGGGAGACCCACCCACAATGACTACGTGACGAACAGATTTATCGGCAGCGTTTTGGCGGGCCCTTCTGACTCATCGGAGTCAGCCAGACATAGTCCGCGATCTTCTCCCGCACCAATTCACGGACGTCCTCGATCCGGCTCCTGTCGAACGAGGTCATATAGACCGTGGTCTGCTTCACATGGCCTGACAGCCGTCTGGCGACCCGCATCGGCACCGGGAGACCGTATTGGATATGCCCCCCGCCCGTATAGCTCACCATGATACCGCGGGACCCGTTCGTGTCTCGGCGCAAGGCTTGCAACCCGGCAGTCAGCGTCTTGGCCATGCCTTCGTCGCGGACCATCGACGCCTCGTACATCGTCCGGAAATGTTCCTCGGTACCTCCTCCATGGCATTGCTGAAGCTGATTGATGATGCGCGCACGATAGGCAGGATCATCGACGATCTCCTCCTGATCCAGCCCCCATTTCGTCCATTCCTGCTCTTGCCGGACCTGCTCCAGGCCGGTTTTCACGACCCGCCGGATCAGAGGCCTCGGGGGATTCATGGAGAGGATGGACAGACGCCGGTCACGGGCAAATGCCACCAGCGGCTCATAGTCTTCAAACGCGCCGCCCCAGTTCTGTGTCCATTTGACCTGTTCGAGGAATTGGCTTCGCCCCAGCCGATCGTTCAAGACATAGTCGTCTAGGGCCGGCTGGCCGTCCCATCCGAACATCTCTATTCCGATTGTAGGCTGAAGACCGTGGGCCAACAGCCTGTCCAGGACTTTCAGGGCGGCTTCGACATGATAGCGATTGTGGTGCTCTTCCCCCAAGTAGACAATGTCATACGCCGCCAGATCATTCAGCCATTCAGACGATGAGAGCACCCGGCCGGTTTGCGTGTCTACCACCTGCCATGGCTGCCATTCGCTCTCTCCGGCCGAGTCAAGAAATGGCCGATGCTCCGAGGCACAGCCGAAACTCAGCGTGAACAGCCATGCGAGGATTCCCAGCTGGACAGCAAGCCGGACGGTTGAGTGGTGTCGCCGAGCAATCATCCAGAGCAGATTTCCCACGGACATGGTCAACTCCTATCACACTGCCGGGACGCGGACAAGCTGCCTTGACGACGACGTTCACAGGCCACTATTCTCCAAAGAAATTGAACGTCCTTTCGACTTGCCACCAACCGCCGGATGGTCCGATGAGCGCCGAGCCCTCCTCCCTCGCCGAGTTCCGCCGTCTCGTCAGCCAGCGTGCGAGACACTCCTCGACACAATGGGACGCCTCAAGACAATTGATCGAGCGGCAGGGGTTTCCCGCAACCATCGCCCGACTCCTCCACCGACTTCAGGAACGAGCCCTTCCGGCTGCCATCAAGGAACCGCTCCTCAAGATAGTCGATCAGCCAGAGGCACAACGGGTTCAGGACTTGGACGGCGAAGGACTCAAGGCGCTGACGGGGTTTCCGCCGGCCAAAGCCCTGCGCGCCCTCTGTATATTCTTTGATCTCGTTGCCACACCCGGCTCGCAGTGGGCAATCCCTGCAATCGCCAGTGAAGAGGTTGAACGGTTGATCCGGCGCACGGCCAATCCCTTTGATCTTCTGCACGTCGTCGAACCGGCGTCCCTGTTGGACCTCGGCGCTGGCGATCTTTCTTTCGCCGGCGAGTTGGTTAAGTACTATGGTCCGGAACTCCGTCGGCAGCGCAGGCAGCTTCTCCTTCATTGCATCGACCGGCTCGATCCCGGTTCACAGCTGGGCGCTCCACTCCACCCCAGCCAGGAACGGCTGCGAACGCTCCAGCAGACCGACGGTGTCTCCTTTGCCTTCTACGGGAATCAAGATATGTTTGATCTCCGTTCATTGGAGGAACGTGGCTTGCTCGCGAAGCGATACGCGATGGCCACCTGCTGGGCGCCGGCAACACCGACGTTTGCGTACGATCCGGGGAGGCTTGCCCGGCCAATCATTGAAGAGGAGCTGCGCCGGACCATGGGTGCGTCCAGACAGATCCGGTACCAAGGTGAGCGGGCACTCGAAGTGCTGCACGGAGATCGTGCCCTCCTCTTTCCACCCTGGAAGTTTGAGATCGTCGGCCCTCGAGCGCTGCTCAATCTCCTCGCGACTCGAGGCCTGCTGTGTGTCCTCGGTGCGGTCGATAACCAGGTGTTTTGGGAACTCTTGGCCCAATTGCTCGAGGACCCACGCTACCGCCCACGAGATCGGCCCTTTACCGCGGCCACTATTCCGGAGATCTTCGGCGACCTCTATGTCGCACTTGCTCGCCTCCCGATCGGCGACTCCTTGGATCTTTCGGAACTGGGGACTCTCCGACAGCCACTTGCTACGGACAAATCTTCCTCCCCGCCGAACCACACACTCGGCACATTTCGGTATGTTCGGATTAGCCGAGGAGCAACCTTCCCGGGTATTCCTGCGAGCAACACAGCGAGACAATTCTCCGCCATGGTGGAAGAGGTCGCACCGTGGTTCCTGACCCTGATCCCCGCGTAACCGCTCGCTCATGGCATAAAAAGCCATAAAAATTGACCACCCCAGGACCCTTTGTTAGACTTCGACGGTGTCCTACCGGCGAATCCAATCCCCTGGCCAGATAAGACTTCCATGATGAATTCCACACAACCGATTCGAGCGATTCACGAGAATATTTCACGGGTGATCAAGGGGAAGCCGCAGGTCATCGAACTGACCCTCGTGGCGTTGCTGGCCCGCGGCCATCTTCTACTTGAAGATGTGCCGGGGGTAGGAAAAACCACGCTGGCCCATAGTCTTGCGCGATCGTTGGACTGTTCGTTCAAGCGCATCCAGTTTACGAGCGATCTGTTGCCATCCGACATCGTCGGCGTGTCGATCTTCAATCGTCAGAAGCAAGCATTCGAGTTCATGCCCGGCCCCATCTTCGCCAATATCGTGCTGGCCGACGAGATCAATCGGACGACCCCCAAAACACAAAGCAGTCTCTTGGAGGCCATGAGCGAAGCGCAGATTTCCGTGGATAATCAAACGTATCCGCTGAACCAACCGTTCATGGTCATTGCCACCCAGAACCCCGCGGAATACCACGGCACCTTTCCGCTTCCCGAATCCCAGCTGGATCGGTTTCTGATGCGGCTGCGTATCGGCTATCCGTCGCCTGACGAAGAAAAGAAGGTGCTCGATCGACCCCAATCGCTGCATCCGGCCGAGGACCTTCAGCCGGTGCTCGCCGCGCAAGATGTGCTGGATCTTCAAGCTCAAGTCGATAAAGTCTTCATGGAAGAAAGCCTGACGGAGTATCTCTTGTCGATCGTGCAGGCCACGAGACAGTCCGAACTCGTCTCGTTGGGAGTGAGCACCCGCGGCGCATTGGCCTTGAGTCGGGCGGTTAAGGCCCTGGCGCTGGTGCGTGGCCGAAACTACTGTCTTCCGGACGACATCAAGGAGCTTGCCCCGACGGTTCTCTCTCACCGCATCATGGTGGCCCGCACACAAAGCCTCCGCCAGCGAAGCTTCGAGCAGGCCGAGCGGATTATTCAAGATCTCGTGGAATCGGTTCCTGTTCCCGTATAGCCGCTCCTCCTCTCACAGGTTGCGGAACAACTATTTTCGGCAGGCAGAACTACGAGCTGGTGACACATGCTGACCCGACTCCGCGCGATCGTTCAGCGGTTTACGTACCACCGCTCAACCCGCCTGACGTCCGAAGGTCTTCAATTCCTGTTCTTCACCCTGGCTGTGGGCATCGCCGCGATCAATACCGGCAACAACCTCTTCTATCTGTTGCTGTCGATGATGCTGAGCATCATCCTGGTCTCGGGGATCGTCGCGGAGCACTGCCTGCGGCGTTTGGAATTCCACCGTCACCTGCCGGACCTGCTGTTCACCAATGAGCTGGCGACGGCGACCCTCGTGGTCAAGAACCGGAAATCCCGGTTCCCCAGCTTCTCGCTGACTCTGTCCGATGTCTGCGACGGGCAGGATATCGATCGAGGCCTGGTGATCCGCGAGCTGCCTCCCGGCGCCAGCAAGCTGCTGTCTTATCCCCTGGTCGCTGCCCGCCGAGGCCGGCTGCGGCTGGATGGAGTCCGAGTGATCACGTCATTTCCGTTCGGCCTCTTTCTCAAGAAAGCCTATTATCCCGTCGCCGGAGAGGCGATCGTCTGCCCCGAAATCAAGCCGCTTGCGGATGAAGTTCTACAAGACTTGCTGGCGGCCGGACAGGACCACACGGCTCATCGAAAAGGCTACGGGAGCGACCTGTACAATCTGCGCCTCTACCAGGCCGGAGACGACTCGCGAGCGATCCATTGGGTGACAACGGCCAGAACGTCAAAACTGACCGTCCGAGAAACTGAAGCGGAGAGTCAACGCCGGGCCTCGATCTATCTGTCGCCGCTGGCTCCTGACAACCTCGATACGGAGTTCGAGGAGGCCGTCGCATATACGGCTTCTCTGGTCCATCACTTGGCAGTCCGTAGCTATCATCTGCAATTGACGATTGGATCGTCTCGTTCCTCCTTCGGACAAGGTGAAGCCCATCTTCTCGATCTTCTGCGCATGCTGGCCCTCTGCGAACGGCGCGCTCCGCATGCCGATATGAGCTCAGACACCGATCGGTTCCTGGAGCCGCCTGACACAGTAGACAGTGGCGCACTGATTGTCGTGCGGCCGTGGCGCGGGGCGGAGGTTCCAAGCGCGCCTGTTCCCGCGCTGCTGGTCGACACCGAGACATTCCTTGGAGCGTCACATGCCATGTGACCAGGCCCTTCGGCTCACCTCGATCGTGCTGGCATCCGCATCGTTCGTCGGATTAGTCCTTGGTGCAAGTCTGCCTGGCTGGCTGATTTTTCTGACCGCATCGGCTCTGCTCGTGGCGCTGTCGCGAACCGGAAATGTGACCGCCATCACCTCTGTGGTCCGGCTTGTGACCTTATCGCCAACAACCTGGAATGTCCTCGTCTTGAGTGGTTTTCTCGGATTCTGGATCGACAGTCTGTGGATTTCTGGCGATCTCCTGACATCCGGGATTCATTTTCTCTTGGTCCTGATGATCATTAAATTGTTCAATCTGCAGCACCGGCGGGACTATGTGCATCTCTTCGCCATAAGCCTGGTCGCGATTTTAGCGGCTGCGTCGTTAACGTCGGAGCTCTGGTATTTCCCCATCTTTCTCGCCTATATGTTGGCCGGGGTCTGGACCCTGCTGCTCTTCCAGCTGACCAAAGACGCCGCCGTTCCGTCGGCTGCCATGCGACGGGAACCTGAACCGTTGGAATCGAATCGCGATGTCACTCCCAAAATGTTCTGGATGGCCAATGGGCTCGCCGCCGCGACCTTTGGATTGACCCTCGTCATCTTCTTCGTGATCCCCCGTGTGAGCGCCGGGTTTTATCAGAAGGGGTATGGCGAGAACATCCGCACCTCAGGGTTCTCAAATACGGTGGACTTGGGATCCATCGGACCAATCAAACGTGATCGCAGTGTGGTGATGCGTGTCGAGCTGCCGGACCGCCAGGCGCACGAAGTGGGACGATTCTATTTGCGGGGCCTGGCGTTCGATCGTTACGACGGGAGATCGTGGGCGAATCAATTGAGCCACCGCCGGAGCCTGAGCGAAGATTCACCGGAGACGTTTACTCTGCGCGGGAGCCAGTCGCACAAGCCGCCTCACCACGGACCTGCGCTCCGCCAACATATCCAGTTGGAGCCCCTGGATACTCCTGTGCTCTTCGCGGCACCCTTTGCGGAATCCATCAACGGCAGGTTCCCGGCTATCCAGGCAGATGTCACCGGCGCCCTGTATTTACCGTTTCCGAGTTCGACGCGTATTGAATACTCCGCCGTCTCTCGATCGAACACGGTAGCGCCGGCCGATTTGCAACCACGGCCAGCCGCGTATCCCGAGTTGTTTATCAGGCATTTCCTGCAAATGCCTGTGCAATCGGAACGCATCGCTGCGCTCGCGCGCGACGTGGCCGAATCCAAACAGACCATATACGAAAAGGCCGTCGCGATTCAGGACCATCTCTCAAGCCATTACCGGTACAGCCTCGATGCCCCACTGGCCGCGCAAGCGCATCCGCTCGAGGAGTTTCTCTTCGACAGGAAAACCGGCTACTGCGAACACTATGCGACGGCCATGGTGGTGATGTTGCGGGCGATCGGCATTCCCGCTCGCCTCGTTACAGGTTTCTTGGCGACCGAATGGAACGAGTATGGGAATTACTATGTCGTGAGGCAGCAGGATGCCCATGCCTGGGTGGAGGTGCATCTGCCGCATTCCGGCTGGGTCATGATGGACCCAACGCCGGCCGATGGCGACAGCGCCGTCGGAACTCTTCCGGCATGGCACACGGTGCAGAGCATGCTGGACAGCGTCCGGCTTCGCTGGAACCGTTTCTTCGTGCAATACAGCGCCACCGACCAGCTTGCCGTCATGCGTGACCTCCAGACCGGCAGCGCCTCGGTCCGTCTCCGGACACTGGATTCCCTGGCTGCGCTCTTGAGACCTCTGACGGCCGCGTTTGAGACAGGCATCGACTCCATGACCAGCGGGGACCTACCTCATGTCGTGAAGGTCGTCGGAATCCTGTTGGCCGGATGCGGCGTCGTTGCCTGGCTTGTCTGGGCACGGCCGTGGAATTGGCCACGCCGGTCAACGGGTGCAGCCGGTGACGAACAGGCGATCGTCCAGCTCTACCGTCGGATGCTTCGACAACTCGAACGGAGGGGGATACACAAGCCCGCCGCCATGCCTCCGCTCCAATTCATTCGTATCATCCAAGCACAGTGGAGTACCGCGGGCACAGCCGTCGCGTCCATTACAGAACTCTATTGCCGCGCACGCTTCGGCGGCGTGCCTCTCACAAGAGAAGAACTTCACCGTGCGCAAGAGACCTTCCACCAGTTGACGTCGTTGAGCCGCTCATAGGCCCCGCTGCCTCGGATTTCCTCGTCCATTCTCCACCTGCCCGGGACCAGTCCTCGTGACATGCCTGGCGCAATCCGCCTGTTGCCAACGTTCACCACACACGGCTGGCTTGACCTCCTCCTCGAATCTGCGTACAAGCAGGTGGCTATGAAGCTGGTCCAGAAACGATCGAAGAAGACGGGCCTGTCGCCGGGCACGCTGGTGCATATCGGCGAGAACCGGACCGAGACGGTTGAGATCACGCTGTTCAACTACGCCGGCGCGCAGTGCGATGAGCGCACGGTCACGAATCCAAACGATCTGCAGCCGCCCGCGGACGAAACGGTGACGTGGATCAACGTCGGAGGCGTCCACAAGCTCGACCTACTGGAGGCCTTCGGAAAGCAGTTCGGCCTCCATCCTTTGCTCCTGGAGGATATCGCCAATACGGACCAGCGGCCCAAGCTCGACGATTACGAGACCTATGTGTTTCTGGTGGTGAAAATGCTGGCGGTGACCGACCGGGGAGGCATTCTTGTCGAACAGGTGAGTTTCGTGCTCGGACGCAATTACGTGCTGTCGTTTCAAGAAAACGGGACCGATGTCTTTAGTCCGGTACGCGATCGCCTGCGCGCCGGCAAAGGTCGTCTCCGCCACAACGGCTCGGACTATCTGCTCTATGCGCTGGTGGACGCGGTCGTCGATCAGTATTTTGCCGTGCTGGAGTCACTCGGCGAAAAGATCGAAACACTGCAAGAACGGGTGATGGCCGACCCGAAGCCCGATACCCTCAGGGACGTCCACGCGCTGAAACGGCAGCTACTGTTCGTTCGGCGGGCCGTCTGGCCGTTGCGGGAGGTGACCAACAGTTTGTCCCGCTCGGACTGCCCATACCTGCATGAACCCACAAAAGTCTTCTTCCGCGACGTCTACGATCACGTGGTCCAGGTCGTCGATACCATCGAGACGTTTCGCGAAATGCTGTCGGCGAGCCTGGACATCTACCTGTCGAGCGTCAGCTATCGCCTGAACGCCGTGATGCGAGTGCTCACGGTCATCACCACGATCTTCATGCCGCTGAGTTTTATTGCGAGCATCTATGGCATGAACTT
>DCZO01000033.1 GCA_002331335.1 Nitrospira sp. UBA2082 | reverse complement strand
CCGGAACTGGCCGATCCGCTCAGTAAGGCCGGTGGTATCATTGCAGCCAACATGAAGAACGACCAAATCCTTGATGACGGCTTTCTGCTCTTTTCCGTGGCCCCCTACCAAGACGTGGGGGTCGACCGTGCGCGGGCCACGCTCAAGAGCCGCTTCATGGCCGAGTTTGCCGCCCACATCATCCGTTCGGACCATCCGAAACTTGCGGACAAGATCCATATCCGCAAGGCGGTCCTGTCCTGGCACACGCGGGCCCTGGAGCTGATTGCGTGAGCACATGCTCCCTAATCGAGGGGTGACCGATCGCGCAGTCATGGGGTAGAAGCGAACCGAGGTCAAGACAGATACCAATTCACCATAAGGGAGTGGTCAATGAGACACAACGATTCCTGGTCTTGGACTCGCCGGGCGTTTATGAAATTCTCTGTCGCTGGGGCCCTGCTCGCCGGCTACAAGTTATTGTGGCCTTCGGCCGCGCAGGCTGGCAGCCGGCCCACCACAACCCAACGCGTCCGCCACGAAGTCGTTCACAATGTTGAGACGGATCCGTTTGGTATGGCGGGACTGGGAGAGAGTGGCGTGCGGAAATCACGCCTCGGATTCGAACTCTGTCCTGGCCGTAGTGGACCCAGGAGCTAACGCAGACCTCTCGTAAGGTCTGTTCCCAGGAGCCAGTCCACGATTGATCTGAGATAATTTAAATGCAAAGCGAATCTAGAATCTAATCTCATAATCCAAAACAAAACGGCGTCGAACGAACACAGCTACCTGAAGTCGAGCGGCCACCCCGGGCACTTTCAGTCAAATGTGACGTCTCTCGTTCTTTCTGACTACTTCGGGAAATCCCAACCCTTTGCAAAATCAATTGTTGATCCGCTCTAGTATGTGGAGCATCGGATTAAACGCTCGTCGGTTTCGCAGTAGCCTGTTTTGCGCAAGGCATATAGTAACGGCACTGCTCCTGCTGCTGAATACACCAACTCTTGTCCTGGCCGAATGGTCAGCCATCGCGGGGAATGCGCTCATCTATACAGACGCAGCCAACCTTTTCTCGGCCACCCGCCGCTCGATGCTCGACGGCGATCCTTCGGAACCTGTGCTCGAGAATTCCGTCATCGGGAAGGGCAAGGACATGGTCTATGAACCGAGCCTTCGGGTGATGAAGTTTATTCCCTCGTCGTTCGGTCAGACCTTGTTTACCGTCAAGGTTCGTGGGTTCGTCTACGCGGTCAATCCAGAATTCAACGAGACCGGCATTTACCTCGACGGTAGCCATGCCTTCAATAGCGGCACCGCCGAGGGACAACTCATGATCAGATTGGCTTCGATTTTGACTTTGTTGGCTCTTCTTGTTGCATGCCAAAGTCCCCCGGGCGTCATACCTCGGCCCGTTCAGGACATCGGTCGCTTGGCTTCCGTCAAATCCATCTACATCGAAGATCTCGGGCAGGAAGAGGGAGCGGTCTTCATTGAGGGTTCCGGTATCGTCAGAGACGGAATCGGTACAGGACTGGCCCGGTCAGGACGGTTTTCCATCGTTCAATCTCCAGAACAGGCCGATGCCGTTCTTGCAGGCCTGGCCGGTTTCGAGAAATGGTACCATGGCATCGAAGGGTTCTATGAATTGGAGGGAAACCTCGATAGCCATTATGCTGGGGTCGGCCATTTTCGTTTAGTGGATTCCAAAACCAAGCAGACGATCTGGACCCACGAATATGAGAGGGGGTTACTCAATCCGAAACAAAGCGTGGCAGAACGTGTGGCCGATCAAGCCGTAGAGAAATTGCTTCACGATACCGCGCGAGCCGACAATGCGCCATAACCCTCGCAGTGTAGCCATCTCGGTTGCTCATTCCCAGCTCGTAGTATTACCTGAACTTCCATACGTAAAGATCGGACCGGCACAGAGTCACACATCGGGCGATATGGTGCGCGCCGTCAAGGCTTGACGCCTTTCTTCCCAAAATATTCCTGCCGGCTGACGGTCACGTCGGCAACGAGCATAAAACCGGAATGACGTTCGAAGAGCGGTCGAAGCCCGGCGAGAATCGGCTCAACCTTTTCCTCCGGCACGATCGTTAAAATGATCTCGAGGCTTTCCTGTTCGCTGAACATGAAGTGCGCCTCCCGCACGCCATGATGTCCTTTGCCGGAAATATTGCCGATAATCGTGTAGCCAGTAGCGTGCACTCGATCCATCAAATCGGTGACGAACGCACGGTGTTCGCCCGCAACGATCACTCGAATCTCTTTCATCGGATGCAAACTTAAACCGCCCATCGAAACACTCCTTTCCGGCCTCAGGCTTTTACGGGCATCTCCTCACAACGTCACCTCTGACACTTCCTGCACGATGCGAGTCCACTCTCCGGTGGGTCTATAATAATACCAACCCCCATCCTCTGGCTCGAGTACGATCAGATGCACCCACTCATTATGATAATAGTGCTGAAGTACATCGTGTCGCGCGATCAACTTCTCGATTCCCTTCCGTGGAGCTTCAACGATCGTCAGTAACCGCATCGGCTCATGGTAGGCGTCTTCGCCGCTCATGACGGTTTGTCTCGCCAATCCCAGCCGGAGATCGCTCCATGGCCCAGACATGATGCCGAGCCGGCCGACTACATTATGATAGATCTTGCTCCCGCTGCCGAAAACCTCGTTATCAACAGTGGAAAAATAATGTTCCATGTTGATCCATTGGGCGACAACCTGAGGCGCCGTGAGGAGCACTTCGAGCAATCGATTGCTCGGATCTTCTCGATAATCGTACGAGTGCAGGAAGACCCGGCCGCTCAAGTCCAGTCCTTTCGTCAGTTGTCGCCGCCCGATCAGGAACGCGGTATTGTTTGATAAACCCCATTCCGGCCTGACTTGACTCCAGTCCACGCTCCGCTTGCGGACATGCGCCTCGGCCTCCGTTTTCGTGACATCTTGTTGAATCCCTGGAAAGCGCGTACACCGTTCTAGGCTGGTGAGGGCAGAGGCTTCCTTGAGATCTTCTTGGAGTCGGGCGATGTCCGCGCGATGGGTAGGTGGAGCGTCTTCGAGGTCGAACAGCCGTATGACATCGGTCGTCGTATCCATCTGGCCGGCAAGAAAATGAGTGTCGGATGGAATGCCGATCCCCAGCTTGGCAATTCGCTCGCGGACCTTGAGATTGTTTGCCATCATCGCCAGTGCACGGGCATTGGGCTTGCCTTCATTGCCGCCGCAGGCCCCGCAATCGAGCGCGGATTCGTAGGGATTGTTGTCCGATGTGCTCCCGTGAGCGCAGAAGAGGACAAGCCGTGCGAAGTTCTTGGTCAGTCCCATCATGCGGAGCGCAGTGTCGACGGTCAGGACCTGCTCGTCCAAGGTGAAACCGGTTCTGGTGAGTCGTTCCTTGTGTCGTGACGCGGATCGCAGCGTCAGGTCGTATTGCCGTCGAAGGGTTTCGACAAACGCGTTGATCGTGTCTGGTGTCAGTCCGGCCCGCTCGATTTCTTCGGCAGCGATCGGCGGCTCCGAGTCTCCTCCCATCGTCAGAGCGCGCTGGCGCAAGCCTTCGACGAGCGCAGGGGAGATACGGGAACTGCGGAGCCCGAGTTGTTCGTGCAAGGCTTCTCGGATTACGGCTTGTTGCTCCGCTTCAAGCATCTCCGCCGTTTCACTCGGTGCCAGCTTGTCGATCGTCAACGTGGTCGCCAAAGTAGGAACGAATAACCCTCGCAACCAGGCGGTCCAGCGCTGATAGAGCGCCGGGACCAAGGTCTTACCGAAAATTGGCAGGCCGTAGAACCATCCGAGCGATTCCACCATGACATAGGGTGTCACGACATTTTCCTTCAGATCGTGCAAGAGCGTATGACCCGCCTGCACCCATTTAATCCGCGCCGCGTGCAGCGATACCTTTTGATCGAGATAGCGAGGTATCTCGCGGACCTCGTTCTTCGGCCGCATGATCACCGGGAACTGTTCCGTATCATGCTCCTTCCCCCAGGCTCGGTAGCGGATGAAGGCGGCAAAGAAGCCGGCGAAGCCGTAGGTTTCGTGGGGGCCGATCGATTCGAGATGACGGCGGAACGGTTCGGAGCGCACGTCGATGCAGTAGACGGACTGTGAGTACGGGCGTGACGTCTCCGGGGGAGCGGCGTGCTCGGTCTGCGCGCGTAAGCATCCTAACAGATGCTCTTGGTAGCCGGCTTCCAGGGCTTTGAGCCATATCGGTCCATGGTCTGATTCGGGAAAGGCCTCCATCCAGTCGACGACTTGCTTGAGGTCTGCGGGGGCGCTTTCAATCAGCGCGGGTGCTCCAATGTCCAACGAACGGGCCAGGGCGAGAAGCCGCCGCGCGGCTCCACGACGAACGGCCGCTTGCAGCCGGGGAATGACTTCGGCACGGTATCGTGTGAGGATATTGTTCCAGCTTTGCCCATTTCGATGCGAGAGTCGGTCGACTTCCTCGGCATAAAGCGCCGGCAACCGTCCTGCCACACGCTGCCGTCGAAGATAATATTCGTCGGGATAGTCGCGCATGTAGGCCATCACGGCCTCGTATCGCCCGTCGATGTCGAGATGGTCTTTACAAGCCTGTTGGACCAGTTCCCGTGAGTACCAGAGACGAATCGCCAGAAACTTCACCAGGCCGACCGGGTAAGCTTGCTGCCAGGGATACTCACGTTGTTCTCCACGCCACTTGATGAAGCCGGCCCAACCGGGCAGGGCCGTCAATTGTAACGATAAGTAATCTTGTAGCAGTTCAGAGGGAATCCCAAACGCATCCAGGCTTTCGAGAAGCGCGTCTTCGGGATAGTTCGGAAGCTGCGCGATTTTCCTGCCACTGTCCTTGATTCCACAAGGAGACCATTCGTGGGAGGCCATGGCCTTCCAGGCTTCGTACAGACCCTTTTCACGCCCGGGCATGGTCCATGTGGCATGACCTTCGTCCAGGAAGGCTGCGCACCACTTGATCATTTGTTCATTGATCTGCTGGACGATCTGTGTGCCGAGCGTCTCGTCACACCAGTGCGAGAGTGTAAGCCACCGGCAGAGGGCTGCTTGGTTCTCATCCACGACTTTTCGGATCCGATCCTCCAGGGAAAAAGGACGAAGTACGCCCTCCAGTTTTCGGGCCAGTGTCGCGATCAGCGGCCTGTCAGGATCTTCCAGTTGATCGTCAAGCGGTTCCATGGCCGGAGCGCAAAGTCCTTCAGCCAGACAGGCGTGCAAGACCGAGCCGTGCGTGACGGTGTGCGACCCGATCGACACATTTTTATCGATGACTCGCGGCTTGAGCGCGTCATCAAGATGAGTTGACCGGATTCGACCGGCTTTGAGGTATTCCCGATACAGATGACTGGGAAGATAGCCGTTGCCGCCCATAAACTGCTTCCCGCGCCTGACGGCTTCCTCGAACGGCAAATATTCAATGCTGTGTAACGGATTATGATGGACGAAAGTCCGCATCGGCCAGTATTGCGAGATGACCTCGCCCGCCAGGCGGACGACCCCGCGCAATTCCATTCGTCTGGATTCAATGTCGGTAACGTGGTCTAGCGGTTCCATGCGAGAGGTCAATCCATGGCCACAGTCGTATTCGGAGTCTGATCAAACGCATACAAGCTGGTCGGGGCCAAGCCGAGCGCCAGCAGGGCCAGCACCACGAGCAACAGCGACGTAAATTCGGGATGCCGGAGATCGGCATAGCGCAAATCCGGCCGGCGCGCGCCGAAGAGTAACTGTTGCACCATCTGCATGATGTACCACGAAGCGGCAAGCCAAGCCGTGAGCGCGATGAGCAGGCCGATCGTGGAAGAGGGTGGTGCGGTCAGCAGCAACCCCATGAATCCGGCGAACACCCCGAAGGGAGGGATTCCCATCGCAGCCAGACCCAAGAGAGAAAGCAGAACGGCGTATTTCGGCATCGCCGCGGCCAAGCCGCTGATGGCTTGCGGGTCCACATCGTCGCCGTATCTTGTACGGATCACCTGCCATGCGACCAACAGTCCGCCGGTAGCAAGGCCGACTGCTCCGGCCAGCACGGCCGCGCGTGGTGTCGCCTGGTGAGCTCCGGCCACAAACCACCAGAGGATCGAAAAGAATGAGATGCTGCCGTAGCCAACCAAGAGACGGACGCGCGACTGGGCCAATGCCTTGATCGCGCCATATAGCGAGCTGACCAGAGCCAGGAGGCTCACGACCGCAACGAATTCATTCGGCATCGTCGGCATGACTGTCGCCAGTCTGTGAAGGCCAAGCACAGGCAGCAGCAACACAATGAACGGCGGCAAACTACCCGGCAGTCTGGTCAGCGCGGTGAGATATCCGTCATGAAACGGCATGAGCGGCAGCAGAACGGCACAAGTCGCCAAGGATGCCACTGATGAGATGGGCGGGCCAGCCGCGAGAGAAAGGCCCGCGCCGACGACTGCGATCGCGAAGGAGTTGATGCCCCACCAGGAGATGGGCCAGAGCGTGGTGTGGTGACGGTACAGGAGAAGCATGATGATCAGCATGAGCACAATCTGACAGAGCAGGCCGAACGGATTCCCGGCGGTGAGCACGCCCATTCCCAATCCGAGAAAGACCAAAGTCATGGTCCAGGAGAGACGATGGTTCTCGTGAACCGGTTGGCCTAATGAAGACACCAAGGCTGCGAGCGGCAGCAGATAGAGCGGTAAGAGACCATCGGGCTGAGTCGGAATCCTGCCGGCGACTCCGACGATCGACACCAGGCTGATGGCAGACCAGACGATCGCAGACATCTTCACGCGGTAGGGGTCTGACCACAAGGCTCGACAGACGAGCGCGCCCGCAAGTGGAATCCCGGCTGACAGCCATGAGATGAACAGGTCCGTCATCGAGACCACCCGCGTTCCAGCTTGTTGATCCGATGAACCAGTTGCGCGGTCATCGAACCGATCAGCTGATAGAGCTCATCGGCATAGATCCTATTAAGGAACACAGTATAGAGACGAATCCTTAGGCATTCGATCCAGGCCGGCATCCAAATGGTCCGGCCGTGGGCGCGCAGGTATAAATAGGTCCAGCCGCAAACCGTCATGAGCGTGGCCATCACGACAATGAGGTCGAAGAGCCAGTCCGGGAGATCGGCGGCCTTGAAATACGACGCCACTTCGTCCGGGTTGGGGTAGAGGAATGCGGTGAATGACTCGACGGCGAACAGATACACGAAGACGATGAACAGCAGAGTCGCGAGCATGGCTGCTGAGACTTTCCAGGACGCAACTTGGCGCAGACGAGTCAGGGTCAAGATGGCCTGCGATGAGGTGATCCAAATAAAAAAAAGAATAATGACGGTGCCCTGGGATTCCAGCAATGGACTGCGCAGGACACCGTGTGTAATCAATAAGATGAGCAGCGGAATAAATAGACTCGTGACAAACCCTGTCGACCACGTCAAGCGCGAGAATCCTGTTCCGTCATCCTCATTGTCCAGAGGGGGGAAATGCGGTTCTTGTCGAGCCTTATGGATGACATTTCCACAATTGAGGAAGACCGTGGCCTTGAAGAGACCATGAGCGATCAAATGGAACACGGCCAATGAGAAGGCTCCGAATCCGCATTCCATAATCATGTAACCCATTTGACCGATCGTCGAAAAGCCGAGAGTCTTCTTGATATCGTTTTGCACCAGCATCATCGTCGCGCCGAGGGCGGCTGTCACGGTCCCGACGACGAACGCGACATGCAGGGTGGTGGAACTCATGCCGAAGAGCGGAGCGAGGCGGTTGATGAGAAAACCTCCGGCATTGATGATGCCCGCGTGCAACAAGGCGTGGACCGGCGTGGGAGCGAACAGCGATCCCGGCAGCCACAGGTGCAGCGGAACCTGGGCTGATTTGCCCATCGCGCCGATAAACAGGAGGAAGGTCACCGCCGTGGCGGCGCTGACCTCCAGCTCAGGCAGAACCGAAATAGTCATGGGTGCAGCGGCCGCTCTGGCAAACAGCTCGTGGAATTCGAGGGTGCCGTAGAGTTGATACGCGAGCACGATGCCGGCAAGAAACGCCGTATCGGCAACACGCAACAGCGTAAACGTCTTGAAGGCGCCCGCCAGCGTTCCGGCATGGACATGGTTGTGCGCGAGCAGGTAGAGCAGGTAGCTGAGGAGTTGCCAAAAGAGAAACAGCATCATGAAGTTCCCGCTCGAGACCATGCAGATCAACACGAAGTCGGTCAGGCAAATCAGCGCGAGATACCGGCGCGCATGACGATCCTGGTACATGTAGCTCGTCGAGTAGCAGTAAATGATGGTGCTGACTCCCGTGATCAACGTCATCATGACCGCGCTCAGTCGGTCGACATAGAAACCGATGGGAATAATGAAAGATGCGACGGAAGAAGGATCGTAGAATCGGACGGTAACGGGGCCCTGCGATGTGACCAGGACCAGCGCGCCGCCGGCGCCGAGGAATGCCAGACCGATGGGGTAGGCAGCCGCCTTCGCGCGGGTGAAACGCGACGCATCACCCCCGATCATCACGATGCCGGCGGCGACCAGGAGGAGCAATGGAACGATGAGTACCAGCGACAGAAGCACGTGTTTCTCTCAGTCGGCTGAAAAATGGTTTCCCCCCGGGGCGACCGCGATGCTTCCCGCGAGGATGGGCCGATAAGCCATTAATACGGTACCTTCACGCTCGTCCGGGGCGGACCAACCGGCGTCCAGCTGAGGACCGGTTGCGGATGGTTCCGAACTCAGACCTCAGCATCGCTCCGCCGGCGCGGTCAAAACGCGCGTTCTTGGGCGCGTTTATCCAAGCGCTGGATGGCGGATGTCAGGGTATGAGCCACTCGATATAACACCGTGTCCACATAGAGTCGATTCAGGAACAGCACATAGAGGTGGAACCGGATACCGTTGAACCATGCCGGCGTCCACAGGGTCCGGCCATGGGCCCGCATGTATAAATAGATCCAGCCCCCAATCGTTACCATGGTCGCCGCCGCGAGCAGGAAGTCAAAGAGCCAGTCGGGAAGATCGCCGGCCTTGAAGTACAAGGCCACTTCCTCCGGGTTCGGGTACAGGAACGACGTGAACGATTCGACGGCAAACAGATAGACGAACACGATGAACAAAAGGGTCAGCAACATCGCCGCGGACACCTTCCACGACGCCACGGCCCGCAATCGAGTCAGCGTCAAGATCGCTTGCGAAGACGTGATCCAGATAAAAAAGAGAAAGATGACGGTGCCCTGGGATTCCAGCAGCGGGATACGTAACACACCGTGAGTCGCCAGGAGGATGACTAAGGGAATCAGCAGGGTCGTGAGAAATCCGGTCGTCCAGGTCAGGGGTGAGTAACTGCCTTCCTCCGCCTCATGTCCCGGATGGGGGCGCATCGGTTCCTGTCTTGCCTTGTGAATGACATTGCCGCTGTACAGGAACACCGTCGCTTTGAACAGACCATGGGCGATTAGGTGAAAGACCGCGAGCGAAAAGGCGCCGAGACCGCACTCCATAACCATGTAGCCCATTTGGCCGATCGTCGAGAAGCCGAGCATGTTCTTGATGTCGTTCTGCACCAGCATCATCGTTGCACCGAGGATGGCTGTCAGCGTCCCGATCACGAGGGCGATGTGCAGCGTAGTTGAGCTTATCCCGAAGAGCGGAGCGAGGCGGTTGATGAGAAAGCCTGCGGCATTGATAATGCCCGCGTGCAGCAAGGCAGTCACGGACGTCGGGGCATAGAGATAGCGAGGAAGCCACCCGTACAGTGGAAACTGGGCGGACTTACTCATGCCGCCGACAAGGAGCAGCAAGGTGACCGCCGTCGCGCCGTTGAATTCGACACCGGGGAGCAGGGATACAGTGGCCGTCGATTGCGCGGCGGCGGCGAACAGACCAGGAAATTCCAGCGTACCGTACAGCGAGTAGGCGAGGACGGTCCCCCCTAAGAAGGCGACGTCACCGACCCGCAAGAGCGTGAAGGTTCGAAACGCACTGTTCAGCGTCTCTTGGTGGCTATGATTGTGGACAAGGAGATAGAGGAGGTAACTCAATACCTGCCAGAGGATGAACAGCATCAGCAAGTTCGCGCTGGACACCATGCAGAGGAGGACAAACACCGTTAAGCCGATCAGGGTGAGATACCGCCGCTCATGTAGATCTTGGTACATGTACTCGACGGAATAGGTATAAATGATTGTGCCGATGCCGGAGATCAACACCATCATGACCGCGCTCAACCGATCGACGTACAGGCCGATCGGGACGGCCAGCACAGTGGCCGCGCCCGGATCGTACAGCCGAAGCACAATCGGGCCTTCCGTGGCAACCGTGAAAAGCGTGACGATGGCTCCGAAGAAGGCCGCACCGATCGGCCAGGCGGCGATCTTCGCGCGAGCGTGACGTGTGGCCTCGCTCCCGACGCTCACGATAAGAGCGGCGATCAACGGAAGCAGCGGTACAAGCAACACCGCAGACATCACCACCTCGTGAAAGCCCTAAAACAAAAAAGCCAACCGGTATGCGCGACCAGTGTCGACGCAGCTCGGTTGGCTTGTACTGCAACCGGTCCAATGGAACCGATTGCCCTACGGCCCTTCATGTTCATCCAGTCCGCTGGGTCCTCCTGTTCCGGTCAGTCGCCGGGACAGAGGACCCCACGGGACAGATCAACGGTTCTTTTATCGAGCATCTGTCTCGCTG
>DCZO01000032.1:9086-38871 GCA_002331335.1 Nitrospira sp. UBA2082 | reverse complement strand
TTTCATTTAATCATTCTACTTTTCGGGGACTAGAACGGGACATTCTGAATTTCTACCGACGACGATTGTCTTTGTGCGGCAAGAAAAATTGAATGTTCCCCTAAAACTTCCAAACCCAAGAACCAACACCACACAGCATGCGTGGATGGGGGGATCATACGGTACCTCCCGCATCGAGTACGGGCTGGAACATGCGCCGGTATCGAGCGGGGGTAAGTCCGGTTAGGCGCTTGAAGAGGCGGTGGAAAAACGAGTGGTCCTCGTAACCGACCGCTGGTCCAATCTCCTCGGTGCTCATGTCGGTAGTTTCGAGGAGACGTTTGGCTTCTTCAATGCGTAGGTTTTGCACGTACTCGATAAAGGTGATGCCGGTAGCGGCTTTGAAGCGGCGCTTCAGCGTGCGTTCAGGAATCCGTGCCTTTCCGACGATGTGTTGGATCACATCCGACTCCCGATAACGTTGATCAAGTTGCCTTTGGCATTCGCGAACTGCGGAGTCGGCGTGCGGCGAGATGCGTGAAAGCGGTGTGTACGGCAATTGGCCCTCGCCGTGCCATTTGAGCAGATAGACCTTGGCAATGCGGAGCGCTTCACCGGGATTGGCGTGGCGAGCGATGATGTGGATCGCGAGGTCGTGCCAAGAGGTGGTGCCGCCGGCGGTCACGATGCGACCATCGACGTCGGCAACGACGAGGTTCGGCTCGGGCTGAAACTGGACATTGGGGTATCGTTTACGGAACAGATCCTGGTAGGCCCAGTGCGAGGTTGCAGAACAACCGTCGAGCAGACCGGTGGCCGCCAGCATCACCGCGCCAGAGCAGGCGGAATATAGAAACGCCCCCCGTTTGTAGGCTCTGCGTAACCAGTCCATCAGTGTCGGATAGCGGTCGCGGATGTCCTCGTCTGGCCCGAGCCAGAGCTCAGGCAGGATGACAATCTGCGCCTTCGGCTCGTCGGCTATGATGCAGTCGGGCCTGACGGGGATGCCGTGGCCGCAAACAAAGGCCTTCCTTCTTGGCGCAACGATGCGCACGTTGAACAGGGTCTTGCCGTTGCCATGCCGCGTGAGGGTTTCCCACACACTGCCCGCAGCTTTGAGCACGTCCACCATGCCGTACAGCGCGGAACCAGCGGTCTCTGGAACGGCGACGATGAGCACGTCCACCGGGGTTTCCCCTGATTTCTGGGCGGCAGCCATGGGTTTCAATCCTGCTGAGCATAAGGTCCACGTGTAACGTGCGAATAATAGCAAAGGTGTGTATAGACCTCCAGGGACGTTGGGAAGTACGGGTTGCACCTAGAGTTGGAACTCAAGCCATCGATTCAATTAGTGGCACGAAAAGCCAGTTTTCGTCACAAACGCACCTTACTCAGTTCACGGCTTGGCAGTATTGTTCTCCTGCGGCGATAGAACGCATTGGGCCATCCGATGCGGCATCAAATTAACCCTTACCGAAGGAGATCATTATGAATGCGCAAATCAGCAAAACCTGCAACGGTCTCGACCTCGAGCAGATGGATCAAACCGTCAGAGCACTCAAGAACGATCCGGCCCTGGCAAAATTTCAGTTCCGCGCCCGCAACCGGTGGATCGACGGCGGCGAGAACTGCTCGACGATCAAGGACTTCTATGGTGCGGGGTCGGAGGATACGTCGCGCAGCGAACCCTTTGTCTTCACCAATGGCGAACCCCCGTCGCTGCTTGGGCACAACGAGGGCGCCAATCCAGTGGAGTTCCTGCTCCACGCCCTGGCGGGCTGCGTCACGACAACGACGGTGCTGCATGCAGCGGCACGCGGTATCAAATTGCGCAAGTTGTCGACAGAGCTCACCGGCAACATCAACTTACAGGGGTTGCTTGCGCTCGACGACAGCGTGCCCGCCGGCTACGAGTCGATCCGCATCAGGATGGACATTGAGGCTGACTGCAGTGATGAGGATCTGGCAGAGCTTATTGATTTCGCCCAGCAGCATTCGCCGGTGTGCAACACGGTCTGTCGTCCGGTGCCCGTGACGATCGAGCGCGTCGACGCCAAGCGTGCCGCATCTGAGGCGCATGCTGCATGATTCGATGAGGGAAGTGGCCCGGTCGGCGATGCCACCGGGCTTGCTTCCCCGGTCATTTCCATGGAGGTCGAGAACCATTGGAGGAACGTTCATGCGATTTCTGGTTGAATGGATCCGGCGTGCCGCCGAAGCCAGGCTTCGCGTGCCAACCGGTTACATTACGGAGTTAGGCGAGGCATCGTTTTCGGGGTTCATCAAGTTCCTCTTGTTCCTACCCTTAGCAGGGCATCGAGGCAGGACGGATGGGACCCTGTTACACATAGCACGGTTGGTCGCATTTCGGCACGAGGACTGTGGGAGCTGCCTGCAGGGTGCGATCAACGTGGCCTTGGACGAGGGGCTGGCGCCGTCGTCTGTCGCAGCCGTGCTCGACGGCGAATTTTCGACCATGCCGCCGGCGGTGTCTCTCATCGTTCGTTTCACGGAAGGGATTCTAGCGATGGATGGCTCGGAATGTGAGCCCCGTCAGGAAATTCTCAACCGTTACGGCGCCACCACATTGGCCGAACTGTCGCTTGCGATCGCGAGTGCGCGCGTGTTTCCGACCATCAAACGGGGGCTCGGACATTCGGTCAGTTGCGAAGCCGTGAAGCCCCCGTTCTCACAAAGGCGACATCCTAAGGAAGAAGATTCGTGGAATTAAACTAGGTGGCGCTGCCCGCAAGCGATTCTGTGGAATCGAGTCGATTCTACCGTACGACGGGCTTCGAGCCGATCGTTGAGGAGTCGCATTACGCACGCTTCAAATCCATCTGCAAGTCAGGGTCAGCAACTGTCTTAAAAATCAAGCCGGCTGAGTGATAGCCACCCGCCACGGCGTCCGGCTCTTCACCATCGCATTCAAGATGGTCAGCAGCTTCCGCATGCACGCCGTCAACGCCAGCTTCTTCGCCTTCCCGGCCTGACACAAGCGCTGATAGAAGGTGCGAATCACAGGGTTCTTTCGGGTGGCGACCAGCGCGGCCATATAGAGCGCGGCGCGTACGTGCGCGCGCCCACCCCAGATCGCTCGTCGGCCTTTGAGGGTGCCGCTGTCTCGGGGAAAGGGCGCGACGCCCGCTAAGGCGGCCACTTCTTTGCGCGTCAAGGTCCCCAGCTCGGGGAGGTTCGCGAAGAGTGTCGTGGTCAACACCGGGCCCACACCGGGCACGCTTCGCAACACCTCTTCTTTCTCACGCCATGCGGGACTCTGTTGCATCGTCGTGGTCAGATCCGTATTGATGCGCTCCAATTCATTCTCAAGCCAGGTGATATGTGCCTGCACCCTCTTCTGGAGCGGGCGAGCGGTGAGACGGAGGCGATTCTTCTCGGCCGTCAGCATCTCGATCAGTTGTCGACGACGCCCGACCAGCGCGGCTAAGGCGTGCGTCTGGTCATCGGGGACCGGACGCACTGGGGGGCGAATCGCTTCGGCAAAGCGAGCCAGAATCTTGGCATCCAACCGATCGGTCTTGGCCAATTGGCCCGTCGCCCGCGCAAAATCCCGCACCTGCCGGGGATTGATCACCACGACCGGCAGGCCGACGGCGGCCAGCGCTCCCGCCACCGGCCCTTCAAGCCCGCCCGTGGCTTCGAGCACGATCAAGGTGGGCGTCAGCACTTGTAACCGCTCAATGGCGGCAGCGATCCCCGGCTCATCATTCGTCACCTGAAACACGGTCCCGGGCTGGACCGCGATATCGACGGTGTCTTGTGAGACATCCATCCCAACAAAGATCTCTGGGCTCATGGCGCACCTCCGTGTCTCCCGTCCTTGCACGATGCGGGCTCGAGGCCCTCTCAACTGTTCGGGTTGGTGACCGGAGGAACGGGACGATCCCAGCTGACCCACGGTCTTGGGAGACCCTGATCTTTGCGATCTGTCCCGCTCCCGTACTGCCATGATGTAAGACCCTCACTAGAGATACAAGGTCTTGCAATCATACACAAGCCATTGTGCAGGAGGACAGAGCCAACGGTTGCATCCTTCCCAGGTGGTCGGCATGATGTCGTCGATCTGCGATGCTGTTGCACTGCACCAAGAGACTGGCAGAGAAACTTGCTCACGGCCATGCCGGAGATGCATCTTCCGCGGGTTTGCCAGACGAACGAACGCCGCTGGGCGACTGGCATGGGCATTTGCTCCTGCTGGATCGACGGCAGTGCGTGATGTTTTGTCACGACCTCACGCGCTACGTGCTCTTTCTCCCCGGGCTTCGCGCACCGCAGTTTGCGGATTTGGGCCGCTGGCATCGGGAATTATTTCTTGCCACACTTGCCGTACAAGGCCTGCCGTCCTCCCATCTGGCACGCCTTGAACTCCTCATGGGTCCGCTTCAAATCGATTGCCGGACCGATCGATCGGTCTTGGGATCGCTCCGCGTGGCTGCCGATGATCTGCGGTATGGTTCTTTGCCTCGCGTGCCCAATGTCTTGGATCTGGACCCTCTCGCGATTTCCTATGAACTCAATCAACGTCCCTGCAGGGTTGGCAAGGCCTTGATCTGGCCAGCAGAGGCGATGCGAAAGTTGGTCGAGGAAGCGGTTCAGCAGGTGTAAGGGGCAGGGTAGGGGGGCTAGGCCGCTCGGCGTGTCTTTATGGGTGTCTTGACTGGGCGCCTAGGTAAGGCGCATAGTGTGGAGGCTAAGTGACGCATGAATTGAGAGGATTCGGCTATGGCTAAGTTAAACGTGTCGATCGATGACCGGCTCCGTGATGAACTTTTTAAGCTTGTACCTCCCCGCCGACGGAGTCAGGTGGTCAACGAAGCGCTGCGGCATGAGCTCCTTCGCCGTAAACGACAGCATGCGACTGAGGTGGTGCAGCGCTTGCGAAAACGGAGTGCGACTCTTAGCGGGAAAGACATCGTCGATGCTGTCCGTCGGGATCGGGAGCGTTCGGACAGATGATTGTCGTGCCTGATGCCTCCGTCATCCTGAAGTGGGTTTTGGAAAAGGATAGCGAGCCCGACTATCGACAGGCTGTCAGACTCCAACAGGCACTGCTGGCGGAAGAGATCGAGATCCGTGTGCCGACACTCTGGCGGTACGAAGTGGGCAATGTGTTGGGTCTGAAGAAACCCGGGATGGCGACGGAGTTGATGGGCGCGTTACTGGCCTATGAGTTTGACGAAGTCCTTTTGAGGACGGAATACGCACTTGCTGTGCTGGAACACATGCAGGAGGTCAAAGGGGTTACCTTTTATGATGCTGCCTACCACGTGCTCGCCATACGTACGAAGGGCCTCTACCTCACAGCCGATACGGCGTATGTGAAGCGAGCCAAACGGAAAGGGCATGTCAGTCTCTTGAGTGAATGGCACACCGGATAAAGGTGTCAGCCATTTTCTTATCTCAGGAGAAGCAATCGGTGTGTTTCGCGGACCGCGGACTAGGGGTGCCTCATTGCAGGAGTAGGCGAAGAGGCCTCGCTCATGGTTCCTTGCGTCAGGGTGAGTTCTTGTTCGATCGACATCACCGATGCCATATTTGACTTTGCTCTTCAAGCGATGGATTGATCCGATCCCCCTTGCTGTCAATTCTTGATTCGCTCGTCACAAGCCGAGCCTCCAACTCTGAGTCTTTCACCATCTCTGTAGCTGCTTGAGAATGATGATCTCGGTCAGACGTTCGATCTCGCGCGCGCCATACAGGCGCCAATTTTTTCTGTCCGCCGTGGCGTGATCAGTCCATGGCGCTCGTAGACACGTAGCGCATACCCTTCGCCTTGACTTGGTCACATTTCCGAGTCTAATCTGCGCCACTTTTCGCCTCTGCTTAACGACATCGCGGTAATCAGACATTCGATATGATGAGCATGTTCCTCGTGACGATCGTCCTTCTCCTGGTCTTACTACTGATCGGATTAGGGCTGTACGTGCTCCTTCCCCGCAAATATCAGTCTGCCGATTCTGTCGCCAATTCCTATGATGACTGGACGAATGACGGCATTCTCGAGTTCTACTGGGGCGAACATATTCATCTGGGACATTATGGCTCTCCACCCCGCAAAAAGGATTTTCTCAAAGCCAAGTCAGACTTTGTGCATGAAATGGTGCGGTGGGGTGGGCTGGACAAGCTTCCTCCGGGGACGACGGTGTTAGATGTGGGCTGTGGCATTGGCGGCAGCAGTCGCATGCTGGCGCGGGAGTATGGCTTTGCGGTCACCGGAATCACCATCAGCCCTCAGCAAGTCAGACGTGCGCAAGAACTGACCGCTCCGGAGGTGAATGCCCGCTTTCAGGTCGATGATGCGCTGGCCCTGTCGTTCCCCGATGCCAGTTTTGATGTGGTCTGGTCGGTCGAGGCCGGCCCGCACATGCCGGATAAGGCGCAATTTGCTCGGGAACTCATGCGCGTGCTGAAACCGGGTGGCATTCTGGTTGTCGCCGATTGGAATCAGCGGGACGATCGCCAGGTGCCGCTCAATGTTTGGGAAAAGCCCGTGATGCGGCAACTGCTGGATCAGTGGGCTCATCCAGCCTTTTCCAGCATTGAAGAGTTTTCAGAATTACTGGAGGCAACGGGACTGGTGGCGGGTAAAGTCACCACGGCGGATTGGACTGCCGAAACCTTACCCTCATGGCTCGATTCCATCTGGCAGGGAATGGTCCGTCCCGCAGGGATTGTTCGGTTCGGCGTGATCGGGTTCGTGAAATCCTTGCGAGAAGTGCCTACATTCCTGTTGATGCGTCTGGCATTTGGGACCGGGCTGTGTCGCTTTGGCATGTTTCGGGCCGTGCATGCCCATGTCCCTACGAGTGAGCTGTTGTCTACGCAGATGGATGAACGGCTTGTACGATCATGAACATGGAGACGCAGTGAGGTGGGATCGATGAGCTTCTACGACCTCGACCTCGTCACGATCGACGGCACGCCGCAGAAGATGGATGTCTACCGCGGTAAGACGCTGCTCATCGTGAATGTCGCGAGCCAGTGCGGCTTCACGCCGCAGTATGAGGGACTCCAGGCGCTCTACGGAAAATTCAAAGATCGGGGTCTCGTAGTGCTCGGGTTCCCCTGTAACCAGTTCGGACGCCAGGAGCCGGGCGGCGAAGCCGAGATTGAGCAGTTCTGCACCAGGAACTTCGGGGTCACCTTTCCGATGTTCGCAAAGATCGACGTGAACGGAGCGAACGCGCACCCCCTCTATCACTACCTGAAATCGGAGAAGCCCGGGATTCTTGGTACCGAGGCGATCAAATGGAACTTCACCAAGTTTCTCGTCGGTTCCGACGGGACGGTCCTGAAACGCTATGCGCCGAGCGATAAGCCGGAGATGATCGAGGCCGACCTGGCCGCGAGGCTCTAAGCGCTAGCTTTCCATCATTTCCAGACGCGCGTCGAGGACCTGCCCGCACTGGATGCACTGCACACAGTCCCGTTCCACCGGGACTTCTTCCATCCGGATGCCCATCCCTCCGCACCCATTGCAGCGGGTTAGGTGAAGTTCCTGGTTATCGAGCGTTTCATAGCGCACGCCGTGGAGACAATAGACGGGCTGTTCATTAAATTCCCAGAGCCGTCCTTGATGATCCACTTCAGGGAGCACGACATAGTGATGGGCCGCATAGTCCAGCATGGCTTGTCGCGTCAAAAGCCCATCCTTGATGAGTGCTCCCGTCATTGCATCATAAATGCCCGTGCCACTCACGATTGCCTTGGTCGGTCCCATGCCACACCTCCATGTGCGGTTGGAGTGCCTGATAGCCGAAGCCACGGGAAAGACGATACGCCTTGCCTGTATTGAAATCAATCTGTGCCAGAGTGGCATTTGCAGGCTTTGCCGTCTCGCAAGACGAAGATACACCGCTGGCACAAGAGCAAGATGTGAAATTAGCGCGCTTTCTTCGGAAACTCTGAAGCTGGCGGTTGAGCTGGAATAGGGGCTGGAGAAGGAAATTGGAGTGTCTGATTGTTTAGTTGAAGGGGAGGCCCAAGATTGAGCCCGGAGTCCTGGGGTGGTTGAACAGCGATGATTCGCTCGCCGTTAGGCAGAATGATCGTGTTTTTGACGACTCCTCTCTGGTCTTTGTACACGTGAATGCCGCCTTCAGGCGTCAATACTTGCTCCAAGCGTTCTTGTGCGCTCGGCTGGGGAGGTGAGGTGTCGTCAGATGCGGTCAGGAGGCCTGGCCTTATGACTACGAGGACTACAATTACGCTGAAAACGATCGTGCGCATGGGGACATTATACATCCCGCGCTTGTAGAGGTGGATAAAGGTGTCCGGGACCATTTTCCGCTCTTGGCCGAACATCCATCAGGGAAATGGTGCTGACACCTTGTTCTGTTCAATGAAGGAAGTGGTCTCGGAGCACTGCTAAGCTCGGACGTGCCGGCCTGAGATTGACAGCTCTCGCGGTTCTGCTATATAGCTGCAACCACAGAAGAAGTCAGATTGTTAGGTACGCGTGTAGATCGGGATGAGATCGCTTGCCGGGCGGTATCAGTAGGACGGTTGCCCACCTAACCAACAACGTTACCAGGAGGTTGCCGATGCCCACCGCGCTAAGTATCGCGTATGCTACTTACCCGTCCGTCAAGCTCAAAGGCTTTAAAGCCGACCCCAAAACCAAGAAGAAAAAGTTCGGCATTATCAAGGAGTTGATCTTCGGCGACTACCTGAAGCCCTACCTGCGTGGTAACGCCTATGAAACCCTCACCGTGCGGGACAGAAAAGAAGATGTCACGTATGTCAAAGTGCGCGCTCGTGGTATAGACGGCTATCTCAAGGAAGAGGATTTCCAGGCCGAGCGCGTCCTGGAAGTCAATTTTGTGGATGTGGGACAGGGGGACGGCTGTCACATTGTTACGCCGGACGACAATCATTTTATTATCGACGCTGGGGCCGCCGACAATATGTACCGCTTCTTGAAGTGGCGCTTCAATCTTGCACGGGCAAAGACCAGTCCTCCGCCCTTCACGGTTATCGTTTCGCACTCCGACGCCGATCACTATAAGGGTTTCGGAAAGATATTTTCCGTGACCAAGGGAGCCCAGCAGCAATTCAACATCAATAAGATTTATCACAATGGTATGGTGGAACTCAGTGGCTCCAAGCCCGATTCACTGGGAACCATCGTTACCAATAACGGGCAAGGCTACGTGACCGATCTTTGCGATACTGATGTCGCGTACAAGAAACGAGCGGCATCGGTCGCAAAGCCTGGTCTGTTCATCAGCACCTTGAACAAATCTTCCGCCTCGAAACAGTCGCTGCGGCTAGGCGATAAGCCGATTTACGACAAAGGCAACATGAAAATGGAAATCGTGGGGCCCGCGGCGGAACGGGTCAGTGGGAGGGACGCATTGCCCGTCTTTGATGCCAATAAAGGCAAAACCAAGAACGGTCACTCGGTGGTAATCAAGCTTACGATTGGCAACCTGCGCGTGCTGCTAGGCGGCGACCTCAACGCCGAATCCGAATATCACCTGCTGAAAAAGTTTTCCGGCACGGATGTCGCGAACATCAAAAAGCAGCTCAAGGACAACAGCACTACCGATGCCCAAAGAAAAGCGCTGCAAGCAAAGCTCGATCAGGCGGTCCTGAAAGCCCGACACACGCTGGAAGTCGACATCGCGAAATCGTGCCACCACGGGAGCGGTGACTTCACCAGCGAATTTCTACGCGCATTGAACCCGCTGGCGACGGTGATTTCCAGCGGTGATAACGAACCGCATACCCACCCACGTCCGGACACTCTGGGCACCATAGGCAAACATAGCCGCGGCGAACGGTCCCTAATCTTTTCGACGGAGCTTGCGCGCTCCGGCAAAGAGTTTGTTGAAGTGGCAAAGCTGAATCCCAACAAGAAGAAAGAGCGCGTGGTGACCGTCTACGGCATGATCAATGTACGGACGGATGGAGAGAAGGTTATTATCGCGCAAAAGCTGGAGCGCAAAGCCGCAGGGCGCAATTGGGACATCCACAAACTGGAGTGGGATAAAAAGGTAAAACAATTTGTGTACCGGCAGTTTGAAAAATATGAATAGAACGCATTCGCAGCAGTAGGAGCTCGGATCTAGTAGAAGTCGAGGGGCGGTTTGGGTGGAACATAGTAACAGGCTGGTTTATTCATGATGCCCCTTCCACGTTCCTCGTCTGCACCACCGTCCGATCCAACACCTTGCCGCCGCAGGGCCGCGTCCGACCCCAATTGGTGAACATCGTCTGAGCAGTCGACCAAGGCTTGTCCCATCAGCATTCTGCGTCACAGGATCGGGGAGCTTAGGGTGTCTGCTCCAGTGTCAGCCGCTTCACAGAAAATGGATTCCCCGTAGTCTGCCAGAATGCTTCTTTCCAGAACGGAAAGTTGTCAAAATCTCCATGCGTCTGCGGGCTCGTTTCCTCCGTGCTTTCTCCAAAATTGAACGCCTTCAGAGAAATTCGTGATCGCACACGGGGATTATCGTGCAGATGGACCACGCGAAGCAGATTTTGATAGCGGCCGGCGACTAAATCTAATGGGGCATCCGGGCGCGCAAAGAATCCATCCAGCCATACCAAGAGGGAACCCGGAAGCGAGGACCACAGGAATTGTTCAGCGGCTTCGGCATTGTCCTGCAGCATCAGGTGGTACATGGTTGGGCCTTCATACTCTTCCAGATAATGTGGGATGGTGTTGAGGTAATCCCGTAGGGAGCAGGCGGCTGCCATGTACACAATCTTGTCAAACAACGGTTGCTCATGGTGATGCCCTGACTCCAGGGGCTCGCCGAACTGTCGGACCATTTCATTGACCACGATGGTCCCCATGCTGTGGCCGACCAACACGACTTCCCATTTCTCCTTCCCTCCGTTCCGTTTCAGCCAGTCTCGGAACTCGGTCATGAAGAGGGCGATGCCACCTGTCGGTTTGCGAGACGGTTCATGAGCCCACAGATCGTCATCCCGATTGAACATGACCGTGGTGCGACGGTGCATGGCACTCCAGGACCCTGTGCCGGCAGCGTCAATCACGAGGCCCGATGCAATATGAACAGGGAACGTCAGCATGGTGAGCCCAACCTGCTTGGCTACCTCGAGCCCCGATCGCTTGTCGAATCCCTGGACAATGGGATACGAGTGAGGGGTGAGTGTCGAAGACTCGCAGAGGAGACGATCGGCTCGCGGAGTGATCCCTACTTTGCGATCGGTGTAGACTGTCTTGCAGTCCATGTTTGGCCAGGCAGAGGGTTGTTCTGCGTCTTGCGTACGTGTGCGTCGCCAGTGGGTGCTGATCATTTCTGCGTAGACACCATAGATATCGACGGGGAGACGGATCGTCCCGCGTACTAAATCCAGGGCAAGGTACGGAGGGGTCGTCACGACTTGAGCCGCGAATCCGGCTATCTTTGCACCCGTATGGCGCCAACGGCCCAGTTCTTTCCAGGCCCCGCAACACCAATCCTCGGCAACTCGCCCTTGTCGCAGGGTGAGGAGATGATCAAGGTAGCTGGATGTCAGGGAGGAGTCCCAGTTGATGAATACGGGGTATGTCCCGCTGGCGAGGATCTCCTGACTGTATTTCGTCGCTCGCTCGATCGAGCTACGCGCTGTATTCATGCCGCCATGCACGTAGAGCAGGATCCTTCTCTTTCCTCCTGTACCTGGTGGTGTCTTTTCATTGATCGAAGTGAAAAGATCATTGAAATATGTGTTCGGGTTTCCCAACTCGGGGTATGGCGTAAACAGGATATGTTGGCTTGAATTGGGGGCTCCCACATTGGCATGCGGATCAATGAGATCTCCCGATCCGTTGACCATGATGACATGCTCTTCGATCTTGAAGCCCTCTTTCTTGATGGCGCAGCCTGCAGACCCTAGAAGAAGCAGAATCGCCAAGGAATACAGGGCGGTACGAAAGGAGCCCCTCACGGAAGGAACTGGTCTCTTGCAAACAAGTGATGGCTTCACGTTCCTTGCTCCTGCCTGCGGACACATTCCTTTTCAGGGTTGGTGTCTGGCGCAAATCTCGACACAGTGGTGTTTCTGTTGGCCTCCGGCCCTGTCACACCGGCTTCTGTCATAACTTCTCTGCTCTCTCCGCGTTCCTCGTCTGGCCCACTCCCGATCCAACATCTTGCGTCTGTAATGTTCAGCAGAGTGACCGGGGAACTAGTCAGGACGGTAACGGTACTCTCACGGCGGAAGAGGGGCAATGCCTCTTTCGGTTAGTGCCGTCCGGATCTAGAGGCATGGTTCGTTAGGTCAATTGTTCAAGACCGGATAAAGATGTCAGCAGCCATTTCTGTTCCTGGCGGAACACTCATCGGAAAATTTGGTTGCTGACATCATTTCCTTTTTTCAGCCTATGCCCTCATCGGGATGCTCCATTTGACAGGGGCCTCCTGGGCCCTGTAGGGTGTAGACAACGTATTAAGCCACGCCGACTGTCCTATTCTCTCGCGCATCCCTCCCTTCCCGCGCGTCTGATTCCCCGGTCTCCGCCGCTTCTACGCTGAGTCTCCGTCCGTGTCCGCCTCACCGCTCGTCCATATGTGGGCGTCGGTCGGCGTGAAACGGAGGCTTCCACCCACTGACCAAGGAGTACATGATGAATCAGGAGCAGTTCGGACAATTCTGGGCTCAACTCAAGGCCCCGCTGAAAGCGAAATGGGACAAGATTACGGAGGAGGACCTCGTTGAGATTCAAGGCGATCTTGCGAAGTTCGGCGGGGTGCTGCAGAAACGGTATGGAGAGATGCATAAGGAAGAGGTGAAGACCTGGGCGAATCGCCGGTATTCTCATTGGACGGGCAACTACATCGGCTACAAGGATCCTGCGCCTGCGTCATAACCGTCACGTGGCATGCCGTGTGAGGCCGCCGGTTGCAGAAGGGGAGCGCTGTGATGAAAAAGATTGTCATCAATAAGAGCTATGAAAAGTTCTTCGTGAGTCATAAGGCCTTCGTTCGGCTGCGTGAGCTCGGCCAGCCGGACGCGCTTCAGGAACGCGATCCGGGGGCCTATTGGCCCCTGGCGGCGCTGCCTCAGGAGCCCAGGTTGAATCGGTGTGGCGCGCTGATCCCACGGGACGACGAGAAGCTCGTGCGCGTTGTGGAAGAACTGCGAGGAGAGGCCAACGGGCATGCCGCCGAGTTGAAAGTCGTATCGATTCCGGACGATGTGCAATGGGTCATCGTCAAGAGCGACGGGGTAGAGCACGTGAGCGAGATGCATCGCACCTGGGAGTGACGAAGCCTCAAGGGAAAGCCTGCGACGAAAACAGACGGAGATCTGATTTGTCTTCGGGTGACGATTGTCTCTATCCCGCTTCCTATGTGGTTCAGCTGGAATTCCCCCACGAGGCAGCGCAAACCATCGCCGCTGCCTGGTGGCCTGCACGTATCGACGGGACCCGCCCGCCCTGTGCACGGCATCCTGCAGTTCGGCTACATCGAGTGCAGCAAAGGCGCAAGCCCCTAGGCACATCAGGCGGCTTTCGCGCGTTTCCGGAGCTGCCCTTTCGCCGCCGCGACGACGTTGGCTACCGTGAACCCAAATTTCTTTTGAAGTTCCTTGAGAGGAGCCGAGGCACCAAACGATGTCATGCCGATGACCTCGCCGGTCAGCCCGGCATAGCGAGCCCATCCAAACGTCGAAGCCTGCTCCACGCAGACCCGGGCCGTGACAGTGGGCGGAATGACGCTGTCGCGATAGGCCTGCGGCTGATGCTCGAACAATTCCCATGACGGCATGCTCACCACGCGGGCCTTGATCCCTTCCGTCTTCAACTGCTCCGCTGCCTCAAGGCACAGCGAGACTTCACTGCCACTGGCGAGCAACAGCACGTCCGGCTTTCCTCCTGGCACATCGGCCAACACGTACGCACCTTTTGCCAGGCCGGATGCGGCGGCGTAGGTGGAGCGGTCGATGGTCGGGAGGGCCTGTCTGGTCAGAATCAATGCCACCGGTTCATGTTTCAACTGCATGATGACGCGCCAGGCTTCTGTGACTTCATTGGCATCCGCCGGTCGTAGGACGATGAGATTGGGAATGGCCCGCAATGAGGCGAGTTGTTCGATCGGCTGGTGTGTGGGACCATCCTCGCCGACCCCGATCGAATCATGCGTGAAGATGTGGATGACGGGAATTTCCATCAGCGCGCTCAATCGGATCGCACCCCGGCTGTAATCGCTGAAGATCAGGAAGCCGGAGCCGTAGGGGCGCACTTTGGAGAGGGAGAGTCCGTTCAACACGGAGCTCATCGCATGTTCCCGGACGCCGAAATGCAGGTTGCGGCCGCCGCGATCCTTCGCAGTGAAATCGCCGGCTCCCTCGAAGGTCAAGCGGGTCTTCGTCGATGGAGCGAGGTCTGCTGATCCTCCTAACAGCCATGGGACGCTCTTTGCCAGAGCGTTGAGGACTTTGGCCGAAGCATCGCGCCCGGCCACACCCTTGGTGTCGGGAGGGAATAGGGGAAGATCCTTGTCCCACCCCTCAGGCAGTTGGCGCTGCTGCATCTGCAAGAGATGATCGGCGAGCTGGGGGAATTGCCTCTGATACTCCTCAAACTTCGCCATCCAGGCCGCGCGTGCCTCCCGTCCGCGTTTACCCATGCCCTGCTGAAAATGCTCTCGGACACCGCTTGGAACCAGGAATTTGTCATGCTCGGGCCAGCCGTAATTGCGTTTCGTCAACCGGATCTCTTCCTCGCCCAGCGGTTCGCCATGCGCGGCGTGGGTGTCTTGTTTATTGGGAGAACCATACGCGATATGGCTATCGACGATGATCAGTGTCGGTCGCCCCGTTTCCCGTTTGAACGTGGTCAAGGCCCGTTCGAGCATGTCGAGATCGTTGGCGTCGCCGACTCGGGTCACGTTCCATCCGTATCCGATGAACCGCGTAGCCACGTCTTCGCTGAAGGCCCAGTCTGTGTGCCCTTCGATGGTGATTTTATTGTTGTCGTAGATCCAGCAGAGATTGGAGAGTTTCAAGTGCGCCGCCAGGGATGCGGCTTCTGCTGAGACACCTTCCATCATGCAGCCGTCGCCGCAGAGCGCGTAGACGTCGTAGTCGAACATGTCGAAACCCGGGCGATTGAAGTAGTGGCCTTGCCACTGAGCGGCGATCGCCATCCCGACGCTGGTGGCAATTCCTTGCCCGAGCGGACCCGTCGTGGTCTCCACGCCGGAAGTCCAGCGGTATTCCGGGTGTCCGGCGCACTTGCTGTTCAGTTGGCGGAAGTGTTTGAGGTCATCCAGTTGCACCGAGAGCTCGCCCAGCCGTTCATATTGCGGATTCACGGCCTTCACCCCGGTCAAATGCAGCAGGGAGTAGAGGAGCATGGAGGCGTGTCCCATCGATAGGACGAACCGGTCTCGATTCGGCCAAATCGGATCCTCCGGATCAAATCGTAGGATGCGCTGCCAGAGGCAGTAGGCGACCGGAGCCATGGCCATCGGTGTGCCTGGGTGGCCGGAGTTGGCTTGCTGGACGGCATCCATCGACAAGGTACGGATCGTGTTGATGCAGGTCTGATCGAGTTGGGCGGTGGTCACCATGGCCCCCTTTCCGGCGCTGTGGTCCTGGAGCAAGGCTGTCAGTGGTCCTCTTCAGTAATGATGTCGGTCGTTTAGCGAGAAGGCTTGAGTCGTGGCGTGACGGAGGGTAACGGAAACGAGGCGGTGAGAGCAGATGATCAGCTTCTTCGATGTCGGGCCTGCACCGCAGGCGGATAGGCCTCCCGTCACCGCATGGGCTGTAGATTTTTGAAATGTTTTGCGCTTCGTGCTGTTCCGGCATACGGTCACAGGTGTGCCGTTGTCTTCCTCGTCTCCTCAACGGCAACAGCGGCCGCTGGGTGAACGGGACATGTTGAGAAGCATCAGGTGCGCGATACGAGCCGTCTTTATGGTGGAGGTGTGTATGACAATCGGATATCGGTGGACGCGGATGCTGTCGATAGTCGTCCTCATAAGCGGGGTGGCTGGTTGTCAACGCGAGAATCCAGTCGAGAAGTCGCAGGCCCCTCAGCCGTCTCCATCCGTCGTTGACCAGGCGGTCCGCCAATCCGTGGATGCCATCCAGACACCGATGGACAAGGCCCGCGGGGTGGAAGGAACGTTGCAAGATGCGGCGGCTCGCACGGCCGATCGAGTTCGGGAAGGAACGGAGTAGCAGGATCCGCGGAACGGGAGCCGGGTGTCGTGGCGAACACGGCCTCTGCGACTCACCCGCCGATGATCTTGAGGCCCTGTTCCCACCCGTAGAGAATCGCTTGCTGGTGTTGGCTCCACTGCCCCATGACACCCTCATTCCAGTTGTGGCGTGCCTGAGGTTCGACGCTCGCCCAGCCCATCTTCTGATTATCGGGATCAAGAGCGAGGTCAAATCCATATTTATAGGCCAGCCGGTAATGATGATACTCGAACCCCGATGTGGCGTAGTGCGATTGGTAGTGGGCTTTAAAGAGGGATTCGTTGGTCGCAAATTGATCGGGCTCTCGGTGCGAGGGCAGGTTGTAGCTTTCTTGCGCCATGACCTGAAGATGGTTGGGCCTGGAGTGTCCGGCAGGCGTGAGACGAATGACGAGCCACACTACAGGAATTACGAGGATGAGGATCCGAACCGCAGTCGTGGAGTTCATGAGGACCTCCAGGCAGGCATCATATGATAATCCGGTAAGCTGCGGACTTCCAGAGTGATGTGGAGGGTCGGGACAGTCATGGCCTGTTGATTCACGGGCGGCTCTGATCCTAAGATGACCGGCAGGGGGACGCGGAACGAAAGGATGGCCATGAGAAAGTATGTCGCAATCGTCCTACTACTGACGCTCCTTCAGAGTGGGCTGGCCTACGGGGGATGGGTGTCGTTGGGAGGAGACCCAAAAGCCGGGATGACGATCTATGTCGATGCCTCGACGATCAGCCGAAACGGGGACCAACGAGCCATATGGATTCTCTACGACTTCAAGACGGTGCAAAGCAAGGAGGGAGGGGTTTCGTTCCAGTCGGCCAAGATGCAACGGGAATACGATTGCGGAAAACGACTCACGAGGCTCCTCACGATCTTGCATTATTCCGGGGCTATGGAAGGCGGCAAGATGGTGCTGGAGAGCAAACCCTATAATCAGGACTGGGCGCCCGTCGGTCAACCGGAATCCGGGACGATTGCTAAGGATCTCTGGACTCTTGCCTGCAACGCTGACTAAACCTCAGCAGTGCCTGAAACTGCCTCTCTCATGTGGTCTTGATGACAGTGCTAGATCACTGGGTGAACCCCGCTTAATTCCTGTAGAAGAAAAGTCCGTATTCGCTCACGGGCGGCTCGCGAGGGCTGTCCGGAGAGCTCATGCTCGTTCCAGAAGCCGATCAATGTACTGTGTGGGTTGACCGGTTCCCCTTCCATTTAGTCTTCACTTGCCGGTTATCATGTGCCAAGAACTCACCCCCTCTTTGGGGGGGATTCTTGGCCCTAGGAGGGATTGTCTGTAGTAGGCAAGCGATCCTATTTTATCTCTGTGTGCGAGCGGGAGGCTGGGAGCCCAGGAGAAAGGAGGGTCTGGGGCAAGGACTGCGCAGCGGTGGTGAAATCCAGCTCAGGTTTCGGCGTCGCATGCGGAAGGAGCCCGAGGGTTCTCTTCTCGCCATGATTGCATCTTGAACAACACACCATCCATATTTTTAGACACAAGAGGAGAAATAGATATGACACGGAAATTCGTCATGCTTTTCGGTTTGGGTTTGATCCTCTCCAGCAGCCCGGCAATGGCCGCCAATATTTCTAACCTCAGTGGTCAGTCGTGCGGTGGGGCCTTCGGCACCTGGCACTTTGTCAATAACCAGACGGGTGGTGCTCCGGCGGGACAGTTGACTGCGACGTGGTCGACGGGGGAAACCTGCACGACCGGCCCCTCGAAGGTGCTGGGCTCCACCCAGCACTTCAACTGCACCGCATCTGGGACGCTCCAGACTGCCTCAACCAATCTTCCAGGGAAGCTTGTGTTGTCTGATTTCAGCTGTGATGCCAAGTGCGAGGGGAAAGTGGAGGTTTGTGGGGACAAGATCGATAATGACTGTGACGGCAAGATCGACGAGGATTGTAAGCCGTAACAGCCCTGTCCATGCTGGGCGATCCGCTTTGGCGGCTTGCCCAGCTGCAGTGTGTGCTGAGAGCCAGGGCGGTGCACTGCAGATATGCTAAGTACTATAAAGATAATGAGGAGAATCCCACCTATGCGTAAGACATGCTCTCATGTTCGCACGATGGCGTTTGGCGCCGTGATCGCGGGCGGCGTTGTGTTCGCCACCGGTGCCGCCGCCCAGACGGCGCTCCCACCGAATCTAAAGCCGTTGCCGGCCTCAAATTTTTCCCTGATCACTGACACGACGGGTGACAGCACCCTGCGTTTTAGCACGACAAGCTGGAACAAGGGCACCGGCCCGTTGCAGCTCGAGGCTGGGTCCGTCGATACGGGCTCGGGGAAACAGCAGGTGTACCAGCGTATCTTCAATAATGACGGCACATCATCCCGCTTCTTCGCGGGATGGTTCCAATGGCACGTCGGGCACAATCATTTCCACTTTGACGATTATGCGATCTATGAGCTGCAGCCGGTCGATGCGCCCGGCGGGTCGGCGCGTACCGGCCAGAAGACGACTTTCTGCATCATGGATACGACGAAGATCGATGGGTCGTTGCCCGGTGCGCCATCTTCAGCAGGGTATAGTTCCTGTGGCAATACGATCCAGGGCATGTCGGTGGGCTGGGGCGATACGTATGGCAGCTCGCTTCCCGGCCAGGAGATCGATTTTACCGACAACGCCGATGGGATCTACTCACTGAAGATCATCATCGATCCGAACAAAGTCATTGTAGAGAGCGATGAGAACGATAATGAGTCCTGCGCGTTGCTCGACATCAGGAAGCCGAGTACGGTGAGGGTGCTGGACAGCAGCGGCAGTTGTTCCACGGTGGCGTCGATTGCACCCAATACTGCGTCGAGAGGCACGTCGGTGCAGGTGACCATCACGGGCTATGGGTTTACGCCGGGCATGACCGTCACCTTTGAGGGCGGCACTGGCCCGCGTCCGGTGGCCAGCAATGTGGTGTTAAGCTCGAACACGGAGTCGGAAGACATGATCACGGCGACGGTCACTGTGCCATACAAGAAACAGCTGGGTCGAAGACCGGTGTGGGATGTCCGTGTCGGTTCTGGCGGGGTGTTGCGCCAAGCCTTTACGGTCACCCCGTGATCCGACAGTGTGAGCAAGGTGCCAGTCATAGGAACTGCTGGGGTTGGTTCAGGCCTGGATGGGGTCGGCTTCAGCCGCCCCCATCGTTCTTCACCTCTAATTGTGAGAGGGACCATGACGTCACGTAGGCTGTTCAGTGTGCCCATGATGATTGCCTTCTTTGCTGCGTCCTTGTCCGGTGCTGGCGTGCTGGCGGAGACGGGAACAAACGACCCCGGAGTGCTGCGTCAGGAACTGGATGCAGTCAAGACAGATCTGGAGGCGATCAAGAAGCAGTTGGGCGAGATTCAGAATCAGCTTGTGCAGCGTCAGGCTCCGTCGCCGGCCGCCGGTCCTGTGACCATGAGTGTGGGCGATGGGCCGGCGCTCGGCCATGCCGACGCGCCGATTACGATCGTCGAGTTTTCAGATTATCAGTGTCCATTTTGCAAGCGACATTCCACGAGCACGCTTGCGGCGCTTAAGGCGAGTTACATCGACACGGGCAAGGTGCGATACGTCTTTCGAGATTTCCCACTCGATTCCATCCACCCTTACGCGCGCAAAGCGGCGGAAGCCGCCCATTGTGCAGGGGATCAAGACAAATTCTGGGACATGCACGATATCCTGTTTGCCAATCAGAGTGCCTTGATGCAGGACAACTTGAAGGGCTTTGCCCGTGACATGAAGCTGGATGTCGATGCGTTTGATGCCTGCTTTGACAACGGCAAGTACGCAAAAAGAGTCGAGGCAGACGTGGCAGCCGGTGCCGCCGTTGGTGTGACCGGCACACCCAAGTTCTTTGTCGGCAAGGTCAAGGCTGACGGTACGATGGTGGCGACGGTGATCAAGGGTGCCCAGCCTGCCGCGGCGTTCGGTCAGGTGATCGACCGGCTGCTTGAGGACAAGACGCCGTAACGACAGAGAGCGGGTGACGCTAGGAACGAGGACGCTCGGCCGGAAGGGGGCCGAGCGTTTTTGCTGTCATGGCGGGCCAGAGAAGAGGGGAGGGTCGGAATAACACGATGAGGGCAAAGAATCGGGTGGTCATGTTACTGAGGGGTGTTGCGGCGTTCTGTATATGGATTCTTGTTGCCGGCTGCGGAGAGCCCATGCAGTTCGAAAACGCCGGCAGCAACCTGGCGTTGGTGGACGATCAGCGGGCCTGCGATCTGGAGTTGCAATCTCCAGCCAGCGCGCATTATGCGAAGGAAGCAAAAGGGCTGGTCGATCCGTGGCAGGTCTGTGTCGAGCGCAAGGGCTGGAAGCGGGTGGATCGCCCGGCAGTGTCCACCGCCAGCGCCAAATTGTGAGGCTGGCGGAAGTCTAGCCCGGTCCTTCCAAAGTGACCGGCCCACGCAGTCCGATCAAACGCCCGATGTAGTGGTTGTTGCGGAGTGTGCCAGCGACGTGCCCTGGGGCTGCAGTCGTGCTGCCGGTTCAGCGGTGTTGTTCTTCCCTCGTGATTGCTGAGTTCCCAATTTCTGCAGGAGAAATGTCCGGACCTTCGCGCGGGCGTTACGTGAAGGCTGGCCGGACGTGTCATGTTGCTTCCACGAGCCGATGAGCGTGCTATGCGCGTTGACCCGCGTCCCGTCGTGCTGATACTCGTTTGCCGGTATGGCACCATTGATAAATCGATTCCCGAACTCCTCCTGCAAGGTCTGTAGTTTTGCGGCATCGGACATACAGTCGGTTTCAAATCTCAGTCCATAGATCATCGCAGTGCCTGCCCGTGCGCTTTGGAGGTCGTCGTCCGTCAGGCCAAGAGACTTCCGGTCCGTGTCGGTGTACCACCAGAAGCGCAGAGGGAGCGCTGGTTGTGCCACGACGGCCGCCCCCACTCGTGCATTATCCAATAAGGCGACAGGGAGTGGGCCGGTCATGCAATTGCCGATGATGCCGATCCGTTGCTGAGCGTGACGGGTGCCAATGGTCTGTACAACACCGCGAAGCCAGCTCACGATCGGCGCGCTTCCCTGCGCAGGAAGTCCCCATTCGCCGCCGGGACCAAACGCGGTCATTCCCCGAAACCAATAGGCCCACAACCCACTGGCGGGAGAGAAGGCGCCTTTCTCGCCGAACAACAGCGGCACATAGACGGTGAAGTCTTTTGAAAGTTCTTCCGCATAGGCGAGTGTGCCAGGCGTCAAACCGGTTAATTCATGGAGGAGAAGCACCGGCGGCCTGGCGGTGCCGTCATCAAGGCAGAACACCGAATGTGTGATGCCGGCATGTGCGAAGGGTTCTTTGAAACATTCGGTCCAATTGCGGGTCGGCGTCCCCTCTTCTTTCGTATGCGGCGCGCATGTCCCGAGCTGTGCGGCACCACAGCCCGATACAAGAACAGCGGTGACGATGAGATACGAACGCAGCCAGCGTAAGCGACTCATGTCAGGGGTCGGGTATACGGTGGCGCTGCGCGTGTGGGGCATTCCGATTCGCACATGAGCCGGAGCTTGCCAGCGTTGGGGAACGAGTGCAAGCCCCTGACGAAGCGCCGGATCGTTCTCGGATCGCGGGACTGGCTATAATGCGTCAACGGACATGCGTCGGTTCTTCGGCCGTCTTGACGTCGAGGAGCGTGTGTTGAGAGTATCCTGGGTCTGACACACGCGGCGTGCAGTGCACACACCATCACGGGGAGGATGTTATGCCGAGTTTTTTTGATCGGGTTTTGGAAAAGGAACTGAAAGATGCGCTCATCAGGTTTGAGGGAGAATTGCGACGAGCCGGGCTGGACGAGGAGCATGTGAAGAATCGCATTCGAGGCGCCCGACAATTTGTCAATTTTCTGTATGGACGCTATATCGGCAAGCGCGCCCGGGATTAGCGGCGGAACGGAGGCACCCTACTGCTCCGTGTCGCTTTTAAGCAACAAGGGTCGGGTGGAATGGCGTCGTGTCGTCAGTTCAGGCACGACCTCGGCGGATGGAATGGGCTCCTCGATCCAGGGGTGCGTACCCATATCGGTGACGCCCTTAAAATAGGCCCCTTCTTCCATCGAAAAGCACGGCACGCACACATCGCCGATGAGGACTCCGGACTTCAGCAGTTGGACCTTGTCGGTGGCCGTGATGTTCCCCTTGATTTTCCCCCCGCTGATTAAGGTACCTGCGGTAATCGTGCCTCGGATGACCGCGTGTTCACCGACAACGATCGTGCCCTTCGAATGAATTTCTCCCTCGAAATGACTGTCGATCTGAACGGTGCCCTCAAAGTGCACGATCCCCTTAAAGGTCACGTCTTTTCCTAAAATGGTGAAGTGCTCGCCATTGGATTGGCGATCGGCTCGGTTCTTTGTCTCCCACATGGCTGGCGCTCCTTGGTCTGGGAAGAAGTGCTGCGTTATGCCAGCAACAGACGTGCCGTGAACCGCCGGCGGGGAAGATGTGCGTAGTATCAGCTATCTAGGGATGTGTGGTGCGAAATTGTTCTGTGCGGTGTATGCAGGGAATCGAAGACAACCCTACAGCTGACTCAGAGAGGCACAGGTAACACGCCAGGCGGGAAAATGGATTACTTGTTCTTCGGAGACGACTTTTTGAGTTCCTGCAACTCGGCGTCTTGTTCCGCCAACCGCTTTTGCATCGCCTTCAGTTCTTCTTTGAAGGTTTGCAACTCCGCATCGTTCGAGACTGTGGCTGCCGATGGCATCGGGAGCCGCTGATCCGGCTGAGCTGTCGGGGCGGAAAGACCTGGTCGTGGCGGTGCCGCCAGCAACTTAGCAAGTAGATGATAATCGACTGCGAATGTGCGGTTGCCCGATCCGCCAAACCAGCTCGAGTCGCTGCGGGATTCGGGACGCAGCGCGGCTTCCGGCACGAATGTGACGTCGCGATCGCGCAATCCATCGGGGTCCGGCAGCGGGCGCGGCATTTTCTGAACCGATTCGGCTCTGCCGGGTCTGTAGCGGTATTGAGTCAGGGTGATATGGAGTGAGAGGCTGTCCGCGGCGAGATACCCCGCAGTCGTTTCCCGTTTATCGGCATCGGTGCCGGTTTGGCCGGAGAAGTCTGCGTGGTAGAGCCGGAACCCGACCCGTTGGTTCTGAGCGGCCTGGGCAAGTGCTGCAGTGATCGGGGGCGCCAACAGAGCGATGTCGTCATCGTAAAACGCGCGAGTCTCGCTCAGATTGGTCGACATCAATGCCTTCCCGATCAACAACATCATGCTGGCCTTTTCCTTGGTATGTACGCCCCGCAGTACGTTCGACACGGCCGCTTCATCCAGTTTGATGGGGTGTGCGGCCTGAAATGACGTGTCCGATACCGTTTCAAGAAATACGTCGATTCGGCCATCTTGATGGATCGTGGTGACCGGGATCTGCTTCCACGTACAAGCGGAGAGCAGGAGGATCGCGCAGCCGATTGGCAGGAGCCGGCGGAAATGCATGAGACGCAATCCCAGCTGATTGACAACATTCATCGCGGCGGTTCTCGATCTCAAAGGGGACAAAATCAATGTACTCTAACAGGAAGGGGTGAGTAAAAACAAACGGTGCGATGCCGTCCTTGACACATTCCCGTCAGTTCGATATATAGGCGCCGCCTACGCTGCCAGATTGTAGAAAAGGGCTGGCAGACAAGGGTCTCCGTCGGGTGTGGTGAAGACAAACCCTGCGTTGAACGGTGTGCGGACAGCGAGAGCGGAATCAGCCGTCTCAAGGTTCGAGTGAATAGCGCGTGCATGGACTCAGGTGCATCCGGCTGGCTTCGAAAGGTGCCGGGATAAGTAGACCGGTTGACGTTGGAAGAAAGGAGGACCAGTACCAGCGACTCACACCAGGTCTTCAGTTGTGGCAGGTCACAGGGCAGTCGACCGTTTTAGCGGAGTTCCACAATACGCATCAACTGGAAGTTAGCAACTCACAGCGACGGAAAGGAGTGATGCCGATGGAAACGAAGCAGCCACACGATTCAGCGGGCGTCAAGCACGATGAGCAGGTTTCCGAAGATCGCGGGTCCTCACGAAGAGAGTTTCTCGGTCAGACCGGACGAGTCGCTGCAGGCGTAGGCGTTGCCGCATTGCTGGGCAACCTCGGGAACTACGCCCTCTCCTATGCGGCGGGCGGACCACCTATCAAGATCGGCATCTTGCATTCACTCAGCGGGACCATGGCCATCAGCGAAGTGTCGCTGCGCGACGTCGTCATGATGGCGGTCGAAGAGATCAATCAGGCCGGCGGTGTCATGGGCCGCCAAATCGAGGCGGTGATCGTCGATCCGGCATCGAACTGGGACCTCTTTGCGGAGAAGGCCAAGCAACTCCTCCTGCAAGACAAAGTCTCCGTGGTGTTCGGCTGTTGGACCTCGGTCAGCCGGAAGTCCGTGCTGCCCGTGTTCGAAAAGAACAACGGCATGTTGTTCTATCCGGTTCAATACGAGGGTGAGGAGTGTTCCAAGAACGTGTTCTACACCGGTGCGGCCGTCAATCAGCAGGCGCAGCCGGCGGTGGAATACTTGATGAGTCCGGAAGGCGGCAGTTACAAGAAGTTCTATCTGCTCGGCACCGACTACGTATATCCGCGTACGACGAACAAAATCCTTCGCGCCATGCTATTGGCCAAGGGCGTTCCGGCGGCCAATATCGCGGAAGAATACACCCCGTTCCATCATCAGGACTATCAAACCATCTGCGGCAAGATCAAGAAATTCGCCGCGGGCGGTGGCGCCGCCGTCATCAGTACCATCAACGGCGACAGCAACGTCCCGTTCTACAAAGAGTTCGGCAACCAGGGTCTACGGGCTGAAGATGCTCCGATCATGGCCTTCAGCGTGGCCGAAGACGAACTGCGCGGCATGGATACAAGCGCACTGGTCGGCCACTTGGCGGCCTGGAATTACTTTCAGAGCGTCGATACGCCGCAGAACAAGAAGTTCGTGGCGAGTTTCAAGGCCTACTGCAAGAAGAACAACCTGCCGGACGGCGAGAATCGGGTCACCGATGATCCAATCGAAGCAGCCTACTTCGGCGTCTATGTGTGGAAGCAAGCAGTTGAGAAAGCCGGTACTACCGATGTGGACAAGGTACGGGCGGCCGTCTACAACCAGAAGTTCTTGGCGCCTGGCGGAACCATTATGATGGATTGCTGCAATCAGCATACGCACAAGCCGGTGATCATCGGCGAAATTCTCAAAGATGGCCAGTTTAAGTCAGTCTGGCGGTCCAAGGGGCTGGTCAAGCCCGAGCCCTGGAGCGAGTTTACGAATCCGGAGAAGGGCTGCGACTGGATCAGTCATCAGGGCACGTATCAAAAGAAGTAAGACAGCTGAGGGCGTGCAGTTGCCGTCCTTGTCTTACATGAAACGATCCTGAAGGCGAATACCGTCGGTGGGAGGGGTTGGGCGTTCATTCGGCCAGGCCGATGAACCTCCAGCCTCCCACGGGTGGTGTGTCGGCAGGATTGGAGACAGGTAAATCTCGAGGAAAAGAGAGCGGCGACAGCGTCACGAAAGGACTCATGAACAGAGTACCGTGTGCGCTTGCGATAGCTTTGTCAATTGTCTTGTCTCTCCTCTTGAATTTCAGTCCACGGTCTGCGTTCGCGGCCGATGATGAAGTGGCTAATCCTGCCGCAGCCCCTTCTGCTCCTGTCCTCTCCACGATCGAGCAGGCCTTGGCCGATCTCACGAGTGAGAATGCGGAAACGCGCAGCGCCGCGGTGGCCTTCTTGATCGAAAAGGGCGACGCGAGCCTGATCCCTAAACTGGACGAGATTCGCGCCACAGCGGACAGGGTAGTTCGGCAAGCCATCAAGCCCGTCGTCGATCTCTTGAAAAATCGAGCAAACTTGTCGAGCGAGCTCCCCGACTACCGGCGGTCGGCCGCGGCCGATCTGGCCTCGACAGGACGCCGGGAGGCCATTGCCTGGCTGCAAGCGGCTGCCGCCAAGGAAGAGGTCTGGTGGGTCCGGTATACGATGGAGGAGTCTGCCAACCTGCTGGAACTCCGTTCCGGAGACCCATCAGCGAAACTGGCAGCCGTCAAAAAGCTGGGTGAGTTGCGCAGCCAAAACAGCGTCACCTTGCTGCAGGAATTGATTGAAGCAGGCAAGCCGGCCGAAGCGACGGATGAGCAAAAGTCCCTGGCGTCGACCGCCACGGCGTCGGTTTCACAGATCGAGGCATGGTCAACCAAGGCGAACATTATTGAGACGATCTTCCGAGGAATCAGCCTCAGTTCAATTCTCTTGATTATGTCGCTCGGACTGGCAATCGTGTTCGGGCTCATGGGCGTCATCAATATGGCCCACGGCGAGTTGATGATGATCGGCGCCTATGCCACCTTCATCACACAACAGGCGTTCATCGCCTGGCTACCGCCCGAATCCTTCGATTGGTATTTCCCGGCCTCCTTGCCGCTGGCCTTTCTGGCTTCGTTCGGAGCCGGCTGGTTACTGGAAGCCACCGTCATCAGGTTTCTCTATGGGCGGCTGCTCGAAACGCTGCTGGCAACCTGGGGGGTGAGTTTGATCCTCATGCAATCCGCTCGGGTGTACTTCGGTGACTTGACGGCCGTCATCGCGCCTCAGTCCTTGCGAGGCGGAGCACAAGTGATGGTCGGCGTCTACCTCCCGTACAACCGGATTTTCATCATCATCCTCTCCGTCGTATGCGTCGTCGGGATTTATTACCTGTTGTTCAACTCGAATCTGGGGTTGCGTGTCCGTGCGGTGACGCAGAATCGCAATATGAGCGCCTGTCTCGGTATCCCTACGAGAAAGGTCGATTCGTACACCTTTGCCTTTGCGTCGGGTCTGGCCGGGATCGCAGGATGGGCGCTCACCATGGTCGGGAACGTCGACCCGGGACTCGGGCAGAACTATATCGTCGACGCCTTCATGGTGGTAGTAACCGGCGGGGTTGGAAAGCTGGCCGGGACGATCTGGGCGTCGTTGGGCATCGGCGGATTGAACAAGGTCATCGAACCATTTACCGGAGCGGTTTATGGGAAGGTGTTCATCCTGGTCGGCGTGATTCTTTTCCTACAATGGCGGCCATCCGGACTGTTTGCCGCGAAAGGACGGAGCGCCGATGCCTGAACAGATACAGCCGCAACAAGACAGCCGCGAGACTCTGTCGTTCTATGTGGTGGGGGCGATCTTCCTCATCGTCATGCCGCTGTTGAACGTCCTGCCGGCGGAAGACTCGTGGCTGCGCCTGTCTGATTTCCGGTTGAATCAATTCGGCAAATTCCTCTGCTTCGCTATCTTGGCGCTCGGTCTCGATCTCACGTGGGGCTATTGCGGAGTGTTGAGCATGGGGCAGGGGGTATTTTTTGGATTCGGCGCCTACTGCATGGGCATGTACCTGGCGTTGCAGATCGGGAAGGAAAGCGTCTATGGCAGTGATTTGCCTGATTTCATGGTCTGGACTCAGGTGAAGGAGCTGCCGTTCTTTTGGTATCCCTTCAAGAGCTTTTGGGGCGGCATTCTAGGTGCGATTTTGGTTCCCGTGATTTTTGCGACCATCTTTGGGTTCTTGGCCTTCCGCAGCAGAATCAAAGGGGTCTACTTCGCCATCATCACGCAGGCACTGGCCTTCGCCGCCTGGCTGGTCTTCAATCGGAATGAAACGCGGCTGGGCGGAACCAACGGGTTGACCGATTTCAAACAGGTGCTCGGCTTTCGGCTGTCGGACCCTTCGACTCAACTGGGGCTCTATATCCTGACCGTGCTGGCGCTCATCGCCTCCTTTTTGCTCTGCCGTTGGATCGTGGCGTCGCGGGCCGGCAAGGTGCTGATCGCGATTCGAGACAGCGAATCGCGGGTCACGTTTTCCGGCTATACGCCGTGGGTCTACAAGCTCTTCGTATTCGTGGTCGCGGCGGGGTTGGCAGGATTGGCGGGGATGTTGTACGTGCCCCAGGTCGGCATCATTACGCCGGCGCAGATCGGGGTCTTGCCGTCCCTGGAAGTCGTGATCTGGGTCGCCGTCGGCGGGCGTGGTACGTTGATCGGCGCCGTGTTGGGCGCGGTGGTCGTGAACTTCGGCCGTAGTGTGCTGACCAATTATTTTCCGGAAGCCTGGCCGTTTATTCTCGGCGGACTCTTCGTTGTGGTGGTGACCATGTTCCCGGACGGTCTGGTCGGGATCATCCGGAAATTCTTCGCCGGCGGCCCTCCCGCGGCCGGTCTGGCCATGCCGAAACCTCAGCCCCAGGGAGGACGGTAACATGAGCGCCGAGGGATTGATTCTCAACTGCGAAAACGTCGTCGTCGACTACGACGGATTCAAGGCGCTCAACAACTGTAACTTCAGCGTTCACTATAACGAACTTCGGGTGGTAATCGGTCCGAACGGGGCAGGAAAGACCACCCTGCTGGATTGCATTTGCGGAAAGACCAAGCCGTCTTCAGGGAAAATCGCCTTCGGCAACAATATCGAGCTGGTGGGGAAAAACGCAGAAGATATTACTAAGCTTGGTGTCGGCCGCAAGTTTCAAGCCCCCTCGGTCTACGGGAATCTTACCGTCTGGCAGAATCTGGATCTCTCGCTGAAGCGGGCGAGCAAAGGCGTGTTCCCAACCCTGATGGGAAAGTCGACGCCTGCGGAACGGGAGCGGATCAATGACACCCTGAACACGATCGGGTTGACGCAGGACGCGCATTCGAGGGCCGGGTCCTTGTCGCACGGGCAGAAACAATGGCTGGAGATCGGCATGGTGATCTTGCAAGACCCGTCGTTGCTGCTGGTCGATGAGCCTGTCGCCGGCATGAGCGACAAGGAAACGGAGCAGACCGGCCGGTTGCTCCAGACCCTGTCCGAAAAACAGGCGATCGTCGTGATCGAGCACGATATGGATTTCGTCCGCCAAATCGCGCGTATTGTCACGGTGCTCGCGGAAGGCACGGTCATTTGTGAAGGCACGGTCGAACATGTCCAGGCGGATCAGCACGTGCGGGAGATTTATCTAGGGCGCGCGAAAGTCGCACATTAGTGATCAAAGTGCCCCGTACGACCCCGAAATGGGAGATGGGAACCAGATGCTATGGTGCTGAAGCTGGAAGACGTCAATGCGTATTATGGGGAGAGCCACATTCTGCGGGATGTGTCCTTCACGATCGATCCAGGCGAAGTAGTGTGCCTCATGGGTCGGAACGGGGTCGGCAAGACCACGACGCTGAAGACCTTGACGGGTCTGCTTCCGGTCAAAGGCGGCACCATCTCGTTTGACGGCGCCGATATTACACACTGGAAGACCGATATCCGAGCCAAGCGCGGGCTGGCCTATGTGCCGCAAGGGCGGGAGATTATCCCGCACTTGACTGTCAAGCAGAATCTGCTCCTCGGGTATTGGAATCGCCCCAAGATCAGCGGAGATGTGTCCGAGAAGGACGCGTTCGACGAGGTCTACCAACTCTTTCCCAAACTCACACAGATTCTCCACCGCCCCGGCGGCGTGTTGAGCGGAGGAGAGCAACAGCAATTGGCGATCGGCCGCGCGATTCTGTCCAGCCCCAAACTGTTGCTTCTGGACGAGCCGACCGAAGGCATTCAGCCGTCGATCGTGGACCAAATCGAGGATGTGATCATCGGTTTCAAGAATTCGCGCCGATTTGCGATTCTGCTGGTCGA
>DCZO01000032.1:0-9011 GCA_002331335.1 Nitrospira sp. UBA2082 | reverse complement strand
CAGGGGAAAAGCACGGAGTTGAATGCCGACATGGTGCGGCAATATCTGACGGTGTGAGGGCTCGGTTCGACGTACGGCTCCGCCCTTGTGTCAAACGGATCGCCGTAGGCTGTTCCCGGCTCGATCCTGGAGCAGGAGGGAAGCCCCTCGCACATCGCCGTCGGTTGAGGACAGAGGAGGACCCATGCATCTCACCCCGAGGGAACAGGAAAAACTGTTGATCTACACGGCCGGACAATTGGCCGCCGACAGAAAGAAACGCGGGCTCAAGCTCAATCACCCTGAGGCTATTGCCTACCTGACCGCCGCCATTCTGGAAGGGATCCGTGACGGTCGCTCCGTGGCCGATCTCATGTCCTATGGCACGACGCTGCTGTCGCGCAAGGACGTGATGCCAGGTGTGCCGGAGATGATTCATGAGTTTCAGGTCGAAGGGACCTTCCCGGACGGGACGAAACTGGTGACGGTACACGATCCGATCCGATAAGCGGGGTGCCGACAAGGGGTATTCATTGCCAATCCGCCGAGGAGGGTACCGATGCCGAAGAAGACCACCAGCGCCTCAAAGAAAACTCAACGTGCGCCCCGGAAACAAGGAACCTCTCTAGCTGCCGTGATCAAGGCCGAGTTGTCAAAGCCGGTCGTGCCGGGGCAAATTCACTTCGCGGCCGGAGACATTGAACTCAACGCAGGCCGCCCGACCAAGGAATTGCTCGTCGCCAATACGGGTGATCGGCCGATTCAAGTCGGTTCCCATTGTCATTTTTTCGAATCCAACCGCGCCCTCACGTTCGACCGGGAGCAGGCGTTCGGTTTCCGGCTGTCCATTCCAGCGGGGACGGCGGTACGGTTCGAACCGGGGGAAGAGAAACGGGTGACGGTCGTCGCCTTGGCGGGGAAACGGGTTGCCTATGGCATCAATGGGCTGACCGGTGGATCGCTGGACGATCCGGCGGTCAAGGCGAATGCGCTGGCGCGGGCGGCTGAGCAGGGATTCTCCGGGAAAGGAGGGAAACGGTGAAGATTCCACGGAAACAATATGCGGATCTCTTCGGTCCCACGGTGGGCGACCGCATCCGGCTGGCCGATACGGAGCTGCTGATCGAAATTGAAAAAGACTTCACGTCGTACGGGGACGAGGCGGTCTTCGGCGGCGGCAAGGTGATCCGAGACGGAATGGGCCAGTCGCCAAGCGCCACGAACGCGAGCGGGGCCCTCGACACAGTGATTACGAACGCGGTCATTCTCGACCATTGGGGTATCGTCAAAGCGGACATCGGCATCAAGGACGGGCGCATCGTCGGCATCGGCAAGGCCGGCAATTCCGATCTCATGCCGAACGTGACGCCGGGGATGGAAATAGGGGCGGGCACCGAAGCCATTTCGGCGGAGGGCTGTATCGTCACGGCCGGCGGGGTGGAAACCCATATCCATTATATATGTCCCCAGCAGTACTGGGAGGCCTTATCCGCCGGCATTACGACTATGATCGGCGGGGGAACCGGTCCGGCCACCGGCACCAATGCCACGACGTGCACGCCGGGACCCTGGAATATTCACCGGATGCTGGAGGCATCGGATGGGATTCCAATGAATCTCGGTTTTCTCGGCAAGGGGAACGCGTCGCAGACCGGTGGGTTGGACGAACAGATTGAAGCCGGGGCCATCGGGCTGAAACTCCACGAAGACTGGGGGACGACCCCGGCGGCGATCGATACCTGCTTGAGTGTCGCCGAACGGTACGATGTACAGGTGGCGATTCATACGGATACGTTGAACGAGGCCGGATTCGTCGAGGATACGATCAAATCGTTCAAGGGCCGGACCATACACTCGTTCCATACCGAAGGGGCCGGCGGCGGCCATGCGCCCGACATCATCAAGGTCTGCGGTGAGGCGAATGTGTTGCCGTCCTCCACCAATCCAACGATGCCCTTCACCGTCAATACCATGGACGAACATCTGGACATGCTCATCGTCTGCCACCATCTGAACAAGCGGGTGCCGGAGGACGTCGCCTTCGCCGAGTCCCGCATCCGGCGGGAGACCATCGCGGCGGAAGATGTGCTGCACGATCTCGGCGCCATCAGCATGATGTCCTCCGATTCGCAGGCCATGGGACGGTTGGGAGAAGTGATCATTCGAACCTGGCAGACGGCGCACAAGATGAAGGTGCAGCGCGGACATCTCGCGCCCAAGAGCGGGAAGGATTGGGCGCAGGCCGACAACTTCCGGGCGAAACGCTACGTGGCGAAGTACACGATCAATCCCGCCGTCACCCACGGCATCGCGCATGAAGTGGGGTCGGTGGAAACCGGGAAAATTGCCGATTTGGTGATCTGGAAGCCGGCCTTCTTCGGGGTGAAACCGGAGATGGTATTGAAAAGCGGCTTCATTGCCCAGGCGCAGATGGGTGATCCCAATGCCTCGATTCCGACTCCGGAGCCGATCATCAGCCGGCCGATGTTCGGTTCGTTCGGACGGGCGCTCTACAGCACCAGCCTGACCTTTCTTTCACAGGCGGCGCTGGAGAAGGGGATTCCGAAGAAGCTCGGATTGCAGAAACGTGTCGCGGCCGTGAAGAACTGCCGAAACATCAAGAAACGCGACATGAAACTGAACGATTATCTGCCGAACATCGAAGTCGATCCGGAAACCTATGTTGTCACGGCAGACGGGGTGCGGCTCACATGCGAGCCCGCGATCGTCCTGCCCATGGCGCAGCGGTATTTTCTGTTCTGAGGAAAGGGATCGCTGACAAGTTGCAGGCTGACAAGCGCAGGCGGAGCCTTCGTCCCATCCTGTCAGCGTATCGGCCTGAGGCCTGTCAGCCCGGATTCATGAATACACGGGCGTTGCTCGAAGGGCTCCGGTTCGTCGACAGCTTTTTCCCCTCCGGTGGCTACGCCTTTTCGTCCGGATTAGAAGCGGCTGTGCAAGGTGGCGCTGTGAAAGACTCCGACCAACTGGGCCGCTATGTGGAAGATCTGCTACGCGGGGGTATGAGTCGGCGGGAAGTGCTGGCTGCAAAGATAGCGAACCGAGCCGGTGCGACCGGGGTGGTCGCACCGGCGATCGAGGTGGACCGCGACCTGGAGGCCATGAAAATTGGTCGTGAGTCGCGAGCCGCGAGCCGCCAGATGGGTCGGCAGGTTCTCAAGGTCGCCGCGGATCAACTCCGAGACAAGCCGGTGGTGGAAGCCTATCGTGACGCCGTGGAGGCCGATCGGACACCCGGGCATCTGGCTGTGAGCTTTGGACTCACATTGGGGGCCTGCGGATGGGATGCGCAAGAGACCGCCGCCGCCTTTCTGTATCAGACGTCCGTCGGGTTCGTGTCCGCCGGAATGCGGTTGAGTCCTCTCGGCCAGTTCGAAGGCCAGCGGGTGTTGGGCGAGTGGCTGCCGTTGATCGATCGGATCAGCCGCGAGGTGGATGAGGGTATGCCGATGAGCTCATGGTCCCCCATTCAAGATATCTACACCATGCGCCATGGCCGGCTGGAGTGGAGATTGTTTCGCTCATAAAGAATTATCCATAAGCCATCTACTCGTTGTATTCACATGCACGACATCAATCGTCAGCACAGTCATGGTGAGGCGCACCCGACTCAAGCGAGAAAGCAAGGCATCCCGGTGATCGGTGTCGGAGGGCCGGTCGGGTCCGGCAAGACCGCGCTGGTCGAAGCCCTCTGCCGGAAGTTGCGCGATCGGTACAGTTTGGCGGCGGTGACGAACGATATTTTTACGAAAATCGACGCGGAGATTCTGACGAAACGGGCGGCCCTGCCGGTTGATCGGATCCTCGGTGTGGAGACAGGAGGATGCCCCCACACGGCCATCCGGGAGGACGCCTCGCACAATCAGGAGGCGATTGACGACTTGCTCAAGCGCCATCCGGACATCGAATTGATCTTCTTGGAAAGCGGCGGGGACAATTTGGCGGCGACGTTCAGCCCCGAATTGGTGGACTACGTGATCTACGTGATCGATGTGGCCGGCGGTGACAAAATCCCGCGCAAGGGCGGGCCGGGGATCACGCGTTCCGATTTATTGGTCATCAATAAGATGGATCTGGCGCCGTTTGTCCGCGCGGACTTGTCCGTGATGGATCGGGATACTCGGCGTATGCGGGGCAATCTTCCTTTCGTCTTCACGAATCTGTTGAGTGAGGAAGGCCTCGATCAGGTGGTGGCTTGGGTCGAGCAGCGTATCCCGCAACGGGTTCGGCGGGCGTGATCGCCGAACCGGTCTCCGTGCCACGAAAAAAGAAACATGTTCAGGATGTGCTGACCCGATCGGTCGGCCGTGTCGGCCGGTTGCGGCTTCATTACGCTACGCGCGACGGCCGGACGATCATCGCGCGTTCCCACTGTACCAGTCCCTGGCATTTGCTGCCGCCCATCTATCTCGACGATACGGGAGCAGCCTATACCCTCCTAGTCAATCCTTCCGGTGGTCTGGTCGGCGGCGATCATCTCTCCATCGATATGAAAGTGGATGAGGGGGCGCATGTCCTCATTTCCGCGCCGTCGGCGAACCGTGTGTACCGATCGCTGGGTGAGGTCTCGGCGCAGGACATCGATCTGGCTGTCGGGCCGGGCGCGATCGTGGAGTGGCTGCCTGAACACACAATTCCGTTTGCCGGTTCACGGTTCCGGCAAAAGCTTCATGCCACATTGGCACCCGGCGCAACGATACTCCTCTGGGATGCCATCGCATCCGGCCGAATCGCGCGCGGAGAGCGCTGGGCATTTGCGACGCTTGAAAACGACATTCGGATTACGACGGCGTCGGGATCGGGGCTCCTAGAACGATATGCGCTCGATCCCTCGACGAATCTAGGCGCCATTGGACTCGCAGCAGGCTGGGACTACGTGGCGTCGCTGTATGTAGTCAACGATGCCATCACACCGGAGGTGTGGAGCCGGTTGGAAACGAGAATCGGGCTCGCACTCGACGAGCAGTCGGAGCACATTTTAGGGGGCGTGTCTCAACCGGCGGTACCGGGCGTGGCGGTTAAACTGCTCGCCAAGTCGGCGCCGGATCTGACCAAGATGCTAGATGCTTTGTGGGCCGCGGTTCGCGCAGAGCTCTGGAACCTCCCGCCGGTGGCCTGGAGAAAGTATTGAGTGGGTGCTCAGGATGAACTACTGACACAAGCACCCCGCGATTCAGCGCCTGACGCTGTGCGGAGCGAGGAGGCCAGACCGAGGAAAAGAAAAGATATCCCGATCCTGTTTATTCTGGTGTCCACGTAACCTGGGCCAGCTCATCCCGCCTCCTTCTGTTTCCCGCTCCATCTGGATGACAGAACACTTGTCGGGCGTTACGAAGTTCGTTACACTGATTCCTGACACGCGGGGGACCAAATGAAGTTTGATCTTTACACGGATGTGGCACTAAAGTGTGATGTGCCAGAGCATCGTCTCCGCCGTGGCGACATCGTCAAATTGGTCGAGCATCACGTGGCTCTTGACGGAACTGAAGGCTATTCCATCGAAGTCTTCAATGCCCTGGGTGATACGATAGCAGTCACCAGTGTTCCTGCCTCTGCCCTCGAAGCTCTTCGCCGAGACGAAGTCCTTTGTGCCCGCACCCTGTAATCAGATAGTTGGGCGACAGGCTGGCCCCTAGGACTCCCGGTTTAGGAAGGCGGCTCTGCGACCCTACTCAGGCCTACTGGAACTCATTGGAGCCAATGGGAACCAAGAGTTGGAGAAAAGCCGAACTTTGGCTGGAATAGGCCTGAGTGGGGTGGAGTTGAGCACAAACTGAGCACACTGATGTATTTCCCGCGCGCAAATTTGGCCGAAGGACGCTACTTCGCTTGTTCACAGGGAGCCTCTACAGGCAGAACAGTGTGCCGCTATTACTGTAACGCTCTGTTGAACCCCTTTAGGCGATCACCAAAGTCTATGGCTCTGGTATGAGCTTACACTCTGCGATCTCGTTTTCTGCGACATTTGGTGGAACCACGGTAAGATGAGGGCGTCCAACTACAAATCCCACGCCAACGGTCCCCTTTAGGAAGTAGGTTTGCCCTGGTTTAACATCAATGGTGACCGCGTCTCTTGATTCAGTCTTAGCAGAAAACTCAATTTCACGCGGCTCCGTCACGTATGGGTAATAACCTCCATTGTAGAGCGTAGTCACAACTTCTTTGCCGTTTGCCTTCACGTCATAGACGACTCCGCCTCCGAAGAACGAGCTTGGCCTATAAACATAAACAACTGCCTTATTCGCTGGCATATTTTCCACTTTTGTGTAAACGTGGCCAAGAGTTGGTCCACAACCTTGCGCAAACAAAAGGGCTCCCAGCGCGAATAACACAGCACCTGTCCGCAGAATTTTAGTCTCCATGTTGCCCTCCTATCCAAGCCCGTCAGAGCGTCCTAACTCGGTCTTTGTCTTGCAGCCCTTAATTTGTGCCACTCGACGAGTGTCCTCCAGCAGATAGCTTCGCCAGGAACTCCTTGTCCTCGAACATCTGAGCCTCGATGTTATCCCTGACAGCTACCAAACCTTTTCTGCGTAATTCGGAAAAACTCTCGCCGTCCGTGAAGATGGTTCTTGTAACTTCCAACACGCACGTCGCGGTATAAGTTTTTAATGCCTCCGTTCCTTTCAAAATATCCAGCTTCCCCGTCACAGTTGATTGCGTTCCACCAGTAGGGAAGCCAATCAAGGTAAGAGGATTGAACAAAGCTAGGACTTCAAGGCTATCATTCCGTTGCTGAATTTCATGGTATGAATATCGAAAACTCAGTCCATTCTCCGAAATAGGAGCGTCTGTTATCGTTCTCGGAAGGTATTCCCTTTTTCCGTCAAAAGTGATGGGTCCACCCAGGAGAACAATGACATTTTGGAGTCCGGGAAATTCGGGTATGGTATGGACCCGTGTTGCACATCCGGCAAAGGTGATTAAAGCAACTCCGAGTGTCAATACAAGTATGGAAAGTTTCACAGGACGTGAGTGTGTTTGTGAGGCCATTTGACACCCATATCAATCTTTTTCCCCGGTTGAGTTTGTCCGGTTTTTTAGTTCTTGCTCGGAAAGTTGGAGTATCTCAGGATACCTTGGATGCTCTCTAGGAAGTATGTCTAGGATAGCCTGAAAACATCCAGGTATCCGTTCTGTTTTACACCACGTGATAATATCGCTGGCCAACTTATCCCTATATTGGCTTTTGGGAAACTTTGTGAAGAAGCCCTTGGCTTTTGCAAGAGACATGGTGGCTACCACATCAAGATACGCCTGCTCATCTGATGGCTGCCAGCGAGTGAAGACCACAATTCCGCTTACAATTAAGAGGACTACTACGATCAGTATTACGCTAATAAGGACCACCCTCCAGTTTCGCTTCCGCATGCTTCTGGCTACGTGTTACTAAGGAATCGCTGTGTCGCAACTCGAAGATCTTTTGGGATTAGATGGAGGCAGTCACAGAAATGATCCACTGCCTCGCAAAGACAGACATTAATGGTTCGCTGAGAAATGGTGCCCCTCCCCGGACCGGGCTTGAACCTGCGCGCCCAAGCCTTATATGCCGTTATCCTAACTGAATCAACATATGGCAAAACGTATGACTGACACGACCGATTGTGCTGCAACGTATTAAATACGCTTGTTCGTGAACCTATCGTAGGATAGACCGAAACCCCTGAAAAGTCGATGGGGGTCTGCGGTTGGTAGTGAGGTTTTTGAGCAAGCCGGAAAAGGGAGGCCGGCTATTTCTCTGGAGATTTCGGTGGGCGGCTGTCCGCGAGGAGCTCTGGGGACTGCCGCCGGTGGAGTGGAGAAAATACTGACGCGGTCCCGCCCTTCGTCGTTCGTACCTCGTGCAGCAGCGATCCCAGCAGTTTCCTGCCAACGCAAAGCGTCTGTTCGGGCAGCTCAGCGCCAGGGTTTCTTGCTCCGTTCGAAATGACGGAGGGCTCACGCGTGGCTCGCCTGCGGGCCGCACGGGGAGAGCGCTCCAGGGCCGAGTGATGTTGGATGGCAACTGAACAGATGGTGAGATTTGCTACCGTGTGAGAAGGAATGGCGATACAGTGGAAGGGGCAACAGTCCAAACAGGTCGCTCTCCTATGATTCGTCCAAGGATTCCCATTCCATGAATGAACCCAAGAACAGCACCATTGCCTTAAATGTGAGACTCAAGCCCAGCGAGTCCACGGCGCATCCACACGCCGTGAACTATTCCAACGTCGGCGTGGCCCAGGGGATCGCCTATGTCGATTTCGGGTTCATCGAGCCGGCCGCCCTCGCCACAGTGGCAAAAGCCGCCAAGGATGGACAACCGGCGCCCAAGGGGTTGGATGGCCACCTGGTCACTCGCGTGGCCATGCCGCTGGACGGCCTGGTCCGTCTCCATCAGCAGATTCAGCAGGTCTTAAACGGCCTGAGTGACGCCCGGCGGGGGCAGGGGAAACCATAACGACGAGAGAGGTTTCGAATGGCGTATGCGCAATGGTGTCGTCTGACCATCGCTCCGAGCCCTTCCCGTTTGAGAGGAGAACTGATGTTGGGGCTCTTGGTGTGTGGGTGGCTATGGGCCGCAGGGGTGGTTGCCGCTCCCGTCGATGAAGTCACCCCCATTGGTTCGATCGTCGTGAATCCCATGGCGAACAACCGCCGCGCGGTCATCCTTAAAGGCAAGACCAAAACCCTCACGAGCTATCAAGGACGCGACGGCTTTGGGCGTTATATCTGTGGCCAGGGATTTATTCTGGAAGATGACACCGGCGCGCTCGACGTCCTCTACCTGGTCCGGTGTGAGACGAATGAGATTCCCATGTTGGCGAGTGAAGGCGAGCGAGTGGTCGTCCACGCGACGATCGATGTCTCAACCGATAAGGCCCAGAACACAGAGGGCAAGGAAGTGGTTGTCAAAGCGATGGCTACCAAGATCGTCCGAGAAAAATAACCAAGACATAAAAGCTTGATCCCAATACCCCCCTCAACCCCATCCTGCATGGCTGGAAAAACGACTCCCGATAATCATCTCG